>NZ_JBVITX010000035.1:0-1086 GCF_055597165.1 Streptomyces sp. NPDC039480 | reverse complement strand
ACTGAGTGTTTCGCCCTGTGAGGTGTGTTTGATCCCGGGTTAGGTTCCGCGCCAGTTCAGGGTGCTTTCGCCGGTGAGGCGGCGGGTCATGAGGTCGATCATCGCGAGGTGGATCATGGCTTCGGAACGGTGTGGGTGTCGCTCGTAGTCGCGGGCGAGGCGGCGGTGGTGCATGAGCCAGCCGATGCTGCGCTCGATGGTCCAGCGTCTGGGGATGATGGTGAAACCGCGGGCGCCCGGCGGGCGTTGGACGGGCTGGACGTCGATGCCCAGGCGGGCGCCGTGCTCGATGGCGGTGGTGCGGTAGCCGGCGTCCACCCACACCTTGCGGATGCGGGGGTGAGCCGCGGCGATGCGCGAGAGCAGGTGCACGCCGGCCGCCGTGTCGGAAACGCTCGCGGCGGTGACCAGCACGGTCAGCAGCAGGCCGAGCGTGTCGCAGCCGAGGTGGCGCTTGCGGCCGATGATCCGCTTGCCGGCGTCGGTGCCCTGGTCCCCGAGGTGCACGTTGGCGGAGGTCTTGATGGTCTGCGAGTCCAGGACGCAGGCCGACGGTTCGCTGTCGCGTCCTTCGGCTTCGCGGACCAGGCGTCGCAGCAGGCCGGTGAGCTGGGCGAAGACGTCGTCTTCCTGCCAGCAGGCGAAGTAGTGGTAGGTCGTGGGCCAGGGCGGGAAGTCGTGCGGCAGGTAGCGCCAGGGGACGCCGGTGCGGTCCACGTACAGGATCGCGTTCATCAGCAAGCGCAGGTCGTGTTCGGGCGGGCGGCCGATGTCCAGGCCGCGGCCGCGGCGCTCGGCCCGCCAGGCGGTGAGCACCGGCTCGATCAGCTGCCAGCGCTCGTCGGACAGGTCGCTCGGATAGCCGCTGTCGGCGGTCATGTTTCAGATGTACTGCGCGGCGGTCGGCCCCGCCAGCGGTCAAAGACCGTCGAGCGGCCCCCGGTTGGGATCAGACAGGAGGCATCGGGATCAAACAGCCCTCTGGCGCCTCACGGCGAACTGATGGCTCGCCTCTCACTTCAGCGTCAGTCGGACAGCCTCCACAAACCTCCCCATAGTGCCATCAGACAGGGCGAAACGCTCAGT
>NZ_JBVITX010000034.1:0-1179 GCF_055597165.1 Streptomyces sp. NPDC039480 | reverse complement strand
AGACCGGCCCAACGTGGGCGCGGGTCACGGTCGCACCTCGGCCGCCCGCGCGGCCAGACCCGGCTTCGCCGGTGGGGTCATCCGCTTTCGCTGCCCGGTGCGGACCGGCCATCGTAGGCAGCCGTCACAGTCGATACCCTGCCAGCCCCGAACCCCAGGGCCCGCCACCCAGCCAGTCGGACCAGCCGGGCACCTACGTCCAAAAGGTTGCGAAGAGGAAGCCCGCACGCCCCCCATCCACGGGCAATGCGCCCCCGGCCAGGATGAGCAGACCCCCCACTCGGGCACCTACTCCCACCAAGTTGCGAATGCATGTGCCGCACGCCCCCTACACAGGCAACGCGCCCCCAGTCCGGGAGAGGCAGCCCGTCCCCGGGGACCTACTTCCACAAAGTTGCGAATACGGAGGCCGCGCGCCCCCTCGAACAGCCAACGCGCCCCCAGGCCACGAGGGGCAACCCGTCCCCCGGGACCTACTGCCACAAAGTTGCGAACGAGGAGGCCGCGCGCCCCCTCGCACACGGGCAATGCGCCCCCAAGCGGGGGGGGGGAGGCCCCCACCCGGGGACCTACTTTCGCCAAGTTGCGAATGCCTGCGCCGCACGCCCCCCTACACGGGGCAATGCGCCCCCAGGCCAGGAGAGATAGACCGTCCCCCGGGACCTACTTCCACAAAGTTGCGAATGCGGAGACCGCGCGCCCCCTCCATGCGCGGACAACCCCGCCCCGCAAGCCGGGGTGGGGCGGGCCGCCCCGGGGACCTACTTTCGAGAAGTTGTGAACACGGAGGCCGCGCGCCCCCTCCTTGACGAGCAATGCGCCCCCAAGCCGGGCGGGAGAGGCCCCACCCCGGGACCTACTTTCGCCAAGTTGCGAATGCGTGCACCGCACGCCCCCCTAGAACAGCCAACACACCCCCCTGGCATACCGACCCGCCTCACCCCACACAACCCTGCACGACGGCGCGCGGGGTGTGGCAGGGGGGCGCGCGGCCTGCCCATTCACAACTTTCCCAAAGTAGGTCCCCGACCAGCAGCCCCCATGCCCGGCACAGCCCCCAGTGACAGCCACCCACATTGGACCGGCCCGCACCCGGCAGCGAAAACCGACGACCCGACCAGCCAGGCCGCTCGGACGGCCGAGCCCCGACCGTGACATCGACGCACGTTGGGCCGGTCC
>NZ_JBVITX010000033.1:0-1363 GCF_055597165.1 Streptomyces sp. NPDC039480 | reverse complement strand
CAAGACGATTCAAGAACCACATCTGCTGCTGACCGAACGACAGCGGCAACGGCCCGGAACGATCCGCGCGGCCGATCGCCGAGGGGCCCCGGCCCGTGCCGGACCCGCCACGGCCACCACCGTCACCGCCACCGCTCAGCCGGCGCCGCAGCAGCTCCTCGCGCGTAACCGACCCCGGCACGCCCGGCTGACCGTTCTGGCCGTTCTCGCCCACGCTCACTTGCCCTCACCCTCAAGACGCAGCGACTCCGCCATGACCTCGGCGTCCGTCATCTGCTCGATCTCATCTCGTACTGCGGCCTCGACGGCTTCGCCCATGGTGGCGACGGTCGGGTTCTCGAAAACCGCCCTGATTGGAATGTCCACCGCGAACGCGGACTGGATCTGCGCGATCAGCCGGATCGCGAGGATCGAATTGCCGCCCCGTTGAAAGAAGTTGTCGTGGATGCCCACCGGGCGCCCGAGCAACTCCGTCCAGATCTCGGCGATGCGCTCCTCCACCAGTCCCCGTGGCGCCTCGGCCGCGGCGTCGGCCTCGGTGTCGTCCGGCTTGGGGAGGGCTCTGCGGTTGATCTTGCCGTTGGCGTTCAGCGGCAGGGCCGCCAGCTCGACGAACACGGCCGGGACCATGTAGTCGGGCAGCCGGACCGCGCAGTGCGCAGCCAGGTCCTCGGCCGCGACCGGGCCGTCGGCAGGCACGTAGTACGCCACCAGACGCTTGTCACCGAGGTCGTCCTCGCGCACGATCACCACGGTCTCGCGGATGCCCTCGTGGTCGAGCAGCACCGCCTGGATCTCTTCCGGTTCGATGCGGTAGCCGCGGACCTTGACCTGGAGGTCGGCACGGCCGATGAAGTCGACGCTGCCGTCCGCGAGGACCCGCACCATGTCCCCGGTGCGGTACAGCCGGGCTCCCGGCGCCCCGAACGGATCGGGCACGAACCGCTCAGCCGTCAGACCGGCACGCCCCGCATAACCACGCGCCACACCAGTGCCCCCGACATACAACTCGCCGGACACACCCACCGGTACCGGCCGCATACCCTGGTCGAGGGCGTACATGGTCATGTTGGGCAGCGGGCGCCCGATCGGTACCACGTCCGCCGCCACCGGCGCGGCCACCAGATAGGTGCACGTACCGACCGAGGCTTCGGTGGGGCCGTACTCGTTGATCAGACGCCCCTCGCCCAGCAGTGCCGCCCACTGCCCGGCGAGCCTGCCGGAGAGTGCCTCACCGGCGACGACCCAGATCCCGGCCAGCGCCCGGGCCTGCTCCTCGCCCAACTGATGCGTGAGGATCTCCAGATGCCCCGGAGTGAGCTTGACGAAGCTGAACGGCCCCGAATCCACCAGCCACGTGCCC
>NZ_JBVITX010000032.1:0-1798 GCF_055597165.1 Streptomyces sp. NPDC039480 | reverse complement strand
AGCGGGCTCTGCCCGCCCCGGAGCAGGACGCCTTCGCCCGCGGCGCCTACATCGCCCCGCGGACCGAGGCCGAGGAGCGGGTGGCCGCCGTCTGGGCCGACGTTCTGGGCCTGGACGAGGTCGGCGTCGAGGACTCGTTCTTCGACCTGGGCGGTGACTCCATCCGCGCCGTCTCCCTCGTCGGTGCCCTGCGTACCGCCGGGTTCGAGACCACCATGCAAGAGGTGTTCGCGACGCGTACGGTCGCCGCGATGGCCGAGCGGCTCGCCGATCGCGGTGGCCACGGCGGCCCGGAGGCCGTCGAGCCGGTCAAGCCGGTCGAGCCGTTCGCACTGCTCGCCGACGAGGACCGGGCCAAGCTGCCGGAGGGCGTGGCGGACGCCTACCCGCTGACCCAGGCGCAGACGGGCATGGTCGTCGAGATGCTCACCAAGGGCGGCGCCCGCAGCTACCACAACGTGGCCTCGCTGCGCGTACGGGACGAGGAGTTCTCCCTCGACGCACTGCGCGCGGCCCTGGCCGTCCTGGCCGGGCGCCACGACGTGCTGCGCACGTCGATCGACCTGGAGACGTACTCCGCGCCCCTCCAGCTCGTCCACGCGGCCGCCGAGATCCCGGTGACGGTCGAAGACCTGACCGCCCTCGGCGCCGACGAGGCGGAGCGGACGCTGCGGGCCTTCGTGGCGGCCGAGAGCGAGAACGCCTTCGACCTGGTCGAGGCCCCGCTGATGCGGGTCGCCGTGCACCTGTGCGCGGACGGCGGCTGGCAGTTCACCGTCACCGAGGCGCACGCCATCATCGACGGCTGGAGCTACCACTCCCTCATCGCCGAGCTGGTCACCTGCTTCCGGCAGCTCCGCGACGGGCGCGAGCCCGACGCCTGGACGCCGCCCGCGGTGCGCTTCGCCGACGCCGTGGCGGGCGAACTCGCCGCGCTGCGGAGCCCGGACGACCGTGCCTACTGGCAGGGCGTCGTCGACGGCTACGCCAAGTTCGGACTGCCCGCGGGGTGGGCCGACGCGCCGGACAGCGCACGGGAGCAGTACGAGATCGAGGTCGGCTACGAGGACCTGGCTGACGCGCTGAGGTCGCTGGCCGCGACGTCCGGCGCGGCGGTGAAGAGCGTCGTGCACGCGGCCCACCAGAAGGTGGTGAGCATGCTCACCGACGAGCCCGTCTTCCACACCGGCCTCACCTGCCACATCCGCCCCGAGATCACGGGCTCCGAGCGGGTCCCCGGCATGTACCTCAACGTGCTGCCCTTCGCGGCGGACCGCACCGCACGCACCTGGCGCGAGCTGGTGCGGCAGGTCTTCGACCGGGAGACGGAGCTCTGGGAGCACCGCATGTTCCCGATGCCGACGATCCAGCGGGAGCTGGCCGACGACGAACGGCTCATCGACGTCCACTTCAGCTACCAGGACTTCCGGGCGGCCGAGGAAGCGGTGGCCGACGACGGCCGGGGCACGGTCGACATCGCGGCCAGCATGGGCGCGAGTTCGAACGAGTTCGCCCTGTTCGTCGTCGCGGGCCCGGACCGGCTCAAGGTGATCACGCACACCCACGCGGTGAGCCGGGTCAACGGCGAGCGGGTGGCCCGGATGTTCCGCTCGGTCCTCGAAGCGATGGCCGCCGCACCGGACGACGGCGTCGACGACGCCTCCCTCCTCCCGGCCGCCGAGTTGCACCAATTGGTGACCGAGTGGGCGGTCGGTCCTCGTGTCGAGGTCGAGGACGTGTGTCTGCACGAGTTGGTGGAGCGGCAGGCGGTTGTGGTTCCGGATGCGGTGGCCGTGGT
>NZ_JBVITX010000031.1:0-1835 GCF_055597165.1 Streptomyces sp. NPDC039480 | reverse complement strand
GAGTTGGGCCGTACGCTGCCCGACTACATGGTGCCGGCCGCGTTCGTGGAGCTGGCGGCGCTGCCGCTGACCGCGAACGGCAAGCTCGACAAGCGCGCCCTGCCCGCCCCCGAGGGAGACGCCTTCGCGCGCCGCGAGTACGTGGCACCGCGGACGCTGGTCGAAATGGGAGTGGCATCGGTGTGGGCCCAGGTGCTCGGCCAGGAGCGGGTCGGCATCGAGGACTCGTTCTTCGACCTGGGCGGCGACTCCATCCGCGCCGTCGCCCTCGTCGGCGCCCTGCGCGCCATCGGGTTCGACGCGACGATCCAGCAGGTCTTCCAGTGCCGCACGATCGCCGCGCTGTGCGAGGCGGTGTCCGGCGAACAGGCCCCGGTGCCCGAGGCGCGGGAAGTGCGGGGCGTCGAGCCGTTCGCGCTGATCTCCGCCGATGACCGGGCCGAGCTGACCGAGGGCGTCGTGGACGCCTACCCGCTGTCGCAGGTGCAGACCGGCATGGTCGTCGAGATGCTGGCGGACACGGACCGCAACACGTACCACGGATCGGCTGCCCACTGGGTGCGCGACGACAAGCCGTTCTCGGCCGACGCGCTGCGGCAGGCCGCGGCCGTGGTGGCGGAGCGGCACGACGTGCTGCGGACGTCCTTCGACTTCTCCTCCTGCTCGCTGCCGCTGCAGCTCGTGCACGCGCGGGCCGAGATCCCCGTCGCCGTCCACGACCTGCGGCACCTGGACGACGCCGCGCGCCGCCAGGCGCTCTACGACCTGGTCGTCGAAGACCGTGACACGGTCTTCGACCTGCAGAGCGCTCCCCAGCTGCGCTTCACCGTCTTCCTGGAGCGGGCGGGCGGCTGGCGGCTCGCCGTCACCCAGAACCACGCGATCACCGAAGGCTGGAGCAACGAATCGCTCCTGATGGAGCTGATCGGCATCTACATGCGGTTGCGGGACGGCCTGGAGCCGGAGCCCTACGACGCGCCTGGCGTCCGCTACGCCGACTTCATCGCCGGTGAGCTGGAGTCCCTCGACTCCGACGAGGACCGCGGCTACTGGCGCGGCATCGTGGCCGACCACGTGCCGTTCGCGCTCCCCTCGGGCTGGGAGAGCACGACCGCCGACGATGCGGGCGAGGAGTACGCGCTCGAAACCTCGAGCGCCGACCTGGAGAGCGGCCTGAAGGCCCTGGCGGCCACGGCGAACGCGTCGTTCAAGAGCGTGCTGCTCGCGGCGCATCTGAAGGTCCTGAGCATGCTCACCGACGAGCCCGCGTTCCACACCGGCCTGGTGTGCGACGCCAGGCCGGAGGTGTCGGGCGCGGACCGGGTGTACGGCATGTATCTCAACACCCTGCCCTTCCCTGCCGACCGGGGCGCCCGCACCTGGCGCGAGCTGGTGCAGCGGACGTTCGCCCGCGAGGTGGAGCTGTGGGGCCACCGCCGCTTCCCGATGCCGGAGATCCAGCGCGAGGCCGGCGGCGGCCGCCTCATCGACTCCCTGTTCAACTACCAGAACTTCCACCACGTGGACACCGAGAAGGTGGACACCAGCGGAAGCTTCGGCAACGGCGTGACCGAGTTCGCGCTCAGTATCACCGCTTCGCCCAGCAAGGTCGCCCTGCAGGCCAACACCCGTGACCTCGCTCGCGTCCACGGTCAGCGGATCGTGGGCATGTTCCGGTCGGTTCTGGAGGCCATGGCCGCCGACGCCGACGGGGACGCGCGGGTTTCGTTCCTTCCCGAAGCCGAGCGCGGCCTGCTCTTCTCCGAGTGGCAGGGCGGTTCGCATGAGGTGGGTGAGGCCTGTCTGCATGAGTTGGTGGAGGCTCAGGTTGCTCG
>NZ_JBVITX010000030.1:0-4400 GCF_055597165.1 Streptomyces sp. NPDC039480 | reverse complement strand
GCCGGTGTCCAGGTGGTGCTGACCCAGGATCGCCATGCCGAGCGGTTCGAGGGCTTTGGTGGTCGTGTGCTGTCGGTGGATGACGTTCGGGTGGCCGAGTCGATTGCCGGGCAGTCTGCTGGGTCACCGGGTGTGCCGGGTGATCCGGACCGTCTGGCGTATGCGATCTATACGTCGGGTTCGACGGGTCGTCCCAAGGGTGTGCAGGTGGCGCATCGGGGTGTGGTCAATCATGTGCTGTGGGCGGCCGCTGAGTTGGCGGGGCGCGGCAGTGGTGGTGCTCCGGTGTTCTCGTCGGTGGCGTTCGACCTGGTGGTGCCGAACTTGTGGGCGCCGCTGGTGGTGGGTCAGCCGGTTCATCTGATGCCGCAGGGCATCGAGTTGGACGGTCTGGGCACGTGGCTGGTGGATTCGGGGCCGTTCAGCTTCGTCAAGCTCACTCCGGGGCATCTGGAGATCCTCACGCATCAGTTGGGCGAGGAGCAGGTGCGTCAGCTGGCGGGCGTGTTCGTGGTGGCCGGTGAGGCGTTCTCCGGTCGGCTGGCCGAGCGCTGGGCCGGGCTGCTGGGCGCGGGCCGGGTACTCAATGAGTACGGTCCGACGGAGGCGTCGGTGGGTACGTGCACCTATCCGGTGGACGGTCCTGTGGCCGCGGACGTGGTGCCGATCGGGCGCCCGCTGCCCAACATGACGATGCACGTCCTGGACCGGCGGATGCTGCCGGTGCCGGTGGGTGTGTCCGGCGAGTTGTACGTCGGCGGTATGGGCGTGGCGCGTGGTTATGCGGGGCGTGCCGGTCTGACGGCCGAGCGGTTCGTGCCCGATCCGTTCGGGGCGCCGGGAGCCCGCCTGTACCGCACCGGGGACATGGTGCGGGTCCTCGCGGACGGCAGCGTCGACTTCATCGGCCGTGCCGACCTCCAGGTCAAGATCCGCGGCTATCGCATCGAACTGGAGGAGATCCAGGCCCGGTTGGGCGAGCATGCGGGCGTGCGGGAAACCGTGGTGATCGTGCGCGAGGACGACCTCGGTGACAAGCGTCTGGTGGCGTACTACGTGCCTGCCGACGGCCCGGTCGCGGCCGAGGACCTGGCTGCGCACTGCGCGGTCCGGCTGCCCGACTACATGGTCCCGGCCGTGTTCGTCGAGCTGGCGGCCCTGCCGCTGAACGCCAACGGCAAGGTCGACCGCCGGGCACTGCCCGCGCCGGACGCGGAGGCGACGGACGCGGGACCCGCGTACGTCGAGCCGTCCACGCCCACCGAGCAGCGTCTCGCCACCCTGTGGGCCGATGCGCTCGGCCGGGAACGGGTCGGGGCAGATGACAACTTCTTCGACCTCGGTGGCCACTCCATCCTGATCATCAAGGTGGTGTCGGCCGCCCGGCAGGCGGGGCTCCCGCTCTCGCTGTTCATGCTGTACCAGCACCGCACGCTCCGTGACCTCGCGGCCGAGGTCGACGCGGCCGTGACGGCTGAGGCGGCTGAGGTGGATGTGGCGACTGAGGCGTCGGAGGGAGTTGAGGCGGTCGTGGCGGCGCCCTCCGCGGCTCCGGACTCCCTGCTCGGCGGCATCGACCTGGGCGTGGTCCCGGGAGTGAGCGTCGCCGTCATCGAGGGAGGTGAACTCGTGGCGGTCGAGACCGCGGGCGTGCTCGGCGCGGCCGGGAGCACCCCGGTGACGGCCGACACGGTCTTCCAGGCGGGCTCGGTGAGCAAGCACATCACCGCCATCGGCCTGCTGCGCCTCGCCGATCAGGGCGTGCTCGACCTGGACGAGGACGCCAACCGGTACCTCACCTCCTGGCGGGTGCCCGGCATCGACGGGTCCGAGCCGCCACGCATCACCTGCCGTCAGCTGCTCGGCCATCTGTCGGGCCTGCTGCCGACGCCCGGCAAGGGCTACCTCCCCGGAGGGCCCGTGCCGTCCCTGACCGATCTGCTCAACGGCCGGACACCGGACGGCATCCCCGCCGTCCGCCCCGACCTGCGGCCGGGCGAGGCCTTCCGCAAGGCCAACGTCCACTACTCGGTGCTCCAGCAGGTCATGACCGACGTGACCGGCGAGTCCTTCCCCGCCCTGATGCGGGCTCTGGTTCTCGATCCGCTGGGGATGACCGGCAGCAGCTTCGACCAGTCCTTCCCCGAGACCTCGGGCAGGCCCGTGGCCCTCGGTCACGACGAGGAAGGCCAGGCCGTCGACGGCGGCTGGCGGGTCCGCGCCGACCTGGCCGCCGCCGGGCTCTGGACCACCGCTGCCGACCTCGCCAAGGTCGCCATCGAGGTCCGGCGGTCCATCCTCGGCCGACCGCTGACGCTGCTCACCCGGCCGACGGCGGCGCAGCTGCTGACCCCGCACGAGGGCAGCTTCTACGGCCTGGGCACGGTGGTGGACGACACGGCCGCGGAAGAGGTCCAGTTCGGCCACGGCGGTGAGCCGGTCGGCTACCAGGCACTGACGCTGACCCGCGTCCGGCAGGGCAGCGGGGTCGTGGTCCTGGCCAACAGCGGCGGAGCCAAGGACGTCGTCAAGGCCATCGCCGACACGGTGGCCGCGGGCGGTTCCGGACCGTCGGCCTAGCGCCCGGTCCCGCCGCCGTCGAAGCCGCGCCGGGCCCACGGGGACCCCCGCTGTGGGCCCGGCGCACCCTCTCGAACACCCGGGCGCCTCGCGCGCGTCCGGGTGTTCTCGTACACACCGAACTTGTTTGAGGAGGCGCCCACGTGAGCGTCAAGGAGGAGTCCACCGTCGAAACAGGCGGTACCGGCGCCGAGCAGAACGGTGCGGAAAAGGAGAAGGAGAAGGGAGAGGAGAAGGAGGAGAGGAGCGCCGGGAGCGGAGAGCTGCCGCCGCTCCGGAAGAACCGCGACTTCCTGCGGTTGTGGATCGGCGCCGGAAGCACCCTGCTGGGCACCGGCGTCGCCACCGCCGCGTACCCGCTCCTGATCATCTGGTTCACCGGATCGGAGATCGGGGCCGGTCTGGTGGGCTTCGCCGCGCTGCTCCCGCGCCTCCTCGTGCAGCTGCCCGCCGGAGTCCTCGTCGACCGCTGGGACCGGCGCCGCGTGATGATCGCGTGTGACGTCCTCGGCCTGCTCGCGATGGTCAGCGTGGCGGTGGCCCTGCTCGCAGACCGGTTCTGGCTGCCCCACATCATGGGCGCGGCGTTCGTCCAGGGCAGCGCGGCGATCTTCTACCGGCTCGCCGAACGAGCCGCCGTCCGCAACGTCGTCGCCCCCGGCCACCTGTCCGCCGCGCTCTCGCAGAACGAGGCGCGCGGCCAGGCCGCGGCCCTCGTCGGCCAGCCTGCGTCCAGCTCGCTGTTCGTCACCGGTAAGTGGCTGCCCTTCGCCTTCGCTGCGTTCTCCCACCTCGTCGCCCTGCTGACGCTGCTGCCGATCAAGAAGAAGTTCCAGGTGGAGCGCGCGGCGGAACCCCACAGCATCCGCGCCGAACTCGCCGAGGGGTTCGTATGGGTGTGGCGGCAGCGCTTCGTACGGGACGCGTCCATCCTGATCGCGCTGACCAACCTCGTCTTCCAGGTGCTCTCCCTGTCCCTGGTCGTCCTCATCAAGGACGGCGGCGGCTCTCCGATGGCCGTCGGCGTCATGGGCGCGGTGGCGGGTGTCGGCGGCATCCTCGGGGCCCTGACCGGATCCTGGTGGATCAAACGCCTGACCCCCGTCTCCACCCTCATCGGCACCGTCCTCGTGTGGGCCGTCCTGATGGCGCCGATGGCCTTCACCTCCAACCCCGTCATCCTGGGCGGCCTGTACGCGGGAATGAACTACGCGTCGGCGCTGATGGGCGTCGCGGGCGGCCTCTACCAGATCCAGATCACCCCGGACGAGCTGCAGGGCCGGGTCACCAGCGTCGGCGCCCTGCTCGCCTCGGGCGCCAACTCCACCGGCGCGATGGCGGGCGGCTTCCTCCTCGCGGCACTCGGCGCGAGCACCACCGTGCTGACCGCGGCCTGCGTCATGCTCGCCCTCGCGGCCGGAGCCGCCCTGAGCCCCGGCATCCGCAGCGCACGGGACGCCACCTTGGTCACGGCGAGATGACGTCCGGCGCCGGCGCCGGCGGAGAGCTATAGGTCTCCCTATCGGAGACCTATAGGGAGAGCGGCGAAGAAGTATAGGTCGGCACACACAGTGGACGGAGGGAACGGGATCAACACATGACGCTGTGAGGTGGAGGACAAGTGAACGGCGCGGAGCGGGAATCGGGTGTACGAGGGTCCGGCGCGGTCGCACGTGAGGAGCTGCTGCTGCGGCGTCTGAGCGGTGGCCGTGGCGGGTCCGGCATGGGCCGGGGCCCCTCGGCGATCGGCCGCGCGGATCGTTCCGGGCCGTTGCCGCTGTCGTTCGGTCAGCAGCAGATGTGGTTCTTGAATCGTCTTG
>NZ_JBVITX010000029.1:0-4539 GCF_055597165.1 Streptomyces sp. NPDC039480 | reverse complement strand
GGCCTCTCCGACACCGACGTCGAACGCATCCGCCGCTGGGGCATGACCGCCCTGCGCCCCGACGAAGGACTCGCCCTCCTCGACACCGCCACCCACCAACCCTCACCCGCGACGCTGCTGGCGGCACATCTGGACTCCGCCACCATCCAGCAGCGCGCAGGCGGCGTCCCGCACAAACTGCGCAGCCTGGTGCGCGAGCCCGCCCGACGGGCCGCCGCTGCCGGGGCGCAGAAGGGAGACGCGGGCGTCACGTTCGGCGAACAGATGGCCGGCCTCGGCGCGGAGGAGCGGGCGCGAGCCGCGCTCGACGCCGTCCGCGGGCACCTCGCCGCCGTGCTCGGCCTCAAGGACGCGCAGGCCGTCGACCCGGAACGGGCCTTCTTGGAGATGGGCCTCGATTCCCTCGGCGCCGTCGAACTCCGCAACCGCCTCATGTCCGCGACGGGCCTCAACGTCCGGTCCACCGCGGCGTTCGACCACCCCACTCCCCAGTCGCTCGCGGACTCGCTGCTCACCCAGCTCGCTCCGCCCGAGCAGACCGAGGGCACGGAGGAGGAGCGGCGGATCCGCCTCGCCCTGCAGTCGATCCCGCTGGAACGGCTGCGCGACGCCGGCCTGGTGACCGACCTGCTCCGACTCGCGGGCCTTGCCGACGAGGAGACCGCCTCCGCCCAGGACGGGCTCGACGGCGCGCCCGAGAAACTCGACATCGACGCGATGGACACCGAGAGCCTGATCAGCATGGCGCTGGACAACGCCGATCTCGCTGATCTCTCCGGCCTCGATGACCTCGCCGACAGCGGCCAGGAGGCGTGAACGACGTGGTGACGACGAACGAAGGGAAACTGGTCGCGGCGCTCCGCTCTTCGGTCAAGGAGACGGAACGGCTGCGGGACCAGGTCAGAAAGCTGACGTCGGCGGCCAGAGAGCCGATCGCCGTGGTCGGCATGTCCTGCCGCTACCCCGGCGGGGTGAACAGTCCCGAGGACCTGTGGCAACTGGTCGCCGAGGGCCGCGACGGGATCACGGAGTTCCCCCGGGACCGCGGCTGGGGCGTGGAGCGGCTCTACGATCCCGAGCTGTCCCGCCCCGACACCAGCTATGTGCGGGAGGGCGGCTTCCTGCACGAGGCCGCCGAGTTCGACCCGGTCTTCTTCGGGATCAGCCCGCGTGAGGCGCTGACGATGGACCCGCAGCAGCGGCAGCTGCTCGAAGTGGCCTGGGAGGCCCTGGAACGGGCGGGCATCGTACCGAGCACGCTGAAGGGCACCCAGACCGGTGTCTTCGCCGGCCTGATGTACCACGACTACGCGCGGAGCGCGGTCTCCGGCAGCGTGGTGTCCGGGCGGGTCTCCTACGCGCTCGGCCTCGAAGGGCCCTCGGCAGTCGTCGACACGGCGTGCTCGTCCTCCCTGGTCGGCCTGCACCTGGCGGTCCAGTCGCTGCGCCGCGACGAGTGCTCCCTCGCCCTCGCGGGTGGCGTGACGGTGATGGCCACACCCGGCATGTTCAGCGAGTTCAGCCGGCAGGGCGCGCTCTCCCGCGGGGCCCGCTGCCGTTCCTACGCGGGCGCCGCGGACGGCACCGGCTGGTCCGAGGGTGTCGGCGTACTGGTCCTGGAGCGGCTGTCGGACGCCCGGCGCAACGGCCATGAGGTCCTGGCCGTCATCCGCGGCTCGGCGGTGAACCAGGACGGCGCGTCCAACGGTTTCACCGCCCCCAACGGACCGGCACAGGAACGCGTGATCCGCGCCGCCCTCGCGAGCGCCCTCCTGTCCCCGGCGGACGTCGACGTGGTCGAGGGCCACGGGACCGGCACCACGCTCGGTGACCCGATCGAGGCGCAGGCGCTGCTCGCGACGTACGGGCAGGAGCGCCCCGAGGGCAGCGAGCCGCTGTGGCTGGGCTCGCTGAAGTCGAACATCGGACACTCGCAGGCCGCCGCCGGAGTCGGCGGGATCATCAAGATGGTCATGGCGATGCGCAAGGGCACCATGCCCAGGACCCTGCATGTCGACGAACCGTCGCCGCATGTGGACTGGTCGGCGGGCGCGGTGGAGCTGCTGACCGAGGCACGGGAGTGGCCGCGCAACGGGCGACCACGCCGGGCTGCGGTCTCCTCGTTCGGGATGAGCGGGACGAACGCGCATGTGATCGTGGAGGAGGCGCCAGAGGCCGAGGAGCCCCCAGCGCAGGTGGGTCCTGAGCCGGTCGCGGTGCCGTGGGTGGTGTCGGGCCGGTCGGCCGAGGCGCTGCGGGCGCAGGCCGGGCGCTTGACGTCGTTCGTGCGGGAGCGGCCTGAGCTGTCTCCGGTGGAGGTCGGCCATGCGTTGGTGACCACGCGGGCGTCGTTCGAGCATCGGGCTGTGGTGGTCGGCGGGGACCGGGAGACGCTGCTGCGGGAGCTGGAGGCCGTGGCCGTGGACGGTGCTGAGCGGCAAGTGGGTTCGGCTTCGGGTCCGGTGGCGTTCGTATTCTCCGGGCAAGGGTCCCAACGCCCGGGTATGGGCCGGGAGTTGTATGACTCCTTCCCGGTGTTCGCGGCCGCCTGGGATGAGGTTCTGGGGCTGCTGGACCTGCCGCTACGAGAGGTCATCTGGCCGGAAGAGGGAGTCACGTCCCCGCTCGACCAGACCTTGTACACGCAGACGTCGGTGTTCGCCTTCGAGGTGGCCCTCTACCGGCTGTTGGAGTCGTTCGGGCTGCGGCCCGACTATGTGGCCGGGCACTCCATCGGCGAGCTGGCCGCGGCGCATGTGGCTGGGGTGCTGTCGCTCGAAGACGCCGTAACGCTGGTGGGTGTGAGGGCTCGGTTGATGCAGGCGCTGCCCGAGGGTGGCGCGATGATCTCCCTCGCCGCCGACGAGGCGACCGTGCGCGAGCTGATCGGCGACCGCGAGGACGTGGCGATTGCGGCGGTCAACGCGGCCCGTTCGGTGGTGATTTCGGGTGTCGAGGATGCGGTGGTGGAGGTCGCAGCGAAGTTCGACGGCAAGACGAACCGGCTGCGGGTTTCTCACGCCTTCCACTCGCCGTTGATGGACCCGATGCTCGACGAGTTCCGTGCCGTGGCTTCGAAGGCCAGCTTCCAGGCTCCGACGATTCCGCTGGTCTCGACCGTCACCGGTGACTTGGTCGCGGCGGACACGATGACTGACCCCTCGTACTGGACGGGACAGGTCCGTGGCACGGTCCGCTTCGCGGACGCCGTGGACACCCTCCGTGAGCAGAGTGTCGGCACCGTCGTCGAGGTCGGCCCCCAGCCCGTCCTCACCCCACTGATCGACGACGCCATCCCGACCCAGCGCCGGGACAACCACGAAACCGCCAACCTCCTGCGCGCCCTCGGCACCCTCCACACCCAAGGCCGGACCATACGCTGGCAGGCCGCCTTCCCCACCACCCCCAACCGGCCCATCGACCTCCCCACCTACGCCTTCCAGCACAAGCACTACTGGCTGGAGTCGTTGGAGGGTGGACCGGCGGAAATGGAGTCGGCCGGACTGGGGGTGGTCGAGCATCCGCTGTTGCGGGCCGTGGTGGAGGCGCCGGACTCGGGCGGGTTGGTGCTGACCGGCCGAATCTCCGTGGAGGGGCAGCGGTGGCTGGCCGACCACGCGGTGCTGGGATCGGTGCTCTTCCCGGGAACCGGCTTCGTCGAGCTGGTCATTCGTGCCGGCGATGAGGCGGGCTGCTCGGTCGTCGAGGAGCTGACGCTGCACGCGCCGTTGGTGCTGCCGCCGGTGGGCGGGGTCGCGGTACGGGTCGGCGTGGGCGGCGCGGACGTGTCGGGACGGCGCGAGGTGTGGGTGCACACCCGTGCGGAGAACGCGGCGGCGGATGGCGAGTGGACTCTGCACGCAGAGGGGACCCTGACCCCCGAGCCCGCCCCCGGGGCACCTGCCACGGCCCACGCGGGCGGGGCGCAGGTCTGGCCGCCCGAGGGTGCGACCGCCCTCTCCCTCGACTCGTTCTACGACAACCTCGACTCACGGGGTTTCCAGTACGGGCCGGTCTTCCGGAACCTCCGGGCGGCATGGGAGCGGGAAGGCACCCTCTTCGGCGAGGTGGAGCTCTCGGACGAGGCGATAGCCGATGCGGAGAGCTTCGCCGTTCACCCCGCTCTCTTGGACGCGGCGCTCCACGTCAGCCTCCTGGAGCCGCAGGACGACCATGCGTCCGGGCCCTCGATTCCCTTTGCCTGGCAGGGCATTCGCCTGTTCGCCTCGGGGGCGACGGTGTTGCGCGTAACGCTTTCCGAGGCGGATTCCGGAATGCGTATCGACCTGACCGACACCGCGGGCGCTCCCGTGGCGTCGGTCGACTCCCTCGTTGCCCGCAGTGTTTCGCCCGGGCAGTTGGAGGGCGGGGAAGGCCGTAACTCTCATCGCTCGCTCTTCGAGCTGACGTGGGCGCCCGCCAGCCCCGCTGACACAGCCCATGCTGCCGAGGACTCGGTGCTGGTGCATGAGGCGGTGGCGGGCGGGGGAGAGGCCGGTGTCCTCGCGGATGTACGAGGAGTTTCGGCCGGGGTACTGG
>NZ_JBVITX010000028.1:0-4710 GCF_055597165.1 Streptomyces sp. NPDC039480 | reverse complement strand
CTGGCCGATGTCCGCGAGGCCGTCGTCCTCGTACGTGAGGACAGCCCGGGCGACAAGCGTCTGGTCGCCTACTGGGTTCCGGTGGCGGGTACGGGTGCCGATCCTGCCGCGTTGCGCGCCGAGTTGGCCCGTTCGCTGCCCGAGCAGTTGATGCCCGCGGCCTTCGTAAAGCTGGACACGATCCCGGTCACGCCCAACGGCAAGGCCGACAAGCGCGCCCTGCCCGCCCCGCAGGAGGAGGCGTTCGCCCGCGGCGCCTACGTCGCGCCGCGGACGATGACCGAGATGGGCATGGCCGCCGTCTGGTCCCAGGTGCTCGGCCTGGACCGGGTGGGTGTCGAGGACTCGTTCTTCGACCTGGGCGGCGACTCCATCCGCGCCGTCTCCCTCGTCGGCGCCCTGCGTGCCGTCGGTCTCGAGGCCACGATCCAGCAGCTGTTCCGGCACCGGACCATCGCGTCCCTGTGCGAGGCGCTGGAGTCCGGCGCCGCGAACTCCCCTGCCTCGTAAGGCACGTAGCCACCCCATAGACACAGTGGCGAAGAAATATAGATCGGCCTCGGACAGTAGGGGCCGTAACGCAGAACAGATCCCCTGGGAGACGAAGATGACCGGTCACGAGCACTGGGTGCCGTTCGAGATCACGCCCGCCAACTCCGGGGCCGCCGCGACCGCCCGGGGCCTGGCCGATCACCTCCGGGGTCTCGACGACCTCGCCGGTCTACTGGCCCGCGAAAAGGCCCTGGTCTTCCGGGGGTTCGGCGTCACCTCGCAGGAGCTCGACGAGGTGATGGACGAGCTGCTGCCCAACCGGCTCGCCTATGTGCACGGCAACTCGCCCCGCACCAAGGTCGGCAAGAACGTCTACACCTCGACGGAGTACCCGCAGGAGTTCACCATCTCGATGCACAACGAGATGTCCTACGCCTACGCGTGGCCCTCCCGGCTGCTGTTCTTCTGCCAGCAGCAGCCGGAGAGCGGCGGTGCCACCCCGGTGGTCGACGGCGTGCGCTGGCTTGAGGCGCTCGACCCCGAGGTGCGCGAGGCGTTCAAGGGCGGGGTGCGCTACACGCAGAACCTGCACGGCGGCATGGGGCTCGGCAAGAGCTGGCAGGAGACCTTCGAGACGGAGGACCGGGCCGAGGTCGAGGCGTTCCTCATGGAGACCGAGGCCGAGTGGGAGTGGAAGGCCGACGGCGGGCTCCGTGTGCACCAGGTCCGTCCGGCGACGGTCGCGCACCCGGTCACCGGAGCGGAGGTCTGGTTCAACCAGGCCGACCAGTGGCACCCGGCTGGACTCGGCGACGAGACCGCGAAGGCGCTGGCCCAGATCATGCCGGTGGCGGACCTGCCGCAGTACGTGAGCCTCGCGGACGGCACCCCCATCCCCGACGAGTACGTCACCCAGATCCGCGACCGCGGCCTGGACAACGCGGTGGACGTCGACTGGCACACCGGCGACCTGCTGCTCATCGACAACGTCCTGGTGGGGCACGGGCGGCGGCCCTTCACCGGGCCGCGCCGCGTCCTCGTGGCGATGTGCGACTGAGCACCGGAATACCAGGAGTACCGACACACCCATGAGCACCTACGCAACATCGTCGACGGCGTCCGCCTGGTTCCGGGTCTTCGTGCCCCGGCCCGAGGCCCGTGTCAGGCTGGTCTGCTTTCCGCACGCCGGGGGCGCCGCCAGCGCCTTCCGGGCCTGGGCGGAGCTGCTGCCCCCCACGGTCGAGCTGGTGGCGGTGCAGTACCCGGGACGGCAGGACCGCTTCAACGAGCCCGCTGTCGAAGACATGAACGCCCTGGTGGACCGCATCTCCTTCGCGGTCGCCCACCGGCTGCGCGGCCCCTTGGCGTTCTTCGGCCACAGCCTGGGCGCGACCGTGGGCTACGAGGTGGCGCAGCGGCTTGCCGGAGGACAGCCCGAGGTGGTGCGCCTCTTCGCCTCCGCGCGCAGCGCCCCCTCCGTCGACCGCCGCGGAGCCACCACGTTCCCGGACGACGAGGCGCTGATGGAGTACCTCCGTGCCCTCGGCGGCGCCGGGGTGGGGGTCCTCGAGGACCGGGAGTTGAGGGAGCTCGCACTGCCGACGCTGCGCAGCGACTTCCGGCTCGTCGCCGACTACGCGCCGTCGACCGCCCTGCCGCTGGCGTGCCCGGTCACCGCCATCGCCGGCGACACGGACGCGTCGTTCACGCTCGCCGACGCGGAGCACTGGCGCGGGCACACCAGCGGCGCCTTCGACTCCGTGGAACTGCCCGGCGGCCACTTCTACATCGAGGACGTGCCCGGAGATGTCGTGCGGGTCCTCGTCGACGGACTCGGCGTCACGACCGCTGTCTGACCACCACTGACACCGAAGAGAAAGAAAGGGGCCGAGATGGCCAACCCCTTCGAGGACCCGGACGCCTCGTACCGCGTCCTGGTGAACCCTGAGGGCCAGCATTCCCTCTGGCCGTCCTTCGCCGACATCCCGGCGGGATGGGAGTCCGTCCACGGTCCGGCGCGGCGCCAGGAGTGCCTGGATTACGTGGAAGAGAACTGGCTCGACATGCGGCCGAACAGCCTCCGTCAGGCGATGGCCCAGTCCTGAAGGCCGCCCGGTGGCGTCCTCCTGGCTCGCGCGCGAACCGCGCGGTGAGGCCCGGCGGACGCCGCCGTCGGCAGCCCGTCCCTCCCAATTCTTCCCCGGGGTGAAAGAGCAGTGTCTGAAGCGCGCGTGCAGCGTTGGTCCCTGTCCGCGGCTCAGTCCAGCATGTGGTTTGCCCACCAGCTGGACCGGACCGGCAGGAAGCACAAGATCGGCGAATACATCGAGATCCACGGCCCCATGGACGCCGGGCATTTCGAGGCGGCCTGCCGCCGGACCGTGCGCGACATCGACGCGCTGTGGATGCGGTCCGTCGAGCCGGACGGCCGGCACGCGATCGTCGACCCCGACGCCGCACCGCCCTTGGCGATCCTGGACTTCTCCGGCGAGAGCGACCCGGAGGAAGCCGCCAGGGCGTGGGTGCGGGACGACATCGCCGCCCCGATCGACCTGCGGCAGGGTCCGCTCTACCGCTTCGCCCTGCTCAAGCTCGCCGACGACCGGTACGTCCTGTGCCACTGGTACCACCACATCGTCATCGACGGGTACTCCCGCGGCCTGATCGTGCAGCGCCTCGCCGACGTCTACACCGCGCTCGTCGGCGGCGCCGAGTACGGCGACAGCGGGCTCGGCTCCCTGCGCGAACTGACGGCGGAGGACAAGGAGTACCGCGCATCGGCCGCGTGGCAGGAGGACCGCGCGTTCTGGCTGGAGAAGCTGGCCGACCGGCCCGCGCCCGTCCGGCTCGACGGCCGACCGGAGAGCGGCGCCGACGCGGGCGAACCCTTCATCCGCACCACCGCCCACCTGCCTCAGCAGGACGTCGACGCGCTCCAGGAGGCCGCGCGCGGCATGCGCGCGCACCTGTCCACCCTCCTCATGGCGGCGACCGCCGTCTACTGCCAGCGGGCCACCGGCCAGAGCGACATCGTTCTCTCCCTCCCCGTGGGCGCCCGCACGACGCCCGCCGCACGGACCGCCGTCGGCATCACGTCCAACGTGGTCCCGCTGCGCTGCACCGTGCGCCACGACGACACCCTGGAGCAGACCGTCAAGGGGCTCGCGCCGGAGATCCGCGCGGCCCTGAAGCACCAGCGCTTCCGCCACGAGGACCTGCGCCGCGAACTCGGCCTCGGCGCCCGCGACGAGAGCGTCCTCGGCCCCGCGGTCAACATCATGCTCTTCGACCACGAGCAGCTGTTCGGCGGCCACTCCACCACTGTGCACAACCTGGGCCTCGGCGCCGTCGACCACCTGTCCGTCGCCGTCTACGACAAGGGCCACGGCCGCGGCTGGCGCATCGACTTCGACGCCGACCCCGCCGTCTGCAGCAGGGACGACCTCGACGGCCACCAGCGCCGCTTCCTGCGGCTGCTCGGCGACCTCGCGGCCCGTCCGGAGCGCCGCGTGCGCGACCTGGACCTGGTGACGCAGGCCGAGCGGCGGGAGTTGCTCGAGGAGCGGCGGGGCGCCGAGGGTGTGGTGCCGGAGGGTTCGCTTGCGGAGCTCTTCGAGGCGCAGGTCGCGCGGACGCCGGAGGCCGTTGCCGTGGCCGCCGACGGGGTGGAGCTCACGTATGCGGAGCTGAACGCCCGTGCCAACCGCCTCGCCCACCGTCTCGCGGGACTCGGTGTACAGGCAGAGACGCCGGTGGCGCTGCTCCTCGAACGCTCGGTGGAGGTCGTCGTCACGACGCTCGCGGTGGTGAAGGCCGGTGGCGCCTATGTGCCCATCCACGGCTCCTTCCCCCCGGACCGCGTCGCCTGGGTGATCGAGAACACCGGCGCGACGGTCGTCGTCACCGACGCCGCCAACGCCGGCCGGGCGCCCGGCACCGGCCTCGACATCGTCCGCGCCGACGCCCCTGGCCTCGCGGCCGAGGGACACGACCTGGGCCTGGCCGTCGAGCCCGGCCGCCTCGCGTACGTCATGTTCACCTCGGGGTCGACGGGGGTGCCGAAGGGTGTGGCGGTTTCGCATGCGGATGTGCGGGCGCTGGCCTTCGATTCGCGCTGGCAAGGGGGTGCGCATGAGCGGGTGTTGATGCATTCGCCGCACGCTTTCGATGCTTCGACGTACGAGATGTGGGCGCCGCTGCTCAACGGCGGCCGCGTCG
>NZ_JBVITX010000027.1:3348-4763 GCF_055597165.1 Streptomyces sp. NPDC039480 | reverse complement strand
AACACAGTGGACGCGAGCAACTGAGGACAAGCCCTCGGCCTATTAGTACCAGTCACCTCCACCCGTTACCGGGCTTCCAGATCTGGCCTATCAACCCAGTCGTCTACTGGGAGCCTTAACCCCTCAAAGGGGGTGGGAATACTCATCTCGAAGCAGGCTTCCCGCTTAGATGCTTTCAGCGGTTATCCTTTCCGAACGTAGCCAACCAGCCATGCCCTTGGCAGGACAACTGGCACACCAGAGGTTCGTCCGTCCCGGTCCTCTCGTACTAGGGACAGCCCTTCTCAATATTCCTACGCGCACAGAGGATAGGGACCGAACTGTCTCACGACGTTCTAAACCCAGCTCGCGTACCGCTTTAATGGGCGAACAGCCCAACCCTTGGGACCGACTCCAGCCCCAGGATGCGACGAGCCGACATCGAGGTGCCAAACCATCCCGTCGATATGGACTCTTGGGGAAGATCAGCCTGTTATCCCCGGGGTACCTTTTATCCGTTGAGCGACGGCGCTTCCACAAGCCACCGCCGGATCACTAGTCCCGACTTTCGTCCCTGCTCGACCCGTCGGTCTCACAGTCAAGCTCCCTTGTGCACTTACACTCAACACCTGATTACCAACCAGGCTGAGGGAACCTTTGGGCGCCTCCGTTACTCTTTGGGAGGCAACCGCCCCAGTTAAACTACCCATCAGACACTGTCCCTGATCCGGATCACGGACCGAGGTTAGACATCCAGCACGACCAGAGTGGTATTTCAACGGCGACTCCACGAACACTGGCGTGCCCGCTTCAAAGTCTCCCACCTATCCTACACAAGCCGAACCGAACACCAATATCAAACTGTAGTAAAGGTCCCGGGGTCTTTCCGTCCTTCTGCGCGAAACGAGCATCTTTACTCGTAGTGCAATTTCACCGGGCCTATGGTTGAGACAGTCGAGAAGTCGTTACGCCATTCGTGCAGGTCGGAACTTACCCGACAAGGAATTTCGCTACCTTAGGATGGTTATAGTTACCACCGCCGTTTACTGGCGCTTAAGTTCTCAGCTTCGCACACCCGAAAGTGCACTAACCGGTCCCCTTAACGTTCCAGCACCGGGCAGGCGTCAGTCCGTATACATCGCCTTACGGCTTCGCACGGACCTGTGTTTTTAGTAAACAGTCGCTTCTCGCTGGTCTCTGCGGCCACCCCCAGCTCAGAGTGCAAGACTCATCACCGGTGATGGCCCCCCTTCTCCCGAAGTTACGGGGGCATTTTGCCGAGTTCCTTAACCATAGTTCACCCGAACGCCTCGGTATTCTCTACCTGACCACCTGAGTCGGTTTAGGGTACGGGCCGCCATGAAACTCGCTAGAGGCTTTTCTCGACAGCATAGGATCATCCACTTCACCACAATCGGCTCGGCATCAGGTCTCAG
>NZ_JBVITX010000027.1:1838-3250 GCF_055597165.1 Streptomyces sp. NPDC039480 | reverse complement strand
GGAATGACACGACTTCGGCGGTACGCTTGAGCCCCGCTACATTGTCGGCGCGGAATCACTAGACCAGTGAGCTATTACGCACTCTTTCAAGGGTGGCTGCTTCTAAGCCAACCTCCTGGTTGTCTCTGCGACTCCACATCCTTTCCCACTTAGCGTACGCTTAGGGGCCTTAGTCGATGCTCTGGGCTGTTTCCCTCTCGACCATGGAGCTTATCCCCCACAGTCTCACTGCCGTGCTCTCACTTACCGGCATTCGGAGTTTGGCTAAGGTCAGTAACCCGGTAGGGCCCATCGCCTATCCAGTGCTCTACCTCCGGCAAGAAACACACGACGCTGCACCTAAATGCATTTCGGGGAGAACCAGCTATCACGGAGTTTGATTGGCCTTTCACCCCTAACCACAGGTCATCCCCCAGGTTTTCAACCCTGGTGGGTTCGGTCCTCCACGACCTCTTACAGCCGCTTCAACCTGCCCATGGCTAGATCACTCCGCTTCGGGTCTTGAGCGCGCTACTAAATCGCCCTATTCGGACTCGCTTTCGCTACGGCTTCCCCACACGGGTTAACCTCGCAACACACCGCAAACTCGCAGGCTCATTCTTCAAAAGGCACGCAGTCACGACGTACAGCACAAGTGCTGCACGCGACGCTCCCACGGCTTGTAGGCACACGGTTTCAGGTACTATTTCACTCCGCTCCCGCGGTACTTTTCACCATTCCCTCACGGTACTATCCGCTATCGGTCACCAGGGAATATTTAGGCTTAACGGGTGGTCCCGCCAGATTCACACGGGATTTCTCGGGCCCCGTGCTACTTGGGTGTCTCTCAAACGAGCCGCTGATGTTTCGACTACGGGGGTCTTACCCTCTACGCCGGACCTTTCGCATGTCCTTCGCCTACATCAACGGTTTCTGACTCGTCTCACAGCCGGCAGACTGTGAAAGAGAGATCCCACAACCCCGTATGCGCAACCCCTGCCGGGTCTCACACGCATACGGTTTGGCCTCATCCGGTTTCGCTCGCCACTACTCCCGGAATCACGGTTGTTTTCTCTTCCTGCGGGTACTGAGATGTTTCACTTCCCCGCGTTCCCTCCACACTGCCTATGTGTTCAGCAGCGGGTGACAGCCCATGACGACTGCCGGGTTTCCCCATTCGGAAACCCCCGGATCAAAGCCTGGTTGACGACTCCCCGGGGACTATCGTGGCCTCCCACGTCCTTCATCGGTTCCTGGTGCCAAGGCATCCACCGTGCGCCCTTAAAAACTTGGCCACAGATGCTCGCGTCCACTGTGCAGTTCTCAAACAACGACCAACCACCCATCACACACCGTTCACACGGTGCTTCACTGGGGTCGGCATTGAGGTCGGGAACAAGCCCGTACCCTCAGATACCCAACAGCGTGCCCGG
>NZ_JBVITX010000026.1:0-6041 GCF_055597165.1 Streptomyces sp. NPDC039480 | reverse complement strand
GCGGGCAGGTCACCCTGCACGGTCCAGAAGCTGCAGTCGATCGCCGCCTCACTGGGACCGTAGGAATTGTGCAGCTCAAGGCCGGGAACCGCCTCGATGAGCCGCTCCGCCAGCGGTACCGGCAACTCCTCACCGCCACACACCAGTGAACGCAGCGCCGTGCACCCGGCCAGACCGCCCGCCTCGACGACCAGCGCCAGCATCGAAGGCACGAAGTCCACAATCGTGACGCCCTGTTCGGCCATCACCGCACCGAGATAGTCCGGGTCACGGTGGCCACCGGGACGGGCCACGACCAGACGCGCACCGGCCATCAGCGTCCCGAAGACTTCCCAGGCGAAGGCATCGAAGCCGGACGCAGTCTTCTGCAGTACCGAGTCGTCCGGGGTCAGCCGGAGATGACGGTGCGTCCAGTCCAGGCGGTTCACCACCCCGCGATGGGTATTGACCGCACCCTTGGGACGGCCGGTGGAACCGGAAGTGAAGACGACGTACGCGGCGGAGTCGGCCAGAGCCAGCGGCGCGAGGTTCCCCTCCGGCTCCCCGGCCCACGTCTCCTCGTCGTCGACGTACAGCACCGCGGCATCAGTCGCGGGCAGCACGTCCCGCAGCCGCCGCTCGGTCACCACAACCGGGGCCACGGTGTCCTCGACCATCCCGGCGAGACGATCGGCCGGATAATCCGGATCCAGCGCCACATAAGCCCCACCGGCCTTGGCGACCGCCAGCGTGGCCACGACCAGCTCCGCCGAACGCTCCAGGCACAGACCGACCACCGAATCGGCCGTCACACCCAACGCCCGCAGACGACGAGCCATACGGTTCGCCCGAGCGTTCAACTCCCCATACGTCAGCCGGATCTCCTCGAACACGACCGCGACAGCATCCGGAGTCCGAGCAACCTGAGCCTCCACCAACTCATGCAGACAGGCCTCACCCACCTCATGCGAACCGCCCTGCCACTCGGAGAAGAGCAGGCCGCGCTCGGCCTCCGGCACGAAGTCGGCCCGCGCGTCCCCGTCGGCGTCGGCGGCCATGGCCTCCAGAACCGACCGGAACATGCCCACGATCCGCTGCGCGTTCGGACGGGTGAGCGCCGGCACGTTGACCGTCAGGATGATGTGTCCGCCGCGCGATGACACCGACAGGGGTGTCTCGATGGGGCTGTCGTCGATGCCCCCGAGGGGGTCGATCAGATCGGTGTCGACCTGACGGAAGTCCTGGTAGTTGAAGAGGACGTCGACGAGCCGCTCCTCCTGGGCCAACTCGCGCTGGATCTCGGGCATGGGGAAGCGGCGGTGCCCCCAGGTCTCCACCTCGCGGGCGAAGGTCCGCCGCACCAGCTCGCGCCAGGTGCGGGCACCCCGGTCGACGGGAAAGGGCAGGGTGTTGAGATACATCCCGTAGACCCGGTCCGCGCCCGTCATCTCAGGCCGCGAGTCGAAGACGAGACCGACGTGGAAGGCGGGCTCGTCGGTGAGCATGCTCATCACCTTGGTGTGCGCCGCTACCATCACGCTCTTCAGCGAGGCGTCCGCCGCCGTGGCCAGAGCACGCAGCCCGGGCTCGATGTCATGCCACGCGGTGGCTACGCGGAACGTCCCCCCGGGAGTGTCCGGGGCATCGCTCCACCCTGCGGGAAGGGTGAACTTGGCGTAGTCGGCGACGGTGTCACGCCAGTAGGCGCGGTCTTCCTCGGAGTCGAGGGATTCCAGCTCACCGGCGATGAAGTCGGCATAGCGGACGGCAGGGGTCTGGTAAGGCTCGGGCTCCAGGCCGTCGCGCAGGCGCATGTAGCAGCCCAGCAGCTCCATCAGGAGGGAGTGGTAGCTCCAGCCTTCCATGACGGGATGGCATTCGGTGACCGAGATCCACCAGCCGTTGTTCCGCGTGGTGTGCGCGAAGTAGCGCATCAGCGGGGGCACGGCGAAGTCGAAGACCCGGGCACGCTCGGCGGCGGTGAACTCGTGCAGCCGCGCGTGCTGTTCGGTCTCCGGCAGGTCACCGAGATCGGCGACGCCCATGGCCGGCTCGGCGCTGGCGTGCACCACCTGCATGGGTGTGGAGTACGTCGACAGGTCGATGGAGGTGCGCAGGGCTTCGTGGCGGGCCACGACGATGCGTCCGGCCTCGGCGAACGCCTCGGCCGAGAAGGGCTTGTCGTCACGGATCCGGTAGGTCGACACATTGTGGTAGTGGTTGCGGCCGGTGTCCGCGAGCATCTCCACGACCATGCCGGTCTGCGTCCGCGACAACGGATACGCATCCACAGCACTTTCGGGCAGCTTGGCCCGATCCGCCGCCGATATCAGCGCGAAGCGGTCCACGGTCACCGGGACGGTTTCCTCCGTGCCCGTCTGCCCGGCCAGCAGCTCGGCGAGCGCGGCGATGGTGCGGGTGGCGAAGACGTCGCGCACGGAGACATCGAATCCGGCGGTACGCAGGGCACCGACGAGGGAGACGGCACGGATGGAGTCACCACCCAGGTCGAAGAAGGAATCCTCGACGCCGACCTCGTCCAGGCCCAGAACCTCGGACCAGACGGCGGCCACCCGCTCCTCGGCCTCGGTCCGCGGAGCGACGTAGGCGCCGCGGGCGAAGGCGTCCTGCTCCGGGGCGGGCAGAGCCCGCTTGTCGAGCTTGCCGTTCGCGGTCAGCGGCAGCGCCGCCAGCTCCACGAACGCAGCCGGCACCATGTAGTCGGGCAGCGTACGGCCCAACTCGACGCGCAGCACCGACAGTTCTACGGCACCGCCATCGAGGACCGGAACGTAGTAGGCGACCAGGCGCTTGTCACCCGGGGTGTCCTCGCGGACAATCACGACCGCGTCCCGGATGCCGGACTGCGCGGACAGAGCGGCCTCGATCTCGCCCAGCTCGATACGGTAGCCCCGGATCTTGACCTGGTCGTCGATACGGCCCAGGAACTCCAGACTGCCGTCCTCGCGACGACGCGCCAGATCACCACTGCGATACAGACGCGCCCCCGGCGCACCAAACGGATCCGGCACGAACCGCTCAGCGGTCAGCGCGGGACGCCCGAGATAGCCACGGGCCACACCCGGACCACCCACATACATCTCCCCCGGCACCCCGATGGGCACCAAGTTGCCTTCACCGTCCAGCAGATGAATCGACAGATCACTCAGCGGACGGCCGATCGGATTGCCCGCGCCCTCCGCGAAGTCCCGCTTGGTGAGGCGGTGGTACGTGGAGTGCACCGTGGTCTCGGTGATCCCGTACATGTTGACCAGGGCCGTACGGCCCAGACCCAGGCGCGAGACCCAGGGCTTGAGGTCTCCGAGTTCGAGCTTCTCGCCCGCGAAGACGACGGCGCGCAGGGCGAGTTGGCCTACCCGGGGATCGCCGTCGGCAGCCGCACCCACCAGGGAACGGAACGCCGACGGAGTCTGCGAAAGGACACTTACCTGTTCGCGTACCAGCAGGTCCAGGAAGTCATCCGGCGACTGCGCCACCTCACGCGGCACGACGACCAGGCGGCCGCCGTGCATCAGCGCGCCCCACATCTCGAACACCGACACATCGAAGGCATAGGAATGGAAGAGGGAGAACGCGTCGGAGGAATCGAAGGCGTAGTGCTCCTGGCAGACGTCCAACAGGCGCACCACATTGGCGTGTTCCAGGTTCACGCCCTTGGGTCGGCCCGTGGAACCGGAGGTGTAGATGACGTACACCGTGTTGTCCGGCGCCACGGCCACACCCGGGTTCGACGCCTCGCACGCCGCGATGGCATCCCGGTCCGCGCCATCCAGGACCACGGTCCGGCCCTGATGGAAGCCGTCCACGACATCCAGCAGGCCGGAGGAAGTGACCACCAGGGACACTCCGGCATCCTGAGCCACATACCCTAGCCGCTCGGCCGGATTGACCGGGTCCAACGGCACATAACCCGCACCCGACTTGAGCACACCCAACAACGTCGGGATCAGGTCTGCCCCGCGCTCCAGACACACACCCACCAACGACTCCGGCCCCACACCCAGACCCGCCAGATGGTGAGCGAGCCGGTTCGCCCGCGCATTCACCTCTCCGTACGACAACTCCACACCACCGGCGACCACAGCGACCGCCTCCGGAGCCTCGCCGGCCTGCTCCTCGAACACCTCGTGCACACACCGCTCCACCGGAACCACGGCCGTGCCCCCGGCGGCGTCGCCGAGCAGGCGCTCACGCTCGCCCTCCGGCAGGTACACCGCACGGGCGTCGCCGTCGAGGTCGGCGGCCATGGCTTCCAGGACGGACCGGTACATCCCCGCGATGCGCTGGGCGTGCTTCCGGCCGAGGGTACGGGTGTTGGCGCTGAGGCTGATGCGGGTGCCGGTCGCGTCGACGGAGAGGCCGAACTCCTTCGGAGCGTCGTTGAACGCCATGCCGGTGTCCACGACCCCGTCGTCGACCTGGTGGAAGTCGACGAAGTTGAACAGGACGTCGATGAGGCGGCCGCCGCCGGCCTCGCGCTGGATCTCCGGCATCGGGAAGCGGCGGTGGCCCCACAGCTCCACCTCGCGGTCGAAGACCTGCCGCACCAGCTCGCGCCAGGTGCGGGCGGTGCGGTCCGCGCCGAACGGCAGGGTGTTGAGCTGCATGCCGATCAGCCGGTCCGCGCCCACGGCCTCGGGCCTGGCGTGGCAGACGAGCCCGGTGTGGAAGGCCGGTTCGTCGGTGAGCGTGCCGATGACCTTGAGGTGCGCGGCGAGCAGCACGCTCTTCAGGGGGACGTCCACGGCCGCGGCCGCCTCGCGCAGGGCGTCGCCGAGGTCGGCGTACTCGACCTGGACGCCGTAGGACTCGGCGGGCCTGAGGCCGTCACCCCACTCGGCGGGGAGCGTGAAGCTCGCGAAGCCGTCGATGGCCTCCCGCCAGTAGGCGCGGTCCTCCTCGGAGTCGAGGGATTCCAGCTCACCGGCGATGAAGTCGGCGTAGCGGACGCCGGGCGTGTCGTAGGGCTCCGGCTCCAGGCCGTCCCGCAGCCGCGTGTAGCAGGTCAGCAGCTCCATCAGGAGGGACTCGTGGCTCCAGCCGTCCAGGATCACATGGGGGCTGGTGGACGACAGCCACCAGCCGTCGGCGTCCGTCGTGTGCACGAAGAGACGGACCAGCGGGGCGGTGCCGAGGTCGAGGTGGCGCTCCCGCTCTGCGAGCACGAACGCGCGCAGGGCGCTCTCGGTCTGCTGCCGGTCCGCGGCACCCAACTCCGCGACGCCCAAGGAGACTTCGGCGGCGGGGTGGATGAGCTGGAGCGGGCGCGAGTAGTCGCTGAGGTGCACCGAGGCGCGGAGCGTCTCGTGCCGCCGGGCGATGGTGCGCCAGGCTTCCCGCAGCGCGTCCGCCACGAACGGCTTCTCGTCACGGATCCGGACTGTGGAGATGGTGTGGTACGCGTCCCCTCCGTCGCCGACGAGCATCTCGGCGACCATGCCGGTCTGCACCTGCGACAGCGGGTAGGCGTCCACGACGCCCTCGGGGAGCCTGGCCCGGTCGTCGGCGGAGATCAACGCGAACGGCTCGACGCTCCGCACTTCCCGCGCCTCGCCGGTGTCCGTCACGGCCCGGCTCAGCGCCGCGACCGTACGGCCCTCGAAGACCTGCTGGATCGTGGCCTCCAGACCGGCGGCACGCAGGGCGCCGACCAGGGCGACGGCGCGGATGGAGTCGCCGCCCAGGTCGAAGAACGAGTCTTCGACGCCGACCTCGTCCAGGCCCAGAACCTGGGACCAGACGGCGGCCACCCGCTCCTCGGTCCCGGTGCGCGGCGCGACGTAGTTCCCGCGCGCGAAGGCGTCCTGCTCGGGGGCGGGCAGGGCGCGCTTGTCGGCCTTGCCGTTGGGCGTGACCGGGACCGTGTCCAGCTTTACGAAGGCCGCGGGCATCAACTGCTCGGGCAGCGAACGGGCCAACTCGGCGCGCAACGCGGCAGGATCGGCCCCCGTACCCGCCACCGGAACCCAGTAGGCGACCAGACGCTTGTCGCCCGGGCTGTCCTCACGTACGAGGACGACGGCCTCGCGGACATCGGCCAG
>NZ_JBVITX010000025.1:0-6904 GCF_055597165.1 Streptomyces sp. NPDC039480 | reverse complement strand
GATGGCTCGCCTCTCACTTCAGCGTCAGTCGGACAGCCTCCACAAACCTCCCCATAGTGCCATCAGACAGGGCGAAACGCTCAGTGAGAGCCCGTCTTCGAACCCCCGCCTGCGCCCCGACGCCCGGCACGCCCGCTCGCCGCACGGCGTCCCAGGACAGGTGGCTCCGCCACATGACCTGTGACGCCGCACGCCGATCGCACGCACCGAACGCCGCTGCGCCCGCGCTCCGCGCGAACGACGGGGGTTCAAAGACGGGCTCTCACGGATGGCACGATGGCTCCATGAACATCGTGCTTTTCCATTCGACGTACGGCCTGCGGCCGGCGGTGCACGCGGCGGCCGACCGGCTGCGCGGCGCCGGACACGAGGTGTGGACCCCCGACCTCTTCGAGGGCCGCGTCTTCGACAGCGTCGAGGAAGGCAGGGCCTTTCAGAGCGAGCTCGGCAAGGACGAGATCCTGAAGCGGGCGATCCTCGCCGCCGCGCCCTACTCGGAGCGCGGGCTCGTGTACGCGGGGTTCTCGCTCGGCGCCGCGACCGCGCAGACCCTCGCCCTCGGCGACGAGAAGGCGCGCGGCCTGCTGCTCCTGCACGGCACGTCCGACCTCGCGGAGAACGCGTCCGTGGACGAGCTGCCCGTGCAACTGCACGTCGCCGAGCCCGACCCCTTCGAGTCCGACGACTGGCTGAGCGCCTGGTACCTCAGGATGGGCCGGGCCGGGGCCGATGTGGAGATCTACCGCTACGCGGGCGCGGGGCACCTCTACACCGACCCGGACCTCGACGACTACGACGCCGAGGCCGCGGAGGCGACGTGGCGCACGGCGCTGGGCTTCCTGGAGACGCTCTAGTCCGTGGCCGCTCGGGTTCAGCGGACGGGGGCGTGCACCCGCTCCACCTTCTGCGTGCCGCTGCGCGTGCGGTACGAACGGGTCCAGGACGAGGTCGCCCCGGGATCGGTCCGGTCCGAGACGACGTAGTAGTCCATCTGTGAGCGCTCGGCGGTGACGTCGAGGACTCCGTAGCCGTGCGAGTCCATGTCCAGCCACTTCACATGGCGGTTGGCGGCCTTGAGGGCGCCCGCGGCCACGAGGGAGACGGTGTGCGGGGCGACGCCCAGCATGTCGTCGATGTTGTCGGAGCTCACCGAGGTGACCACGAACTCCGTGGCGGCGGACGGCGAGAGCGGATACGTGGCCGCCTTGACCGGTACGTCGTTCGCCCAGGCCATGTGGATGTCGCCGGTCAGGAAGACGGTGTTCCGGATGTTCCGGTCGCGCAGGTGGGCGATGAGCTCCTTGCGGTCGTCGGTGTAGCCGTCCCACTGGTCGGCGTTGATGGCCAGGCCCTCCCTGGGGAGGCCGAGCAACTCCGCCAGCGGCTCCAGGAGATGAGCGGGCAGCGAGCCGAAGGCGACCGGCGAGATCATCACCGAGGTCCCGACCAGTTTCCAGGCCGCCTCCGAGGACGCGAGGCCCGACTTCAGCCAGTCGAGCTGGGCGCGGCCCGTGAGCGTGCGGTCCGGGTCGTCGACCGCGCCGCTGCCGAGGCCCGCCTGCTCGGAGCGGAAGGACCGCAGGTCGAGCAGGTGGAGATCCGCGAGCTTCCCGAAACGGACGCGGCGGTACACGGTGCCTTCGGTGGAGGGGCGCACGGGCATCCACTCGAAGTAGGCCTGCTTGGCCGCCGCCATGCGCACCGCCCAGCCGCCCTCGGTCTCCGGGGAGTGGTTCACGGCCCCGCCCGACCAGGCGTTGTCGGCGAACTCGTGGTCGTCCCAGATCGCGATGACCGGGTGGGCCGCGTGCATCGCCTGCGCGTCGGGGTCGGTCTTGTGGACGCCGTGCCGGGTGCGGTAGTCGGCGAGCGTCTGGATCTCGTGCCTCGGCTCGTGCGGACGGACGACGTGCTCGGCGGACGGGTACTCGCCGCTCTTGTACTCGTATATGTAGTCCCCGAGATGGAGGACCGCGTCGAGCTCGGTGCGTGCCGCGAGGTGGCGGTAGGCGGAGAAGTGGCCCGCCTCCCAGTTCGCGCAGGACACCACTCCGAAGCGGACGCCGTGCGCGGAGGCGTCGTGCGCGGGGGTGGTGCGGGTACACCCCACGGGGGAGCGGACGTCTCCTACGGAGAAGCGGAAGTAATAGGTGGTCGCCTGGTGCAGGCCCCTTACGTCGGCCTTGACCGTGTGGTCGGCCGCGGCCCGCGCGGCGGTGCTGCCGTGCGCCACGACCCGGGTGAAGCCCTTGTCCTCGGCGACCTCCCACCTCACTTCGGTGTCGGGGCCTTTGCCGGACCCCGGCACGGCGTCCGGCGTGGGGGTCACGCGGGTCCAGAGCAGGACGCCGTCGGGCAGCGGGTCTCCGGAGGCGACGCCGTGGTGGAAGGCGGGTCTCTCGGCGGCGTGCGCGGGTATGGAGGCGAGCGGCGCGGCGAGCGCGGCGCCGGCGGCCGCCACCTTGACGACGGTACGGCGGCTCGGGGCGGGGGAGTTGAGCGACGAATGAAGATCGTTTCGACTGGTCACGGACGATCACGATACTGATCGGTAATCGCGAGAGGGGGGCGAACTCGTCAAGTTCGCCCCCCTCTTGAGTACTGTTCAGCCGGCTACTTCGTGACGCCCGCCTTCTTCAAGGCGGCCTTCCAGGCGTCGGGGGTCTTCGGCGTCTCGACCACCTTGCCGTTGATCTTGATGGTCGGGGTGGACTCCACGCCCTCGGCCGACTGGAAGGAGTCGCTCATCTTCAGGGCCCAGGGGTCGAAGGTCCCCTTCTCGACGGCGCTCTTGAACTTGTCGTTGTTCTTGAGGGCGTCCACGGTGTTCGCCACCTTGATCAGGTACTCGTCCTTCGCGAACTCGTCGGTGGACTCCGCGGGGTGGTACTTCGTGGAGAACAGGGCGGTCTTGTACTCGAGGAACGCTTCGGGGCTGACGTTCAGCGCGGCGCCGAGCGCGCTGAGGGCGTTCTTCGACCCCTCGCCCGAGAGGTTGTTGTCGAGGAACGTGCCGACGGTGAAGTTCAGCTTGTAGTCGCCGTCCTTCATGCCCTTGTCGATCGCGGAGCCGATGGACTGCTCCATGGCCGCGCAACCGGGGCAGCGCGGGTCCTCGTAGAGGTGGACCGTGTTCTTCGTGTCGGACTTGCCGATCGTGACCGTGGTGCCGTCCTCGCCCGAGGTGTTGGCGGGCTTGACGACCTTCTTGTCCTTGGCCTCTTCCCAGTAACCGGGCTTGTTGGTCTGCATGACGGCGTAGCCGACGCCGCCGGCGAGCGCTAGGACGCCGACGATCGAGACGCCGACGATGACGGCCCGCTTCTGCTTCTCCCGCTTGCGCTCGGCTTCCTGCTGGGCGCGGATCCGCTCGCGGGCGGCGGACTTGGCGGCCTGGCTGTTGCGCTTGCTCATGATCTTTTTCTCCGTGTGGGTGAACTGCGTGGGGGTGCTGTGCTCAGGCGAAGACGGCCGAGCACGGCGGTCCACGCCGTCCCACGAAGTGCACGAGCAGCCGCGTGCGCGCCGCCCGCACCCGGCGCGCGGGGCGCGGGGCGCGGCGGACGGGCGTGCGGAAGGTGGTGACCGCGGCGACCGCGATCAGCAGGGGCCGGAAGGTCGCGGCGGCGACCGCGCGCAGCAGCTGGGCCAGGGCCCGCTCGCCGCGCCGCAGCCAGGCCGCCGCGAGGAGGCCCACGCCGACGTGCGCGCCGAGCAGCAGCCAGGCGGCGCCCGGGTCCGCGTCGGCGAGCAGCGCGGCGGCGCCGTGCCCGTCCGCCGTCATCCGGGCCAGGGGCGACCCCACGGGCGCCCCGCCGCACAGCACGTCGAAGCCGACGGAGCGCAGCGGACCCGCGACGGGGCCGCCCGCCTCGCCGTAACAGACGTGCTGGCCGGCGGTGAACACCGTGTCGGCGGCCAGTTCGAGAGGGATCAGCAGGGCCGCGATCCGCCTGTACCCCCGCTCGCGTCCCGCCATCGCGTACGCGATGAGGAAGACGGGGGCGGCGATCGCCGCGACGGTGGTCAGCGGCAGGGGGACCCGGGACAGCAGCACGTGCGACGCGGCGGAGAGCGTCACGACGAGTGCCGTGAACAGCGCCGCGCGCACGGCTCTGAGCTGGGTCCCGGATATGTCCATCGCGGAGGAGTGTGCCATGTGTTCCTGTGGGAGGCCCATAAAGGGTGCCTGTGGGCCTCCCGGGTCCTCGGACGCCTACAGGCCCGGAATGCGGCCGTTGCGGAAGAGGTCGACGAAGATCTGGTGGTCCGCACGCGCGCGTGCGCCGTAGCTGTGGGCGAAGTCGACGAGCAGGTCCGCGAAGCCGTCCTCGTCGGCCGCGATGGCGGCGTCGATGGCGCGCTCCGTGGAGAACGGCACCAGGTCCGAGTGCCCGCTCTCGTCGTCCGCGGCGGCGTGCATCGTGGCCGTGGCGCGGCCCAGGTCGGCGACGACCGCGGAGATCTCCTCCAGGTCGTCGATGTCCGACCAGTCCAGGTCCACGGCGTACGGCGAGACCTCGGCGACGAGCTGGCCCGCGCCGTCCAGCTCGGTCCAGCCCAGCCACGGGTCGGCGTGCGCCTGGAGGGCGCGCTGGGAGATGACCGTGCGGTGCCCCTCGTGCTGGAAGTAGTCGCGGACCGCGGGGTCCGTGATGTGGCGGGAGACCGCGGGGGTCTGGGCCTGCTTGAGGTAGATCACGACGTCGTTCTCCAGGGCGTCGCTGTTGCCCTCCAGGAGGATGTTGTACGACGGCAGGCCGGCGGAGCCTATGCCGATGCCGCGGCGGCCGACGACGTCCTTCACGCGATACGAGTCGGGGCGGGTGAGGGAGGACTCCGGCAGGGTCTCCAGATAGCCGTCGAACGCGGCGAGGACCTTGTAGCGCGTGGCGGCGTCGAGCTCGATGGAGCCGCCGCCCGGCGCGAAACGGCGCTCGAAGTCGCGGATCTCCGTCATCGAGTCGAGCAGCCCGAAGCGGGTCAGGGAGCGGGCGTCGCGCAGCGCGTCCAGGAGGGCGCCCTGGGCGGTGTCCAGCGTGAAGGGCGGCACCTCGTCGCTCTTGGCGCCCGTCGCGAGGTCGTGGACGCGCTCGCGGTACGCCGCGGCGTAGGTCCGCACGAGGTCGGTGATCTGCTCGTCGCCGAGCGCCTTCGTGTAGCCGATCAGGGCCACGGAGGCGGCGAAGCGCTTCAGGTCCCAGGTGAAGGGGCCGACGTACGCCTCGTCGAAGTCGTTCACGTTGAAGATCAGGCGGCCCTGGGAGTCCATGTACGTCCCGAAGTTCTCCGCGTGGAGGTCGCCGTGGATCCACACCCGGCCGGTGCGGTCGTCCAGATACGGGCCGCCGTGCTGCTCGCGCTCCAGGTCGGCGTAGAACAGGCAGGCCGTGCCGCGGTAGAACGCGAAGGCGGAGGAGGCCATCTTCCGGAACTTCACCCGGAACGCGGCGGGGTCCGCGGCGAGCAGCTCACCGAACGCGGTGTCGAAGACGGCGAGGATCTGCTCGCCGCGCTGCTCAGCAGTGGGCTGCGGGACCGACATCGCTGGGTGCCTCCTGGTACGGGGTGGTGCGTGACGTGGGACGGATGGTCCGCCCCTTCCAACGCTCGACCGTACTCCCGAGTGCCCGCCGACTGTCAGCGCCCCGGATTAGACTTCCACGCTGACCCCCCAGACTGTCCGCAGCCTGTTCCCCAGCGTTCTCCGGAGGCCTCCCGTCGTGACAAAGCCGCCCTTCACGCACCTGCACGTGCACACTCAGTACTCGCTGCTCGACGGTGCCGCGCGGCTGAAGGACATGTTCAACGCGTGCAACGAAATGGGCATGACCCATATCGCGATGTCCGACCACGGCAACCTCCACGGGGCGTACGACTTCTTCCACTCCGCGCAGAAGGCGGGCGTGACGCCGATCATCGGCATCGAGGCGTACGTGGCGCCGGAGTCGCGCAGGAACAAGCGGAAGATCCAGTGGGGCCAGCCGCACCAGAAGCGCGACGACGTGTCCGGTTCGGGTGGTTACACGCACAAAACGATCTGGGCGGCGAACAAGACCGGTCTGCACAACCTCTTCCGGCTCTCCTCCGACGCCTATGCGGAAGGCTGGCTCCAGAAGTGGCCGCGCATGGACAAGGAGACGATCTCCCAGTGGTCCGAGGGGCTGATCGCCTCCACCGGATGCCCGTCGGGTGAGCTCCAGACGCGGCTGCGCCTCGGCCAGTTCGACGAGGCCCTGAAGGCTGCGGCCGAGTACCAGGAGATCTTCGGCAAGGACCGGTATTTCCTGGAGCTGATGGACCACGGCATCGAGATCGAGCGCCGGGTCCGCGACGGCCTCCTGGAGATCGGCAAGAAGCTCGGCATCCCGCCCCTGGTGACGAACGACTCGCACTACACGTACGCGCACGAGTCGACCGCCCACGACGCCCTGCTCTGCATCCAGACCGGCAAGAACCTCTCGGACCCCGACCGCTTCCGCTTCGACGGCACCGGTTACTACCTGAAGTCGACCGACGAGATGTACGCCATCGACTCGTCCGACGCCTGGCAGGAGGGCTGCCGCAACACGCTCCTGGTCGCCGAGCAGATCGACACCACGGGGATGTTCGAGAAGCGCGACCTGATGCCGAAGTTCGACATCCCGGAGGGCTTCACCGAGGTCACCTGGTTCCAGGAGGAGGTCCGCCGCGGCATGGAGCGCCGCTATCCGGGCGGTGTCCCCGACGACCGGCAGAAGCAGGCCGAGTACGAGATGGACATCATCATCCAGATGGGGTTCCCCGGGTACTTCCTCGTGGTCGCCGACTTCATCATGTGGGCCAAGAACAACGGCATCGCGGTCGGCCCCGGCCGAGGCTCCGCGGCAGGCTCGATCGTCGCGTACGCCATGGGCATCACCGA
>NZ_JBVITX010000024.1:0-22860 GCF_055597165.1 Streptomyces sp. NPDC039480 | reverse complement strand
AACTGCAGAATATAAGTCTGCAACGTCGTCAACGCACTCTGCGGCGGCGCCGTCCCCCACAACTCCTCCATCAGCGTCGGGACAGGCAACACCTGACCGGGATAGAGGGCAAAAAGAGACAGAATCTGCCGCGGCTTACTCGCCGACGGAACAATCGATCCCCCGTTGACCTCGGCGCTCAACGGACCCAGAACCTGAATCTTCACGGGACTCCTCCGTACATCGTCGAGTTCCTACACCAAACCGCACCAACCACACCGGCAGTACCGGCTTCATTGGCTGCACCGGCCGCACTCACCGCAAACCGTCACCACAACACACCCCCACTACCACCCCCAAACCCCGTCCCTCTCACGGAACATGACTTGCCATCAGGTTGGCCACACGACCCACACGACCCGCTCCCACACCACCCCACACCACCAACACACCCACCCGAATGAAACCCACACCACCAACCGGAAAACACTCCACCACCCCACCCCACCCCCACCCGCCAACAACCAGCCACCACCCGGAAAAACCCGACAACCAGGCAGCAACACGAGGACCACGGGAAACCCCATCAGCGCGCGAAGCCCAGGCCGCATGAAGAACCTGGCCCCTGCAGGGACCCTGCAAATCCCGGGGGCATGAACGGCCTTGCCGCTACAGGAATCCCGGACAGCCCGAACAGCGGGGAAACCACCAAGGGCCCGGCCAGACTGAAGAACGCGGGGAGCACCGGAAGCCACCGGCACGACACCGGGTGTATGAGAAGGAAAAACCTCAAGGGCGCGAGACCGAGAGGCCTGGACAACGCGAGAACCCTCAACAGCACCTAGGCCTGACGGGACTTGAACGACCCGGAAAACCCAGACGGCGTGAGAAGCCTCAACGGCACGGGCTGGCGAAGCTCGAGGGACCCAGGAAACCTGAACGCGACGGGAGACCTGAACGGCCTGAGGAGCCTGGACAGTCTGGGAACCTCGGAAAACCCGAACAGCGTGAGAAACCCGAACAGCCCGTAGGACTTGGCGAACCTGAACAGTACGAGAAGCCTGAACGTTCCGGCAGGCCTCAACGGCCTTGGACACCTGGGAGCCCTGAACGGCACGAGAAGCCGGAACGGCGTGGAAGATCTGAGCAGCGCAGCGGACCTGGACGGTGGAGGAGGCCTGATATTCCTCGGACATCCCAACACTGCGAGAAACCTGTACGACGCGAGAGGCCTGCACGGCATGCCCGACCTGAACGGTACGAGAAGCCCGAGCGACGCGAGTGACCCGGGAGGCCTGAGCAGCACGCCCGACCTGAACGGTGCGAAAATCCTGAGCGACGCGACAGGCCTGAACGGTACGGCTGACCTGAACGGCGCGAGAAACCTGAACGGCGCGACGGACCTGGGCAGCACGGGCCCTGCGGACCCTAGGAAACCCCTCCCGCAACACCCACACCAACCGACCGCCGCACAACCCCAACACCCGCTGCGGCTTCAAACCCGACGACACCGGCACCAACGAGCCGGCACACGACCCCGGCCCCAGCCGTGGCCCGGGAGCCCACGGCACCACCAACCCCCCGATACCCACACCCTCTCCCCCCAGAAGACGCCACCAGCACCACCCCACCGGCACCCCGATTCAAATCCAAACCCCCACCCCTGTCAATACAAAACCGCGCAGCTGGTTTCTACCCCAACCCCACCACCACCCCACCACCACCCACCCCACCCTCAACCCAACCCCCACCCACAAACACCCCAAAACCGACACCACGCACGCCACATACACGGAGGGGCCTCTATGCCTCCGGCAAGGAAACGAGGGTGCGTCAGATCGGTGAGCCGGGCAGCATGCGGGGGTGACTGATCTGCTGTGGGAGCACGTGCGGCCCTTCTTCGACCCGGACGTGATGGGTACGTTGCCGGACGTGCGTGTCCTGAACGCCTCGGTGAACGACTGGCAAGCGGTCCTCGATCTTGTGACGGAGAAGGGCTGGAAGTACCAGTACACGGAGGGAGAGGCGACGCTTCCGGTACCCGGGGCAGATGCCGTGCTGTGCCGCCCGGCCGATGCCGAGTGCCCGAACCTGCGGGTCTGGCCCGCCGACGACATGCTGGCGATCTTCCGTTTCCGTACCGCCGATGAAGTCGACTTCGACGTCGACCTACGGGAGTTGCAGGGCCAGGAACGACTCAACGCGTTCTGTGACTTCCTCAGGGAAATCGGGTGCCGGTTGGGCAAACCGGTACTGATGGACCCGGAAGGCGACAACGATCATAACGATGCAGCGAATCGCTGACCTCTGCCCGGGCGAGACCAAGACCGACCGCCACAGGCAGCGGAGCCTAGAACACAGTCCCATCCCCGGCCGGAAAATGGGCAGCCACGTCGTAGTTGGAGATCCGTCCCGCCAGCTTCCGCGGGCTCACGCCATGGCCGTTGCCCCGGTCAGGGTCGGCACCGGCTTCCACCAGCAGCCGGATCGTCGCGCCCTCGCCCTGCGAACAGAAGACCGCCCTCCACAGCGGCGTATTGCCATGACGGTCCGCGACATCAACCGCCGCACCCGCGGCCAAGAGAACCTCAACAGCCGACGGAGCCTGGGCCTGAGCCGCGAAATGCAACGCGGTCCAGCCCGCATCGTCGACTGCCTCCACGGCGGCGCCCCCGGCCAAGAGCACCCGCAGCCCATCCGCGTCCCCGTCGGCAGCCGCATAGTGCACCGCCGCCCGCCCCAACCGATCCCGATCCGTCATACCGACCGTCCTTGCCCGGCCTGACCAAACAGATAGAGGCACCCCCCAACGCCGCGTGACGGGAGGCCCGGTGCGTCGCTGCGCAGAGTGGCAGGTGACGGGCGGCGGGCGGCGGCTACTGCGGAGGATTACCGTGCTTACGCGAAGGCAAGTCCGCATGCTTCGTACGCAACATGGCCAGCGACTTGATAAGGACCTCGCGGGTCTCAGCCGGGTCGATCACATCGTCGACCAGACCACGCTCGGCGGCGTAGTAGGGGTGCATCAACTCGGCCTTGTACTCCTTGACCATCCGCGCCCGCATCGCCTCCGGGTCCTCGGCGGCCGCGATCTGACGCCGGAAGATCACATTCGCGGCACCCTCGGCGCCCATGACCGCGATCTCGTTGGTCGGCCAGGCATAGGTCAGATCCGCGCCGATGGACTGACTGTCCATCACGATGTATGCGCCGCCGTACGCCTTGCGCAGGATCAGCGAGATCCGCGGCACGGTCGCGTTGCAGTACGCGTAGAGCAGCTTCGCCCCATGCCGAATGATGCCGCCGTGCTCCTGGTCGACGCCGGGCAGGAAGCCCGGCACGTCCAACAGGGTCAGGATCGGGATGTTGAAGGCGTCGCACATCTGCACGAAGCGCGCGGCCTTCTCCGAAGCCTCGATGTCCAGCACCCCGGCCAGCACCTGCGGCTGATTGGCGACGATCCCCACCACCTGGCCGTCCAGGCGGGCCAGCACACACACGATGTTGCGCGCCCACCGCTCGTGAACCTCCAGGATCTCCCCGTCATCGACGAGCTCCTCGATCACCCGGTGTATGTCATAGGGACGGCTGCCATCGGCCGGCACCACCTCCCCCAGACTCTCGGTGGTCCGCCCCGCCGGATCACCCGAGACGACCGTCGGCGGCGCCTGCCGGTTGTTGGAAGGCAGCATCGAGATCAGATAACGGACCTCGGCCAGACAGGTCTCTTCATCGTCGTACGCGAAGTGGCACACCCCTGACGTCTCCGCGTGCACGTCCGCGCCACCCAAACCGTTCTGGCTGATCTCCTCGCCCGTCACCGCCCGCACCACATCCGGCCCGGTGATGAACATCTGCGAAGTTTCGCGCACCATGAACACGAAGTCGGTGAGAGCGGGCGAGTACGCCGCACCGCCGGCGCACGGGCCGAGCATCACGCTGATCTGCGGGATCACACCAGACGCCTTGGTGTTGCGCTGGAAGATGCCGCCGTAACCGGCAAGGGCAGAGACACCCTCCTGGATACGCGCACCTGCTCCGTCGTTCAGCGAGATGAGCGGCGCGCCCGCCGCGATGGCCATGTCCATGATCTTGTGGATCTTCGCAGCGTGCGCCTCCCCCAGCGCCCCGCCGAAGATACGGAAGTCGTGCGCGTAAACGAAAACCGTCCGGCCCTCCACCGTCCCCCAGCCGGTGACCACACCGTCCGTGTACGGCCGCTTCGCCTCCAGGCCGAAGCCCGTGGCCCGGTGCCTGCGCAACTGCTCGACCTCGTTGAACGAATCCGGGTCGAGGAGCAGCTCGATTCGTTCACGCACCGTCAACTTACCCTTGGAGTGCTGTGCCTCGGTTGCCTTCTCACCCGGCCCGCGCAACGCCACCGCCCGGATCTCGCGCAGCTCCGCCACGCGCCCCCCACCAGCACCCGAACCCGACCCAGACTCCGACGCCATCACAGCCCCTCCCTGCGAACACCAGACCAACCAACTGATCCCACTAGACCGACTGCGCCAACAGACCAACCTGGCCGAACAACGCACCCAACCCGGACGATGGCAACCAGGCCCACAGGGCCCTCAAAGCCTCAGAGCCTCACAGCTGACACGCCATACAAACCGTTACGACGGTTTCATACGGGGCGGCTGGTGGCTCCCCCTGCTGCCGGCGGCGCCTTGCGCCGCCTCTCCTCATGGCGCTGCGGACCGGACGGTCATCGCCAGCTGTGCGGCGCCCGATACACCTTCGCGTGCTCAGGCGGCCGCCACACCACGCGACGGTCCCCACTCAGCGCACCCCGCCCCGCCGTCTGCTCCGGATCCCGGCCGGCCGCCAGCGACCACAACGCCACCGTCAGCACGGCCAGCTCCTCCTCACTGGCCTGTCCCCGCACCACCTTCAGCAGGGCAACCCCACCCATCGCAGCGTCCACGACCCCACCTCCCCCCGAGTCCCCCCACCGTCAGCCCTCCGCCTCAAAACAGACTCGCATCTCCCTCAATCACCCCATGTGAGAGAAGCCCTATGCGATGCCGATGCCGATGCCGATGCCTGGCGGAGGAGTTCGCCGAGCCGATCAGGGGGCCCACCGGGTGTTGGTCGAGGCGGCGGCAGAGGCAGTCCCGACAACTCCGTTGCGACCGCTTCCTGTTGAAGTGCGCTCAGCGATCGCAATCCGAAAGAACACCACCTCCTCAACTCCCTCTGGCAGCTGGGCTTGAAGCTGCCGCAGCGGAAGCCTCTACCGTCCTGAGGAGAGCCGGAGATTCCGGCACGGTGAAGCATTGTGAGGGAGGCGGCGGTGGCTTGGCCGATCGCGGAGGTCGCCCGGATGTCGGGCGTGACGGCCCGGACACTTCGGCACTACGACGAGATCGGCCTGCTGCCGCCGGCCGGGATCAGGGCCAACGGCCACCGCTACTACGAGGAGCGCCAACTGCTGCGGCTGCAGCAGATCCTTGTGATGCGAGCGCTGGACCTGGGGCTGCCTGAAATCGGCCGGGTCCTGGCCGCGCAGGTCGACGAACTGGAGGCCCTGCGGGGCCATCACCGTCGGCTGCTCGCCGAGCGCGACCGGCTGAATGTCCTGGCTGACACCGTCGCCCGCACGATCACCGAACTGGAGCAGTCCAGGAAGGACGGCACAGACATGATCAGCATCAGTCGACCGGAGAACCTGTTCGAAGGCATCCGGTCCGCCGAGTGCATGAAGGCCCTGCACGGTTTCCCGGAGCTGGTCGGGGCCATCGAACGGCACACCTCGGCGTTGAGCGAGGCCGAGATCGAGGCAGACGAGCGCGAGCGCACGGCGCTGATGATCCGGCTGGCCGAGCTGCTGGCCGCCGGCCTGCCCGCTGACGCCGACGCGGTGCAGGCCGAGATCGACACCCAGTACCGGACGCTGGCCCGGATTCGGGCCGTCACTGGTGAGGAGTACCGTGCGATCGGGCAGGCCTGCGTGGAGAACGAGCACTGGCACACGGTGTACGAGTCGATCGCACCGGGCCTGGCCGCGTACCAGCGGGCCGCCATCGAGGCGTACGCCGCAACTCGGCTGCCCTGAACCGGAACCGGGCCGCCGCCACGGGGGTGCGGCGGCCCTGCCGGGCCGAGCTACTCGAGCGCCCGCCACACGGCGGAGTTCACTGTGCGGCCGCGACATCTGCCCCCAATCCCCTGCTCTGCCTCTGCGACGCTCGGCGAGGCGAGTGGAACAAATCACGACCGTATTGGGGGTGGGTGAGGTCACCTCGGTGTGATCGTCAGGATCTCGTTCAGCCCGTTGTGGTGGAGGGCGTTGCGGACCGGGGTGCTGGCCGTGGTGATGGCGAGGCTGCCGCCGACGTGGTCGGTGGCGTGCTGGATGCCGAGGATCGTGTACAGGCTGCCGTTGTCGCAGTAAGTGATGCCATCGAGGTCGACCATCAGGTGCCGACCGTCGCTCAGCAGAGTGCGGACGACGATGTCGCAGAGCTCGCTGATGCTGGCCACATCCAGTTCGCCGACGAGTGTCAGTGTGACGGAGTGGTGGGCGTCGGGTGTGGTTCGGTGGATGGCCAGCTGTCCCATGAGCGGGTCCCTTTTTCGTGGGTCTCCGCGTAGCCGGTGCCGGCGGAAGGGGCAGACGGTGGCGTGCCGTCCTTCGAGGAGTCCCCTGCGGGGCCTTCGTCTGCCGGATGGCTGGTCAGCAGGTCGAGCAGTGCTCGGAGAGAGTGGCCGGCCAGGAGCGGGTGCCGGAACGGGCCGTCCAGGTGGAGGGTGTAGCGGGTGCGTCGCCCCTCCCGCTCGCGGCTGAGATAACCGGCGGTTTCGAGGTCGCTGACGAGCGTCTGGGCGGTGCGTTCGCTGACCTGGCAGGCCGTGGCGATGTCCTGTATGCGCGCGGCGGGGTCGCGGGCGATGATCAGCAGCACCCGGGTGTGGTGGGTAACAAAGGTCCACTCTGCCATTGGCGCCAGTCCCTTGGACGCGAACACCTGCAATCTGCTTCACCCATTATGGGGCAGGCTGGGGGTCGGGGAAGGCAATCGGCAGGACATCGGCATGACCTCGTGACTGCGCATCAGTATCGAACACTGCGTTCGCGACAGTTGGGGCCGTCGCGACCATCGGGTGGCCTCTTTGCCTCCCCTGATAGCCCGGGCAGCGACTGGCGGCCGCCGCTGGGCGGTGGCGGACTGGCGGCGCCGATAGCAGCGCTCAGGGACGACACGGCGCCGCGCCCGACGGCATCCGGGAGTAGCCGCTGATTGTCTGAACCTGTCCTCGTACGTGGCGATCACCCCCAGCCCGGCCGCCGCATCCCCACGTACGGGCGTTGGCGCTTCGATGAGGGCAAGCAGTTCATCGTCCCGAGCGGCTTCGAAGGTGACGACTTCAGGTTCGACTCCCCTGGGCTTCACCTGAAGAAGACCCACCGAACTGCGGTAAAGCGTTCAGGTCAGACAGTCTTCTCTGTCGCGCGTACCGGGCGTCGCAGCAGATAGACCCCCGCAGCCGACACCAACAGAGTCATGCAGGCGATGAACACCAGCCCTGCGCCCTCCAGGCCGATGGGGCTTGCCAGGAGGCCTACGCCGATGACCGGGACCGAGATGCCCGTGTAGGCCACCACGAACAGGGACGAGATCACCGCTGCCCGCTCGTTCGGGTCGGAGGCCTCGGCCACCGCGCTCAGTGAACCGCGGAACGCCAGACCGTGGCCGATTCCGCCGACGATCGCGCTCAGCACCACCAGTGGCAGCAGTTCCCACCACAGCGCGCCTGCCAGCAATGCGAGGCCGGCGAGGAGTGCGGCGCAGCCCAGTGGGAGTGATCGGCGCAGGCCGATTCGGCCGACGGCCAGTTGGCCCGCGGTCGAGGCGAAGAAGGCCAGTGCGACGACCGAGCCGCTCACCGCGTGGTTGTGCACGTTCAAGGACTCGGCGAGGAAGGATGGGCTGACCGATGTGAATACGCCGAACAGTGCGAAGCCTACGAAGGTGGCGGTCGCCGCGGGGCCGAAGACCGCCCGCACTCGTGGGGGCAGACCGGGCCGCTGCGGCCGGACGGTTCTCAGCGGGCGCCGCTCCCGCACGGTCTCCGGAAGCCGCAGCAGGATGACGGCCGAGCAGGCCACCAGGGCGAGATGGACGGCGAATGGCAGGTAGAGGGGCCAGTCGGCGTACTGCGACAGGACTCCGGCGAGCAGTGGGCCGCAGCCGAGCCCGCCCATGTTGGCGGCGGTCGCGAGGAACGTGGCCCGCGAGGTGCCGCCGCGCGGTGCCAGCTCCAGCACGTACGCCGTGGCGGCTCCGGTGAACAGGCCGGCGGACAGCCCCGACAGCAGTCGCCCCACGTACAGCCAGCCGAGCGTGGTCGCGCACAGGAAGCAGACGGCACTCGCCGTCGCGGCCCCCAGGCCCCACAGCAGCACCGGCCGTCTGCCCACGGCGTCCGAGGCGTTGCCGGCGAGCAGCAGCACTCCGATGACGCCGACCGCGTAGACGGCGTACACGACGGTGACCGTGAGCTCGGAGAAGTCGAACTTCTGCTGGTAGAGGCCGTAGAGGGGGGTCGGGAGGGTCGTGCCGGCCATGCATACGGCGAAGACCGCCCCGCCGAGCAGGCACCGGCGCCAGCCTCGAAGATCACCGTCCATACCGCCGACGGTAGCCCCGCCCCGCGTCACTCGCGGCCTGGCGCCGCCGTCCGTGGGCAGCACGGTGGAGCGCGCGGGCCGGGGGCAGCGCAGGGGGCCCGTCAGGCGTCCCCGCTGTCGGAGGCCGCCTTGACCAGGCCGGTCAGCCAGGCCTGGTGGCCGTTGAGCATCGGGTTGGGGAGCTGCCGGGCGAGTTCGGCGGCGGGCCGGCCGAGCTGTGTCTCCTGGGTGAGGATCCGTACCCGGCCGCCGGGCAGGTCCTCGACCAGCCAGGCGTGCAGTACGTCGAGTCGTTCCTCGGGCGTTCCGTCCTGGTCGGCGGTCCAGGACAGGCGGCCGGGGACGCCTTCCGCCGGGGCCTGGTACTCGACGACGCGGGCGTTCTGGGTGCGCACAGTGTCGAAGCCGACGGGGTCGAAGGTGAAGGTGACGTCGTCCTTAAGCACGGGGCCGCCGCCTGCCGGAAAGGAGATGGCGGTGATGTTGTCGTAGTACGACTCCCACGTGGAGGTATCGGTCAGATACCGCCAGATGTGGGCGGCGGTGAGGCCTTGGACGATCACCTCGTTCGAGACGAAGTTGTCGCCGGTGCCGGGCAGATATCTCTCGGGCCAGTTGATGGCATTTTGCGTTGTTTGCAGCTTTTCTGTGGTCATGGGCTCACTCATACCCGCGGTCGCGAGCGCCGTATCCAAGAGGCGTTCCGGTGGACCGCGGCGCACAGTGGAGGGCATGCAGGAGGACGGCAGGCCGACCGTGGCAGCGGCGGTACGTGGTCTGGATCCGATGGTCTCGCTCGCCATGTGCGTGCACGCCGGGCCCGGTGTGTACGCGCTGTTGCTGGGTGCGGGCATGTCGCGCGCCGCCGGTGTGCCAACGGGGTGGGAGATCGTCACGGACCTGGTGCACCGGGCCGCCGTCGCGCGGGGCGCGGACGAGGAACTCGCCGTCGCCGATCCGGAGGCCTGGTGGGCCCGCCATGGGGACGGGGGTCCACTCGGCTACTCCGCCCTGCTGGAGGCGCTCGGCGACACCCCAGCCGCCCGGCACAAACTGCTGCGCGGCTACTTCGAACCGGACGCCGAGGGGCGGGAGAACGAAGGGCGGGAGAACGGGGAGCGGGCGGGCGGCGAGTGGGCGGACGGGCTCAAGCGGCCCGGGGTGGCGCATCACGCTGCGGCCCGGCTGGTGGCGCGCGGCTCGGTGCGCGTGGTCCTGACCACCAACTTCGACCGTCTCACCGAGCAGGCGCTGGCAGCCGCGGGCGTGCAGCCGCAGGTCATCCACAGTCCCGACAGCCTCCGCGGGATGACGCCGCTGGCGCACGCCCGGGCCACGGTCGTCAAACTGCACGGCGACGTGACCGACCTGGAGGCCCGGAACACCGAGCGGGAACTGGGCGAGTACCCGGCGGCCTGGGCCGGTCTCGTGGACCAGGTCCTCGACGAGTACGGGCTGATCGTCTGCGGCTGGTCCGCCCAGTGGGACCACGCGCTGGCCGCCTGCTTCGACCGCCGTGCCACCCGCCGGTACCCCGTGTTCTGGGCCGCCCCGCACAGCCCGCAGGGCAAGGCCGCCGAACTCGTCGCCCGGCACGGAGCCGTGGTGGTCCAGGGCGTCACGGCTGAGGAGCTCTTTCCCGGCCTGCTGGCCCGCGTCGAGGCCCTGGAACATCTGACGGAACCCGCGCCGACCCGCGAACTGTCCGTGGCCCGTCTCAAGCGCGCGCTGCCCGACCCCGTACGCCGTATCGATCTGCACGAGCTGGTGGACGCCGAGGTGACGCGGGTCGTGGAACGCCTCTCGGACGGCGGCAGGTACCCGCCCGGCGAAAGCGCCGCGGACCCGGCGGCGTACCGGGAGCGGCTCGAGCGGTACCGGAGCGACTGCGAGACGCTGCTGCACCTGCTGGCCGTGGGCGTCTTCCACGACGAGGCCGGGGCGCACGCGCGGGTGTGGGTGCGTGTGTTGCAGCGGCTGTTGAACGTACCTGGGGAGGGCGGTGAGGAGGAGGGGGCGGGGGCGGCGGGGTCCGGACTGCTGCATCTCTATCCGGCTCTGCTCGCCCTGTCCGCCGCCGGTAGCGCCGCCGTATTGGCCGACCGCGACGAGCTGCTCGGCCGGCTGCTGCTCGAACCGGTCTTGGCGCGCCCCGCCAATCCGTATCCCGCCAGTCCATATCCCTCCGGTCTGTACGCCTCCGGACCACACCCCTCCGCGCCCCGCCCGGGCTCCGGGCGGGCCGTCACCGAGCCCGAGCCCGCCGTACTTGCCCTGCGCGCGGCGGACATCCTCGGCTCCGCCGAGCTCCTCAACGCCCTGGTTGCCGTGCCGCATCCGCCGTCACTCGTCCAGGCGTCGCACAGCACGTGGCTGCGCGAACGGCTGCGGGACGTGCTCACCGAACCTGGCGCCGACAGCGACCGTACGATCTCTGACGCCTTCGACCGTTACGAGTACCTCTCCGCGCTCCTTCAGGGCGACCTGTCGGAAATCCCCGTGACGCTGGGGGAATTCACTCTTCCGGACCGTTGGGACGGCGAGGGGCGGCTCCGGGCCGGGGCGCGGGTGCAGGCCCGTTTCTCTGATTCCTGGCCCATGCTCCGCAGTGGTGCGTTCGGCGGTGAGGTCCAGCGGGCGCACACGGCCGCGGCCGTCGTCGACGTCCTCTGCGCCGAGCGCTACATGGAGGCCGGGGGGCGTCAGCCGTTCCGGTGACGGTCTGTTTTCCTCTGGTGGCGGGGTGTTGAAGGCGGCCTTAGCGTTGGCCAAAGATCCGCCCGGGACGACAGATCCACCGGTGTGAAGCCCGGATGAAGCCGTAATAAAGCCGTGAGAAAGGCAGACGCATGACGGACGATGCCGCCGACAACCGTTTCACGATCAGCGTGTGTGACGTCCAGGTGGACCTGCCGCACAGGGACGACGGCGAATGGACCTTGCGGGACATACTCGCCTGGGCCCCCGAGCACTCCGCGTGGCACACGAGGAAGAAGTGCCTCAGCAGCTGTGGGGGCAGCTGTCTGATCGTGCCCGAGGGAACACTGGTCGAGGTTCCCAAAGGGGACGCCATGCAGGTCACGCTGGTCGCTCCGGCGGAGGTCGCACGGCGGATCGCGGAGGGCCGCATGTGGGCCGAGAGCGGGACGTGAGCGCAGTGCGGGACGTGAGGAAGAGCGGGGCGTAAAACATCATGCGCGGGCGGCGTCCGCCCCGGTCGTATCCCCCGCCGCTGTGGCACCGGTGACGATCCGGTCCCTGAACTCCGCATGACAGAACTGGTATACGGGACCGACGCGTCTGAGGACGCTGAGCACCCGGGCGTCCTCCATGAAGGACAACAGGTGGCGCGGCAGCCGTCGGGCCGCTGCGAGGCGTAGGCCGGCCTCCCGGTAGGCGAAGTAGGCGGTGCTCGAAACGGCCACGAGTCCGGCGGCCAGCCCGAGCGCCAGATTCGCCTCCAGGGTCAGCAGCCACTCGCCGACGACCTCCACGCCGGGGATGTCACTGTTCTCCAGGTCCCACCAGACCGTGATGACCCACTTGACCAGCGGCGGTACCACCGCGAACACCATGAGCGCGACGGCCACCGTGCGGTCGCCGCGCACGGTGGACTGCGGGGTCTCCTGTTCGAGGTCGGCAGGGACCCGGGCCCAGCGCAGAACCGCCAGGCCCGCCCCGAAGAGGACGCCGAAGAACACGCCGAGGACGCCTGTCGCGGTGCACCGCACCCACCAGGGCAGATCGGTCGTCCAGGGCGCCACAAAGGCGAGCGCGATCCCCAGGCTGATGCCCAGCAGCACCCCTTGGCCCAGACATGCGGGCAGCATGGCCCACAACAGGCGCTTCGGGGCACGGAAGTCGAGCCGAGTGGGGCGGGACGAGCTGTCGGCCAGCTGGAGGCCGGCCATGATGACGACGATCAGCAGGAAGACGCAGGCACGGAAGGCCGCACGCTGACTGACGAAGGTCACCGCCTCGGACGGGTCGATGAACGAGACGTCCGTGAGCGGCCGCCCGGTCACCTGACGCACCGACAGGTACGAGAGGAAACCGGCGAGTTCGGCACCCAGCCAGAAGAGCAGGACGAACCCCAGGATTCTCCGCACCCGTTCGGCGCGGTGCCCCGCGGCGCCCGGCCGCCACCTGACCCGTCGGCAGAGCAGTGACAGACACAGCGCGCCGATGGCCAGCAGCGCCATGAAGAGGACCCAGGCGACACCAGCCCTGAGCCCCGTGTACGGCGCCACACCCACCTCGATGTCCGCGCCCATGCGGGCGACCGCGCCTGCCCAGTGCTCGATCACCGCTCCCACCCCTACGGAGAGTGGAAGGACGACCGCGCATCCGATACCCAGACGGCGCACGACGGCGCGGGCATCAGTCCCCGCGCCGGGCGCCCGGGTGAGCCGGATGACCACCGCCGCCGCGACGCCGGTGGTGAGCGTGATGGTCAGGAAACAGACGAGGCGCGCGAACGGCGAGAGCGCCCAGTGGAAGTACTCGCCCGCCATGCATCCCGCCCCGAGCCCCAGGACCGCACCGGCCACCGGGCCGGACAGCGGACCCGCCGGATCCGGTCTCAGCGTGCGGTGCAGTTCCCACCAGGCGATGTCGTCCGTGCCCTGCCGTTTGATGTGTGCGGCGAGGAAGGCGAGTGCCGTGCGGGCGTCGTCGGGCCGCCAGCGGGCGGCGGCGGTACGGCGTACGTCGGGGACCGACGGGTCCGCGGCGGTCGGCTCCGCGGAGAAGACCGCGGGGACCAGCGCGTCGAGCAGATGGTGCTGGAGGCTCTTCGCGTCGGTGCAGCGGGTCAGTTCGGCGGGGTCACTGGCCGGTGAGGCGTAGACGGTGCGGGCGAGCCAAATGTTCAGCGGCACCGACAGTGCCTGGGCGACGGCGCCTTCGGGGTGGCGGGTGAGTTCGTCGATCAGCGGTTGCCAGGCGGCGCTGCGCCGGGGCGGAACGGCGCAGCGCAGGTAGTCGGCCACGTCCCCCGCCTCCACCGGCTTCGCGATGACGACGGCGGCGGCGGTGATCACATCGCTGTCCGCCACCACCTGGTGGTATTCGGCTTGGCGGGAGGTGAGGATCAGTGGGCCGTGCACGGCGATGGCGTGGTTGAGGGCGGCCAGCGCCTGGGGGTGAGACTGGGCGGGCAGTTCGTCGAGGCCGTCCAGGACGGGCAGGACACGCCGCTCGGCGACCAGTTTGCGTGCCGCGTCGCGCCCGTACGTCTCGTGGTTGCGCAGCGCCGGGTAGTCCTCGTGGATGCGGCGCGCCATCCAGTCGAGGAGCGGCTCCTTGCGGGGGTTCCACGGGGCCAGGTCCAGCAGGACGGGGACGGGCTCGCCGGGTTCGGGGGCGCGCAGGAGTTCTCGTACGAGCAGGATCGCGAGGGCCGTCTTGCCTGCGCCTGGGTCTCCGAGGATGACGAGGCGTCGGCGCGGCAGGGCACGGAAGGCCTCGGCGAAGGCGTGGATGTTGTCGGTGCGGCCGGAGAGGGTGCGGCCGACCATCCGCGCGTGGTCGCCGGCTTCCGTCTGGCCGCTGTGCCAGCGCACGGCCAGCGGGTGGGGGTCCAGCAGGCCCTGTGCGGCGGCCTCCTCCGTGCACTGGCGGCGCACCATGGCGGCGAGCGCCTCGGCGGCCTGTTCCAGCTCCGCCTTGGTGGCGGGCGTGGCAGGGCGCGTCCGGTGCCATGACCAACTGAGCAGGCCGGCGGTGGCCGAGATCAGGACGCTCAGCGAGGTCGCGGCCGCCTGCGCGCCCGAGCCGACCACGAGCGCGACCACGGTGGCGAGCGCCGCGAAGCCGACCGCTCCGATCAGCCAGGGCCACCACGACCGGTCATTTCTCATCACGTCTGTCATTTCTCATGATGGAGAGCATTCACGTGTCGTTGTGGAACAGGCAGAGTTTGGCGTCCTCGGCGAGGAAGTACTTGTCGACCTTGTACGCGATGGTGGCGAAGTCGAGCCGGCCGTCTCCGTTGAAGTCGCCGATGGCGATCCGCGCGGCGCTGTCCGAGGACACCCGCCACTTGGTGAACACGCCGGCGGCGATGTCCAGCGCCTTGTAGTAGAAGACGCCCTGCCAGGGGTGCGGCCCGCGCAGGGCCACCAGGAACTCGTCGTCGCCGTCGTTGTCGAAGTCCGCGCAGATGATCTGGTGGCTCGGCCCCTCGCCGAGTTCGTTGGGGTCGCCGAAGACGTCGAGCACGATCCGGCGCCAGGTCGCCTCGGCCACGGGGGTGCCCGGGCGTTCCTTGATGTACGCCGCCACGGTGTTGCCGTGGAAGGGTTCCGTGGCCACGACGTAGGCGTGCGGGTCGTCGCCGATCCGTCCGGCGCCCACGTCACCGCTGCCCTTGAACCCGGTCTGCTCGAACCGTTCGTGTTCGCCGGTGCCGATGTGTGTGGTGGTGAACCGGTGCTCTCGTACGTCGTAGTGGAGCCAGGTCACGCCTTCCTCGGAGGCGAGCAGGATCGAGTCGAGGTGCTCGCTGCCGGGCAGCGGATTCCGCTGGATCTCCACTCCGTGGATCATGCGGAAGTGGCTGTCGTCGATGACGCGCTTGTCCCAGGGCTGGCGTACGTCGTTGTTGGGGCTGAACAGCACGACGGGGACGAGGGCGTGGACGTGCCGGCCCCCCACGGTCGGCAGGGCCATCAGCTCGGGCTTGCGGGTCTGGGTGAAGTGGCCGAGGCGCAGCCGGTGCATGGCTGTCTCCCGGCCGATGTAATGCCGCTTCCAGCGTGTCTCGGAGTCGAACTTCCCGGTGTTCTCGATCCAGTCGATCTTCCCGCCGTCGGGGTCGGGGTCGTCGATGCGCCCACGCTCGCCGTACAGCTCGTAACAGACCACGAGGTCCGGGTAGCCGTTGCCGGTGATGTCCCCGAAGTGGGCGCCGATCGGCATGTGGAAGCCGTCGGCGACCAGTTGCCGTTGCCAGCCGGGGTTTCTGTACCAGTAGATCTCACCGAGGTAGAGGCCGTGGCCGACCAGGTCGGGGCGGGTGTCGCCGTCGATGTCGGGGGCCTCCAGCCAGTAGCCCTCGATGAGGTTGTCCTGGAGGACCTCCCGGGTGAACCGGGGGACGCGGATGTTCAGGGAAGAGCTTGCGACGCCCATGAGGGTGCCTTCCGGAGAGGGGGATGGTCGGATACGTCAGCCCAGGGCCTCGGCCAGGTAGGCGCGGGCGGTCTGGGCGTAGTGGAGCGGCGGGTGTCCCCCCTGCGGGTCCTGCTCGGCCTCCACCACCAGCCAGCCGCGGTAGGAGTCACCGGGGCGAAGCACCTTGAGGACGGCGTCGAAGTCGACGTCGCCGTCGCTGTCACCGGGCACCGTGAAGATGCCCGCCTCCACGTACTCGCGGAAACTGCCGTCGGCCAGGGTGCGGTCCGCGTGGACGGCGCCGCGGACGTTCTTCAGGTGGATGTGGGCGACGCGGTCGCGGTGCCGTTCGATGATCTCCGTCGGATCGGCGCCCGCCCAGGTGAGGTGGCCGGTGTCCAGGAGGAGGCCGACGTGGTGCGGGTCGGTGTGCCGCATGAGCCGGTCGACGTCCTGCTCGGTCTGCACCGCGGTGCCCATGTGGGGGTGGTACGCCAGCATGAAGCCCTGGCTCGCGGTGATCTCGCCGAGCTTGTTCAGTCCGTCGCACAGGTCGGCCCACTGCTCGTCGGTGAGCTCCGGCTTGTTGCTGCGCAGGCTGAGCGCCTGCAGATGTACGGACCTGCCGAACTCGGCGACGCCGATGGTGCGGGTCCGCACCGGCGGGTCACCCGCGTTGAACCGCTTCAGGAACTCCAGGACCTTCAGCAGCTCGCGGGCGCTGCGCTCGGCGCCGTCGGGCACGGTGAAGTACGTGCTCACCCAGGGTTCGCTCACGCTCAGGCCGCGCAGGTGCATCGCGGCGGTCAGCGCGTGGACGTCGGTGGTGAAGGTGTGGCCGATGCTGCACCCCTCGAACCCGGCGAGCGCGATCTCGCTGAGGCACTGCTCCATCGGGATGTCGTTGCCGATGAGCGGGAAGTCGTCGTTGGTCCAGCAGGTGGGGGTGATGCCCAGGTGGATGCCGTCCGGGGGCGGGGGGAAGTGTGCCGGCATGGTGGGGTCCAGGGGTGTTTCGGGGACCGGTGTCCGGGGTCAGTGCCCGGGGTGGCCCTTGACGATGGTGTCGGCCGCGTGCAGGGCCGTGGCGACGCTGGTGAGCGTGGGGTTGGAGGCGTTGCCGAAGGGGTGCAGGCCGTTGCCGCCGAGATAGAGGTTGTCGATGTTCCACACCTTGGAGTACTCGTCGACGACGCTGTTCAGCGGATTCGTGCCCATGCGGGTGGCGCCCGCGATGTGCAGCGGCAGGCCCGGGGTGAGGAAGACGGGCTCGGAGCCGGGCATGAAGCCGCCCAGCGCGGAAGCGGTGCGCAGCATGTGCTCGTTCATCCGGTCCGTCTCCTTCCGTTCGGCTTCGTCGAGGCAGAAGTGGAAGGTGGGCTGCGGCATGTCGAAGGTGTCGCGCAGGCAGCGGGAGAAGGTGACCTTGTTCTCCGGCCGAGGCCTGGAGATGCCGAACCAGCGCAGATCGACGATCAGCCGGGGGTCGACGTTCGGCGGTACGGCGCCGTAGGTGAAGGCGTCCCGGTGGATCTGGCAGTGCCAGGGGCGCTGCTCGGTCACCAGCAGGGCCAGGTTCGGGTCGCGCTCGTCGGGCGGGAAGGGCACCGGGTCGGCGCACTTGTCGCCGGACTGCAGGCGCTTCAACTGGGCGGCGCGGTAACGGGCGACGCGGTCGGCGGCAGTCCGGGCCGGATCATCTCCGCCGCCGGATGCAACGCCGGCTGTGGTGCCGGGAGGGGCACCGGATTCGGCGCGCAGGATCTCCTCGATGTGGTCCATGTGCTCCTGCTGCAGCACCACCTGGCAGAAGGACATGGGCTGTTCGGTCAGATAGCGGCCGAGCGCGGGCAGCGTGACGCCGGAGTTGAACAGGAGCTGTGGCGTCGGGATGACGCCGCACGCCACCACGTACGTATCGGCCCGCAACCGCACCTCTTCGCGTACGTCGCGCAGGTTGCGCACCACGGCGTGCCGGACCTTCTGGTGCTTGCCCGAACCGGAGATCTCCAGGCGTACGCACTGATGTTCGGGCAGCAGCGTGAACGATCCCTGCGACGGGGTGTGGGCGGGGTCGGCCAGCTCACCGAGGACGGTGTCGGCGGCCGACCAGGTCACCGCCGATGTCTGCGCGGAGTCGGCGCGGTCGCTGACCGCGAGCGGCAGCTCGGTCACGTCGTCGAGCCCCTCACCGGCCCGCTGCAGCACGCGCTTGACCAGCAGGTGCCGGGCGGAGGAGGCGAAGACGGAGGTGTTCCTGGCCAGCAGGGCCTCCGCCTCGTCGTAGAGCTTGTCCATCTCCTTCTCGTCGATGGGATAGTCCTGGCCGCCGTACCGCCGTTCCACCTCGGGGTGGAAGCGGGGTACCGCGCAGGTCCAGTGGGTGGCCATGCCGCCCACCGCGTACGTCGCCGCCGCCGCGGGCAGGTTGAGGTGCTTGCGCTGCTCGGGGTTCTGGTTGCGCAGTGAGAAACCGGCGTACTTGTCCGGGTCGTACGAGAACGCCGACGGATCGAGCGTGAGCACCGGCTCCCTGTTGGTGGCCGTCGACAGGGGAAGCAGGTTGCCCTTGATGACGGACACGAACAGGTCGATGTTCTTCTGGAACAGGTAGCTGTTCTTGAGGTGTTCGCCGTAGCGGCGGGATAGCTGGGCTCCGGCGTCGATCATCAGGACGCTCCGGCCGGCCTCCACCAGCTTGCGTGCGAAGGTGCACCCGACCGGCCCGCTGCCGATGATGAGTACGTCGGCCTCGTGGGCGATGGGCCCATCGGTCCCGTTCATGGACGTCCTTTCGCCTGGTGCCGACAGCGGCGCAGGTGATGTCCGTCGTACCGCTGAACCTCAGCGGGCGGTTGACGAGGCCGAGAGCCGACCATGCTGAAACGGCACGGGAGGGGGTGGGGCAACTGCCCGGAACAGCCCGTCTGCTGGTGCCTCATTCAGCGTGGCACAGGGTGGGGGCAAGCGCGATTTGTCATATGTTCAGGGCATGAGAATCCCTGGCAGGGTGCGAGGGATGCTGTTGGGGACGGGCGGGGGCGAGCAGGCCGTGCTAGAGGGCGCGGGCGCCTGCAGCGAAGCGGCTGGTGACACCGAGCCGTTGCATCAGGTCGACATTGAGTCAGACCACGGATCACCGTTCGTTATGCAGCCGGGTGGCGTCACGGTGGGCGCCAGCCTCTTCAACGCGCCGGCGGCCGCCTCAGCCCAGAAGCGGCCTTGGTCACCCGTTTCGTAGCGCGCCAGCCCCAAGTGCCCCGCCCGGTCGGCGGTGTTCGGACCATCACTGTGGCGGAAGCAAAAAGCGCGTAAACGTCTCCCCGCCGTACGACCCCGATGCTTCGATACCTGATGACGGCCATGCGAAACCGTGCAGGGGTGACGAGGCTCCGAAGGAGGACCGCGTGCCGGAATTCGACTTCGTCATCGTGGGCGCGGGAACGGCCGGCTGTGTGCTGGCGGCGAGGCTGTCGCAGGACGCGAACATTCATGTCCTGCTGATCGAGGCGGGTGGCTCGAAGGTGCTGCCCGCGCAGATCTCGCCTCCCGCATGGCCGACCCTGTTCCAGACCCCCGCGAACTGGGGAGACGTCACTGTCGAGCAGTCGGCCACCGGCACGTGCGTACGACTGCCGCGAGGGCGTGGGCTCGGCGGATCCTCGGCGATCAACGGCATGGTCTTCGCCCGAGGCCATCACTCCGGCTACGACCAGTGGCCCGGCCGGGGCGCCGAGGGCTGGGGCTTTGACGATCTGCTGCCGTACTTCCGGCGCAGCGAGAACGCGGTGGGTCGCGATCCGGCACTGCGCGGGATCGACGGCCCGCTCACTGTGAGTCCCGCCGACCCGCCGCATCCGGTCATCGAAGCGTGCCTGGAAGCGGCTGCCGAGACGGGGTATGCCAGGGCCGCCGACATCAGCGGTGGCCTGGAGGAGGGCTTCGGACTGGCGGACCTCAACATCGTCGACGGCAGGAGGCAGAGCGCCGCCGACGCCTATCTCGTGCCGGCCCTGGAGCGGCCCAACCTGACCGTCGTGACCAACGCTTCGGTGCGGCGGCTGCGCATCAGCGGCGGGCGCTGTGTCGGCGTGGAGTACCGCATCGGCACCGACGAAGTGACCCTCGCCTGCGCGGGTGAAGTCGTCCTGACTGCCGGTGCCATCGGCTCCGCGCAGCTGCTGCTCCTGTCGGGGATCGGCCCGCCCGCCCACCTGGCCGACGTGGACGTCCCCACCGTCCTCGACCTGCCGGGCGTCGGCGCCCGGCTCCACGACCATCCAATCGTCAGCATCATGTCGAGCGCGGCCCGCCCGCTGCCACCACGGCGCAACAACCACGGCGAAGCCATCGGTCTCCTACGCAGCAGCCCCGCCGTCGAAGAGCCGGACCTCCAGGTCGTCTTCGTCGACGTCCCCTCCCATCAGACCGCGGCCAAGGACCCTGAGGACGGCTACACCATCGCTGTCTCCGCGATCCGCCCGTACAGCCGCGGCACGCTCCGCCTGGCAAGCGGCGATCCCGGTGCGGCACCAGTGCTCGATCCGGGTTTCTGCACCGACGAGCGTGACCTGGCGGCGGTCGTCGCCGGTGTGCGGCTCGTCCGGGAGATCGGCCACGCCCCGGCGCTCGCACCGTGGCGTGGCCGCGAAATGGTTCCCGGGCCGGACGCCGACGACGACGATGCCCTGCGCCAGTTTGTGCGCCAGACCCTCGCCTCGTACTGCCACCCGGTAGGCACCTGCCGGATGGGGGCCGATCCCCTCTCGGTCACCGGGCCCGATCTGCGGGTCCATGGCATCGAAGGGCTGAGAGTCGCCGACGCCTCGGTGTTCCCGTCCATTCCGTCGGCCAACACGGTCGCCACGGTGTATGCCGTGGCCGAACGAGCCGCGGACCTGCTGCGCGGCTTGCGGAAAGACCGCATCCTCAACGAATCTGCCCAGCCATCACAGCACTTCACCGATAAAGGGTTGTGACACAGGCACTGACGGCGGCGTGTACATCGTCGACGGCACGTTGGTTCCCACTCGGAGCCGGAGCGTTGCCGCCTCGCGCAAGCACTACCGGTACTCCAAGAATCTCCTCGCGTCGCACTCACGGCGGGGGGTCGCGCCCGGTGACCTGAATCAGATGGTCACTCCGGCCCAAGATCGCGATAGGCAACGCCAATGACGCGCAGGAGTCGCCGGAGGGCAGCACGGCACGGAGCCCCCGCCTCGACGTGCGAGGCAGGAACTCCGGAAGTGTGTGGGTCAGTCCCAGAACTTCGCCGTGTGCGCCTTCGAGTCGTCGGTCGAGAGGTACACCTCGGCCTTCTTGTTGCTGCCGTCGACGTAGCCGGAAACATCCCAGGTCTCGCATCCGCCAGCGACCTGCCTGCGGTTGGTGCCGATCTGCTGGTCGTTGGCGGAGCTGCCGGGGTCGTACTCGAAGAGGCCGTAAAGCTTGGCGCCCTGCTCCCCAGTGGAGACGCAGACCTTCACGTTTCCGCCACTGGACTTGAATTGCTTTGAGAAGTAGTAAGAACCCTGGAGGGTGATATCTGAGGAGCCCAGGTAATCCCATTCACCAGGGCCTTGGAGCTGCGCCGGAGCTGCAGCGATGAGGGAAACGGAAGCGGCCGCTGCCGCTATGCCAACAAACTTTGCAGGAACCTTGCGCATCATGGAATGACTTTCACATGAACCCCACATGGCGGGCAAGGTCAATAATTAGCCATGGCGTAAATTAGAGTGAAGTCCGTAACTCGGCTAAGTTGACGAAAGATCACTTACTTACTACTTGCACGGCAATGTGCATCAACGAGGCTGATGAGGCGTTTTGGTGCCCCGTGCGTGGCACGTGCGGACCCGAACGGTGTGCTGGGGCGCCGAATCGAGCAATAGCGTCGTGAGGGATGATGTACGTGCACGCTCCCCGGCGAAGCTATCCGCAGGGTGAGCCGCGTCCAAGTTAACGCTGTGAATCACTATCTGAACTGCGGGGCAAGGTCGGCATGGCGCGTGTGACACTTCGAGGTGCGGGCACGGTGAAGAAGAAGGCGGCCGCAGCCCTATTGCTGCTCGCCGTGATCGCCGGGGTCGCCGTATGGTTCCAGGTGCGTTCCATTCCCTCAGCCCCGCATGCCGCCGACGCGAAGTGTGACGACGTGACCGCCAAGACTCCGGGGAACGTGCACGGGCATGACAGAGACTGGTTCACCGGAGAAGGCGTCGAGGCGTGGGGAGACCATGAGGTAATCCTCAGGTGTGGCGTCACAGAGCTGACGCCTAATACCAATCTGTGCATTTCTGCCAACGGTGTCGACTGGGTGCTGGACGAAAAGAGACTCGCCAAAGAAGGCGTCGCAGTCCTGACAACTTACGGTCGATCCCCCGCCGTGGAAGTGACCTACCGCGGGGCACGCGAGGAGGCAGCGGGCGTAGTCGCCTCACTGAACTCTGCCGTGAAGTGGATCCCGCAGGAGTCGAGGTGCATCGGAGCCTCTGACATCAATGCGTTCTGAGGCTCCGCGATCTAGCTACCGGGGAATTCGATAGGCCGCCTGAATGCTTCCGTCGTCATTGCCCCGCCGTCTTTGTGACACGTCATGCCGCTCGGACGATGCCCGCCGGCCGCGGCAGAGCCGCGTTGGGACGGTCGGGAGGCCGGGTGATCCGACGGGTCATGAGCGTGATCGCGGCGAGCGTGAGCACCGCTTCGGAGTGCTCGGGAGGGTTTCGTAGTCGCGCACATTCCGGCGCGCGCGTGAAGCCAGGCAATCGACCTTTCCGCCAGCCACGACGCGGCAAGATGTCGAAGACGGCGTCGCCTGCCAACGGGCGGAACGACCCTTCGTAGAACGCCTCTCAGAACTGAGGGAGGGGGACGGGACACCTGTGGCCCGCTCGCGGCATGTCGTGGCGGCGGGCCACCCCTCAGCGGCGAGTACGCCAGGAAGCGAAGCACTGCATGCGAGCGACGCTAACGGCGAGCACGTGCTCATGCCAGAGGTTTACTCGCGACATGCAGGTTTAAGGATGGGTTCTAACTGAGCGTTTCGCCCTGTCTGATGGCACTATGGGGAGGTTTGTGGAGGCTGTCCGACTGACGCTGAAGTGAGAGGCGAGCCATCAGTTCGCCGT
>NZ_JBVITX010000023.1:0-36510 GCF_055597165.1 Streptomyces sp. NPDC039480 | reverse complement strand
ACCACGGCCACCGCATCCGGAACCACAACCGCCTGCCGCTCCACCAACTCGTGCAGACACACGTCCTCGACCTCGACACGAGGACCGACCGCCCATTCCGCGAGCCGGCCGCGCTCCTCGTGCGACAGGAGGTTGAGGGCGTCGAGAGGGGTGCGCGGCTGGGCCGCGACGGCCTCCAGGAGGCGTACGTAACCGGTGGCGATCCGCTCGACGGTGGCGTGCTCGAAGAGCGATGTGGCGTACTCGAAGCTGCCCGAGAACGAGCCGTCGGACTGCCGCTTCATATAGAGCGTCAGGTCGGTCTTGGCCACGCTGAGCGCGTCCTGGACGGCAGCGAGGTCCTCGCCTGCCGACGGCTCGGCCCCGCCGCCGAAGAGCTCGTCGTGCAGGTCGAAGGCGACCTGGTAGAGCGGCGTACGGGACATGTCGCGCTCGGGTTCGAGGTCTTCCACCAGGCGCTCGAAGGGCAGCGTCTGGTGCGCGAAGGCGTCGCGGCACACGTCGCGGACGCGCCGGACGGCCTCGGTGAAGTCGAGCTCGCCGTCGAGGGAGCAGCGCAGGACCAGACTGTTGAGGAAGAAGCCGACGACGCCTTCGAGTTCGGGGCGGTCACGACCGGCCACGGGCGTGCCGACGGGGATGTCCCACTGGCCGGTGTGCCGGGCCAGGACGGTGGCGTAGGCGGTGAGCAGGGACATGAACGGCGTGGCGCCCTGCTGCCTGCCGAGTCCCGTGAGGGAGTCGGCGACGGCGGCGGGGACGGTGAAGGCGACGCTGCCGCCGAGGGAGTCGCGGACGGCCGGGCGCTGCCGGTCCGTGGGGAGTTCGAGGGGTTCGAGTCCGTCGAGCGCGGCCCGCCAGTGGGCGAGTTCGGCCTCGACGACCTCGTCGGTGAGCCGCTCCCGCTCCCACACCGCGTAGTCGGCGTACTGGACGGGAAGCACGGGGAGTTCGGCGGGCCGGCCGTCGGCGCGGCCGGTGAGGAGGGCGCGCAGTTCGCGTTCCAGGACACCGGCGGACCAGCCGTCGGACGCGATGTGGTGCAGCGTGAGGAGCAGGCCGTCGGGCTCGCCGGGGAGCTGGACGAGCAGGGCCCTGGCCACGGGTCCGGTGGCGAGGTCGAAGCCCTGGCTCAGCTCGTCGCGCAGGGCCGCGGTGAGGCCCTGCCGCGCGGTGGCGACGGTGCGCATCGGCACGGCGCCCTCGGGCGCGGGGACCTGCACCGGCTCGCCGTCGACGGCGGTGAACGTGGTGCGCAGGACCTCGTGCCGGGCGGCGAGGAGGTCGAGGCTGTCCTGTACGGCACCGGGCGCGAGGCCCTGCGGCACGCGCAGCCACAGGCCGGTGACCCACTCGGGGCTGCGGGGAGTCATCCGGTCGAGGAACCACAGTCGCCGCTGGCCGAAGGAGAGGGGCAGAGCGCCGTCGCGCGGGACCGGCAGGACCGGCCGGTCTGCGGGGCTGTCCGGGGTGATGAGCCGGGCCTGGGCCTCCACGGTGGTGGCGGTCAGCAGGGTGCGCAGCGGGAGCGTCACGCCGGAGGCGGCGCGCAACTGGTTGGCGAGGCGGGTCAGTTGCAGGGAGGAGCCGCCGAGCTGGAAGAAGTCGTCGTGCACGCCGGGCCCGTCGCTGTCCTGGCCGGGGCCGAGGATGTCGTGCCAGGCGGCGGCCACCGTGCGTTCGGCCGAGGTCCGTGGCGGGACGCGGGTGGGCCGTCCGGTGGCCGGGACCTGGTCGGGAGCGGGCAGGGCGGCGCGGTCGACCTTTCCGTTGGCGGTGAGCGGGAACGCGTCGAGCCGGACGAAGAGGGAGGGCAGATGGGTGTCGGGGAGCAGGTCGCGCAGAAAGGTGCGGAGCGCGGCCGGGTCCAGGTCGCCGTCGCCGTGTATGTAGGCGACGAGGCGGGCGGTGCTCGCTGCCTCGGCCGTGGTCACGACGGTGGCCAGGACGTCGGGGTGGCCGGCGAGGGCGGCCTCGATCTCCGCGGGTTCGATGCGGACGCCGTTGACCTTGATCTGGTGGTCGGCGCGGTCGACGTACTCCAGGGTGCCGTCGGCTCTCCAGCGGACGAGGTCTCCGGTGCGGTAGACGCGGGCGCCGGGGCGGCCGAAGGGGTCGGGCACGAAGCGGTCGGCGGTCAGTCCGGGGCGGCCGAGGTAGCCGCGGGCCACGCCGACGCCGCCCAGGTGGAGTTCGCCGACGACACCGATGGGCACGGGCATGCCGTGCGGGTCGAGGACGAGGGCCTGGGTGTGCCGGACGGGGCGGCCGACGGGGACGGCGCCGCTGGTCTGGGCCGGATCGAAGCGGTGCTCGGTGGCGTTGACCGTGCACTCGGTGGGCCCGTAGCTGTTCCAGACCTCGACGTCGGCGCGTCGGCGCAGCCGTTGGACGAGTTCGGCGTGCAGGGGTTCGCCGCCGGACAGGACGAGGCGCAGTGCGCCGCAGTCCGCCCATGCCACTTCCTCGATCAGCAGCCGCAGGACGGAGGGCACGACCTGTAGGACGGTGATGTCGAGTTCGGCGACGGCGCTCAGCAGGGCGCCGGGGTCGCGTTCCACGCCGTCAGGTGCCATGACGACGGTGCCGCCCGCGGTCAGCGCGGCGAAGAGTTCCCAGCAGGAGGCGTCGAACGTGAGGGTGGTCTTCTGCAGGACGCGGTCGTCGCTGGTGAGGTGGTGGGCCTCGGCCATCCAGCGGTTGAGGTTGGCGACCGCGGCGTGGCTGACGACGACGCCCTTGGGCCGGCCGGTGGTGCCGGAGGTATAGAGCACGTAGGCGGCGTTCTGCGGGCCGACGGCGGACTCGGGTGCGTGGTCGGGGCAGGCGTCGATCTGTTCGCGGACGGCCTCCATGACGAGGGGGCGGGCCGCGGTGTCCCGTACGGCGTCGGCGGAGGCCTCGTCGGTGAGGACGAGGGTGGCCCCGGTGTCCTGAAGGACCCATGCGGTGCGTCGGCGGGGGTGGTCGGGGTCGAGGGGAACGTAGGCGGCGCCCGCCTTCCAGATGCCGAGCAGCGCCGTCAGGAGGTCGGTGCCGCGCCGCATGCAGACGGCGACCAGGGTCTCCGGCCCGGCACCGCTGGCCCGCAGGAAGTGCGCCAACCGGTTGGCGCGCATGTCCAGTTCGGCATAGCTCAGCGCCGACCTGCCCGAGATCACCGCCGTGTGTCGGGGCGAGGCCGCGACCTGGCGTGCGATGAGTGCGTGAGTGAGCGAGTTCTCCTCGGAGGACTCGCTCGACTGCGGCTCAGTGGACATGGTGTTCCTTTGCGTGGTCAACAGCGGTGAGCTGGGGCAGCGGTGCGGGGTCCGGCGGGTCAGGCGGCGGCCTGCTCCTCCATGCGGCGGCGCAGGCTCAGGGGCCGCATGTCGGTCCACACGGTGTCGATGTGGGCCAGACACTCCTCGCGGGTGCCCTCGGCGCCCTCGGCGCGCCATCCGGCGGGCAGGTCCCGGTCGGCCCACCAAATCGAGTACTGGTCCTCGTCGTTGAGCACGACCCGGTAGGTGCGGTCGTCGGTGCGCTCTTCAGCCATGGAAAGACTCCTCACAGGTTGCGTACGTGAGGTGATCCACTCATCCCGGCCCTGCACGGCGGCATATGAGCCCTATACAGGCCCTATATCTGACGCACGGTCGGATCCCGGTAGAAGTACGCGACGACCAGCCCGTTGCCCGATGATCTAGCACCTGCTAACTTCTCTTGGCATGGGCAAGGGAGACACTGCACTCACCGGTCCGACCGGCGATGATCTGATAGAGGTCATGGCAGCGCTCTCCAACCCGCACCGTCTGCGAGTCGTAGCCGCCGTCGCCCGACAGCGGAACTACGTGAGTCAACTCGCGAGAGAACTGGGCATCAGCCGAGCACTGCTGCAGATCCACCTCCGCAAGCTGGAGGCGGTCGGGCTAGTCACCGGCAAGCTCGAACTCTCCGAGGACGGCAAGGCGATGAAGTACTACGAGACGACCTCCTTCGCCTTCGTCCTCACCCCTGAGAGCATCGCGACCATGGCCGAGACGCTGCACATCGAGAGAGCGCCCGACAGCAACAGCAACCAGAAGGAGTAGTAGTGACGTTCTATGACGCGGACGCCATCGTCTGGAGTCTCGGAGTGCTCGTCCTCCTCGTGCCCGTGGTGATCGTGGCCATACGCCAGTCCGGCGCCACCGCACGGGCCAAGGCCCAGCTCGCACGGGAGCGGGAGTACCAGCGGCTGACCGAACTGGCCGTGAACACACAGGAGCTGACGGACCACAAGCTCGGCGAGATAGCCACCGAGCTCGCGGACATCAGGGTCCGCGTGGCCTCCATGGAGAAGTCCCTCAAAGAGGTCGAGTAGCCGAGCGGCCGGGCAACAGGCCGAACACCAGCGAAAGTCCGGGCCGCCGGGCTGCCACCCGACGGTCCGGGTCAGAGAAGTACGCGTTCTTCACCCCGGGGCATCCCGGCAAGCGCAACTCTCCGAGAAGGGAGAGCAGTCCGTGCTGCTCAAGAGCAAGTCTACCGACGACGGCCGCACCGGTACCGATCTGCGGGAGCTGCACCTCCCCATCAGCGGCTGGTCCCTGCGGATCGGCAGGAGCAGCGAGGGCCGGTTCGCCCTCGCGGTGCACGACGACCAGGGTCACTGCCGGGACGCCATGGTGTCCTCCCTGTTCGCACCGGCGTTGCTGCGCGATGTGCGGCAGGGCGAAGCCCACGGCCGGCCCTGGACACTCGCCTGGGGCAAGCTGCCCAAGGGCATCGAGGACGTGCACATCGCCTTCAGGCAGCCGCGGCGGGTCCTGCCGGTGCCGCCGGTCGTCATCGCCGACCGCTTCTGGGTCGCCGAGACCTCGGGCCGGTTCACGTACGCCGCCGCCTTCGCCGGTGGTCTGCCCTGGTGCCTGCAGGCCCAGGCGACCTGACACACCGACAACTCCGATTCACCAGCTTCCAGCAACACAGAGGAACACCACCGTCATGATGACCAAGCAGCCGTCCGTCCCTACCCGAGGTGGCGTCAAGGCAGCCGCGTTCTGCGTAGTCGCCGCCGCTTCCCTGCTGACCGCGTGCTCCGGCATGTCGGACAAGACCGGCGAAGAGTCGTACGACATCAAGGAGAAGGTCACGTCGCTACGCGTCGACGACTACGCGGGTGTCATCGAGGTCGTCGCCGGGAGTGGCAACACCGCCAAGGTCACCGAGAAGTACGAGTACAGCGACGGCAAGCCCCGCACCCAGCACTCCGTTAAGAACGGCGAACTGTCCCTGAAGAACCCGGGGTGCGGCGGCGACGCCGACAAGTGCGTCGTGCGCTACCGCGTGGAGGTGCCCGCGGCGACCGCCACGCATCTGACGGTCGGCGGCGGCGAGATAACCGTCCGCGGTCTGTCGGGCACCACGTACGCCAAGGCCGACGGCGGCAACGTACAGATCGAGGAATCCACCGCGAAGACCGTGACCGCTCTCGTGGACGGCGGTGACGCGAGCGCGTCCTTCGCCGCGGTGCCCGACCGGGTGAAGGTGGCGACGGACGGCGGGGACGCCACCGCCCGTCTGCCCAAGGGCACTTACGACGTGGACGCGAAGACCGATGCGGGTGAGCGCAAGGTCTCCGTGAAGACCGCCAAGGACTCCCCGCACAAGATCAAGGTGTACACCGACGGCGGCGACGTCAGCGTGGTGTCCGCCTGAAGACATCCCCATGACCCCCGGTGGGGATGAGGGCCTGGGGCCGCGCTCGCCGCGCGGCCTCAGACCTGCCCGGCGAACGCGGGGGCACCTCTGCCGGCCGGCTGCACCAGGGCGCGCAGGCCCGAGCGGCGGGCGGCCCCGGCGGACGGAGCGTACGAGGCCATGGTGGCGCCCGCGCACAGCGGCTCCACCTCCCGCTCCTGGAGCTGCTCCTGGGCCAGGGCCCAGGTCAGGCGGTGCAGGCGGTAGCCGTCCCGCACGCCGTCGACGGTTTCGATCAGATGGGAGTCGACGAGCTCGTCGACGAGGTCCTGCGTCTCCTCGGTCGGCCTGCCGATGGCCAGGCTCACCGAAGAGAGCGAGAACGGCGCGGTGCCGAGTGCCACCAGCGAGAGCAGTGCGGCGCGCATCTCCTCCCGGCACGCCGCGTAGTTCTCCGCGAGCCGCGCTCTCACCTGGAGGTCGCCGAGGACCAGTTCGTCGAGCACCCGCCGCTCGTCGGCGAGCCGCTCGGCCAGCCTGGCCGGCGAGCTGTGCGGCCGGGCGACGAGCCGGCCGCCGCTGATGCGGAGGGCGAGCGGCAGACCGGCGCACAGCTCGACGATGCGCCGTACCGCCTCCGGCTCGGCGTCCATGCGCCGCTGACCGACGATCCTGGCGAGCAGCTCCCACGACTCACCGGGGCTCAGCGCCTCGAGGTGCACGCGGCGGATGCCCTCCAGCGCGGCCAGCTGATTCCGGCTGGTGACCAGCACCCCGCAGCTGGACGCACCGGGCAGGAGCGGGCGGAGCTGCTCCTCGTTCTGCGCGTTGCCGATGACGATGAGCAGACGGCGGCCCGAGACACAGCTGCGGTAGAGCCGGGCCAGCTCGTCGACGTCCGTCGGCATCGCGGCGGAGTCCACGCCGAGCGCGGTCAGCAGGTCGCGCAGCGCCTGCGCGGGCTCGGTCGACCGTTCGCCCGCACCGAGGTCGATGTGGATCTGACCGTCCGGGTACTGGGCGCACAGCTGGTGCGCGGCATGGAGGGCGAGCGCGGTCTTGCCGATGCCGGGCATGCCGAGGATCGCGTAGACCGGCGGGGAGCCCTCACACCCACTGCGGGCGGTCAGCCACGCACAGAGGTCTGCCAGCTCCGCCGAACGGCCGGTGAAGTCGAGCGGTGCGGGCGGCAGTTGGGCCGGGCGCACGGTCGGAGCGCCGGTGTGCCCAAGGGCCGCTTCGGGCTTGGCCTCGGAGAGCAGGACAGGCGGCCTGCCGTGCGGTCCTTCCTCCTGGGACGGCGCGGGCGCGGAGTCGTCGGTCAGCACCATCTGGTGCACTTCCTGGAGCAGCCCGCCGGGCTCCACACCCAGGTCCCTCACCAGGACCCGGCGGTAGTCGTGGTACGTCTCCAGGGCCTCCACGCGCCGGCCGCAGCGGTGCAGCGCACGCATCAGCTGGGTGCGGAGCCGCTCGCGGTGCGGGTGCGCGGCCACCAGGGTCATCAACTCCGCGATCAGTCCAGTGTGTCGGCCGAGTGTGAGGTCGGCGTCGATGCCGTCCTCAAGGACGACGAGCCGTGCCTCTTCGAGGCGCGGCGCCTCGACCGAGACGAGAAACTCGCTGGCGCCCGCGAGCGCGGGGCCCCGCCACAGCGCGAGGGCCTCGGTGAAGTGCGTGGACGCCTCGTCCGGGCGGCCGACAGCCATCGCGTCGCGTCCGAGCGCGGCCAACCGCTCGAACTCAACAAGATCAAGACTGTACAGCTTGTTGCTGATGCGATAGCCGGGGCGCTGCCGGTCGATGCGCACCTCGGGTCCCAACAGGCCCCGCAGCCGGGACACATATGTTTGTATCTGCGCCTGAGCCGTCGCGGGCGGATCCTCGCCCCACAGCAGCTCCGCGAGCGCGGCGTCCGAGACCACCCTGCCGCTCGACAGGAGCAGCGAAGCCATGACAGTGGTGATCTTCGATCCCGACAACTGCAGCTCGATGCCGTTGTGCCAGACCTCGATGGGCCCCATGACATGAAATCGCACCTTGTCCCCCTGTTTCACAGATCTATCCCCCATGGTCGGAAAGCGTCGGGTTCTATGGATAGCACACTGCCGAAATGGGCATTTCTTGGTGAGTTGACGCTGCGTCGGCCCAGGGACCGACCATGTCAGCACGTTCGAGCGCGGGGGCGTACGGGGCCTTCGGGCCCTTATGAATCAGGTATGGCCCGAATATAGGGGGGTCGCCAAGGCTCGTCGGCAGGGCTCGGTACGGCCGCGAAGGACATGGCCGAGCGCCGGGCGACGCACCGCGGCCGCCGGGAGAAGACCGCAAACGAGCAAGGCAAAATCATGATCAAAAAGAAGTCGAAGTTCCGACGCACGGCTCTCTCCCTGGCGGCGGCCGGTGCGCTGGGCCAGGCGCTCCTGATGGTTCCCGCGCAGTCGGCCCATGCCTTCGGGACGGTCGACAAGTTCGGCCAGCATGCCGAACACGAGCGCATCACACGGGCCGCGCTCGCCTGCCCGCCGGACACCGCGTCAGACGGCAGTTGCTTCGAGCCGCGTTCACTCGACCAGGTCGCGGGCCACGCCGGCACCTTCGGCGCGGTCGGAGCTCCGGATTCCGACGAGACCTTCAAGCCGAGGGCACACTGCGACAACGCCGACTTCCTCGCGGAGAACGGCTATCCCCGCAGCCGGGACGAGGCCGACAAGGCCCTGCGGGACTGCGTCTCCCATCTGCAGCAGCGCTTCGACGGCGGGGTTGCGGCAGGAGGCAAGACCCTCGCTGCCGACGGTTCCGTGGCAGCGGGCGAGACAGACCTGAAGAAGGACTGCACGTACTTCCTCGACATCTCCGGCCGGGCGAAGTGCAACGCCCTCGAAGGGTTCGGGCGGACCCTGCACGGTGTGCAGGACTTCTACTCGCACAGCAACTGGACCGACCGCGAGGACTCCGGCCGACCGGTCGACCGGAAGAACCCCCCGGGGCTGAACCGGACCGATCTCGTCCCGTTCTTCGACATGAAGGCGACCGACGGCTCCGACGCATCGTTCCCCAAGAAGCTGAGCACCGGGTGCTTCTCTCTCACCTTCGGCTGCTCGGGCCGGATCACGCACGACGACCTGAACAAGGACAAGGGCCTCATCGACCCGGCCACCGGCACCGCGACCGCACCGTCCACCGCCCGCGGCAAGGTGGGGGACAACTTCCAGCGGGCGGTCACCGGCGCGATCACCGACACCCGGCGCCAGTGGGCCGACTTCCGCGAGGCGCTGATCCGGAAAAACGGAGCGGCCAAGGGCAAGCGCATCGCGTGCGTCCTCACCCACGACGACCCGGCCCGAACCTGTCGGTGACGGCCCGAACCTGTCCGTGACGTCAACGCCAAACGGCCCCGCCCCGGCTATAAAGCCAGGTCAGGGACGTAGCAGGCAGAGCGGCAGACGAGTAGGGCTGTACGCCGGGTTCTGTCGCCCGGTCGCCTCGCGGCGGCCGGGGAGACGGCCATCCATCTAGGGCCGGCATTGCTGTCGGCCTCGTGCGGTCTACCCGCGGACTCGGGCGGGCAGCCCTCGATCGTCCGCGCAGAATCAGTGACCGGCCACGGGCCATGGCCTCGGCGGCCACTGCTCTGGCCAGGGCGACAAGGAGTTCCGGTGGGACAGGCCGCTGCGTCGTCCAGCCCGGCCATGCGTTCGGCACGCTGTCCGAAACCGATCCGACGAGGGCGGACAACGCCCGCGCCCTGCGCCACCGACCGAAGGCGAACCACCCGGCGCCGGCTACCTTCCGTGCCCGCTCCTCCCAGCGCGCGAGCAAGGCGACATCACTGTCGGCCCATGCCCCTGCGAGCAGTTCCACCGGCAGTCCGAGCCCACCCACCCGCCGTGCCCGGTCCCGCAGCAGCTCCAGCAGACGTGTCTCCTCACCGACAAGTCGGGCCGCCTCCGCCCTCTCCGACCCGGCCCGCGCGTGACGGTTGCGCAACTCATCTCCCACAGTCGTCGAGTTGCGTCCAGGCGCATCGACAGGCTGGGCGAGCAGCCGTTCCAGCTTCGCGGCCTCACGCTCCAGAGCGGCAGCGTTACGCGTCCGCATGAGCAACCCCGGCGAGATCGCATCGCGCCGCTGGGCCACTACGTCCACGGCCTCGTTGTTCGTGGACGCGACGAGCACGGGCTCCCCCGCGGCAACCGCCGTGGTGACCACCGCGGTCGCGACCTCGCTCTTCCCGGTGCCAGGCGGTCCCGTCGCGACGGTGAGCGTGCGCGTCATCGCCGAGGTGATCACTCGTTCCTGGCTCTCGTTGCACGGCCCTGGAGCCACCACGACCGGATCGTTGCGACCAGGGTCGCCTCCGGCATCGCCACCAGTCAGGAGGGCAAACCAGTGCGGTACCTGACATCTCCCCAGTGCGTGTGGACATCTGAAGGAGGTTGTCCACAAGGGCCTTGGTCGCGATCCGCTCCACCCCCGAGGGTGCGAGAAGGACGGCAGCGTTGTGAGCACCGGGCCCCAGCGAATCCATGACGGACCGCTCGCTGAGTGCGGACAGATCGAGCGGTTCCAACTCCGGCAGCCCGAGCTCAGTCAGCAATTCCCGTACGACCGAGGCCATTTGGGCGCCGTTGCCCTCCTGCCAGGCCGGCTGCCAGCGAGCCAGGAGCTCAGCAGCGTCGTCGTCCTCGATCAGCTCCGTGATCACACTCGTATGGAGGGACAGAACACCACTGGAGCGCAGGCGGTCACGACCGTCCTCATCAGGGGCAAGCTCCATCGGCTGGATCAACGGCGATGCGATCCGCACCGCTGCCCGCCGACTTCCGTCCCCACCACGCTCGGGCAAGGTGACGGCCGGATACCCGTACCAGTACTCCTGCAGACCTGCTCCATCTGTCTGTGCACCCACACTCTTCAGCCTGGGCAGTTGCTGCGGAGCAGGAAGGCCGGAGCCCAGGCCGCACTGCACGGTCTCAGATCCCTGCCCCAGCAAGAAGTACGAGGAGCCGCGGTCGCTGTCCCGGTCGGGCAGCATTCCGCTCGCTGCCTGCGCGCCCAGGCAGCGAACGTAGTAGCGCAGGAGCCGCTGCCGGTCGACACCGTCGAGGGCATCTCCCCCAGCCAGTTGCTGGGCCTTCAGCAAGGCCGTGGGCCTGACGGTGCGCACTTCTTCGCGAGGCGGAGCCGGCAGCTGAACCGAGCGGGCCACGGAGCGCGCGAGCGGGAGCGAGTACGTTGCCCGGATCGTGGACTTGGTCGGCCGCTGCTCCTGCGGCACGCCCTGGCGGACCATCTGCGAGGTCAGGTACTCGAAAACGCGTGCGGGTGAGGCGGTGGCCACCCTGACGGGTGGAGACCACGGCGGCGGGGATGCGGGCTGCGGTGCACGGGGTGAATTCCACAGTCGTGGTGGACCGAGGATGTGCGCTGCGAAATCCGGGAGCCGGAGGTGTGGCGGCGCGCGGTTCGAGGAGGTGGGGAGGCCCGACGCGGGGCCTCCCCACCCGTCATGCATGCGAGTTGCGCGTCGTACAAGCGGACGGCAGAGGCAGTCCGCAGACCGCGGGCGTCAGCCGAGGGCGGTCATCTTGTCCCAGCCGCCAGTGCCGATCACGGCCGGTGCACCGAGGCCACCGGCCGTCAGGCGTGGGTAGAAGTGCAGCCCCTGGCTGGTGTTGTTCGTGGTGGCCCACAGGTCAGGGACGCCGTCGTCGTCGGCGTCCGCGGCCGAGGTGAGCAGGGGGCGAGCGGCGGGAGTGAAGCCGGTGGCCGTCAGCTTGCGTACCCCGGAGCCGAGCCCTTCGCCGTCCGGGCCGGTGCCTTCGTAGGTGAACAGTTCGCCGGTGCTGCGCTTACGTGCGAGCAGGTCGACGTGGTTGTTCTTGGTGACGTCGCCGGGGGCGGCGAGGTCGTAGCCGGACCAGCCGCCGTCGCCGATGAGGACGGGTTCGGCGTATTCGTCGAGGTAGCCCGTGGCGTGGCCGAAGTAGAGCCACAGGTGGTTGCCTTCCTTGACCAGCAGGTCGGGGAAGGACGGAAGGTCCCATTCGTCGATCTCGCCGTTGCCGTCCAGGTCGGTGGGGCCGTCGACGTCGCCGATGGCCAGGATCTGGTCGGCGTTCTTGAAATGATCGTTGGCGGGGTCGTACAGGCTCAGGTCCCGGCGGCCGTCGCCACAAGCGGAGCCGTTCGCGTCTTCGCCGTAGCTGGTGCAGGCGTAGCCGAAGCCGTTGTTGGGGTGGATGTGCAGGTGTCGGCTGCCCTTGGCGCCAGTGGTGGTGATGAGGTCTTCGTAACCGTCCTCGGTCCAGTCACCGCGTCGCGTGATCAGGGAGCCGGTGAAGTCCTGGGTGCTGGCATCGCTGGTGGTGCCGATGCGGCCGTTGCCCTGGCCCGCGTACAGGCGCAGCTGTCCGGTGTCGTGCAGGGCGAGCAGGTCGGGGTTGCCGTCGCCGTTGAGGTCGCCGGGCTCGTCAGTCTTGCCGGTGGGGTTGGCGTAGAAGAGGTAGGTGCGGGTGTCGGACTTGTTGTCCGCCTTGTCCAGGGAGCGGGCGAAGACGCGCTGGGGACCGGTCGAGGGCGGGGTGAGTCTGACCTTCGTACTGCCGCCTGCGGCAGGCGCGTTGACGGAGCGGACCTTGGGATCCCAGTCGGTCCAGTACTCGTACTTGGCGACGTCCTTGATGCCGGCGGAGGACAGCGTGAAAATGCCCTCGGTGCGGGCGGGAGAGGTGTTCTCGGGCCAGCCGCCCTGCCCGTCGGGGAACTGGGTGGACGTGATGCCGGGCGGGTTGCTGGGCCGGTTCGGGTCGAAGGCGAAGCGGCAGCCGGGGGCTCCGCTGATCGGGTTCCAGTCGGAGTTGGCCTTGCCGTCGCGGGCCTGGACCTTCCACGAGTAATTGCCGTTCGCGGCGCCCAGGTGCTTGGTCAGCAGGCTCTTGGACACGGTGGTACGGGCGATGCCGCCGGAGGTGACCTTGACGTCCCGGTCGACGACGATGCCGGGGCTCGTGTCGTGCTTGCCGGTAGGCCACAGGTGGAAGCGCGCGGTGACGCTGCCGCCGTCAGGGTCGGAGACCTTCGCGGTCAGCTGCACGTCGGTGTTGCCGACCGTGACGTAAGTGCCCTTGTCGCCGCAGGAGTTGTTGACCCGGGTGCTGGGCACCGTGTCCAGGCTCGAGGGCTTGTTCGGCACTGAGTTGTACTCGGTGGAGAGCACGGCGGTGGAGGCGTCGAACTTCTTCCACGCGTGCACGTCGCTCTCGCTGGCGCGCAGCCCGAAGGCGATCTTGTTCCACTTCTTGGCCGCGGCGTCCGCGGTGGCGCCCTTGACGTCGAACTCCAAGTTCCCGGCCGGGCAAGAGGATGACCAGCCCTTGGCGGCGGTGACGGTGGCGTACTTCTTCGACCAACCGGGCTGCTTGTTCCAGGTGGTGGCCGAGGAGATCGCGCCGGTCAGCCATACCTCGACGGGCTTCTTGGTGCAGGACCAGGAGTGCGTGTTCTTGATGCGCAGGGTGGACTTGGTGATCTGCTTGCCGTGCAGCTTGCGCGGGTCGAACTGGACGAAGGAGCGCCAGGTGCCGCTGGTCTCCGACTCGTGGCCGACCCGGGCGACCTTGGAGGAGTGGTTCCAGTACGAGGTGCTGGGGTGCTTCTTGCTGACCGCGGTCCAGCCCAGGCGAGGGCTGGAGACGGTCGGGTCGATGTAGACGGGGAAGACGGTGTCCGGGTCGGACAGCACCCTCTGATCCGGCGTCACGACCAGTTCGTCGCCGGCGGCCTCGAGGGGCATACGGGTGGTGGGGGCTCCGTAGCGGGGCTCGAAGACATCCTCGCTGCGCGCGGCCGGCTTGCTTGCCTGCTCGTCCAGCAGGGCGCCGACGGTCTTCGTCTCTGCGGCCTTGGTCTTGGCGGCGGACAGCTGTGTGTCGGGGACACCGGCCGAGTCCCACATCTCGGGCGCCGGCGCGGTGAACACCTCCTGTCCGGCCGGGTTCACCGCGGTGAGGTTGCCGGTCTGGTCGGTGCTGACGCTCACTCCGTCGGCGTCGAGACCGTAACGGACCTGTTTGAGCAAAGGGGTGTCGGCGGCTTCTCGCGTCTTGACCACGAGCAGTTGCTGATAGCCGTCCACACCCGCCTGCATGCGCAGGTCGATGCCCGGCGCCACCTCCGGGTAGACAGCGGTGTCACCCTCCAGGCGCGGGGTGGGCAACCGGCCCGGCCAATCGACCGTCAGGGATCGGCCGTTGCGGGTGATCGTCGCCAACGGGGCGTCGCCGCCGGAGGAGAACTCCAGGCCGACGTCGACTGCCTTCGGACGGACCGCGCCGTCCCGCAGCAGCAGGGTGGTGTCGACGTCGACCAGAGAGTCGTCCTGCTTCACGCGGACCGGCGCCGCCGCCGTCTCCTCCGTGAAGGTGCCGTCGGGGTTGGCGAAGACCGTGTCGAACTGGGTGCGGCGGGCGCTCACTTCAACCCGCTCGCCCGTCTGTACGGCCTTGCGCGATGCGGCCGTCTCCGGTTCCGCGCCAGTTGTCGCCTGCCCCGCTTGCTCCTGACTGGTTGAGCCTGGCTCCGCGGCGGCTTGCGACACGGTCAGCACCGGAATGGCGAGGGCCGTGGCCAGAGCGCAGGCCAACGATATACGAGGCAACGTACGCCAGGAGTTTCGGGGTTGACGGCCTGTTCTCAACAGGAGTCCCTTCACAGAAATTCGTCCAGTGCGTAATGCCTGGGATCAGCAGAGCGGAAACGTACCCCACGCCCGTAAACCCGTCACATTCAATTACCCACACCGCCATTCGGACACCATAGGTGACTTTGGTCCTCACCTTTCAGGACCTTGGTAACTTTCTGGCAGGCGAAAGTCCTCACAGGTGAGAACCCCCTGAGAATCGGTCAAGCACCAGGTAAAGACTGTGTAATGTCGGCGCGGTTCATTTGCTTACGCCTTGGGGAGAGGTCTGCGCCATGTCACGTCCTGTGTTCCGTGGGGAAGTTGACGAGCCGCCAGGCGCGTCATCGACAGTCAAGCCCGCAAGACGGGCGTGGTGGCGTCGGGGGGCGGTACGAACGGTCACGTCGTTCACCGCGGCAACCCTTCTGGTGGGGCTGGTCTCTGCCGAAGCGCTGGCCTTCTCTCCGCTGGCGCTGCCGGATCTGCAGGAGACTCCGCCAGTGCCGGTCACAAAGGTTGGCGTCACGGCGAAGGGAGCGCCGGCAGGAGCCGCCAAGGACGAGACTGCGGGCAAGGACTGGAAGTCCATCCCTGACGCCGCTTGGCCCGATCCTGGTCACGCCAAGGCGAACATGACCGACAAGAGGGAAGTCAGCCTGAAGGCCGGTGCTCTTCCGGTCCGCGTATCGAAGGCCCCCACCCCGCGCAGCGCCGAGAATGCGGGTCCCGTGGCAGGGGAGGTCGACGTCGAGGTCCTGGATCGAAATGCCGCCGAACAGGCTGGCATCGACGGACTGGTTATGGCCGTCGATTCCACCGGCGGCAATGCCCAGTTGTCCATCGATTACAGCGAATTCCGTAACGCCATGGGCGGTGACTGGGCCTCCCGCCTGACGCTCGTGGAACTGCCCGAGTGCGCCCTGTCCAAGACCGGCAAGGGCAAGGGTGACTGCACACCAAACCCGATCAAGGCAGTCGACAACGACGCCGACACATCCCGGCTGACGGCCCGGGTAGCCCTTGAGGGCGAAGCGGCCTCGGAGACGGACAAGGAGCCGAGCAAGAAGGCAGAGCCGTCGCAGAAGCAGTCGGCGTCCGAACCGCCCGCACCCGAACAGTCGGCATCCAAGCCTCTCAAGGCCCGGTCCCTCTTCGCCGTCACCTCGAAGCCGACGGGCTCGGGCGGCGACTACACAGCGACCTCGCTGTCCCCGTCAGGCAACTGGCAGGCCGGCGACTCCTCGGGCGCCTTCACCTGGTCCTACGACTTCGAAGCCCCCGACACTGCCGGCGACCTGGGCCCGGAGCTGTCACTGGCCTACAACTCGACCGCCGTGGACGGACGCACCGCGGCCACCAACAACCAGGCCAACAACGTCGGTGACGGCTTCACTCTGGAGCCCGGCTTCATCGAGCGCCGCTACAAGGCATGCAGCGCCGACATGACGGGCGGCACGAACAAGGCCAAGAACGGCGACCTGTGCTGGAGCGGCGACAACGCCGTCCTCTCGCTGGGCGGCTCGACCAACGAGCTGGTGAAGGACGACAAGACCGGCGCCTGGAAGCTCAAGCAGGACGACGGCAGCAAAGTCGAACACCTCAAGGACGCCTCCCTCGGCAACGGCGACAATGACGGCGAGTACTGGAAGGTCACCGACACCGCGGGCGTGCAGTACTTCTTCGGCCGCCACGAGTTGCCCGGCTACGCGGACGGCAAAGAGGTGACCGGCTCCACCTGGACAGTGCCGGTGTTCGGCAACCACTCCGGCGAACCCTGCTACAAGGCCGACTTCGCCTCCGCGTGGTGCCAGCAGGCTTGGCGCTGGAACCTGGACTACGTAGTGAACCCGCACGGCGACGCGATGGCCTACTACTGGTCCAAGGAGCAGAACCACTACGGCCGCAACGTCCAGCTCTCCACCGGCAAGTCGACGGCGACCCCGTACACGCGCGGCGGCTACCTCAAGCGCATCGAATACGGGCTGCGCTCCAACAACCTCTACACCGGCACTTCCGCGGCGAAGGTCACCCTCAGTACGGCGGAGCGGTGTGTGAAGTCCGGCTCGTTCGACTGCGCGACCGACAAGTTCACCGCCACCAACGCCAAGCACTGGCCGGACGTGCCCTTCGACCAGTACTGCGCGCCCGGCAAGGAGTGCAAGAATCGCTACAGCCCCTCGTTCTGGTCACGCAAGCGCCTCGCGTCGATCACCAGCGAAGTTCGCGTCGGCAGCACATACCAGAAGGTCGACAGCTGGGCCCTCGACCACAGCTTCCCCTCCACCGGAGACGGCTCCTCCCCCGCCCTGTGGCTGAAGTCGATCAAGCGAACCGGCTACACGGGTGGCACGGTGACGGCACTGCCGCCGATCACGTTCACCGGCAAGCAACTGGCCAACCGCGTGGATGCGACCGGGGACGGCATTCCCCCGCTGATCCGCTACCGGGTACAGGCGATCGACAACGAGATGGGCGGCACCATCGCCGCGACCTACAGCGCCCCCGAGTGCACGCGCGGCAGCCTGCCGTCCGAGCAGGGCAACACCAAGCGCTGCTACCCGGTGTACTGGGCCTCGCCGGACTCACCCGGCGCCGACTACAAGCCGGTCAAGGACTGGTTCCACACCTACGCCGTCACCCAGGTCCGTGAGGAGGACAAGGTCGGCGGCGCCGTCGCGAAGCAGACCGACTACAGCTACACCGGTGGCGTGGCATGGGCCAAGAGCGAGGACGCCTTCACCGAGGCCAAGTACCGCACCTACTCGGACTTCCGCGGCTACGCCCGTGTGAAGACCTCGGTCGGCACCGGCACGGACGGAGCCAAGCAGGTCAGTGAGGCCCGCTACTTCCGCGGCATCCCCGGCGCGAAGGTCGCCGACAGCGAGGGCGACGAGGTCGACGATCACCCCGCCTTCGCGGGCATGATCCGCGACGAGGCCACCCTCAACGACGGCAAAATCATTGAGGCGTCCGCCTCCACCCCGTGGAAGTCGGCAGCCACAGCCACCCACAAGCGCGGCAACGGTCTGCCGGACCTTGAGGCGTTCCATGTCCAGGAGGCCCGGATCGAGGCCGGACGCACCCGGGTCGGGACGTCCTGGCAGCGCACCAGGATCGAGCGGACCTTCGACTCCTACGGCATGCTCACCCGCGAGTCCGACCTGGGTGACATCGCCAAGTCCGGTGACGAGACCTGCACGTTCACCGACTACGCCCGCAACACGGCCAAGAACATGCTGGAGTTCACCTCCGCGGCCAAGACCGTGGCCAAGGCATGCGGCACCGAGCCTGAACTCCCCGACGACCTGATCTCCGACACGCGCACGTACTTCGACAACAAGGCCCTGGGAGCCGCCCCGGACAAGGGCGACGTCACCCGGGTCGACGAACAGAACGCCGCCGGAACCGGATTCGTCACGACGGAGAGGAACAAGGTCGACCAGCACGGCCGCGTCACCGAAACCCTCGATGCCGCCGACCAGAAGACCACTACCGCGTACACCCCCTCCACCCTGTACGCGGTGACCAAGAAGGTGACCACCAACCCGCTCGGCCACACCGAGACAGCGGAGAACGACCCGGGCCGCGCTGCCCCGGTGGCGTCGGTCGACACGAACGGCAAGCGCACCGAGGCCGTCCTGGACGGTCTCGGCCGCACCGTGAAGGTATGGGAGCCGGGCTGGCCCAAGAAGGACCACGCCGACACTCCGAGCCGGCAGTTCGCCTATGCGGTAACCAAGACCTCCCCGAACGTCACCGAAACCAAGTCCCTGCAGCACAACGGCAGTTACCGAGTCGACTACGTCATCGCCGACGGCCTCGGTCGCGAACGCGAGACGCAGGCACCTGCGGCGACCGGCCAAGGGCGGATCATCACCGAGAAGCTGTACGACTCCCGGGGCCTGGAGTGGAAGTCCTACGACGGCTACTACGCCAACGGGGACCCGTCCGGCGAACTGGTGACGGGCGACGACACCAAGACCCCGAAGGCGACGCGCACCACCTACGACGGCGCGGGGCGGCCCACGGCGCAGACCAAGGAGAAGTACGGGGACGAGGTCTCGCGCACGACGACCCGGTACGGCGGCGACCGGGTCACCGTGATCCCGCCCAAGGGCGACACCGCCACCACCACCGTGACCGACGTACGCGACCAGACGACAGAGCTGATCCAGTACACGAACGCGGACCGCACCAAGTCCCAGTCGACGAAGTACACGTACACGCCGTCGGGCAAGCAGAAGACGGTCACCGATCCGACCGGCGCGAAGTGGACGTATCACTACGACCACCGCGACCGCGCGGTCAAGGTGGAGGATCCGGACAAGGGCACCTACACCACCGGCTACGACAAACTCGACCGCCCCACGACCGTCACCGACGCCGCCGGCAAGGCCCTGACGACGGGCTACGACGCACTGGGCCGCAGGACGAGCCTCAAGCAAGGCAATACGACCCGGGCCACCTGGACCTACGACACCCTGGCGAAGGGCCATTTGACGAAGTCGGTCCGCCACGAGGGCGGCCAGGACTACACCAACGAGATCACCGCACTCAACGACCGCTACCAGCCGACCGGCACCAAGGTCACCGTCCCCGCCCGCGAGGGCACCCTTGCCGGCACGTACGCCTTCAGCTCCGGGTACAACGCGCAGACCGGCCTGCAGGACTGGATCCGCCAACCGGCCCTGCCCGGCCAGATATCCGAGAACCTCACCTACCGCTACGGACCCCAGGATCAGCTCGTCGGCGCAGGCACCACCGCCTCTGTCCTGATCAACAACAGGACATACGACCCGTACGGCCACGTCCTGCGCACCGAGTACGGGCGCAAGGGCCAGAAGGTGTGGCAGACGAACGAGTACGACGAGCACACGGGCAACGTGGCTCGTACCACCACCGACCGCGAGACCGGGCCGTCGCGCATCGACGACATCCACTACACCTTCGACCTGGCGGGCAACATCACCCGCCTCGACACGGCCATCGGCCAGGACGAGGCACGCTCCGAGGACACGCAGTGCTTCACCACGGACGCGCTGCGCCGGATCACCAACGCCTGGACCGCCACGGACAGTTGCAAGGCCAAGCCCGACGCTGACGGCGGCGACGGCGGCCAGCGCCCCAAGGTCGGCGGCCCGGACGCCTACTGGCACTCCTACACCTACGACGCCATCGGCAACCGCCAGACCGAGACGCAGCACAAGGTCGAAGGCAGCGTGCTGACGGCCAACGACATCACCCGCACGTATCACTACGGCCAGAACGGCGCGACCAAGCGCCGACTGACGGGGGTGTCGACCGAGGAAGCAGGCAAGAAGACCACCGACACCTACACATACGACAAGACCGGTAACACCACCGAGCGCACCCTCGCGGGCACCACCCAGGACATGACCTGGGACGATGAAGGCCACCTGGAGACGGCGACCAAGTCGGGCCAGAAGACGGAATATGTCTACGACGCCGACGGCAACCGTCTGATCGCCAAGACACCGGCACGCAATACGCTCTACCTGCCGGGCGGCAACGAACTGACCGCCGAAGCGAACGGCACGAAGTCATCGACCCGCCACTACGAGGCAGGTGGTGACACCGTCGCGGTCAAGGCGAGCAACGGGACCAGCATCCTCCTCAACGACCACACCGGCACCGCCACCGCAGCCATCCTCCTCGCCGGGGGCCAGGCGGTCACCCGCCGCAAGATGAACATCTTCGGCACACCGCGCGGCGAACAGAACGTCAACTGGCCCGGCACCCGAGGCTTCGTCGGTGGCACGATCGACAACACCGGACTCACCCACCTCGGAGCCCGCGAGTACGACCCCGCACTCGGCCGGTTCATCTCGGTCGACCCCATCATCGATGCGGCCGACCCGCAGCAGATGCACGGCTACACGTACGGCAACAACAACCCGGTCATCCACACCGACCCCGACGGCAAGTTCTTCGGCAACTTCATCAAGAAGTTTGTGAGGGCTGTCAATAACGTCGTCAAGACCGTTCGCCGCTACATCGCATGGTCCCGCACCCCGTTCGGACGCACCTACCACAAGCAGACATCCGCCGAACGCAAACGATCGAGCTACTCCGCGTCCGCCTATCGTGAATCGAGCCGCCGAGCCCAGGTACGCCAGCAAGCCAGGGCCCGCGCCGACGCGGCCGCCCGCGCTGCCCAGAAGCGTGCGGACGAACAACGACGCAAGGTGGACCAGGCCAAGAAGGCGTCCCAGCCCTGGTACAAGAAGGCCGGCGGATGGTTCGCGGACAAGGGCAAGAAGTTCGCTCAGAGCTTCAGCGGGGATACGACTGGAATGTGCGGGAGTCTCTCGCTGGGAATCGGCTTCGGCGGATCGGTATCTGCCTGCTTCGTGAGCACACGACGACCTGACGGCAAGAGTGACTTCGGGGTCAGCCTCAGCAAGGGGTCAGAGACGCCATCCGTGGGCTTCAATGGTGGTATCTCCTTCATGAGCAGTAACGCCACTGATTTCGAACAGCTCAGAGGAGATGGGTGGGGCGGTACGCTGAGCGGTGCCTACGGAATCGGTGCGTCGCTTGGTCATGAGAGAGCAATCGGTGCCACGAACAGCCGGGGAGAACCAGTTGGAAGCACAAGTGTCGGGTTGATCGCCGGCTTGGGCGCAGAGGCAGGTGTGACAAGTTCACACGACACCAAAGTCGGCCGAATCGGCGACATATTCAAGTGGTAGTTGGTGCGAAATGAATCAGATTGAACTCGCCGGTCGAGCCTCGTCCGAAATGAGCGTGGGAGCGGTGATCTTCTATGCGGCAATGATCGCTATCGGAATCCTTTTCGCGCGCAACGTCGCAGATCTCGCCGATCGATTCTTCGCGTTCCTTTTGGCCTCACTCCCTGGCCCTGCGGAGAGGTCTTCGCCACGCCAACTTCGGATTTTCGGATGGCTGATGGTGGGCTTTGGCCTTGTCGGTCTACTTGTGGAAATCCGAACCGGCGTGACCTGAAATTGAGCGTCGCCTTCCGGGTGGAAACTTCCGATTGATGTCCGTCAGCGGCGTATCTCCGCTGACGGACATCAGGGCCGTCTCGGTGGGGCGCAAGCAAATCTACTGAGCCAGCGGCGGCGCCGCTCCAGAGCACCAGATGGGGCCTTCCACCCGGCCCTCGTGCAGAAGCTGCGGGGCATCGGGGCGTTGCGAACACCTCTGTTCGTCCTGCTCGACAGCTTCGGTAGGCCGCGCCCAGGATCAGGACCGGGGCCCCGTCGCAGGTCGGAGGTCTCGGTGTGCGGGTCAGCCAGAGGGCAGCTCGGCTCGGCGTACGGCTGGGGACAGGAGGCGGACCGTGGCGGCCAGGGTCGTGATGAGTGCGGACGTGAGGAATGTGGGGCCCGTGCCCCAGAGCGCCACTGCGCCGCCGAAGACCGCGTAGGCGAGAGGGCCCAGGCCGAAGCTCGCCAGGCTGATGACGGACATGACACGGCCCAGGTACGCGGGGTCCGCCGACGCCTGGACCAGCGCGGAGGTCAGGCCGCCCGCCGTGCCGAACACGAGTCCCGCCACCGCACCCAGCCCCGCGGCGAGGGGGAGGGAGTCCGTTGCCGCCAGGGACGCGATCGTCACCGCGCCGACCGTCAAGGCGGCGATCTGGACGAGTCCGGCCCTGGGTGGTCTGCGCAGGACGATCAAGAGGAGGGCGCTCGCGCCGGCGCCCACGCTGAAGGCGCCCACGATCCAGCCCACCCCCGAGGCTCCCCAGCCCCGCTCGTCGGCGAGCAGGACGAGTCCTAGGTTCAGGGGGCCGCTCGTGCCGAGGGTCACGAGGAAGCTGCTGAGAGCGAGCGGGCCGATCAGGGGGTGGTGCCGGATGTAGCGCAGGCCGGCGGTCAGTTCGTGGCCTGTGCTGCCGGGGCGGGTCTCCGTGGCCGGCCCCGCGGAGACTCGGACCGTCAGTAGGAGTCCCAGGGACACGGCGAACAGGATGCCCGCGAGTGCGAATGCCGTCGACGGGCCCTCGGCCGCCATGGCCAGGCCCGCGGCCGGCGGGCCCAGGGTGCCGCCCAGCCGCATGGCGAGCGCGTACATGCCCTGTACGCGCACCAGTTGGGTCGGGTGCGTGATGCGGGGCGGCAGGGAACCCACCGCCGGGATGAACACGGCGTCGACCACGCCGAAGACCAGCGCCACGACGAGCAGCAGCCATACGCCGGGTGAGGTGAGCGCCAGCGCCGCGGCCACCGTGAGGATGGTGAGGCAGCGGACCGTGTCGCTGACGATGACGACCCGGCGCAGCCCGTACCGGTCGGAGACCAGCCCGCCGCCGAGCATCAGGACGGCGCGCGGCACCGCCCCCACGAACAGGACGAGGCCCACCTGCGCCGGTCCGGTCGCCTGGCTCGCCGCCCAGCCCAGGGAGAGGAAGTAGACGCTGTCCCCGATCGCGGAGGCGGTGTACGCGGTCAGCCAGCGCAGCACGTTCGCGTCGCGGTGGGCGGGTTGTTTTGTGTTGTCTTGCGGCGCGGTCGTCTCAGCGGGCTTTTCAACCGGCTGCACGTGTCTTCCCTTCTTCCGCGGCGCCGCCGCGCAGCCTCAGCGCTCCGCTCACGTAGCGGGCCACGGCCTCGGGGGCCGGGACGCTCAGCCGCTCCTCGTACGTGCCGCTCGCGGCCTCGTACGACAGGGCCGGGCGGGGCAGCACGATCTGGTGGCCGTCCTCGCGGAGGGTCTTGATGTTCCGCTGCACGGCGGGGTTGCCCAGCATCTGCTCGTTCATGCTGGGGAAGAAGGTGACGCTGCGGTGGTGGGCCAGGAGCGTCGTCGTCAGGAAGCTGTCCGCCAGGCCGTGCGCGGCGGCGGCGATGGTGTGGGCGGTGGCCGGCAGGACGCACACCAGGTCCGCCCAGCGTGCCCACTCGACGTGGTTGTGCGCCAGCGGCGGGTCGTCCGCGGCGGCGACCCGCTCGACCAGCAGCCGGAGGGACGCGGCGGGCAGGAAGGCGCCGGCGCTCGCGGTGAGGACGACGCGGAGCTCCGCCCCGCAGGCACTCGCGATCGTCGTCAGATACGTCGGCAGGTTGAGGATGTTCGCCGATCCGCACGCGCCGATCAGGACGTGGGGACGGCCGGTGCGCCGGAGCTGTGCGGCCTCGGCCGTCATCCGGCCTCCCGGGACATCGCCGCCACAAGCTCGGGGGCGGGGGTAGGGGTGGGGGCGGGGATGGGGGCGGTGGTGTGCACGAGGATGTCCGCTTCCAGGGCCTTGTCCACCCAGGATGGTGACGTGGTCTTGGGGTTCGGCGGTCCAGTTTCCTCGCCGGCGGTCTCGTACGCGCGGAGCTTATCGGCCAGCACGGTGGGCAGGGCGAAAATGGAGCCGTCCTGGCGGACGAACGGCACCTTGGGGGTCTCGTCCGGCTCGTGGCAGCGTACCCGCGGTGTGCCGGTCGTGGGGAATCCGTCGACGGTCCATCCCTCGGGCAGGGCGATGACGCGCCCGTTGAGGATGTGGCGGCCCGGCGCGGTCGCCGGGCGCCGGGGGGCCCGGCCCTCCGCGATGACGTCGAGCACCCGTACGCCGTATCGCCGGTGGTAGAAGTACGAGTGCGGGGTGTCGGTGCCGCCCACCCACGGGCGGTCGAACTCGGCGCGCTGGAGCGCGAGTTTGCCCCGTGTGACGCGTGCGTGGTCGGCGTCCGTCCAGGTCTCGTCGTGCCGGTAGCGGAGCAGGCGGTGGATGTCCGTGCCGGGGACCGGCGTCATGTCCTTCACCCCGAAGCGTCCGGGGTCCTTGGCGATGATGGCGCCCGATGTCAGGTCGAAGCTGCCGAGGCCGCCGAAGGTCCAGTCGTCCCTGACCTCCGCCAGGAATCTCACGGAGTCGAGCGCCTCCTCCGCCGTCTCGCCGGGGAACTCCGTGAAGCCCATCATCTGGACCGCGATGCCCGCGCCCGCGAGGTTCCGGACCGTTCGGCGCGTCTGCTCCACGGTGACGCCCTTGTCGATCAGGCCCAGGACGCGGTCGTTGCCCGACTCGAAGCCGACCGACACGGCCACGCACCCGCTGCGGCGCAGCACTTCGCACTTCTGCGGCGACCAGTACTTCTCGAGGCGGATCTCCGCGCCCCAGCTGATGTCGATCCCGCGGACCGTCACGGCCTCGGCGAACTTCAGCATCATGGCGGGCGCGAGCACGTCCACGGAGAAGTAGACGAAAGGTGCCTGCCGGGAGATCTCGGCGACCTGGTCGACGACCTTGTCGACGGGGTCCTGCCGCCAGGGGCTCGTCGGCCCGTCGCCGTTGAGTCCGTAGTCGCAGAACGTGCACTTGTTCCAGTAGCAGCCGCGGGTCGGGCTGTAGTAGACGAAGCGGTGCGGCGACAGGTAGAGGTGCCAGGGCAGGCCGGTGTAGTCCGGGGTGGAGAGGTCGGCGAGGCGCTCGATGCGGAGCGTGGGCGCGGCCGAGCGGGCACCGGTGCCGCTATCCCCGGCAGCGGTGCCGCGATGCCGGTCGGCAGTGCCGCGGTGCCGGGCAGCCGGTCTGACGTTGTCGCTCGCGGGCCACGTGCCGCGCGAGCGGGCCCGCAGCAGCGAGAGGAACCCCGACTCGCCCTCGCCGATGACCGTGGCGTCGAAGGCATCGAGCAGTTCGTCGTACGTCCGCTCGCTCGCCTTGTACTTCCACAGGTCGGACACCTCGGTGCCGCCGCAGATCAAGGTGGTGTCCGGGCACCGCTCGCGGAGCAGCGCCGCTTGCCAGAGGGCGAACGGCAGCTGTGCCGTGTACGTGATGTTGAGTCCCACGACGTCGTACCGCGCGGCCTCGATCTCGGGGAGCAGGACGTCGTCGTAGTACGACTGGAAGGGCGCGTTGACGCGGGCGAGCACCGAGGGCGAGCGCAGGGTGCGGGTGTCGGAGACGTTCAGGTGGGGTGCGGCGTGCAGCTCGAATCCCCGGAACTGGCCGGGGTGTCCGAGGGTGGAGAGCAGGCCCATCCACGCCTGGATCCGGCCGACGGCGGCACGGTAGCGCCGGTAGTCGTAGAACTCCTCGGCCGACCGGAGGGTGTCGACGGCCGCGGTGAGTTCCCGCAGGTCGCTGACCTCCGCGGTGAGCAGCAGGGCCAGTTCACGCTGCTCCTCCGCGGTGAGGTCCCGGGCGGCGAGGAGTCGGGCGCGGCGCCGGTGTGCGCGCTCGACGACCGCGCGGTGCCGGTCCGGCAGCAGGGTGTGGTGGAACGCCTCCACGTTGGTGTCCCGGATGCCGACGTCGGGGAAGCCCTGGGCCACGACGTGGCTGCGCAGGTAGGTGAGGCTGTGGTAAGGCGCGGTCGGGTCCGTCAGCGGCGGGTAGAGGAGCAGCACTTTCACCTCAGGCACCGCCGGCGTGCTGGAGTTCGTCCGCGGCTTCATCGGTGGCTTCGTCCGCGGTGGGCCGGAGGCCGTTGAGGGCGGCGGCGACGTCCATGCGGCCCTGGAGGTTCGTCTTGAAGGGCGGGCAGGGCGGGTCGTCCTCGCTCCAGTGCTTGGGGCACGAGCCGCCGCACACGGGCAGGAACGCGCAGCCGGAGCACGGTACGGACGACGTGCTCAGCCGCTCGTGCCAGTCGTCGTAGTCGCCGCGGGGGCGCAGCCGCGGGGTCGGCAGGTCGACGACGGGTGTCAGGACGTCCTCGCGCTCGTGCCGGTCGACCAGCGGGTGCTCGGTGCAGCTGAAGACCGATCCGGAGGAGCTGATGACCTCCTGGGAGCGGGTGACCGCGGGGCAGATCTTGCCGGCGCGCGCCCTTGGGAGGACGGCGTGGTTCATGCCGAGGTCGAGGATCTCGCGGATCCACTCGACTTCCTGGCGGGCCAAGACCTCCCGGTCAAGGCGGACTTCGGAGACGTCGTTGCTCCAGGCGTACACGCCGTGCAGGTCGATGGTGACCATCGGGTGGGCCATGCCCGCCGCCGCGAGGTCGTGCATCAGCTCGGAGACATGGCCGCGATTGCGTACGTCGATGTTGACGCGCAGGATCACCGACAGCTCGGGGAAGGTGTCGGCCTCGGCGACCAGGTCGCGCAGCAGGTCCAGGATGCGCTGGTAGGAGCGCTGGCCGGACTTCAGCGGGCGGTGCTCGTCGTGGATCTCCGCGGGGCCGTCGAGGGTGATGCACACCTCGCGGAGCGCGCAGTCGTCGTAGAGCCTGCGCATCTTGCGTACGGTGAGCAGCGCGCCGTTGGTCGTCATCGTCGCCCGGTAGGGCGTGCCGGTCGCCGCCGAGCCGGCCACGAACTCCTTGGACATGGCGAGCAGTACGGCGTAGGCCATCATCGGCTCTCCGCCGAACCAGCGGACCTCGACCCGGTCTGTGACCGGCTGCGCCAGGGCGGTGAGCACCCGGTCGACCACGTGTCCGCGGTGGTCGGGCGTCAGTCCACCGCGCACATGGGTCTGCCCGCAGTAGTCGCAGCCCATGTTGCAGTACGAGGTGGGCAGCAGGACGAACGCCCGGTCCGTGACGTCGTCGGCCGCGGCCTTCTGGGCGGCGACCACGGTCTGCATCTCTTCTTCGGGGGTCAGTTCGGTGAGCAGTCCGAGTCCGCGCAGCCGGTCGGTGAGGGCCGGTGGCATGTCGTCCGGCGCGCTCTGCTCCAGCTGCCGCGCCGCCTCGCGGCCGAGCAGCGAGACGCGCGTCGTCGCGGTGTTGTACACCAGGCGTCCACGCCGGCCGGCCGCATCGGTATAGGTGTTCTCACTGACGATCACATATCGGCTCTTGGCCAGCACAGTGCCTCCCAGGTCGCGAACCGCCCCGGGGCGGCACCGAGGGTGCCGCCCCGAGGGGGGCCATCAACAGCAGACGTTGTTGCTGCGTGCTTCCGTCGTGCTGGCCGACGTGTCGAAGACGTCCTCCGCGAGAACGTCCAGGTCCTGGGATTCCGTCTCGGCAACGATAATTTCCGCGTTCATCGCAATTCCCCTTTCTGCCAACCGATAGCGACGGGGCGATATCGGTAACCGCGGCACCGGAGTTCAGCGCCGATCGGCAGCCACGATAGGAATGGCGGCGCCACGGCCACAAGGCACTTTCGGGCAGGCGACGAGGGCGCGTTCGGGAAGCTTCGGAATCGGCGGGCCCGGATAGCCTCACGCAATGCCCGGGCATTTTTCCTTCCGGTGAATCGGAGCTCGACGTGTACGAAGTGGCGATCATTGGCGCGGGCCCCGCCGGCCTCACCGCGGCCCTGGTGTGCGGCAGGCAGCAGCGCCGCGTGCTCCTGCTCGACAGCGGGATGCCGCGCAACGCGAAGGCGACGGAGCTGCACATGCTGGTGGGCCGGGACGGGCACTCGCCCGCGCGGCTGCGGGAGACCGGGCGCGAGGAGGTGGCCGGCCACCCGAACGTCCGGATCGAGGACGGGACGGTGCGGTCCGCCGCCGCGGTCCCTGGCGGTTTCCGGCTGGAGCTGGCGGGCGGCGCCGAGGAGGCCAGGAAGCTGATCCTGGCGACCGGCCAGGTCGATGTCCTCCCCGAGATCCCGGGCCTGGCGGAGCGCTTCGGCAGCAGTGTCTTCCACTGCCCCTACTGCCACGGTTTCGAGGTCAAGGACCGGTCCATCGCGGTGCTCGGCGGTGGCTACGCGCACTGCATGCAGGCGTTGTACCTCGCGGACCGGCTCTCGTCGGACGTGGTCGTGTGCACCGACGGCGCCACCCCCGAGGAAGAGCTCCTGAAGCAGCTCGCCCTGGCCGGGATCACCGTGCACACCGAGCCGTTGGCCGGGATCGGCGGCGGGCTCGGCGACCTCCGGCTGACCTTCGCGTCCGGGCACGTGGTGCGGTGCGAGGCGGTCTTCCACCGCACGGCGACCCGCCAGCACTCGGACCTGGCGGAGCAGTTGGGCTGCGAGATGCTGCCGGACGGGCGGGTCAGGGTGGACGCGGTCCAGCAGACCACCGTGCCGGGTGTCTACGCGGCGGGGGACATGGCCCGGCAGGAGACGCTGCCCGAGGCGACGGCGTTCCTGGCCACGGGAGCGGCGGACGGTCTGCGGGCCGCCATCTGGGCCGACCAGGAGCTGCTCAACGAGGACGCGGAGAACGCCGCGGCCGCGGAGGGGTGACGTGGGGGCCAGAGGTGACGTGGGGGCGAGAGGTGACGCAAGGGCGCGCGGGTCAGATGAGGCCGGCGCGGATGGCCCAGGCCACGGCCTGCGTGCGGCTGCGGCATCCGAGGCGGCCCATGAGGGCGTACAGGATGTTCTTCACCGTGCGTTCGGAGTAGCAGACCTTCTCCGAGATCTCCGGAAGGCGCCGGCCTTCGGAGAGCAGCCGCAGGATGTCCGTCTCGCGCTCGTCGAGTTCCGGCGCGGCGGGGTCGCCGTGGTCGGCCCGCCGGATCCGGTCGAGCAACTCGCCCTGGAGCGTGGGCGGCAGGGCGCCACCGCCCCTGCCCAGCGTCAGCAGAGCCCCGACCAGCGTCTCGGCGGAACAGTCCGCCCGGTCGAGTACCGCCCGTACTCCTCGCTGGACCGCGGCCGGGACGTCCGCGCGCCATTTCTCTTCGACCACCAGCAGAAAGGGGGCGTCACTGGACGGCAATGCGCCCAGCTCGTGCAATGCGCGGTCGTCAACGGTGTCGAGAGCCACCACGTTGACATCCACCCGGGTATTTTCTTTGCATTCCACCAGGGATAATCGTTTCTCGCTCTCCATGAAGCGTCGTAAACCGGCTTCGGTGATCGCGTCGGGGGCCTGGAGGTAAACGCGCAAGGGGTCGGCGGTGTTCTCCTCGGGCATGCGGGTCCTCCTCGATCGTGGTGAACGCCCTGCCGACGGTGGCGCGGCCCAGGCCGCCGCCGCATCGGCAGAAACTACGCACTCCCGGGACTTGCGTAGCTTCGGGCACAGTCCGGGCACGTACCTGGTCCGGTACGAACGCGGTCCGGTGCCCGTGCGGTCACAGGAGGACGCGGTGGAGCTGCCGGCGTGAGGAGATGCCGAGTTTGCGGTAGATGTTGCGCAGGTGGGAGTCGACGGTGCGCGGGCTGAGGAAGAGCAGCACCCCCACCTCCTTGGAGGTCGCTCCCGCGGCCACCTCCCCGGCGATGAGGCGTTCCTGCGCGGTGAGCAGGTCCAGCGGGTTCTCGCCGCCCCGGCGGGGCTGTTCGCCGGTGGCCCGCAGTTCGCGGGCGGCGCGTTCGGCGAAGGCGCGGGCGCCCATGGCCGCCAGGAGGTCGTGTGCGGTGCGCAGTTCGGCCCGGGCCTCGGCGCGGCGGTTCTCGCGGCGCAGCCACTCCCCGTACGTCAGCCGGGCGCGGGCGTACAGCACTCGGACGCGGGTCCGCGCGAACCGCTCGATGGCCTCCCTGTACAGCGCTTCGCGGTCCTCGCCCCGGCCGAGGAGCGCCCGCGCCTGGAGCCACTCGGCGGCGGCCCAGGGGGCGGGGTTGGCGCGGGCCAGCGCCGCCAGGTGGTCCAGGGCGCCGTCGGCCTCCTCGCCGCGTCCGGCGCGCGCGGCCGCCTCGACGAGTTCGCTGTAGACGGCCCAGATCGAGTAGGAGCCGGCCCGGTGGCGGCGCTGGGCGGCCAGGGCGGCCTCCAGCGCCGCCTCGTAGTCGCCGAGGCCGTTGTGCAGCACCGCGCCGGCGTAGTGTTCGCCGACGGTCTCGAGCGGCCGGCCGCCGCGGCCCATCGTGCGGCGCAGTGCGCGGTAGCCGTCGAGGTCGCCCCTGAAGGCGAGGTGGACGAGTTCGGCGCCCACGAGCGGGGCGGTGCCCGCCGCCTCGTCGACGGCCCTGGCCTCGCCGAGGATGGTGGCCGCGTCGTCGAAGCGGCCGACCGCGACCCGCGCGACGGCCTGGTAGCGCAGGGCCTGCGGCAGCGCGGCGAGGGCACCCTGGCGGCGCGCCATGTCCACCTGGTGGTCCGCGATCTCCACCATCAGCTCGTCGTCGCGCAGGTCGGTCACGAGCTGGCAGACCAGGTTCATCCGCCAGGGGGCCGCCGCGGGTCCGGCGGCGCGGCAGGCGGCGGCCGCGGCCCGCATCGTGGGCACCGCGCGTTCGACGGGCAGCATCGTCTGGTCGAGCAGGGCGTCGAGGAGCAGGTCGGCGGGCCGGTCGGAGTCCCTGCGCGGTGCCCGTTCGCGCATGTGGGTGGCGAGTCGCTGGAGCCTGCCGGGCTGGGTTTCGTTGTACATGTACGAGGCGAACGCCTCCAGGCAGGTCTCCCTGGCCTGTCCCGGGGTCAGTTCGGTGACGACGTCGACGAGGGTGGCGGTCGCCTGCGGGCTGTGGGCGAGCTGGTAGTCGACCCGTGCGCGCAGCAGGCGCGACTGGGCGCGGGCGGCGCCGTCCATCGTGCGGCGCTCGGCCCTGGCCACGAGCGCGCGGGCCGCGGCCGGTGCGCCGGACTGCAGCCTGAGCTGTGCTGCGGCCAGCAGCCGACCTGCCTGCCGGTCCGGCGCGGGGGTCAGCTGGGCGGCCCGCTCCATGAACGCCGCCGCGGCGGCGAACCCGCCGCGCAGCCGCGCCCGGTCCGCCGACTCCGCGAGCTCGGCGGCGACGTCCTCGTCGGCGTCGACCACCGCGTGCGCCCGGTGCCACGCCCGGCGGTCCGGGTCCGTGGCGGGGTCACCGGCCGCGGCGAGCGCCCCGTGCACGCGCCGGCGGGTGCCGGGGGCGGCCGACGCGTACACCGCCGACCGTACGAGCGGATGACGGAAACGCAACCGTGGCCCGAGCACGATCAGCCCGGCGTCCTCCGCGACGGCGAGCTGTGCGGCGTCCAGCTCCAGGAGCTTCGCGGCGCGCCGCAGCAGGACGAGGTCGCCGACCGGTTCCGCCGCCGCGAGTACGGCCAACTCCCGGGCGGCGGACGGTAAGTGGTCGAGACGGCGGACGAACTTCTCCTCCAGCGCCTCCACCACACCCGCCCGGGGGTGCTGCGGACTCGGCACCCCGAAAGGCCCTGCGTCGTGGGCGAACTCCAGCAGCGCAAGGAGATTGCCGCGCGCCTCGGCGAGCACCCGGTCGAACACCTCGGGGTCGAGGCCCGCGTGCCCCGCGGCGTCGAGCACGGTCCTGGCGTCCTCGTCACCGAGGCCCTCCAGAGGCAGCCGGGGCAGATCGGCGAGACCGGCCACCGAGCCGACATCGCGCGCGGCGAAGAGCATCGCGGCCCGTTCCGTCCCCAGCCGCCGGGCGACGAAGACGAGCACCTGCCGTGACGCCTCGTCGAGCCAGTGCGCATCGTCCACGACACAGCACACCGGCTGCTCCCGGGCCACCTCGCGCAGCAGGCCGAGCACGGCGAGGGCGACCGTCAGCGGCTCGGGCGACACCTGCTCGCCGAGTCCGAACACCGCCTCCAGCGCCCCTCGTTGGACTGCGGGAAGCCCCACTCGGCGCTCCAGGACGGGTGCGCACAGCTGGTGCAGGGCGGCGTAGAGAAGGTCCTGCTCGAATTCGGCGCCCGCCGCGCGGAGCACCACGACGTCCGCCAGTGCCCCCACTTCGACCTCGATCAGCGCCGACTTGCCGATCCCCGCCTCTCCCGCCACCACGACGGCTCCACCGCTCCCGGCGGCCGCCGCACCCACCAGCCGCTGTATCTCCCGCCGTTCCCGGTCGCGGGCCACGAACCGCATGCGCATCGGCCTCCGTTCCAGACCTGCCAAGGATGCTCCCGTCAGAAGATGCGGGTTCCCCGTCACGGGTTGGTCCGGCACGTCGGATGGCGCAAAGCACCCGGTCGTCCGGAAGCGGAAGGGGTAGGGACAGCTCCATGAGCGCACGCACTGCACGCACCACAGGCCCCGCACGCACCACAGGCCCCGCACGGACGGCACCCACCGCACAGAGCAACCAGACCGCACCACCAGCCGCCGGCGCCACGCCGTACCTCGACGCCGAAGCAGTGGACCGTCTCGTCCCGATGTCCGCGGCGGTCGACGCGCTGGAGGCCGTCCTCGCCGCGGGGTTCGATCCGGCCGCGGAGCCGGCCCGCGCGGTCGTGGACGTGCCCGGCGGTCAGCTCCTCATGATGCCGTCGGCCACGGCGTCGTACACCGGCGTGAAGATTGCCACGGTCACGCCGGGCAACGCGGATCGCGGCCTGCCCCGCATCCAGGGCATGTACCTGCTCCTGGACGGGGTGACGCACACGCCGCTGGCCCTCCTGGACGGCATCGCGCTGACCTCGCTGCGCACTCCGGCGCTGTCGGGGGTGGCGGTGCGGCATCTCGCGGTCCAGGAGGCCGGGCGGCTGGTCGTCTTCGGGACGGGGCCGCAGGCCTGGGGACACGTCGAAGCGGTACGGGCGGTACGTCCCGCGCTGCGCCACGTCGATGTCGTCGCGCGGCACCCCGGCCGGGTGGCGGCCTTCGTCGACCGCTGCCGCGCCGCCGGTCTCACGGCGGCAGCGGCGGCGCCGGAGGCGGTGGCCGAAGCGGACGTGGTCTGCTGCTGCACCACGGCCCGCGAACCCCTGTTCGACAGCGCGTTGCTGCCCGACCACGCGACGGTCGCCGCGGTCGGCTCCCACGAGCCGGACGCCCGCGAGGTCGACGCCCCGCTCGTGGGCCGCGCCACGGTGGTGGCGGAGTCCCGCGAGGTGGCGGCGCGGGAGTGCGGCGACCTGGTGCTCGCCACCGCCGAAGGAGCCTTCGACCCGGCCCGGCTGCACACACTGGACGCCTTGGTCCGCGGCGGCGTGCGGGTGGCCGAGGGGCGGCCCCGGTTGTTCAAGTCGGCGGGCATGGCCTGGGAGGACCTGGCGGTGGCGGCCGCCGCGTACGAGAGGTGGGCGGCCGCCGGGTGAAGGCTTCGGGCGGGCGCGGGGCGCGCCTCAGGCCTCCACCGTCACCGCGTGCCGCAGGACCGCGTCGAACAGGTACCCCTGTGTGTTGTGCACCGTGGTGTCGGGCTGGGTGCGGCCCGTGGAGTCCGTGGCGCGGGAGAGGAGTTCGGCGGGGCCTGTCGTGCGGGGCGTCCACGGGATCGACCAGCGGGTCCACGAGCCGCGCCGCCCGGGGTCGTGCAGGCGGGCACGGCGCCAGGTCGCGCCGCCGTTCGTGCTGACCTCGACCCGGGTGACCGCGCCGTCGGCCGACCAGGCGCGGCCCGTGAGCCGGTGGCGGGTGTGGGCGGACAGGCGCGCGTTCCACGGGAGTTCGAAGGCGGACTTCAGGGTCTGGCGGGTCAGCGGGGCGCTGCCCTCGGACGGGTGCGCGTCGCCGTACAGCCGGTAGAAGTCGGTGTTCCAGGGCGAGTAGAGGGGCGTGGTCGAGACCTCGATGTCGCCCAGCCACTTGATGGAGGAGATGCCCACCCAGGACGGGGCGAGCAGGCGGACCGGAAACCCGTGGTCGGGAGGAAGGGGCGCGCCGTTCATCTCATACGCGAGGAGGACGTCGTCCAGCGCCTTCGAGATCGGCATGGGGCGGCGTACGCGGCCGTAGTTCGTGCCGTTCGCCGTGACGTACTCGTCGTCGAGGCCGCGCGGCATCACGTCCACCGCCCGGTCGGAGAGGCCCGCCCTGCGCAGGACGTCGGAGAGGCGTGCCCCGCGCCAGTGGGCCGCGCCGATCGCGCCCGTGCCCCACGGGGTGCCGGACACGGGCTGGTTCTGCTGGGTCTTGAAGTAGTTCCTGGCGTTGCCCGCGCACTCGACGAACGCCGTGCGCGTCACCGGGGGCAGGCTCCGCAGCTCCGCGAGGGTGAACTGCCGTGCCGCGCCCGTCAGTCCGTCGCCCCAGATCCGCAGCTTCCAGGACGCCGCGTCGATGCGCGGTGTCGTCGTGTGGTTGCGGACGAAGAAGTGCGAGACGGGGGTGGTGAGGCCGGTGCCCGCGAGGGCTTCGAAGCGGGTCTCCGCGTTCGTGCCGTGGAGGGTGAACAGCTCCGGGGGCAGCGGCTTGACGATGCCCGCCCCCGCCGCCCGTACCGACCGCGCCGCCCGCACCGGCCGCGCCGCGCTCCCCGGGCCCGTCGCGCCCGCCGCGGGTGCCGAAAGGGCGACCGGCACGGCGGAGACGATGCCCGCGGCCGCGAGGAGCCGCACCATGTCGCGGCGCCCCACCCCTTCGGCGCGGGCCTCCCCCGCTAACCACTGGCCCAGTCTGTGCCGGTCGTACGCCGACTCTGATTCCGTGATCCTGGTCATGGTCCACACCGTAGGAGGCGGCGGCGCGGCTCACCGGGGCATCGCCCCGATCTTCACAAGCGTGACATCTGCTTCAGGGCGTCGTCGTCGACACCACGTACACCATCGGGTGCTCCGCGTTCGAGCGGTCCACGACCACGTCCTGCGTGGGCTTCGGGTCGTCCTGCTCGTGCGTGAGGCCGTACCAGGGCCCCGGCCCCGTGAACTCCCAGCCGACGACCTTCTGGTCGCGCTTGCTGATGGTGATGTCGTTCGGCTTGAGGGCGCCCTCGACCGTACCGATCTGCTTGAGGAACCTGGCCAGGCCTTCGTTGCTGGTGAGGAACTGGACGTAGAGGCGGCTGGTGCGCCAGTTGTTCGTCTCGTAGTAGGCGACCTCGTCCGAGTACGGCTGGACCGGCACCTCGTACAGACGGCGCTGCACCTTGGAGGGCCAGCCCGCGGTGAGGCCGGTCGCCGAGTACTTGTCCTCCTTGTCGCGGCCGCTGTTGCGGCTCTGGTTCGCGGAGATCACCAGATAGCCGGCGGGCACGCCGATGAGCAGCACGATGATGATCGCCGTCAGCCACCGGCGGCGGATCATGTGGCTGCGGTCCTCGGTCTTGCGGGCCTTGCCCCCGTCCCGGTCCGGCTCGGGTGTGCCGGGGTTGTCCGGGGACGAGGGCTGGCGGGGCACGGTCATCTACTGGGTTCCCTGGGATGTGCGGTCGTCGGTGCGGCGGGCCTCGGCGTAGCGCTCGTAGCGTTCGTAGCGCTCGACGCGGCGCCGGTTGGCGCGGCGGAAGCGGCGGGCGACCAGCCGGGCCAGGTCGGCGGCGCCGACCATGCCGGCCTCGGGGCCGAGCTGCGCGCGGGCGATGCGGGCCTCGGGGCGGTAGCCGCGGCCGGTCAGATGGCGGCGGAAGGCGTCGCGGGCCGGGCCGATCAGGAGGTCGTCGGCGGCGCTGACACCACCGCCGATCACGAAGCAGGACGGGTCGAGGGCCGCCGCGAGGTTCGCGATGCCGACGCCCAGCCACTGGCCGATGTCCTGGAGCAGCTCGACGCACATGGCGTCGCCCTCGCGGGCCAGCTCGGTGATGAGCGGGCCCGTGATGTCGGGGACGTTGCCCTTGACGCGCTCGATGATGCCGTACGCGACCGGGGAGTCCGCGGCGGCGAGCTCGCGGGCCTCGCGGACCAGCGCGTTGCCGGAGCTGTACTGCTCCCAGCAGCCGCGGTTGCCGCACGGGCAGCGGTGTCCGCCGGGGACGACCTGCATGTGCCCGAACTCGCCGGCCACGCCGAACTTGCCGCGCTTGACCTGCCCGTCCTCCAGGATCGCGCCGCCGATGCCGGTACCGAGGGTGATCATGACGAGGTGGTCCTCGCCGCGGCCGGCGCCGAAGCGCCACTCCGCCCAGGCGGCGGTGTTCGCGTCGTTGTCCACCATCACCGGGACCGCGAGGCGGCCGGAGATGCGGTCGCGGAGCGGTTCGTTGCGCCAGGACAGGTGCGGGGCGAACAGGACGCGGTTGCGGTCCGCGTCCACCCAGCCGGCGGCGCCGATGCCGACGGCGTGCACGTCGTGGCGGTCGGAGAGGTCAAGGACCAGCTCGATGATCGTGTCCTCGACGACACGGGGGCTCTTCGACTTGTCCGGGGTCTCCGTGCGGAGCGTCTCCAGGATGTTGCCGTCGGGGTCGACGACGCCCGCCATCACCTTCGTGCCGCCGATGTCGATGCCGACGGTGTTGACGCGGGGCGCCGTCAGATGGGATCGGCGTTCGCGCGTGCCCACGGTCCGCAGGACGGTGGCTCGTGCGGAGCCGCGGTGCGCGAGGTCGCGGTAGGTGCTCATTGCGGCGATTCTGCCTCACCCTCGCGGGGGCGCGCACAACGGGACCCCGGCGCGGGGAGCGTAGGGGCCGGGCCCGGCCCCGGGTGACCCAGGGGCGCGGGGGGGGGGAGGGGGGTGGGACCCAAAAAAAACAAACCAGCATCCTCCCCCCCCCCCCTCGCAAGCCTCCCCTTTTGCCTTTCTTTTCCC
>NZ_JBVITX010000022.1:0-58973 GCF_055597165.1 Streptomyces sp. NPDC039480 | reverse complement strand
CCGGGCAGCTCCCCGGACCCGGCGGAGCTGCGCCGGTATGCGAGTGAGGAACTGCCGGAGTTCATGGTGCCCTCGGCGGTGGTCGTCCTGGACGAGCTGCCGCTGACCGGCAATGGCAAGGTCGACCAACGCGCTCTGCCCGCACCGGACTTCTCCGGCGACAGCACCGGCCGTGCCCCGCGCACCCCGCGCGAGGAAGTGCTCTGCGGCCTGTTCGCGGAGGTGCTCGGCCTGGAGCAGGTAGGCGCCGAGGACTCCTTCTTCGACCGCGGCGGCGACAGCATCATGGCGACCCGTCTCATCAGCCGGGCACGCGCAGTCCTCGGCACCGAACTGAGCGTCCGCGACCTGTTCGAGGCGCCCACCGTCGCCCAGCTCGCCGCGCACCTCGACCGCGCGGCCACGGACGCCGCCCGCAGGCCCGCGGTCCGCACCGCGGCACGGCCCGCGACGGTGCCGCTCTCCTTCGCCCAGCAGCGCCTGTGGTTCCTGGACCGGCTGGAGGGCAGCGGCGCCACCTACAACGTGCCGATGAGCCTGCGCCTGACCGGCCGCCTCGACCGGGCGGCGCTCGAAGCGGCCCTGGGCGACGTCGTGACCCGCCACGAGAGCCTGCGCACCCTCTTCCCCGACACCGGAGGCGTCCCGGCTCAGCAGATCCTGCCGTCCGGCACCGGACTGCCCCGGCTCGACGTCGTGCCCACCACCCCCGAGCGACTTCCCGCCCTACTCGTCGAGGGCGCGCGGCAGGGCTTCGACCTGGCAGCCGAACTCCCCCTCCGCGCCCGCCTCTTCGCGCTCGGCGACGACGAACACGTCCTGCTCCTCGTCCTGCACCACATCGTCGGCGACGGCTGGTCCCTGGCCCCGCTCACCACCGACCTGACGGGCGCGTACGCGGCGCGCTGCCGCGGCGAGGAGCCCGACCGGCCCCCGCTGCCGGTCCAGTACGCCGACTACACCCTGTGGCAGCGCGAGCTGCTCGGCGCCGAGCGCGCCCCCGACAGCCTGGTCAGCCGACAGCTCGCCCACTGGGTCACGGCCCTCGAAGGGCTGCCCGACCAGATCGAGCTGCCCACCGACCGCCCACGGCCCGCGCAGGCCAGCCACCGAGGCGCGACCGTGCCCCTGCGCATCGACGCCGAACTCCACGCGCAGCTCGCGGAGTTTGCCCGCGCCCAGCACGCCAGCGTCTTCATGGTGCTGCAGGCGGGCATCGCCGCGCTGCTCGCGCGCCTCGGCGGCGGAACCGACATCGCCATCGGCACGCCCGTCGCGGGTCGCACCGACGTCGCCCTCGACGACCTGATCGGCATGTTCGTCAACACCCTCGTGCTGCGCACCGACGTCGGCGGCGCACCCGGCTTCCGTGAGCTGGTGCGCCGGGCCCGCGAGACCTGCCTCCAGGCGTACGCCCACCAGGACATCCCCTTCGAGCGGCTCGTCGACGCCGTGAGCCCGGTCCGTACCGCCTCCCGTCACCCCCTGACGCAGGTGATGCTCGGCCTGCGCAACTCCACCCTGCCGCGCCCCGAACTCCCCGGCCTCGACGTGGAGCTGGCACCGGTCGACATCGGCATCTCCAAGTTCGACCTGACCTTCTTCCTGACCGAGCGGCACACCGAGGACGGGCGGTGCGCCGGGCTGAGCGGCGACCTCGAATACGCCCTGGACCTCTTCGACCCCGAGACCGCCGCCTCCATCGCCGACCGGTTCGTCCGCCTCCTTGCCGACGTGCTGCGGAACCCGGAGCTGCCGATCGACGACCTCGACGTCCTGGCCCCGGCCGAGCGGCGGGAGTTGCTCGAGGAGCGGCGGGGCGCCGAGGGTGTGGTGCCGGAGGGTTCGCTTGCGGAGCTCTTCGAGGCGCAGGTCGCGCGGACGCCGGAGGCCGTTGCCGTGGCCGCCGACGGGGTGGAGCTCACGTATGCGGAGCTGAACGCCCGCGCCGACCGCCGCGCCCACCGCCTCGCGGGACTCGGCGTCGGCCCGGCGACCCGGGTCGCGGTGCTCCTCGAGCGGTCCGTCGACGTCGTGGTCACGACCCTCGCGGTGGTGAAGGCCGGAGGCACATACGTGCCGATCCACGGCTCGTACCCGCAGGACCGGATCGCGTGGGTCCTGGCGGACGCCGGTGCGGCACTGCTGCTCACCGACCGCGCGGGGGCCGGTCCCGTGCCGGACGGCGACTCCGTACGCGCCCTCACCCTCGCGGACCTCGACGCCTCGGGCCCGGCCGCCGACGCGTCCGATCCGCGGATCGCGGTGCCGGACGCCCAGCTGGCGTATGTCATCTACACCTCGGGGTCGACGGGGGTGCCGAAGGGTGTGGCGGTTTCGCATGCGGATGTGCGGGCGCTGGCCTTCGATTCGCGGTGGCAGGAGGGTGCGCATGAGCGGGTGTTGATGCATTCGCCGCACGCTTTCGATGCTTCGACGTACGAGATGTGGGCGCCGCTGCTCAACGGCGGCCGCGTCGTCGTCGCCCCGCTCGGCACCGTGGACGCCCAAGTCCTGGCGCGCCTGGTGGCGGAGCACGGACTCACGGCGATCTTCATCACGACGGCGTTGTTCAATCTGATCGCGGAGGAGAGTCCGGAGGCTTTCGCCGGTCTGCGTGAGGTGCTGACCGGTGGTGAGGCGGCCTCGCCTGCTGCCATGCGCCGGGTTCTGGATTCCTGCCCGGGTCTTGCGCTCGGCCACGTCTATGGCCCTACCGAGACGACGACGTTCGTCACCCATTGGCCCATGGGTACGGCGCGGGCGGTGCCCGATGTGCCGCCCATCGGTGTTCCCTTCGATGACACCCAGGCCTATGTCCTCGATCACCGTCTGCACCTCGTACCGCCGGGCGTGGTGGGCGAGTTGTACGTCGCGGGCGCGGGTGTGGCCCGTGGTTACTGGGGTCGTGCGGGGCTGACGTCCGAGCGCTTTGTGGCGTGTCCGTTCGGGGCGCCGGGGGAGCGCATGTACCGCACCGGCGACCTGGTGCGGTGGAACCGGGAGGGTGCGCTGGAGTATGTGGCGCGCGCTGATCAGCAGGTCAAGGTGCGTGGATTCCGTATCGAGCTCGCGGAGATCGAGACCGTGCTCGCGGGCCACGGCACGGTTGGTCAGGCTGTGGTGGTGGCGCGTGAGGACCGTCCCGGCGACAAGCGCCTCGTCGCCTATGTGACGCCCCAGCCGGGCAGCTCCCCGGACCCGGCGGAGCTGCGCCGGTATGCGAGTGAGGAACTGCCGGAGTTCATGGTGCCCTCGGCGGTGGTCGTCCTGGACGATCTGCCGCTGACCGGCAATGGCAAGGTCGACCAACGCGCTCTGCCCGCACCGGACTTCTCCGGCGACAGCACCGGCCGTGCCCCGCGCACCCCGCGCGAGGAAGTGCTCTGCGGCCTGTTCGCGGAGGTGCTCGGCCTGGAGCAGGTAGGCGCCGAGGACTCCTTCTTCGACCGCGGCGGCGACAGCATCATGGCGATCCAGCTGGTGTCGCGGGCCCGGCGTGCTGGTCTTGAGTTCTCGCCGCGCGAGGTCTTCTCGCACCAGACGCCCGAGTCGCTCGCGGCCGTCGCCCGTGACGCGGGAGAGGAGAGCAGGCCCGCCGAGGCGGCCGGTGCGGGCGTCGGGCCCGTACCGCTCACCCCGATCGTCGACTGGCTGCGGGAGAGCGGCGGCCCGGTCGCGGGCTTCAACCAGTCGGTGCTGGTCCAGGTCCCGGCGAGCCTCTCGCTCGACGGCCTGACGGACGCGGTACGGGCCGTGGTGGACCACCATGACGCGCTGCGCCTCCGGCTGACCGTGGCCGACGACGCGGACTGGCGGCTCGAAGTAGCCCCGCCTGGTGCGGTCGCCGTCGAGGACTGTGTCGTACGTGTGGACGCGTCGGGCCTGGACGACGCCGCCGTGAACGGGCTTGCCGCCGAGCGGGCCGCGGAGGCCCAGCGGGAGCTCGCGCCCGAGTCGGGTGTGCTGGTGCGGGCGGTGTGGCTGGACCGGGGCCGTGAGGTGCCAGGCCAACTGCTGCTGGCAGTACACCATTTGGCGGTGGACGGGGTTTCGTGGCGGATCCTGTTGCCGGATCTGGCGGCGGCATGGTCGGCGGTGGCGGACGGGCGTCCGGTGGCCCTCGAACCCGTCGGCACCAGCTTCCGCACCTGGGCCCACACCCTCACCGAGGAAGCCTGCACACCCGAGCGCCTGGACGAACTCCCGCTGTGGACCGACATCCTCATTGGAGACGACGCCCCGTTCGGCAGCCGCGCCCTAGACTCGGCCAGGGACACCGCGGGGCGGGCACGGCACACGACCGTGACCCTGCCCGCCGAGGTCACGGAGGAGCTCCTTACCGCCGTCCCCGCGGCGTTCCACGGCAGGGTTGACGACGTACTCCTGACGGGCCTGGCCCTCGCGGTGGCGCGCTGGCGCGAACTCCGCGGCATCAACGGCTCCTTGGGCGTCCTGGTGGACCTGGAGGGCCACGGCCGCGAGGAGCTCGCGGGCGCCGAACTCTCCCGCACGGTCGGCTGGTTCACCAGCATCCACCCGGTGCACCTCGACCCCGGCACGGTCGCCTGGGACACGGTGGCCGCGGGCGGGCCGGAGGCGGGCGCCGCGGTGAAGCGGGTGAAGGAGCAGCTGCGCAAGATCCCCGACCGCGGCATCGGCTACGGACTGCTGCGCCATCTCAACCCCAAGACGTCGGCCGAACTCGCCTCGTACGCCGCTCCGCAGATCGCCTTCAACTACCTCGGCCGCCTGGGCGCGGGAAAGACCGCCGACTGGGCCGTGATCCCGCAGGGCGATGCCCTCGGCCGGGGCGCGGAGGCCGGGATGCCGATGCGGCACGCCGTCGAGATCAACGCGATCACACACGACCTGGCTGACGGGCCTGTCCTGGAGGCCACCTGGTCGTGGGCCGACGGCGTCCTGGGCGAGGGTGACGTAGGGGAGTTGGCCGAGTTGTGGCGCGAGGCGCTGCACGGCCTCGCCGCCCACGTCGAGTCCGGCGACACCGGCGGCTACACACCATCAGACCTGGCCCTCGTCGACCTCACCCAGGAGCAGATCGAGGCCCTCGAAGGCGACCTCGAACTGGACTTTTTCGAGGACTGAGCAGGTTCGAGGACCGAGTAAGGAAGCACGATGAAGAAGTCACCCATCGAGGACGTTCTGCCGCTCTCCCCCTTGCAGGAGGGCTTCCTCTTCCACGCCCTGGTGGACGAGGAGGGCACCGACGTCTACACCGCCCAGCTGACGTTCGACTTCGAGGGGCCGCTGGACGCCGCCGCGCTGCGGGCCGCCGGTGAGCGCCTCCTCGCCCGGCACGCCAACCTCCGCGTCGGCTTCCGCCACGACGGCCTCAAGCGCCCGGTGCAGATGGTCCTACGCAAGGTGCCGCTGCCGTGGACCGAGGCGGACCTGTCCGACCACGACGAGGCCGGCCGGGAGGCCGAGGCCGCTCGCGTCGCCGACGAGGAGCGCGCCCGCCGCTTCCGCCTGCGCCGCCCGCCGCTGCTCCGCTTCCTGCTGATCAGGCTCGCCGAGAACCGGCACCGGTTCGTGCTGACCAACCACCACATCCTCTGGGACGGCTGGTCGATGCCCGTCCTCGTCGACGAGCTCCTCAAGCTCTACGCGGGCGACGGCGCCGCCCTGCCCAAGGTCACGCCCTACCGCGACTACCTGGCCTGGCTCGGCGCCCAGGACCGCGAGGCCGCCCGCACCGCGTGGGCGTCCGCCCTGGACGGGCTCGAAGGGCCCACCCTGATCGCGCCCCAAGTGGCCGACCGCGCCCCGGAGCTGCCCGGCCATGTGTCCATGGAGCTGTCCGCGGAACTCACCCGCCGCACCGCGCGGTTGGCGCGCGACTGCTCCGCCACCATGAACACGCTGGTGCAGGCCACCTGGGCGGTGCTGCTCTCCCGCATGACCGGCAGGGACGACGTCGTCTTCGGCACGACGGTCTCCGGCCGCCCGCCGGAGCTGTCCGGAGTCGAGCGCATGGTGGGTCTCTTCATCAACACCCTTCCCGTACGCGTACGGCTGCGCGACGACGAGCCCGTGACGGAGCTGGTGACCCGGCTCCAGGCCGAACAGGCCGAGCTGATGGAACACCACCACCTCGGGCTCATCGACATCCAGCAGCAGGCCGGCGGCCGGGAACTCTTCGACACCACGACCGTCTTCGAGTCCTACCCCCTGGACGCCGAAGCCTGGCAGTCCCCCGCCGAAGGGCTGAGGCTGACCTCGGTGGACGGCGTCGACGCCACCCACTACCCGCTCACCCTCGCCGCCGTGCCAGGACCGCGGCTGACCCTGCGCCTCGGCTACCGGCGCGACGCGTTCACCGAGGCCGAGGCCCGGCAGTACCTGGACCGGGCCGTCCGGCTCCTCGAAGCGATGGCCGAACGGCCCGAGCGTCCGGTCGGCACGCTCGACCTGCTCACGCCGGAGGAGCGGCACCAGCTCCTCGTCGAGTGGAACGGGAGCGCGGGCGCGGCACCCGAAGGCACGCTGCCCGAGCTCTTCGAGGCGCAGGCCGCGCGGACGCCGGACGCCGTCGCCGTGGTGAGCGAGGGAACCCGGCTCACCTACGCCGAACTCGACGCCAGGGCCAACCGCCTGGCACACCTGCTCATCGCGCAGGGCGTGGGGCCCGAGCAGTTCGTGGCTCTCGCCCTGCCCCGCTCGGCCGACCTGGTCGTCGCCGTCCTCGCCGTGCAGAAGGCCGGCGCGGCCTATCTGCCGATCGACCCCAACTACCCGGCCGAACGCCTGACGTACATGGTCGCCGACGCCCGGCCCGGCTGCGTCGTCACCACCACAGGGACGGCGTCGGCGGTCACGGAGGACATCCCTCGCGTCGTCCTCGACGACCCCGCCGTCGTCGAGCGCCTGGCCGGGTGCGCGCCGGAGAGCCCCACCGACGAGCAGCGGCTGCGGCCGCTCGACCCGGCCCACCCGGCGTACATGATCTACACCTCGGGTTCGACCGGACGCCCCAAGGGCGTGGTGATCCCGCACAGCAACGTGCTCCGGCTCATGGCCAGGACCGAGCACTGGTTCGGCTTCGGCCCCGATGACGTCTGGACGCTGTTCCACTCCTACGCCTTCGACTTCTCGGTGTGGGAGCTGTGGGGCCCGCTGCTGTACGGCGGCCGCCTCGTCGTCGTGCCCCACGAGGTGTCCCGGTCCCCGCGGGACTTCCTGAACCTCCTGGTCCAGGAGCGGGTGACCGTCCTCAACCAGACGCCCTCCGCCTTCTACCAGCTGATGCAGGCCGACCAGGAGAGCCCCGACGCGGGCTCCCGGCTCGCCCTGAAGTACGTGATCTTCGGCGGTGAGGCCCTGGACCTGCGGCGCCTGGGCGACTGGTACGCCCGGCACGCGGACGGCGCACCGACCCTCGTGAACATGTACGGCATCACTGAGACCACGGTCCACGTCACCTATGTGGCACTGGACCGCGAGTCGGCGCGGCGGAACCAGGGCAGCCTGATCGGCACCGCCATCCCCGACCTGAAGGCGTACGTCCTCGACAGCGGCCTGGGGCTGCTGCCGCCCGGTGTGGTGGGCGAGTTGTACGTCGCGGGTGCGGGCGTGGCCCGTGGCTACTGGGGTCGTGCGGGGCTGACGTCCGAGCGTTTCGTGGCGTGTCCGTTCGGGGCGTCGGGGGAGCGCATGTACCGCACGGGCGACCTGGTGCGCTGGACTCCTGACGGTGCGCTGGAGTACGTGGGGCGCGCCGACCAGCAGGTCAAGGTGCGCGGCTTCCGCATCGAACTCGGCGAGATCGAGACGGCCGTCGCAAGCCACGGGACGGTTGGTCAGGCCGTGGTCGTGGCGCGTGAGGACCGTCCGGGCGACAAACGTCTCGTCGCCTACGTGGTGGCCGCGTCCGGCGCCACGGTGGAGGCCGCCGAACTGCGCGGCCACGTGGGCCGGTCGCTGCCGGAGTTCATGGTGCCCTCGGCGGTGGTCGTCCTGGACGAGCTGCCGCTGACCGGCAACGGCAAGGTCGACAAGCGGGCGCTGCCCGCTCCGGACGTCACGGGCGGCGGGCCGTCGGGGCGCGCCCCGCGCACCCCGCGCGAGGAAGTGCTCTGCGGCCTGTTCGCGGAGGTGCTCGGCCTGGAGCAGGTAGGCGCCGAGGACTCCTTCTTCGACCGCGGCGGCGACAGCATCATGGCGATCCAGCTGGTGTCGCGGGCCCGGCGTGCTGGTCTTGAGTTCTCGCCGCGCGAGGTCTTCTCGCACCAGACGCCCGAGTCGCTCGCGGCCGTCGCCCGTGACGCGGGAGAGGAGAGCAGGCCCGCCGAGGCGGCCGGTGCGGGCATCGGGCCCGTACCGCTCACCCCGGTCATCAAGACCCTCGCCGAACTCGGCGGTCCCGTTGGCGGATTCCACCAGTCGGTGACGGTGCGCGTGCCGGGCGCGCTGACTCTGGAGACCCTGACCGGTGTCGTGCGGGCCGTGGTGGACCACCATGACGCGCTGCGCCTCCGGCTGACCGTGGCCGACGACGCGGACTGGCGGCTCGAAGTGGCCCCGCCTGGTGCGGTCGCCGTCGAGGACTGTGTCGTACGTGTGGACGCGTCGGGCCTGGACGACGCCGAAGTGGCCGCACTCGCGGCGCGCCAGGCGGCGGAGGCCCAGGAGCGCCTCGCGCCCGAGTCGGGTGTGCTGGTGCGGGCGGTGTGGCTGGACCGGGGCCGTGAGGTGCCCGGCCAACTGCTGCTCGTGGTGCACCACTTGGCGGTGGACGGCGTCTCGTGGCGGATCCTGTTGCCGGATCTGGCGGCGGCGTGGTCGGCGGTGGCGGACGGGCGTCCGGTGGCCCTCGAACCCGTCGGCACCAGCTTCCGCACCTGGGCCCACACCCTCACCGAAGAGGCCCGCACACCCGAGCGCGCGGCGGAGCTCGGCTTGTGGCGGGAGATCGTGCGCGAACCCGACCCACTGCTCGGCGCCCGCCCGTTGGACTCCGCCGTCGACACGGTGGCCTCGGCCCGCCGGACCAGCCTGTCGCTGTCCGCCGAGGTCACGGAGAAGCTGCTCACCGCCGTCCCCGCAGCGTTCCACGGCAGGGTTGACGACGTACTCCTGACGGGCCTGGCCCTCGCGGTGGCGCGCTGGCGCGAACTGCGCGGCATCGACGGCTCCCCGGGTCTCCTGGTGGACCTGGAGGGGCACGGCCGCGAGGAGCTCGCGGGCGCCGAACTCTCCCGCACGGTCGGCTGGTTCACCAGCATCCACCCCGCACGCCTCGTCGCGGGTCCGCACCTCTGGGACGACGTGCGGTCCGGCGCCGCCGGAGTCGGCGCCGCGGTGAAGCGGGTGAAGGAGCAGCTGCGCCGGGTCCCGGACCACGGCATCGGCTACGGACTGCTGCGCCATCTCAACCCCGAGACGTCGGCCGAACTCGCCTCGTACGCCGCTCCGCAGATCGCCTTCAACTACCTCGGCCGCATGGGCGCGGGCGGCGAACGGGACTGGGAAGTCCTGCCCGGGGTCGGCGGCGTGGGCGGCGGCGCCGACCCCGGCATGCCGCTCAAGCACGCGGTGGAAGTCAACGCGATCACACACGAGCTGGCCGACGGGCCCGTCCTGGAGGCCACCTGGTCGTGGGCCGACGGCGTCCTGGGCGAGGGTGACGTACGGGAGTTGGCCGAGTTGTGGCGCGAGGCGCTGCACGGCCTCGCCGCCCACGTCGAGTCCGGCGGCACCGGCGGCTACACACCATCAGACCTGGCCCTCGTCGACCTCACCCAGGAGCAGATCGAGGCATGTGAGGCCGACGTGCCCGGTCTCCAGGACGTCCTGCCGCTTACACCGCTCCAGGAGGGCTTCCTCTTCCACGCCCTGCTCGACGAGGAGGGCACAGACGTCTACACGGCACAGGTGACGTTCGACTTCGAGGGCCCGCTGGACACCGCCGCGCTGCGGGCCGCCGGTGAGCGCCTCCTCGCCCGGCACGCCAACCTCCGCGTCGGCTTCCGCCACGACGGCCTCGAGCGCCCGGTGCAGGTCGTATCCCGCGAAGTCGTTGTCGACTGGACCGAGGTGGACCTGTCCGCCCACGACGAGGCCGACCGGGAGGCCGAAGCCACCCGCGTCGCCGACGAGGTCCGGCAGCGGAAGTTCGACCTGAGCAGGCCGCCGCTGCTGCGGCTCACCTTGATCGGCCTCGGTGACGGCCGCCACCGCCTGCTCCTGACGAACCATCACGTCCTCTGGGACGGGTGGTCGGCGCCGGTCCTCATCGGCGAGCTGCTCGCCCTCTACGCCACCCGCGGCGACGACGCGGGACTGCCCAAGGCCGCCCCGTACCGGGACTATCTGGCCTGGCTCGCCCGGCAGGACCGCACCGCGGCCCGCACCGCGTGGGCCACCGCCCTGGCCGGGCTCGACGGGCCGACCCTGGTCGCCCCCCAGGCGGCGGGACGGGCCCCCGAACTGCCCGGGCAGCTATCCTCCGAGCTCTCCGAGGACCTCACCCACAGGCTCGGCGAGCTGGCCCGCAACCAGGGCGTCACGTTGAACACGCTGGTGCAGGCCGCGTGGGGCATCCTCCTGTCGCGCATGACAGGACGACAGGACGTCACCTTCGGCATGACGGTGTCCGGCCGCCCGCCCGAGGTCCCCGGCGTGGAGCGCATGGTGGGCCTGTTCATCAACACCCTTCCCGTACGCGTGCGGCTGCGCGAGGGCGAATCGGTCACCGAACTCCTGGGCCGCCTCCAGTCGGAGCAGGCGGCGCTCCTCGACCATCACCACCTGGGCCTGGCCGAGGTGCAGCAGCAGACCGGCGGCAGGGAGCTCTTCGACACCACGATGGTCTTCGAGAGCTACCCCCTGGACGCTTCGTCCTGGACGTCGCCCGCCGAAGGGCTCCGCCTGACCGGCATCCACGGCACGGACGCGACCCACTACGCGCTCGCCCTCTCGGTGCTCCCCGGCGCACGCCTGACCCTGCGCCTGGGCCACCGTGCCGATGCCTTCACCCCGGCGGACGCCGAGCTCTACCTCGTCCGCCTCGGCCGACTGCTCCAGGCCATGGCCGACACTCCCCAACTCCTCGTCGCCGCAATCGACTTCCTGACTCCGGAAGAGCGCTACCGCCTCTTGGCCGAGTTCGGCGGCTACGGCCCCGTCCCGGCCTGACGGCACCCTCTTTTCCCTTCCCACCCAACCCGACCGATGGAGGAACTCACCATGAGCGCAGACCTGCGCGCCACCCTGACCCGGATCGTCATCGAGGACCTGGAGGCCGACGCCGCCCAGCTGACGGACGAGTCGACCCTCGAAGAGCTCGACCTCGACTCGCTGGCGATCGCGGAACTCGTGGTCCGTATCAGCGAGGAGACCGGTGTGGACATCGGCGACGAGGAGGCCCGCCTCGGCGAGCTGACCGTCCCGGGAATCGTCGGTCTCGTCACCGCGGCCCAGGGCGGTGACCAGGCGGCATGAGCACCGCCGCCATCGCCGTCACCGGCACCGGCATGATCACGCCGGTCGGTGTCGGCACCGACACGAACTGGGCCGCGATCCGGCGCGGCCACTCCCGCGCCGGCCTGGCCCGGACCCCGGGCGTCTCCCGGGAAGGCCACTGCCGCACCGTGCCGCCCTTCGGCGCGGAACTGCTGCCCGGCCGCGGCACCGCGCACCTCGACCCGTTCATCCGGTTCGCGCTCGTGGCGGTCGACCAGGCCGTCGTGGAGGCCGGACTCGACACGGCCACCTGGGACGGCAAGCGGGTCGGCATCGTCGTGGGCTGCGGGCTCGGCGGAGCCGCCACCCTGGGCACGGCCCACAACCGCCTCGCCGAGCGCGGCCCGGAAGCAGTGTCGCCCTACGTGCACCCGCGCTCGCTGATCAACATGGCCGCCGGGACCATCGCCATCCGGCACCGGATCACCGGCCCCAGCCACACCGTGGTGGCCGCCTGTGCATCCGGCGCGGTGGCCATCGGCGTGGCCAGGGACCTGCTCAGGGCCGACACCTGCGACATCGTGATCGCCTGCGGCACGGACGCCGGAGTCGTCCCCGTGATCGCGGCGGGCTTCGCCGCCATGGGGGCGCTCGCGGACAGCCCGGACACCGATGCCTCGCGTCCCTTCGCCGCAGACCGCTCCGGTTTCGTGCTCTCCGAGGGTGCGGCGGCCGTCGTACTGGAGCGGGCGGACGCGGCGGCGGAACGAGGCGCCGACGTTCTGGGCAGGATCCTCGGGTACGCCTTCACCACCGACGCCCACCACCCGGTCGCCCCGCACCCGGACGGCGTGGGTGCGGAGGCCGCGGTGCGAGCCGCCCTCCAGGACGCCGGGCTGACCACGGCCGACGTGGAGCACGTCAACGCCCACGGCACCTCGACCCCGTACAACGACCGCAGCGAAGGACGGCTGATCAACCGGCTGTTCCCGCACCGGCCGAGCGTCACCGCCAACAAGGGGCTGCTGGGGCACAGCCTGGGGGCGGCGGGCGCGATCGAAGCCGTGCTGACCCTGCGGACGCTCGCCGACGGCATCGTCCCCCCGACCGCGCACACGCCCGCCGTGGACCCGGAACTCGCCGGACTCGACCTCGTGATGGGCTCGGAGCGCAGTGCGCGCCCCGCCGTCGCAGTCAGCAATTCTTTCGGCTTCGGAGGCTCCAACTGCGTTCTGGTGATGGGCTCATGAGCCCCGGCGGCACAGCGGCCGTGCTGACCGGCATCGGCACCTGCCTGCCCGGACGCACGGTGACCAACCACGACCTGGCACAGCGCCTGGACACCTCGCACGAGTGGATCCACAGCCGCACCGGCATCGCCCGGCGGCGCATCGCCGATGCGGGCACCACCACCGCCGAGATGGCCGCGACCGCGGGCCGTGCGGCCCTGAAGTCGGCCGGCCGGTCCTCCTGCGACCTGGTCCTGGTGGCCACCACGACGCCGGACCGGGCCTGCCCCGCCACCGCGCCGAAGGCCGCCACGGCCATGGGCCTGACCGGCGTCGCCGCCTTCGACCTGGGGGCCGTCTGCTCCGGTTTCGTTTACGGGCTTTCCGTCGCCTCCGCCATGATCGGCTCAGGGACCTGCCGGAGCGCCCGGGTGATCGGCGCGGAGCGCTACTCGGCGATCGTCGACCAGGACGACCGCGCCACCGCCGTCATCTTCGGCGACGGCGCCGGAGCGGTCCTGCTCGAACAGGGGGACGCGACGGCGCCTGGCGCCGTTCTCCGCACCGAGCTGGGCAGCGACGGCACCGGCGAGGAGCTGATCACGGTGCCGCCCGGCGGACGGTATCTGCAGATGCGGGGCCGCGAGGTCTACACCCGGGCCGTGCCCACGATGGTGGACTCGGCGCGCCGGGTCACGGCGGCGGCCGGATGGCGCACCGAGGACATCGACGCCTTCGTCGGCCACCAGGCCAACCTCCGCATCCTGGAGTCGGTGGCCAAACGCCTCGGCCTGCCGCCGGAGCGGGTGATCGCCCATATCGAGGACGTCGGCAACACAGCGGCCGCGTCCATCCCTCTCGCCCTGGCCTGGGCGGCGGACCAAGGCCGGATCGACGTCGGCGACCGGCTGGTCCTCACCGCCTTCGGCGGCGGGCTCACCTGGGGATCGGCGGCGCTCCGGTGGCCGGGTGCGGTGCCGGTGCACGCCGAGTCCGCACCAGATACACCAAATATCGCCCGTATATAGGAGTTCATCCGACTCTGTGCTTCCGGCGCACCGCACGCCGCATGCGCCCGAAACGAAAAGGCAGACGCGATGATCCCCGTTACGGAGACCTCCTTGCACACGACCCAGCACGCCTCCCCACAGCCGCTCCCGCCCCGCAGGAGGGCGCGGCGCTTGGCGCGGACGACCGTGGCGCTGAGCGCGGCCGTCGCCGCACTGGCCACCGCGAACACCGCCCACGCCGCCGCCGGTTGGGAGGACGTCAAGCCCGACGGCGTGGCGGCCGACGGCAAGTGGTTCCCGGAGGGCGGCTTCGACGCGCAGGGCCCCGGCCTGGCCTTCATGACCGGGCAGTACCAGCGCGTCCCGGGTGAGTACGAGCCGCGCGAGCCGAAGCTGTGGCAGTGGGACGGCAAGGCCTGGAACGACCTTCCGATGCCCGCCAAGGCCAAGACGGGCGCCGTGACGGGTACGGCGGCCGACGACGTCTGGCTCTTCGACTCCTACGGCAACACCGGCTCCCACTGGCACTGGGACGGCAAGGACTGGAAGGGCGTCGAGGACTATCCCGCCGACTTCGAGGTGAACTCGGCCAAGGCCGTCTCCCGGGACGACGTCTGGGTCACCGGCAGCCACCAGACCAAGTCAGGATCGAAGGTCCGCGACCAGGCGGCCGTCGCGCACTGGGACGGCAAGAAGTGGACCGAGACGATCCTGCCCGAGGTGGCGGGCAAGGAGAGCATCGTCGCCTCGCTCCGGGTCCTGGACAACGGCAGCGTCTGGGCGGCAGGCAAGGCCTACCAGCGCCCGGTCTACGCCGAGGAGAACAGCGAGCCGTACGTCGCCCACTGGGACGGCAAGAAGTGGTCGCGGCTCGCCCTGCCCAAGACCGGCAAGAACGTCGGGACGAGCGCGCTGATCGCCCGCGGTGACAACGACGTCTGGGTCGGCGCGTACGACGACGTCAAGCCCTTCTTCTACGACCAGCAGAAGGCGTTCACCATGCACTGGGACGGCAAGTCCTGGAAGAAGGCGACCTTCCCCAAGCCGCAGAGCTCCAACTCGGTGACGGGCTTCGCCTACAACGGCGACGAACTGCTCGCCTCGGTCTCCAACGGTGACGCCCGCCGCGACGCCGACCCGCTGGTGCGCTGGGACGGCGGCAAGTGGACCGCCGCCAAGACCCCGGTCGCCGACACCGAGTCCGTCCGGCTCCTGGGCTCCGACTCCTCCCAGATCTGGATGCACGGCTACACCAAGCGCACCGAGGCCCACCCCTTCGGCGGCAACTTCTTCGGCCGCCTCAACCTGAACTGACGGGGCGCGAACCTTCCGTTCCTGGGCGAGGGGCCCGAGCGGCACCTCGCCCAGGAACTCCTCAGCGGGCCTGCCGCAGCGTGGCCGCGCGGCCACGCACCAGGAGGTTCTGCGTGCCCAGGCCGATCGCGAGGTACGCGTAGAGCGACGCGGCGCCCAGCGATCCGGCCCTGTCCGCGTGGCCGATCCACAGGCCGAGCCCGACGTGCGCCGCCACCGAGGCGAGCCAGAGCGCGGTGGTGGCCGCCGTCCCCTTGCGCAGCACCTCGTCGTGGTCCCCGCGCCAGACCCGCACCGTCCTGGCCCTGGCCGCGCCGAAGGCCGCCGCGACGAGCAGGCTCGCCGCCAGGAGCGTGACGGGCAGCACGGTCAACGGGTGGTACCGGGTGACCGAGGCGACCCCGAAGGCCACCGTCGCCGCTCCCAGCACACCGAGGACCACCGGAGCGATCAACGAGCCGACGTGCCGCACCGGGCGGGTGCGCAGCTGCCGTCGCACCACCAGACCGACGACGGTCACGGCCACCAGAAGAAGGCCCGCCGTTCGCGTTCTGCATGTCAACTCCCCGTTGCGCCCCTGCGGCCCCCCGCCGTTGCCCGTGACGCTACTAGAGCCTCACGAGTTCAAGTCGCCCGCAGGTAAGCGCGTGTATGACTGCCGCCACACCTGCCTCACAGCGTGGCTTAGCAAGGGCATACCCCCGTCCCAGGGTGCCGAGTGGGCGGGGAACAGCGTGCCCGTGCTCCTCGCCATCTACGCGAGGTGCATCGCCGGCCAACTGGCCAACTATCTGAAGCAGATCGAAGGCATCCGGTACGTCCCCGAGGCGGGGTAAACCGGATGCGATCGAAGGGCGGTGCGGGACCCCGCAAAGATGGGGTCCCGCACCGCCCTTCGGCGTTGCTCGGCACGAGCCTTTCGGGTGCATTTGGGTGGGGGAGGCTGGGGGCCGCATGGGGGACAGGCACCCGTAGAGGCCCAGTTTCAGCCGGACTCCTGCACCTTCCGGCGAAGCGGCGTACGCTGAAAATCTGTGCCCGGTCAGACGCAGCCTGACCGGGCAAAACATGGCCAAGCTGATGTGGTGTCAGTGGCGCCCTCGGCAGGACTCGAACCTGCGGCCAAGCGCTTAGAAGGCACGTGCTCTATCCACCGAGCTACGGGGGCTGACCTGCGCAAACGCAGCTTCCGGGCGCCGTCCCCCGAGGCGCGGGGGACACATGGGGGAATCGTAGATCCCTGGCGGCCGGGGGACGCGAGCGGCCTGCGGCCATGCCATACGGAGGATCTCACACCATCTTCACGCCCCCGAAGACCTTCGCGGAAACAATCCTGCACCTCATCGGCGTTGATGATCTCCGAGCCGAGGAGGGGAAGGTGTCGGGCCTGAAGCTGTTCAACACGAAAGGCGGCGTGACCGAGGTCGCGCCGCGTCTTGCTGCGGTCGAGGCGGATGTGCAGGACCTCGTCGAGGCGCACATGGAGGAGATGCTGGGCGTCACGTTCCTCGCGAGCGAGTACGTCATCGACTGCGTCGACGGAGGACGCATCGACTCGCTGGGCCTCGACGAGAACGGGGCCCCCGTGATCATCGAATACAAGCGCGGCACCGACGCAGGCGTGATCAACCAGGGCCTCTACTACATGGCCTGGCTGACGAACCACAAGGGCGTCTTCCGGAATCTGGTCCGCGACCGGCTCGGGGTCACGGCCGCGTCCCAGATCCTGTGGAGCGCACCCCGGCTGATCTGCGTTGCCGGCGACTTCACTCGCTACGACGCGCACGCCGTGCGCGAGCACCGGCGCTCGATCGACCTGGTCCGCTACCGGTACTTCGGCAGCGACCACTTCGGCCTGGAGACCATGGCCTCCGTCACGGGGCACTCGACCCCGGCCAAGCGGGTACGCCGCCGTGCGGCAGGGGCATCGCCGCGCGGGAATCAGAGCGGGGCGATGGCCGAGCTGGCCCAGGCGGTCGACGAGGTCCTGGTCGGACTCGGGGACGGCGTCACCCGGGTGCAGCGCAAGCAGTACCGCGCCTACCGACGGCTGCGGAACTTCACCAGCGTGTGCCCGCCGCAGCAGACCAAGATCCTCGTCTACCTCAAGGCCGACCCGAAGGAGGTCGATCTCGTGCCCGGTTTCACCCGCGACGTGACAGGGCTCGGGCACCACGGCACGGGTGACCTGGAACTGCAGGTGCGCACGGAGCGGGACCTGGAGCGCGCTGGAGACCTCCTTCGTCTCAGCTACGCCGCGGCCTAGGGGAGGCGCCAACCCAGGCGGAGTGTGGAGTTGTGGGCTGTCGTCGTGGTGCTGCCTTTCGACGTGACGGGCAGGGAATGGCGGTGGACCACTAATGGTGCGGAGGATCCCCGGTTTCGCTAACCGGGGATCCTCTGCTATGTATCGCGCTGCCGATGGACGGCTTGGTCTAAGAGGCGCCTGTCCTGTGACGTCGAAGTCTGCGGATGGAAGCTTCACCTTGCGGGGGATCTTGCGGACTGAAGAGTTACCTTGCGGACAGGGGCGGTGTTAGCTGGTTGTGGTCCATGCGTTAGAGGTTCTGCCGGGCGGTTCCGCCGGGCCGCTGGCGGCCGGGTTCTAGGTCGCGTACATCGCTCCGGACGGGACGGAGTTGCGGCGCCCGCTGGCGGACGCGTGGCGGAGTGCCGTCGCAGCTCAGAGAACCTGAGGTACCGGCCGTGTGTCAGTGGTCCATGGCAGACTCGAAACCATGTTGCCCACGTCGAGATTCACACCGCTCCCGAACGAACAGTGGGAGCGCATCGAGCCCCTCCTCCCGCGGGCCAGGACGGGCTTGGGAAGGTCTCCAGGTGGTCCCTGTGAGCCTCGTCCGTGCCACTACACTCTCGTTCCGGGAGCGACTGGCCTGCCGTCGCGAGAAGCCCAGTCCCGATAGGTTCACCCCGGCGATGTGACTTTTCGTGACAGATGAGAGGGTCGGGCGGGTGAGTGAGACGCCGATGAACACCCTGCAATACCGCTTTGACGGGCCAGAAGACGCTCCGGTCCTGATCCTGGGTGCCTCACTGGGTACCACCTGGCACATGTGGGACCGCCAGATACCCGAGCTGGTTCGGCACTGGCGGGTGTTCCGGTTTGATATGCCTGGGCATGGTGGGGCGCCCGCGCGGCCGTGTGGGTCCGTGGGGGAGCTTGCCGAGCGGCTGCTCGTGACGCTCGACGAGCTCGGTGTGCAGCGCTTCGGGTACGCGGGCTGTGCCTTCGGCGGTGCCATCGGCGTCGAGCTCGCGCTCCGGCACCCGCAGCGTGTCGCCTCGCTCGCGCTGATCGCCGCGTCGCCGCGGTTCGGCACGGCCGACGAGTTCCGGCAGCGTGGCGTGATCGTGCGCAGCAACGGTCTCGACCCCATCGCCCGGTCCGCCCCCGACCGCTGGTTCACGCCCGGCTTCGCCGCGGCCCAGCCCGCCATCACCGACTGGGCCGTGCAGATGGTGCGGACCACCGACCCCGGCTGCTACATCGCCGCCTGCGAGGCCCTCGCCGCCTTCGACGTGCGGGCCGAGCTGGGCAGGATAGGCGTGCCGACGCTGGTGCTCGTGGGGTCGGAGGACCAGGTCACCGGGCAGGGCGAGGCGCGTACGCTCGTCGCGGGCATCCCGGACGCGCGGCTCGCCGTCGTGCCGGCCGCCTCGCACCTCGCGCCGGTCGAGCAGCCCGCCGCGGTCACCGACCTCCTCGTACGCCACTTCTCTTCGGCCTGGCAGCCCGCCACCGAGGCGACCGTCGGCCAGTCCGCCATCTCCGCGCCGCCCGTCAAGCCCGTCCTCGCCCCGCCGCCCGTCGCGCCCGTCGCCGAGATCGCCGCCGCGGAGCAGCCCGCGGCCGTGCCGGGCGGTGCCGGGCCCGATCTGTACGAGGCGGGGATGAAGGTCCGCCGCGAGGTGCTCGGTGACGCGCACGTCGACCGGGTGCTCGACGCCGCCGACGACTTCTCCGGAGACTTCCAGGAACTCATCACGCGCTACGCCTGGGGCGAGGTGTGGAACCGGCCCGGTCTGGACCGCCGCTCCCGCAGCTGCGTCACGCTCACCGCGCTCGTCGCGGGCGGCCACCTGGACGAGCTCGCCTTCCACACCAGGGCCGCGCTGCGCAACGGCCTCACCCCGGCGGAGATCAAGGAGGTCCTGCTCCAGGCCGCCGTCTACTGCGGTGTCCCCGCCGCGAACTCCGCCTTCAAGGTCGCGCAGGCCGTGATCCGTGAGGAAACCACCCCGCAGGAGTGAGGAAACCACCCCGCAGGAGTAGCGGGACGGGAGGCGAGGAGCAGGATGGGAGGCATGACTACTTCCCCTGACACCCGGGCCGGGCGCGCGCAGCGCATGACGTTCACGAAGAAGTCCCACGCGTGCGTGCGTCTCGAAAAGGACGGACGCACGCTCGTCGTCGACCCCGGCGGCTTCAGCGAGGACGACGCGGCGCTCGGCGCCGACGCCATCCTCGTCACGCACGAGCACCCGGACCACTTCGACGAGGGCAGGCTGCGGGCCGCCCTGGAGGACCGCCCCGACGCCGAGATCTGGACGCTCAGGTCCGTCGCGGACCGGATCTCGGCCGCCTTCCCGGGGCGCGTGCACACCGTCGGGCACGGCGACACGTTCACGGCCGCCGGGTTCGACGTCCAGGTGCACGGCGAACTCCACGCGGTCATCCACCCGGACATCCCGCGGATCACCAATGTGGGGTACCTGGTGGACGGCTCGGTGTTCCACCCCGGCGACGCGCTGACCGTCCCCGACCAGCCCGTGGAGACGCTGATGCTGCCCGTCATGGCCCCCTGGAACAAGATCTCCGAAGTGATCGACTACGTACGCGAGGTCAAGCCCCAGCGGGCCTACGACATCCACGACGCGCTCCTCACCGACCTCGCCAGGCCGATCTACGACAACCAGATCGGCGCCCTCGGCGGGGCCGAGCACCTGCGTCTGACGCCGGGGCAGTCGGCCGCTCTGTGACTGTCAGTGCCGCCCGGTAGGTTGTGAGGCATGCGCATTGCGACCTGGAACGTGAACTCGATCACCGCTCGTCTGCCGAGGCTCCTGGCCTGGCTCGAGGCCACCGGCACCGACGTCGTCTGCATACAGGAGACCAAGACGACGGCCGAGGGCTTCCCGACCGAAGCCCTCCGCGAGCTGGGGTACGAGTCGGCGGTCCACGCGACCGGCCGGTGGAACGGCGTGGCGCTGATCTCCAAGGTCGGCCTCGAGGACATCGTCAGGGGCCTGCCGGGCGACCCCGGGTACGACGGCGTGCAGGAGCCCCGCGCGATCTCCGCGACCTGCGGCCCGGTCCGCCTCTGGTCGGTCTACGTGCCGAACGGCCGCGAGGTCGACCACGCGCACTACGCGTACAAGCTCCAGTGGTTCGAGGCCCTGAAGGCCGCGGTCGCCGGGGACGCGGGCGGCTCCCGCCCCTTCGCCGTCCTCGGCGACTTCAACGTCGCGCCGACCGACGACGACGTCTGGGACCCCGCGCTCTTCGTGGACTCCACGCACGTCACCCCCGCCGAGCGCACCGCCCTCGCCTCCCTGCGCGAGACGGGCCTGACGGACGTCGTGCCGCGCCCCCTGAAGTACGACCACCCGTTCACGTACTGGGACTACCGCCAGCTCTGCTTCCCCAAGAACAAGGGCATGCGCATCGACCTCGTGTACGGGAACGAGCCGTTCGCCAAGGCCGTCTCCGACGCGTACGTGGACCGCGAGGAGCGCAAGGGCAAGGGCGCGTCGGACCACGCACCGGTGGTGGTCGACCTGGACGTCTAGGACCTCACGGCACCAGCAGCCGCAGATCCACCGACTCCGCCAGCGCCGCGAGCCCCGCGTCGCCCGGGTGCAGGTGGTCCCCGCTGTCGTAGGCGGGGAGGATGCGCGCCGGGTGCGCGGGATCCCGCAGCACCGCGTCGAAGTCGAGCACCGCGTCGAAGTCGCCCGTACCCCGCAGGTAGGCGTTGACCTTCTCCCGCTGCTCGTCGGCGGCCGCGGTGCAGAGCCGCTCGCCCTCGCACGGTGCGATCGTCGCCGCCACGGCCCGCAGCCCGCGTGCGTGGGAGCGGTCCGCGATCTCCCGCAGACCGGCGATCACCTGATCCGCCGAGGCGCCCCAGCGCACGTCGTTGACCCCTTCGAAGACGACGACGGTGCGGGCCGACGTCTGGGCGAGGACGTCGCGGTCGAGGCGGTGCAGGGCGCTCACGCCGCCCGTGTCGGTGGAGACGCCGTCGCCGGGATAGCGGTCGGCGACCACGCGGTTCGCGGAGATGCCCTGGTTGAGCACTCCGTAGCGCGGGACGCGGGACTGGTTCAGGAGGCGGGTCGCCAGGACGTTCGGCCAGCGCCGGTTGGCGTCCTGCGTGGACTTCACGCCGTCCGTGATCGAGTCGCCGAGCAGCACCACGGACCCGGGCCCGCCGCCCACGTCGACGCCGGTGAGCAGCGGCCACGTCGTGATCGTCGAGGTGTACGCGGCCGGGGAGCCGTCCGCCGCATGGTCGCCGGGGCCGCTGACGTACGACCGCTGGACGGCCTGGCTGTGCACGGGCGCCGCCGCCACGGGGCCCGGCAGGTGGAAGCTCACCAGGAGGTTCGCGTCGGCGGGCACGTCGAAGTCGAGTGGATCGCTGAACGCCTGGGCGCCCGCCGGGATCTCCGTCCCCGAGGAGCCGCGGAAGGACAGCCTCCGGGGCTCGCCCCGCGCACCCGCCCCGGACCCCTGCACCGCCACCGTCGCGCTGCCGATCCGCACCGGGGCCGCCGCGAAGGTGTTGTCGAGCCGGATGCGGACCCGCGGCCCGCCCGTGCTCGTGTGGACGACGAGCCGCACGGTCCGGTCGGTCCAGGGCCCCACCGCCGTGTAGCCCGACGTCGACGCCGACCAAGTGCCCGTCCAGCCCTTCGCCTCGGCCCGCACCGACACGGCGAACACATGCAGGTCGGCGGCGCCGGGGTCCCGCGGCAGCCGCACCGAGGCGACCTCGCGTCTGCGGGCCAGTGGCACAGTGACGACGTACAGCCGCGCCTTCTCGGCGAGTTGGCCGCCCGGCGTGTTGATGTGCGGCAGGGCCACGGACTTCGTGGCGAGCGGGCCCGAACGCCAGTCCGGCGCGGTGAGCCGGAAGGCGTCGCGCGAACCGTCCCGGTACCGGACCGTCCCCGTGCCGCTCGCCTCGCCGCCCGTGCCCGCGACCAGGAAGGCGAGGGCGTCGCCGCGGCCGCGCAGGCGCACCGACTGCCCGTCGGCGCGCACGTTGTCCGGAGCGCCCGGCGCGGTGCGCGGCCAGGTGAGGCGGGCCCCGTCGACGGCGAGGGAGCGCCCCGGCGTCCAGCCCGCGGCCGCCAGGTCCCGCGCGGACAGCGAGCCGCCCGACCCGTCGAAGTCCGCGTCGGCGGGACGCGCGTCGTCGCTCACCGCGCGGTTGTCGAACAGCCGCTCCAGGGGGAGCGGCACGGGTCCGTGCGGGGCCGCGGCTTCAGCCGATGCCACGGGTACGAGGCCCGTGAGCAGCGCGAGCACGGCGGCCGCTCCCCAGATACGTCGGCGCACGACAGACCCCTCCCGTGTTGGCAGATGCGCCATGAAGCTAAGGAGGCGCGGGAGACGAGTCAATGAGGGACGCGTGAACACGACGCGAACTCGCTGGGAGGCGCGAAGTCGCCGGGGGCGCGCACCGCACCGGGAGTTGCGAAGTCGCCGGGGGGCGGACTGGCACCGGGAGTCGCGAAGTCGCCGGGGGGGCGGACCGGCACCGGAGTCGCGAAGTCGCCGGGGGCGCACTGGCACCGGGAGGCGCACTGGCACCGGGATGCGTGAAGTCGCCGGGAGCGCGCCGGCACCGGGACGCGCGAAGTCGCCGACAGCGTCGGCCGGTCGTCCGTCAGCGGTCCGCCGACACCAGGCCCTTCTCGTACGCGATGATCACCAGCTGCACCCGGTCCCTGGCGCCCAGCTTGGCGAGCAGCCGGGTCAGATATGTCTTGGCGGTGGCGACGCTGAGGCAGAGCTCCCCGGCTATCTCGGTGTTCGAGAGGCCGCGCCCGACCAGGGTGAGCACCTCGCGCTCGCGGTCCGTGATGCCCTCGATCGGCGCGTCGCGCGGCGGCGCGTGCACGGGACGGCCCGCGAACTCCTTGATGAGACGGCGCGTGACGCTCGGCGCGATCAGACCGTCGCCGGCCGCGACCGTCCGCACCGCCGCGAGGATGTCGTCCAGGGCCATGTCCTTCACGAGGAATCCGGCGGCCCCCGCGCGGAGCGCCCCGTACACGTAATCGTCGTCGTCGAACGTGGTCAGGACGACGACGTGCGCGGGCGTCGGGCCCGACGTGATGAGCCGGGTGGCCTCGATGCCGTCCATGCCGGGCATCCGGATGTCCATCACCACGACGTCCGGGCGCAGTTCGGCGCACCGGCGGACCGCCTCGTCGCCCGAGGCCGCCTCGCCCGCCACCTCGATGTCCGGGGCCTCGGTGATGACCATGCTCAGGGCGGTGCGGACGAGGGGCTGGTCGTCGACCAGCAGGACGCGGATCGTCATCGGACGCCCGCCGCGGCCGGGACGGGCAGCCGGGCGCTCACCCGGAAGCCGCCTTCGGGGCGTGGCGCGGCGCTGAACTCGCCGTGCAGCAGGGCGACTCGTTCCCGCATGCCGAGCAGGCCGTAGCCGGTGCCGTGCGGTCGCGCACCGGCTGCGCGGGCCCGTCCCGCATCCTCGATCTCGATGACGATCTCCTCGTCGCGTTGGTCCACGGACACCGTGCAGGACGTGACGCCCGCGTGCCGCACCACGTTGGTGACGGACTCCTGGATGACGCGGAACGCCGACAGGTCGACGTCCGCGGGCAGCTGCCGCCGTTCGCCGCGCCACACCACGTCCACGCGCACCCCCGCGGCCGTCGTCGACGCGGCGAGCCGCTCCACGTCCGCGAGCCCCTCGGCCGGACCACGCGGCGCCGGCTCCCGCACCCCGTCCGGACCCCGACCGCCGCCCCTGTCACCGACACTGTCACCGTCGCTCTCCCGCAGCGCGCCCAGCATCCGGCGCAGCCCGGCCAGGGTCTCGCGGCCCGCCTTCTCCACCGCGACCATCGCCTCGCGCGCGCCCGCCGGCTGGGTCTCGACGACCCGGGCCGCCGCACCCGCCTGCAGCGCGATGATGCCGATGCTGTGCGCCACGGTGTCGTGCATCTCCCGGGCGATCCGCAACCGTTCCGCGGTGACGGCCTGCGCGGCGGCCTGGGCGCCGAGCCGCTCCGTGTAGGCACGGGCCTGCCGCACCGAGTTGCCGACCAGCCAGGCGACGGCGGCCGTCAGGGCGACGGTCTGCCAGTCCGACCAGCTGGAGTTGATGGTGTGGTCCAGCCGGAGGGGGAGGCCCAGGAGCTGACGCAGCAGGGCGTAGCCGGGCAGGACGCAGAGCGCCAGGACGACGGCGGTGGCGCGGGCCCGGCGCGCCCCGGTCGCCACCACGTAGCCCATGGCGATGTCGACCGCCGCGTACTGCGCGAACGCGATGTTCGTCGCGTCGATCGCGAGCGTCGCGGCGTACGAGGCGGCGACGAGCAGCCCGACCGCCACCAGCGGGCGGCGGCTCAGCAGCCGGACGACGGCCAGCGCCAGGCCCGCCGCGACGGCCACGAGCAGCCACTCCCACGGCTCCGGTGCCTCCTGCGGGCTGGTCGGCAGCCCCGGGATCCCGTAGTACGCACGGGCGCCGGAGAGCATGCCGAGACACCAGGCGACGGCCGCCCAGACGCCCGGCGGCGCATGCTTGAGCAGGGATATCGGCGGGGTGGCTGACATGCGCCGATCGTAGCCAGGAGGCCGGACGCCGGGAATCGACCACGGGTGTACAACCCCGGTCGACAGCCGCCCCGGACTAGGCGCGGGTGGCGGCCTCGTCGACCGCTCGGATCACCACCGCGTACGAGCCGATGCCGAGCAGGTGGGAGCCGGGGACCCGGTGGCCGCGAGAGGTGTGGAGAGTGTGGACGCGGCCGGACTCCGGGTCGAAGGTGACGTCGGCCAGGGTCCCGACGGCGTCGCCGAGCTCCGTCAGGAGACGTTTGCCGAGCAGGTCCTGACTCTCGGACGAGTCCGTGGAGGCGAACCGGGCCGCCGACGCCGCCCCGACGACCACCGCGTCCGGCCCCACCGCGTGCACGTCCGCCCAGGCGACGACGTCGGCGCCGCCCTTGACGCCGTCCAGCCGGATGGCGGTGATCAGAGCCTCTTCCGGCGGCGAGACGACGAGCCCGGCGACCGTACCGATGTGCGTGGCATCCGCCGCGCTGACGACCGGGCGCCCCACGACCTGACTGAGCAGCATCATGAGATCGGCCCCTTCCCGGCTTCTCGAACTTCCCCGGCTGCTCCGACTTCCCCGGATTTCCCGAACCAGCCGCGCCGGCCCCCCACCACCGCCACCAACTCGCTCAGCTCGTCCACCGCGTGCTCCGTGTCGCGGGCCGGGATCACCAGCGTGTCGCCCGTCATCGCCGCGCGTTCGCCGAGGGGCAGGAAGACCTTGCGCTCATGGCGGCCCAGAGCCTCCGTGGAGGCCATCTCGACACCGGCCACCCGGCCCTCGCGGCCCGCCTCGACCACCACGTCGAGCACCGTGCCCACCTGGACCCCCTGGTCCGTCAGGACGCGGGCCCCGCGGACCAGGCCGCCGGCGGCCTCCTGCCCGGAGGCGACGGCGGAGCGGTCCTCCAGGGCGTCGGCCGAGGTGATCATCACGGCGTCCGCGCCCAGGGCGTGCACGGCCGACCACGGGACGCTCTTGCGCAGCGGCCCGGCGAGAAGGCCACGGCCCGCCAGGGTGAAGCCGGCGATCCGGCCGCCCGCCCCGTCGAGCACGACATCCTTGACCTGGGCGACCGCCTCGCCGCCCAGCGTGACCACCGGGCGCTTGGTGAGGTCGGTGGCCGGGATCAGCGCGGGCACGGGCGTCGTCATCGGGCCCTCCCTCGTCCGGACCCGCGGCCCCTGCGCACCACGATCACGCCCCCGCTGCGCCGCCGGGCCTGTACCCCGATCACCGCGGCGGCCAGCAGCCCCACCACGACGACCACGGCGATCAACCACGCCCACCACACCATCGCCCACCTCCCGGACCGAGCGGAACCGACCCCCGCGGGCTGCCACGGGTACCCCGCCCCGATCCGCTCATTCCGTGATCAACTGATGCAAGATACATTCTTGGACATACGGAATCGGCGCCAGGCCGCGCATCCGGCGGGCGCCACCCGACGGAGAGGCCGACCATGAACATTCCGTTCCTCGACAGGTGGCGCAGGCGGCACTCCGCGACGGACCGGGCCGAGGGGCTCGCGGCCGCGTTCGAAGAGGATCCGGAGGGCGTGGCCGCGCTGCTCTCCGAGTGCGAGCTGCTCCGCTCCCAGGCGAGCGCCGCCGGCCTCGAACTGGACGACTCCCCGGCGTCCTTGGCGGCCCTCGACCAGCTCCTGCCGCGCTGGCGCGACGACCCCGAGCTGCTGCCCTGGCTCGGCAACGACGCGGGGCTGTACCTGGGCACCGTCGTGGTGCGGACGGTGCCGGGCGCGACCTGGCACGTCTGGCCGGGCGGCAGCCCCGTCGTACGGCTGAAGACCGGGCGGGACATCCATGTCGTCGAGGCGGGGCTCGACTGGGCGGTACAGGGGGCACCGCAGCTGTCGCAGGTCTACGGAGAGGCCTCCGAGACGTGAGCACAGGGCTCCCGGCACCGCAGACGCGCGGCCGACGTGACCGGAATTGCCTCAAATACGGTTAATGCCCATAAGTGCGTGTCGTCCAGTAAGTCCCGTTTTCACGTGGATAGTTTGCGCGGACGTACACAGCTGAGAGTGGGCAGGTCTTGCCATGGCCGTCGATCCTTTGATCGAGCTGCGTGATGTGAACAAGTACTACGGAGAGCTGCATGTCCTCCAGGACATCAACCTCACCGTCGGCAAGGGGGAGGTGGTCGTGGTCATCGGCCCTTCGGGGTCGGGCAAGTCAACGCTCTGCCGGACGATCAACCGGCTCGAGACCATCCAGTCGGGAGAGATCAGACTCGACGGGCAGCCGCTGCCCGCCGAGGGCAAGGCACTCGCGAGGCTCCGCGCCGAAGTCGGCATGGTCTTCCAGTCCTTCAACCTCTTCGCGCACAAGACCGTCCTCCAGAACGTCTCCCTGGCACAGATCAAGGTGCGGGGCCGCAAGAAGGACGAGGCGGAGCAGCGGTCCCGCGAACTCCTGGAGCGCGTGGGCCTGTCCGCGCACGCCGAGAAGTACCCGGCGCAGCTCTCCGGCGGCCAGCAGCAGCGCGTCGCCATCGCCCGCGCGCTGGCCATGGACCCCAAGGCGCTGCTCTTCGACGAGCCGACCTCGGCCCTCGACCCCGAGATGATCAACGAAGTCCTCGAAGTCATGCAGCAGCTCGCGCGGGAGGGCATGACCATGGTCGTCGTCACCCACGAGATGGGCTTCGCCCGCTCCGCGGCCAACCGCGTCGTCTTCATGTCCGACGGCCGCATCGTCGAGGACCGGACCCCCGAGGAATTCTTCACCCGCCCGGAGAGCGAACGCGCCAAGGACTTCCTCTCCAAGATCCTCAAGCACTGACGGGGGGACGCGCTCGTGAAGCGACGACACACCATGCGTACGACACGCCTGTTCGCGGCGCTCGTCCTGGCCGCCTGCGCCGCCGCCGCGTGCGGCAAGGAGGGCAGCCCGCCGACCAAGGGGCCCGCGGCCGACGAGCTGCCGAAGTACCGGGTGGCGACCGGCTTCCAGCTGCCGGAGTCGGGCACCTGGAAGAAGGCGAAGAGCCGCGGCCGCTTCGTCGTCGGCGCCAAGGAGGACCAGCCCTACCTCGGCGAGAAGGACCCGGCGACCGGCACCTACTCCGGCTTCGACATCGAGATCGCCAAGATGGTCTCGGCCTCGCTCGGCCTCGACCCCCGGCGGATCGAGTTCAAGACCATCGCGTCGGCGAACCGCGAGACCGCCCTGCAGAACGGGCAGATCGACTACTACGTCGGCACCTACACCATCAACGACAACCGCAAGAAGCTCGTCGGCTTCGGCGGCCCCTACTACCTGGCGGGCCAGGGCCTGCTGGTGCGCAGCGACGAGGACGACATCAAGGGCCCCCAGGACCTGGCCGGCAAGCGCGTCTGCTCGGCCGCCGGATCGACCCCGTACCAGCGGATCCAGCAGGAGCACCCGAAGGCGACCCTCGTCGCGTACGACACGTACTCGGTCTGCGTCGACAACCTGCTGACCTATCAGGTCGACGCCGTCACCACCGACGACGCGATCCTGATCGGCTACGCGGCCAAGGTGCCCGACGAACTGAAGGTGGTCGGCAAGCCGTTCTCCGAGGAGCCGTACGGCATCGGGGTGCCCCGGGGCGACAACGCCCTCCGGTTCGCCGTCGACGACGCCCTCGCCGCGGGCGAGAAGAACGGCGACTGGAAGAAGGCGTACGACGCCACGCTCGGCCTCTCCGGGGTCCCGGCGCCGAAACCGCCCGCCATCGACCGCTACCCGGCGAGCTGAGGAGGCGTCGTGGACGTACTGACAGACAACTTCTCCACGTTCGGCGAGGGCTTTCTCGGCACCGTCGAACTCACCGTCTACGCCTCGCTCCTCGCGCTCGTCCTCGGCTTCGTCATGGCGTCGTTCCGGGTGGCGCCCGTGGGGTCCTTCCGGGCGTTCGGCACGGTGTGGGTGACGGTCCTGCGCAACACCCCGCTCACGCTGCTCTTCTTCGCGGTGCTGCTCGGGCTGCCGCGCTTCGGACTCGTCCTCCCCTTCAAGGTGTTCGCCGTGCTGGCCCTCGGCTGCTACACCTCCGCCTTCATCTGCGAGGCGCTCAGGTCCGGCATCAACACCGTGCCCAAGGGGCAGGGCGAGGCGGCCAGAAGCCTCGGCATGACCTTCGGCCAGACGCTGTCGATGGTCGTGCTGCCGCAGGCCTTCCGGTCCGTCATCGCGCCGGTCGGCTCCAACCTCATCGCGCTGGCCAAGAACTCGGCGATCGCGGGCGCGTTCAGCGTCACCGAGCTGCTCGGCACGTACAAGACGCTCAGCGAGCTGGGCTACAACATCATCTGGACGTTCGTCTGGATCGCCCTCGGCTACCTCATCATCACCCTCGCCATCAGCGCGGTCTTCAACGTCCTCGAGCAGCGCTGGGGAGTCGCCCGATGAAAGCCCTCTCCCACGATTCCACCGCCCTCTACGACATCCCGGGACCCAGGACCGTCCGACGCCACAGGCTGTACGGGGTGCTCTCCACCCTGCTCGTCCTCGCGCTCGTCGGCTGGATCCTGTACCTGCTCTTCGACACCAACCAGTTCACCGCCACGAAGTGGACGCCCTTCGAGTACCAGGGCATCCAGGAGCTCCTCCTGCGCGGCCTCGGCAACACGCTCAAGGCCTTCGCGATCTCCGCGGTCCTCGCCCTCGCCCTCGGCGGCCTGCTCGCCATGGGGCGCCTCTCCGACCACCGGCCCGTGCGCTGGGCGGCCACGCTCGTCGTGGAGTTCTTCCGCGCGATGCCCGTGCTTGTGATGATCTTCTTCGTCTTCGTGGCGCTGAAGGTCCAGCCGCTGCCCGCGCTGGTCGCCGGGCTCACGCTCTACAACGGCTCCGTACTCGCCGAGGTCTTCCGATCCGGCGTCAACTCCGTGGAGAGGGGGCAGCGGGAGGCGGCCTACGCACTCGGAATGCGCAAGACACAGGTCATGGGACACGTCCTCGTACCGCAGGCCGTGCGGGCCATGTTGCCCGCCATCATCAGCCAGCTGGTGGTGGCCCTGAAGGACACCTCGCTCGGATATCTGATCACCTACGAGGAGTTCCTCCATGCCGGGAAGCTCATCGCGTCGAACCTCGACTACGATTTGCCGTTCATCCCCGTGGTCATGGTGATCTCACCGATCTACATCGGGATGTGCATGTTGCTGTCGTGGTTCGCCCAGTGGGTGTCCAGGCGTCAGCGGCGCAATCCCAAGACCGAGGCCGCGGACGTGGCCCCGGCGGAACCAGGGACGCTGCTGCCAGGTGCGCGGTAGCTGAAGCAGGCCCACCCGGCAGCAGCCGGAGATCACTGCTCGCGCAGGGGAACGGACACGTACGACGGGTCCGTCGCCGGCGAGGAGAAGGTCAGCTGCGCGCCGGACGGGTTGTGCTCGATGTAGAGCGGGTCGACCGTGTCGACCACCAGGGCGAGCCGGTGGCCCGCCGGTACGTCGTAGGCCGTGGAGAACAGCTCCAGGTCCACGCCGAACGGCTTGCCGGGCGTCTTGCCGTGGAAGGTGTACGGCGCGTTGCTGACCAGCTTGCCGAGGCCGAGCGGGCCCACGTCGTAGAGGTACGCGACGAGGGTGCCGCTCTCCTTGGTGCTGGTGAGCGTGGTGTGCAGCTTCGCCGTCCCGCGCACCCGCTGGGCCGACGCGTAGCGCTCCGACTGCCAGACGCCCGAGTAGCGGCGCGGGAGCAGCGGCACCGAGGCCGTCGGCGGGATCTTGAGGAACTGCTCCAGGGCGTTGGAGAGGATCGCGATGCCGCCGTTGGCGCCCGAGTCGACGTTCGCGCGGATCGTGGTGGTGCCCGCCATGGCGATCTTCTTGCGGGTGGGGCCGACCGACTTCCAGTCCGGGTAGCCCTCGTAGCCGCCGGTGGACCGGGACTTGAGCTGGACCGGCTGTTCCTTGTCGATGCCGTTGTCCGCGCCCTTGAGGTGGTGGTCGAACCACCGCTGGGTGGAGGTCCAGGTGTCGTTGGGCAGGCCGAGCAGGCCGGTCGCCTCGGCCGTCGCGTGGTCGCCGGGGCGGAACTCCAGGCGCTTCGGGCCGGTCAGGCGCTCGTAGAACTCCGCGTACTGGTTCGGCGGGAAGAGCGTGTCGCCCCAGGCGTTGCCGAGCATGACGGCCGCGCCGTTCTCGTTGATCTCGTCGAGGTAGGTGGCGGGGGAGCGCTTGGCGCCCCACGCGATCATCTCGTCCTCCTTGTCCAGGTTGGACCCGAGGAAGTCCTTGAGCGTCTGCTGGAGTTCGGCGCTCGGGCGGCCGGTGAGCGCGCCCGCGCCGCCGAGCAGGGCGGCCGCCTGGGCGTGCTGGGTGCGGCCGCTGTAGATCGAGTCGATCAGGTCGCCCCAGCCGCTCAGCGCGGCGACGGCCTTGACCCGCTTGTCGTGCCCGGCGGCGAGCAGGCTGATGCCCGCGCCGTACGAGACGCCCGCCATGCCGACCTTCGACGGGTCGGCCGGGGTGTGGGCAAGGGTCCAGTCGATGACCTTGGACGCGTCGGCGATGTCCTCGGGGCCCGCGGTCTCGATCTCGCCGCCGGACTGCCAGAAGCCGCGCGAGTTGTAACTCACCACGATGTAGCCGGAGTTGGCCAGCTTCTGGGCCTGGGCGACATACTCGATCTGGGGCATCGCCCAGCTGGTGGGCAGCACGATCGAGGGGTACTTCACGCCGGGCTCGGCGTCCTTGGGAGTGAAGACGTTGGCCTTGAGGATCGTGCCGCCGTCGCCGGGTATGTCGACGAAGCGTACGTCGGCGGCGCTCGCCGGCCGCGGCGCGGCCGCGGGCGCCGCCTGTGCCGCGGGGGCGAGACCGAAGGCGGCACCGGCGACGAGGGCCGCCGAAACGGTCCCCACGGTGGTCGTACGCAAGGCATGGTGCGGCAGTCCCACGGGTCACTCCTCACTCGGACGGTGCAAAGTGACCCGACGGTAACCGCAGGGCTTTACCGGGGGTAACCCGTCGGTAAGTTACGCCCCGGTAACGATTGTCGACGGACGAACCGTCAGCTCAGCGCGCTCTTCGCCTGCCAGTCGGACCAGGAGAGGTTCCACTCGCCGTAGCCGTTGCCCGGGTCGGGGACGCCCTTCGAGCCGCTGCCGGTGACCTCGAAGGGGTCGCCTGTCTGGACCTCGCGGTAGAGCCAGCCCGCGTCGCCGGTGCTCATGCCGACGCAGCCCGAGCTGTGGTTGGTGTTGCCGAAGTACGAGGCGTTCCACGGGGCGGCGTGCGCGTACATGCCCGACCAGGTCAGCCGCATCGAGTAGTCGACCATCTTGTTGTAGCTGTTGCTGCCGGTGAGGCCGACCGTCTCGGAGCGCATGTTGATCGTGCCCTCCTTCGACATCAGGACCGAGGTGCCGCCCCAGGAGGCCTTCTCGCCGCCGGGCGTGCCGGCCGACATCGGCAGCGACCTCACGGTCTTGCCGTCGCGCGTCAGCGTCGTCGTCTTGCTGTCCAGGTCCACCTTGACGACCTGGCTCTTGCCGACCGTGAAGCCGGTGGCGTAGTCGCGGACGAACCAGTCGTCGCCGCCCGAGTCGATGCCGTTGAGCCGGGCGTCCAGCTTCACCTTCGTGCCGGACTTCCAGTACTCCTTGGGGCGCCAGTCGACGCGGTCCTTGCCGTCGTAGTTCTTGATCCAGCCCCAGGACCCCGTCGTGTTGTCCGAGGTCGTCACCTTCAGGTGCTTCTCGACCTCGGCCTTGTTCCGCACCGGGTGGTCGAAGGTGATCGACAGGGGCTGGGCGACGCCGACGGTGCTGCCCTTGCCCGGGGTGAGCGTCACCTTGTTGACCTGCTCGGGCGCGGCCGTCTTGAAGGAGGCCTTCGCGCTGCCGCCCTTGTCGGTGCTCGCCTCGACCCGGTACGCCGTGCCGGGCGCCGCCTTGCGCTCCGAGGTCCAGGTGGAGCCGTTCGACGACACCTTGCCGGGCAGCTTCGTGCCCTTGTCGTCGGCGACGGTGACCTGCTTCAGGCGGCCGTCGGCCAGGCTGACCTTCACGGGCTTGCCCGCCTCCGCCTGCTGACCCGTGAGGTTCACCGAGATCTTCGGCTTCTCGGCGGCCTCGGCGGCGCCGGACGAGCCGCTGCCGCCCGAGCAGGCGGTCAGTGCGGCGGCGAGCACCGCGAGGCCCGCGGTCGCCGCGTGGCGGGTGCGAAGGGGGCGTCGGCGGCTCGAAGAGCTCTGGGGGGTCAAGGAACGTACCTCCGTGCGAATGTGGACTGCACGGTGAGAGGGGCGATCGGCCGGACGGGTTGCCTGTTGTCCGGAAATTCCCCGCTAGATCACATAAGACCCCTGATCATGTCGACGCACGGTGAGGGGCGGGTCACTTGGCGCGATGGGAGGTGCGGGCCGACGGGGTGGGGAGCGGGGTCCGCGCCGCGCGCGTCACGTCCCCGACGAGCTCGACGACGTCGGGTCCGTACGCCTGCGAATTGACGATCTTCAGGAGCAGCACGAAGGAGTCGTTGCCGTGCTTGCGGGCGAGCTTCTCGTGGTGGCGGGCCAGATAGCGGGTGGCCGCCTGGCTGGTGACCGCGCGCTGGCCGCAGAAGAGGAAGACGGGCCGCGCGTCCTGGTCCTGGTCGGCGGTGAGACGGGCGAGGATCACGTACTCCGTGAGCCCGGGCTCCAGGCGGTAGCGCTCGGCGCCGATCTGGAAGGCGCCGCGGTCGGGCACCGGCTCGGGCTCGCCGTTCACCCGGACGCCCGGCAGCAGGGAGTGCATGTGCGCGGCCATGCGGCGGTTCGCCACCGGGTTGCCCACGCAGAACTCGGTGCGCTCGCCGAAGCCCTGCTGGGCCGTGTCGTGCGCGACGAGCTGGGCGTGCGCGCCGCACTCCTTGACGACCGAGGCCAGCTCCAGGAGCGCGAACACGTCCTGGCGCACCACGGTCGGCTCGGGGCCGCCCGCGTCACGGTTCACCACGAGCAGCGACTCGGCGTTGTCGGGCAGCCCGAAGAAGGCCTGCTTGCGGCGGAGCCTGCGCTTCCACAGCTGGCCGCGGACGAGCCAACCGAGCGCGGCACCGATACCGACCGCGAGCAGACCGGCACTCAGGCCGAGGACCAGGGTGCGCACGTCATCACTCATGGGGGCGCATGCTAGCGGCCCGCCGGACCCGTGTTCGAGGAGGTCCTGTCGCGACGGGGGATCCGAAGTTACGCTGCGCAGACCGTTGTTGACAGGAGGTACGAATGCGTCGCGCTGTCGTACGGAATCTGACGCTATGGGCGGTCGGAGGGGTGCTGGTGTCGGTGGGTGCGGCCGCGCCCCCCTCGCCCACGCGCTCGGCGGAACCGGCCGCACCGGAGAAGACGCCCGTCGCCGTCGGCCACGGCGGAGCCGTCGCCAGCGTCGACCCGGACGCCTCGGCGGCCGGCATCGAGGTCCTGCGCAACGGCGGCAACGCCGTGGACGCGGCCGTCGCCACCGCCGCCGCGCTCGGCGTCACCGAGCCCTACTCGGCGGGCGTCGGAGGCGGCGGATACTTCGTCCACTACGACGCCAGGACCCGCAAGGTGAGCACCATCGACGGCCGCGAGACGGCCCCGCGCACCGCCGACTCCAAGCTCTTCCTGGAGAACGGCAAGCCGATCCCCTTCCAGGAGGCGGTCACCAGCGGCCTCGGCGTCGGCACCCCCGGCACCCCCGCCACCTGGCAGTCGGCGCTCGACCGATGGGGCACCAAGCGCCTCGGCACGCTCCTGAGGCCCGCCGAGCGCCTCGCCCGCGACGGCTTCACCGTCGACCCGACCTTCCGCGCGCAGACCGCGTCGAACGAGCAGCGGTTCAGGGACTTCCCCGCCTCGGCGAAGCTGTTCCTGCCCGGCGGGGAGCTGCCGGTGGTCGGCTCGACGTTCAAGAACCCCGACCTGGCCCGCACCTACCGGGAACTGGCCCGTGAGGGCGTCGGCGCGCTCTACCGCGGCGACCTCGCCGAGGACTTCGTGCGGACGGTGAACAAGCCGCCGGTCGACCCGGAGGCGGACCGCGTCGTGCGTCCCGGCGACCTCTCCCTCAAGGACCTCAAGGCGTACGCGGTCAAGCGCCAGGCCCCCACGAAGACCTCGTACCGCGGCCTCGACGTCTACTCCATGGCGCCCTCGTCCTCCGGCGGCACCACCGTCGGCGAGGCGCTGAACATCCTGGAGCGCACCGACCTCTCCAAGGCGTCGAAGACCAGGTACCTGCACCGCTACATCGAGGCGAGCCGCGTCGCGTTCGCCGACCGGGGGCGCTGGGTGGGCGACCCGGCCTTCGAGGACGTACCGACCAAGCAGCTCCTCTCGCAGCGGTTCGCCGACTCGCGGGAGTGCCTGATCAAGGACGACGCCGTCCTCAAGAGCCCGCTCGCGCCCGGCGACCCGCGCGACCCGAGGCCGTGCGCGACGGGCGACAAGGCGGCCCCGACGACGTACGAGGGCGAGAACACCACGCATCTGACGGCCGCCGACAAATGGGGCAACGTCGTGGCGTACACCCTCACCATCGAGTCGACGGGCGGCAGCGGCATCACCGTCCCGGGCCGCGGGTTCCTGCTCAACAACGAACTCACCGACTTCTCCTTCGCGCCGGTGAGCCCCGGGGTGCACGACCCGAACCTGCCGGGCCCCGGCAAGCGGCCGCGCTCCTCGATCTCCCCGACCATCGTGCTCGACCACGGCAAACCGGTGGTGGCGCTCGGCTCGCCGGGCGGCGCGACCATCGTCACGACCGTCCTGCAGACCCTGACGGGCTTCCTCGACCGGGGCCTGCCCCTGGTCGACGCGATCGCCGCGCCGCGCGCCAGCCAGCGCAACGCCGCGCAGACCGAGCTCGAACCGGGGCTGTGGAACAGCCGGACGAGGAAGTCGCTGGAGTCGATCGGGCACTCCTTCAAGCAGAACCCGGAGATCGGCGCGGCCACGGGCGTGCAGCGGCTGCCGGACGGCAGGTGGCTCGCGGCGGCGGAGAAGGTCCGCAGGGGCGGCGGGTCGGCGATGGTGGTGAGCCCAGGCCGGTGAGTGTCGGCCGGTGAGCCCCGGCCGGTGAGCCGGGGCCACGCGCCGGCGCTACGGGACGGGTGAGGCCGCGCAGTTCTGCTCCAGCTCGTTCGCCGCCCAGCGGATCGGCGACTCCGGGTCGTCGTGCAGATACCGCAGCGCGGGCAGCGCCTCACGGACGGCGGCGAGCTGGGCGTCGCCCCGGCCGCCGCGTGCCCGGCGGACGTCGGCGAGATCCGCGATGAGCAGCAGCAGCGTGGAGCGGGCCTGGTTGTCCGGGTCGGTCATCAGCTCGACGAGGAAGGGGATCGCGGGGACCGCGGCGGTCGAGGAGGCCTCCTTGGAGACCAGGAGCCGGTAGAGGTCGTGGACCGCGTCCATGGCGGTCTTCTTGTCGTCGGACGCGACCTTGCCGATCAGGTCGGGGATCATGCGGCCGGGGCCGCGCGCGGTCCACAGGGAGCCCCAGTCGACGCCGTCGAGGCGCAGCTGGAGGTCGCGGTGCGGCCACAGCTTCGCCGGGTCGAGGCGGAGCACGGACGTGCCGTCCGCGTCCGTGACGCGCAGGGTGCCGTCCGCGTCGAGGCCGAGGTGCGTGATGCCGGTGCCGAGGCGCAGGCCGGCCACCGCGTCGGAGTCCAGGTCCCAGACGCGGACCAGGCCGTCCGCCCATGCCGCGGCGAGCGCGGGCCCGGTCTCCAGCTGGGCGGCGGCGAGTGCCCGGACGGGCGTGCGGCGCCGCGCGAAGGGGGTTCGCCGTGGCTTGCGGCGGGTGCTCCAGTAGCGGATCACGCCGTTCTCGTCGCCGCTCAGGACGAGGCGCCCGTCGCTGTCGGTCTTGACGCAGGCGAGCGCGGTGACCGGCGCGCGGTGCAGGGCGAGGCCGATGGTCTCGGGGGACCCGTCGTCGGTCTCCAGGACGTGCACGAAGCCGTCCGCGTCGCCCGCCACGAGGGTCGTCGCGTCCTGGTCGGTGGCCACCGACCGCAGGGCGCCCGGCGTTTCGACGAGCGCGGCGGCGGCGCCGGGCACCGAAGGCGGTGCGCCGGGCCCGCGCGAGAGGACGGTCCAGCGCCCGCGCGGATCGGCGTCGCCCGCCGCGAGGGAGACGGGACCGAGGTCCTCCAGGGGCGCGGGCACCTCGGTGGGCGGGCTGATCGCCTTGTCGCCCGACCAGTCGACGCCGAGGGTCTCGGCGACCGCGACGAGCGCCTCGCGCGTCCGGGCGTTGATGACGATCGCGAAGTCGGCGCCGGGGCCGCGGCCATGACGTATGACGGCGTCCGGCGCGCCGTACGAGAGGGCGTCCGTGCCCATCTCCTGCCAGGGCAGCAGGCCCAGTTCGCGGTACGAGGACGTCAGGCGCCGGACGATCTCCGGGTCGGCGTCGACGACCTTCCTGCGGACCCGCAGCGTCCAGCCGTAGTGCGCGGGCAGCCGCTCGAAGGCCAGCTGCAGCAGGAACTCGGAGAGCGACCGGCTCTGCACGACCCACTCGCCGCGGAGGCTCACGACGACGCGGGGGTCGGGCAGTTCGGCCTCGGCGGCGAGGTAGCCCCACTCGTGGCTGTAGTGGTACTCCGACATGAAGACACAGACACGACGGTCGCCGCCGGGCCCCACGAGGCCGCTGTCCGCGGCCGCTTCGAGCTCCGAGATCCTCGGCGGCCACTGGGTGTGGACCCAGTACAGGCGCGGATTGAAGGCGAAGGAGTTGACGGGGGAGTCCCACCACTCGGTCAGCGCCTCGGGGACGGGCAGCTCCCAGTCGATGCCGTCCGTGCGGTTCTCCCCGCCCCACCGGGAGTGGCCGGGCTCGCCGCCCGGGTCCTCGTAGCCCCACTCGCGCTGGACCGCTTCGAGCAACTCCCAGCGGGGGCGGCCCTGTTGACGCTCCCGCAGCCGGTCCGCGAACTGTCCGTAGTCAGTGATCTCTGGTGTCACCGGAGAATCGTACGGATGATCTACGTCGGGGTATGTCCTCGTCGGGTCACAGTGCCGTGAGGATCCTGGGACCGTCCTCGGTGATCGCGACGGTGTGCTCGGCGTGCGCCGCGCGGCTGCCGTCGTTCGTGCGGAGCGTCCAGCCGTCCGGCGCGGGGTGGTAGCCGTCGTCGCCGCCCGCGATCACCATCGGCTCGATGGCCAGGACCATGCCGGGGCGCAGCGGCATGCCGCGGCCGGGACGGCCTTCGTTCGGCACGCCGGGGTCCTCGTGCATCTGACGGCCGATGCCGTGGCCGCCGAAGTCCTCCGGGATGCCGTATCCCGCCGTTCTGCACACGGTGCCGATGGCGTGCGCGATGTCGCCGATGCGGTTGCCGACGACCGCCGCCGCGATGCCCGCTTCCAGGGCGCGCTCCGCCGTCCCGATGAGGCGGACGTCCGCGGGGCGCGGGGTGCCGACGGTGAAGCTGATGGCCGAGTCGCCGGCCCAGCCGTCGAGGTGGGCGCCGCAGTCGATGGAGACGAGGTCGCCGTCGCGCAGCCGGTAGGCGTCGGGGATGCCGTGCACGATCGCGTCGTTGACGGAGGCGCAGATGACGGCGGGGAAGGGGGTCGGTGCGAAGTGCGGCCGGTAGCCGAGGAAGGGGGAGGAGGCGCCGGCCTCGCGGAGCACGCCGTGCGCCACCGCGTCCAGGTCGAGCAGGGAGACGCCCACGGCCGCGGCCTCGCGGACGGCGGTGAGGGCCTGCGCCACGACGCGGCCCGCTTCACGCATCGCTTCGATCGATTTCTCTGTCTTGAGTTCCACCATGCCAATAACTATACCGGTATTTGAATGCCGGTATACAAATCGGGGGTCGGGTAGGGTGGGGGCATGGTTCGGACTCCTTTGACCCCGGAAGAGCGTGAGCGCGGCGAGCGTCTCGGGGGGCTCCTGCGGGAGGCCCGGGGCGAGCGGAGCATGGTGTCGGTCGCGGCGGAGGCCGGTCTCTCCGCGGAGACGCTGCGGAAGATCGAGACGGGGCGGGCGCCGACGCCCGCGCTGTTCACCGTGGCGGCGCTGGCTTCCGTGCTGGGGCTCTCGCTCGATGAGCTGGTGGTCCGGTGCGAGCTGACAGCCGTCTGAGTGCTTCGACTCACGCCGTCGGAAAACTGCATGTAGTCGTCCCGTAACACGTCTGGTGTTATCTTCCGGACCGGAAGACTCCAGTCTCCACGGGGCGGTGCCGGTCGGATGGTAGTGGAACAACTCCCGCAGCAGGTAAGGGAGTTCGCGAGGTACTTGAGGGATCTGCTGGGACGTTTGGACCAGGAGGCGGGCTGGTGCGGCGTGTTCTGGCAGCGCGACCCGGACGGCATGCGCGCCTGTCTGGACGGCGCCGAGGTCCCGCCCTGGGACGTGGTGCAGGCGCTGCTCCACGACCTCGCGGCGGACCGCGGGCTCCCGGAGGCCGAGCGCGAGGCGGCCGTGGCGCGCGCCCTGCACCGGGCGTCCATCGCCGCGTACGACGCGCGGCCCGGCGGCCGGGAGCTCCTCAGCGACCGGCTCGACATGATGCTCACCGAGCAGCGGATCGCCCTGGAGCGGCAGGCCGACCTCACGCACCGGCTGACCGCCGCGGCCGACGCCGACGAGGCCGACCGCATCAACCTCGACCTGGCCTGGGTGCGCGACGACCACGACCGCGCGACCGCCCGCTGCGCCGAACTGCAGGAGCGCATGGACCGCCTGGCCGAGGCGCGACGGCCGTCGTGGGTGGACCTCGGCGCGGCGGCGGACGACGGGTTCGGGGGGTCTCCGTCCCGGGGAGGGGTGTCCTCGTCTCCGGGAGGGGCGTCCGCGTCCCCGGGAGAGGTGTCCCCGTCCCCGTCCCCATCCCCGTCCCCGGGAGACGAGTTGCGCGTGCCCCGGCAGGCCTCCGCGCCCCACGCGGCGGAACCGGCCTACCCCAGGGGCGCACGGTTCGCCGGACTCGGCGGCGGCGGGCGGCACGCCGGCGCCCCCGACACCGCGCCCGCGCCGGAACCGTCGCACTTCCCCGACGAGGACCCCGCAGGGCGCGCCACCTCCGACGCCGTGCGGCAGCTCGTCGAACTCCGCGCCGAGGGCCGCAGCGGCGAGGCGCACGGCGTGCTCGTCGAGGCCGCCGGCTGGCCCGCGGACAGGCTGCCGCAGTTCGCCGTCGAACTGCACCGCGCGGGCCTCGGCGCCGACTGGGCCACGCTGCTCTGGGAGGCAGCTTCGCTGCCACCGGACCGGCTCGTCGCCCTTGCGGACGCGCTGGCCGGCTCCGGCCGCGCCGACGACTGCAGGAAGCTGCTGCGGCAGGGCGTCGCGCGCCCCGCGCCGGAGATCGCCGAGGCGGTCGTCGCGCTGCTCGACGCGGGCCGCGAGCGGGAGGCCCGCGCGCTCCTCGACTCGTACCTCCGCGTCCGCACCCCCGAGGACGTGGCCAGCTGCGCGCACACGGACCCGCAGCGCCTCGTACCCCTGCTCCTGGAGACGGCCCGGCAGGTCTCGGACGCGCACCACTGGGACCTGGTGCACGCGCTGCGCGTAGCGGGATTCAGCGCCTGACCGGGATCGTCCCTGCCCGTTTCTGGCCCGCTCGGGTGCGAAACATGATCGACTCCATCGGTTGACGGCGATGGTCTTGCTCGGCCCCTCGGCGGAGGCTTACGTTTTCCTGATCCACGCAGCAGGTCTACGTGCGTAGAAGCTCATCGACGCCCTCCCACGGGCATACGAAGGAGCAGCTCATGGCCAACGTCGTACGCGCCGCACTGGTCCAGGCCACCTGGACGGGCGACACCGAGTCAATGATCGCCAAGCACGAGGAGCACGCCCGCGAGGCGGCCCGGCAGGGCGCGCAGGTGATCGGCTTCCAGGAAGTCTTCAACGCCCCCTACTTCTGCCAGGTCCAGGAGGCCGAGCACTACCGCTGGGCCGAGCCCGTGCCCGACGGGCCCACGGTCACCCGCATGAGGGAACTCGCCCGCGAGACCGGCATGGTGGTCGTCGTCCCCGTCTTCGAGGTCGAGCAGTCCGGCTTCTACTTCAACACCGCGGCCGTGATCGACGCCGACGGCAGCTACCTCGGCAAGTACCGCAAGCACCACATCCCCCAGGTCAAGGGCTTCTGGGAGAAGTACTACTTCAAGCCGGGCAACCTCGGCTGGCCCGTCTTCGACACCGCGGTCGGCAAGGTCGGCGTCTACATCTGCTACGACCGCCACTTCCCCGAAGGATGGCGGCAGTTGGGCCTCAACGGCGCCCAGCTCGTCTACAACCCGTCCGCCACCCACCGCGGCCTCTCCGCCCACCTGTGGCAGCTCGAACAGCCCGCCGCCGCCGTCGCCAACGAATACTTCATCGCCGCGATCAACCGCGTCGGCCAGGAGGAGTACGGCGACAACGACTTCTACGGCACGAGCTACTTCGTCGACCCGCGCGGCAAGTTCGTCGGCGAACCCGCGAGCGACAAGACCGAAGAACTCGTCGTCAGGGACCTCGACTTCGGCCTCATCGAGGAAGTACGCCAACAGTGGGCGTTCTACCGCGACCGCCGTCCCGACGCCTATGAAGGGCTGGTGCAGCCGTGACCGATCTGTACGACCGCCACCGGGCGGTGCTGCCCGACTGGCTCGCGCTCTACTATCAGCGGCCGATCGAGCTCACGCACGGCGAGGGCCGCCACGTGTGGGGCGCCGACGGCACGAAGTACCTCGACTTCTTCGGCGGCATCCTCACCACCATGACGGCGCACGCCCTGCCCGAGGTCACCAAGGCGGTGAGCGAGCAGGCGGGCCGGATCATCCACTCCTCGACCCTCTACCTCGACCGCCCGATGGTCGAACTCGCCGAGCGCGTCGCGGCGTTGTCCGGCATCCCCGACGCGCGCGTCTTCTTCACCACCTCGGGCACCGAGGCCAACGACGCGGCGCTGCTCCTCGCCACCGCCCACCGCCGCTCGAACCAGATCCTGGCGATGCGCAACAGCTACCACGGCCGGTCCTTCACGACCGTCGGCATCACCGGCAACCAGTCGTGGTCGCCGACCAGCCTCTCGCCCCTCCAGACGCTGTACGTCCACGGGGGCGTCCGCAGCCGCGGCCCGTACGCCGCACTGGGCGACGCCGACTTCACCGCGGCCTGCGTCGACGACCTGCGGGACATGCTCGGGCAGACCCGCGGGGGAGTGGCGGCGCTGATCGCCGAGCCGGTGCAGGGCGTCGGCGGCTTCACCTCGCCGCCCGACGGTCTGTACGCCGCGTTCCGCGAAGTCTTTGCCGAGCACGGCATCCTGTGGATCTCCGACGAGGTGCAGACCGGCTGGGGCCGCACGGGCGACCACTTCTGGGGCTGGCAGGCGCACGCGCAGCACGGCCCGCCGGACATCCTCACCTTCGCCAAGGGCATCGGCAACGGCATGGCGGTCGGCGGCGTCGTGGCGCGCGCCGAGGTCATGAACTCCCTCGACGCCAACTCCATCTCGACGTTCGGCGGCTCCCCGGTCACCATGGCGGCCGGCCTCGCCAACCTCACGTATCTCCTGGAGCACGACCTCCAGGGCAACGCGCGGCGCGTCGGCGGGCTCCTCATCGAGCGGCTGCGGGCCATCTGCGCCCAGCTGCCCGTCGTACGCGAGGTGCGCGGACGCGGCCTGATGATCGGCGTCGAGCTGGTCGAGCCCGGCACGGACCGGCCGAACCCGCAGGCGGCCGCCGCCGTCCTCGAAGCGGCCCGCGAGGGCGGCCTCCTCATCGGCAAGGGCGGCGGACACGACACCAGCGTGCTGCGGATCGCCCCGCCGCTGTCGCTGACCGTCGCCGAGGCGGAGGAGGGCGCGGCGATCCTCGAACGGGCGCTGCACAGAGCCTAGTTCAGGTACGCCCCGGTTCGTGTGCAAGGACCTCGCAGGCCCGCAGGAAAGGGAGCGCACCACATGAGCAACCGCACTCTGATCACCGGCGGCCTGGTCGTCACGGCCTCCGACGAACTGTCCGCCGACGTCCTGGTGGTGGACGGCAAGGTCGCGGCGCTGGCCACTCCGGGCAGCCACGGGTGGACCGCCGCCCGTGTGCTCGACGCCACCGGGAAGTACGTCGTCCCGGGCGGCGTCGACGCCCACACGCACATGGAGATGCCGTTCGGCGGCACCCTCGCGTCGGACACCTTCGAGACCGGCACCCGCGCCGCGGCCTGGGGCGGCACCACCACCATCGTCGACTTCGCGATCCAGCCCAAGGGCGGCACGCTCGCGGAGGGGCTCGACGCATGGCACGAGAAGGCGGCCGGGCGGTGCGCGGTCGACTACGGCTTCCACATGATCATGTCCGATGTGAACGAGTCCTCGCTCAAGGAGATGGACACCCTCGTCTCCTCCGGCGTCACCTCGTTCAAGCTGTTCACCGCCTACCCGGGCGTCTTCTTCTCCGACGACGGGCAGATCCTCCGGGCGATGCAGCGCGCCGGCGCGAACGGCGGTCTCGTGATGGCGCACGCGGAGAACGGACTCGCCATCGACGTCCTGGTGGAACAGGCGCTGGCGCGCGGCGAACGGGACCCCCGCCACCACGGCGAGGTCAGGAAGGCGCTGCTCGAGGCGGAGGCGACGCACCGGGTCATCAAGCTGAGCCAGGTGGCGGGCGCGCCGCTGTACGTGGTGCACGTGTCGGCGCGGGAGGCCGTCGCCGAACTGACCAGGGCCAGGGACGAGGGACTCCCGGTCTTCGGCGAGACCTGTCCGCAGTACCTCTTCCTGTCGACCGACAACCTCGCGGAGCCCGACTTCGAAGGCGCGAAGTACGTCTGCTCGACCCCGCTGCGGCCGCGGGAGCACCAGGAGGTGCTGTGGCGCGGACTGCGGACGAACGACCTCCAGGTGGTCTCCACGGACCACTGCCCGTTCTGCTTCAAGGGGCAGAAGGAGCTGGGCCGGGACGACTTCTCGAAGATCCCGAACGGCATGCCGGGCGTGGAGCACCGCATGGACCTGCTGCACCAGGCGGTCGTGGAGGGGCACATCAGCAGGCGCCGCTGGATCGAGGTCGCCTGCGCGACACCGGCCAGGATGTTCGGCCTCTACCCGAAGAAGGGCACCATCGCCCCGGGCGCCGACGCCGACATCGTCATCTACGACCCGCACGCCGAACAGACCATCTCCGCGCAGACGCACCACATGAACGTCGACTACTCGGCCTACGAGGGCAAGAGGGTGACGGGACGCGTGGAGACGGTGCTGTCCCGGGGCGTGCCGGTGATCGACGACCGCGTGTACACGGGCCGCGCGGGGCACGGGTCGTTCCTCCAGAGGGACCTCTGCCAGTACGTCTGAGCCGCACCGACCGGGGCCCCGTCCAACTGGCGGGGCCCCGGCGCGACTTCACGAGCATGTGACCCGGGTCACTTCAGGGAGGCCTTGGCTCGAAGGCGCCGCCCGTGTCACTATTTCTGCACGCCGACTCTGCCCAAAACCCGCCGCGAGGCCGTGGGTCGAGTGCCGTAGCCGCCGGTTCGTACCGGCGAGGCCGAGTCCGCGGCTCGACGCAGTACCGATTCCCCTTCGCATTCCATCGCGTGATGGTGTCCCCTCCCTTTTTGCTGCGATTTTCGCGGGCGGTGGGGGGATTGACGACCTTAAGTTGTGATGTTGACCGGCGAATTCGCCAAATTCGATCATTCGATCCGTGGAGGAACCATGTCGGAAAGCGCCGACCTGACAGAGCTTTACTCGATCATCGAGAAGACGGCTCAGGTGGTGGACGTCACCGCTTCGCACGACAAGGTGTGGCCCATCCTGAATGCCTTCCAGGACGTGATCGCGGATTCCGTGATCTCCTTCCGGGCTTCCACCGGAAGCAGCGCGGACGATCTCGACTGCCGCTTCACGATGCTCCCCAAGGGCCTCGACCCATATGCCCGCGCCCTGGAGCACGGCCTGACCCCGAAGACGGACCACCCCGTCGGGAGCCTGCTTCAGGAGGTCCACCAGAACCTCCCCATCACCAGCTGCGGCGTCGACTTCGGTGTCGCAGGCGGCTTCACGAAGACCTGGTCCTTCCCCAGCGCCGAGAACCTCGGGAAGGTCTCCGAGCTGGTCAAGCTCCCGTCCATACCGGAGGCCGTCGCCGCGAACCGCGACTTCTTCGAGAAGTGGGGGATCGCCGACATGGTCAGCACGGTCGGGATCGACTACTCGAAGCGCACCATGAACCTCTACTTCGGCGGTGGCGTGGGCGACCGCGTGCCGGCCGAGGTCTTCGAGGAGAAGGGCGTCCGGGCGATCCTCGGCGAGCTCGGCCTCGCGGCGCCGAGCGAGGAGCTCCTCAAGTTCTGCGAGCGCTCCTTCGTCATCTACGTCACCCTGAGCTGGGACTCGCCGAAGATCAACCGGTTCACGTACTCCGTCATGACGCCGGAACCGCTGGGCCTCCCGGTGGACCTCGCCCCGACGTTCGAGCGGCTCATCAAGACCGCGCCGTACGACACCGAGGGCCGCAACTACGTCTACGGCATCGCGTCGACGCCGAAGGGCGAGTACCACAAGATCGCGTCGTACTACCAGTGGCAGAAGCGCGTGGAGAAGCTGCTGCGTTCCGACGGCTGACAGCGCTCCGCCCGCCGGGGCGGGCATTCCAAGGGCTTGCGGAGGGGCGATTCGATGCCTCTCCGCAGGCCCTTTTCTCTGGACCGGTCGGGGTTCGGACGCCACCCGGCCTGCTTCATTCCTTCCTAGAAATCTGGATGATGCGATCTCCATGCAGAAAAGACAAAGGGAGCTGAGTGCGTTGACGCCACCGACCTCGGCGGAGGGGGTGTCAGAAATACGTCGGGCCCGCTCGGTCGGAATCGGCCGCGCCCATGCGAAGACCATTCTGCTGGGGGAGCACGCGGTGGTCTACGGTGCTCCCGCACTCGCGCTCCCGGTGCCCCAGCTCACGGTCACGGCGAGCGCCGGCTGGTCGGCCAGGGCCCCGGGTGACACCGGCGACGTGTCTCTGACGATGACCGGCTCCGCCTCGCGCCCCGTCGCCACCCAGGCCTCCGACTGGCTGCGGCGGCTGACCGCCGAATTCCGGACAACCATGAACGTCGCCGAGGACGTGCACCTCGACGTGATCCTCGACTGCGCCATCCCGCCGGGCCGCGGACTCGGCTCCAGCGCGGCATGCGCGCGGGCCGTCGTCTTCGCGCTCGCCGACCTCTTCGACCGCGAGGTCACCCCGCAGACCGCCTTCGACCTGGTGCAGACCGCCGAGAACGTGGCCCACGGCCGCGCCAGCGGCGTCGACGCCACCGCCGTCGGCGCCCCCGGACCGCTCCTGTTCCAGCAGGGCCGGTCGGAGGAACTGCCCATCGGCTGCGAGGCGTTGTTCATCGTCGCCGACAGCGGCGAAGTGGGCCGCACCAAGGACGCCGTCGGCCTGCTGCGCGAGGGCTTCCAGCGCCACGAAGGGGCACAGGAGCGGTTCGTGCGCCGCGCGACCGAGCTGACCGACGAGGCCCGGCACGCCCTGGCCGACGGCAAGCCCGAAGAGCTGGGCTCCCGCATGACGGAGTATCACGAACTGCTGCGCGCCGCCGGGTTGAGCACCGAGCGCATCGACGCGCTGGTCGACGGCGCGGTCGCCGCGGGCAGCCTCGGCGCCAAGATCACCGGAGGCGGCATGGGCGGCTGCGTCCTCGCGCTGACCCAATCGGAGCAGGCGAGCGCGGTGACCCGGCAACTGCACGAAGCCGGCGCCGTACAGACATGGGTCGTACCGCTGAGGGGGTTTGCCGGTCATGGGCGCTGAACAGCGGGCCACCGCGGTGCGAACGGCACCGAAGGACACGGCGGGCACCGCGACCGCCGTCGCGCACCCGAACATCGCACTCATCAAGTACTGGGGCAAGCGCGACGAGCGGCTCATCCTGCCGCGCACCGACAGCCTCTCCATGACCCTGGACATCTTCCCGACGACCACCCGCGTCCGGCAGGCCCCCGGGGCCGACCACGACGAGGTGACGCTCGGCGGCACACCGGCGGAAGGCGAGGCGCGGCAGCGCATCGTCACCTTCCTCGACCTGGTGCGCGAGCGGTCCGGCGTCACCCACCGGGCCGTCGTCGACACCGAGAACACCGTGCCCACCGGGGCGGGCCTCGCGTCCTCCGCGAGCGGCTTCGCCGCCCTGGCGGTGGCGGCGGCCGCCGCCTACGGCCTCGACCTCGACGCCATCGCGCTGTCGCGCCTCGCCCGGCGCGGCTCAGGATCGGCCTCCCGCTCCCTCTTCGGGGACTTCGTGGTCTGGCACGCGGGCCGGGAGACCGGCACCGACGAGGAAGCCGACCTGAGCTCGTACGCCGAGCCGGTACCCACCGCACCCCTCGACCCCGCCCTGGTCGTCGCCGTCGTCAACGCCGGACCCAAGGACGTGTCCAGCCGCGCCGCCATGCGACGCACCGTCGACACCTCGCCGCTCTACGAGCCGTGGGCCGCCTCCAGCAAGGACGACCTGGCCGACATGCGCGGGGCACTCGGCCGCGGCGACCTCGAAGCGGTCGGCGAGATCGCCGAACGCAACGCGCTCGGCATGCACGCCACGATGCTCGCGGCCCGCCCCGCCGTGCGCTACATGTCACCGGCCTCGCTCACCGTCCTCGACAGCGTGCTGCAGCTCAGACGCGACGGCGTGGCCGCCTACGCCACCATGGACGCCGGGCCGAACGTCAAGGTGCTCTGCCGCGCCGCCGACGCGGACCGGGTCGCCGACGCCGTGCGCGCCGCCGCGCAGGGCGGCGCCGTCCATATCGCCCGCCCCGGCCCCGGAGCCCGGCTGCTGACCGAGGACGGCCGGTGACCCGTCGGCCGACGGTCGTCCGGCGCGCGCCGGGCAAGCTGTTCGTCGCAGGCGAGTACGCGGTCGTGGAGCCGGGCAACCCCGCGATCCTGGTCGCCGTCGACCGGTACGTCACCGTCACCGTGTCCGACCCCGGCGAACCCGGCGTCGTACTCTCCTCCGACCTCGCCCCGCGCCCGGCACACTGCCGATGGCGGGACGGCCGGCTCGACGGGGCGGAACCGCGGGACGGACAACTGCTCCGCGAGAGCTTCGCCCACGTGGCGGCGGCCGTCGAGACCGTCGGCCGGCTGCTCGCCGAACGCGGCCTGCCCGAGCCCGCGCTCGACATCTCGGTCAGCAGCGAACTGCACGACAACGGCACCAAGTTCGGCTTCGGGTCCAGCGGCGCCGTCGTCGTGGCGACCGTCGCCGCCATGGCCGACCACTGCGGCCTCCACCTGACGCGCGGCGCCCGCTACCGCCTCGCGATGCTCGCCACGGCCGCCCTCGAACCCCGGGCATCCGGCGGTGACCTCGCCGCCGGCACCTGGGGCGGCTGGATCACCTACCGGGCACCCGACCGGGCCGCCGTCCTCGACCTGGCCGGCAGAGCGGGCGTCGAAGAGGCCCTGCGCGTGCCCTGGCCCGGCAACGAAGTACACCCGCTGCCGCACCCCGCGGCCCTCTCACTCGAAGTCGGCTGGACCGGGACACCCGCCTCCACCTCGTCCCTCGTCTCCGGCCTCGACCGGAAGACCTGGCGGGGCAGCGCCTCCCACCGGAGGTTCGTGGAGACCAGCAACGACTTCGTGCACGCCTCGGCCGACGCACTGCACCGCGCCGACCACGACGGCCTGCTGCGCCAGATCCGCCGCGCCCGACGGGAGTTGACGCGCATCGACGAAGAAGCCGGGCTCGGCATCTTCACCCCCCGGCTGACCGCGCTGTGCGACGCCGCCGAAGCGGTCGGCGGCGCCGCCAAGCCCTCCGGGGCGGGCGGCGGCGACTGCGGCATCGCCCTGCTCGACGCCGAAGCGGCACCGGACATCGCCCACGTACGGAAACGGTGGACCACGGCGGGGGTGCGGCCCTTGCCGATCCGTCCCGCCATGGAAGGGAACGAAGAATGATCTCTCAACGCAAGGACGACCACGTCCGCCTCGCCGTCGAGCACCAGCGGCAGCACAGCGGACACAACCAGTTCGACGAGGTGTCGTTCGTCCACCACGCCCTGGCCGGCATCGACCGGCCCGACGTGTCCCTGGCCACGACCTTCGCCGGCATCTCCTGGCCGGTGCCGCTCTACATCAACGCGATGACCGGCGGCAGCGTCAGCACCGGCATCATCAACAGGGACCTCGCCATCGCCGCCCGCGAGACCGGCGTGGCCGTCGCGTCCGGGTCCATGAGCGCGTACTTCAAGGACCCGTCCTGCGCCGACACGTTCAGCGTGCTGCGCAAGGAGAACCCCGACGGCTTCGTCCTGGCCAACGTCAACGCGACCGCCTCGGTCGACAAGGTGCAGCGCGCCATCGACCTCGTACGGGCCGACGCCCTGCAGATCCACATCAACACCGCGCAGGAAACGCCCATGCCGGAGGGCGACCGGTCGTTCTCCTCCTGGGTCCCGCAGATCGAGAAGATCGCGGCGGCCGTCGAGGTCCCCGTCATCGTCAAGGAGGTCGGCAACGGCCTCAGCCGTGAGACCGTCCTGCTCATCGAGAGCCTCGGCGTCCGGGTCGCGGACCTCGGCGGCCGCGGCGGCACCGACTTCGCCCGCATCGAGAACGGCCGGCGCGAACTCGGCGAGTACGCGTTCATGCACGGCTGGGGACAGTCCACCGCGGCCTGCCTCCTCGACAACCAGGACGTCGGCATCCCCGTGCTCGCCTCCGGCGGAGTGCGCAACGCCCTCGACGTCGCCCGCGCGCTGGCCCTCGGCGCGTCCGGCGTCGGCGCGTCCGGCGGATTCCTCCGCACCCTGAAGGACGAGGGCGTCTCCGCGCTGATCGCGCAGATCTCGACGTGGCTCGACCAGCTCGCCGCGCTGCAGACCATGCTCGGCGCCCGCACCCCCGCCGAACTGACCCGCTGCGACCTGCTCATCCACGGCGAACTCCGTGACTTCTGCGCCGACCGAGGCATCGACACGGCGCCGTTCGCGCAGCGCTCCCGCTCCGTACAGGCCGCCCACGAACTGACGGGATCCACCCGATGACCGAGACACACGCGATCGCCGGCGTCCCGATGCGCTGGGTGGGCCCCCTGCGCATCTCCGGCAACGTCGCCACCACCGAGACCCAGGTCCCCCTCGCCACCTACGAGACACCGCTGTGGCCCTCCGTGGGCCGCGGCGCCAAGGTCTCCATGCTCGCCGAGAACGGCATCGTCGCCACCCTCGTCGACGAGCGGATGACCCGCTCCGTGCTCGTCGAGGCGACCGACGCGCAGACCGCGTACGTGGCCGCCCGCGCCATCGACGCCCGCATCGACGAACTGCGCGAAGTGGTGCGCGGCTGCAGCCGGTTCGCCCAGCTCATCAACATCCGGCACGAGATCAACGCCAACCTGCTGTTCATCCGGTTCGAGTTCACCACCGGTGACGCGTCCGGGCACAACATGGCGACGCTCGCGTCCGACGCGCTCCTCAAGCACCTCCTCGACACCATCCCGGGCATCGCCTACGGCTCGATCTCCGGCAACTACTGCACGGACAAGAAGGCCACCGCGATCAACGGCATCCTCGGCCGCGGCAAGAACGTGGTCACGGAGCTCCTGATCCCCCGCGACGTCGTCACCGACGTCCTGCACACGACGGCCGCCAAGGTCGTCCAGCTGAACATCCGCAAGAACATGCTCGGCACGCTGCTCGCCGGCGGCATCCGCTCGGCGAACGCCCACTACGCCAACATGCTGCTCGGCTTCTACCTCGCCACCGGCCAGGACGCGGCCAACATCGTCGAGGGCTCCCAGGGCGTCACCATGGCCGAGGACCGCGACGGCGACCTCTACTTCGCCTGCACGCTGCCCAACCTGATCGTGGGCACGGTGGGCAACGGCAAGGGCATCGAGTTCGTCGAGACCAACCTCGCCCGGCTCGGCTGCCGCGTCGAGCGCGAGCCCGGCGAGAACGCCCGCCGGCTCGCCGTGATCGCGGCCGCGACCGTCCTGTGCGGCGAGCTCTCACTGCTCGCGGCACAGACGAACCCCGGCGAACTGATGCGTGCACATGTCCAGTTGGAGCGCGACAACAAGACGGAAAAGGTCGGTGTGTAGGGCATGGCCAGTGGTTCAGGCATAGGGATTCACGATCTGTCGTTCGCGACGACGGAGTTCGTGCTGCCGCATACGGCGCTCGCCGAGTACAACGGCACGGAGATCGGCAAGTACCACATCGGCATCGGCCAGGAGTCGATGAGCGTCCCGGCCGCCGACGAGGACATCGTGACGCTCGGCGCCGCGGCCGCCGCGCCGATCGTCGCCCGGCACGGCAGCGAGAAGATCCGCACGGTGGTCTTCGCCACCGAGTCCTCCATCGACCAGGCCAAGTCGGGCGGCGTGTACGTCCATTCGCTGCTCGGGCTGCCGTCGGCGGCGCGGGTCGTGGAGCTGAAGCAGGCCTGTTACGGAGCGACCGCCGGTCTGCAGTTCGCGCTGGGCCTGGTGGCACGGGACCCCTCCCAGCAGGTCCTCGTGATCGCCAGCGACGTGTCCAAGTACGAACTGGACAGCCCCGGCGAGGCCACCCAGGGCGCCGCGGCGGTGGCGATGCTGGTGAGCGCGGATCCGGCGCTGGTGCGGATCGACGGCCCCTCGGGGCTGTTCACCGCGGACGTCATGGACTTCTGGCGGCCCAACTACCGGGACGCGGCACTCGTGGACGGCCAGGAGTCGATCAACGCGTATCTCCAGGCGGTCGAGGGCTGCTGGAAGGACTACAGCGAGCAGGGCGGCCGCTCCCTGGACGACTTCGCGGCGTTCTGCTACCACCAGCCGTTCACCAAGATGGCCTACAAGGCGCACCGCCACCTGCTCAACTACTGCGGCCACGACACCGACAAGGACGTCATCGAGGGGCACCTCGGCCTGACCACGGCGTACAACAGGGTCATCGGCAACAGCTACACCGCCTCCGTGTACCTGGGCCTGGCCGCGCTCCTGGACCAGGCCGACGACCTGACCGGCCGCTCGATCGGCTTCCTGAGCTACGGCTCGGGCAGTGTCGCGGAGTTCTTCGCCGGCGAGGTCGTGGCCGGCTACCGCGAGCAGCTGCGCACCGCCGAGCACCAGCGGGTCATCGAGCAGCGCAAGCCGCTGGACTACGCCGGTTACCGCGAGCTGCACGAGCGGTCCTTCCCCACCGACGGCGGGGACCACCCCACGCCGGTGCAGACCGGCGGCGCGTTCCGGCTGGCCGCCCTGCGCGGTCACAAGCGGATCTACGAGCGGCGGTAACGGCACCGTGCGAGTACGGAGGTGCGGGGGCGGCCGGTCGGTGCCGCCCCCGCACGCCGCGCGCGAGTGCGGAGGCGCCGTCCGGGCGCCGGACACAGGCAGGATCCATTCACGTCGTGTTGAGGGTGGGGCAGGCGAATGACCGGTATCGCAGCCGATATCGCAGTTCTGGGTACGGGCGCCTATGTGCCGGACCGTATCGTCTCCAATGACGAGGTCGGCGCGCCGGCCGGCGTCGACGGCGAGTGGATCGAGCGCAAGACCGCGATCCGGGAGCGGCGCTGGGCCGCGCCCGGCCAGGCCACCTCCGATCTCGCGGTGGCGGCCGGGCGGGCGGCGCTGGAGTCGGCGGGCATCACCGTGGGCCAGCTGTCGCTGATCGTGGTGGCGACGTCCACACCGGACCGGCCGCAGCCGCCCACCGCGGTCTATGTGCAGCAGCAGCTCGGTGCCGCCGGGGCGGCGGCGTTCGACGTGAACGCGGTCTGCTCGGGCAGCGTGTTCGCGCTGTCGGTGGTCGAGGGCATGCTGGCCCGCCAGGGCGGTCACGCGCTGGTGATCGGCGCGGACGTCTACTCACGGATCCTGAACCCGGCCGACCGCAAGACGGTGGTGCTGTTCGGGGACGGGGCCGGCGCGATGGTCCTCGGCCCGGCCGGCGACGGGCGCGGCGCCGGGGCGCGGGTGCGGCACGTCGCCCTGCACACCGTCGGCGAGCTCGCCGGGCTGATCCAGGTGCCCGCGGGCGGCAGCCGGCAGCCCGCCGACCAGGCGGTCCTCGACGCGGGCCTGCAGTACTTCGCGATGGACGGGCGCGAGGTGCGCCGGTTCGTGGTGGAGCAACTGCCGCAGCTGACCAAGCAGTTCCTGCACGAGGCCGGCGTGGTGCCGGACGACATCGCGCACTTCGTGCCGCACCAGGCCAACGGCGTCATGCTGGACACGGTGATCGAGGACCTGGCGCTGTCCCGGGCCACCACGCACCTGACCCTGGAGCGGTACGGGAACACCGGCGCGGCCTCCATCCCCATCACGCTGGACGCCGCCGCCCGGGGAGGGGCCTTCCGGCCCGGCGACCTGATCCTGCTCGCGGGCTTCGGCGGCGGCATGGCCGCGGGCCTCGCCCTGCTCGAATGGTGAAGGGACCACGGGCCTGACGCCTTGGTCCTGTGACCACAGGTCTGACGCCCTGGTCCTGATGTGACCCCCTCAACCCCCTCTGACCGGGCCGGGGAGCTCCTTCCCCCAAGAGCGCTCCCCGGCCCTCACCCCCCCGCCGCACCGCATGGAGGCACCCGCGTGATCACGGAGAAGGAGCCGGGCACCGGCCTGGCCGCCCGCGTACCGGGATCGAAGAGTCTGACCAACCGACTGCTTCTGCTGGCCGCCGCCGCCGACGGCACGAGCACCCTCCGCGCCCCGCTCGTCAGCGAGGACACGGTCGCGTTCCGCGAGGCACTCGGCGTGTCCGGCATCCCGGTGACGAGCGGCCCCGACGACGAGTTCTGGCAAGTGACGGGCACGGGACGCGGACCCACGGGCCCCGCCCGGCCGTGGTGCGCCGACGCGGGGACGGCGGCCCGCTTCCTGCCCCCGTTCGCCGCCACCGGCCACGGCACCTTCCTCTTCGACGGCTCCTCCCAGCTGCGCGCCCGCCCGCAGCGCCCCCTGATCGAGGCGCTCCGCGCCCTCGGCGCCGACCTGGAGCCCGGCCCGGGCAACGGGCTCCCTCTGCTGATCCGCGCGCACGGCATCGAGGGCGGCGAGCTCTCGGTCGACTCGTCGCTGAGCAGCCAGTATCTGAGCGGGCTGCTGATGGCGGCCCCGCTGATGCGCCGCGGCCTCGAGGTCCGCACGGGAAGCCTGGTCAGCCGTCCGTACGTCGACATGACGGTGGCCCTGATGCGGCGCTTCGGAGCCCGGGTCGAGGAGAGCGCGGACGGCACCCTGCGCGTCCCGCCGGGCGCGTACGACGCGACGGACGTCGTGGTCGAACCCGACGCGTCCTCCGCCTCGTACATCTTCGCCGCGGCGGCCGTCACCGGACGTTCCGTCACCGTGCCCGGTCTGGGCACCGACAGTCTGCAGGGCGACCTCCGCTTCGTCGAGGTCCTCCAACAGGCGGGCGCCGAGGTGCGGGTGGGGCCGACGGCCACCACCGTGTCGGGCACCGGCCCGCTGCGTGGCGGCTTCACCGTGGACATGGGCGAGATCTCCGACACGTTCATGACCCTCGCCGCCATCGCGCCGCTCGCCGACGCCCCCATCACGATCCGCGGTGTCGCGCACGCGCGGCTGAAGGAGTCCGACCGGGTCGCCGCCATGGCGGAGAACCTGAGGGCCTGCGGCATCGAGACGTCCGAAGGGACGGACTGGATCACCGTCCGGCCCGGAATGCCGCGTCCCACGCGTATCGCGTGCCACCGCGACCACCGGATCGCGATGTCGTTCTCCGTCCTCGGACTCGCGGTTCCCGGCACGATCTCGCTGGACGACCCGGTCTGTGTGGCGAAGACCTTCCCGGACTTCCACGACGAGCTGCGACGCCTGTTCCCGGGCGCAGGCGAAGGAGCACACCGTTGAGCAGGTTGCGTTGGCTGACCGCGGGGGAGTCGCACGGACCCGCGCTTGTCGCGACGTTGGAGGGTCTTCCCGCCGGCGTGCCGATCACGACGGAGATGGTGGCGGATCATCTGGCGCGGCGGCGGCTGGGGTATGGCCGTGGTGCGCGGATGAAGTTCGAGCGTGATGAGGTCACGTTCCTGGGTGGTGTGCGGCACGGGCTGAGCATGGGTTCGCCGATCGCGGTGATGGTGGGCAATACGGAGTGGCCCAAGTGGGAGCAGGTCATGTCGGCCGATCCGGTGGATCCGGCGGTTTTGGCCGATCTGGCGCGCAATGCGCCGCTGACCCGGCCGCGGCCCGGTCACGCGGATCTGGCGGGGATGCAGAAGTACGGGTTCGACGAGGCGCGTCCGGTGCTGGAGCGTGCTTCGGCGCGTGAGACCGCGGCGCGGGTGGCGCTTGGTGCGGTGGCTCGTTCGTACTTGAAGGAGACGGCGGGGATCGAGATCGTCTCGCACGTCACGGAGCTGGCGGCGGCGAAGGCGCCCTACGGCGTCTACCCCACCCCCGCCGACGTCGAGAAGCTCGATGCGGATCCGGTGCGCTGCCTGGACGCGGATGCGTCGAAGGCGATGGTCGCGGAGATCGACCAGGCCCACAAGGACGGTGACACGCTGGGTGGTGTGGTCGAGGTCCTTGCGTATGGGGTGCCGGTGGGGTTGGGCTCGCATGTGCACTGGGACCGGCGGCTCGATGCCCGTCTGGCGGCCGCGCTCATGGGCATTCAGGCGATCAAGGGTGTCGAGGTCGGGGACGGTTTCGATCTGGCGCGGGTGCCGGGTTCCAAGGCGCACGACGAGATCGTCACCACGGATGACGGCATCAAGCGCACGTCGGGCCGGTCCGGTGGCACCGAGGGTGGTCTGACCACGGGTGAGCTGCTGCGCGTACGTGCCGCGATGAAGCCGATCGCGACGGTGCCGCGGGCGTTGGCCACCATCGACGTGGCCACGGGTGAGGCGGCGAAGGCGCATCACCAGCGTTCCGATGTGTGTGCAGTGCCGGCTGCCGGGATTGTCGCCGAGGCCATGGTGGCGCTCGTCCTGGCCGATGCCGTTGCCGAGAAGTTCGGTGGCGACAGCGTGCCCGAGACGCGGCGCAACGTGGAGTCGTACCTCGACAACCTCCAGATCAGGTGAGCGGTCCGCGGAGGCGGCCCGCGGCACGCGGTGGGATTCCGCGCGCGTGCGTGACCGCCTCCGCCTCCGCCTAATGCCCCTTCAGCTCCCTCAGCCCTTCCCTGCTCTCTCCCGCTGAGCAGGCCGGGCGTTCCGCGGAGCCGTCCGATCTAGGCAGGTCTGGGCAGGTCTAGGCGGCCTCCTCGCGCCGGCGGTCCATGAGGTGCCGCAGGACGAGCCATTCCCGTATCTCCCAGGAGTGTCCCGCCGAACAGCTGATGCTGCTGCTCTTCTGCGGCGCGGCGACGATCGTTCCCGTGCAGCTCTCCACCACACACCGCCTGGTGAGCGGGGTCCCGTCGGCGCGGTCGGGTTCGATGACACCGAGCAGTTCGACGTGAAGGCTCCGGATCTCCTCCGCGAAGTCCGGGGCCGGGGGCTGGGCCGTGAGCCACTCCAGGTGGAGCAGCAGGAAACACGCGAGGTGGGGCACGGAGCGAGTCGGGGGAGTGGTCCCGAGTTCGTCCGCGACATAGCTCGCCCACGACTCCAGGATGGCGACGATATTGCTTCGGGCGTCGAGTGCGGACACGTTCAGGTGGTCCCGCCTGCGGCTCCCGGAAACCTTCGTCGGATTCCGGCGCCTGGAAGTCGCCATGACGTGATGCAGGCCTTCCTGGTGAAGGCCCGGGAGCGCGCGCAGATCGTGCTCCAGGGTTCTGACGCAGGAGTCACAGAGCAGGGAATCGGTGGCGGCCCTAATTCCCGGTCTGTGGTTCTGTGAGCATGAGTGAATCTCCATACGGAATCTCTCCTCAGATGATTCTGTTCCCGATGTCGTGCTGAACGCGGAAAGTGACGAATTCGGCCGGTCGTACGACGGCGAGGCCGACGTCGAGGTTCACCCGGCCCCGCGCCATGTCCTCGTGGGTGTTGTTGGTGTCGTCGCAGACGACCTCGAACGCCTCGGCCGCGGACACGCCCGGCAGCACCCCCTGGCGCCACAGACCCGTGAGGAACGTGGCGGTGGACTGGCGCACCAACGCCCGCAGTTGGGCGCTGTTCGTGTCGAAGGCGGCCCAGCGAGTGCCCTGTTCGAGCGAGGCGCGGGCGTGGTTCACCAGGCGACGGACGCTGAGCTCGGTCCAGTCGGGGTCGGTGGACAGCGTGCGCGCCCCGAGCACCCGGATGCCCCTTCCCGGGAAGGACCGCAGGCAGTTCACCCCCAGCGCGCCCACCGAATCCCGCTCCTCCTCCGTGAGTTCGCGCTCGTGCTTGATCACGCCCACCAGGGCGCCCACGGGCATCGCGTGCACACCTTGCTCGGTGTCGACGCGGCAGCACATGCCCGCCACATGACCGGAGGGCGGCACCAGGCGTTCGCGCCCGTCGGCCTCGGTCACGGTGATCCACGGATAGTGGACGGCGGCGAACTGCGCCTCCGGCTCGGGCAGTTCGAAGGGACGTCTTCGTACGTCGGCGGGTTCGAGGCCCTGCCGGGTGTGCAGCAGAGCCACCCGGTGGCCCACACGCCCGCAGTGTCCGGCGATCTCCCGCGCGACGCCCTGCGCCTCCCTCTCCACCCGCCACAGGTCCGGCGCCACCACGAGGGTGATCTCCGGCAGGCGCTCCAGCTTGGCGAGGGCGGCCCGGTAGGCGGTGACCCGGTCCGGGTCGTCGCCCGTTCCGATGACCCAGGCCCCGCCACCCCCGTTGCGGAAGTGGCCGAGCACGGCGTCGTGGACGAACGAGGGCGGCGCCCCTTCGGTCCCGCGCGGCGAGAACGCCTCGATGAATTCCTGCGGGTGACGGACGAAGGCCGGCTTGTCCGGCAGGCTCGGGGCGTCCCCGACGAAGGCCGCCACCGAGGTGTGCACGCCGTGGATGAAGGGCGCGCCGTGACCCGCTCCCGGTATGCCGTCCGTGGTCACGACGGGATGTCGGACGTGGCGGTGAGTACCAGTGCCGAGGTCTCCATGGGGAGTTGTACGGAACGCTCGATGGCCAGGCCCGACTGGTCCGCCAGTTCGTGGTACTCGCCGATCGAGCGCTGGTGACCGCCGTTGACGACCATCAGGTGGAGGTCCCACAGCGGGGCCAGCAGGCCGGCCTTGCCGTCCTGGACGACCATCTCGATGATCACCAGGCGGGAGTGCGGGGCCATGGCCCCGCGTATGGAACGCAGGAGGCGTACGCAGTCGCCCTCCGACCAGTCGCCGAGAACCCGGGACAGGAGATAGGTGTCGGCCCCCTGCGGCATCGGGCTGGTGAACATGTCCCCGGCGACGAGCTCGGCACGGTCGAGACCCACGCTCTGTTCCAGGTGCGCGCGGGCGATGGGGATGTTGTGCTCCAGGTCGAGCAGGGTGCCGCGGGCCTCGGGCGCCGCGCCGAGGACCGTCGCCAGCAGCTGGCCGCTGCCGCCCGCGATGTCGACGACGTGCCGGTCGGCGGTGAAGTCGATGTACTGCGGCACCGCGTCGAAGGCGAAGTTGTTCGCCTGGGCCTGCATGGCGCGCTGGAAGCGCTGCGCGGCGTCGGGGTCCTCCCCGAGATAGCCGACGAGCGAGCGTCCGTACGCCTTCTCGAAGCCGCTCTTGCCGGTACGGAACGTCTCGACGGACTCGCCCCAGGCCTGGTAGAACTCCTCGCCGTAGAGCAGACACACGTCGCGCAGGGAGCCGGGCCGGTCGCGGAGCATGTCGCCCACGTCCGTGTTGCGGTAGCCGCCGTTCTCGTCGCCGTCGACCACGCCCAGGCGGAGCAGCAGCCGCAGCAGGCGCCGGACGGCGTCCGGGTCCGCGTCCGCGGCCTTGGCGAGCTCCGCGGGACCCGTGAGGCCCGACGCGATCAGATCGGGCAGACCCAGCTTGGCCGCCGCGTGGACGGCCTGGGTGTGCCAGGCGGCGGTGATGAGATCGATGGTGGCGCGGGCCGCGGGCCGGGGGGCGTTGTCCGTGGTCATGGATTCTCTCTTCGCGCGTAGGAACAGGGTGGGGGAGTACCTGGTGGCGGGCTGTCGGGTGCCCCTGGGTGGGTTCAGGAGGGGATCCAGTCGCGTTGGATGTGGGGGGTGGGGATGCTCAAGGCCCGCATGTGTTCGATGGGGTTGGTGTATTCGCGGCTGGCGGCGATGAGTCCGTCGGCCAGGGTGAAGCCGTGGATGAAGTGGTTGCGGTAGCG
>NZ_JBVITX010000021.1:0-104623 GCF_055597165.1 Streptomyces sp. NPDC039480 | reverse complement strand
ACTGATGGCTCGCCTCTCACTTCAGCGTCAGTCGGACAGCCTCCACAAACCTCCCCATAGTGCCATCAGACAGGGCGAAACGCTCAGTGAGAGCCCGTGTCATAGAACTTCCGCACCGCCGACGCCACCGCCTCCGCGAGGACGCGGTGGCCCGCGTCGCCCGGATGCACTCCGTCCACCAGGTGTCCGGCGTCCAGCAGCGCACCGCCGGGCAGCAGCTCGGTCCCCGCGTCCAGGGCGGCACGCTCCACGGCGGTCCGCAGGTCACGGAGCGTGGCGCCGAGCACGTTCGGCACCGCCTCGGCGTCGGGGCGGATCACGGGGGAGACGACCAGGACGGGGGTGCTCGGGTGGCCCCGGCGCACCAGATCCAGGAACGCCCGCAGCGTCTCGTACAGCAGCCTCGCCGAATGCGGCACCCGTGACCAACAGTTGGTGCCGAAGGCGAGGGTGATCAAGTCGGCGTCCAGCGAGGCGAGTTGCGCGGCCGTCGCCAGTTCTCCGCGTGCCGCGCCCGCGTAGCCGAGGTTCACCGTCTCCACGCCGAGGGCCCGGCCCGCGAGCGCGGGCCACGCGAGGTGGGGCCGTGAGGCCGACCAGCCCTCCGTGACGGAGTCGCCGTGGACGAGCCAGCGCGGCCGGCGGGCGGCGGGCGTCAGGGTGCCGTCCACCGGGCGCACCCCGTGCAGGACGGGCCGCAGGGTTTCCGGCAGGTGCAGGGTGAACTCTCCGTCTGGGGTGGGGAGTTGGATCAGTGTCCGGTGCTCGCCCGGGGAGGCGGGTGTGTCGATGGCCTCCTCGCCGGCGAGGAGTGTGAACAGCGCGGGCGCGGCGCGGTGCGCGTCCGCTCCCGTGGCGGGCGACGCGGTGTACGCGATCTCCACGGCGCTCACTCCGCGCGCCGTGAACTCCAGGCGCACCCCGGCGGGCAGGCCCGCACGGTCCCATGTGTCGCAGGGCAGCCGCTCCCGGTCGGCCGGGTCGGCGCGCACCACCCGGCCGTCCTCGGTCCACCAGGGCGCGCCCCGCACGAACTCCTTCACCGCGCGCCGCCGATCGTCGGGTACGGGAACTTCACGCCGACCCCGCCGTCCACTACGAGCGTCTGCCCGGTGACGTACGACGAGAGCGGCGAGGCGAGGAACAGCAGGGCAGACGCGATGTCCGAGGTCTCGGCGACGCGGCCGAGCGGCGCGTTCCGGGCGTTGCGCTCGCGCCCCTCGTCGCCGACCAGGGCGGCCACGCGTGGGGTCCACACGACGCCGGGCGCCACCGCGTTCACCCGCACGCCGCGCGGGCCGTACTCCACCGCCGCCGAGCGGACCAGGGAGACCAGGCCCGCCTTGGCCGCGCCGTACGCGGCGTGCAGGGGCGCCGCCGTCAGCCCCGACACCGACGCCACGAAGACCATCGCGCCGCCGCCCCCGTCGGCGAGGGCCTCGCCGCCGTACCGCACGGCCAGCCAGGCGTGCCGCAGGACCATCGAGAAGTGCCAGTCCCACCCCTCGTCGTCCAGGTCGGCCAGGGGCGCGTAGCGGGCCATGCCGACGATGTCGACGACACCGCCGACCGGCCCCCACTCCCGGCGCGCGTGCGCGAAGAGGTCCCGCACCTCCTCGCGCCGGGTCACGTCGGCGACGTACGGGACGCCGCCCGTCTCGGCGGCCACCGCCTCCGCCCGCGCCTTGTCGACGTCGACGCACAGCACCCGCGCGCCCGCCGCCGTGAGCGCGTGCGCCGTCTGACGGCCGATGCCGTTGCCCGCGCCCAGCAGGACGAAGGCGCGGCCGTCCAGGCGGTGCAGGGCGGCGTAGTCGGGGACGGGGGAGGTGTCCAGGGGCTCCGTCATGCGGGCGTTCCCCTCGGCACGTACGACGCGAGCTCCGGGATGACTTCCTTGCCGAGGATCTCGATCGTCCGCAGGATCTCGCGGTGTTCCAGATAGCCCCACTGGACGTAGCAGATGAGCTGGTCGATGCCGAGATCGGCGTAGCGCTTGGCCTTGCGGACGATGGTCTCCGCGTCGCCGATGAGGATCATGTCCCCGGCGTCGAACTCCTCGACGGGCACGCTGCCCTCGATGATCGGCGTGAGGAACGGGAAGGTCCGCTCGCGCTCCTCGGGGGTCAGGTGCGGCAGCTCCCAGTCGAGCGTGAACTGGGCGAGGTTGCGGTACCACCAGGCGACCGAGTCCCAGACGCGCTTGGACGGCCGGTCCGCCGCGTGCACGAGGGTGTACGCGGCGACGCGGTCCGTGGTGACGTCCGTGATCGGCGACGGGGTGCGCGCCGCGCTCCGGTACGCCGCGACCTGGCGCGCCATCGCCTCCAGCGGCTGCATGATCGAGAAGGAGAGCAGCCCGAGGCCCGCCGCGCCCGCGACCTCCGCCGAGCCGGGCGACGTGGCGGCCATCCAGCACGGCGGGTGCGGATCCTGCACCGGCTTCGGAGTGACCATCCGCCGGGGGAAGCTGAAGCGCTCCGACTCGTACGCGAAGTACTCCTCGCGCCACATGCCCGCGACGATCTCGATCGCCTCGCGCCAGTCGGCGCGCGACCGCTCCCTGTCGACGCCGAAGGCCGTCTGCTCCATGGGGGTCGAGCGGCCCGTGCCCCACTCCACGCGGCCCTCGGAGAGCACGTCCACCGCCGCGACCTTCTCCGCGATCCGCTGCGGCGGCGTGAAGCCGAAGGGGGTGAGCGTGACGCCGAAGCCGAGGCGGATGCGCTCGGTCAGCGCCGCGAGGTGGCCGAGCAGGACCTCCGGCGCGGGGCAGTGCGAGCGGCCCTCGCGGAAGTGGTGCTCGACCGCCCACACGGTGCGGAAGCCCATCCGGTCGGCGAGCCGGATCTGCTCGACGGCCTCGAGGTAGGCGCGCTGCTCGGCGGCGCGCTGACCGTGCGGGTGGGGCCCGTCCCACGGTTTCGGTACGTCGATCTCGTACAGGACGTCGAGGTCCATGCCGTGCCTCCGTCTCGGGCGAGAGGCGTGCACGATGCGGCAGATCTGACGAAGTGTCAACAGCGCTCGGGAAGGCGTGGAACGCAACGGACGAAACGGACGGCGCAACGATGAGACGTATATGACGGAAGTGCGCAATGATCATCCGCCGGTACGCAAGGTTGCTGCATTACGGTCGGGAACCATGGACTCTAGAGTCAGGCCCTGAACGTGGTGTGGCGGGGACTGCCTGCTCGGTGGTTCCCGTCGCCCGGCGCGACTCCCCCCGAGGTCCTCGCCGCCCTGACCGGCAGCGATGAAGGAGCCAGCGCGTGCTCGACCAAGGCGCACCCCCGCAGAACCGCCCACGCCCCAAGGGCACCCCCGGCCTCGGCAGCCGGCTCATGCGCCGCAAGCCGGTCGAAGCCCTGGTCCAGGAGGGTGGCCAGGGTGAGGGAGGCTCGCTCAGGCGCTCCCTCGGCATGTGGCAGCTGACCATGATCAGCATCGGTGCCACGCTCGGCACCGGCATCTTCGTCGTCCTCGGCGAGAGCGTCCCCAAGGCCGGCCCCGCCGTCACCGTCTCCTTCGTGATCGCCGGCCTCACCGCCCTCTTCTCGGCCCTCTCGTACGCCGAACTGGCGGGCACCATCCCGGTCGCCGGCTCCTCCTACTCGTACGCGTACGCAACGATGGGCGAACTCATCGCCTGGGTGTGCGGCTGGTGCCTGGTCCTGGAGTACGGCGTGTCCGTGGCCGCCGTCGCGGTCGGCTGGGGCGAGTACCTCAACGAACTTCTCGACGGCACGATCGGCGTCACCATCCCCGACGCGCTCTCCGCGGCGCCCGGCGAGGTCGACGGCGCGATCATCAACCTGCCCGGCCTGATTGTCGTGCTGCTCGCCATGGTCTTCCTGCTCGGCGGCGCCAAGGAGTCGGCGACGGCCAACACGATCATGGTCATCGTGAAGATCGCCGCGCTCGTGCTCTTCTGCACCATCGGCTTCATGGGCTTCAAGTCCGGCAACTACGAGGACTTCATGCCGCTCGGCACGGCAGGCGTCAGCGCCGCCGCCGCGAGCCTCTTCTTCTCGTACATCGGCTTCGACGCCGCCTCCACCGCAGGTGAGGAGGCCAAGAACCCGCAGCGCGACCTGCCCCGCGCGATCATGCTCTCGCTGATCATCGTCACGGCGCTCTACGTCCTGGTCGCCGCCGTCGCCGTCGGTGCCTGGAACTGGAAGGACTTCGAGGGCTCCGAGGCCACGCTCGCCGCGATCATGAACGACGTCAGCGGCCAGAGCTTCTGGGGCACGACGCTCGCCGCGGGCGCCGTCATCTCCATCGCGTCCGTCGTCCTCACCGTGCTGTACGGCCAGACCCGCGTGCTCTTCGCCATGTCCCGCGACGGCCTCGTCCCCAAGGTGTTCGGCAAGGTCAGCAAGAAGACCGGCACGCCGCGCGTGAACACGGTCATCGTGTCGCTCTTCTGCGGCGCGCTCGCCTCCGTCATCCCGCTCGGCAAGCTCGTCGACGCCACCAGCATCGGCACGCTCTTCGCCTTCGGCCTGGTCAACATCGCCGTGGTCGTGCTGCGCCGGACCCGTCCGGACATGCCCCGCACCTTCCGGGTGCCGCTCGGCTGGCTCTTCCCGGTCCTCGGCTTCGGCTTCTGCGCGTACAACATGTTCAGCCTCGACTCCACCACCTGGACGGTCTTCGGTGTCTGGATGGCCGTCGGCCTCGTGTTCTACTTCCTGTACGGCATGAGCCGCTCCCGATTGGCCACAGCAGAGAAGTGATCCACCCCCCGTGCGACTGAACGATCTCGACGAACGCATCGTGCACGCCCTCGCCGAGGACGCCCGCCGTTCCTACGCCGACATCGGCCAGCTGGTCGGACTCTCCGCGCCCGCCGTGAAGCGGCGCGTGGACCGGCTGCGGGCCACGGGCGCCATCACCGGCTTCACGGTGCGGGTGGACCCCGCGGCGCTCGGGTGGGAGACCGAGGGGTTCATCGAGATCTACTGTCGCCGGAATACCTCGCCGGAGGCGATTCAGCGGGGGCTCGAGCGGTATCCGGAGATCTCGTCCGCGTCCACCGTCACGGGGGACGCGGACGCGATCGTCCAGGTCTTCGCTGCTGATATGCGGCACTTTGAGCGGGTGCTCGAGCGGATCGCGGGGGAGCCGTTCGTGGAGCGGACGAAGTCTGTGCTTGTGCTTTCGCCGCTTATGCGGAGGTTTTCTTCGGGGTCGCCGGCGTAAGTCTTCGGCTGCGGGTCGAGTGTGGGTTTTGCGCAGTTCCCCGCGCCCCTGGGTCGGGCGCAATGAATCGCTGGGTCGGGGTGTGTATGCGCAACGGATCGTGTGGCTGGGCGCAACGGTCTGAGCTTGTCCGGGGGTGGTTGACGACCGTACCGTCTTATCGATCCCGCCTTCCCCTTCGTACCCTTTGAGGTTCCGCCATGCCTGCGCTGCGCACCGCCCTGCTCCAGAGCTCCGGGCAGCTTGGATCCGTCGCCGAGAACCTCGCGGCACTGGACGGTGCGGCGGCCCGCGCCGCCGCGGCGGGTGCCGGGCTGCTCATCGCGCCCGAGCTGTTCCTCACCGGGTACGCGATCGGTGACGACATCGCCCGGCTGGCCGAGCCCGTCGACGGGGAGTCCGCGAAGGCCGTCGCCGGGATCGCGGCGCGTCACGAGGTCGGCGTCGCCTACGGGTATCCGGAGCGCGAGGGCGATGTCGTCTACAACTCCGTCCAGCTGGTCGGCCCGGACGGGGTCCGCCTCGCGAACTACCGCAAGACCCACCTCTTCGGCGGCTTCGAGCGCGACGCCTTCACCCCCGGTGAACAGACCGTCGTGCAGGCCGAGCTGGGCGGCGTCCGGGTCGGCCTGATGATCTGCTACGACGTGGAGTTCCCGGAGAACGTCCGCGCGCACGCGCTCGCCGGCACCGACCTCCTCGTCGTCCCCACCGCGCAGATGCACCCCTTCCAGTTCGTCGCCGAGTCCGTCGTGCCGGTGCGCGCCTTCGAGAACCAGATGTACGTCGCGTACGTCAACCGCGTCGGGCCCGAGGGGGAGTTCGAGTTCGTCGGTCTCTCCACGCTGGCCGGTCCCGACGGCGTGGCGCGGGCCCGCGCCGGCCGCGGCGAGGAGCTGGTCTTCGGTGACGTCGACCCGGAGTTCCTGAGCGCCTCCCGCGCGACCAACCCCTACCTGCGCGACCGGCGGCCCGGCCTGTACGCGTCCCTCGTCTGACCGCGCCGAGCCCGCACCCCGGCCCGCGCCCCCCTCACCTGTCTTTCAGTTCCGTGCAAGGAGTCCGTACCCCATGACGTCCACGGTGCCCACCGCCATCCAGCACACCGACGCGCAGCCGCCGATCACCATGTTCGGTCCGGACTTCCCCTACGCCTACGACGACTTCCTCGCCCACCCGGCGGGCCTCGGCCAGATACCCGCGACCGAGCACGGCACCGAGGTCGCCGTCATCGGCGGCGGTCTCTCCGGCATCGTCGCCGCGTACGAGCTGATGAAGATGGGCCTCAAGCCCGTCGTGTACGAGGCCGACCAGATCGGCGGCCGGCTGCGGACGGTGGGTTTCGAGGGCTGTGACGGCGACCTCACCGCCGAGATGGGCGCGATGCGCTTCCCGCCGTCGTCGACGGCCCTGCAGCACTACATCGACCTGGTCGGCCTGAAGACCAGGGCGTTCCCCAACCCGCTCGCCGAGGCGACGCCCTCCACGGTCGTGGACCTCAAGGGCGAGTCGCACTACGCCGAGACCGTGGCGGACCTGCCGCAGGTCTACCGCGACGTCGCCAAGGCGTGGGCCGACTGCCTGGAGGAGGGCGCGGACTTCTCCGACATGAACCGCGCCCTGCGCGAGCGCGACGTGCCGAAGATCCGCGAGATCTGGTCGAAGCTCGTCGAGAAGCTCGACAACCAGACCTTCTACGGCTTCCTCTGCGACTCCGAGGCCTTCAAGTCCTTCCGGCACCGCGAGATCTTCGGCCAGGTCGGCTTCGGCACGGGCGGCTGGGACACCGACTTCCCGAACTCCATCCTGGAGATCCTGCGCGTCGTCTACACCGAGGCCGACGACCACCACCGCGGCATCGTCGGCGGCAGCCAGCAGCTGCCGCTGCGCCTGTGGGAGCGCGAGCCGCAGAAGATCGTGCACTGGGCGCCGGGCACGTCGCTGTCCTCGCTGCACGAGGGCACCCCCAAGCCGGCCGTCACGCGCCTGAACCGCACCGCCGGCAACCGGATCACCGTCACGGACGCCTCCGGTGACATCCGCACCTACCAGGCGGCGATCTTCACCGCCCAGTCCTGGATGCTGCTCTCGAAGATCGAGTGCGACGACTCGCTCTTCCCCATCGACCACTGGACGGCGATGGAGCGCACCCACTACATGGAGAGCTCGAAGCTCTTCGTGCCCGTCGACCGGCCGTTCTGGCTGGACAAGGACGAGGAGACCGGGCGTGACGTCATGTCGATGACGCTCACCGACCGGATGACGCGCGGTACCTATCTGCTCGACGACGGGCCGGACAAGCCCGCCGTCATCTGCCTCTCGTACACCTGGTGCGACGACAGCCTGAAGTGGCTGCCGCTGTCGGCGAACGAGCGCATGGAGGTCATGCTCAAGTCGCTCGGCGAGATCTACCCGAAGGTCGACATCCGCAAGCACATCATCGGCAACCCGGTGACCGTGTCCTGGGAGAACGAGCCCTACTTCATGGGCGCGTTCAAGGCGAACCTGCCGGGTCACTACCGCTACCAGCGGCGGCTGTTCACCCACTTCATGCAGGAGTCGCTGCCCGAGGACAAGCGGGGCATCTTCCTTGCCGGGGACGACATCTCCTGGACGGCCGGGTGGGCCGAAGGGGCGATTCAGACCGCGCTCAACGCGGTGTGGGGCGTGATGCACCACTTCGGTGGGGCGACCGACGACACGAATCCCGGTCCCGGGGATGTGTACGAGGAGATCGCGCCCGTCGAGTTGCCTGAGGACTGATAGCGCCGTTGGGGGTGGGGCGCGTGGGAAGCTGCCGGGCCGTTGTGGCTGGTCGCGCAGTTCCCCGCGCCCCTAGGGCATGCCCTGGGGCTGGGCCCCGGGCCTGCCCTATAGCCCGGCCGCCCGTGCCTCCTCGTACACCTGGGCGGCCAAATCCTTGAGTTCCTGGGCGTCTCGTGCCGAGCCTGCGAGGTCGATCAGGATTTCGTCGACGCCCACCGCCGCGTGTGCCGCTAGGTCCTCGACGATCTGCTCGACGTTGCCGCGGAACGGGGCGCGGTCCGGGCCGTCGTACGCCTTGCGCGAGTAGCGCGTGTTGGCCCGCAGCACGCTCTGGACCGGCCGCTCGCGGCCCCGCTCCGAGGCCGCTTCGCGCACCGTGGCCCACTGCTCGGCGAGTGCGTCGGCGCCCGTCGCCACCGGCATCCAGCCGTCGGCGCGGTCCACCAGCCTGCGCAGCGCCCGCGGGCTGTTGGCAGGCAGCAGGATCGGGATCGGACCCGCGGGCTTGGGGCCCACCACGGAGGGCGCGATGGTGGTCAGCTCCCCTTCGTACGCCACCGGGTCCGGGCCCCAGACCGCGTGGCAGACGTCGATCAGCTCGTCCAGGACCCTGCCGCGCCGCTCGAACGGGGCGACCGAGGCGGCCGCGTACTCGTCGTGGGACCAGCCCGTGCCCAGGCCCGCGACGACCCGGCCGCCGCTCGCCGCGTCCAACGAGGCCAGCGCGCGGGCGAGTTGGAACGGGATGTGCAGCGGGGCGACGAGCACGCTGGTGCCGAGGCGGACGCGCTCCGTGGCCGCGGCGGCGAGCGTCAGGGTGATCAGAGGGTCGGCGACCGAGCGGTACGAGTCGGGCCAGGGGCGGCCCGGTATTCCGTAGAGACCCTGGGTGGCGGGCTCGGGGTAGAGGACGCGCTCGTAGACCCAGAGGCTTTCGTAGCCGATGTCCTCGGCGGCCTGGGCGACCGCGGGGACGTCACGCCCGATGGTGTACTGCCGGCCCTGCGGAAGACTCAGTCCGAGTCGCGTCGCCATTCCGGTGCTCCTTCGCGTCGGGGGTCAGTGCATTCAACGTACAACGACCTCAGTCCGGAAGGGGCGTCAACAGGATGCGTCCCACCAACCCGACCGCACCATCGAGCCGCTCCACGAACTCCTCGGCGACAGCGGGCAGTTCACGCAGCGCCCACAAGGCCCGCGCCGACGCCCACGCGCCGTCCCTGGCGCGCTCCAGGCTCCAGGAACCGGCCAGATGCGTCAGCGGATCGCCGACCTGGAGCAGATCGGGGCCGGGCATCAGCTCTTCGCGAATGCGCTCCTCCAGGGACGCGAGGACATCGCCCACGCGGTCGAACTCGTCCTCCAGATCGGCCGGTTCACACCCCAGCGCGCGACAGCTGTCCACGAGGGCGAGCGCCAGATCGTGCCCGATGTGCGCGTTGATGCCCGCGAGCGCGAACTGCAGCGGACTGACGCCCGGATGCCTGCGGTACTGGAACAGCGGCCGCCAGCAGGCGGGCGGGCGGTGCCCGTCCAGATGCCCGTCGGCCGCCGCGTCGACGGCCGCCAGATAGCGTCCGGCGAAGCGGACGGCCAGCGTCCGCGCGGCGCGGGCGTCGGGGAACGCGCCGCCGTCGAGGCACCGGCCGACCTCCTCGGTCACCGACAGATAGACGCGGTTGAAGACGGCGACCCCGTCGCGCGGCGGCCAGTCGGCGCCGAGCGCACGCATCCGTGCCGCCACGGCGTCGACGTCGTCGTCCCCACGGGCCGGTGCCCCGAACTCTGCGAACCGCTCCAGCTGCGCCATGGGGGCAGGGTCCCAGTCCCGGGCGCGCCCGGGCGTCAGCGCACCGGCCGCTTCCCCGAAACGAGGGAACGGCCACCGCGCGGGGCCTGACGGCTCAGGCCGGCCGCCACGGCCCCGACGACCAGGGCCACCGCCACCAGGAGCGCGCTGAGCCAGAGCGGCGAGCGGTAGCCGAACCCCGCGGAGATCGCGAGGCCGCCGAGCCACGGGCCGAGGGCGGCACCCACGTTGAACGCGGCCGTGGCGAACCCGCCCGACAGGTGCGGCGCGTCGGTCGCCGCGTACAGCGCCTGCGAGATGAGCGTGGACCCGACGCCGAACGACAGCGCGCCCTGGACGAGGACCAGCACGACCGCCGCCACCGGGTGCGCGGCGGTCACCGCGAAGAGGATCCAGCCAGCGAGCAGCGCGAGCGAACCGCACACCAGGAGCGGCACGGGCCGTGCGTCGGCGACGCGACCGCCCACGGTGACACCGACGAAGGAGCCGATGCCGAACAGCGCGAGCAGCACGGGCACCCAGCCGGAGCCGACGCCGGTCACATCGGTGACCAGCGGGGCGAGGTAGGTGAACGAACAGAACGTCGCGCCGTTCACCAGCGCGCCGAGCAGCAGCGTCACCAGGAGCCGCGGGCGGCGCAGCGCGCGCAGCTCACCGAGCGCGCTCGGCCCCGCGGCGTCCGGCGCGCCGGCGGGCACGGCCCGCGCGATGGCGAGGACGGCGGGCAGGGAGATCAGGGCCACGGCCCAGAACGCCGAGCGCCACCCCCACACCTCGCCGAGCAGCGCGCCCGCGGGCACGCCCGCGACACAGGCGAGGGTGACGCCGCCGAGCAGCGCGGAGGTCGCGCGCCCCTTGGCGTTCGGCTCGACCATGTCCGTCGCGGTCACCAGGGCGACCGCGAGGAATCCGGCGTTGGCGAGGGCTCCCACGACGCGCGTCACGAGCAGCACGGCGAAGCTAATGGTGAGCGCGCCGACGACATGGACGAGCAGGAAGGTGATCAGAAAGACGAGCAGCGCGCTCCGGCGGGAGAAGCGGCGGCTCAGGACGGCCATCAGCGGCGCGCCGACGATCATTCCCACGGCGAACGCCGAGGTCAGATGGCCCGCGGACGGGATGGAGACATCCAGGTCCGCGGCGATGTCGGCGACCAGTCCCGACAGCATGAACTCGGAGGTGCCTTGCGCGAACACGGCGAGTCCGAGGAGGTAAAGGGCAAAGGGCACAGCAAGACTCCGCAACCACGGTGTGGATCGATCGAGACGATCAGGACACGGGAGCGGTGATCCGGTGGTGGTGCCGCGGGCGCGTCAGCGCGGCGGTGCGAGAAGCCACCGGACGACCGGTGGCGGGAGTCTGTCGGACTCGGGGCTGGACATGGTGCGCACCTTAATCAGGCGTCACACACCACGTCCAACCGATTAACGTTCTTCTTTGTCGTACGTCGACGTGCCCGAATCCAGCAGCGGTTCCTGCGACTTGAGGTGGTCGGGGGCGAAGGCGCGCAGCACGTGGTAGCCCGTGATGACGACGATCGTGCCGAGCGCGATGCCGCTGAGCTCGAAGTTGTCGCTGATCTTCAGGGAGACGCCGCCGACGCCGATGATGATGCCCGCCGCGGCCGGCACGAGGTTCAGCGGATTGCGCAGGTCGACCTTGGCGTTGATCCAGATCTGGGCGCCGAGCAGACCGATCATGCCGTACAGGATGACGGTGATGCCGCCGAGCACGCCGCCGGGGATCGCGGCCACGACGGCGCCGAACTTGGGACAGAGCCCGAAGAGCAGGGCGAAGCACGCGGCGGCCCAGTACGCGGCCGTGGAGTAGACGCGGGTCGCGGCCATCACGCCGATGTTCTCGGAGTACGTCGTGTTGGGCGGGCCGCCGACCGCGGTGGAGAGCACGGAGGCGGCGCCGTCGGCGGAGATCGCCGTGCCGAGCTTGTCGTCGAGGTTGTCGCCGGTCATCTCGCCGACGGCCTTCACATGGCCCGCGTTCTCCGCGATGAGCGCGATGACGACGGGCAGCGCCACCAGGATCGCCGACCACTCGAAGCTCGGCGCGTGGAAGGACGGCAGGCCGATCCAGTCGGCCTTGCCCACGGCGGACAGGTCGAGACGCCAGTGGTCGACGACCTTCCCCGAGGCGTCCGCCGAGTGGATCCTGCCGAAGATCCGGTCGAAGGCCCAGGAGATGCCGTATCCGAAGACCAGGCCGAGGAAGATCGCGACGCGCGACCAGAAGCCGCGCAGGCACACCACGGCCAACCCGGTGAACAGCATCACCAGGAGCGCCGTCCACTGGTCCTGCGGCCAGTACGTCGACGCGGTGACCGGCGCCAGATTGAAGCCGATCAGCATGACGACCGCGCCCGTCACGATGGGCGGCATCGCGGCGTGGATGATCCGCGCCCCGAACTTCTGCACCGCGAGGCCCACCAGGAACAGCGCGGCGCCGACGACGAAGACCGCGCCGGTCACCGTCGCGCTGGAGCCGCCCTGCGCCCGGATGACGGCGGCGACGCCCACGAAGGAGAGCGAGCAGCCCAGATAGCTGGGCACCCGGCCGCGAGTGGCGAGCAGGAAGATGACGGTCGCGACGCCCGACATCATGATGGCCAGATTCGGATCGAGACCCATGAGGATGGGTGCTACGAAAGACGCCCCGAACATGGCCACCACGTGCTGCGCCCCGAGCCCGAACGTGCGGGGCCAGGAGAGGCGCTCGTCGGGCCGGACGACGGCGCCGGGGGCGGGGGTGCGGCCGTCGCCGTGGAGTTTCCAGCGCACGCCGAGATCCATGGTGAGTGTCGCTTTCTGTGCGCCGGGCCGGGCCGTTCCAGTGGTTCGTCTTCCAGTGGTGCGTGGCCCGAAATGATCGACGCCATGTTAGTGCGACGTCAGTGCGACTTCTCTCCGGTGGGTTGCGGGCTGCCGGCCCCGGCCGCCTTGCGGCCGTCCGTGCGCAGCACGCCCGCGAAGAGCACCAGGCCGAAGGCGAGCAGCGTCACCAGGCCGAAGGAGGTCACCAGGCTCGTGGCGTCCGCGAGGCCGCCGATCGCCGAGGGGGCGACCAGGCCCGAGGTGTACGTGATGGTGGCGACGCCCGCGATGGCCTGGCTCGGGTTCGGGCCGCTGCGCCCGGCGGCGGCGAAGGCGAGCGGCACCACGACCGCGATGCCGAGACCGAGCAGCGCGAAGCCGCCCATGGCCATGACCGGATGCGACGCCAGCACCACGAGCAGCCCGCCGAGCACCGCGAGGACGCCGCCCGCCCGCACCGTGCGCACCGCGCCGAACCGGTCGACCACGGCGTCGCCCGCGAGCCGCGCGATCGCCATGGTGAGTGTGAAGCCGGTGGTCGACGCGGCGGCGACACCGGCCGACGTGTCCAGGACGTCCCGCAGATAGACCGCCGACCAGTCCAGGCTCGCGCCCTCCGCGAAGACCGCGCAGAACCCGACGGCGCCGATGAGCAGCGCCGACTTGGGCGGCAGCGAGAACCGCGGCGGCGCCTCCTCCTCCGGTTCCGCCTGTACGTCGAGCACGCCCTGGCAGGCCACGAGGCCGAGCGCGGTGAGCGCGGCGGCGGCGAGGGCGTGGTGCAGACGGGCGTCGGAGCCCAGGTGGGCGGCGACGGTGCCGGCCGCCGAACCGATCAGGGCGCCGACGCTCCACATGCCGTGCAGGCCCGACATGATCGACTTCCGCATGCGGGTCTCGGTCTCGACACCGAGGGCGTTCATCACCACGTCCGACATGCCGGAAGTGGCGCCGTACACGAAGAGCGCCAGACAGAGCGTCAGCAGGTTCGGCGCCAGCGACGGCAGGATCAGGGCCAGCGTCCACAGGGCGAGGAGGCCGCGCAGCGCGGGCCTGGAGCCGAAGCGGTGGCTGATCCGGCTCGCGAGCGGCATCGCGACGGAGGCGCCGATCGCGGGGAAGGCCAGCGCGAGGCCGAGCATGCCCGCGCTGACGTCGGCGTGCTCCTGGATCCAGGGCACCCGGGTCGCGAAGGAACCCGCGACCGCGCCGTGCGCGCAGAAGACGGCCGCCACGGCGAGCCGTGCCCGCTTCAACCGGCGCTTGTCGTAGACCACTTCACTCATGACGTTCCGCCCCTCCCGAGTGCCGCACCGATACGGCGACGTAAACTATCAGGAACCCTGCCTGATAAATAGAAGACTTTCTGTGGGAGGATCCCGGACATGCCTGTCTCGCCTGCCTCACCGAGGACCGCCCGGGCCATCAACGACCGGCTCGCCCTGGGGCTCCTGCAGCGCGAAGGGCCCCTGACCGCGAACCAGCTGAAGCAGCTCACCGGTCTGTCGAGGCCCTCGGTGGCCGACCTCGTCGAGCGGCTCCAGGGCTCCGGGCTCATCACCGTCGTCGGGGAGGCGGGTGCCCAGCGGCGCGGTCCGAACGCCCGGCTCTACGGCATAGTCGCAGACCGGGCCCACCTCGCCGCCCTCGATGTGCGCACCGAGAGCGTCTCCGTCGTCGTCACCGATCTGCTCGGCGCGGTGCTCGCCGAGGCCTCCGCGCCCGTCGGCGGCGACACGGAGACCGCCCTCGGGGGCGTCCTCGACCTCGTGGGGCGCACGGCGCGCGAGGGCGGCGTCCAGCGGCTGCACACCGTCGGCATCGGCGCCCCCGGCCTCATCGACCCCGCCACCGGCGACCTGCACGACACGACCTCGCTGCCCGTCTGGCACCGCCGGCTCGCCGGGAGCCTCCACGACCGGCTCGGCGCCCGCGTCCTCGTGGAGAACGAGACCAACCTCGCGGCCCGCGCCGAGCGCCGCGACGGCGCCGCGCACGACCGGGACACCTTCGTGCTGCTCTGGCTCGGCGACGGCGTCGGCGCCGCCGTCGTGCTCGACGGCGTGCTGCGCAGGGGCGCCTCGGGCGGCACCGGCGAGATCGGCTTCCTGCCGGTGCCCGGCACGGGCTCCCTGCCGTCGGCCACCGGCTGCGAGGGCGGCTTCCACTCGCTGGCCTGCGCCGCCGCCCTGTGCGAACTCGGCGCGGCGCACGGCCTCCTGGACCCCGGTATGTCGGCCGCCGACCTGGTGCGGCACGCGGTCGGGGCCGGTGAGGACGCCTTCCTGGACGCCGTCGCCGACCGGATCGCCGTCGGCGCGGCCGCGATGGCGGCGATCCTCGACCCCGGCTGTGTCGTCCTGGGCGGCGAGGTGGGCCGGGCGGGCGGCGCCCCGCTCGCCGCCCGTGTCGAGGACCGCGTCACCGCCATGTCGCCCCTGCGCACCGAGGTCCGCGCGAGCACGCTCGGCGGCGCCGCGGTGCTGCGCGGCGCGCTGCTCGCCGCGCGGGACGCGGCGCAGGACGAGCTGTTCGGACCGCCGCCGGGGCACTGAGGCGGGGGAGGGGGCGCTCCTTTGCCGTCAGGCGGCGGCCAGCTGGCGTTCCACGAACCCCAGCTTGTCCGGGTTGACGACCGAGCGCACCCCGGTGACCACCCCGTCGCCCCCTTCGAACGCGGCGACGGCCGTCAGGTGTCCCGCCGCGCGCACGACCAGCGCGGGGGCGCCGTTGACCTCGGCGTACGACACCTCGTCGGCCGCGAAGTCCGTCATGACGCCGAGCAGGAAGCGCAGTACGTTGTCGCGCCCGAGGACGGGGGTGCGGGTCGCGGCGGCCTTGCCGCCGCCGTCGCCCCACCACGTCACGTCCCTGGCCAGTATCTTCTCCAGGCGCGCGACATCGCCCTCGCGGGCCGCCGCGACGAACGACTCCACGAACCGCTGCCGCAGCTCGTGCCCCGGCTCGAAGCGGGACCGCGCGTCGGCGACCGCCCGTACCGCCCTGCGGTAGAGCTGGCGGCAGTTGGCCTCGCTGGCGTCCAGGACGCGGGCGATCTCCTGGTGGCTGTACGCGAACGCCTCCCGCAGCACGTACACGGCACGCTCCTTGGGCGTGAGCCGCTCCAGGAGGACGAGCAGCGCCATCGACACCGCCTCGCGCTGCTCGGCCGACTCCAGCGGTCCGAGAGTGCCGCCGGAGGTGATCACCGGCTCCGGCAGCCAGGTCCCCACGTACTGCTCGCGCCGGGCGCGGGCCGAGGTGAGCCTGGTCAGACAGAGGTTCGTGACGGTCTTGGCCAGCCAGGCGGCCGGTTGCGCGATGTCCTCGCGCCGGGCGCCGCTCCAGCGCAGATACGCGTCCTGAACGGCGTCCTCCGCCTCCTGCGCGGAGCCGAGTATGCGGTAGGCCAGGCCGAACATCCGGGGGCGGTGGGACTCGAACTCCTCGGCCAGTGCCGCTGCGGTGCTCACGCCCATAGGGTGCCAAATCCCACGGGCGTGAGCACGCACGACGGTCAGCAGGCGCCGAGATCCTGCCAAACGCCCCACTGGCCGCCGGCGCCGGGCTCATCGCCCTTCGTCCACCACTTGGCCTTCCACGTGTGGGACTTGTGGGACACGCTGGTCCCGCTGCCGTACTCGGCGGACGAACTCCACGCGGGCGCCGTGCACTTGCCCGGCGTCGGCGGGTCCGTCGGGCCCGGCGGGTCGGTCGGTCCGGTGCCGCCGCCCGGCTCGACGAGCGTGGTGCCGCGCGCCAGGTCACCGGCGAGCGCGTACGTCGTGCCGCTGATGTTCACCGTCCAGTTCCACGGCGTGGAGACCGGCAGGTAGTAGTTGAAGGACAGGTCCACGGAGGCGCCGGGCGCGAGCGACTGCCAGGCCGGGAGCTTCAGCGAGACCCGGTGGAAGTCGCCCTTCAGGCCGCCGGCGTTGCTGCCCGTGTGGTCGCTGCTGATCACCTTCGTACCGAAACCGGACTGGTCGGAGGCGTTGCCAGGGGCTGCGGTGGAGTAGTCGAACTGGAACTCCGTGCCGCCCGGCAGTGCCGTCTTCGTGTTGTTGGTGATCTTCACCTTGGGCGTGATCGGGTAGTTCGAGTCGCCCAGCTTGAAGTCCCCGAAGTCCACGCCGATGTCGACGGCCTTGGTGGGCAGCTCCTTGTTCGAGACCTTCGCGCCGTACGGCTTCGCGGCCTTGAACTTGTCGTACATCAGCGAGGTCAGCGTGTCGCCGATCTCGTACTGGCCCTTGGCCGCGTTCCAGTCGTAGTCGCCGGCCATCTCCCAGACCATCGTGCCGCCGATGCCCCGGTCGACCACGTAGTCGGCCTTCTTCGCCACCGACTCCTCGTCCTCTGTGGACAGGAAGACCTTCTTGTCCGCGTTCCACAGCCAGGGCGCGACCAGCGAGGAGCTGTACTTGCGGGCGTAGGTGCCGGTGAGCCTGGTGTCGGCGGGGAAGCCGTACTTGGTGACGTAGTCGCCGACGATCCCCTTCTCCAGGTTCTTGGCGTGCCACATCGGGTTGGAGCCCGCGGGGGACTCCTTGCCGTTGTCGTCCTTGTCGTGCCAGAGGTTGTCGATGCCGACGGCGCCGTCACCGCACTTGGTCAGGCCGGATCCTGCCGGACAGCTGGTGGCCGCGGCCTTGCCCCACAGTCCGTCGGTGCCGCCCTGCACGTTCTTGTGGCCGCGGGTGTAGTACGGCAGGCCGATGTTGATGCGCCCGGCGGGCATCGAGCCGCGGAAGTAGTGGTAGGCCCAGTCGGTGTTCAGATAGCCGATGCCGCCGTACTGCTGGCTTCCGTAGACGTTCGCCGCCGCCAGCTCCGCGTCCTTGCCGTCGTCGAAGAGCGCGGCGTTCGGGCCGACGTACTCGTTCCAGGCGCCGTGCAGGTCGTACGACATGATGTTGACGTAGTCCAGGTACTTCTGGACCTGGAAGGTCTCCATGCCGCGCAGCAGATAGCCGGAGGAGGGGGCCGCCACGGTCAGCATGTAGTGCTTGCCGTCGGCCGCGCCCGCCTTGTCGAGCTTCTCGCGCAGGGACTTCATCAGCGCCGCGTAGCCCTTGACGAGGCCGCCGCGCCGGGCGTTGGAGATGGAGTAGTCGAGCGGGTTGCCCGCGTCCTTCATCGTGGTCGGGTACTCGTAGTCGATGTCGACGCCGTTGAAGCCGTACTTCTTTATGAAGGCGACCGCCGAGTCCGCGAACGTGTCGATGCCGGCGTGGTTCACCGAGCCGTCGGCGTTGGTGGCCATCGAGTAGAAGCCGCCGGAGTTCACGCGCTTGCCGTCGTCCCCGAAGTAGCCGCCGGTCTCCGCCCAGCCGCCCACCGATATGAGCGTCTTGACGTTCGGGTGCTTCTTCTTGAACTTGTTGAGCTGGTTGAAGTGGCCCTTGTAGGGCAGCGCCGGGTCCATCTCGGCGCCCGCGACGCCCGGCCAGGTCATGCCGGTGGCGGGGTTCGTGTCGCTGTCGGAGCCGACGGAGAGCTTGTTGCCCTTGTCGACGTGCCCGAAGGCGTAGTTGATGTGGGTGACCTTCTCCCAGGGGATGTCCGAGGCGAGGTAGGCGGGCTCACCGTTCTTGCCGGTGCGCCAGCCCGTGAAGTAGCCGATGACGCGCCGCTGGTGGTCGGCGCCCATCTTCTCGCGGCCCTCGCTGTCGTAGACGGAGCAGTAGGGCACGTCGACGCCGGGCGTCTTGTAGAGGCCGTCGGGGCGGCAGGACGCGTCGTCGGCGGCCGCGGCCGGGGTGGCCCCGCCGGAGACGAGGCTGATCAGCAGGCCGGCGACGGCCGCGCCGGACGCGAGCAGCGTGGGTCTCGCGCGGATGAGGGACGGCAAGGGGACCTCCTGGGGGCGGTCGGCACGCGGGTGCGGGGCAGAGACGGGGCGGAACAACACAACTGGCACAGATGTGAATCGTTCTGGGGCCCCGGTGTGCGCACACCGTCGGCTCCGGCTCCTCGGAGGTGACGCAGAGATTAAGAGGACTAGACCAGTGCGTCAATAGGTCTGGACCAAGTTGGTTGAACATGATGTTGAACGGTGATGTTGTGAGCCAGCCCACAGTGAGTCACCCGTATGGCCCGCAACCAGCCATGGCACACTGGCCTCGTACCAGAAGCAGCGCACTCCGGGGTCGGTGTAATTCCGAACCGGCGGTTACAGTCCGCGACCCGGCCACCTCCAGTGGCCGGTTGACCAGGTGAAATTCCTGGACCGACGGTGAAAGTCCGGATGGGAGGCAGTGCGCGGCGGGCGGGCATCCATGCACGCCGCCGTAATGGCTTGTTCCTGGCCTCGGTCAGGGACGGTTCCTGGGTTTTCCCGGGGACAGGTGTCATCCGGCGCAGGCGTTCCCTGGATGTCGTTGTCCGTCCTTTCTGTCGTCATCGACAGGCCCCGGAGTCCGTGCCCGAAGAGGCAGGAGGACCCGGTGGCCACCGCCACAGCCGAAGCAGCCGCCATGCGGCGCGCCATCACGCTGGCCGCCCGCGGCCTCGGCTCCACCAGCCCCAACCCCGTCGTCGGCTGCGTCGTCCTCGATGCCTCCGGCGAGCCCGTCGGCGAGGGCTGGCACCAGCGCGCCGGCGGCCCGCACGCCGAGGTCCACGCCCTGCGCGCGGCGGGCGACAGGGCCCGTGGCGGCACCGCCGTCGTCACCCTCGAACCCTGCAACCACACCGGCCGCACCGGACCCTGCGCCCAGGCCCTCATCGACGCCGGGATCGCCCGCGTCGTCTACGCGGTCGGCGACCCCAACCCTGCCGCGACCGGTGGCGCGCACACCCTGCGCGCGGCCGGGATCGCGGTGGAGCAGGGTCTGTTGGAGCCCGAGGCCGCCGAGGTCAACGCCGCCTGGCTGACCTCCGTGCGCCTCGGCCGCCCCCACGTCACCTGGAAGTACGCCGCCACGCTCGACGGCCGCATCGCCGCCGCCGACGGCACCAGCCGCTGGATCACTTCCGCCGAATCCCGTGCCGACGTGCACCGGCTGCGCGCCGAGTGCGACGCCGTCGTCGTCGGCTCCGGCACCCAGCGCGCCGACGACCCGCACCTCGCCGCCCGCGGCATCGACGGCGGCGTGCAGCCGCTGCGGGTCGTCGTCGACACGAACGGCACCGCCGTCACGCCGGGCGCCCGCGTCCTGGACGACGCGGCGCCCACCCTGATCGCCGTCGCCGACGACGTACAGCCGCAGCTCGCGGTGGACACCGTCCGGCTCCCGCGCACGGAGGGCGGGTTGGACATCCAAACCCTCCTGGACGTGCTCCACGCGCGTGGCGTGCGGTCCGTCCTCCTCGAAGGCGGCCCGACACTCGCGGGCGCCTTCATCGCCGCCGGCGCCGTCGACCGGGTCGTCGGCTATCTGGCCCCCGTCCTGCTCGGCGCCGGGCCCGCCGCCCTGACCGGCGGCGGAATCACCACGATCACCGAAGCGTTGCGGCTCGACGTGAGCGAGACCGTCCGTATCGGCCCCGACCTGCGCATCACCGCGACCCTCGTAGCGAAGGAGCACTGAAGTGTTCACCGGAATCGTCGAAGAGCTGGGCGAGATCACCGCCGTCGAGAACCTCCCCGACGCCTCCCGCTTCCGTCTGCGCGGCCCCGTGGTCACCGAGGGCGCCAAGCACGGCGACTCCATCGCCGTCAACGGAGTCTGTCTGACGGTCGTGGAGCACGAGGGCGACGAGTTCACCGCCGACGTCATGGCGGAGACCCTGAACCGCTCCAGCCTCGGCGCGCTCACGGTCGGCTCCCGCGTCAACCTGGAGCGCCCCACCGCGGTCGGCGCGCGCCTCGGCGGACACATCGTGCAGGGCCACGTCGACGGAACCGGCGAGATCGTCGAGCGCAAGCCGTCCGACAACTGGGAGATCGTCAAGGTCTCGCTCCCCGCCGGCCTCTCCCGCTACGTCGTCGAGAAGGGCTCCATCACCGTCGACGGCGTCAGCCTCACCGTGGTCGACGCGGGCCCCGACCACTTCACCATCAGCCTCATCCCCACCACTCTCGCGCTGACCACGCTCGGCATCAAGCAGCCCGGCGACCCGGTCAACCTCGAGGTCGACGTCATCGCCAAGTACGTCGAGCGCCTGCTCGGCGACCGCGTTCAAGTGCCCGCTCAGGAGGCCACCAAGTGAACTGGCTCAACTCCGAAGCCTTCACGGCCTTCGACCAGCACATCCTGTGGTCGGACATGATCGGCAACACCGTCGGCCTCATCGCCCTCGCGCTCGGCTGGCGGCGCTCCATATGGACCTGGCCCGCCCAGTTCCTCTCCGGCGTCATCCTCGTCGCCGCGTACGCCTCCGCGCAGCTCTCCGGCGGCGTCGGCAAGCAGCTCCTCGTCATCGGCGTCGCGCTGTGGGGCTGGCGGCAGTGGACCCGCGGCAGGCAGCAGGCGCAGGACGGCTCCATCGCCATCCGGTTCGCCACCTGGCGGGAGCGGGGGATCCTGCTCGCGGGCACCGCGGTCGGCACCCTCGCGGTCGGCGCCCTGTTCAGCGCCGTCCCCTCGCTGTCCTGGAACCCCTGGCCCGACGCGTACATCTTCGTCGGCACGCTCGCCGCGATGGTCGCCCAGGCCCGCGGACTCGTCGAGTTCTGGTTCGCCTGGCTGCTCGTCGACGTGGTCGGCGTGCCGCTCGCCTTCAGCAGCGGCCTCGCCTTCTCCGGACTCGTCTACGTCGTCTACCTCGCCCTCGTCCTCTGGGGCATGCGCGACTGGTGGCTGCGCTCCCGCGCGGCCGCCTCGCAGCCCGTCATGGAAGGAGCCCCGGCATGACTGTGGCACCGGTCTGGCACAGCACCGCCAGCAACGAAGACCCCCTGGACCTCTCCCTCGACCCCGTCGAGCAGGCCGTCCGCGACATCGCGGCGGGCCGCCCCGTCGTGGTCGTCGACGACGAGGACCGCGAGAACGAGGGCGACCTCGTCGTCGCCGCCGAGAAGGCCACCCCCGAGATCGTCGCCTTCATGATGAGCGAGTGCCGCGGCCTGATCTGCGCGCCCATGGAGGCCGACGAACTCGACCGGCTCCGGCTCCCGCAGATGGTCGAGCACAACACCGAGTCGATGAGCACCGCCTTCACCGTCTCCGTCGACGCGGCCGCCGCGCACGGCGTCACCACCGGCATCTCCGCCGCCGACCGCGCCACCACGCTGCAGCTCCTGGCGAGCGGCGGTGCCGTGCCCGACGACTTCGTGCGCCCCGGGCACATCTTCCCGCTGCGCGCCAAGTCCGGCGGTGTGCTCGCCCGCGACGGCCACACCGAGGCCGCCGTCGACCTCGCCCGCCTCGCGGGACTGCGCCCCGCCGGGGCCATCGTGGAGATCGCGGGCGAGGACGGGAAGATGCTCCGGCTGCCCGAGCTCGTCCCCTTCGCCCGCAAGCACGGCCTGACGATCATCTCCATCGAGGACCTCATCGCCTACCGCCGCTCCTCGGAGCCCACCGTCCGCCGCGAGGCCGAGGTCAGCCTGCCCACCGCCTTCGGCGACTTCACGGCGTACGGCTACCGCTCCACCGTCGACGGCGTCGAACACGTCGCCCTCGTCCACGGCGACATCGGCGACGGCGAGGACGTCCTCGCCCGCCTCCACTCCGAATGCCTCACCGGCGACGTCTTCCACTCCATGCGCTGCGACTGCGGCCCGCAGCTGGAGGCGTCCATGCGGCGCATCACGGAAGAGGGGCGCGGCGTCGTGGTCTATCTGCGCGGCCACGAGGGACGCGGCATCGGCCTGCTCTCCAAGCTGCGCGCGTACGCCCTCCAGGAACAGGGCAGCGACACCCTCGACGCCAACCTGGAGCTCGGCCTGCCCGCCGACGCCAGGGACTACGGCGCGGGCGCGCAGATTCTGCGCGACCTCGGGGTACGCGGTGTCCGGCTGATGACGAACAACCCCGACAAGACCGACGCGGTCCTGCGGCACGGCCTGAAGGTCACCGGGCGCGAGCCCATGCCCGTCGAGGCCGGCGAACACAATCTTCGGTACCTGCGCACCAAGCGGGACCGGATGGGGCACGACCTGCCCTGGCTGGACGCCACCGAAGTGTCCGCCTGCGGAAACCAGTAGATCCAGTACGTCCCGTGAGTCAGAGGAGAAGCGCGTGAGCGGCAAGGGTGCACCCGAACTGAGCGTGAAGAACTGCGGCGACCTGCGGGTCGCGGTGATCGCCGCGCAGTGGCACGAGAAGGTCATGGACGGCCTCGTCGACGGCGCCCTGCGCGCCCTGAACGAACTCGGCATCAGCGAGCCGACGGTGCTGCGCGTGCCCGGCAGCTTCGAGCTGCCCGTCGTCGCCAAGGTCCTCGCCGGGCGCGGCTACGACGCGATCGTCGCGCTCGGCGTCGTCATCCGCGGCGGCACCCCGCACTTCGAGTACGTGTGCCAGGGCGTCACCCAGGGCCTCACCCAGGTCTCCGTGGACACCGGAGTCCCGATCGGCTTCGGCGTGCTGACCTGCGACACCGAGGAGCAGGCCCTGGACCGCGCGGGCATCGAGGGCTCCCGCGAGGACAAGGGCCACGAAGCGGTCACCGCCGCCGTGGCCACCGCGACCACGCTGCGCACCGTCTCCGAACCCTGGCGCTGAGGGGGACCGCCCGGCCGCGTAGAGTGGCGACCATCATGTCCAAGAAGACTTTCGAGGAGCTCTTCACCGAGCTCCAGCACAAGGCCGCCAACGGCGACCCCGCGACCTCCCGCACCGCCGAGCTGGTCGACAAGGGCGTCCATGCCATCGGCAAGAAGGTCGTCGAGGAGGCCGCCGAGGTCTGGATGGCCGCCGAGTACGAGGGCAAGGAAGCCGCCGCCGAGGAGATCTCGCAGCTCCTGTACCACGTGCAGGTGATGATGGTCGCCCGCGGCATCTCCCTCGACGACGTCTACGCCCACCTCTGAGCCGCACCGGCGACTCATCCCCGTATCAATCGATTCGCATCAACCGACACCAAGGAAGCTGACCTCATGCTGCGCATTGCCGTCCCCAACAAGGGTTCACTGTCCGGACCTGCGTCGGCGATGCTCCATGAGGCCGGCTACCAGCAGCGCAAGGAGTCGAAGGAGCTCGTCCTCGTCGACCCCGACAACGAGGTCGAGTTCTTCTACCTGCGCCCCAAGGACATCGCGATCTACGTCTCGGCGGGCCGGCTCGACATCGGCATCACCGGCGAGGACCTGCTGATCGACTCCGGCGCCGACGCCGAGGCGATCCTGCCGCTCGGCTTCGCCCGCTCCACCTTCCGCTTCGCCGCGAAGCCGGGCACGGCGAGCGACATCAAGGACCTCGCGGGCAAGACCGTCGCGACCTCCTACGAGGGCATCGTCGCCAAGCACCTCGCCGAGCAGGGCGTCGCCGCCTCCGTCGTCCACCTGGACGGCGCCGTCGAGACCGCCATCGAGCTGGGCGTCGCCCAGGTCATCGCGGACGTCGTGGAGACCGGCACCTCCCTGCGCAACGCCGGCCTGGAGGTCTTCGGCGACCCGATCATGAAGTCCGAGGCGGTCGTCATCCGCCGTACCGGCGCCGACACCGACGACCCCAAGGTGCAGCAGTTCCTGCGCCGCCTCCAGGGCGTCCTCGTCGCCAGGTCGTACGTGATGATGGACTACGACTGCCGCGCCGAGCACCTGGAGCAGGCCGTCGCCCTCACCCCGGGCCTGGAGTCGCCGACCATCTCCCCGCTGCACAACGAAGGCTGGGTGGCCGTGCGCTCCATGGTCCCCGCCAAGGAGGCCCAGCGGATCATGGACGACCTGTACGCCATCGGCGCCCGGGCCATCCTGACCACGGCCATCCACGCCTGCCGCCTCTGACCGGCCCCCGACCCGGCAGGAGCACCCGCCGCATGTCCGAAAGCCCCGCCCTCCCCGCGCTGCCCGTCACCTTCCGGCCGACGCGGACCCGGGCCGTCCTGCTCACCGCGGGCGCCACGATCTTCGTGGTGATCACGGTGATCGCCTTCCTGCTGCCCAAGCTCAGCCCGGGGGAGCGGACCAGCTTCGTCTTCACCGGCGCGCTCCTCTTCGGCGTGCTCGTGCTGCTCAGCAGGCCCAAGGTCGTCGCCGACGAGTCCGGCGTGACCGTCGTCAACATCGCGACGAGCCGCCGTCTGGTGTGGGCCGAGATCGTGCAGGTCAACCTCCGCCCCGGCGACCCGTGGGTGTTCCTCAACCTCAGCGACGGCACCAGCCTGCCCGCCCTGGGCATCCAGCCGGGCATCGGCAGGCAGCAGGCCGTCACCGACGCCCGCAGCCTCCGCGCCCTCGCCGAGGCCCGCACGGCTCGCGAGTCCTAGGCTCTGGACGTTCCGCGCCCGGTCTTGATTAATCTGTTGGCGGGGCGTGCGTGAGTGCCGCCCCGCTCCTGACGGGCCCGCCCGGCTCGCAGGGGCTCCTGCTATCCGAGGAGTGACTCCCTCCGGCGATGGACGGATCGTCCTGTAGTACCTGCGCCGCCCCCTCCCGACATACCGGGACCGGCACGACCGGAGAGGCGGCGGCATGACAGTGCCCCTGCTGCTTCTCGGGGCGGCATTCCTGCTGATTCTCGCCAACGGCTTCTTCGTGGCGGCCGAGTTCGGCCTCGTCACCGTCGAGCGGCCGGACGCGGAGAAGGCCGCGGCCGACGGCGACCGAAGGGCCGCCACGGTCGTCAGCGCCCTCAAGGAGCTGTCCTTCCAGCTCTCCGGCACCCAGCTCGGCATCACCATCACCTCGCTCGTCGTCGGCATGCTCGCCGAACCGGCCCTCGCGCATCTGCTCGCGGGCCCGTTCACGGCGGTCGGCGTCCCTGAAGGTGCCGTGGGCGGTGTCTCCGTAGTGGTCGGCATGCTGCTCGCCTCCGCCGTACAGATGGTGATCGGCGAGCTGGTGCCCAAGAACTGGGCGGTGTCCAGGCCGCTGCAGGTCGCGCGGTTCGTCGCCGGCCCGCAGCACGTGTTCGCACGGCTCTTCCGGCCCGTGATCGCCCTCCTGAACGCCGTGGCCAACCGGCTGGTGCGCGCCCTCGGCGTCGAGCCCGCCGAAGAGCTGGCCTCCGCCCGCACCCCCGGCGAACTGGTCTCCCTGGCCCGGCACTCGGCGCAAGCCGGTGCCCTGGAGCAGGACACCGCCGACCTGTTCGTCCGCACCCTCTCCCTCGGCGAGCTGACCGCGCAGCACGTCATGACGCCCCGCGTGAAGGTCAGCGCGCTGCAGTCGTCGGCGACCGCCGAGGACGTGGTGAACCTGACCCGTGCCACCGGCCTGTCCCGCTTCCCGGTCTACAGCGAGCGGATCGACGAGGTCGTCGGCATGGTGCACCTCAAGGACGCCCTCGCCGTCGCCGCCCACGAGCGCCTCAGGACGCCCGTGCGGCGCATCGCGCGGCCCCCGCTGCTCGTCCCCGAGACACTGCCCGTGCAGCCCCTCCTGGAGCGGCTGCGCAGCGAGCAGCCCATCGCCGTCGTCGTCGACGAGTACGGCGGCACGGCGGGTGTCGTCACCCTGGAGGACATCGTCGAGGAACTCGTCGGTGAGGTCCGCGACGAGCACGACCTCCTCGACCTGCCCGAGCTCTGCGTGGCACCCGCCGAGGACGGCAGGCCCACGTGGGACGCCGACGGCAGCTGCCGCGTCGACACGCTCCAGCGCATCGGACTCGCCGTGCCCGAGGGCCCGTACGAGACCGTCGCCGGCCTCGTCGCGGATCTGCTCGGCCGCATCCCGGCCCCCGGCGACCGGGCCGAACTCCCGGGCTGGCGGCTCTCGGTCCGCCAGGTCGGCCACTACCGCGCCGAGCGGGTCAGGATCGCAAGAACGGCGGGCACCCCCGTCGCCGCAGCCCCCGCGGAGGCCCTGCGATGAGCATGCTGCAACTCCTCTTCGCCCTTCTGCTCGTGCTCGCCAACGGCTTCTTCGTGGGCGCCGAGTTCGCGCTCGTGTCCGTGCGCCGCAGCCAGATCGAGCCCCTGGACACCAAGCGGTCCCGGCAGGTCCTGTACGGCCTGGAGCATCTGCCGCAGATGATGGCGGCCGCCCAGTTCGGCATCACCGTCTGCTCGCTGACGCTCGGCGCGGTCGCCGAGCCGACCGTCGCCCACCTCCTGGAACCGGTCTTCGAGGCGGTCCACCTGCCCGAGGGCATGATCCACCCCCTCGGCTACGTGATCGCGCTCGCCGTCGTCGTCTTCCTCCACCTCGTCATCGGCGAGATGGTCCCGAAGAACCTCGCGATGGCCGCCCCCGAGAAGACCGCCCTCTGGTTCAGCCCCGGCCTGGTCGCCTTCGCGCGGCTCTGCCGGCCGGTGACCGCGGCGCTCGGGGCGTGCTCCCGGGTCGTCCTGCGGCTCTTCGGAGTGGAGCCCAAGGACGAGGTCGAGGCGGTGTTCACCAGCGTGCAGCTGGGCCGCCTCGTGGAGGACTCCGGCCAGGCGGGCCTCCTCGACCCCGTCGAGCAGGAGCGCCTCGAGGACGCCCTGGAGCTGGGCTCGCGCCCGGTCACCGACGTCCTGCTCGACCGGGCGTCCCTGGTGACCGTGGGCCCCTCGGTCACCCCGGCCCGCGTCATCGAGCTCACCGGACGCACCGGCTACTCCCGCTTCCCGGTCCGCGCGGAGAACGGCGCCTTCATGGGCTACCTCCACGTGAAGGACGTACTGGATCTGGAGGACACCGACCGCGCCGTGCCGCAGCAGGTCTGGCGCCCGATGACGACCCTGCGGTCCGAACTGCCGCTGGACGACGCCCTGACCGTGATGCGCCGCGCCGCGACGCATCTGGCGCAGGTCGCCGACGCGTCCGGCAAGGTGCTCGGCCTGGTCGCCCTGGAGGACGTCCTGGAAATGCTGGTCGGCGAGGTCCGTGACCCGGCGCACCGGGTCACGGTGCAGCGGACGCCGCCGGAGGACGCCGGGGACGCCAGGGACTCCGCGCTCGCCGGCAGCCGCGTGGGCTGAGCTTCACGGATCGCTTGAGGGGCGCCCCGGGGATGGTCAGATCCCCGGGGCGTCTTGCGGTCCCCGCCCCGAAAGCACTTCTCCGTAGGCCTGCATCAGGTCGGGCAGCCGCAGGGTCGACAGGTCGTCGCGCCCCGGTTCGCCGGGGTAGCCGGAGAGCCGCAGGTCGCGGTAGGCGCAGCTCTTCTCGTACAGCGTGCGCAGGAAGCGGCCGTTGCCGAGCTCGTCGATCCAGGCCTGGTCGACGACGTGCCCGCTGATGGAGCGCAGCTCTTCGAGCGCCTCCTCGTCCCACACGTCTCCGTTGTCGGCCGCGAGGACCTCGCCGATGGCGGTGAGTTCGAGCGGGCGGTACGACGGGAAGTCGACGCGGGTCGTGAAGCGCGAGGACAGGCCGGGGTTGGCCGCCAGGAGCCGGTCCATGCCCTCCGGGTAGCCGGCGAGGATGACGACGAGGTGGTCGCGGTTGTCCTCGGCGCGCTTGAGGAGGACCTGCAAGGCCTCGTCTCCGTAGGCATCGCCCTTGCCGTAGCCGGAGTTCGAGAGGGAGTAGGCCTCGTCCACGAAGAGGACGCCGCCGATCGCCGAGTCGATCAGTTCGTTGGCCTTCACGGCGGTCTGGCCCAGGTACTCGCCGACCAGGTCGGCGCGCTGCGCCTCCACCAGGTGGTCGCCGCCGAGGAGGCCGAGCGCGTAGAAGACCCGGCCGAGGATGCGGGCCACGGTGGTCTTGCCGGTGCCCGAGGGGCCGGAGAAGACGAAGTGTCGTTTCGGCGGCTGCACCGGCAGGCCCTGCGCGGCCCGCAGCCGCGCCATGTTCAGCTGCGCGGAGAGCGCCTTGACCTGCCGCTTCACCGGTTCCAGACCCACCATGCCCTCCAGCTCGGAGAGGGCGGCCTCCAGGAGGGCGGGGTCGGTGGGGCCCGGGGGCAGCTGCGCGGGGCCCGCCTTGATGGGGATGATCGCCTTCTCGCGGACGGCGTCGGCCTCGGAGGGATTCGAGGAGCCGGTGGGGCCTGCGGGCCCAGGGGGACCGCCGGGGCCACCGGGGCCGGTGGGGCCGCCGGTGGTCGAGGAGCCGCCGCCCGACGGCGGATCGGGGTCGGTGACCTTCACGTCACGCCCCTCCGTACCGAAGAGCACGTCGATGCCGTCCGGCCCCTCCAGCACGTCCTGCCCCGCCCCGGTCAGGCTGATCGCGGCGGCGAGGTCGGCCGCCTCGTCGTACCCGTCGCCCTCGGAGATCGCCGCGAGCCGCGCCGAGGTGTCCATGAAGGAGGCGTCGACCCGGTGCACCGCGCGGTACAGCGGCAGGGCCGCCGCCGAGCGTCCCGTGCCCTCGTGCGCGCGGGCCAGCCAGTAGCGCAGCTCCTTGCGCTGCGGCTGTTCGCTGCGGCAGCGCATGAGGGCTGCGGACAGCAGCGGCTCCGCCTGGCCGTACGTCTCCAGGCGGACCCGGGCCATGCCGCCGAAGAGCCCGGCCTCGATGCCCAGCATCGGGTCGTCGATCAGCGGGTCCGTGTGGCGCACCAACTGCTCCCAGTCCTTGACCAGATAGGAGCGGCAGGCGTGCAGGAAGCGAACCTGCGGGTCCGCGTCGACGGGTGGCAGGCCCGCCAACGCCCGGTCGAGCTCCGGGACATGGCGGCCGTCGAGCCAGTGCGAGGCGTGGGCGAGGAGCAGGTCACGGGTGCTCTCCAGGACGGGCTGCACCCACCAGCCCAGCCAGTACCAGGAGTTGAGGGCGCGCGCGTGCCGGGTGCGCTGCTCCCCGAAACGGTCCCGGTGCTGGAACATCCGCAGCAGCGCCGTCGTCGTGTCGATGCGCAGCGCGTGCAGCCCGAGCCAGCCGTCGGCCATCCCGGGATCCATCCGCACCGCCGTCCGGAATTCCTCCTCCGCCTGCGGATAGGCGCCCATGGTGTAGGCGTCGACGCCCCTCAGCCAGGCGAGGTCGGCCGGAGCGGGTGAGCCCATCGCGTCGAAGTCCATCAGGTCCCCCACAAACCGTGCCCCCGTTTGCGTACCGCCGGACCGGTGCCCGCCGGCGACTGCGCTGAACCACCGCGCTGAACCACTGCCTGAACCACTGTGCTGCGGACGGGAGTTGGTTCGATGCGCAGAGCAGCCGTCCGAAAAGGCGCACCGAGATGCATCGTACCTGCGGGGGAGCGGTGGGCCGTAGGGTGCCGCACCGGCGGATCGGCCGGAAAAGGGCCGCTGAAGGGTGGCCCGACGGTGACCGAGGGTGAGCGAATGGCGGCACGCGGCGGTCGGAAATCGGGCTCCTGAGGCAGAACGAAGCCCCCGATCACGGGGGAACAACCGGGGGCTTCGCGTCTGCGGGCGGCGTCGCAACACCGCACATTCAGAACGTAAGTCCTGTAAGGGCCCTGGGTCAAGCATAGTTGGGGCACTGGCGAAAACTCGTGAGGCCAACTGGAAGCGCTTTTCCGGAGGTTCAGCGGACCGCCCACGGCCCTTCACTCTGCGTGACGGCTCAGGCCTCTGTAAGCGTCACACCGGGCCCCTGAAGTACCTCGTATCCCTCTGGACGCTGTCGTACCAAAAAGTGCGCGAAGGGCTTGGAGGGGTCCTCGGTGAAGTGCCGGCGTTCCTCGGGCTCCCAGCCGTCCCAGAAGTCACTCTGGACCGCCCCGTCCCGCCGACGGCCCCGCTGCCATGCCTCCTCGCGCGGCACATCCATCCACAGCACCGCGGCGAGGTGCGGCCGCAGCGCCCGGCGGCCCGCCCCGACGCCCTCGACGATCACCACGGGCGCGGGCGGCAGGGGCTCCTCGGCGGGACCGAAGCGGCGCTCGTGCCAGTCGTACGTCGCGTAGTGCGCCGTCTCGCCGCGGGAGAGCGGCCCGATGACCTGCCGCCCGAGCCGCTCCGTCCAGTCGAAGAGCTCCGTGTGGCTCGCGATGTCGTCGAGGCGCAGGACGGGCGCGCCGCCGGCCGCCTCGGCGAGGCGCCGGGCGAACGTCGACTTGCCGGAGCCCGCGTGCCCGTCCACGGCGATCAGACGGACGGGGCCGCAGGAGGGCGGCAGGCGGCGCAGGGTGTCGGCGAGGCGGGGGAGCGGGGTGGGCGGGTGTCCGGTCATCACCGGCAAGGGTACGACCGCGGAAGGATGTGTTCCGCGCGCCGCCGCAGGTCGTGCCATTGGTTGAGGCCAATATTGTTGCGCGCGACAGTGCCCGAGCGCTGGCAGAAGTCGGCCGGGACCGGCCATAGTTGGCCCACTTCCGTGCACCTGACCCACCCTTCCGGATCCCGCCGGAACCCATGTCGACTGGGGGTCCCTCCCATGGACCGAGCAGACCGAGCAGACAAGACAGACCGAGCAGACCGAGCAGACCGAGCAGACCGCGTCGGCCGAGCAGACCAGGCCGGCCGAGCAGAGCGACCCGACAGGGCGGGCGGTACGGACGCGGCCGGCCGCGCCGACGGCGTATCGCGCAGATCCGTGCTCGCCACCGCTGCCACCGCCGCAGCGGCGGCGGCCCTCGCCGCGACCGCCACGCATGCCACGCCCGCCCTGGCCGCGGGCCCGACGGCGGCCCAGGGCCGTACCCCGCGCGAGGACCGCTTCGTGGACAACCGTTTCTGGAGCTCGTCGAAGGACTGGCGCACCGGCACCGCGGAAGGCACGGCCCTCGTCACCGGCGCCCGCCGCCCCGGCCTGCGCATCGCCGAGTCCGCGGGCCGCACCGACTACGCCGACCCGCACACCGGCAGGACGACCACCTACGAGTACGCCAGGTGGACCTCGCCCACACACCGCTCCACCGTCCCCGCCACGGAGCTCATCGCCTCCTGGAACGCCCACACCCCGGCCGGGACCTGGCTCCAGGTCGAGCTGCGCGGCACGTACTCCGACAAGACGAAGACTCCCTGGTACGTGATGGGCCGCTGGGCCTCGGGCGACGACGCGGAGGCCGACATCCGGCGGACCTCGGTCGACGACCAGACGGACGACAAGTCGACGGTCTGGACGGACACGCTCTCCGTGGACGACACGACCACCGGTCTGCGCGTCGTCTCGTACCAGCTGCGCCTGACGCTCCACCGCAAGCCGGGCACCACCGCGACCCCCACGGTCTGGCGGCTCGGCGCGATGGCCTCGGCGGTCCCCGACCGCTTCACGGTCCCCGCGTCGCAGCCGGGCCACGCCGGGGAGCTGACGGTCCCGCGCTACTCGCAGGACATCCACAAGGGCCAGTATCCGGAGTACGACAACGGAGGCGAGGCCTGGTGCAGCCCGACCTCCTCGCAGATGATCATCGAGTACTGGGGGCGCGGGCCGACGGCCGAGGACCTGGCCTGGGTCGACCCCACCTACGCCGATCCGCAGGTCTGCCACGCGGCCCGCTTCACGTTCGACTACCAGTACAACGGCTGCGGCAACTGGCCCTTCAACGCCGCGTACGCGTCGACGTACAAGGATCTCCAGGGCGTCGTGACCCGGCTCGCCTCGCTGACGGAGCTGGAGTCGCTGATCGCCGCGGGCATCCCGGCCATAACGTCCCAGTCGTTCCTCAAGGAGGAGCTCACGGGGGCGGGCTACGGCACGGCGGGCCACCTCATGACCGTCATCGGCTTCACGGCGGACGGCGACGTGATCGCCAACGACCCGGCGTCGCCCAGCAACCCGGAGGTGCGCCGCGTCTACAAGAGGCGCGAGTGGGAGAACATCTGGCTCCGGACGAAGCGCTACAACTCCACCGGAAAGGTCGTGTCGGGCACGGGAGGCGTCTGTTACCTGTACTTCCCGACGACCCTGTCCGAACACCAGCGGAGCGCGCTGGCCGCGGTCGGAATCCGCTGAGCCGACGCTCCTCGGGGTGCGCCCGTCAGCGGGCGTTCGTGCTGAGGGGCGGCGGCTGATGAGGGCGGGTCGTGCCCGGCCGGTACTGCATCATCACGAACAGCGCGTCCGTCTCCGGCAGAGGGCTGGCGGCGGACGCGATCACCCAGCCGGGCCCCTTCGTGGCGTGGTTGACCTGGCGCACGGCACCGTCCGGGTGCAGGGGGTGCGAGCTCGCGGTCGCCAGATAGATGGGGCCGGCGAGCGGGTCGCGCCGGACATCGTCCGCCAGGTCGATGAGCGCGGGGTCGGTGGGGTGGTTCGTGACGGCCCGCCGGAGCGCGGGGCAGGCGCCGCGCGCCCAGTCCTCGGCCCAGTTCATGAGGACGTCGTGCCGGGCCTGGTCGTCGAGGAGCATCCACCGCATGATGTTGGCCGGTGGCCGGCCGTCCGGGAAGAGGGCCCTGAACTCGTCGTTGCAGGCCACGACGTTCCAGTGCTCGTCGGCGATGTAGGCCATCGAGCCCGTGACGCCCTCGACGACCGTCCGCCAGGCCGCGCCCATCGGCGTCCGGCCCCTTAAGTCCTGCCCGTCCGGCTGCACTTGCCCGTCCCCTTCATGTCGCCCGCAGGTCGGCACCAGCGCGATCACCGCGTGTGCGACAAGCCTAGCCAGCGTGCGCGGCCGGGCGACCGTGGCCCCACCGCGGCTATAGGGGATGTCGATCTCATGTCGATCCCACCTGTAGGAGAGGTGGTCGAAGCGGCTCGGGCGGTCCGTGACGCGCGTGTGCCCGCCCCCGCACGGGGACGGGCACACGCGTCGGCTCAGCGGTCGTCGCGGAACGAGTCGCGAACGCCCTCGGCCCTGTCGCGCATGTCGTCGGCGGCGTCCTTGGCCTTGCCCTTGGCCTGATCGGTCTTGCCCTCGGCGACCTTGCGGTCGTTGCCGGTGGCCTTGCCCACCATCTCCTTGGCCTTGCCCTTTGCCTTGTCCATGGCGCTGTCGCCCATGACGGCTCCTCTTGGTCGGGGATGCCCCCACGCTAAGAGGGGCGGCGAAAAGCCGCATCTCGGGCGCTTCAGGAGTGCGGCGTGCTCAGTTCAGCGGGGCCGAGGTGGTGTAGTAAAAGGTCACCTTGGGCCAGCCGCGGGACATGCCGATCTCGTTGAGAGCGTTCGCGATCTCCGTGGGCCTGATCTGCTTCCCCGCCGGCGCGTTCTCGATGTTGATCTTGAATGAGATCTCCATCCTCGCGTCGATGTCACCGATGCTGGCGTCCCCGCGGAACTCGGTCCCGTTGGCGACGTCGACGGCCGGGTCGGCCGCCTGGGCCGCCGCGGCCCCCTCGCCCGCCGCGCCGTCGGCGGCCGCGGCGGTCCCCGCGCCCGCCAGCGCCGCTCCCGCGGCGGCGCTGCCCGAGTAGCCCAGCAGAGCACGTCTGGAAACTCCGGTCATGTTCGTTCCCCTCCTCGATCACGATCTCCCCCCTGGAGATCGACGTGATCATAGGTGCGGAACGCGCGCCGTGGGACCGAATGAGTTCATCCGCTTGCCGGGTCGACCACCCAGTCCGGGTGCCCCGGCATCGGCGGTGTCTTCGAGCCGTACAGCCAGGGGTGCAGGAAGCCCTCCAGGTCCTCGCCCGCGACCTTCGACGCGAGGTCGACGAACTGCCGCGTGCTCGCCGTGCGCCCCTCGAGACCGCTCACCCAGGCACGCTCGATCTTCTGGAACGTCGCCTCGCCGACCCGCTCGCGCAGCGCGTACAGGACCAGGGCCGAGCCGTCGTACCGCATGCGCTTGAAGAGGTTCGGCTCGGTCGGCTCGGCGGGCGCGCCGAAGTCGCGGCGCCAGATGTCGTGGTTCTGGTACGCGGTCTTCATGGCGGCCTCGAAGCTGTCCCCGCCGTGCTGCTCGGAGTACTCCCGCTCGTAGAAGCGGGCATGCCCCTCGCTCAGCCACAGGTCGGACCAGCTCTTGAGGGCCACGCTGTCGCCGAACCACTGGTGGGCCAGCTCGTGCACCATGTTCCGCTCGGCGTCGACCCGGGTGCCGAGCAGGTCCGCCTTGGGTATGAGCGACAGGGTCTGCGTCTCCAGGGCCACGCCGAGGTCGGTGTCGCCGACCAGCAGGCCGTAGCGGTTGAAGGGGTAGGGGCCGAGCTTCTCCTCCAGCCACTCGAGGTGGTCCGGGGTGAGTGCGCGGTACGCGGCCGTCGGCTCGACCAGCTCCTCCGGGACGACGTCGCGCAGCGGCAGCCCGCCGGGCCCCTCGCTGTCGACCAGCCGGAACTTGCCGACGGCCAGCTGCACCAGCTGGGTGGAGAGGGACTGTTCGGAGTCGTACGTCCAGCGCACCCGGCCGTCGGGGCGTTCGGTGCGGGAGACCAGCTTCCCGTTGGCGACGGCCGTGCGGTCGCCCGGTGTCGTGATGCGGAAGGTGATCGGCGCGCGCCGGCTCGGATGGTCGTTGGCCGGGAAGATCAACCGGGCGCCGTTCGGTTGCGGGTAGACCACCGTGCCGTCGGGCGTGGGGATCCAGCCGTAGTCCTCGATCGCGTCGTCGCGGTGCCGGGTCTGCGTCGGGTCGGCGGTGTACGTGACCTTGACCGTGAAGGAACTGCCATGGGGGATCGGGGACTTGGGTGTGACGGTGAGCTCGTCGCCCGCGCGCGAGGCGCCCGCGGCGGAGCCGTTCACGGTGACCTTGTGCAGGGTGTTGCCGCCGAAGTCGAGGTTGAAGCGGGACAGTGCCTGGGTGGACCGGGCCCTGATCGTCGTCGTTGCCTCGAAGGGCGTCCTGGGGGCCTGCCAGTCGAAGTACAGGTAGTAGCGCTCCACCTCGTACCCGCCGTTCCCGTCCAGCGGGAACATCGGGTCACCGAGACCGGGCGCGCCCGGCGACGGCTTCTCGGCGGTGGCCGGTGTGGCCGGGGAGTCCTGTGTGCCCCGTGAGACGGGTGCGGCCTGGGAGACGGGTGCGGTGAGGGCGGTCGCGGCGGTGATCGCGGCCGTGAGGGCGAGCCGGCCCCTGCGGCGTGGGCGGGACGTCGTCCGGTTCGTGCTCATCGGAAACCTCTCGGTCGTACGGTGCACGGGCGGACGGACGGGGGAGACGACCCCGCCGTCCGGGGTTAGACGCGCGACGTGACGTCCGAGTTGCGGGGTGACCAAGGTCTCGCCCGCAAAAGGGCTTCCGGCTGGCAAGGTGGAGGGGGTCCCGCGGGGGTGCAGGCACTGCCCGGGACCTCGTGGGGGAGTACAGCCATACGACACGTCAGTGAGACACACATGACCGCGACCTCTGCCACCGCCGTCCGCGCCAAGGCCCGCACCGGCGGTCCCGACGAAGACGGGCCCACCCTCTTGGAGCACCTCGCCGGCTGGACCCTCGTCGTCGTCCTCGCGATGCTCGTCACCCAGACCGGTCTGCTGTGACGTCGCTCTCCTGACCGCCCGAGCCTCCGCTCTCCCGGCCGCCCGGGCCCCCGCTCTCCTGACCGTCGGCTTCGTCGAGGCCGGCCCGCCAGTGTCGCCCCGGCACGCCCACCAGGCCGTACAGCCACCGCACCGGCGAGCGCCCGTGCAGCAGTGTGAGGCCCGCCACCACCGCGAACAGCGGGAGGCCGAGCCACCCGCCGACGAGGCGCACCAGCACGCTCGCGAAGAGCGCGCCCACGAAGGGCAGCCCGTAGATCCCGGCCGCCGCGATGGCGATGCCCAGGAACCTCGGCACCCTGCGGTCCTCGTCGGCGCCCGGCAGCGACCAGCCCTCCATGAGCCAGCCGATCTCGGTCACCAGCATGGTGCCGATCACCGCGGCGCCGAACAGCAGCAGCGCCAGGAACGTCCCGGACGTCAGAAAGTCCAGTACGTGGTTGACGACGCTGTCCCGCGACCAGTCGGCGAAATCCTCCGCGCCGGGTGAGAGGAAGCGCTCGTACCCCCGGCCGTCCCACCCGTGGATCAACGTCCCGAACAGCAGGAAATACCCGCCGACGCACTGGAGGTACGCCCAGTAGTCGGCCCCCACGAGCACCAGGCCCTGCGCCACCAGGAACCCCAGGATCGCGGCCACCGGGATACCGCCCGCGTAGAACAGCACGAACCCCGCCCACACGCCCTCGTGGCCGTCCGCCACGTGCATGGTCGACCAGGACGGGTTCTGCCAGAGCAGGAAGAGCCCCGTCGGCACCATCAGGACGGCGGCGAAGAGCGCGGTCAGCGCGAGATAGGGGTTGGCGGCCCGGCTGCGGGTGCGCGGGCCCTCGCCGGCGTTGATCCGCTCCCACACCTGGAGCTGACGCCCCGCCGCGAGGGCGAACGTCGCGCCGACCGCGTACGCCCAGAAGAGGGCGGCCTGGATCTGGATCATGCCGAGCCCCTCACGCCGAGCCCCTCATACCGAACCCTGCATGCCCGCGCCCTTCACGCCGTGGCCTTCAGTGTCAGCCCGCCCGCCACGATCGAGTCCGAGGTGACCAGGGCCTGCTCGGCGCTCACGTCCGTCATGAAGATGAACGGCGGCACGAGAGGCGGCACCGGCAGCCGGTCGGGTGTGAAGGTGAGGCAGAGGATGCCCTCGATGCAGCCCCTGAACTTGGTCAGATACAGCGTCACCTGACCACTGAGGTCCAACGTGTCGGCGCCCAGGGCGAGTTCCCTGCTCCCGTCGCGCGTCGTGAGCTCGTAGTCGGTCAGGGAGGCGGCCTTCATCCGCAGCACCATGACCTTCAGCGGCCCGTCGGCGGTCGGTATCTCGCGGACGCCCGCCACGATGAAGCCCTCCGGCGCGAAGAGCGTCGTGGTGATCGTCGGCGGCACCCGCGCGGCCACGATCGCCCCGGCGGACGGCGCCTGCGCGGGTGTCGCCTTCGCCGGGCTGCCGTTCACGATGCCCGCGACGATCACCACGGGCAGCAGCACCCCGAGCGTCCGCGTGCCCTGCCCGTCCCGCACCTTCGGGCGTGCCGGATCCTCCTCGGCGTCCTCGGGCACCGGGGTCCAGCCGAACCCCATGGCGCTGCCCGCGATGCCCAGCAGCATGCCGACGAGGAACCCGCCGAGGTTGGTGGCCGCGAACGAGAGCACCGACAGGATCAGCGCGTTGACGCTCACGTAGTGGTGCGTGTGGGGCAGCAGCCACAGGAAGAGCCCCGCCACGACCAGCGCGATCCCGATGCCGAGCGCCGCGATCCCGCCGAGGCCGAGACTGACGAGCACGGTCAGCGGCGAGAGCGGGATCAGGAGCAGTTCGGCGCCGCCGAGGATCAGCAGAAGGCCGCCCCAGAACGGCCGGGTGCGCCGCCATCTGCGGACCACCCGGCGCTGGTCGGGCCAGGGCAGCCGCCGGTCGAGCCAGCCGCCGCCGTCCCCGCGGAAGGGTTTTACGCCCCCTCTGCCGCCGCCGGTCAGAAGCACTTCTTGCCGCCGAGGCTGACGTCGACCCGCATGCCCTTGAGCCGGAAGTTGCCGCCCGTCGCCGACCAGGCGTTCGACTTCACCCCGGAGACGGTGATGTCACCGGCCTGCAGCCCGAACTTGCCCCGCTCGCCCTTGATGCCGGGCACCTCGTCGAGCGTCGAGGCGTCCCGGCCGATCTGCGCGGTGCCGAAGCGGGCGTCGCCGACCAGGTCCTCGCCGTCGATGATGAGGTTGCTCGCGGTGACGTTGCCCGCGTCACCGCCCGCGGTCAGCTTGAAGACGACGGTCCCGAGCGGGGTCTTGACCTCGGCGGCCTGGCAGATGTCGGAGAGGGTCGCGTCACCGATCCCGAGGAGCGCCACCGGGTGCCCCTTGCCGTCGATGTCCCGGTCCGTCTGTACGTACGAGGACAGGCCCTGGCTGGTCAGTTTGCCGGACGACACCTGGAAGCTGGTGCCGGAGACGGCGAAGGACGCGGCGAGCGCGCCCTCGGCCATCACGGAGGCCATCACACCGACGGCCAGGACGGCGGGCATGGCCACCGCGGCCGTCTTCTTCCAGGAGGTTCTGCCCTCGCGTAACGCGGTGCGGCTTGCGTTCACTGTTTCCTCCCGTACGTCGTTCCGCGTGCGTAGGCGTGCGTAAGGGGAGTGCGCGGGGCCGTCGGGAGCCGGACCGCGGGCGGCAGTGGTCTGCCATACTGCGGACGATCCCGAGGCAGTTGGAGACTAGGGCCGAAATTGAATAATAGTCAACAGCGCGGCACGGACCGCTCGGCGGCTCGTCGTGCCGAACTCATCGCCATCGGACGGAAGTTGTTCGCCGACACGTCCTACGACGCCCTGTCGATGGACGACATCGCGAAGCAGGCGGGCGTCGCCAAGGGGTTGATCTACTACTACTTCAAGTCGAAGCGCGGCTACTACCTGGCGATCATCGAGGACTCCGTCGCGGACCTGGTCGCGCGGGCCGGACGCCACGACGACCTCCCGCCCGTGGAGCGCGTGCAGCGCACCGTCGACGGCTATCTGCGCTACGCCGAGCACCACCAGGCGGCGTACCGCACGATCATCAGCGGCGGCGTCGGCTTCGACACGGAGGTGCACGCCATACGCGACGGCGTGCGCGAGGCGCTGATCGGGACGATCGCCGAGGGGGCGTACGGCCGCAAGGACATACCGGAGCTGGCGCGCACGGCCCTGCTCGGCTGGCTGTGCAGCGTGGAGGGCATCACCCTCGACTGGATCGGCGGCCGGGGCCTGTCGCGCGAGACGGTCGGCTCGCTCCTGGTGCGGACGCTCGGGGACACCCTGCGGGTCATCGAGGACTTCGAGCCGTCGTACCCGGCGCCGGTGCGCCCCTGAACGGAAGCACGCGAGGGGCGGGAGCCCGCCGGCTCCCGCCCCTCAACAGAGCTGATACGTCAGGTCAGTTGATGGCCTTGATCAGCTCGCCGTTGGACGTGTCTCCGCTGAGCTCCCAGAAGAAGGTGCCGCCGAGACCCTGCTGGTTCTTGTAGTTCATCTTGCCCGCGATGGTCGCCGGGGTGTCGTAGCTCCACCAGTTGTTCCCGCAGTGCGCGTACGCGGTTCCGCCGACCGTGCCGTTGACCGGGCACTTGGTCTTCAGTTCCTTGTAGTCGTCGATGCCCTGCTCGTACTTGCCCGCGGCCGGTCCTGTCGCGGTGCCGCCGGGCGCCTTCTGCGTGACGCCCGTCCAGCCGCGGCCGTAGAAGCCGAGGCCGAGCAGCAGCTTCTGGGACGGAACCCCGAGCGCCTTCAGCTTCTTGATGGTGGCGTCGGAGTTGTAGCCGGCCTTCGGGATGCCGGTGTACGAGGTCAGCGGGGAGTGCGGGGCGGTCGGGCCCTTCGCGTCCCAGGCGCCGAAGTAGTCGTACGTCATGGGGTTGTACCAGTCGACGTACTGGGCCGCGCCCGCGTAGTCGGCCGCGTCGATCTTGCCGCCCGTCGAGGCGTCCGCCGGGATCGCCGCGGTGACCAGGTTGTTGGCGCCGAACTTCGAACGGACCGCCGACATCAGGTTCTTGTAGGCCGCGCGTCCGCTCGTGTCGCAGGTCAGGCCGCAGGCGTTGGGGTACTCCCAGTCGATGTCGATGCCGTCGAAGACGTCGGCCCACTTGGAGTTCTCGACCAGGTCGTAGCAGGACTGGGCGAAGGCCGCGGGGTTCTTCGCCGCCTCGGTGAACCCGCCCGACCAGGTCCAGCCGCCGAACGACCAGAGGACCTTGAGGTTCGGGTGCTTCTTCTTCAGCTTGCGCAGCTGGTTGAAGTTGCCGCGCAGCGGCTGGTCCCAGGTGTCGGCGACGCCGTCCACGGACTGGTCGGCGGTGTAGGCCTTGTCGGTCGCCGCGTAGGCGTCGCCCATCGTGCACTTGCCGCCCTGGACGTTGCCGAAGGCGTAGTTGATGTGCGTGAGCTTGTTGGCCGAGCCGGACGTCTCGACGTTCTTGACGTGGTAGTTCCGGCCGTAGACGCCCCACTCGGTGAAGTATCCGACGACCTTGGAGCCGGCGGCGGCCTTCTGCTCGGTGGCCTTGTCGGGCTCGGCGGCGGCGGTGCCCGCGCCGGCCAGCAGGCCCGCGCCGAGGACGGCGGCACAGGTGGTGGCGATGAGCGCCCGGAAGGAGGCGCGAGGGGAGTGCGGTCTGAGCATCGTGTCTCCTCGTGGGGGGAAACCGGGAGGGGGAAGTGGTGCCGTGGACCTACGGGTGCGACTTGGCATGAACGCGTTAAGTCGTTGAAAAGAACAGTAGGAGGACTAGACCAGTGCGGTCAATGGTTCGGACCAATCCCGCCCGTGGCGGCGATCTTCAGTTATGTTTTGAGTAAGCGGTCGTTAACTAGTGACGGGGTGCCGCGGATCGGGCATACTCAACGCGCCACAGCCGCTGGTCAGCTGCTTCCGAGACCCGGAATCAGACCCCGGCTCGGCATCGTTTCCCGGCGGCGCCGCCCCACCCAGCGCGGGCGTCCGCCGCAGCCCCACAGGGAGGAGAGCGTCATGCCCGACCACATCACGCAGTCGGTGGAGCGTCAGCTGCCCACGGATGAGGCCAGGGATCTGCTCTCGCTGGTCCGGGACATCGCCCAGCGCGAGATCGCCCCGCGGGCGGCCGAGGAGGAGGACGCCGGGCGCTTTCCCCGCGAGGTCTTCACGCTGCTCTCCGAATCCGGCCTGCTCGGCCTGGCGTACGACTCGGAGTTCGGCGGCGGCGACCAGCCGTACGAGGTCTACCTCCAGGTCCTGGAAGAGCTCGCCGCCGCGCGCCTGACCGTCGGCCTCGGCGTCAGCGTCCACTCCCTGTCCTGCCACGCCCTCGCCGGTTACGGCACCAAGGAGCAGCAGTCCGACCATCTGCCCGCCATGCTCGGCGGCGGTCTGCTCGGCGCGTACTGCCTGTCGGAGCCCGCGTCCGGGTCCGACGCGGCGTCGCTGCGCACCAAGGCGGTCAGGGACGGCGACGACTGGGTCATCACCGGCACCAAGGCCTGGATCACGCACGGCGGCGTCGCCGACTTCTACACCGTGCTCGCCCGCACGGGCGGCGAGGGCGCCCGTGGCGTCACGGCCTTCCTGGTGCCGGGCGACGCCGAGGGGCTGAGCGCCGCGGCGCCCGAGAAGAAGATGGGCATGAAGGGCTCGCCCACGGCTCAGATTCACTTCGACGGGGTGCGCGTCGCCGACTCCCGCCGCATCGGCGACGAGGGCCAGGGTTTCGCCATCGCGCTCTCCGCGCTCGACTCGGGGCGGCTCGGCATCGCGGCCTGTGCGATCGGCGTGGCCCAGGCGGCGCTGGACGAGGCCGTCGCGTACGCCACCGAGCGGAAGCAGTTCGGCAGGCCCATCGCGGACTTCCAGGGGCTGCGCTTCATGCTCGCGGACATGGCGACGCAGATCGAGGCGGGCCGGGCGCTCTATCTGGCCGCGGCCAGGCTCCGCGACACGGGCCGGCCGTTCGCCAAGCAGGCGGCCATGGCCAAGCTGCTGTGCACGGACGCCGCGATGAAGGTGACGACGGACGCCGTGCAGGTCCTCGGGGGGTACGGCTACACCGCGGACTTCCCCGTGGAGCGCCTGATGCGCGAGGCCAAGGTGCTGCAGATCGTCGAGGGCACCAATCAGATCCAGCGCATGGTCATCGCACGTCACCTCGCGGGTCCCGACTCGCGCTGAACTGGCCGCGGTGCACGGGCGGCGCCAGGAGCCTGGCCCACTCCGGGTCGTGGCGCCCTGGCAGCGTCCGGCCGCGGTCGGCCCAGTGGTGGAGCAGGGCGCGGTAGATCGGCGGGTCCTGGTAGTGCGGATCCGGGAAGTGCGGGTCCTGGAAGTGCGGCGGCTGGTAGGGCTGGTACATCTGCCCGTACTGCTGGTGCGGCTGTTGGTGGACGTGCTGGGGTGGCTGCTGCTGGTACACGTGCTGCTGTGGCTGGGGCGGCCCCGGTGGCTGGGGTGACGGCTGGTGCTGTGGGGGATCCGGGGGGTGCCGGGGATCCGGGGGGTGCCGGGGAACCGATTCTGCGACGGGCAGCGTCACCAGTGTGTGCCGCCGCCGCCCGCCGGGAAGGTGCGTCGGGCCCGTGCCCGCACCCGTTTCCATGGGGGTCATACCAGGGCAACGCGCACGGTCGTGGCGAAGTCACCGCCCGGGCGAATAGGGCGTCTGTTCACGGCGTGCCCGTGGGGGCGGTGAAGGGTCGGGCGGGTGTGCGACCTGTGTCCCGCGAACCTGTGTCCCGCGAACGGGCGGGCGCGTATCCGGCTCCGTCCCGCGTGCGGCCCGGCACGTCTCCGGCTCCGAACCGCGCGCGGCCCGGCGCGTCTCCGGTTCCGTCCCCGGAACGGCCCGGCACGTCTCTGGCTCCGTCCCGCGAACTGACGTACCGTCAACTCCGCGCCGGAGGGCTCCGCCGCCTCCCGCCACCCTGAACTGCCGTGCGACCAGGGAGGTTTGCCGTGGCAGACGACCGTCCGGTCCCGCTCGACGAATACCCCGTACACCAGGTTCCCCTGTCGATGAAGCACGTCGCGACGGGCGACCGCAACGCCTACGACCGGTGCATCTTCCACCTCTTCGACCACCGGGGCCGCGCCCTGCTCATCCTCGGGCTCGGCGTCTACCCGAACGCCGGTGTCATCGACGCGTACGCGACCCTGCGCACAGGGGACACGCTCCATGCCGTACGCGCCAGTGACGCGCTCGGCGAGGACCGTATGCACCTCCGCGTCGGCCCGCTGGACATCACCGTCGACGAACCGCTCCACCGCCTCCGTCTGCGGTGCGCCGCCGATCCCGACGACCCCGCCTCCCTCTCGTACGACCTCACCTGGACCGCCGACTTCCCCGCCCTGTGGGAGCCGCACCACGTCCAGCGCCGAGGCGACCGGCTCACCCTCGAAGGGCGCCGCTTCGTGCAGGCGGGCCGGCCCGCAGGGGTGATCCGCGCGGGCGGCGAGGAGATCGCCGTCACGGCGGGGGAGTGGACCGCCACCCGCGACCGCAGCTGGGGCGTGCGGCCCACCCCGGGCGAGGAACGCGGGCGCCTGGAGGAGGAGTTCGCCACCGAGGGCTTCCACTGGATCTGGTGCCCGGTCCGCTTCGACGACCGCTTCCTCATGGTCATCTCCCAGGAGGACGCGGACGGCTACCGCACCCTCAACGACGCCACCCTCGTCCGCCCGGGCCTGCGGGACCGTCAACTGGGCTGGCCCCAGGCCGACATCACCTACCGCTCCGGCACCCGCCACCCCGAAAGCGCCGTCATCCACCTCACCGACCCCGACGGCCGCAAGCCCCTGGAACTCGGCGTGCAGGTGCTCGCCTCACTGCCCCTGGCGGTGGGCGCCGGCTATCCGCCCGCCGACGACTGGCAGCACGGCACCTGGCGCGGCCGCGACTGGACCGACCGCCGCACCTACGACCTGTCGGACCCCGCCGCCCACCCGCTCGCCGCGTACGGCGTCATCGACCACGCCGCGCGCTTCACCCTCGACGGGCTCACGGGCTACGGGATCTTCGAGCACGGCAGCTTCGGCCGCCACGACCCGAGCGGCTTCACCGGATTCGACTCCGTCGCGCCCTGAGGACCCGGGCCGGAGGAAGGAGTACGGACATGGCAACGGCACCCCGCCCCCGCACCACCACCCGCGACCCGGAAGACCTCGCCCGCCGCCTCGGCGCCTGGCTCGACACCCGGCTGCCCGGCGCCAAAGCCGTCGACGTGACCGTGCCCGAGTCCAACGGCATGTCGAGCGAGACCCTGCTCTTCACCGTCGAGCACCCCGAACCACCCATCGAACGCTGCGCGTTGCGCGTGGCGGCCGACCCGGCGGCGTACACGATCTTCCCCGTCTACGACATGCCGCGCCAGTACCGCACGATGCGACTCGTCGCCGAACACACCGACCTGCCGGTGCCGCGCGTGCTGTGGCTGGAGGAGGACCCGGGCCCGCTCGGCGCGCCCTTCTTCGTGATGGAGCGCGTCGAGGGACGCGTCCCACCCGACGTCATGCCCTATACGTACGAGGGCAATTGGCTGCACGCTGCCACGGACGCCGAGCGCGCGCACCTCGAAGAGGCTTCGGTCGGCGTCATCGCACGGCTGCACGACCAAGTGCCGCCCGAAGCGGCGGAGTTCCTCGCCCTGCCGGGCGAGGGCAGCCCGCTGCGCCGCCATGTCGCGGCCCAACGCGCCTACTACGCATGGGTGGTGAGCGGACTGGCCCGCTCGCCCCTCATAGAGAGCGCTTTCGACTGCCTTGAGGAACTGTGGCCACGGGACGAGGGCGACGCCGTCCTCAACTGGGGTGACGCGCGCATCGGAAACATCATCTACGACGGCTTCGAGCCCGCCGCGGTCCTCGACTGGGAGATGGCGGCGCTCGCCCCGCGCGAGGTCGACCTCGGCTGGGCGGTCTATCTGCACCGCTTCTTCCAGGACCTGACGGTGAGCTTCGGCCAGCCGGGGCTGCCGGACTTCCTGCGCCGCGACCGTGTCGAGGAGGCGTATGCCCGGCTCACCGGGTACACGCCGCGCGACATGGACTTCTACACGCTGTACGCGGCGCTGCGGCACGCGATCGTCATGCTGCGCGTCGCCTACCGCCAGGTCCACTTCGGCGAGGCCGCCGTGCCCGGGAGCGCGGCGGCCGCGGACGCGCTGATCCTGCACCACGACAGCCTGGCCGCCATGGTGCAGGGCACCTACTGGTGAATCAGGCGGCGGGCCGCTGCTGTCGCGGCACGCGGAACGGCTGCGAGCCGGGACCGCCCACGTGCGAGAACGGCTGGGTCCGCCAGTCGAGTCCCTGAGGGAGCGTCAACAGCAGGGCGGTGTCCTGCTCCTGAACCTCCATCGACTCGTCGGCGGGCGTGGCGTCGGTGGCCGCGCGGCCGGTGCCGGCGCAGACCGTCAGCCCGAACGGATTCCACGGAGTGGGGCACAGGGCGTGCTCGGGCAGCACGTCCTCGTCCGCGAGGAGCGCGATGGGCTGCTCGCAGTCCGGGCAGTTCACCCGGTACATCTCGAAAGTGTCGTAGGCGTCCAGGAAGGCGTCTGCCGGTTCGACACCCTCCGGCTCGGGCTCTGCGGCCGGCTGCTGCTTGGCGCGGACAGACCGGCCGGGGCGCTTCAAATTCTGCATGGGAATCTCCCCCTCGGGTGGGCCGACAAGGCGCTGCGGCCTCGACCACAGCAAGCACTTCCCGTCCCGTCGTAGAGGTAATCGTTGCATCCCTTCGGACACGGTCACGAGAGTGTGGCGTTCGTCACATGCCAAATGGAGTTGCCCACCCGTAAAGACGGGCCCTCAGGTATCCGGCGAGATCAAGAGCCCTGTAGGTTCGGCGCATGGAGGAGCTGGACCGACAGATCGTGCAGCTGCTCGTCAAGGACGGGCGGATGAGCTACACCGACCTGGGCAAGGCCACGGGCCTGTCCACGTCGGCCGTGCACCAGCGTGTGCGCCGTCTGGAGCAGCGGGGCGTCATCCGCGGCTATGCCGCGGTCGTCGACCCCGAGGCCGTCGGGCTGCCGCTCACCGCGTTCATCTCGGTGAAGCCGTTCGACCCCAGCGCCCCCGACGACATCGCGGAACGGCTCGCGGGTGTCCCGGAGATCGAGGCGTGCCACAGCGTCGCGGGCGACGAGAACTACATCCTCAAGGTCCGCGTCGCCACCCCGCTGGAGCTGGAGCACCTGCTCAGCCGCCTGCGCGCCCTCGCGGGCGTCTCCACGCGCACGACGGTCGTCCTCTCGACTCCGTACGAGGCCCGCCCGCCCCAGGTGTGACCCCCGCGCCGGCCCGCCGCCGGCAGGGGCGAGACTGGTCCCATGAGCGAGAGCACCACCCCCGGGAACACCCCGCAGGACCCTCGGCACACCCCTGCCCAGGATCCGCAGAGCCACCGCACCGTGCTGCTGCGCGGCGGCGACATCCACAGCCCCGCCGACCCGTTCGCCACCGCGATGGTCGTCGAGCGCGGGCACGTCGCCTGGGTCGGCTCCGAGGGCGCCGCCGATTCCTTCGCCGACGGTGTCGATGAAGTCGTCGACCTCGAAGGCGCGCTGGTCACCCCGGCGTTCACCGACGCCCATGTGCACACCACGGCCACCGGCCTCGCCCTGACGGGGCTCGACCTGACCGGGGCCCGCTCGCTGGCCGACGCACTCGTTCTCGTACGCGAACACGCCGCCGCGCACCCGCACGACACCGTCCTCCTCGGCCACGGCTGGGACGCCGCCCGCTGGCCCGGCGGCCGCCCGCCCACACGCGCGGAGCTCGACGAGGCGACCGGCGGCAGGCCGCTCTACCTCTCCCGCATCGACGTCCACTCGGCCGTGGTCACGACCGCGCTCCTCGACCTGGTGCCCGGCGTCACCGAGCGCGCCGGCTACCACCCGGACGCCCCGCTGACCGCCGACGCCCACCACGGCGTGCGCGCCGCGGCGCTCGGCGCGATCACCCCGCACCAGCGCACGGAGGCCCAGCGCGCCGCACTCCGGCGCGCCGCGTCCCTCGGCATCGGCTCCGTGCACGAGTGCGCGGGGCCCGAGATCTCCGACGAGGACGACTTCACCGGACTGCTGCGGCTCGCCGCCGAGGAGCCGGGGCCGCGCGTCGTCGGCTACTGGGCCGAGCGCGACGTCCGGCGTGCCCGGGAGCTCGGCGCGGCCGGCGCCGCCGGTGACCTCTTCGTCGACGGTGCCCTCGGCTCGCACACCGCCTGCCTGCACGAGCCGTACGCCGACACCGCCGGGGACGCCGCCCACACCGGCACCGCCTACCTCGAAGCCGGCGACATCGCCGCCCACGTCGTGGCCTGCACCGAGGCGGGCCTCCAGGCGGGCTTCCACGCCATCGGGGACGCCGCGGTGGCCTCCGTGGTCGACGGGATGCGCGCGGCCGCCGAGAAGGTCGGTCTCGCCCGCGTGCGGGCCGCCCGGCACCGCGTCGAGCACGCCGAGATGCTCACGCCCGAGACGATCGCGGGCTTCGCCGAGTTCGGCCTCACCGCGTCCGTCCAGCCCGCCTTCGACGCGCTCTGGGGCGGCGAGGACGGCATGTACGCCCAGCGCCTCGGCGCCGACCGGGCGCGCACCCTCAACCCCTTCGCGGCCCTGCTGCGCACCGGCGTGCCGCTGGCGTTCGGCTCCGACAGCCCCGTCACGCCGCTCGACCCGTGGGGCACCGTGCGCGCCGCCGCCTTCCACCGCACGCCCGAGCACCGCGTCTCCGTGCGCGCCGCGTTCACCGCCCACACCCGGGGCGGCTGGCGGGCCGTCGGCCGCGACGACGCGGGCACCCTGGTGCCGGGCGCCCCCGCGGACTACGCCGTGTGGCGCACCTCCGAGCTGGTGGTGCAGGCCCCGGACGACCGGGTGGCCCGCTGGTCGACCGACCCCCGCTCCGGCACGCCCGGCCTGCCCGACCTGTCGCCGGGCGCCGAGCTCCCCGTGTGCCTGCGCACGGTGGTGGCCGGACGGCCCGTGTTCGTGCGGCCGGAAGAGTGATGTCCCGGCGGTGCGCGGCGCCGATCACGGCCCTCCACCGCCTCGCACGACCTGGGAATCCTCGGCACTGACCTGGCGGTCCGTGAAGTAGCCGCAGCTCAGCGGGGTATTGACAGACAGCCGCCGTGGGCCGGTAGGTTCGGCCGGGTCCACCACAGGACGTCCGACCGGCGAACCTCCACGCAGTCGTCGAACGCCGCTGGGTCACAGGTGGTGTGCCGCACCGGCGCATCACCACTGGGAGCCAGGTCCAGCGCCCGCGACGCGGAGGCGAGGGAACGTATCAGCCGATCGGCAGGTGTGACCCGGGTGGGGCCCGGACGCTCAGTAGACAACGGCTCTCGGTCGATCCGCAGCCAGCGGGTCCCAGGCCGGCCCGAAGGGCGCCGGGCCCCGATCCGCAGTACTTTCCTCCCGGGCGGCGGGTGCTCGCGCCCCGACCTCCGTGCCGTCGCTGCGTCGCAGGCCGCGGCCACTATGGTGGTCCTCTGCGTACGAACGAAGGGGCAGTAGTGAACGACGGCGGCGGGGTCTCCGAAGCGGGGGACCAGGGGAGGCGGTTCGGCTCGCTCGGCACGGCCTTGGTGATCATTCCGACCTACAACGAGGCGGAGAACATCCAGGCCATCGTCGGCCGGGTGCGGGCCTCCGTACCGGACGCGCACATCCTGGTCGCCGACGACAACAGCCCCGACGGCACCGGCAAGATCGCCGATGAGCTCGCGGCCGACGACGAGCAGGTCCACGTGCTGCACCGCAAGGGCAAGGAAGGGCTCGGCGCGGCCTACCTCGCGGGCTTCCGCTGGGGCCTGGAGAACGACTACGGAGTCCTCGTCGAGATGGACGCCGACGGCTCCCACCAGCCGGAGGAGCTGCCCCGGCTGCTCACCGCGCTGAGGGGCGCCGACCTCGTCCTCGGCTCGCGCTGGGTCCCGGGCGGCCGGGTCGTCAACTGGCCCAAGCACCGCGAGTTCATCTCGCGCGGCGGCAGCACCTACTCACGCCTCCTGCTCGACGTGCCCATCCGCGACGTGACCGGCGGCTACCGCGCCTTCCGCCGCGAGACCCTGGAAGGCCTCGGCCTCGGCGAGGTCGAGTCGCAGGGGTACTGCTTCCAGGTCGACCTCGCGCGCCGCGCGGTGAAGGCGGGCTATCACGTCGTCGAGGTGCCCATCACCTTCGTCGAGCGTGAGCTCGGGGACAGCAAGATGAGTCAGAACATCGTCGTCGAGGCGCTGTGGCGGGTCACCGCCTGGGGCGTGGGCGAGCGCGTCGGCAAGGTCATCGGCCGCAAGCAGCCCTGAGCGCCGTGCCGTGCGGCTCTGAGGGCTGTGCCGTGCGGCCCTGCCACCGCCCTTCTTGATCATCCCCCTTATGCCGGACTGAGGCGGGCCCAGGCACACTGGGAGCATGACGACCGGCGCACCGCCTCCCATCCGACCTGCCCGGCCCCGGCGCTCCGGGCCCCTGAGGTTCCTGCCGCTCGGCATCGCCGCGTGGCTGGTCCTGGAAATCTGGCTGCTCACCGTCGTGGCGGGAGCCACGAGCGGGTTCGTGGTTTTCCTGCTCTTGCTGGGCGGCCTCGTGCTCGGCTCCGCGGTGATCAAGCGCGCGGGGCGCCGGGCGTTCCGCAAGCTCAGTGAGGCGGTGCAACAGCAGCAGAGCGGTGTGACGCCCCCTCCGGAGACCGGCGGGGGCAGCGCCCTCACGATGCTGGGCGGCCTGCTGATCATCCTGCCGGGGCTCATCTCGGATGCCCTGGGTCTGATCCTGCTGGTCCCGCCGGTGCAGAAGGCCCTCGGGCGGTATGCGGAGCGGACCTTCGAGCGCAAGGTGCGCGAGGCGACGCCGGGCGGCCTGGGCGACGCCTTCCAGCAGGCCCGGATGCACCGGCCCGACGGCAAGGTCGTGCAGGGCGAGGTCATCAGGGACGACGAGCAGCCGACGCGGAGCCCGCGTCCGGACGACCCGCAGCTGCCGCGCTGAGCGCGGAGACGCTCGAAGCCGAGTGCGGAGACGTGCAAAAAGGGCCGGGGCCACTGCTCAGCAGTGGCCCCGGCCCTTTTGATGCGTTGTGCGTTTGTGCGTCGTGCTTGTGCGGTGTGCCGCGGTGACCGCCGTCAGGCGGACTTGCGGCTGTCTCGCGGGTGCACCGCGATGTTCATGGCACCGGACCGGAGAACCGCGAGACGCTCCTCGAGGACCTCTTCGAGCTCCTCTCGGGTGCGGCGCTCCATGAGCATGTCCCAGTGCGTACGCGCCGGCTTGCCCTTCTTCTCCTCAGGTCCGTCGCCGTCCACGAGGAGTGCCTGGGCCCCGCAGACCTTGCACTCCCACTCCGGCGGGATCTCCGCCTCGACCGAGAACGGCATCTCGAAACGATGTCCGTTCTGGCATGCGTACTCCACGGCCTGGCGCGGGGCCAGGTCGATGCCGCGGTCGGTCTCGTAGCTTGTCACCACGAGGCGCGTGCCGCGAAGAGCTCGCTCACTCATGAATCGTGCCTCCCGGGCTTTGTCGCCCACAGGACAGGTGTCGCTGTCGTCGTCATCCGGTCAACGTCCGGTCGGCGGTAAAGATTCCCGTTCTGGGTCATGCGTCGCCGTCGTATGCCGCCCCTTGTTGTACCCACCAGCGCCCGGTTTGTCACATCTAGTAGCAGATGTCACCCAGCGTTTCTGATTCTTCAGCTCGCAGTAACGGTCCGCCTGGCAGGCCAAAGGCGTACACTACCGGCCTTTGCCTCCAGTTGCTAAATCCGCCGGGGAACGGGATTCCCCGCGTCGCGCACCGCCCGCCGTACCGGAACCCGTGCGAGCAGGACGAAACCGAGCAAAAAGAACGCCACGAGCGAGCCGATCGCGTCCCGATAGCTTCCCGTGAGCTGGTACGTGAGGCCGAAGATCAACGGTCCGAGCCAGGCCATGCCGCGGTCGCTGATCTCGTAGGCGGAGAAGTACTCGGCCTCCTTCCCGCGCGGCACCAGATGCGAGAAGAGTGAACGGGACAGCGCCTGCGTGCCGCCGAGCACCAGGCCGATCCCGGCGGCCAGCACGAAGAACCACGCCGGTGCGCCGGCGGGCAGGAAGTACCCGGCCCCGATCGTCACCGTCCAGGCCACCAGCGATCCGAGGATGGTGCGCTTGGCGCCGTACGTCCGGGCGAGTCGGCCCATGGCGAGCGCACCGGCGACGGCGAGCAGCTGCACCAGCAGGACCGCGACGATCAGCGTGGACTGGTCGAGGCCGAGCTCCTCCGAGCCGAAGACCGACGCCTGCGAGATCACCGTCTGGACCCCGTCGTTGTAGACGAGATAGGCGAGCAGGAAGGCGAGCGTGTGGGGATGACGGCGCATGTCCCGCACGGTCGAGCGCAGCTGCTGCCAGCCGCCCCAGGACGGCGCCCCCGCCTCGGCCTGCGGCGTCCGCCGGTCCCGCAGCCGCTTCAGGGGTACGAGGGTGAAGGCGCCCCACCACACGCCCGCCGACGCCAGACAGATGCGGACCGCGGTCGACTCGGAGACACCGAAGCTGTCGTGGGCGAGGAACAGGACGAGGTTCGCCACCAGGACGAGGGCGCCCGCCGCGTAGCCGAAGGCCCAGCCGCGTGAGGAGACCGCGTCGCGCTCCTCAGGGGGCGCGATCTGCGGCAGGTAGGAGTTGTAGAGCACCATCGAGACGGCGAGCGAGGCGTTGGCCACGATCAGCAGGAGTCCGCCGAGGAGATAGCGCTCGCCGTCCAGGAAGGACATGCCCGCCGTGGCGGCCGCCCCCAGATACGCGGCCACGGCCAGGAGAGGCTTCTTGCGACCGGTGCGATCGGCGGCCGCGGCGGCCATCGGCATGACGAAGACCGACACGAGCACGGACGCCGACACCGTGTACGCGAAGAAGGAGCCCGCCCGGACCGGGATGCCGAGCGGGTGCACGTACCCCTCCGGGTCGGCGGCCGCCTTGGCGATCTCCGTGAGGTAGGGCCCCAGGAACACGGTCAGGACACTCGTCGAATAGACCGAGCACGCCCAGTCGTAGAAGTACCAGCCCCGCTGTTCGCGTCGTCGTTCGATGGCGGCGTCGTCGGCCGCCGCTGCCTTCACGGTGTCGGTGCCCACCCGTGACCTCGCTGTTCCCCGTGGTGCGACGCGGTCTCCGGGGAGGTCAGACCCAGGTTCCCCGGGCTTCGAGCACCCCGCGCAGCGTCTCGATGTGATCGGAAACTATGCCATCCACTCCGAGGTCGAGCAGGGCCGTCATACGCTCGGCGTCGTTGACGGTCCACACGTGAACCTGCAGCCCACGCGCGTGGGCTGCGCGCACGAAGCGGTGGTCGACGACCCGGATCCTGCCGTGGGTCTCGGGCACCTGGGCGCAGACCGCGGACCGGCGCAGCGCGGCGGGCACTCCGTAGGACACCATCCGCAGCGCCGCCACGCCCCGCGTCCCCAGTGAGGTGGCGAGACGCGGGCCCGCCAGGCGCTGGGCCCTGGCCACGCGGGCCTCGGAGAACGAGCCGACGCAGACGCGGTCCCAGGAGCCGGTGCGGCGGATCAGGTCGAGCAGGGGCAGGAGCGCGGGCTCCGCCTTCACGTCCACGTTCCAGCGCACCTCGGGGAACGACTCCAGGAGCTCTTCGAAGAGGGGCACCGGCTCGCTGCCCGCCACACGCGCGTGGCGCACCTCGCTCCAGGGGAGGTCGACGATGCGCCCCGCCGCGTCCGTCACCCGGTCCAGCGTCGTGTCGTGGAAGGCGACGAGCCGGCCGTCGGCGGTGGCGTGCACATCGGTCTCGATGTAGCGGTAGCCGAGGTCGACGGCGCGCCGGAAGGCCGCCGCGGTGTTCTCCAGGCCGTCCGCCGCACCGCCGCGGTGGGCGAGGGCGAGCGGTCCCGGGTGATCGAGGTAGGGGTGGCGTACGCGCGTGGTCACGGGTGCAGTATCGCCTGCTCCGGGGGGCCGCCGGAGGCCACGACGGTCGACGCGGTGGCCGGTGCGGTGGTCGGCGCGGCGGGTGCGGGGGCGGCGAAGCGGCGCAGGAAGAACTGGGCGAGCGGGCCGATCGACAGCGCGTAGAGGACCGTGCCCACACCGACCGTGCCGCCGAGAGCGAAGCCCGTCGCGACGACCGTCACCTCGATCGAGGTGCGGATCAGCCGGATCGAGCGGCCGGTGCGCGCGTGCAGGCCCGTCATCAGGCCGTCCCGGGGGCCGGGCCCGAAGGCGGCCGTGATGTACAGCCCGGTCGCCACTCCGTTGAGGAGGATGCCGACCGCGAGCAGCGGAACGCGGACGGCGAGCGTGTCCACGTCCGGCAGGAGCGCCAGAGTGGCGTCCATCGCCAGACCGCACACGAACACGTTCGAGACCGTGCCCAGGCCGGGACGCTGCCGCAGGGGGATCCACAGCAGCAGCACCGCGGCGCCCACGACGATCGACACCGCGCCGATGGTCAGGCCGGTCAGTTCGGACAGGCCCTGATTGAGGACGTTCCAGGGCTCGGGCCCCAGGCCGGCCGCGACCATCAGCGCGGAGCTCGCGCCGTACAGGGAGAGCCCGGCGTACAGCTTGATCAGCCGCCGCGTGAGGTGTGGCTTCGTACCGGACAAGGAACGCTCCCCGTGTAGTGCTGGTGGCCCGACGCATGACACCCTGTGGCTTGGAACCGGACCGCAACCATGGCCAATTCGGGGAAGGTGGACTGGGAATCATGGCTCAGTGGACTTCGGCGATGGGGTCGACGCAGCTCGCCCGCCTTCTCGCCTCCCAGCAGGACCGCCCCGCGGGCACCAGCACACGCCGGCCGCCCGCCTATCGCGCCCTCGCCGACGGCATCAGGCTGCTCGTGCTCGAAGGCCGCGTGCCCGTCGCCGCCCGCCTGCCCGCCGAGCGCGAGCTCGCCGTGGCCCTCGCCGTGAGCCGCACCACGGTGGCCGCCGCCTATGAGGCGCTGCGCACCGAGGGGTTCCTGGAGTCCCGCAGGGGAGCGGGCAGCTGGACCGCCGTCCCGGCCGGCAACCCGCTGCCCGCACGCGGCCTCGAACCACTGCCGCCCGAGGCGCTCGGCTCCATGATCGACCTGGGCTGTGCCGCGCTGCCCGCGCCCGAGCCCTGGCTCACGCGGTCCGTCCAGGGCGCCCTCGAAGCACTCCCGCCGTACGCCCACACGCACGGCGACTACCCCGCCGGGCTGCCCGCGCTGCGCCAGATGCTCGCCGAGCGCTACACGGCGCGCGGCATCCCCACCATGCCCGAACAGATCATGGTGACCACCGGCGCGATGGGCGCCATCGACGCGATCTGCCACCTCTTCGCGGGCCGCGGCGAACGCATCGCCGTGGAGTCCCCGTCGTACGCCAACATCCTCCAGCTGATGCGCGAGGCGGGCGCCCGCCTCGTCCCCGTCGCCATGGCCGAAGGTCTCCAGGGCTGGGACATGGACCGCTGGCGGCAGGTGCTGCGCGACGCGGCGCCCCGGCTCGCGTACGTCGTCGCCGACTTCCACAACCCCACCGGCGCGCTCGCCGGCGAGGACCAGCGCAGGCAGCTCGTCGAGGCGGCCCGCTCGGCCGGCACGGTCCTCGTCGTCGACGAGACGATGAGCGAACTCGGGCTCGACCCGGACCTCACCATGCCGCGCCCCGTCTGCGGCTTCGACCCTGCGGGCTCCACCGTCATCACGGTCGGCTCGGCGAGCAAGGCCTTCTGGGCGGGCATGCGCATCGGCTGGGTGCGGGCCGCCCCCGACGTGATCCGCAGCCTCGTCGCGGCCCGCGCCTACGCCGACCTCGGCACCCCGGTCCTCGAACAGCTCGCCGTGAACTGGCTCCTGAACACCGGCGGCTGGGAGTCGGCCGTGAACGTGCGCAGGGAGCAGGCCAGGGAGAACCGCGACGCGCTGGTCGCCGCCGTGCGGCGCGAGCTCCCCGGCTGGGAGTTCGAGGTGCCGAGCGGCGGGCTGACCCTGTGGGTGCGCACCGGGGGCGTCTCGGGGTCGCGCCTCGCCGAGGTGGGCGAGCGCGTGGGCGTACGGGTGCCGTCAGGGCCCCGCTTCGGAGTGGACGGGGCCTTCGAGGGGTATGTGCGGCTGCCGTTCACCGTGGGGGGCGCGGTGGCCGACGAGGCGGCGGCGCGGCTCGCGGCGGCGGCGCGGCTGGTGGAAACGGGGGCGGGGGCGGGCACGCAGGCGGCGCATCCCTTCGTGGCCTGAGCCGTTGGGGCCCTTCTGGAGGCCCCCCTTCTGGATGCCCTCTCTCTGGATGCCCCCCCCTTCTGGGATCCCGCTTTCTGGATGGCCCTCTACGTAGTGAGCTCCTGGCGGGGGACCGGCTGTGCCTCTGCGGCCTCGGGGGCAGGGGGGAGGGCGGGTGCGGGTGCGGGTGCGGGTGCGGCTGGCGGGGCGGGGTCCGGGGCGGCGTCCGCCTCGTCCGGCGGGGTGCTGCGCTCCGGCAGCAGCTCCATGACCGCCCGCCGGTGCGCCTCGCTGGTCGCGTCGTCGTACGGGTCCGGGGTTGCGGGCACCTGGAGGCGGTGCACCTGCCCGGTGCCGAGCCGGGCGTAGCCACGGCCGGGCGGGACGTCCGACGTGGGTGTCGTGTGGGGCGGCGCCCCGAGGACGTCCTCCAGCTGGTCGGGCGTGGCGTAGCCGAGCACCACGCGCGCGCGGGTGTGCTGGTGCACGGCGTCGCTCAGCGCGTCCAGGCTGTCCAGTTGGTCCGCCACCACGACCGTCACGTTGGCCGCCCTGCCGTGCCGCAGGGGGACCTGCAGCAGCGACTGGGGGTCCGTGCGCCCGTCGGCCGCCGCGAGGTGGCCGAGCGCGCTCGGGTGGTCGAGGAGGATCCACAGGGGGCGCTTGGTGTCCTCCGGCGGCGGGTGGCCCGCCTGCCGGGCGCGGTTGGCGGCGATGAGCCTGCGCTCGGTCTCGTGCGCCGCCCATTCGAGGCTCGCGAGCGCTCCGGAGAGCCCGCACTCGATGCCGAGGACACCGTCGCGGCCGGTCAGACAGGCGTAGTCACCGGTGCCGCTGCCTTCGACGACGAGGACGTCGCCGTACTGGAGCGCCTGGAGGGCGATCGAGCGCAGCAGGGTCGTCGTGCCGCTGCCCGGCTGGCCCGCGACCAGGAGGTGGGGCTCCGTGGAGCGGATGCCGGTGCGCCACACGACGGGGGGCACGTCGCGCTGTCCCTCGCCCTCGGCCAGCGGCAGGGTGCGCTGGACGCCGGTCTCGTCCGTGAAGCCGAGGACGGTCTCCCCGGGGGCGGTGACGAAGCGCTGGGCGGCGATGTCGGTGGGCAGCGGGGGCAGCACCGTGACGACGAGCTGGTTGGCCTCCTCGTCCCACGCGAAGTGGTACTCACGGCCGCGGCCCGCCTTGGCGTGCAGCAACTGCTCGATCCGCGCGCGGGACTCGGCCTCGCCGTCCGTGAAGTACGCGGGGTAGTGCACGACGAGCCGGGAGATCCGCCCGGTGCCGTCGAACTCGTACTCGGGGAAGGCCTTGTCCCATTCGCCGCCGTGCGCGAAGAGCGGGGCAGGGTCCTCGGGGACCGAGAAGTACGGGACGAGCGCTTCGTAGAAGGACTGCAGCCGCTGCACCTGCGCCTCGTCCGGGCCGGTGGGCGCCGGCGGGGTCCGCTCGCGGCCCGTCCAGGCGGAGGCCGCCATCAAGGAGATGAGGGCGAGCAGCGGCCCGTAGGGGACGAGCGCCACGACCAGGACCACGGAGGCCACCAGGAACAGCAGCGGCCCCCGCTTGTCCTTCGGTGTGTCGGCCCACTTGCGCCGCCCGGCACCGGCCAGTCGGCGCAGTCCACGGGTGATCGTGATCAGCGGATGGAGTACATCGGTGGCGCTGTCGGCCGCCGACCGTGCCAGCTCCCGGCTCCGGGCGATGGATGCGGTGCCGTTGCTCAGAATGCGGGGCAGTGGGCGCCTGGCCACGTCAGTCTCCTGAAGGTGCGTGCGGACAGCGGGGACGTCAGAACTTGATCCCGCCGAGGAGGCTCGCCAGGCTCGCGCTGCCGGCCTTGATGCTCGGGGCGATGGCGGTGCCCGCCAGGAAGAAGCCGAAGAGGGCGCAGACCAGTGCGTGGGACGCCTTCAGTCCGTCCTTGCGGAAGAAGAGGAAGACGATGATGCCGAGCAGCACGACGCCCGAGATGGAAAGGATCATGACGGTTCTCCTGGTTTCGTGGGGACAGTCACCATGAGTTCTTCCAGGTTCACAGCATGTATCCATGCGATTAAAGGTGCAAATGGGTGGTTTTTCCGGGATTTCCCCTGAATGGCGGAGCCCGGTCGGGCCGTACGGGAACGGGTCCTGACGGGCTCCCGCTCTCGCCGTGATCTTTGCCTCGGGCAGGCCGGGTCATGTGCCCGCGGGGGCAGTACCCTGTCGATTCACTCGTACGGCTGCACATGCAGGCGCACTCGGAGAGTTCAGAGACCAGAGAGCCAGAAAGGCGGACGCCCCCATGAGCGAAGTTCCCGACCCCGAGGTCGTGGAGCTGGCGACCAAGATCTTCGATCTGGCCCGCCAGGGGGATGCCGCGGCGCTCGCCGCCTATGTGGAGGCGGGCGTCCCGGCGAACCTCACGAACGACAGCGGCGACACGCTCGTCATGCTGGCCGCCTACCACGGCCACGCCGAGGCGGTCCGGACCCTCGTGGAGCGCGGCGCCGACACCAACCGTGCCAACGACCGGGGGCAGACGCCGCTCGCCGGGGCCGTCTTCAAGGGCGAGGAGGCGGTGATCCGGGCCCTTCTGGACGGAGGCGCGGATCCGGCCGCGGGAACTCCGTCGGCTGTCGACACTGCTCGCATGTTCGGGAAGGCGGAACTGCTTCAGCTGTTCGGGGCCGCCTGAGCGGGGTACCTGACCAGCAACAACGGGGGCGCTGGAAATGTGGTCGCGGCGGAGCTTACCGCCGGGTCATCATGACGACGTGATTCACGGACGCGACGGCGGGGCAGTTGGTGCCGCACCGCGTGGTCCGTGAGCGGCCCGCCCCCGGACCTCCCGTCCGGGACCCCTGGGCCATGGATGAGAGGCAGAGGAAGATGGTCTTCGACAAGCAAGAGACGGCGGGCGGCCCGACGTGTTGGCGCACGGCCAGGTAATGCGTGATTCCCGGTTGCGTCGACGCTTGATGTGAGGCTGTTTCCCATGTTCGATCCGGTCATAGCGCCCAGCGGTACGCTGCTCGGCCTGCTGCAGAGGGGCCGCGGCGACGGCACCCTGCACGCGCTCACCGCCCCACGATCCGAGGCGCTCGCCGCCCTCGACCACTGCGTGCTGAACGATCCCCGCCACGACTGGCAGGTGGAGAACCGTTCGCTGTACTACGCCCGGCTCTACCTCGACCTGCACGGCGGGCTCGGTGAGATCGAGCGCCACCTCTTCGACGCCGAGGACGTCCTGAACACGGACGACTCGCGCACAGGACTCGCCCTGGCCGTGCTCGGGCACCTCGCCTCGTACGGCAGGCAGGACGCCCTCGAACTCCTCCGGAGGTACGCGGCGGCCGGCTCCAACTGGGCCTGGGCCCTCGACGAGCTGGCGCTGCGGGACGACGACGCGGGCCTGCGCGCCCTCGCGGCCCCCGTGCTCGCCAGATTCGCCCCCGACGCCGAGGGCGAGGCCGATCTGTCCGCCGCCGTCCGCGACGCCTATGAACCGCGGCCCTGGCGCCTCTGGGAGGAGGACCCCCGCCCGGACATCGGCGCCCGCGTGCGCGCCGCGCGGGAACAGGGCTCCTTCGACCGCTGGCAGCGCCAGATGCGGCCCTCGGGACCACGCCCCGAGTGGAGCGTCCGGGCCATCTTCGACTGGGCACAGGAAGGCCTGGAGCGGGGCTCCGTGCTCTACGTCCCCGCGGCCCGCTGCCTGGCCGCCGTCGCCGGGCCCGAGGACCGGCCCGAGATCATCGAGGCCGCCCGCGAAGGATCCGACGGCGCGCGCGGCACCGCCCTGCGCTATCTGGCCGACGCCCACGACCCCGCGGTGTTCGACCTCATCGAGTACGCGGCGGAAAGCCCCTCCCAGGTCGTCGTGGACGCCGCGACCGGCGCCTTCGAACGGATGCGGAACGTCGCCGCCGTCGAGCGCGCCCGACGCTGGGCCTACCGCCCCGACGACCTGGGCGCCGCCGCCGGGCGGATGCTCGCCTGCCGAGGCGGCGCGCAGGACAGCAAGCCGGTCCTCGCCGCACTGCGCGAGGCGGTCCGCGGCGAGGGCCCGGACGCCCCCACCCTATGGACCCTCGTCGACGGCGCGGGACGCCTCGGCATCGCCTGTGCCGCCCCCGTGCTGAGGCACGTCTACAGAGAGACCGCCTCCTCCCACCTCCGCGGCCGCGCCGCCCGCGCGCTCGCCGCCACCGATCCCACCTTCGCGGCCGGCTTCGCCGTCGAGTGCCTGTGGGACTGCGAGGAGTCCACCCGTGAAGTCGCCGCGCGGCACGCCGAGACCGGTGACGCCCGCGTGGTCAACAGACTCCGGAGGCTCGCCTCGGACCCCGCCGAGGAGGACGACGTACAGACCGCGGTACGGAGCAGGATCGGGCCTGACGCGCCCGCGCTGTAGAACGCCCGCGACGGGGAACGCCCGCGCTGCGGAACCGGGGCGCCGGGTCAGCACCGGCCCCGGCCGACCGGGACGAAACGCACCGGCGTGCCCGGCCGCGCCTGGGCCGCCGCGGCGAGGTCGGCCTCCCGCACGACCGCGACCACCGGGTAGCCCCCGGTGGTCGGATGGTCGGCGAGAAAGACGACAGGCCTGCCGTCCGGCGGCACCTGGATGGCGCCGAGCACCATGCCCTCGCTGGGCAGTTCGCCCTGGAGCGCCCGCTCCAGGGCAGGGCCCTCGGTGCGCAGACCGATGCGGTTGCTCGCCGACGACACCCGGTACGCGCGCGTGGTGAGCGTGCTCAGTGCCGCGGGCGTGCACCAGTCGGCGCGCGGCCCGGACGTCACCCGCAGCACCAGCTCTTGGGGCGGTGCGGGCTGCGGGACGGTGTCCACGCGTGCGTACGAAGTGACGGGGCGCCCCAGCGGCAACACGGTCCCGTCCGCGAGCGGGGGCGGACCGAGTCCGGAGAGCAGGTCGGTGGAGCGGCTGCCGAGCACGGGGTCGACGGCCACCCCGCCGTCGAACGCGAGATAGCAACGTACTCCGGAGACGGCGGTTCCGACGTCGAGGAGTGCCCCGGCGGGCACCCGCACCGGCGCTCCCCAGGGCGCGGGCCGGCCGTCCACGGTCACCGGGCACGGCGCACCGCCGACGGCGACCGTCACGGGCCGGCGCGGGCGCACGGCACAGCCGGTGAGGGTGGTCTCCAGGACGGCGGCCTCCGGCGCGTTGCCCACCAGGCGGTTGACCAGGCGGGCCGCGGGCGGATCGAGGGCTCCGGAGCGTGGCACCCCGAGATGGGCGTGCCCGGGACGTCCGAGGTCCTGCACGGTGGTCAGCGCCCCGGCCCGTACGACGGACATGGCACGGTCGGTCATCGCGCCCCCGCCGCCGCGGCGGTCGACGACCCCGCAGGCGGGCCGAACGGCACGAAGCGGACCCGTACGCCGGGGGAGAGCAGCGCGGCGGGCACGCGCGCGTGGTCCCACAGCACGGCGTCCGTGGAGCCGATCAGTTGCCAGCCGCCGGGCGACGCGCGGGGATAGACGCCTGTGTACGGGCCGGCCAGCGCGACGCTGCCCCGGGGCACGGAGGTGCGGGGCGTGGCCCGGCGCGGCACTTCGTAGCGCCCGGGCAGTCCGGTCAGATAGCCGAAGCCGGGTGCGAACCCGCAGAAGGCGACGCGGAATTCGGCGGCCGAGTGGATCCGCGCCACCTCGGCGACGGGCACCCCCCAGTGCGCCGCCACGTCCGCGAGATCCGGTCCGTCGTAGCGCACCGGGATCTCCAGGAGGGCCCCCGCGCGCGCGGGCAGCGGCGGAATCTCCCAGCCGGGCAGCTCCGCCCCGAGACGGCCGGGTTCGTCGAGGCCGTCGAGGAGCACCGTGCGGGCCGCGGGGACGATCTCCCGTACCCGCAAGGAGCCCGACGCGCGACGGCGCAGCAGCTCGGCGTGGAGGGCCTGGGCCGCGGTGCCGTCGGCGAGTTCGACGAGCAGGGCCCGGTCACCGACCGGCAGGACTCTCACGCGAAGGCCTCCACCCGCACGCCCGCGGACTCCAGCTCCGCCCTCACCCGGCGCGCCAGGCCCGCCGCCCCCGGAGTGTCGCCGTGCAGGCACAGGGAACGCGCACGGACCGCGATCTCGCGGCCCCCCTGGGACGTGACGACGCCCAGGCGGGCCATACCGACCGACCGGGCGACGACGGTGTCCTCCTCAGTGATGACCGCTCCTTCACTGGTGCGGGGCACCAGAGTGCCCTCGTCGGTGTAGGCGCGGTCCGCGAACGCCTCGGTCACGGTCGGCAGGCCGGCCCCTTCCGCCGTCTCCAGGAGACGTGATCCGGGCAGCCCCAGGAGCGGCAGCGAGTCATCCGCGAGGAGTACGCCGTCGACGACCGCGCGAGCCTGGTACGCGTCGTGGACGACGCGGTTGTAGAGCGCGCCGTGCGGCTTCACGTACGACACGCGCGTGCCCGCCGCGCGCGCGAACACCTGCAAGGCGCCGATCTGGTACGCCACTTCGGCCGCCAGCTCGTCGGCGGGTACGTCCATGGCGCGCCGCCCGAACCCCGCCAGGTCGCGGTACGAGACCTGGGCGCCGATCCGCACGCCGCGCTCGGCGGCGCGGACGCAGACCCGGCGCATGGTGACCGCGTCCCCGGCGTGGAAGCCGCAGGCCACGTTGGCACTGGTGACGACGGACAGCAGCTCCTCGTCGTCGGTGAGGCGCCAGCGGCCGAAGCCCTCGCCGAGGTCCGCGTTCAGATCGATCAGGGCCGTGCTCATCCTCGTGGCTCTCCCGTGCTCTAGAAGCCCGTGTTCTGGAAGGCTGCTGTCCGTATACCCGAAACCCGCTGTCCGCGACGGTCAGACCACGCGGTACTGCTCGTCCCTGGCGTCGGTGATGAACATCCGGCCCGGCGCGTGCGTGATCGCGAAGGGCGGCCTGGAGGCCATCACGGCGGCCTGCGGGGTCACCCCGCACGCCCAGAACACCGGTATGTCGTCCGGTTCGGTGGTCACCGCGTCGCCGAAGTCGGGGCGGTCCAGGTGCTCGATGCCGAGGCCGCCGGGGTCCCCGCAGTGCACCGGACTGCCGTGCACCGCGGGCATCAGGGCGCTCTCCCTGATGGCGTCGGCCAGCCGCCGCGGCGGCACGGGACGCATCGACACCACCATGGGGCCGTGCAGGCGCCCTGCGGGGCGGCAGGGGCGTGCGGTCACGTACATCGGGACGTTGCGGCCCTGCTCGATGTGGCGCAGCGGCACACCGGCGTCGGCGAGCGCCCACTCGAAGGTGAAGCTGCAGCCGATGAGGAAGGTCACCAGGTCGTCGCGCCAGCGGCCGACGACGTCCGTGGGCTCCTCGGTCAACTCGCCGTGCTCCCAGACCCGGTAGAGCGGCAGGTCGGTACGGAGGTCGGCGCCCGGGGCGAGCGGGGTGACCCAGGAGCCCGCGTCCGTGACGTCGAGGACCGGGCAGGGCTTCGGGTTGCGCTGGCAGAACAGCAGCATCTCGTACGCCCAGTCGGCGGGGACGGAGATGAGGTTGGCCTGGGTGAAGCCCGCGGCCCAGCCGGCGGTGGGGCTCGACTCGCCCGAGCGGAACGCCGCGCGGGCCTCCTTGGCGCTGCGGATGACGCGCGTGTCGCCGTTCACAGGAGCTCCCTTCCACGCGTCTCGGGGAGGCCGAGCAGCGCGACGACGGCGAGGCCGTAGCCCACCGCTCCGAAGACCAGCGCTCCGCCGACGCCCCAGCTGTCGGCGAGGAAGCCGACCATGGTGGGGAAGACGGCGCCGACCGCACGCCCTGTGTTGTACGTGAAGCCCTGCCCCGTACCGCGCACGGCGGCCGGATAGAGCTCGCTGAGGAACGAACCGAAGCCGCTGAAGATCGCCGACATGCAGAAGCCCAGCGGGAAACCGAGTACAAGGAGAAGGCCGTTGGCGCCGTCGGGGATGTTCGTGTAGGCGAGGATGCTGGCCGCGGAGAGGAACGCGAAGAGCGTGATGTTCCGTTTCCGGCCGAGCTTGTCGGTCAGATAGCCGCCGGTCAGATAGCCGGCGAAGGCGCCGGAGATCAGGAAGGTCAGATAGCCGCCGGTGCCGACGACGGTGAGGCCCCGGTCGCTCTTCAGATAGGTGGGCACCCAGGTGGCCAGCGTGTAGTAGCCGCCCTGCACGCCCGTGGACAGGAGCACCGCGAAGCACGTGGTGCGCAGCAGTCCCGGCTTGAAAATGGCCGTGAACGACCCCTTGTCGGTGCTCCTGCGCCGCTCCTCGGCGGCCTCGGGGGCGTCGTGCACGTTGCGGCGGACGTAGATCACGAGCAGCGCGGGCAGGGCGCCGGTCCAGAACATCACACGCCAGGCGACGTCGTCGTCCAGGAACTGGAACACCAGGGTGTAGACGATCACCGCGAGTCCCCAGCCCACGGCCCACGAGCTCTGGATCGCGCCCAGGGTGCGGCCGCGGTGCTTGGCGGTGGTGTACTCGGCGACGAGGATCGCGCCGACCGCCCACTCGCCGCCGAAACCGAGCCCCTGGAGAGCGCGGAAAACCAGCAGGGTCTCGTAGTTGGGGGCGAAACCGCAGGCGACGGTGAAGACCGCGTACGTGATGACCGTGATCATCAGCGCCTTGACGCGGCCGATCCGGTCGGCGATCACACCCGCGACGGCGCCGCCCACGGCGGAGACGACCAGCGTGACGGTGGTGAAGAGCCCGGTCTGGCCGCTGTCGAGGCCGAAGTACGCGGCGAGCGCCACCATGCTCAGCGGCAGTGTGAAGTAGTCGTACGAGTCGAGGGCGTAGCCCCCGAAGGCGCCTCCGAAGGCGCGGCGGCCGCGCGGGCCGAGCGCGCGCAACCAGCCGAACGCGCCATTGTCGTCGGGGAGTTCCTCCTTGTCGGAGCGTATGGCGGCCGTGGCCGTGCCGGGTGGTGGGGTCGTGCTCATGGGCACCTCGCAGAAGAGGGACGGAGGGTGCTGGAGCGTGCGGTCCTTCGGTGCGCTCGAAGGGAGCGGTGCCCGACAAGGTAGAGGATCGTTGAACGATCCCTCAATACCCATGTTGTTTCGTTCTGCTGTCTGCGATTGAATCCGGGCATGGCGGAGGGGATGACCGACGTGAACGGACTGGCCGACGACCGCGCGCTCCTGGGGCGCACCAGCACGGCCGAGCGAGTCTCCGACATCCTCAGGAGCCGCATCGCCGCGGGCTTCTTCCCACCCGGAACCCGGCTCTCCGAGGACAGCATCGGCAGCGCGCTCGGCGTCTCCCGCAACACCCTGCGAGAAGCGTTCCGGCTGCTCACCCACGAGCGGCTGTTGGAGCACCAGCTCAACCGCGGCGTTTTCGTACGCGTGCTGACCGATGAGGACGTAGCGGACATCTACCGCACCCGCTCGCTCGTCGAATGCGCCGTCGTACGCGGACTCGGTGAGCCGCCGTACGCCGTGGACGGGCTCGCCGACGCCGTGGCGGACGGCCTGCGGGCCGCGCGCGCGGGCGACTGGAAAGGCGTCTCCACCGCCAACATCGACTTCCACCGGGAACTCGTCGCCCTCGCCGGCAGTGCGAGGACCGACGAGCTGATGCGCAGCGTCTTCGCCGAACTCCGCCTGGCCTTCCACGTGATGGGCGACCCCCAGCGGCTCCACGAGCCGTACATCGCACGCAACCGGCAGATCCTGGAAGCGCTCCAGGAAGGCCGTCGTGACGACGCCGAGACGCTGCTCGCCGAGTACCTCGACGACTCGCGCCGACGGCTCGGCGACGCGTACGGGCGGCGCGACACTTAGGGTGAGCGGGGTGTGCGCGGCCGACGGTGACGGCGTGGGCGGGGTGTGCGCGGCCGACGGTGAACGGGGTGGGCGGGGCCATGACTGAGCGCTGCCGGGTCTGCGCCGTTTCGACCGTTGTCAGACCGAGGACCTAGTCTGTGCACCGTGACTTCGCCTGCCGTTACGGACACTGCTCCGCCCCAGCTCAGCGCGGGGCCGCGGCCCGCTCCGGGCCCGGCCGCCGACGAGGGCCTGGCGCGCCGCCTGCGCGCCCTCGCCTGCACGGCTCCGCTGCACGACCTCGACGTGCGCAAGGCCAACCTCGCGGGCGAGTACTCGGTGTACGCGATGGCGGAAGTGGCCCTCTCCGCCATCGACCTCGTCACGCTGAACATGGACTTCGACACCGGCGCCGACCACGAGCAGATCGTCGCCAGGCTGCTCCCGCGCGTCGCCGCCCAGGCCCCGCGCCGCCCGGCCGCCGAGCACGAGCGCGTGGCCCGCTGGGTCCTGGAGAATCTGATCAACGTCGGGAGCGTCGACCGCGGCTTCCGCGCCGTGTACGGCACTTTCGCCCCTGACGGGACATATGTCCGCAGGGACTACGACTTCAAGCTCCTCGAAGAGGTGTCCGGCTACGGCGGCGGTGTCTACCTCCGCACGACCGACGAAGCGGTCAACGTCCTGGTGGGAGCCCTGGACACCGACGTCACCAGCGCCCAGATCGCCGCCGAGGTGAAGCTGGAGGTCCTCATCAGCCGCGGCAGGCTCGCCGACGCCCAGCTCGCCGCCGAGCAGGCCCGCTACCGCACCGTGCAGTACTCGGAAACCCTGCGCAAGGCCCTCGACGCCACCCGGCGCAACGTCCGCGCGGTGGACTGGCTCCGCGCCGTCCCCGACATGATCGCGGAGGCGCTCGACCACGTCGCCGACCGCTACCGCCACGAGAACGCCATCCTGACCAACATCCGCAAGGCCCGCGACGAGTCCGAGGACCCCGAGCAGAAGCGCCGCGCCGCCGAGCTGGTCGACATCGTCAAGGACTGCATCCGCCGCCACACCCAGCTGCAGTCCCGCCTCCTGGAGGCCGGCCCGCTGTTCCGTGCCGAGCAGGACAGGCAGGCCTTCGCCACCCCCACCGCCCGCGCGGGCCTCGACCTGTACGGTCAGTTGGTCGCCCCCCTCCTGCCGCTCCCGGCGGAGCAGGCGAGCCGCGTGACGGACGCCTTCTTCGCGCGCGGCACCGGATTGCGCACCCCGGTGTCCGTCCGCGTCGGCGACCTCGTCGACATACTGCTGACGCCGCCCATGGAGCGCGAGCACCTCGGCGCGGAGATGCCCGAGCCCGACCTCATCGCCACCCCGGACGACAGCCGCTTCAGCGAGGAGCAGCTCTCCAGTGCCATGGAGCTGCTCGACCTGCCCGCCGACGCGCCGCGACGGCTCTCCGGCCTCCTCGCCGACGCGCGTCGCCGCGATCCCGAACTGCCCTACCTCGTCGCCCTGCTGGCCGTCCACGCGGCCAGCCCGCCCGTCGGCACCGCCTACCGCCAGGGCGAGGAGAAGCTCCTCTTCGCCGTGGACGACGGCACCGAACTGGACGACGAGGAGTTCGGCGGCGCCGACCTCATCGTCGGCACCGCCCTCCTGGACGCCGCGGGCATGGCGGCCGCCCGGACGGAGGCGGCCTGACCATGACCACCACTCGCGTCCACCGCCCCGGGCCCGGCATACGGCACCCGGAACTGGCGCCCCGCATCGAACGCCGCATGCGGCACGCCGAACTGGTGCCTGGCCCCGGACCCGGCATGCGCCAAACGGAGCTTGCGCCCCGCCCCGGACCGGCATGCGGCGCCCGGGACTTGCGTCGTGCCCCGGACCGCGCGTGCGGCACGCCGATCGCGCGCTTGCCCCCGGATCCGGCGCGCGGCACCCCCACCGCACACACCACCCGTACTCCGCACCCCGCCCCGAACACACGCCCCACCCCCACCGCGCACCCAACCCCGACCACGCACCCCACCCCCACTTCCCACCCCACCCCCACAAGGAGCACACGCCGTGACCGAGCACCCCGCTGAGCACGCCGCGTGGGGCGAGCCGGAACTCACGGCGGCGCCCGCGGTCCCCGCGGCCGTCACCCCGGCCGACGCCGCCGATGCCGCGCGGCTCGTCGCCTTCGGGCTTCAGCCCAAGCTCCAGCCCGCCCGCGACCAGGAGTACGCCGAACTGCTCCGGCGCTACCGCGAGGACCCGCCCTTCGCGAGGCTCGCCGACGCCGTCGCCACCGGACTCGGGCTCGTCGTCCTGGAGGTCTCCCCGCGCGCGGGGATGGCCGTGACCGCCGCCGAGGACTCCGTCTTCGCCGTCCGCATGGGCGACTACGCCCGCCGCGCGGCGACGGACGCCTCCGACCGCTTCCTGCACGGCCTCGCCCATCTCGCCGTCGCCGCCATGGCGTTCCCGCGCCCCGAAGACCTCGCCGACGACGGCTACATCGGCCGCGTCACGGTCAACGGCGTCGACGCGTTCGTACGACAGGCCTGTCGGCGCCTGGAGGAGCGCGCCGAGGAGCACGGCGAGAACACCGACCCCGCCACCGACGCCCCTGGCCTCGAAGCCGCCTGGCGGATCTGGGCGCGCCGCAGCTCGACCGGCGCCACCAAGGACGCCCGCCGCCTCGCCGGTTCCACCACCGGCATCATCGGCAAGGCCGTCGCCTTCCTCACCGACTCCGGCTTCCTCCAGCGCACGGGAGACGACTCCGGAGGGACGTACCGCACCACGGCCCGCTACCAGCTCCAGGTCCGCGACATGGCGGGCAGCGCGGCCATGGCGGAGCTCCTCGAGCTCGGTGTCGTGCCGGTCACGGACGGCTCGGCGACGCTCCTGCCTCCCGAGGACACCGACGACCTGGAGCTGGCCGCCGACGCGGGGCTGCCCTTCCACTCCTGAGCCCCGCCGCCCCGCCCCCTTAACTTCCTGCCGTTCCGCACGACTTACGACGAGAGTCCGCCGCCATGTACGAGCTGTCCCGGATCCGCCTCTACTCCATCGGTCCGGCCGGTGCGCGCTACGCCGACACCGTGCTCGACCTGCGCGGAGTCGGCGCAGAGGTGCCCGACCCCGCGCCCGCCCAGGCGGAGTTCTTCGAGGACGAGCCGGTCGGCCCCCCGCGCCGCCCCGCGCCCGCGGGCGTGCTCTTCCTGGAGAACGGCGGCGGCAAGTCCGTCCTGCTCAAGCTGATCTTCTCGGTGATGCTGCCGGGCCACAGGAACACCCTTGGCGGCGCCAGCTCCGGCGTGCTGCGCAAGTTCCTGCTCGCCGACGACTGCGGTCACGTCGCCCTGGAGTGGCAGCACACCCTCACCGGCGAGTGCGTGGTCGTCGGCAAGGTCAGCGAATGGCGCGGGCGGCAGGTCTCCAACGACCCGCGGAAGTTCGCCGAGGCCTGGTACTCCTTCCGGCCCGGGCCCGGCATGAGCCTGGACTCGCTGCCCGTCGCCGAGTCCACCGCCGTACGTGCGTCGGTGGAGGGCGCTTCGGGCGCCCAGGGGCGGCGGCGCACCATGAAGGGCTTCCGCGACGCGCTGACCGAGGCCGGCAAGGCGTACCCGCACCTCGAAGTGCACTGGGAAGAGATCCACGACCGCTGGAACGAACACCTCGGCGACCTCGGCCTCGACCCCGAACTCTTCCGCTACCAGCGCGAGATGAACGCCGACGAAGGCGAGGCCGCCGGCCTCTTCGCCGTCAAGAAGGACTCCGACTTCACCGACCTGCTGCTGCGCGCCGTCACCGACACGCGCGACACGGACGGCCTCGCCGACCTCGTCCACGGCTTCGGCAACAAACTCGGCCGCCGCGCCGAACTCATGGCCGAACGGGACTTCACCGCCGGCTCCGTCGACCTCCTCGGCCGCATCGTCGACGCCGCCGACACCCGGGCACGCGCGCGTGACGTGCACGCGGGCGCCGAGCGCCGCACCCGGACGCTGGCGCGCAGGCTCGCCGCGCGCGCCACCGAGGAGCGGGGCCGCGCCGCCGAACTGGCCGAGCAGGTCACCGCGGCCGCCCACACCGTCACCGAGGCCGAGCGGGCCCGCGGCAAGAGCGCCCTGATCTCCGCCGAGCTGGCCTACCGGCACGCCTCCCTGGCGCTCACCGTCGCCGAGAAGGCCGCCGCCGCCCAGCGCCGCGAGCTCGCCGACGCGCGCACCCTGCACGCCGCCTGGCAGGCCGCCGAAGCCGTCCTGCGGCACCGCGCGGCCGCCGACCGCTCCGCGCGCGTGGCCGTCGCGATCCGCGAGGCCGAGCGCGACGCGGCACCCGCGCTCGCCGCCCGCGCCAAGGCCGCGTCCGACCTCGTCCGCGCCCTGCACACCGCCGCCGAAGGCGCGGAGAACGTCGCGAACGAAGAAGAGGAGCGCTCCGCCGGCCTCCAGGAGACCGGCGAGACCGCGCACCGCGACGCCACCGCCGCCGCAACCGAGGCCCAGCGCGCCCGCAGCGAGGCGGGCCACCTGAAGCAGCGCCTCGCCGAGGTCGAGCAGGAGACCGCCGAGGCCGTCCGCGCGGGCTGGCTCGACGACACCGCCCCCGACGCCGACCCGGCCCGCGCCGCCCTCGCCGCGAGCGACGCCGAGAAGACCACCGTCGCCGCCTGGGACACCGCCCGAGAGGCCGCTCGCCGCGCCGCCGACCACGCCAAGGAGACCGCCGCCGCGGAGGCCCGGGCCGAGCTGACCGCCGCCCGCGCCTCGGACGCCGCGGCCGCCGCCGAGGCCGCCCACGACGCGGAGCGCCGCGCCGCCGAGTCCATCGCTCGGGACCCCCGGCTCGCCGAGCTGCTGAGCCTGCCGACCGGGGCCACCGCGGTGCCGCAGCCCCGCCGCGGAGCCGATCAGGCCGCCACCGACACGGAAACCCACACCGACGGCGCCCTCTCCGTAGAGGAGCTCGACCGTTCCGCGGACGACCTGAAGGCCCTCCTCGAAGAAGGCGTCGCCTCCGCCGAGCGACAGCTGTTCGAGCTGCGCACCGCGGCCGCCGACGACTCCCGCATCCTCGGCGCCCTCGGCGACGGCGGCCTGCTGCCGCCCGGCCCCGACGTCCTCGCCACCGTCGAGTTCCTCGGCGAGCACGGCATCCCCGCACTGCCCGGCTGGCGCTATCTCGCCCAGGCCGTCGACCCCGCCGACCACGCGCGCGTGCTCGCCGCCCGGCCCGAGCTGGTCGACGGCGTGGTCATCACCGACCCCGACACCCACGCCCGCGCCCGCGAAGCCCTCGCCGACGCCGCGCTGCTGCCCCGCTCCGCCGTCGCCGTCGGCACCGCCGCCGCCCTCCTCGCCCCCACGCCGAGCGACCAGGCGGCGGACAGCACCGCCGGCAGCGTCTTCCTCGTACCGCCGAACCCGGCCATGCACGACGAGCACGCGGCCGACGAGGAGCGGCAGGCGCTCCGCGCGCGGGCCGCACAGCGGGACGACGAGATCCGGACGCTCGCCGGCCGGCTCGGCAAGGACCGTGAGCTCGCCGCCCGCCTCGCCTCCTGGCGCGCCGGCTGCCCCAGCGGCCGGCTCGCCGAGCTCGCCACCGCGGCCGCCGAGGCGCGCACCTTCGCCGAGGAGGCGGAGGCCGAGCTGACCGAGGCCCGCACCGCGCGCGCCGAGGCCGAAGAGGCCGCGAGCGAGGCGGCACGCGTGCGTGACGAGCGCCAAGAGGCCGCCCAGCGCGCCCGGCGCTCCGCCGACGCCCTCGCGGGCCTCGCCTTCCGGCTCCGCGAGCGGGCCGGCTGGCAGGCCAAGCTGCGCGAACTGGCCGACGACGCCGTCGAGTACGAAGCCCGTGCCCAGACCTGTCTGGACCGCGCCCGCGCCGCCGACGAGGACCGCCGCGCCGCTCAGCGCGCCGCCGACGACGCCCGCCGCACCGCCCGCGCGCTGCGCGCCGAGCGCGCCGAGATCGCCGGCGCCCCCGAGGACGTACCGGCGGAGAGCGAAGCCCCGAAGGCGTCCCTGCCCGCCCTGCGCGAGGCCTACCGCGCGGCGTCCCAGCTCTACGAGAAGGTGGGCGTCGGCGCCGATCTGCGGGCCGAGCAGGCCCGCGCCGAGAGCGACGAGAGCGCCGCGCTCGCCGAGCTCGACCGGCTCAGCAACAAGGTCCGCACCCGCGCAGCCCTGCTCCTCGAAGGCACCGACGGCTCCGACGGCCCGTCCCGGCAGGCCGCCGCCGCGCGCGCCGAGGCCCAGGTCCAGCTCATCGAGGCCCGCGCGTCCACCGCGAGCGAGCAGCTCGGCCGGCTGCGCGGCGAGGCCGAGCGGCACGCCCCCGAGGACGGCGAAGCCCACACCGAGCTCCCCGAAGAGCTCGTGCCCGGCGACGCCGAGCAGGCCCAGACCCTCCTGCGCACCGCCACCGGCGAGCTGGCCGCGCACACCGAGGCGCTGAGCCGCGCCAAGGAGGCGCACGCCGCCCTGCTCCACACCCACCGCGCCACCGAGGACGCGGCCGGCGGCTTCGACGAGACCGCAGCCCTGCTCCGAGACCTCCTCCGCGAGCACCACGAAGAAGAGACCGAGGAAGCCCCCGAGGCCTACCCCGGCTCTCTGGAAGAAGCCCGCCAGGCCGCCGCGGAGGCCCGCCGCTCCCTGCGCGGCTGCGCCGCCGACCTGTCGACGGCCGAGTCCGCGGTCCGCGAGGCGAGCGACATCCTCGTACGGCATGCGAACTCGACGCGGTACGAGCAGGTGCGCACCCCCGCCCGCCAGCAGATCCGCGAGCTGCCCGCGTCCGCGCTGCCCGAGCACGCGAAGAAGTGGGCCGACGCCTTCGCGCCCAGGCTCCGCGTCCTCACCGACGAGCTGGAGCAGCTGGAGCGCAACCGCGACAGCATCGTCGACCGCCTGCGCGGCCTCGTCGAGTCCGCGCTCGCCACCCTGCGCTCCGCCCAGCGCCTCTCCCGGCTGCCCGAGGGCCTGGGGGAGTGGTCCGGGCAGGAGTTCCTGCGGGTCCGCTTCGACGAGCCCGACCAGGCCACGCTCGTGGAGCGGCTCGGCGAGGTCATCGACGAGGCCACCCGCGCCGCCGTGAAGAAGAACTCGGACCTGCGCCGCGACGGCATGTCCCTGCTGCTGCGCGGTGTCCAGGCCGCGCTGGAGCCGCGCGGTGTCGCCGTCGAGATCCTCAAGCCGGACGCCGTGCTGCGCGCCGAGCGCGTCCCCGTCGGGCAGATGGGCGACGTGTTCTCCGGCGGCCAGCTGCTGACCGCGGCCATCGCCCTGTACTGCACGATGGCCGCCCTGCGCAGCAACGACCGGGGCCGCGACAAGCATCGGCACGCCGGCACGCTGTTCCTGGACAACCCCATCGGCCGCGCCAACGCGACGTACCTCCTGGAGCTCCAGCGGGCCGTCTCCGACGCGCTCGGCGTGCAGCTGCTCTACACGACCGGACTGTTCGACACGACGGCGCTCGCGGAGTTCCCGCTGGTCATCCGGTTGCGGAACGACGCGGACCTGCGGGCGGGCCTGAAGTACATCAGCGTCGAGGAGCACCTGCGTCCGGGGCTGCCGCAGCAGGACCCCGACGGCGAGACGGTGCACGGGGAGATCACGGCGACGCGGATGTACAAGCGGCCCGCCGCACAGCCGGACCCCGTCACTCCGTAGTGAACTCACTCCGTAGCGAGCTGTTTCGTCAGCCACTCGTGGAAGAGCCCGATGTGGTGCTCGGTCGGCACCAGCACCCCGCCCTCGCGGTAGGCGCGTGACGCCATCGCGGGCTGGGTGCGCTCGCAGGCCGCGAAGTCCTGCGTGTTGACCCGGTGGAAGAGCTCCACGGAGTGCCTCAGGTCGGCACCGGACGCGACGACGTCGGGTGCGTACAGCCAGTCGCACTCGACGACCGTGCGGTCCTCGGCCAGCGGGAACATGCGGTGCAGGATGACGTGGTCGGGGACGAGGTTGACGAAGACGGTCGGCTTCACGGTGATCGCGTAGTAGCGCCGGTCCTGGTCCTCCGGCACCTCGGGGAGACGGCCGAAGCCGGCGCTGCCGTCGACGGTGAAGCCGCCGACCTCCTCGCCGAACGCGGCACCGTGCCCCACGTAGTACTGCGCGGCGAAGCCCTCCGTGAACTCCGGCAGCACGTCGGTGAGTTCCGGGTGGATCGTCGCGCAGTGGTAGCACTCCATGAAGTTCTCGACGATCAGCTTCCAGTTGGCGCGCACGTCGTACGTGACACGTTTGCCGAGCGCGAGCCGCTCGGTGCCGTAGCGCTCGATGGAGGCCTTGTCACCGAGGCGTTCGACCGCGGCGCCCATGACGGTCTCCTCGAAGGAGGGCGGCTCGTCGGCCAGGCACACCCACGCGTAGCCGAGCCACTCCCGCAGGGCGACCGTCACCAAGCCGTACGCGGCGCGGTCCACGTCCGGCATCTTCGTCAGGCCGGGCGCGGCGATCAGCCTGCCGTCCAGGTCGTACGTCCAGGCGTGGTACGGGCATTGGAGGGCGCGGCGCACCTGGCCGGACTCCTCGGTGCACAACCGGGCACCGCGGTGGCGGCAGACGTTGAGGAAGGCCCGCAGTTCGCCGGTGCGCGTGCGGGTGACAAGGACGCTCTCACGCCCCACTTGGACGGTGCGGAAGGCGCCGGGCCTGTCGAGGTCGGCGGAGCGTACCGCGCAGAACCAGAGCGCTTCGAAGACGCGTTCCTGCTCCTGCCGGAAGATCTCCGGGTCGGTGTAGTAGCGGCCGGGGAGGGTCGCGGTGAGGCTCGGCGGCAACGGGGTCGTCGTCACGGTTCTCGTACTCCTCAACGGTGCTTCTCAGGCAGGCGTGGCGGCGAGGCGGCTGGGGTCGAAGAGCTCGATGGGGTGCCCGGTGGTGCCCTCGATGGCCAGGTCGGCGAGGATCTCGCCGACCACCGGCACGAACTTGAAGCCGTGTCCGGAGAAGCCGGCCGCGACGGTGACCGACTCCGGGTGCGCCGGATGGCGGGCGATCACGAAGTGCTCGTCGGGGGTGTTGGAGTACATGCAGGTGGCAGCCTTGACGAAGCCGCCGGGGAGGCTCGGGATCAGCCGCCCCACCTGCTCGGCCATGGCGACGATCTCGTCGTCGTGGACCGACCGGTCGATGGTCTCCGGAGTACAGGGCGTGCCCTTGCGGAAGAAGGCCACCTTGGCTCCCAGGGCGGGTCCGTCGATGGCGGGGAAACCGTAGACCTGGACGCCTTCCCCGTCCTCCCAGATGTAGATCGGATGGTTCTCAGGGAGGAAGGGGCCGACTCCTCCGGAGGGCTGGAACCAGTACATGACCTGCCGTTCGATGGTGAACGGCACACCCAGGTCGGTCAGCAGTTGAGGCGCCCACGCGCCCGGGCACACCACCAGGTGTCCTGCCGTGTAGGTGTCCTCCGCGGTGTGGACGCGCACTCCGTCCTTGTACGGCTCCCACCGCGTCATCGGCTCCTCGAAGTGCAGGTCGGCGCCGTGCCGTGTGGCCAGCTGGAGATGTGCGGCCACCGTGTTCTCGGGCCGGACGAGACCGGCCCGCGCCTCGTACAGGGCCACCTCGTCGTCGCCCGGGGCGAGCGTCGGGAAGCGGCGGCGGATCTCCTTCGCGTCGAGCATCTCGTGGGGCAGGCCCCACTGCTCGGCGGAGCGCAGCGAGCCGGTCACCGTGCGGCTGTCGGCCCGCCCGAGCATCACGCCGCCGCACAGGGTGGCGATGTCGCGCCCGGTGTCGCGTTCGAGGCGGTCGTAGAGCTCGTAGGCGCGCAGCAGCAGCGGTACGTACGCGGGGTCCTCGAAGTACGACTGGCGGGTGATGCGCGAACCGCCGTGGCTGGAGCCGCGTCGATGCACCGGGCCGAACTTCTCCAGGCCGAGGACGCGGGCGCCGCGCGCGGAGAGATGGTGGGCGGCGGCGCTGCCCATGCCGCCGAGGCCGATCACGATCACGTCATGGGTGGGGGACACCGGTGCCTCCTGGCGGTCGGCGGCTGATGGGTCAGCGGCGGATGCGGGTCATCTCCGGGTCGAACAGGGGCTCCTCGGCGAGCGTCGCGGGAACCTTCTCTCCGAAGTACTCGATGTCGACGCCGGAACCGGTCTCCAGGGGCGGCAGCCAGGCGTAGGCGACGCAGCGGCCCAGGGTGTACCCGTAGGAGGCACTGGTGACGTATCCGGCCGGAACGCCCTCTACGTAGACGGGCTCTTTGCCGAGGACGACCGCTGTGGGGTCGTCGAGGAGGAGGGCGGTGAGTTTGCGCGTGGGCGGCCCGAGCCCTTCGAGCGCCGAACGCCCCACGAAGTCGCCCTTGTTCATCCGGACCGCGAAGCCGACGCCCGCCTCGTAGGGGTTGTGTTCGGTGGTCATGTCCTGGCCCCACGCGCGGTACCCCTTCTCCAGGCGCAGGCTGTTGAAGGCGGACCGCCCCGCCGCGATCACGCCGTGCGCGCGGCCCGCCTCCCACAGCGTGTCCCAGAGGCGGAGCCCGAGATCCGCGCTGGTGTACAGCTCCCAGCCCAGCTCACCGACGTACGACAAGCGCATGGCGGTGACCGGCACGTGTCCGATGTACGTCTCCTTGGCCTTGAAATAGCCGAACGCCTCGTGCGAGAAGTCGTCCCGCGTGAGCGGCTGGACGAGCGCGCGGGCCAGCGGCCCCCAGACACCGACGCAGCACGTCCCCGAGGTGATGTCCCTGAGATGCACGTCGTCGGGCGCGTGGCGGAGCAGCCAGTCGAGGTCGGCGGGGGAGTTGCCGCCCACCTGGAACCGGTCGGGGGCGAGCCGCGCCACCGTCAGATCGGAGCGGATGCCCCCGGCCTCGTCGAGCAGGAGGGTGTACGTGACCGAACCGGGCCTCTTGGCCAGGTTGTTGGACGTCATGCGCTGGAGGAAGGCGAGGGCACCGCTGCCGGTGACCTCGAGGCGGCGCAGCGGCGTCATGTCGTAGAGGGCGACCCGCTCACGGGTGGCGCGCGCCTCGGCCGCCGCGACGGGGGACCAGTGACGGGCCGCCCACGCGTCCCGCCCGGGCACCTCGATGCCTTCCGTCAACGAAGCGTTGGCCTCGTACCAGTGCGGACGTTCCCAGCCGCCGCCCTCCAGGGAGACCGCGCCCAGCTCCTGCTGCCGGACGTGGAAGGGGCTGACCCGTAGGGGCCGCGGCCGGTCCGGCGGCTGGAGCGGGTGGATGACGTCGTAGACCTCGACGAACTGCTGTGCCCCGCGCTCGGCCACGTACGCGGGGGAGCGCTGCGCGTCCTCGAAGCGCGTCAGCTCGCAGTCGTGCAGGTCGAGCGAGGGCCGTCCGTCGACCATCCACTCGGCGACCGCCCTGGCGACACCCGCCGAGTGCGTGACCCAGACGGCCTCGGCCAGCCAGAAGCCCCGCAGCTCACGGGACTCACCGAGCACCGGCATGCCGTCGGGCGTGAAGGAGAAGACGCCGTTGAAGCCCTCCGCGATCTCCGCCCTCTTCAGGGCCGGGAGCAGCTGGCGGCAGTCCTCCCAACTGGGCGCGAAATCCTCCTCGGTGAAGGGGTACGAGGAGGGCATGTCCTCCGCGTCGTCGTAGGCCGGGACCGCGAACGGGTCGACGGGCAGCGGCCGATGGGCGTACGACCCGATGCCGACGCGGTCGGTGTGCTCACGGAAGTACAGGTCCCGGTGCTGGTGGCGCAGGATCGGCCGCGACGCCTCGGTGCGCGGATCGTTGAGCCCCGCGAGCTCGGGCAGGGGCGTGGTCTTCACGTACTGGTGGGCGAGCGGCAGCAGGGGCACGTCGACGCCGGCCATGCGCCCGATGACCGGCCCCCAGAACCCGGCCGCCGAGACGACGTGGTCGGCGGGGAAGGTGCCGCGGTCGGTGGTGACGCCGGTGACGCGGCCGCCGTCCCGCTCGATGCCCGTCACGGTGTGCCGGTCGAGAAAACGTGCTCCACGCGCGCGTGCCCGTTCCAGCTGCGCACGGCAGGCGGGCACGGCGCGGGCCAGACCGTCGTCGGGCGTGTACAGGCCGCCGTACACCTGCGTCTCGTCGACGAGCGGCCACAGCTCCTTGCAGCGGGCGGCGCCGACGAGCTCGGCACGCACGCCCCAGGATGCGGCCCATCCGGCCTTGCGGTGCAGGTCGGTCCAGCGCTCGGGCGTGGTGGCGAGCTCCAGGCCGCCCACGGGGTTGAAGCAGGGCAGGCCGTCCACCTCCAGGGCGGTGAACTTCTCCACGGTGTACGTGGCGAACGCGGTCATCGTCTTGGAGGGGCCCGTCCGGAAGACCAGGCCCGGCGCGTGCGAGGTGGAGCCGCCGGGCGCGGGCAGCGGCCCCTGGTCGAGGACGGTGACGTCGGTCCAGCCGCGGGCGGTCAGCTCGTCGGCCAGCGAGCAGCCGACGATGCCGGCGCCGATGACGACCACGCGGGGTCCGCGGGGCCGGGCGGCGCTCACAGGATCACCACCGATCGCAGCACCTCGCCCCGGCGCATCCGCGTGAACGCCTCTTCCACCTCGTCGAGCCGGATGGTCTCGGAGACGAATCCGCGCAGGTCGAGACGGCGGCTGAGGTACTGGTCGACGAGGATCGGGAAGTCCCGGGTGGGCAGGCAGTCGCCGTACCAGGACGACTTGAGGGCGCCACCGCGCGAGAAGACGTCGATCAGCGGCAGCTCGACGGTCGTCTCCGGCTCGGGCACGCCGACCTGGACGAGCACGCCCGCGTGGTCACGCATGTAGAAGGCCTGTTTGTACGTCGACGGGGTGCCGACCGCGTCGATCGCGACGTCGACGCCATGGCCGCCGGTCAGCTCGCGCACCGCCTCGACCGCGTCCGTGCCGCGTGAGTTGACGGTGTGCGTGGCGCCGAACCGCGTCGCACCGTCCAGCTTGCCCTCGTCGATGTCGACGGCGATGACGCGGCGCGCCCCGGCCAGCGACGCCCCGGCGATCGCGGCGTTCCCGACGCCGCCGCAGCCGATGACGGCGACGGTGTCCCCGCGGCCCACACCGCCGGTGTGCACCGCGGCCCCGTACCCCGCCATCACTCCGCAGCCGATCAGGGCCACGGCCTCGGGGCGGGCCGCCGGGTCGACCTTCACGGCTTGGCCCGCGGCGACCAGGGTCTTCTCTGCGAAGGCGCCGATGCCGAGGGCTGCGCTCAGCGGGGTGCCGTCCAGGAGGGTCATGGGCTGCGCGGCGTTGCGCGAGTCGAAGCAGTACCAGGGGCGGCCGCGGCGGCAGGAGCGGCAGGCCCCGCAGGGCGCGCGCCAGGCGAGCACGACGCAGTCGCCGGGGACGAGATCGGCGACGTCCGCGCCGACCGCCTCCACGGTGCCGGCCGCCTCGTGGCCGAGCAGGAACGGGAAGTCGTCGTTGATCGCGCCTTCCCGGTAGTGCAGATCCGTGTGGCAGACCCCGCAGGCCTGCACGGAGACGAGGACCTCTCCGGGACCGGGATCTGGCACGACGATCGTCTGCACCTCGACGGGTGCGCCCTTCTTCGGGGCGACGACGGCACGGACCTCGTGGGGCACGGCCAGACTCCTCTGCTGTTGCGCACGGCGTGGCGGTGTTGTTGCGTACTGCACGTTCGGTTGCGCTATGAGAGACATACTGGGAACGCCATCAAGAGGCCGTCAAGAGGGTGGAGTCAAGCCTTCACGAAACGGCGGGGAGCCCGGGGCGCGGACAGCGCGAGGGCGGGGCCGGAACTTTCCGGCCCCGCCCTCGCGCCGACCGTCAGAAGCCGTACCCCATGCGGCGGGAGAGCTCGACGGCGGCGGCGACGGTGCGCTTGGCGAGCTCGGTCAGCCGCTCCTCGGTCAGCCGGTAGACCGGCCCGGACGCGCTGAGCGCCCCGATCACCTTGCCGTCGTGCGCGCGCACCGGCGCCGCGACCGCGGCGAGGCCCACCTCCAACTCCTCCACGGCGACGGCGAACCCCTGCCCGGTAACGGCCTCCAACTCCCGGCGCAACGCCACCGTCCCGGTCACCGTGTGCTCGGTCAGCCGGGGCAAGGTGCGGGCCAGTAGACCCTCGCGCAGCGTCGTCGGCAGATGGGCGAGGAGCACCTTCCCGCTGGACGTGGCGTGCAGCGGGGTGCGCCGGCCGAGCCAGTTCTGCGCGGTCACCGAGGCCGGGCCCCTGGCCTGCATGATGTTGACCGCGGCGTCGTCGTCGAGGACCGCGATGTTCACCGTCTCGCCCAGCTCGTCCGCGAGCTCGCGGCAGACCGGGCCGCCCTCCTGCGAGATGTCCATGCGCACTGCCGCCGCCCCCGCGAGGCGGAGTACGCCGGCGCCCAGGAAGTACTTCCCGCGGTCCTTGGCCTGGCCGACCAGGCCGCGGTTCTCCAGCACGCCGAGGAGCCGGAAGGCCGTCGACTTGTGGACGCCCAACTCGTCGGCGATCTCGGTGACTCCGGCCTCCCCGTGCCGCGCGAGGATCTCCAGAACGCTCACCGCGCGGTCCACGGACTGGACGGATCCGGCCGCGCCCTTCGTCTGCCTCTCCCGCGGCTCACCGCGCGGTTCCCTGCCCTGATCAGCCTGTTTCCGGTCGCCCGTCATACCTGAACCCTCACCACCTTGCGGCCTGTTGAAGCCGCGTCTTCGGGAAGCCCTTGACGCGATGGGCGCCCCACCCGGATTCTGTTGCGCATGGCGCTTTCTCGTGCGCCATACGAAACAGCATGTTACCGAAGGGTCTTGGCTCCCCAAGGGCCGAGGACCGCGCCGCATGACATCGGAAATGACAGCGGGAACGACCCGGAGGGGGCCCCATGATCCCCGTATGCCGCCTTGAAGACCTCCCCGCGGGCGAATCCGTCCGCCTCGACACCACGCCGCCCGTCGCGGTGTTCAACGCCGACGGCGAGCTCTTCGCCATCGACGACACGTGCAGCCATCAGGACGCGTCCCTGTCGGAGGGCTGGCTGGAGGGCTGTCTCGTCGAATGCCCGCTGCACGCCGCGTCCTTCGATCTTCGCACCGGCCGGCCCGTCTGCCTGCCTGCGCGCCGCCCCGTGCGCACGCATCAGGTGTACGTCGAGGACGGCGTCGTCCACGTGCGCCTCGCGGCCACCGACGCGGAAGCCGCCGACGCGGGAGCCGCTGATCAGGGCTCCGCGGCATGAGGACCGTCATCGTGGTGGGCGCCTCGCTCGCCGGCCTGTACGCCGCGCGGGAGTTGCGTGCCCAGGGGTTCGACGGCCGGCTGGTCCTCGTCGGGGACGAACCGCACCCGCCGTACGACCGGCCGCCCTTGTCCAAGGGCTTCCTCACCGGAGACACGGACCGGCACCAACTCGCCCTCGCTGACGAGGAGGAGACGGCGGAACTCGCAGCCGAGTGGATCCTCGGCACACGCGCACGGGCCCTCGACGTGCGCGGCCGCACGGTCGTCCTCGACGACGGCCGCACCCTGGCCGGCGACGGCGTCGTCATCGCCACCGGGGCATCGGCGCGGCGCCTCCCTGGGCCCCCGCTCACGGGCGTCCACACCCTTCGAACCCTCGACGACGCCCGCGAGTTGAGGGCGGAGCTGAACCGTGGGCCGCGTCGGGTGGTGGTGATCGGCGGCGGTTTCATCGGCGCCGAGACCGCGTCCTCGTGCGTGGCGCTCGGCCATGACGTCACCGTCGTCGAAGCCGCGCTGCTGCCGCTGCTGGCCCAGCTCGGACCGGAGATGGCATCGGTGTGCGCGGGGCTGCACGCGCGCGGTGGGGCCGGCCTGCTGACGGGGGTCGGGGTGGCGGCGCTGCGGGGCTCGTCGAGGGGTGTGCCGCCGGGTGTGGGGAGTGAGGGTGTGGGGAGCGCGGGTGCGGGGAGGGCGGAGGCCGCTGGGGACGCTGTCGCCGCTGTGGAGTTGTCCGACGGCAGGCTGCTGCCCGCCGACGTGGTCGTCGTCGGCATCGGGGCGACCCCCAACACCGGCTGGCTCGCGGGCTCACCTCTCGCCGTCGACGACGGCGTCCTGTGCGACGACGGCTGCGTCACCGCGCTGCCGCAGGTCGTCGCGGTCGGGGATGTCGCCAGGGTGGGCGGCCTCCGCGCCGAGCACTGGACGAGCGCGACGGAGCAACCCCGCGTCGCGGTGCGCAACTTGCTCGCCGGGCACACCGTGGAGTCGGTGTGCTCCCTGCCGTACTTCTGGTCGGATCAGTACGGCTCCCGCGTGCAGTTCGCCGGGCGCCGGGGCGAGGGCGACACCGTGCGCATCGTCGAGGGCTCACCGGAGGGGCTGGGGGAGGGCGACGGAATCGGGTTCCTCGCCGTGTACGAGCGCAGGGGCAGGACCACGGCGGTCCTCGCGGTGGACCGCGCCCGTTCCTTCATGAAGGCGCGCAGGGCCTTGGCGGCGGAGTGGGCGGCCGAGCGGGCGGCGCGGCTCGCGGCGGTCTGAGGCGGCGCCCTCAGGGCGCTACGGGCGACCGCTCACACTCACGAGCTCACCCTCAGGAGCTCACGCTCAGGAACCCGCACTCAGGAACTCGCACTCAGAAGCCCACGCTCAGGAATGCGACAACTGCCCCGACCCACCGCGTCCTTGTACGCGGTCACGCCCGTGTATTCGCTCGTACCCCTGCACGCGGTCGTACCCCTGTATGCGTTCCTTCCCGCGCGCCGCGGCCCGTGCCTGGCGGCGGGCCCGGCGCCGCTCGCGCCGCAGCCGCCGTGCCGTACTGCTCGGCATCGACACGACGCCGTGCCGTTGGTTCCACACCTGGCGGGTCACCCACACGTCGAGCACGCCCCAGGTGGCCACGACCGTGCTGGCCACGCTGCTCAGCACCATGGGGAAGGAGAGCCAGGAGCCCGCCAGGGCGGCGAGGACGGCGACCATCGCCTGCACGAGGGTGACCGCCACTATGATCACGGCTCGCACCGCGGCCGTCCGCACCGGATCGGGCAGCCGCCTTCTGCGGGCAGGCTCCTCGACCCACAACGGCGGCCGCTCGGCCGGACGCTCCCACTCCCGCTGAGCGGCCCCGTCCTCCCGCTGAGCGGCCCCGTCCTCCTGCGGACCGGCCCCGTCCGCACCGCCCCCGGACTTCCTCTGGCGCTCTGCCGTGCCCATCATCTCGTCACTCCCCCCGCTGCTCGCGGTCGTTCACGGGACACCGACTCACCACTGGCTGCCCGTTTTGCCGCGCTTCATGTCGCCTGCCCCCGTGGCGTACCGGTGGCGCGCCGGTGACCTCTCCTCGATCCGCGGCTCTCTCCCTCATGGACGAACGAGAGATCCGAAAGATTCCCGCTCGGGTTCCGCGGAGCGAAGAGATCCGGCCAACTGGCGTGCAAGCAAAGGCGGATGAAGCCTCCGGGCAGGTGCCACATGCTGGGGCGCAATCTCCCGTAATGGAGGGACAACTAGGGACGTCCCTTTCGCGTCACGGCTGAAAAGCGTTCGGATGCACCTTCGAGTTGCCCGTGAGTCAGTAGTAGGCTCGCGCCGTTTGTTGACGCACATGTGTGCCCCTGGCCCGTGCAACGGCCTCAGGGGGCCGATCTGGGGGAGGCCATGCGCTTTCGCGGGAAGTCCATCCGCCGGAAGATCGTGGCGCTGCTGCTCGTGCCGCTGCTCTCCCTCACCGCGATCTGGGGCTTCGCCACCGTCGTCACCGGTCGCCAGGCGCTGAGCCTCATCGACACGGTGAACGTCGTCGACAAGCTCGCCTACCCGGTCGAGGACACGGCGCGCGTGATCCAGCTGGAGCGCCGACAGACCCTCGTCTACCTCGCCGACCCCAGGGCCTCGGACGCGCTCGCCGCGCTCCGCCGCAGCCGCACCGCGACCGACGACATGGTCGACAAGATCCGGGCCAACGCCCAGGACCCGGACGTCCGTGACGGCGTCAGCGGAGACTCGCGGCAACGGCTCGACGAGCTCGTCGAAGCCTTCGACGGCATCGAGCCGCTGCGCAGGAGCGTCGAAGAGGGCACGATCACCAGGGCCGGCGCCCTGAAGATGTACACGAAGCTGATCGACCCCTACTTCGACCTGCTCAGCACGCTCAACGGCTTCTCCGGTCTCGACGACATGAAGTACGACCAGCAGGGCCGGGCGCTCGTCGGCGCCACCCGCGCGCGTGAACTGCTCTCCCGTGAGGATGCGTTGATCGGTTCGGCGCTCGTCGCCGGGCGGATCACCAAGGCCGAGATCCGGCAGGCAACCGAGCTCCGCGCCCAGCGCTCCCTCCTCTTCGAGGTGAACTTCGCGCAACTCCCCGAGGACGACCGCGCCCGCTACGAGCGCTACTGGAACGGCACCGAGACCACTCAACTGCGCAAGGCCGAGCAGGACATCATCGAGTCCGGGCCCGACAAGCAGCGCGCGGTCACGTCCAGCCACTGGGACCAGGCCGCGGGCCGCGTCCTCAAGCAGCTCTCCGAGAGCAACAACGAAGCGACCGACCGCTTCCAGGACCGCGTCGAGCCGGCCGCCGTCGGCGTGATCGTCCGGGTCATCGCGGCCGGCGTACTCGGCCTGCTGGCGCTGCTGGTCTCGCTCTTCCTGTCCGTACGCATCGGCCGCAGCCTCATCCGCGACCTGCGCCGGCTGCGGCTGGAGGCCCACGAGGCGTCCGGCGTCCGGCTGCCCGGCGTACTGCGTCGCCTGGCGGCGGGCGAGCAGGTCGACGTGGAGACCGAGGCGCCCCGCCTCGAGTACGGCAAGGACGAGATCGGCCAGGTCGGGCAGGCCCTCAACACGCTGCAGCGCGCCGCCGTCGAGGCCACCGTCAAACAGGCCGACCTGCGCCGCGGCGTCTCCGAGGTCTTCGTCAACCTCGCCCGCCGCAGCCAGGTCCTGCTGCACAAGCAGCTCACCCTGCTCGACACCATGGAGCGCAGGACCGAGGACACCGACGAGCTCGCCGACCTGTTCCGCCTCGACCACCTGACCACCCGCATGCGGCGGCACGCCGAGGGTCTCGTGATCCTCTCCGGCGCCGCCCCGTCGCGTCAGTGGCGCAAGCCGGTCCAGCTCATGGACGTCGTCCGCGCCGCCGTCGCCGAGGTCGAGGACTACGAACGCATCGAGGTGCGCCGCCTGCCCCGCATCGCGGTCACCGGGCCCGCGGTCGCCGACCTCACGCACCTCATGGCCGAACTCCTCGAGAACGCCACGGTGTTCTCGCCGCCGCACACCGCGGTGCAGGTGCTCGGCGAGCACGTCGCCAACGGCTTCACCCTGGAGATCCACGACCGGGGCCTCGGCATGACGGCCGACGCGCTCCTGGACGCCAATCTGCGGCTCGCGGAGACCCCCGAGTTCGAGCTGTCCGACACCGACCGGCTCGGCCTGTTCGTGGTCAGCCGGCTCGCACAGCGCCAGCGCGTCCGCGTGTCGTTGCAGCCCTCTCCGTACGGCGGCACGACCGCTGTCGTCTTCATCCCCGAGTCGCTGCTCACCGACGACGTGCCCGACACGAGTGGCGCGGGCTTCCGGTTCGACCGGGCGCAGACCAGGGAGGCCATGGCGGGCCCCGACAAGAGGGCCGACCGCGCGGCGGCGCTCGCCCAGGTGCCCGTGCAGCTGCCGGGTCTGCCCGCCTCCGTTCTGGACGGCCCCGTCGAGCTGGAGGCGCCCGTCGGCCTGGCCGACCTCGACGCCTTCCCCGGCGCCCTCGGCGACGAGGAGAGCGAGCGCGGCGGCCTCTTCCGGCCGCGCCGCCGGGTGGCGGGCACGCCCGGCGAACAGCACCAGCAGGCTCGCGACGACCGCGAGGCGAGCCGCGGGGAACCGACCCGCAGGGGCGCCGCTCCCGCCGGAGCCTCCCAGGACGACGCCGGCGAGGACGCCCACTCCGGAGGGCCCGTCCCGCTGCCGCGCCGCAGGACCCCGAAACTGGTCCGCTCGAACGGCCGCCCGGTGACGCACGCCAGGCCGCAGGACAGCCGGTACCCGGACACCGGTCCGCAGGACAGCCGCTTCCCGGACGGCAGGCCGCAGGACGGCCGGTTCCCCGACGGCGAACCGCAGGCCGGCCGATTCCCGGACACCAGGCCGCAGGACAGCCGCCGTTTCCCGGAAGGCAGGCAGCCGGAGAGCAGGCCCCTGGCCCCGGCCGCCGAGGACGAGGCCCCACGGCGCCCGCGGTCGCAGCCCGCCTGGCCCGACCTGTCGCCGCCGCACCACGACGTCACGGCCGTCGACGACGTGTCGACGGATCTTCCCCGGCGCGGCCGCCGCACCGCCACCCCGGACACCGCCCCGCAGGACCGCGCCACCCCGGACCGCGCCCCCTGGGACGGCACCGGGCTCCGGCCCGCGGCGGCGCCCGACCCCGACACGACCGCTCCGGGCGGACTGCCCCGCCGCGTCCGGCAGGCCAGCCTCGCCCCGCAGTTGAAGGACGGACCCGACCGCCGCCCCCGACGCGCCGAGACCCGGCCCGAGGAGCGCGACGCGGACGAGGTACGCAGCCGCATGGCCTCGCTCCAGCGGGGCTGGCAGCGCGGCCGCGACGAGAACGCCGCGGGCGACGACGCCCCGAACGGCACAGCACCAGGAACGACATCCGAGGGGGACGGTCGATGACCGCACCGAATGCCGACGCACGCACCACCACGACCGGCGGGAGGGGGGAGCTGAACTGGCTCCTCGACGACCTGGTGCAGCGCGTCGCCAGCATCCGCAAGGCGCTCGTGCTCTCCGGAGACGGCCTGCCGACCGGTGTGTCGAAGAACCTGACCCGGGAGGACAGCGAGCACCTCGCCGCCGTCGCCTCCGGGTTCCACAGCCTCGCCAAGGGGGTCGGCAGGCACTTCGAGGCGGGCAGGGTCAGGCAGACCGTCGTCGAGCTCGACGACGCCTTCCTCTTCGTCACGGCCGCGGGCGACGGCAGCTGCCTCGCCGTCCTCGCGGACGCGGACTCCGACGTCGGCCTGGTGGCGTACGAGATGACGCTGCTGGTCAAGCGGGTCGGTGTGCATCTGGGTACGGCGCCGCGCACGGATCTGCCCGCCGGGGGGTAGTGGGAGGTCATGAGCGAAGACGGTCGAGGGACGCAGAGAACAACAGAGGCCACGCGGAAGTTACCGAAGGCGCAGGAGGCGCCCCGCTGGTTCGACGACGACGCCGGTCCCGTAGTGCGTCCGTACGCCATGACACGCGGCCGCACCACGAGCCCCGGGCAGCACCGGCTCGACCTGATCGCGGTCGTCATCACCGAGGATCGGGCGTCCGGCGTCCACGAGGCCGACCAGACGCTGTCTCCGGAGCATGTGGACATCGTCGAGCTCTGCCGTGACACGCCCCAGTCGGTCGCCGAACTGGCGGCCGAACTCGACCTGCCCGTCGGCGTGGTCCGTGTCCTCATCGGCGATCTCGTCGAGGACGAACTGGTGCACGTGACCCGTCCCGTGCCCCCTGCCGAGCTTCCGGACGAGAGTATTCTGCGCGACGTGATCAGCGGCCTCCGGGCGCTCTGAACAGCGCGGAAGCGGGAGTGAGAACGTGACTGGCTGGCAGTTCTGGGTCGACAGGGGCGGCACCTTCACCGACATCGTCGCGAGGCGCCCGGACGGCAGCCTCCGCACGCACAAACTCCTCTCCGACAACCCGGCGCGCTACCGGGACGCGGCGGTCGCGGGCATCCGGGAACTGCTCGCCGACGCGAAGACGGGCGACGGCGACGACGCCGCGCCCGTCGACGCCGTCCGCATGGGCACCACCGTCGCCACCAACGCCCTCCTGGAGCGCAAGGGAGAGCCCACCGCCCTCGTCATCACCCGGGGTTTCCGCGACGCCCTCCGCATCGCCTACCAGAACCGCCCACGGATCTTCGCCCGCGAGATCGTCCTCCCTGAACTCCTGTACGACCGCGTCATCGAGGTCGACGAACGCGTCACCGCCGACGGCGACGTGCTGCGCCCACCCGACCTGGAGGGCCTGACGGGCCCCCTGCGCGCCGCGTACGACGACGGGATCCGCTCCGTGGCGGTCGTCTGCATGCACAGCCACCTGTACCCCTCCCACGAGCAGGCCGTCGGCGAGCTCGCCGTCCGCACCGGCTTCCCGCAGGTCTCGCTCTCCAGCGAGGTCAGCCCCCTCATGAAGCTCGTACCGCGGGGCGACACCGCGGTCGTCGATGCGTATCTGTCGCCGGTTCTGCGCCGCTACGTCCAGCACGTCGCCGACGAACTCCACGACGTGCGGCTGATGTTCATGCAGTCGAACGGCGGCCTCACGGAAGCGGGCCGGTTCCGCGGCAAGGACGCGATCCTGTCCGGTCCCGCGGGCGGCATCGTCGGCATGGCGCGCATGTCGCGCCTCGCGGGCTTCGACCGCGTCATCGGCTTCGACATGGGCGGCACGTCGACGGACGTGTCGCACTACGCCGGCGAGTACGAGCGGGTCTTCACCACGCGGATCGCCGGGGTCCGGCTGCGCACCCCCATGCTCGACATCCACACCGTCGCCGCGGGCGGCGGTTCGGTGCTCCACTTCGACGGCAGCCGCTACCGCGTCGGCCCCGACTCGGCGGGCGCCGATCCCGGCCCGGCGAGCTACCGCGGCGGCGGGCCGCTCACCGTCACCGACGCCAACGTCGCCCTCGGCCGCATCCAACCCGCCCACTTCCCGGCGGTGTTCGGGCCGGACGGGGACCAGCCCCTCGACGGCGACCTCGTGCGCGACCGCTTCACCGCCCTGGCCGAGGAGATCCGCGCTGCGACGGGCGACGACCGCACACCCGAGCAGGTCGCCGAGGGCTACCTGCGGATCGCGGTGGCCAACATCGCCGGCGCCGTCAAGCGCATCTCCGTCCAGAAGGGCCACGACGTCACGCGCTACGCCCTGACCACATTCGGCGGCGCGGGCGGCCAGCACGCGTGCATGGTCGCCGACTCACTGGGCATCCGCACCGTCCTCGTACCCCCCATGGCCGGTGTGCTCTCCGCCCTGGGCATCGGCCTCGCCGACACCACGGCGATGCGGGAGCAGTCCGTGGAGCTGCCCCTGGAGGCGTCTTCGATGCCGCACGTCCGCAAGACGGCGGACGACCTGGAGAGCGCGGCCCGCGACGAACTCCTCGCCGAGGACGTGCCGGCCGACCGCGTCCGCGTCACGCGCCGCGCCCAACTCCGCTACGACGGCACGGACACCGCCCTGACCGTGGAACTCACGGACCCGGACACCATGACCCGGGACTTCGAGGACCGCCACCGCGCCACCTACTCCTTCACCCTGGACCGGCCCGTCGTCGTGGAGGCCCTCTCTGTGGAGGCCACCGGAGACACCGAACCACCCGACCTCTCCACCCTCGCGGCCGCCGCCGTCGGGCCGGGCACCCCGCAGCGGGTCAGCCTCCACACCGGCGGCAGCCGACGCGACGTACCCCTGCACCGCCGCGAGGAGCTGCCGCCGGGCCGGACCGTCACAGGGCCGGCGATCATCACGGAGGCCGGTGCCACCACCGTCGTGGACGACGGCTGGCGGGCGTCGACCACGGAAGCGGGCCACCTGCTCATGGAACGCGTCACCGCGCCGGAGAGTTCCACCGCGAGCACCGCGGCCGACCCCGTGCTCCTTGAAGTGTTCAACAACCTCTTCATGTCCATCGCCGAACAGATGGGCGCCCGCCTGGAGTCCACCGCCCAGTCGGTGAACATCAAGGAGCGTCTCGACTTCTCCTGCGCGCTGTTCGACCCGGACGGCAACCTCGTCGCCAACGCGCCGCACATCCCCGTCCACCTGGGTTCGATGGGTACCAGCGTGAAGGAGGTGATCGCGCGCCGCGGCACCGGCATGCGCCCCGGGGACACCTACGCCGTCAACGACCCGTACCACGGCGGCACGCACCTCCCCGACGTCACGGTGATCACGCCGGTGTTCGACAGGCCGGGGGAGCACGGCACTTCGGAGACGGACGGCTCTTCCGAGGAGCGGACCAGAGAGCGGACCAGGGACCGGACCGAGGAGCGGATCCTCTTCTACGTCGCCTCGCGCGGGCACCACGCCGAGATCGGCGGCATCGCCCCCGGATCCATGCCGGCCGACAGCCGCACCATCGACGAGGAGGGCATCCTCTTCGACAACTGGCTTCTTGTAGAAGACGGCCGTTTCCGTGAGGCCGAGACCCGCCGCCTGCTCACCGACGCCCCCTATCCCTCACGCAACCCGGACACGAACCTCGCCGACCTGCGTGCCCAGATCGCCGCCAACCAGAAGGGCGTCGACGAAGTCCTCCGGATGATCGACGACTTCGGCCTCGACGTGGTCCAGGCGTACATGAAGCACGTCCAGGACAACGCCGAGGAATCGGTACGCCGCGTGATCGACGTCCTGGAAGAGGGCGAGTTCGCCTATCAAACCGACTCCGGCGCCACGATCCACGTCCGCGTCACCGTGGACCGCGCGGAACGCTCCGCGACCATCGACTTCAGTGGTACGTCGCCGCAGCTCGCCACCAACTTCAACGCCCCCTTCGCGGTGGTCAACGCCGCCGTCCTGTACGTCTTCCGCACCCTCGTCGCCGACGACATCCCGCTCAACGACGGCTGCCTGCGCCCCCTGCGCGTCATCGTGCCCCCGGGCTCACTGCTCGCCCCCGAGCCGCCCGCGGCCGTCGTCGCGGGGAACGTGGAGACCTCCCAGGCCATCACGGGGGCGCTCTACGCCGCCCTGGGCGTGCAGGCCGAGGGTTCCGGCACGATGAACAACGTCACGTTCGGCAATGACCACCACCAGTACTACGAGACGGTGGCCTCCGGCTCCGGAGCGGGCGACGGCTTCGACGGGGCGCCCGTCGTGCAGACCCACATGACCAACTCCCGGCTCACCGACCCCGAGGTACTGGAGTGGCGGCTGCCCGTCCTCCTCGAGGAGTTCGCCGTACGACGGGGGAGCGGGGGCGACGGGAGATGGCGCGGCGGGGACGGAGCCGTACGCCGCATCCGCTTCCGTGAGCCGATGACGGTCTCCACCCTGTCGCAGCACCGCAGGATCGCGCCGTACGGCATGGCGGGCGGTGACACCGGCGCACTCGGCGCCAACCGCGTGGAACGCGCGGACGGCACCGTCGTGGAGCTCGCGGGCAGCGACTCGGCCGACCTGGGCCCCGGCGACGTACTCGTGATCGAAACCCCCGGCGGCGGCGGATACGGACCGGCCCCGCGCGACACCACCGATGCAGGAGAAGTGAGCGATGATCTTCAGGCGCAGTGAGCGCGGCAAGGCCCCCGTCGAGCCGGTCACGCTGAAGATCCTGGTGGCGGGCGGCTTCGGCGTCGGCAAGACGACCCTGGTCGGCGCGGTCAGCGAGATCAGGCCGCTGCGCACCGAGGAGACCCTCAGCGAGGCAGGGCGCCCCGTCGACGACACTCGCGGCGTCGCGGGCAAGCACACCACCACCGTGGCCATGGACTTCGGCCGCATCACCCTGCGCGAGGACCTCGTCCTGTACCTCTTCGGCACCCCTGGGCAGGACCGCTTCTGGTTCCTCTGGGACGAGCTGGCCACCGGGGCGCTGGGCGCTGTGGTCCTCGCCGACACCCGCCGCCTGGAGGACTGCTTCGCCGCCATCGACTACTTCGAACGGCGCTCCATACCCTTCGTCGTCGGCGTCAACTGCTTCGAAGGCGCCTCGCGCTACCCCACGGACACCGTGCGCCAGGCGCTCGACCTCGACCCCGAAGTGCCCGTCGTGCTCTGCGACGCGCGCGACCGCGAGTCCGTCAAGGAGGTCCTCATCGACGTCGTCGAACACGCGATGGCGGCGGCCGCGGCCTCCCGCGAACACGCGACCACCTAGCCGCCGACGACCGCACTCAGCGGCCCGTACCCCCGCCGACCGGGGTACGGGCCGCGGCTCTGCCCGGCTCAGCCCTCGCCGTCCTCCAGCCAGCCGAAGCTCCGCTCCACCGCCTTGTGCCAGTTGTGGAACTCGCGGTCCCGCGATGCGGCGTCCATCCGCGGCGTCCACTCCACGTCCTGCTGCCAGTGCGCCTTGAGCTCGTCGAGGTCGTTCCACACACCGGTCGCGAGCCCGGCCGCGTACGCCGCCCCCAGACAGGTGGTCTCGGAGACCTTGGGGCGGATCACGGGCACGCCCAGGACGTCCGCCTGGTGCTGCATCAGCAGGTTGTTCTTGGTCATGCCGCCGTCCACCTTGAGGGTGGTGATCCGCACTCCGGAATCCTGGTACATGGCGTCGACGACCTCGCGGGTCTGCCAGCTGGTCGCCTCCAGGACCGCACGCGCCAGATGCGCCTTGGTGACGTACCGGGTGAGCCCGGTGACGACACCGCGCGCGTCGGAGCGCCAGTAGGGCGCGTACAGGCCGGAGAACGCGGGCACGATGTACGCCCCGCCGTTGTCGTCCACGCTCGCCGCGAGCGGTTCGATCTCGTCGGCGCTGCGGATGATGCCGAGCTGGTCGCGGAACCACTGCACCAGCGCACCGGTGATCGCGATGGACCCCTCCAGGCAGTACACCGGCGCTTCGGAGCCGATCTTGTAGCCCATCGTGGTGAGCAGCCCGTTCTTCGAGGGGACGGGCCTGTCACCGGTGTTGAGCAGCAGGAAGCTGCCCGTCCCGTAGGTGTTCTTGGCCGTCCCCGTGTCGTAGCAGGCCTGCCCGAACACGGCCGCCTGCTGGTCGCCGAGGGCGGAGGCGACGGGCACTCCGGAGAGCTGGCCCACGGCCGTGCCGTAGACCTCGGCGGACGACCTGATCTCCGGCAGGACCGCTTCGGGGATGTTCATCGCGGACAGGATCGAGCTGTCCCACTGGAGCGTCTGGAGGTTCATCAGCATGGTGCGGCCCGCGTTGGTGACGTCGGTGACGTGCCGGCCGCCGTCGGTGCCGCCCGTGAGGTTCCAGATCAGCCAGGAGTCGATGGTGCCGAAGGCGATCTCGCCCCGCTCGGCGCGGGCCCTGAGCCCCGGCACGTTGTCGAGTAGCCAGGCGGCCTTGGGCCCGGAGAAGTAGCTCGCCAGGGGCAGCCCCGTCTGCTCGCGGAAGCGGTCCTGGCCGTCCGCGCCGCCCAGGTCGTTGCAGAGCGCGGAAGTGCGGGTGTCCTGCCACACGATCGCGTTGTGCACGGGCTTGCCGGTGGCGCGGTCCCACAGGACCGTCGTCTCGCGCTGGTTGGTGATGCCGAGCGCGCTCAGCTGGTCGGCGCGGAGCCCGGCCTTGGCGATGGCTCCCGCGACCACCGCCTGCACCTTGGACCAGATCTCCGTGGCGTCGTGCTCCACCCAGCCGGGCTTGGGGAAGATCTGGCGGTGTTCCCGCTGGTCCACGGCGACGATCGCGCCGTCCTGGTCGAAGATGATGCAGCGGCTCGAAGTGGTGCCCTGGTCGATGGCGGCGACGAATTTCTCGGAGCTGTCCGGCATGGCTACCCCTTGATGACCCTTGGTGAGACGACTCAGAAGGCTGCGTTGTAGATGAGGCCCGCGAGGGCGCCGCCGATCAGCGGTCCGGCCACGGGAACCCAGGCGTAACTCCAGTCGGACGTTCCCTTGTTCGGGATCGGCAGGAAGGTGTGCACGATGCGCGGGCCGAGGTCGCGCGCCGGGTTGATGGCGTAGCCCGTGGGGCCACCGAGGGAGAGGCCGATGCCGACGACCAGGAAGGCCACGATCAGCGTCTGCGTGCCGGATTCGCCGAGCCCCTCGGTGAGCCCGAAGGCCAGGATGGGCAGCACCAGGGCGACGGTCGCGATGACCTCGGTGATGATGTTCGCGACGGGGTTCCGGATCTCCGGGATGGTGGAGAAGATGCCGAGCGTCGGCGTCGGTTCGTGCGCGCTGGACACCTTGTCCTTGACGCTTCGCGTGACGTTGGCGTTGAACTGCGCGAGGTACACGAGATAGGCGAGGACGGCGCCGACCATCGCGCCCACCATCTGCCCGAGGACGTAGATCCAGGCCTTGTCCCACTTGCCGGTGTCGATCGCGATGCCGAGCGTGACGGCCGGATTGAGGTGACCGCCGGAGAGCGGCCCCGCGGTGTACGCCCCGGCGAGCACGCCGAAGCCCCATCCGAAGGCGATGACGACCCACCCGGAGGCCTTCGCCTTCGAATGGCTGAGCGTGACGGCGGCGCACACGCCGGCGCCGAGAAGAATCAGAATCGCGGTGCCGATGACCTCACCGACGAAGATGTCCCCGTTCGAGTACATGGCGGCTCCTAGGCCCTGGTCCGGGGCGGTGCGCCCCGGTCCTCCGTGCAGGGTGCGTACTCACGACCGCTGCCTGGATACGCCCGGCTGACGCAGCCGGCGGCAGAGGCCTCCCGAACCCCGCCCGGCGCCCATGGCGAGCGTGCCGTCGCAGTCGAATCGCCCATGGGGGATGACCCGGTGAACAGGCCCTTTGTGCTGGCCCTTCGCGCGCGCAGACGCTCTGAGCGCGTGGAGCCGAAGTGCGGCGACGCCGACTGACACCCGGAAGTGTTCACCGATGGTGATGGAGCGTCAAGGTCGCGGACGGCAACGGTTAACCGGCGTGTGCGCTTCCTCCACGGCACCCGTGGATCAGCGCACCGCCACCACCGAGGACCCGTGCCCGAACAGCCCCTGGTTCGCGGTCACCCCCACACGCGCCCCCTCGACCTGCCGCGCCCCCGCGGCCCCTCGCAACTGCCAGGTCACCTCACAGACCTGGGCGATGGCCTGCGCGGGCACCGCCTCCCCGAAGGAGGCGAGCCCTCCGCTGGTGTTCACGGGCACGCGCCCGCCCGGCGCCGTCACCCCGTCGCGCAACAGCTTGGCGCCCTCGCCCTCGCCGCACAGCCCCAGGTCCTCGTACCACTGCAGCTCCAGGGCGGTGGACAGGTCGTAGACCTCCGCCAGCGATATGTCCTCGGGGCCTATGCCCGCTTCTTCGTACGCGGTCCGGGCGATGGACGCGCGGAACGTCCCGTCGGCGGGGCGCACGACCGCCGCCGAGTCCGTGGCGATGTCCGGCAGATCGAGCACCGTCGTCGGATACGTCGGCGTGACCGTGGACACCGCGCGGATGCGCACCGGATCCGCCGCCCCGTGCCGCCGCGCGAACTGCATGCTGGACAGCACCAGGGCCGCGGCGCCGTCCGATGTGGCACAGATGTCGAGCAGCCGCAGCGGGTCGGCCACGACGGCGGAGGCGGCGACTTCCTCGGCGGTGACGGCCTTGCGGTAGCGCGCGTTCGCATTGAGGGCGCCCGCCGCCGCGTTCTTCACCTTGACCTGCGCGAAGTCCTCCAGCGTGTCGCCGTGCACGGCCATCCTGCGGCGTGCGTAGAGGCCGAAGTAGGCGGGGTTCGTCGCCCCGAGGACCCGGAACCGCAGCCAGTCGGGGTCGTCCGGCCGGTCCCCGCCGGCGGGCCGGAAGAAACCCTTGGGAGCCGCGTCGGCGCCGACCACCAGAACCACGTCGGCCATGCCCGCCAGGATCTGAGTACGCGCCGCGTTGATGGCCTGGGCGCCGGACGCGCACGCCGCGTACACACTCGCCACGCGCGCGCCCTGCCAGCCGAGCGCCTTGGCGAACGTGGCCCCCGCCACGTAACCGGGATAGCCGCCGCGGACCGTGTCCGCCCCGACGACGGAACCCACGTCCCGCCAGTCGACCCCGGCGTCCGCGAGCGCCGCACGCGCCGCCGCCACTCCGTACTCGACGAACCCGCGCCCCCATTTGCCCCAGGGATGCATGCCCGCGCCGAGCACCGCCACCTCTCCGGTCATGCGCCCACCCCCACGGGCCGCCAGTGCCAGGTCGTCCACGTCGTCCCGCCGTCCTCGTGCAGCACCCCGGGGACGACCTCGACCTCCATGCCGACCTCCAGGTCGGCGACGGAGACTCCAGGAGCCGACTGCCCGAGCACCACCATGCGCTCGGCCGCCAGCTCCACAGCGATCAACGTGTAGGGCTCCCAGGGAAGTTCCGGGTCGGAGACATAGGGCGCGGGCGGCCGGTAGCGGCCGTCGGTGTACGACCAGACGCGCCCCCGGCGCGCCAGCGGCACCTCGGCCAGCTCCCCGCCCCCGCAGCCGGGATTGCGGCAGAACCCGTCCTCGCGAGGGAAGAAGACACAGGCGCAGGCGGAGCAACGCGTGCCCAGAAGGCGAAAGTCCTCACCCTCCCCGGCGAACCAGTTGGGCACTACGGGTGTGCGCGTACGCGACAAGGCTCCTCCAGGCACTGGATCTGACGGAACGTCAGAAGTGTGCCACGGGGTACCCGCCGACGCTACGTCCCTTGCAGCGACCGCCGCGAGACGGGGAAGTCGAAGTAGGTGTCGGGGAACGCCTCGGGCTTGTAAGTGAAGTGCCACCACTCTTCAGGGAGATTGACGAAGCCCTGCTTGCCCAGGGTGTTGCGCAGCAGATCGCGGTTGGCCCGCTGCTTCCCCTTGATCCGCGGATCGTCCGTGTGCGACAGCGTGTCGAAGCAGTCGAACCCCGTCCCCATGTCCACCGAGTTGTCGGGGAAGCGCTCGCTCCGCGGACCGAAGCAGGGCGTCAGGGGCTCCCCGGGGACGTACGGACGGGTCGGCAGGGCAGGCAGCCGCACCACCGTCAGATCCACCGTGGAACCACGGCTGTGCCCGGACTTCTCCGCGATGTAACCGTCCGCGAACAGCCGCGACTTGTCGACATGCGGGTAGAACTCCGCCTTCATGCGCTCGTCGGTGAGATCCTCGGCCCAGCGCACGAAGTGGTCGACGGCCCGCTGCGGGCGGTAACAGTCGTACACCTTCAGGGAGTAGCCCTTGCGAAGGAGCGCGCGCTGCGCCTTGTGGAGTGCCTCCGCCGCGGGCTCGGTGAGGATGCACATCGGCTTCCGATAGCCGTCGATGGGCTCCCCGACGAAGTTGTGCGGGGTGAAGTAACGCATCTCCTGGATGATCGTCGGGTCGACGTCGCGCAGCGCGACGAACTCCTCCGGAGCCTTCGGTTCAGGCTTGGCCTGCGCGGGTGAGGGAGCGGCGGCCACGGCCAGCAGAGCGGCGGCGCCGACGGCGAGATTCCGCAGAGCGGGGACAATTCCTGTCATGCCCCTGCGTCTATCAGGGTCTCCGCCACCCGCGAAAGACCGACGCATCGGGGATCGGATACAGTCCGCGGCGTGTCCGCATCCCCACACACCACCAACTCCGTTCCGGGCTCCCACTGTTCGAGCTGTGGAGCGTCCTACGAAGACCAGCCCTCCGGCTGGCCCCGCACCTGCGCCGCCTGCGGCACAGTGGCCTACCGCAACCCGCTGCCCGTGGCAGTCGCCGTCCAGCCCGCGTACGACACACAGGGCACCGGCCTGGTCGTCGTCACCCGCACCATCGCCCCCGCGCTCGGTGGCCTCGCCCTGCCCGGCGGCTTCATCGACGACAGGGAGGACTGGCGCGACGCGGTCGTGCGCGAGCTGAAGGAAGAGACCGGCATCGGCGCGGAGAGCCGCGACGTCCGCCTGGCCGACGTCATGAGCGCCCCCGACGGATACCTCCTGCTCTTCGGCCTGCTCCCCGCACGGCCCGCCGCCGACCTGCCGGCCCCCGCGCCGACCGACGAGACGGCGGGCTGGGACCTGCTGCGTCGCCCCGAAGAGCTCGCCTTCCCGCTGCACACGCTGGCGGCACGCGCGTGGTTCGAGGGCCGCTACTGACCCGGGGCTCCCGGTCCACAGCCGCCGCCGACCCCCGTCACCTGCTGCCCCTCAGCCGTCGAGCCCCCGTACCCGCACCGGACGCCACGGTGCGGGCCCGTCCTCGCCCCCGTCCCGCTCCACGACCACCCGCCCCGCGCTCCACCGCGTCGTGAACCGCTCCAGCTCCGGCTCCGCCCAGCCGTCACCCGCGTCGACGACCACGACACCACCACCGGTACGCCCCTCGGCAGGCGCCCAGGCCTCCAGCTCCAGGCCACCGTCGGCCCCCCGCACGGGCAACACCGTCCCCGCGCGCGCGAACACCGGCACGCGCGCCAACGGAGCGTCCACCAGCACCTTCCCAGGCCCCTCGTAGGCCCTGCCGGTCGCCGTGTCGTACCAACGCCCCGCCGGCAACGGCACCGACCGCCGCACGGCACCACACTCCAGAACAGGTGCCACCAGCAGGGAATCCCCGAGCAGGAACGCGTCCTCACAGTCCCGCAACGCCCTGTCCTCGGGGTTCCCCCACCACAAGGGCCGCACATAGGGAGCGCCCGTACGCCGCGCGAGATGGGCGAGCGTCACGAAGTACGGCAACAGCCGCCTGCGCTCGACGAGCACCTCGCGCGCGTGCCCCAGCACTTCCGCACCGAACTCCCACGGCTCACGCCGCCCGGCCCCGATCGCCGCGTGCGTACGGAACAGCGGCAGATACGCCCCCAACTGGAACCACCGCAGATACAGCTCCGGCGACGGACTGCCACCAAAACCACCCACATCGGGCCCCGAGTACGGCACACCGCACAACCCGAGCCCCAGCACCAGCGCCAACGAAGCCCGCAGCCCAGGCCAGTCCGAGGACACATCTCCGGACCATGTCCCTCCGTAGCGCTGCATTCCCACCCACCCGGAACGCGAGAACAAGAAGGGCCGCTCCTCGGGATGCAGCGCACACAGCGCCTCGTACCCGGCGCGGGCCATCCCCAGGCCGTACACGTTGTGGGCCTCCCTGTGGTCACCGCCACGTCCCTCCAGGGAGTGCCGCGCCGACCGGGGGAGGGTCGTCTCACCGAACGCCGCGAACGACACCGGCTCGTTCATGTCGTGCCAGAAGCCCGCGAACCCCTGCTCCAGGCGCTCTTCGTAGAGCGTGCCCCACCACTCACGCGCGCGCGGGTCGGTGAAATCCGGATACACCGCCTCTCCGGGCCACACGACACCGCGCACCGGCCGCCCCGCGACATCCCGCACGAACGCATCGGCCGCCACCCCGCTGTCGTACACCTCGACACCCCGCTCGGACTTCACCGCGGGATCGATGATCGAGACGAGCCGGACCCCGCCCCTGCGCAACTCATCGGCGAGCTGCGGCAGTTTGGGGAAGCGCTCCTTGTCGACGGTGAAGACCTGGTGGTCTTCGTAGTGGTCGATGTCCAGATGGACGGCGTCCAACGGCAGCCCGCGCTCCTGGTAGCCGGCGACGATCCGCCGCACCTCCTGCTCACTGCCGAAACCCCACCGCGCGTGATGATGCCCGAGCGCCCACGAGGGCGGCAGCGCGGGCGGGCCGGTGAGCGACGCCCACGCGTGCATCACGCGCGCGGGAGTACCGACCATCACCCAGCACCGCAGCGGCCCGCCACTCATCCGCACCTCGCACGAACCGGCCCGGTCATGACCGGACCCGTCACCCTCCACCCCCTCGCGCACCGACACATCGCCCTCCCACGTGTTGTCGTGGAAGACCAGATGCGTGGCGGCATCCGCCACCACCATCTGCACCGGCATGGTGATGTACAGCGGATCGTCATCCGGCCCGAAGGAGCCACCGGGATCGGTGTTCCACAGCCGGTACGTCCCGTTCCGCAGCCGTGGCCCGCGGGACCGCCCGCCCAGACCGAAGAACCGCGCGTCCGCCGCCACCTCCGACCGCTGCACCCAGCGCGCCGCACCCCCCTCGGCCGGCTCCCACCAGCGCGGCGGCAGATCACGCCGCAGCATCACACCACCCGGCGTGCGCAGCTCCACCGCACCGTGCCGCGAGACGACGACCGTCGCCCGCTCCGACACGACCCGCCAGCCGCCCTCCTTGTCGGGCTCAAGGACGGCCCGCGGGTCCGGCTCGGGGCTCCGGCACGCCAACGCGTACGACGGCTCCGGCTCCGCCCCGTCCCAGCCCAGGAAGACCGCTCCGCCGACCGTCACCCGCACCCGCAGCTCGGAGCGGGCGAACCGCACCACACCACCACCGGGCTCCGGCTCCATTCCCGTCACCACGCCCGGCACCCGCGCACGCTCCGCGCCCCGGGGGGCCAGCCCCGTCGCGTCCGCCCGCCACCTGCGCCACGAGGAGCGCACCGTGCGCAACCCCTGCGCCGTGCCGACCATGCCGACCGCCTTCACCGAACGCACCAGGTCACGACCGTTCATGCTGCTCACCCTGCCACCGAAGAAGCCGCGTGCGGGCCGCGTTCAACTGCCGTTCACCTGGGGCTACGCCACATGTCCGACGGGGTGCCCGTGTGCGGCAGACCCTGGTGCGGAAGTCGATCACGTGGCATCGTCCCTTGCAGCCGTGTTCACGCGCACACCCAGCACGTGCGCACCCCACACGCATACGACGCGTACAGTCCGGGAGCCGCCCCATGACGTCCTCAGCGAACCCTGTGCCGCTCTGGCAGCCGAGCCCCGAGAGGATCGCCGAAGCGCAGGTCACCCAGTTCCAGGCCTGGGCGGCCGAGCACTACGGAGCCCCGGCCGACGGCGGGTACGAAGCGCTGCACCACTGGTCGGTCACCGAGCTCGAGACGTTCTGGAAAGCCGTCACCGACTGGTTCGACGTCCGCTTCACCACCCCCTACGCGCGCGTGCTGGGCAACCGCGCCATGCCCGGCGCCGAGTGGTTCCCCGGAGCGACCCTCAACTACGCCGAGCACGCACTCCGCGCCGCCGAGGACCCCACGCGCGCGGACACCCCCGCCCTCCTCCACGTCGACGAGAGCCACCACCCGCAGCCCGTCACCTGGGCCGAACTCCGCCGCCAAGTCGGCTCCCTCACCGCGGAACTGCGCGATCTGGGTGTACGCCCCGGAGACCGCGTCAGCGGCTACCTGCCCAACATCCCGCAGGCCGTCGTCGCCCTCCTGGCCACCGCCGCCGTCGGCGCCGTCTGGACCTCCTGCGCCCCCGACTTCGGCGCCCGCAGCGTCCTCGACCGCTTCCAGCAGGTCGAACCGGTCGTCCTCTTCACCGTCGACGGCTACCGCTACGGCGGCAAGGAGCACGACCGCCGCGACACCGTCGCCGAGCTCCGCGCCGAACTGCCGAGCCTCCGCGCCGTCGTCCACATCCCGCTGCTCGACACCGAAGCCCCCGAAGGCACCCTGGAATGGTCGGCCCTCACCTCGGGGGACACGGCACCCACCTTCGAACCGGTGCCCTTCGACCACCCCCTGTGGGTGCTCTACTCCTCCGGAACCACCGGCCTCCCCAAGGCGATCGTCCAGTCCCAGGGCGGCATCCTCGTCGAACACCTCAAACAGCTCGGCCTCCACTGCGACCTCGGCCCCGACGACCGCTTCTTCTGGTACACGTCGACCGGCTGGATGATGTGGAACTTCCTCGTCTCCGGCCTCCTCACGGGCACCACGATCGTCCTGTACGACGGCAGCCCCGGCCACCCCGACACCGGCGCCCAGTGGCGCATCGCCGAGCGCACCGGAGCCACCCTCTTCGGCACCTCCGCCGCGTACGTCATGGCCTGCCGCAAGGCCGACGTCCACCCCGCCAGGGACTTCGACCTCTCCCGCGTCACCTGCGTCGCCACGACCGGCTCCCCGCTCCCGCCCGACGGCTTCCGCTGGCTGCACGACGAGTTCGCGAACACCCCGGGCGGCCTGTGGACGGCATCGGTCAGCGGCGGCACGGACGTCTGCTCCTGTTTCGCCGGCGCAGTCCCCACCCTCCCCGTCCACATCGGGGAGCTCCAGGCGCCCTGCCTCGGCACGGACCTGCAGTCCTGGGACCCCCAGGGCAAACCACTCACCGACGAGGTCGGCGAGCTCGTCGTCACCAACCCCATGCCGTCCATGCCCATCCACTTCTGGAACGACCCGGACGGCACCCGCTACCACGACAGCTACTTCGACACCTACCCCGGCGTCTGGCGCCACGGCGACTGGATCACCCTCACCTCACGCGGCTCGGTCGTCATCCACGGCCGCTCCGACTCCACACTCAACCGCCAGGGCGTCCGCATGGGGTCCGCCGACATCTACGAAGCCGTCGAACGGCTCCCGGAAATCCGCGAATCCCTCGTCATCGGCGTCGAACAGCCCGACGGCGGCTACTGGATGCCCCTCTTCGTGCACCTCGCCGAAGGCGCCACCCTCGACGACACCCTGCGCGACCGCATCAAGCGGACCATCCGCGAGCAGCTCTCACCGCGCCACGTCCCGGACGAGGTCATCGAGGTCCCCGGCGTCCCGCACACCCTCACCGGCAAGCGGATCGAGGTCCCGGTCAAACGCCTCCTCCAAGGGACACCTCTGGACAAGGCGGTCAATCCCGGCTCCGTCGACCGCATCGAACTCCTCGACTTCTACGCCGACCTGGCCCGCAAGCGCACCTGACCCCAGCGCCTTCCCGCAGCTCAGCGGCCGTTGTCAGTGCCCCTCGTTACTGTGAGTGAGCATTGATCGACCGTTCGCAGGGGGAACATCATGGCGCACACCCGACACGACACGATGCGACGCGCACTGCGCCGCGAAGTAGCCGGAACCATCGGCCTGCTGGCCGACGAGGAGGACTTCGCGGCCATGCGCCGCTACCGCACCTTCACCTTCGACGACCACGAGACCTACCTCCAGCAGGTCGAGGACCTCCTCAAAACCCTCGCGGCCCAGGGCAGCCACACCACCATCGCGCTCTTCGACCCCCAGGAGTACGAGGAGTACTGCGCGGAGACCGGCCGCGACCCGGACACCCCGGACAGCCGCACCCGCTTCACCGCCGAACTGGCCTCAGGCGGCCCCACCGTTCCGTACGAGGGCCAGCCCCTCGCCGACCTCGTCCCCGACCTCGTCGACGAAGCGGTCCGCCGGGCCACCTGGGAGTACGCGACAGTGCAGCTCGCCCGCGCCGGCACCTGCGCCACCTGCGGCGAGGACATCGGACGCGCCGCCTTCGCCCGAGCCTCCGAACTGATCACGCGGGCCCTCGACACCTCCCGCCCGGGCACCCGGCACCTCGTGTGCAGCGTCCCCGCCCACCCCGAAACCCTCCTCGCCGCACTGCACATCGAGGTCGAAGCCGACGGCCGCGCCCTGCTCGACGACCAAGAGGCCCTGGAGTTCGCCACCGTCCTGGCCGTCGGCATCGCCACCCACCGCGCCGTCGGCATGGTGCTGCGCTCCAGCGCCGAAGGCACCCGCGACCGCGTCCAGGGCTGGCGCATGCACGGCGGCCGCCTCCAGCCTCTCAACGCGGCCGAGGTCTTCGACGCCTACTGCACCGACGCCATCTCCGGGGAACTCGTCTCCCCGGAGTCCGGCGTCGACTACTGCGCCGCACCCGACCTCGAACCCGACGCTCCCGAAGGGGGACACACGCACTGAACGCCCGAGGGGCGCCCCACCGACCGGTGGAGCGCCCCTCGGGGTCGCGATCGAACTGCCCGCAAGCGGGTCACTCGCCCGACAGCACCGCCTGCGCGGCCTTGCGAGCCTCTTCGGCACTGTCCGCGGCACGCGCCGCCGAAGCGGCACGCTCGCACTGCGCCAGCGTGTACTTGGCGAGCGTCGCGCGCACGTACGGAATGGACGCCGCACCCATCGACAGAGAGGTGACACCCAGACCGGTCAGCACACACGCGAGCAGCGGGTCCGAAGCCGCCTCGCCGCACACGCCACAGCTCTTGCCCTCGGCACTCGCCGCCTCGGCGGACATCGCCACCAGGTCGAGCAGCGCGGGCTGCCACGGGTCCTGGAGCCGGGACACCGCGCCCACCTGCCGGTCGGCGGCGAAGGCGTACTGAGCGAGGTCGTTGGTGCCCAGCGACAGGAACTCGACCTCCTGCAGGATCGAGCGCGCCCGCAGCGCGGCCGACGGGATCTCGACCATCGCGCCGAACTTCGCCTGCAGCCCCGCCTCACGGCACGCGTCCGCGAAGGCCTTGGCGTCGGTGCGGTCCGCCACCATCGGGGCCATGACCTCGAGGTAGACGGGCAGCCCCGCGGCGGCCTTGGCCAGCGCCGTCAGCTGCGTCCGCAGCACCTCGGGGTGGTCGAGCAGTGTCCGCAGCCCGCGCACACCCAGCGCAGGGTTCGGCTCATCGCCCGGCGTCAGGAAGTCGAGCGGCTTGTCCGCGCCGGCGTCCAGCACACGCACGACGACCCGGCCCTCGGGGAAGGCCTCGAGCACCTTGCGGTACGCCTCGACCTGCTTCTCCTCGGACGGCGCCTTCGTGCTGTCGTCCAGGAACAGGAACTCGGTGCGGAACAGACCGACACCCTCGGCCCCCGCCTCGACCGCGGCCGGCACGTCGGCGGGACCGCCGACATTGGCGAGGAGCGGCACCTTGTGCCCGTCGGACGTCGCACCCGGGCCGGTCGACGCGGCCAGCGCGGCCTTGCGCTCGGCGGCGGCGGCCGACAGCTGCGCCCGCTTCTCCTCGCTCGGGTCCACGAAGATCTCACCGGTGCTGCCGTCCACGGCGACGACGGTGCCCTCGGCGAGTTCACCGGCGCCGGGCAGCGCGACGACGGCCGGCACTCCGAGCGCCCGCGCGAGGATCGCGCTGTGGCTCGTGGGACCGCCCTCTTCGGTGACGAAGCCGAGCACCAGAGCGGGGTCGAGGAGCGCGGTGTCCGCGGGCGCCAGGTCTCGCGCGATCAATACGTACGGCTGGTCGCTGTCCGGCACGCCGGGCATCGGGACGCCCAGCAGACGCGCGACGATACGATTCCGCACGTCGTCGAGGTCCGCCACGCGACCGGCCATGTACTCACCGGCACCGGCCAGCAGTTCGCGGTAGTGGGAGAACGCGTCGTAGACAGCGCGCTCGGCCGTGCTGCCGACGGTGATGCGTCGGTCGACGTCGGACATGAGCTCCGGGTCCTGGGCGATCATGGCCTGCGCCTCGAGCACCGCCTGGGCCTCGCCGCCCGCCAGGTTGCCGCGCGCATTCAGGTCGGCCGCCACAGCTTCCACGGCCTGGCGAGCGCGCCCCTGTTCGCGCTCCGCCTCCTCCGCGGGAATCTGCTTGGCCGGCGGCTCGAGCACAGCGGTACCCATGTGCCGAACCTCGCCGATCGCCACTCCGTGGCTGACACCGACGCCTCGCAGCGTTGTCTCCATTTCACCCGTCTCCGGTAGTGCGACGGGCCCAGCCGTCGCGGTGGTTGTCCTGCTTGCCGTCAGCGACGGCGATGACGTCACTTCCAGCTGAAGAGCGCGTCGCCGGCCTTCACGTCGCCGGCCTCGACGAGGTCGCCGAGGGACTCGGCCGTGGCCTCGAGCGCCACGATGGGGCACACCGGGGACTTGCCGGCCGCCTCGACGGCGGACGGGTCCCAGCGGACCACGGCCTGACCGCGCTGCACGGTGTCGCCCTTGTTGACGAGCAGATCGAAGCCCTCACCGTTGAGCTGGACCGTGTCGATGCCCAGGTGCGTGAGCACACCGTGACCCTGGTCGTCCACCACTACAAACGCGTGGGGGTGGAGAGAGACGACGATGCCGTCCACGGGAGAGACGGCCTCCGAAGGCTCACGCACGGGATCGATGGCCGTGCCAGGCCCGACCATCGCGCCTGAGAACACGGGATCCGGTACAGCAGAGAGCCCAATGGCGCGTCCTGCAAGCGGGGACGAAACGCTGGTCATGGCAAGCCTCCCAGGGGGTGGAGATTCATAGCCGTCGTCACTACCTGTCCGGGACGACGCGCTGTTCAGAAGGGTAAGTCATAGGAAGTCCCGGTTCCGCATGAGTGGTCCCGGTTGACGGACGTAGAGGCAGCGCTCAAACGATTTGCGCCCGGCACGATGCCCGATGTACAGTCGTACTCCTGCCTGAGGCCGTGGGACGCAAGCGTCCGGCCCCGGCGGCATCCTTCACATCAGATCCTATCCCTGGGTTCGGTTCCGCATGTTCGCGGTGACCGTGGTCAGAGAGTCGAATGAGACCTGATAAAGTCGGAACCGCCGGAAAGGGAAACGCGAAAGCCGAAAGGCCGGAGCGGGAACCGGAAAGGCACCGAGGAAATCGGACACGAAAGAGT
>NZ_JBVITX010000020.1:0-110400 GCF_055597165.1 Streptomyces sp. NPDC039480 | reverse complement strand
CGAAGCGGAATCGGCGCAGCCGACGCGACGCAGGAGCGCCCTTTACTGCCGGCCCGGAGGCGCCACACTCCGGAAAACACCGGGCGGCCCCGGTGACCGTCAACGTCACCGGCCCACCGAAGATGCCGAGCCCCCCGCCCCGCCAACCGGGCCACCAGTTCGCCCCGGCTGGAGACGCCCACCTTGGCGAAGAGTGTCGAGCATCGCGGCCCAGGCGTCCCACACGGCCCAGTCCCTGCACACACCTCTTTCGTGAACGCGGCATGGCAGTCCCGTTGCACCACCCCGTGATCCCTTGAGTCACCCTCGGCACCCCGCCTACGGTCGAGAAGTCAGGTCGACGACTTGGCCGTGTGCCCGAGAGGCTCAGGGGCTGGACTGCAAATCCAGTAACGCGGGTTCGAATCCCGCCACGGCCTCCGACGGCGTCACCGCGCCGTACCGCAACAAGCGAAAGGGTGGTCCCCCACGAGGGGCCACCCTTTCCGCGTACAGGCGGACCCGAACCCGAACCGGCGGGTTCCCGGGTTCCCGTGAGCCATCTCTCAGAATCTCATGGGAACCACACAGCCGTGTAACCCCAACTAGGCGGTCCTGTAACGGAGTTCGGTGTCAGCCCCAGCGCTCTGCATACTCCCCTGGACAGCACCTCGGACCACGACTCCAGGGGGAAGACATGCGCAACCACGCCAGAAGAGCGGCCGCGGCCACCGTCGCCGCAGCCGCCGCCACGGCCCTCGCAGCGGGCACGACCAGCCCCGCGTCGGCCACACCGACGACCACGTCGGCAGCCACCGGGCACAACGGCAAGGGCGCCGCAGTCGAGCGCTATGAAGTGACGCTGAAGACCATCGGCCGCGACGGCCGGCCCACACCGCACCACGACGCGAGGATGTCGGCCATAACCGGCGAGGACAAGGGAATCACCCTGTCCCCGGACGGTGCGAGCACCAAGGTCCAGGTTGCCAAGGGCAGTTACCTGCTGGACTGGTCGATCCACGTCGACCCGGACAACTCGGAGAAGGGCACCGACTGGCTCGTCCAACCCCGGCTGACCGTCGACAGGGACATGACGGTGACGCTCGACGCCCGCAGGGCGAAGCCGGTCGACATCACGGTCCCGGACCCCGACGCCAAGCTCGTGTCGGGCGGACCGCGGTTCACGTACAAGGGCCACGAATCCACCCCCATCAACGCCTCGTTCAAGGGCCTGCGCACCGCCCACCTCGGCCCGGAGGTTCCCGAAGGCTTCGGCGAGCAGTGGCTCGGCACCTGGACGAAGGGCGCGGGCACCCGCTACGACATGCTCATCGGCGGCACGGTCAAGAAGCTCTCGACCGGCTACACCAAACACCTGAAGCGCGCTGACTTCGCCACGGTCAAGGTGCGTTCCGGCGCCTCGGCCCCGGGGAAGTCGGGCTCCCTCGCCGTCGCCGGATACCGTCCCGAGGCGGGCGGCATCTCGCACATCTTCGCTCCGCGGAAACTGCCGCGCACCACGACGGTGCACGTGACCGCGCTCGGCGCCACGAAGTGGGGCATCGACTTCGATCAGTACGGCGACAGGGGAGCGGAGGGCGAGCCGGTCATGGAGGGGTACTACGAGATGGATCCGCAGACCTTCAAGGCTGGGCGTCAGTACACGAGGACCTTCAATGTCGGTGCCTTCGGGCCCGCCCTGAACGCCGCCGGCACCGGTGTCTTCCGCGAAGGCGACCGGCTGGGCGGCCGCATCCCGGTCGTCGCCGACGGCGAGGGCCACGCGGGCTGGACCGCGTACTCCAAGGCGAAGTCGGCGCTCTACCGCGACGGCACGAAGATCGCGGAGAACGACGACCCGGTGACCGGTGGCAAGACGTTCGAGGTTCCGGCGAGTGACGCCGAGTACCGGCTGACCGCGTCGGCGGAGCGTGACCCGCGGGTGGCGAAGGCCTCGTCGCGTGTCGAGGCGTCCTGGACGTTCCGTTCCAAGAGGACGGCGGAGCGGACCGGACTTCCCGTCTCCGTCGCCCGGTTCAACCCGAGGACCGACCTGGAGAGCCGCGCCCCTGCGGGTGCCACCCAGTCCGTTCCCTTGACGGTGCAGGGCGCCGCTGCGGGCGCCGGGCAGCTCAAGTCGCTTGCCGTGTACGTCTCGTACGACGAGGGGCGGAGCTGGAAGAAGGTCCCTGTCCGGGACGGTGAGGTGTCCGTGACGAATCCGGCGAAGGGTAAGGGCGTCTCGTTCCGCGCCAAGATCACGGACAAGGGCGGTAACAAGACGTCCGTGTCCCTGTACAACGCGTACTACGGCAAGTAGCACGGAGCCCGGGTGGAGTCACTTCACCCGGGCTTCGTCCAGTCGCTCCAGGATGACGTCCACGGTCTCCTCGACCGTCAACTCCGTGCTGTCCAGCCAGAGTCCGAGCCGAGGTGTCTGCTCGCGCAGGATCGCGTCCAGGTCCTCGACCGTCCACGCGCCGTAGCCCGTCTTGCCGCGCGCGGCCTCGCGGGCGGCGACCGCGTCGGGGCGTGGGGCGAGGACGACGACGTATGTGGGGTGGGTGCGGAGGAGGTCCACGTACGGCTTCAGCTCGTCGCCCAGGATGACGTCCTGGACTACTGCGGTGAAGCCCGCGTCGGCGTACGCGTCGGCCGTCGACGCCGAGAGGCGGTAGCGCAGGCGGAGTTGGGCCTCACCCTCGCCGCCCGGCACGCCCTCGTACGGCACCCCGCCCGACACGATCATGCGGCGGAAGGTGTCGCCCCGCACATGCGCGGCCTTCGGCAGGCGTTCGGCCAGGGCCTGCGCGACCGTGGACTTGCCGGACGCCATGATGCCGGTGAGCACCACGACCCCGCCGCCGGGCGGCGTCATGTCGCGACCGCCGCCTGGGGGCGGATCGGGAGGCGGTTGACCGGGCGGCCCGTCGCCGCGCGGACCGCGGAGGCGATGGCCGCGGGGGACGTCACGACCGGGACCGCGCTGGCCGCCTTCGCGCCGAAGGGGGCCACGACGTCGCGCTCCTCCACCAGCTTCACGATGCGGATGTCGGGGGCGTCCAGGGCGGTCGGGAGGGCGTAACCCGTCAGGTCGGGGTGGCGGACGATGCCGCGCGGGGTGCGGAGGTTCTCCGTGAGCGCCGCGCCCACGCCCTGGGTGACGCCCGCCTCGATACGGGCCTTCAGCTGGGCGGGGTTGAGGATGCGGCCCACGTCCTGGGCGACGGCGAGCTCGACGACACGGACCGAACCGATCTCGATGTCCACGTCCACCACCGCGCGGATCGCGCAGAACGCCATGCCCACGAAGGCATCGCCCTGCCCGGCCTCGTCCAGCGGCTCCGTCGGGTGCGGGCGGCACTGGGCGGTGGCCCAGAGCTCCTTGCCCTCCAGGGCCTCGGTGACGGTCGTGGACAGCACACCGTCGTACGAGGTGATCTTGCCGTCGGTGATCTGGAGCAGTTCGGTGGACATGCCGAACTTGTGCGCCAGAGGCTGCAGGAGCTGCGTGCGGACCATCTTCGCCGCGCGCTCCACCGCGCCGCCCGACACCCACGTGTGACGGCCGCGGCAACTCGGGCCCGCCGGGGGCTGGTCCGTGTCGACGGGGGCGACCCGGACGTCCTCGATGCCGAGGGTCTCCTGGACGATCTGGCGGGCCAGGGTGGTGAAGCCCTGGCCGGTCTCGACGGCCGCGCAGATCACCGTCGCCATGCCGTCGTGGACCTTCACGGTGGCCGTGGAGACCTCGTCCGTGCCCTCGGCGCCGAGGAGCTGGACCATGCCGAGGCCGTAGCCGACCCCGCGCCGCACTGCGGACGGTTCGCCCGCGCCCTCGGGGCCGCCGGGCAGCAGCCACTCGTCCTCGGGGGTGTCCTTGGGCAGCTCGGGGAGCGGGAAGTCCCGCACGGCGGCGAGGAGTTCGGCCACCGGGGCTGGGCACGTCACGGTCTGGCCGGTGGGCAGGATGTCGCCGGTCGCCATGGCGTTGCGCAGCCGCAGCTCGGCCGGGTCGACGCCCAGCTTCTTCGCGATCTTGTCCATCTGCGCCTCGTACGCGGCGCACACCTGGAGCGCGCCCTCGCCGCGGACGTGTCCGGAGGGCGGGTTGTTCGTACGGACCGCCCAGCCCTCGATGAAGGCGTTCGGCACCACGTACGGACCGCAGGCGAAGGAGACCGCGGCGGCCAGCGCCTCCGACGACGTGTCCGCGTACGCGCCCGCGTCGAGCAGGATCTGCGCCTCCACCTTGACCAGCCGGCCCTCGGCGTCCGCGTGGTGGCGGTAGCGCAGAAGCGTGGGGTGGCGGTGGGCGTGGCTGAGGAAGGACTCCTCGCGGGTCGCGGTGAGCTTGACCGGACAGCCGGTCCGCAACGCCAGGAGCCCGAGCGGGAGTTGGAAGCCGGCGTCCTCGCGGTCGGCGGTCGCGCCCGGCACGCCGGTGACGACCACCTTCACGCGGTCCGGGGCGAGGCCGTAGCAGGCGGCGGCCCGGTCGCGGTCGGCGTGCGGGTCGGTGGAGGCGACGTACAGCTCCACTCCCCCGTCGGGGCGCGGCACCGCGAGGCCCGCCTCCGCGCCGATCGGCGCCGGGTCCTGGCGGCCGATGCGGTACAGGCCCTCGACGACGAGCTCGCCCGCCGCCTCCGGATCGCCGTGCCGCAGCGGGATGTGGCGGATGAGGTTGCCGTCGGGGTGCAGCGGTTCGGCCTCGAAGGCCTTCTCCGGGTCGGTGACCGGTTCGAGCACCTCGTACTCGACGATGACGGCGGCGGCCGCCATCCGCGCGGTGTCGGGGTGGTCGGCGGCCACGGCGGCGATGGGCTCGCCGTGGTGGCGTACGACATCGGAGGCGAAGACCGGGCGGTCCGCGGTCCTGCGGCCGTGCAGCGGCTCGCCGGGGACGTCCTCGTGCGTGACGACGGCGTGCACGCCCGGCATCTCGAGGGCGTGGCTGGTGTCGATGGAGACGATGCGGGCGTGCGCGTGCGGGGAGCGCAGGACCGCCGCCCACAGCAGGCCCTCGGCCCACAGGTCGGCGGCGTAGGGGAAGGTGCCCTCCGTCTTCACGCGGGACTCCGCGGACGGCAGCGACGCGCCGATGCCGTGCGCCGGCTGACCCGGCCCGTCGGGGGCGGCGGTGGGCGTGGTCGCGGTGCCGACTTCGGTGGTCACGCGTGGCCTCCGTCCTGGCCGTAGGGGCCCTGCGGTTCGTCGTACGCGGCGGGGTGGACGCCACCGGCTCCCGGACCCGCCTGATGCGGAATGCGTGCTTCGTCCGCGCGTTCGTACGTGTGCTCGTGCGGGTGCTCGGGCGCGTTCTGCGCCGGGGACTCGGCGGCGGCCGCGGAGGTCGCCTCGCGCTCGGCCACCACCTCGCGCACGGCGTCGAGGACGCCGCGGTAGCCGGAGCAGCGGCAGAGGTTGCCGCAGAGCGCGCGGCGGGCCTCCAGGTCGCTGGGGGCGGGGTTGCCCTCGAGGAGGTCGTGCACGGTCATGGCCATGCCCGGCACACAGAAGCCGCACTGGACGGCTCCGCACGCGGCGAGCGCGCGCTGCACGTCGGAGGGCTGCCCGTCGGTGGCCAGGCCCTCGACGGTACGGACCTCGCTGCCCGCGGTGGTCGCGGCCGGGACCAGGCAGGAGGCGACGAGCCGTCCGTCCACCTGGACGTTGCAGGCTCCGCACTCGCCCTGCGAGCAGCCGTCCTTGGCCCCGGCGAGACCGAGCCGCTCGCGCAGGACGTAGAGCAGCGACTCACCGATCCAGGCGTCGGTGACGGGCCGGTCGGTGCCGTTGACGCTGAGGACGTAGGAGACGAGGGGGTGGTCGTCGTGGAGGGGGTTGGGCGCGATGACGGGGCCGTCGGACTCCTTCGCCTCGGCCGCCTCCGCCGCCTCCGCCGCCGCCTCCGGTGCTTCGTGCGACTCCTGGGGCTCGTGGGGCTCCTGGGATGCGGCTTCGGCCGAGTCGCCGCCACTGGGCTCGTCCGCCTCAGCGATCGCGTCCGCCTCGCCGGTTACGTCGGCTACGTCGGCCTCGTCGGTCGGCTCCGGTCCGGCCGGGTGCTCCTCGGCGGCTTCGGCGACGACCTCGGGGGCAGCCTCCGGCACCGCTTCGAGGGCGGTTTCCGGGGCTTCCTGAGCGGCCTCGGGGGCGAACTCCAGGACGGCCTCGTGGGCGGCCGCTTCGGGCACGTCGACATGCTCGGCGGCGGCCTCGAACTCGTCCGTCGGCTCGGACGACTCCAGGATGTCCGCGACCTCCGCGGCCTCCGCGGCCTCGACGGCTTCCCGGGCGGCCTCGACGACCTCCGCCGCCTCCATGGCGTGGGCGGCCTCCGCCGCGAGGGCGGCCTCCGCGGCCTGCGCCGCCTCCGCGCCGGTCCGTCCGGCGGGCGGCACGCTGATCGCCCGCAGCAGCGTCGTCTGCTCGAACCGGCTCTCCTGCGGCGTCTCCTGACGGTGCGCGACGGGGGCGTGCTCGGCAGCGGGGGGCTCGGGGGCGTGCTCGGCAGGGGCGTGCGCGGCGGCTTCCTGCGGCTGCGTGCCCCAGGGCGCACCGGCTCCCGCCCCCGTCGCCCACGGCGCGGGCGCGCCGCCGGGCAGGGTCGCGGGGGGCGTGCCGCCGCCCCACTGGGCCGTCAGCGAGGACGCCGTGTACTCACCGGACTCGTCCGGCAGGTCCCCGTCGGCGACGGGGATGGACCACTGCCCGGTGACGTCGGAGGGGGCGGGGGTCGCGGGCGCCTGCCCGTACTGGTGGCCGTAGTCCTGCCCGTACCCGGCCTGCTCGTACGACTCCTGCTCGTACCCCTGCCCGAAAGGCTGCTGCAGTCCCGCGGCCTCGGCCTCGCCGAAGCTCCACTGGCCGGTCGCCCGCGGGTCGTACGGGTGCGCGTCCGGCTGCTGCTCCTGCACCGTGCCCGCGTCGGGCCAGCTCACCGCGTGTCCGCCGCCGGCCGCCCCGGTGACCTCGGGGGGCATGACCCAGGCGCCGGTGGCGGCCGGGTCGGTGGCGTCGGCGGTGGTGGGGGTGACCGTTATCTGCGGCGGTACGTAACCGTGTCCCGGGGCGGCGAGCGGGGTGTCCAGCATGCCTTCGGGGAGCTGTACGAACGCCGTGGCGTCGGAGTCGTACTCGCCCTGCGGGTGCGGCTGCCAGCCGCCGCCGTTGTGGGTGTTCTGGTCGTCGCTCACGACAGCGCCCTCCCCAGTGCTCGTCGGGCCAGCGCGGCGACGGTGCGCCGCAGATGCAGTACGGCGGGCGCCAGCGGCTGTTCGGTGCCGTCGGCCGCCGGGGGGTGGTCCGGGATGCAGGCGGACGCGACGTACTCGCCGAAGGCGGTGACCGCCTCCGGGACGAGGCTGCCGCGCTCGCCGTCCCAGTCGATCAGTGAGGCCACCCACTCCTCGGCCTCGAGCGGCCGCAGCGGCATCGGCGCGATGGCGCCGACCGCGCACCGCACGCCGCGCCGCGCCGGGTCGAGGACCAGCGCGACGGACGCCGTGGCCCGGCCGGGCCCGGTGCGTCCGGTCGCCTTGAGGAAGACCTGGGGGGCGTGCAGGAGCGGCACGCGCACGAAGCCGATGAGCTCGCCGGGGCGGAGCATCTCCATGCCGGCGAGGAGGTGCGAGACGGGGACCTCGCGGCGGGCGCCGCCGGGTCCCGCGATGATCAGCACGGCTTCGAGGGCGGCGAGGACGGGCAGCGCGTCACCGGTCGGGGCGGCCGACGCGATGTTGCCGCCGAGGGTGCCCGCGTTGCGGATCTGGGGCGGTCCCGCGGCGCGCGCGGCGGCGGCCAGGGCGGGGATCAGCGCGGCGAAGTCGGGGCGTCCCATGCGCGCGTGCGTGAGACCGGCGCCGAGCAGGGCGTGGCCGTCCTGGTACTGCCAGCCGCGGATCTCGTTGATGCGGCCGAGGCCGACGAGGGCGGCGGGCCGCAATTGTCCCGAGTTGACCGATGTCATGAGGTCCGTGCCGCCGGCGACGGGCACGGCGGCGGGCATGGCGGCGAGCGCCGCCACGGCCTCGTCCAGCGTGGCGGGCAGCTTCACCGATTGCGGTGTCTGTGCCGCCTGCGGTGCGTGCGTGCTCAAAACCGGCTGCCCCTTCCCGATGTCCGGCCGCGTGCTCCACGTACATCCATCGCGTATGTGAAGTGCTCGCCGTTTCGCGACGTGTCACCGTTACGCCTGTTCCGCCGTACGGTACGTGCTCACAACCCGGACGTGGCAACTCTGGCACATCTTCCCCGGGCCCCGACGCGGGGGTCCGCTAGGAGGCATTCGTCCCCAGACCAGGGGGATATGCCGTTTTCGCACGGCTTCCGGCGGCCCATGCTCCCGGCACGGACCGCCGGGAGCACGCACCCCGGAGCTTCCTCACACGTTCGGGGGCGCCCCCTCGATCGGGCGTCCGAGCACGCCCGGTCGCTGCTGGTGCGGCAGCGGGCCGCTCGGCGGGCGGTAGTCGACGCCGAGGGCGTCAAGTCGCGCGTAGTGCTCGGTCATTCGCCGTTCGAAGTCGGCGAAGTCCCGTTCGGCGGGGGCGGGCAGCTGTCGCCACGCCACCTCGCAGAAGGCGGCGAGGCGCGGGAACACCTGGTAGTCGACGCGTCCCTGGTGCTCCATCACCTCGGTCCAGACGTTGGCCTGGGTGCCGAGGACGTGGGCCGCCTCCTCCTCGGTGAGTTCGGCGGGGACGGGCTCGAAGCGGTAGACGTCCTCGAGGGTGCGGATGAAGCCGATGGGCATCGGCTCGTCGGGGCCGCCGTGCTGGCGGTGGTCCAAGTACACGTGCTGCTCGGGGCACATGATGACGTCGTGGCCGGATTTGGCCGCGGCGATGCCGCCCCGGTAGCCGCGCCAGGAGGAGACGGTGGCGCCCTCGGCGAGGCCGCCCTCCAGGATCTCGTCCCAGCCGATGAGGCGCCGCCCGCGGGCCGAGAGCCACCGGTCGAAGTGGCGGATGAACCAGCTCTGCAGCCCGTCCTCGCCGTCCACGCCCAGCTCCTTGATGCGGGCCTGCGCGGCGGGCGACTCCTTCCACTGGTCCTTGGGGCACTCGTCGCCGCCGACGTGGATGAAGGTGGACGGGAAGAGGTCGAGGATCTCCTCGAACACCCCTTCGTAGAAACGGAGTACGTCCTCGGTCGGGGCGAGGACGTTCTTGCTGACGCCCCAGGTGTCCCAGACGGTGAGCGCCTCGGTGTCGACGACGTCGGTGTTGCCGAGGTGCGGGTACGCGCTGATGGCGGCCTGCGAGTGGCCCGGGATGTCGATCTCCGGGACGACGGCGATGTGCAGGGAGTCGGCGTACGCGACGATCTCGCGGATGTCGTCCTGCGTGTAGTACCCGCCGTGCGGGCGCTCCTCCCAGAGGGGGGACGCGCGGTGGCCCCACTTGGAGCGGGCGCGCCACGAGCCGGCCTCCGTGAGCTTCGGGTGGCGCTTGATCTCCACGCGCCAGCCCTGGTCGTCGGTGAGGTGGAAGTGGAAGACGTTGAGCTTGTGGGCGGCGAGCAGGTCGAGGTAGCGCAGGACCCCGTCCTTCGGCATGAAGTGCCGTGACACGTCGAGCATCATGCCGCGCCAGCCGAAGCGCGGGGCGTCCTCGACGACGCCGGCCGGGACGGCGTACTCGGCTCCGTCCCGCAGGCGGGCGCGGCGGAAGGCGTCGGGGCCGAGGAGCTGGCGCAGCGTCTGGGCGCCCCAGAAGACGCCGGCGCCGGTGCCGCCGCGGATCTCGACGCGGTCGCTGTCGATGGTGAGCCTGTACGCCTCCGGCTCCAGGGAGTCGTCGACGTACAGGGAGAGGGAGTTGGCCGCGCCCTCGGTGCCGTCGCGGAGCGGCAGGCCGAGCGCGGGGCCGAGCGCGGCGCGCAGCCACCGCTCGGTGGACCCGGCGCCGGGACCGGCCCAGACGGTGGTGGACGCGTCGATGACGAAGGAAGAGCTCTGCGTGGCCTCGGCGCGTGCGGGCGCCGGGATGAGTTGCCCAAAGGTCATGGCGCCCAAGGCTGTCACGCGATTGCGGGACGCAAAAGGGGCGTTGCGGCAGGCGCAACGCCCCTCGGGCGAAGAGGTCTCACAACGGACGAAAGGGACGCCTACTTCGTGCCGTCCTCGGCAGGGCTACTTCTTGCCGTCCTTGCCGCCCTTGTCCTTGTCGCCGCCGGCGCCCATGGACTCGTAGATCTCCTTGCACATGGGACAGACGGGGTACTTCTTCGGGTCGCGGCCGGGGACCCACACCTTGCCGCAGAGCGCCACGACGGGGGTGCCGTCCAGCGCGCTCGCCATGATCTTGTCCTTCTGGACGTAGTGCGCATAGCGCTCGTGGTCGCCGTCACCGTGCGACACCTGTGGCGTCGGCTCTACGAGGGTCCCCGTACCTGCCCCGCGCTCGGGCTCGGGCTCAAGAGTGCTCATAAGGGCCAAGGGTACTCACGCCCGCGACGTCCCGGCATCGCCCATGCCGGGTGCCCGTTCGTCTGGCGCGGGCCCGCTGTGGCTGGCCGCTCCGTATCGTGCGGGCCCCCTGTGGCTGGCCGCGCAGTTCCCCGCGCCCCTGGGTAAGACCCTCCGGCCCCACCCGCCAGGGCAACCCCGGGTGACCATGCCGCACGCGAGGCCGCGCCACGGACCACTTCAGGGGCGCGGGGAACTGCGCGACCAGCCCCCACCGGCCCGCAGGGAACGGCCCCGTGCAGCGGACAGATGGAGGGTGAGGCCCGCCAAAGCCACCCCCGCCGCCGCCCACGGAAGGTCACGCGGCGCGAGCCCCGCCGCGAGAGCCACCCCGGCAACGCCGGACCCCACCGCACTGCCCAGGTAAAGGGCGGAGTTGTTGAGGGCAAGAGCCACCGTGCCCCGCTCCGCGCGCAACGCGAGCAGCCGATGCTGCTGCGGAACCTGGAAGGCCCACCCCGCCGCCCCCCAGACAACAAGCGCCGGATACGCCGCAGCGCCCAACAGCGGCAACACAGCGATCGCGACGGTCAGCGTCGAGATGATGCCCGTCACGAGAACGACCACCCGACCCGTACGGTCCACCAGCGGCCCGGCCACCAGACTGCCCAGCACCCCGCCGATCCCCCACGCCCACAGATACGGCGCCACCGCCCCCTCACCCACGCCGCCCGACGAAGCGAGCACCGGCGCGAGATACGTGTAGAGGCCGAGACTCGCCACCGCACCCAGGAACGAGACGCCCACGATCGGCAGCACCGCCCGGTCGGCAAGCGCCCCGAGCCGCGCCCGCACCGGCACCGGCGGCTCGGCGGGCACCTCCGGCAGCCCCACCGCGAGGCCCAGCAGAGCGACCGCGCCGAGCCCCGTCACCAGCCACATCGTGGCCCGCCAGGACGTGTGGCCGGCGAGCAGCACCCCCAGCGGCACCCCGAGCACCGTGCCCGAACTCATCCCGCCCATCACCAGCGCGAGCGCCCGCCCGCGCCGCTCCTCCCCCGCCAGCGAGGCGGCGGCCGCCGTGGACAGCGCCGAGTAGACCCCGGCGCCCACCCCCGCCACCGCCCGGGCGGCGAGCAGCACGGCGAGACCGGGGGCGAGCGCGGTGAGCCCGTTGCCGAGCGTGAAGACGGCCAGCGCGGCGACGATGAGCACGCGCGGCCGCACACCGGACAGCAGCCCGGCGACGAGCGGCGCGCTCACCGCGTACGCCAGGGTGAAGACGGTGACCATCTGCCCGGCGAGCGAGACGGTCGTCCCCAGGTCGTCGGCGACCACCGGCAGCAGCCCCGCCATCACATAGGCGTCGAGCCCCAGCGTGAAGGACCCCACCATCAACAGCCACACCTTGCGCACGGCACTCAACTCCCTCGTCGGGCCCGCCTCCCCGGCGGGCGAGAGGGAAACGTAGGCAGCCTCCGTATCCGGCGGGAAATGTCCGCCGAGCCCATTTATGCTCGGGCGGCATGGATCAAGGACTGGGCATGGGTCAGGGACTGGGCATGGGTCATGGACTGGACGGGGTCGAGCTGCGCCACCTGCGAGGATTCCTCGCCGTCGCCGACGAGCTGAGCTTCACGCACGCCGCCGACCGGCTCCGGGTCGGCCAGCCCGCCCTCACCCGCACGGTCCGCGCCCTGGAGGAAGCCGTCGGCACCCGGCTCCTGGAGCGCACCACGCGCCGCGTCGTCCTCACCGACGCGGGCCACCGGCTGCGCGACGACCTCGCCCCGCTGCTGACCCGCCTGGACGCCACCCTGCGCGCCACCCGCGCCGAGCCCCCGCTGCTGCGGCTCGGCTTCACCTCCGTCCTGCCCGAGGCATGCGTCGAGCTGACCTCCGCCTTCCGGGCGGCGACCGGCGCGGGCGTACGGCTGGTGCGGCGCGACGCCCCGCTGGCGGGCCTGGCCACGGGCGCGTGCGACGTCGCGGTCGTACGGGGCGACGTCCCGCCCGGCGCACCGGTCCGCACCCGCGTGCTGCTGCACGAGCCGCGCGTCGCCGTCGTCGCGCGCGGCGCCGCCGAGCTCGCGGGCCGCCGTGTCGTCGACTGGGCGGAGCTCGCGGACGTGCCGCTGGTGGTGAACACCGTCACCGGCACGACCCGCCCCGACCTGTGGCCCCCGTCCCGCCGCCCTCGCCTCGCCTGCACCGCCGACAACTTCGACGAGTGGCTGGAAGCGGTCGCGGCGGGCCACGGGGTGGGGGTGGCGCCGGAGCCGGTGGCCCGCAGGCACGCCCACCCGGCCCTGCGTCACGTACGCCTGAAGAACGCCCCGCCCGTCGCCGTACACCTGGCGATCCCGGCGAGGGACGCGCACCCGCTGGCCGAGCAGTACCTGCACGGCGTCGGGCCGTGCACCGACCGACCCGCCGGTCAGTTCAGCGACGCGTCGTCCGGATAGGTCGCCACCATCGCGAGCTCGCTGCGCTGGCGCCGCAGCACCGCACGCCACAGCCGCTCCGGATCGGGCGACGACACGTCGCCGGGCTCGGACTCGACCACGTACCAGGCGCCGTCGGCCAGCTCGGTCTCCAGCTGGCCCGGGCCCCAGCCCGAGTAACCGGCGAAGATCCGCAGCGAGCCGAGAGCCGAGGCGAGGAGCTCGGGCGGGGCCTCCAGGTCGACGAGGCCGATCGCGCCGTGCACGCGCCGGAAGCCGACCGGGTCCTGTCTGCCGGTCCGCGACCCGGCGGCCGCGGACACCGCCTCGTCGCCGGGGATCACCGCGACGCCGAGCGCCGAGTCCAGCGAGACGGGGCCGCCCTGGAAGACGACGCCCGGCGTCCCGGCGAGCTCTCCCCAGCCCTCCAGGATGTCGGCGACGTCCACCGGCGTCGGACGGTTCAGGACCACGCCGAGCGAGCCCTCCTCGTCGTGGTCGAGGAGCAGCACCACCGCGCGGTCGAAGTTCGGGTCCGCCAGGGCCGGTGTGGCCACGAGCAGCCGCCCTGTGAGCGAGGACACCTCGGTCATGGACCACATGATCCCGCATATTCGCCCGGCGCGGGGAGGCAATGCGCATACCGGAGTGAACGCAGCTCAGGGCCAGAAGTGGCCGGTGGAGCCGCTGCGTGGGGCGGTGACCCGGAGTGTCCGGTTCCGCACGGTTCGTGTTGTCACGAACTCATGACGTGGTTTGCACGCCCTTGGCCTTACGGAAGGGGGGTACGCGGCCATTACGCTTGCCCTTTGGTCCCCCCGTCCATCCAATCGGAACGCGAGATTCATGACCGTCACCGACGATGTACTGCTTGTCCACGGCGGAACCCCGCTGGAGGGCGAGATCCGTGTCCGCGGCGCGAAGAACCTTGTGCCCAAGGCCATGGTCGCCGCGCTGCTCGGCAGCGCTCCGAGCCGGCTGCGCAATGTCCCCGACATCCGCGACGTGCGCGTCGTGCGCGGCCTGCTGCAGCTGCACGGCGTGACGGTCCGGCCCGGCGAGGAGCCGGGCGAGCTCATCATGGACCCGTCGCACGTGGAGAGCGCGAATGTCGCCGACATCGACGCCCACGCGGGCTCGTCGCGCATTCCGATCCTCTTCTGCGGCCCGCTCCTGCACCGCCTCGGGCACGCCTTCATCCCCGGCCTCGGCGGCTGCGACATCGGCGGCCGGCCGATCGACTTCCACTTCGAGGTGCTCCGCCAGTTCGGCGCCACCATCGAGAAGCGTGAGGGCGGCCAGTACCTGGAGGCCCCGCAGCGCCTGCGCGGCACCAAGATCCGCCTGCCGTACCCGTCCGTGGGCGCCACCGAGCAGGTCCTGCTGACCGCCGTCCTCGCGGAGGGCGTCACCGAGCTGTCGAACGCCGCGGTGGAGCCGGAGATCGAGGACCTGATCTGCGTCCTGCAGAAAATGGGCGCGATCATCGCCATGGACACCGACAGGACCATACGGGTCACCGGTGTCGACAGCCTCGGCGGCTACAACCACCACGCCCTCTCGGACCGCCTGGAGGCCGCCTCCTGGGCTTCCGCGGCCCTGGCGACCGAGGGCAACATCTACGTCCGCGGCGCCCAGCAGCGCTCGATGATGACGTTCCTGAACACCTACCGGAAGGTGGGCGGTGCCTTCGAGATCGACGACGAGGGCATCCGCTTCTGGCACCCGGGCGGCTCGCTCGACGCGATCGCCCTGGAGACGGACGTCCACCCGGGCTTCCAGACCGACTGGCAGCAGCCGCTGGTCGTGGCCCTGACGCAGGCCGCGGGCCTCTCCATCGTCCACGAGACGGTCTACGAGTCCCGGCTGGGCTTCACCTCGGCGCTCAACCAGATGGGCGCGCACATCCAGCTCTACCGCGAGTGCCTCGGCGGCTCCGACTGCCGCTTCGGCCAGCGCAACTTCCTGCACTCGGCGGTCGTCAGCGGCCCCACGAAGCTGCAGGGCGCCGATCTGGTCATCCCCGACCTGCGCGGCGGCTTCTCGTACCTGATCGCGGCCCTCGCGGCGCAGGGCACGTCCCGCGTCCACGGCATCGACCTGATCAACCGCGGCTACGAGAACTTCATGGAGAAGCTCCAGGAGCTCGGCGCAAAGGTCGAACTCCCGAACAAGGCAGCGCTGTAGCGGTTCCAGCCCCGGCCGGGTCCAGCCCGGCCGGCGTTTGAGGCCATCTTTGACGGCATGCGAAGGGGGCGGCCACCCGAACCGGGTGGCCGCCCCCTTCAGCTGCTCCGGGCTACTTGCCCTTAGCCGCTTCCTTCAGCTTGGAACCAGCCGAAACCTTGACGCTGTAACCGGCCGGGATGTTGATCGGCTCACCGGTCTGCGGGTTGCGGGCGGTGCGAGCGGCACGGTGGGTGCGCTCGAAGGTCAGGAAGCCGGGGATGGTGACCTTCTCGTCGCCCTTGGCAACGATCTCGCCGACGGTCTCGGCGAACGCGGCCAGCACGGCGTCGGCGTCCTTGCGGGTCACCTCTGCGCGGTCGGCCAGCGCGGCCACCAGCTCACTGCGGTTCATGTTTGTACTCCCGTGTTCTTTTGCCGTTGAGGCGTGCCACGCGGCAGGGCCGCATGATGGGCACAGCGAAGACGATGCTGCCAGGGTCCTCGGACAGTCCCCGGACCCGGGTCTGACGTCCAGACCCTCGCGCCCGATTACGCATCCTGCCCCCACCTGCGGCGGGAAAGCCAATCCGGCGCCCTTGGGGGTCACACGAAAAGCGTCCGCCGCCCCCGAAAATGCGGGGCCAGGGGAGGGCTTGCTGCCAAGCCACCCTAGAGGGGGCCCGAGGGGCCCGGGTTCCGCGACGCGCCGTACGGCTAGGCCGTGGCGCCTGTCACAGCGGCCCCCGCGGCCTTCGCGGCGGTGCGCACGGCACCGGCCACGGCACCCGCGACCTTGTCGTTGAAGACGCTGGGGATGATGTAGTTCCGGTTCAGCTCGTCCTCGGCGACGACGTCCGCGAGGGCGCCCGCGGCGGCGAGCATCATCTCCGTGTTGACCGTGCGCGACTGGGCGTCGAGCAGGCCGCGGAAGACGCCGGGGAAGACCAGGACGTTGTTGATCTGGTTCGGGAAGTCCGAGCGTCCGGTGGCCACAACTGCCGCCGTCTGCCGGGCGATTGCCGGGTCGACCTCGGGGTCCGGGTTCGCGAGCGCGAACACGATGGCGCCGTCGGCCATGGCGGCCACGTCGTCGCCGTTCAGCACGTTCGGAGCGGAGACGCCGATGAACACGTCCGCGTCGACTACGGCCTCCTTGAGGGTGCCCGTGAGACCCTCGGGGTTGGTGTTGTCGGCGATCCAGCGCAGCGGCGAGTCGACGTCGTGGGAGACCAGGTCCTCGCGCTCGGCGTGCACGACGCCGTGGATGTCGGCCACCACGGCGTTCTTCACACCGGCGGCGAGCAGCAGCTTGAGGATGGCCGTGCCGGCCGCGCCGGCGCCCGACATCACCACGCGCACGTCGCCGATGCCCTTGCCCACCACGCGCAGGGCGTTGGTGAGGGCGGCGAGGACGACGATGGCGGTGCCGTGCTGGTCGTCGTGGAAGACCGGGATGTCGAGGGCCTCGCGCAGCCGGGCCTCGATCTCGAAGCAGCGCGGCGCGGAGATGTCCTCGAGGTTGATGCCCGCGAAGCCGGGGGCGATGGCCTTGACGATCTCGACGATGGCGTCGGTGTCCTGGGTGTCCAGGCAGAGCGGCCAGGCGTCGATGCCGGCGAAGCGCTTGAAGAGGGCCGCCTTGCCCTCCATGACGGGCAGCGCGGCCTTCGGGCCGATGTTGCCGAGGCCCAGGACTGCCGACCCGTCCGTTACGACCGCAACGGAGTTGCGCTTGATCGTGAGGCGGCGGGCGTCCTCGGGGTTCTCGGCGATCGCCATGCAGACCCGGGCGACGCCCGGGGTGTAGATCATGGAGAGGTCGTCACGGTTGCGGATGGGGTGCTTGGACGCCATCTCGATCTTGCCGCCGAGGTGCATCAGGAACGTACGGTCGGAGACCTTGCCGAGGGTGACGCCCTCGATGGTGCGCAGCTGCTCGACGATCTCGTCGGCGTGCGTGGTGGAGGACGCCGCGATCGTCACGTCGATCCGCAGCATCTCGTGGCCGGACGCCGTGACGTCGAGGCCGGTGACCGAACCTCCGGAGGACTCCACGGCCGTGGTCAGCTGGGAGACCGCTGTCCCGCTGGCGGGCACCTCCAGTCGGACCGTCATCGAGTAGGAGACGCTGGGCGCCGTTGCCATGGCGGACTTCCTCTGCTTTCACCTTGTAGCTCTTGCCGTCCGATGGTCGCACCTACCGCCGAGTACGTGGTAGCCGCCCCGGATTGAGAACGTTTTGTTCATCGGCCAGTGCGCTGCAGTTTCGGAAACTTGTTTCCACCATACGAGAAGTTGCGCGGAACGGAAAGAGGGACCGGAACAGAAAGAGGCCCACGTCACGTGGTGACGTGGGCCTCTCTCACACGCTTATGACACCGACCCGCCATGCTCGCCTCGCGGCAAGTGGTCGCTCGTAGCGACGATGGTTGGGCCCGGGGGCTTGGATCGAGCCGGTGCCACATCCAAGGTAACAAACGAATCCCGTAAGGCAATTCCCGTCCCGCGAAGCCGCTCGGGTCAATCTCGGACGAGGGGCGTTCACCGCGAAGGGTCAGTCCCTGAGCAGATCCGGGACGCCCGCCGCGTCCGGCTCGTCGCGCTCCCCCGACAGGACCGTGAGCTGCTGCGTCGCGCGCGTCAGCGCCACGTACAGGACGCGCAGGCCCGCCGGGGACTCGTCCGCGATCTCCGCGGGCGAGACGACCAGCGTCGCGTCGTACTCGAGGCCCTTGGCCTCCAGGCTGCCCAGCGCCACCACCCGGTCGCCGAGCCCCGCGAGCCAGCGCGCCGCCTGCTCGCGGCGGTTCATCGCCACGACGACACCGACCGTGCCGTCGACCCGCTCCAGGAGCCGCGCCGCCTCCTCGCGCACGGACGAGGCGAGGTCCTTGCCCCGTACGACCGCGAAGCGGGGCTCCACGCCGGTGGAGCGGACCGCCGAAGGGGACTCGGCGCCCGGCATCGCCAGGGCCAGGACCCGCGCGGCCAGGTCGGCGATCTCGGCGGGGTTGCGGTAGTTGACGGTGAGCGTGAAGCGGCGGCGCGGGCGGCTGCCGAGCGCCTCGTCGCGCGCCTCGCCCGCCTCGTCGGGGTCGGACCAGGAGGACTGGGCCGGGTCGCCGACGACGGTCCACGTGGCGTGGCGGCCGCGGCGGCCGACCATGCGCCACTGCATGGGCGTCAGGTCCTGGGCCTCGTCGACGATGACGTGCGCGTACTCGGTGCGCTCCGCCGCCAGGCGCTCGGCGCGCTCGCGCTGGGACTCCTCGCGCTGCGGCATCAGCTCCTCGAGGCCGGTGAGCAGGTCGAGGGGGTCGAGTTCACGCTTCTTCTTGGGGCGGTGCGGCGTGCCGAGGATCGCCTGGAGCTCGTCGAGCATCGCCACGTCGTGGACGGACAGGGCGTCGCGGCGCAGCGAGCGGGCGACCTTGCGGACCTCGCCGGGGTTGAGGATCCGGCGCGCCCAGCGGCCGAGCCGCCGCTCGTCGCTCATCGCGGCGAGCACGCCGCGCGGGGTGAGCTCCGGCCACCAGGCGTCCAGGAACCGGATGAAGTCGTCCTCGGACGTGATGTCGTCGTCGAAGGAGGAGCGGAGCTCGGCGGCGAGCTCGGGGTCCGTGTGGCGGCCCGCCGAGCCGGACTGGGACCACAGGGCGTCCAGGAGGAGCTTGCGGGCGCGCGGGCGCAGGAGGTTGACGGGGGCGGTGCCGCCGAGCGCGTTGCGGCGGATGCGGTCCAGCTGGCCGGCGTCCAGTTCGAGCCGGCGGCCGAAGGCGACGACGCGGAGACGGGTGGGGGTACCGGTGGCCTGCGGTTCCGGGTCCTCGTCGCCGAAGGACAGCTGCCCGTCCTGCGGGGCGGGAGCAGCCGGGGCGGAGGGAGTCTCCAGCGCCCCCCGCGCCGCCTTCCGCAGCACCTTCAGCATGCGCGATGAGCCCTTGACCCGGGCCACCGCGGGGCTGTCGTACTCCGTCGCCTCCACGCCGTCCACCAGGGAGCCGACCGCGCGGATGGCGACCTGCCCCTCCTCGCCGAGGGACGGCAGCACGCCTTCGGTGTAGGCGACCAGGAGCGGGGTCGGGGAGACGATGAGGATGCCGCCCGCGTACCGGCGGCGGTCCTGGTAGAGGAGGTACGCGGCCCGGTGCAGGGCCACCGCGGTCTTGCCGGTGCCGGGGCCGCCCTCCACGTACGTCACCGAGGCGGCGGGCGCGCGGATCACCATGTCCTGCTCGGCCTGGATGGACGCCACGATGTCCCGCATCGAGTGGCTGCGGGCCTGGCCGAGTGCGGCCATCAGGGCGCCGTCGCCGACGACGGGGAGCTCCTCGCCGTCGAGGCGGGCGGTGAGCTCGGGGCGCATCAGGTCGTCCTCGACGCCGAGGACCTTGCGGCCCTTGGAGCGGATGACGCGGCGGCGCACCACCCGGCCCGGATCGACCGGCGTCGAGCGGTAGAAGGGCGCGGCGGCGGGCGCGCGCCAGTCGATGACCAGCGGGGAGTAGTCGGCGTCGAGGACGCCGATACGGCCGATGTGCAGGGTCTCCGCGATGTCGGCGTGCTTGCCGCTCGCGTCCTCGCGCACCGCGCCCTCCGCCGGTTCGACCGCCGTGTACGCGCCGTCGGGCCCCTTCTTGCCGTCCTTGCCCCGGAGCAGGTCGATCCGGCCGAAGAGGAAGTCCTCGAACTCGTTGTTGAGCCGGTTGAGGTGGACACCGGCGCGGAAGACCTGCGCGTCACGCTCGGCGAGCGCGCCCGGCGTACCGACCTGGGAGCGCTGGGCAGCGTCGTTCATCAGGAACTCGGCCTCGTGGATCTTCTCCTCGAGACGTCGGTAGACCTGGTCGAGATGTTCTTGTTCGACGCTGATCTCGCGGTCGCGTACGTCGGCCACCGAGGCCCCTTTCACACCGTGCTGCTGCCCGTATTGAGCAGCCGTCCACCTTAGGCGAAAGGGGCCCGTCCTGTGCACTTGTCTCGCGGCCGGTGTGCGCTACACGTCGACCTTGACCAGCCGCTCCCCGTCGAACGTGGTCACCTCGAAGTGATCGATGTCGTTCCGGTCCATGGCCGCGCCCCCGTGCACGTACAGCGGGCTGCGCGCCCATTTGTTCGGGCTGTCCTTGATGCCGTATCCCCACTTGGGCACCGACCAGCTGCTGACGGTCTCCTTCTCGCCGTTCTTGCCGACCGCGACCAGGGAGCACTTGAGCGGCCCCTTGACGTTCTTCAGCTCCAGGACGGCGTGCGTGCCCCAGGCCTTCTTCTCCGTGCCGACCGTGGCGCTGACCTTGGTCGTCGGGTCGGTGGCGCGCACCTTCTCGTCCATGTGGTGGAAGAAGGCGTCCTCGGCGGGGCTGGAGGGGTGCGGTTCGGCGACGACGCCCTTCGAGCCGCCGTCGTCGCCGGTCACCGCGAGGACGACGAGCGGCCCGCCGACGATCAGCGCGACCGCCGCCGCGACCAGGTACAGGCCGCGCCTGCGCCGGTGCTCCCGCTTGACGGACACCTCCGCGAGGAGGCGCTCGGCGAGCCGGGGGCTCGGCCGGGCGGCGAGCTGCTCGCCGATCGCGGGCAGGCCGCGCGGGCCGGGAAAGTCCGCGAGCGCGGCCAGCATCGGCTCCACGCCGGAGAGCTCGTCCAACTGACGCCGGCAGAACTCGCACGCGGCGAGGTGCTCCTCGAACCGCGTGGCGTCCGCGTCGTCCAGGATCCCGAGGGCGTAGGCGCCGACGGTCTCGTGGAGCTCGTCGTCCTGCCGCGCGCCGTGGTGGCTGTGGAACTCGGTCATGCCGTCACCCCCCGCTCCTCGAGCGCCAGCTTCATCGAGCGAAGCGCGTAGAAGACCCGTGAACGGACCGTCCCGCTGGGTATGCCCAGCGTCTCGGCCGCCTCGTTGACCGTACGCCCTTTGAAGTAGGTCTCGACAAGTACCTCCCGATGTGCGGGAGTCAGGTCCTCCAGCGCGTCCGAGAGCGTCATCAGCCACAGTGCCCTGTCGATCTCGTCCTCCGCGGGGATGACCTCCAGCGGCGACGGGTCGACCTCCTGCGGCCGGGCCTGCCGGCTGCGGTGGCCGTCGATGACGATGCGCCGAGCGACCGTCACCAGCCAGGGGCGTACCGAACCGGTCGCTCTGTTGAGCTGACCGGCGTTCTTCCAGGCACGGATGAGCGTTTCCTGTACGACGTCCTCGGCACGCTGCCGGTCGCCCGCCACCAGCCGGAGCACATAGGCGAGAAGTGCTCCCGCGTGCTCGCGGTAGAGGGCGCGCATCAACTCCTCGTCCGGGCCCGGGGGCCGTCCGAGGCGATGCCGGTGCGGCTGCGGGCGCTCATCGGCCACGGCGGAATCCTTGCGCACGCGTACCTCCGGTGTCCGCCCTTTCGACGGGTCGGGCGGGTCTCACGACGGAGGTACGTATGGGGGGCGGCGAGTGTTCAAGGGAAGTGGCCGGAGGTTTGCGAGACTCTCACTCGCGACGGGTTTGCGAGGCTTTGAGGCCCTCACTCGCGTCCGACCGCCGCCACCCTCCGGCGGTGCCTGGCCACGCGCTCGCGGTTGCCGCACACCTCGCTGGAGCACCAGCGGCGACGGCGGCCGCGGGACGTGTCGAGGTACACGATCAGGCAGTTGTCGCCCTCGCACTGACGCAGGAGGGCTCGGGCGACGGGGTCGGTGAGCAGGTCGACGGTGTCCCGGGCGACGGCGGCGACGAGCGCGGCGCAGCCGGGGTCGCCGCGCAGGACGCGGACGAGGCTGCCGTCGGCGGCGCGGACGGCGCATGGGGCCGGGGGCGGGGCGGCGGCGAGGGCGTTGACGCGGTCGAGGGCGGCGGTGGTGGCAGCGGGGCGCCCGTCGATCTCACCGAGCACCAACTGCCCTATATGGGCGCGCAGTTCATGAAAGGCGGCGAGCCATTGCGGCCCGGCGCCGGGCAGGGGCGCGCCGGCCGGCACGAGACCGGTGCCCGCGAGCCAGGCGCGCAGCCGCTCCACGGAGTCGAGCCGCTCCACGGGGTGGTTCGTCGCCACGAGGTCCAGGCAGCTCCGCCCGGAGTCGAATCGCAGCTCGTACGGAGCCGGGGCCGTACCCAACGCCATGCGCCTGTCACCGCCTTGGTGGGGGTCACCGGTGAGTGAATGCCGTCGCGTACCCCTACAGTGCCCTCCCCCGGCCGCGTCCGGAACCCGGCGTACCAGGTTGCCCTGGGAACTCCCGTCTAGTCGTCCCGGGAACTCCCATCCGGTTGCCCCGGGAACCCGCGCTCAGCAGTTCCGGTGCCCCCCGCCCAAGCACCGCGAGAACCCCACCAGAGGCGGGGGCACACGCGGGTCGGCCGGGCCGTACCCGGGGCGACGGCGTGATGCACCCGAGGCGACGCGGGCGCACCCCAGGCGGCGGAGCCCCGCCCCCGGCGACGGGGGTGCCCGAGGCGGGAGGGCCGTACCCGGGGCGGGGGTGCCCGAGGCGGGAGGGCCGCACCCGAGGCGGGGGCGCCCGAGGCGGGATGGCCGCGCCCGAGCCGACCGGGGCCGATGGCGGCTTAGCCCACGTATTTCGAGCCCGATGCCGGGTCGATGGCGAGTCGGTACCCGCGCTTGACCACCGTCTGGATCAGCTTCGGTGTGCCGAGGGCCGTGCGGAGGCGGGCCATCGCGGACTCCACCGCGTGCTCGTCGCGGCCCGCGCCCGGGAGGACGCGCAGCAGTTCGGCGCGGGCCACGACCCAGCCGGGCCGGCGGGCGAGGGCGGTCAGGAGTGCCATGCCCGCGGGCGGCACGGCGCGCAGCTCGTCGTCGACCAGGACGGCGTGACCGCGGATCTCGACGCGGTGGCCCGCGACGCGCAACACCCTTGCTCGGGAGGGGAGTTCCTGGCAGAGCAGCTGGACCAGCGGGCCGAGCCGGAACCGTTCGGGCTGCACCGTGTCGACGCCGAGGGACTGCAGCGGCAGCGCGGTGACGGGCCCCACGCAGGCGGACAGCACGTCGTGGTGGAGGGCGGCGAGGAGTTCGGCCGTCATGCCCCGCTCCCCGGCGCGCGCGAGCAGCGAGGCGGCGGCGGGCGCGCTGGTGAACGTCAGCGCGTCGACGCCCCGCCCGACGGCCGCGTCGAGGAGCCGGTCCACGGGGCTGAGGTCCTCGGGCGGCAGCCACCGGTACACGGGCACCATGACGACCTCCGCGCCCCCGGCCCGCAACGCCTCGACGAAGCCGGGCAGCGGCTCCCCGTGCAGCTGGAGGGCGACGCGCCGCCCCGCGACACCCTCGCCGAGGAGCCGATCCAGGACCTCCGCCATGGACTCGGACGAGGGCGACCACTCCTCGGTGAGCCCCGCGGCGCGCACCGCCCCCTTCACCTTCGGCCCGCGGGCGAGCACTTCGACCCCGCGCAGGCAGCGGACCAGCGCCTCTCCGTACCCCCAGCCGTCCGCGGCCTCGATCCAGCCGCGGAACCCGATGGCGGTGGCGGCGACCACGACGTCGGGCGCGTGGTCGATCAACTCCTTGGTCGCTGCGAGGAGTTCACTGTCGTCGGCGAGCGGCACGATGCGCAGCGCGGGCGCGTGCAGCACGGTGGCGCCGCGCCGTTGCAGGAGCGCGCCGAGCTCGTCGGCGCGCCGGGCGGCGGTCACACCGACGGTGAAGCCGGCGAGGGGCCCGTGCCCGGCAGCCGGACCACCGACGGCGGGGGCACCCCTGGGACCCGGGTTGGGGCTCGGGCTTGCGCCGGGACCAGGGCTCGGGCTGGCGCCGGGGCTCGGGCTGGGCCTTGGGCTGTCGTGCATAGGCTCGTCTCGTCTCGTCCCGCTCGTGTTCCTTGTCCCGCTTTCCTTGTCCCGCTCGATTCGCTCGTCTCGCTCGTGGCGTGTGGGCGGCGGACGACCGAGCCTGTCAACGGCGCGTGACGGGCCCGGTTCACGCCGATGTCCGCCGTGTTACGTCACACCTCGGCGTAGCTGAGCTGCGCCTTCTCCTCGGTGTCGGCCGCCGGGACCGTACGGGCGACCGGCCGGCGAAGGTATACGGCCCAGGTGACGGCCGCACACACACCGTAGAAGACGAGGAAGGCGACGTACGCCCCCGTGCCGGACCCCACCGTCTGGAAGGACTGCCGCAGCGCGAGGTTGATGCCGAGCCCACCGAGCCCGCCGACGGCCCCGATCAGCCCCATGGCCGCCCCGGAAAGCCGCCGCCCCTGGGCCGCGGCGGCCTCCCCCACGAGCCCCTCGGCCTCCGCCTTCGCCTGGAAGATCCCGGGGATCATCTTGTACGTCGATCCGTTGCCGAGCCCGGTGAGCACGAACAGCGCGACGAACGCGCCGACGAACAGCGGCAGCGACTCCCGCACGGACGCGACGACGACGACACCGGTGGCGGCGCCCATCCCGAGGAAGTTCCACAGGGTGATGCGCGCCCCGCCGAACCGGTCGGCGAGCCGCCCGCCGAAGGGCCGGACGAGCGAGCCGAGCAGCGGCCCGATGAAGGTGAGCTGGGCGGCTTCGAGCGGCGTACGCCCGAACTGCGTCTGCAGGACGAGCCCGAAGGCGAACCCGTACCCGATGAACGACCCGAACGTCCCCACGTACAGGAACGACATGATCCACGTGTGCGCGTCACGCGTGGCCGCCTTCACGGCACCGGTGTCGTTGCGGACGGACGAGATGCTGTCCATGAAGAGAAAGGCACAGACAGCAGACACGACAACAAGCGGAATATAGATCCCGAGGACGACACGCGGCCCACCACTCGCCCCGATGACGGCGAGCCCCACGAGCTGCACCACGGGCACGCCGATGTTGCCGCCGCCGGCGTTGAGCCCGAGGGCCCACCCCTTCTTCCGCAACGGGAAGAACGAGTTGATGTTGGTCATGCTGGAGGCGAAGTTGCCGCCGCCGACCCCGGTGAGCAGGGCACACAGCATGAAGGTGGAGTAGGACGTCCCCGGCTCCATCACGACGAACGCGGCGACGGTCGGCAGGAGCAGCAGGGAGGCCGCGATGACGGTCCAGTTACGCCCGCCGAAGCGCGCGACGGCGAAGGTGTACGGCACGCGGACCACGGCGCCCACGAGGGTCGCCATCGACACGAGGAAGAACTTCCCTGCCGCGTCGATCCCGTACTCGGGCCCCATGAACAGCACCATCACCGACCACAGGCTCCACACGGAGAACCCGATGTGCTCGGACAACACGGAGAAGGCCAGATTCCGCCGAGCGACCTTCTCCCCGCCCTCCTCCTTCCAGAACGTCTCGTCCTCCGGGTCCCACCGCTCGATCCACATCACACGCCTCCAGGAGTAGTCCACGCACACCGGCCGACCCTCCCGAACGTAAAGAGACCGCATTTCAACCTTGTGCCACACGATGACCACCGGGGAACGTTGCTCTCACGGGGGGCGGGGCGGGGCGGTGAGGGACGGGACGGCGAGGGGACGGGGCGGCGAGGCCGTCACCCCAGATGCGTGTCCCCCAGCGACACCAGCAGCCGGCGCAGGGCCGCGTCGAGGGCGGTGCGGTCCTCCGGGGTCAGGGCCGCCAGCATGCTCTCCTCGTTCGCCACGTGGTCGACCACCGCGCGGTCGACCATGTCGCGGCCCGCTTCGGTCAGGCGGACGCGGATGGCGCGGCGGTCGTTCGGGTCCGGGTGGCGTTCGATCAGGCCCTTGCGTTCCAGTTTGTCCAGGCGGTTGGTGATGGCGCCGGACGTCACCATCGCGGTCTTGAGGAGGCCGCCCGCGGTCAGTTCGTGCGGGGCGCCGACGCGGCGCAGGGTGGCGAGGACGTCGAACTCCGCGAACTCCAGGCCGTACTCGACGAAGACCCGCTTCATGCCCTTGCTCAGCAGGTGGTCGGCCCGCTTGATGCGGCCCACCAGGGCCATCGCGTCGAGGTGCGCGAGGTCCAGGTCGGGGCGTTCGCGGCGCCATTGGGCACGTAGCTCGTCGATGGCGTCGTGGTCGGGTGCCTCGGGGTCGGGCGTCTCGTGGTCGGTCATGTCGTCGTCTCCGCTCGCGGCGTGCCGGGTGCCGGGGCTACCCGGCGGAATCTCTCAACGTTCAGATACTTGACGTTCGTAGATCCCGGGGTCCATATTTATCTCAACGTTGAGAATAATAGCGTTAAGCGTTGAGGGAACGGGGAGAGGAAGCGCGTCATGGGCATCGGCAGCAGGAGCAGCACCGCGCAGCGCACCGCGCAGAGGTCGGCACAGCGGGCGATCCCCAAGTCCGCCACCACTCCCCGCCCCTCCGCCAAAGCCGCCGCCGGCATCGCCGCGCTCGCCGCCATCGGCCCTGCCACCTGGGGCACCACCTATGTGACGACCACCGAACTCCTGCCCCCGGACCGCCCCTTGCTCGCCGCCGCCCTGCGCGCGCTGCCCGCCGGGCTCATCCTGCTCGCGCTCACCCGGCGCCTGCCGAGCGGCGACTGGTGGTGGAAGGCGGCCGTGCTCGGCATCCTGAACTTCGGAGCGTTCTTCCCGCTCCTCTTCTTCGGCGCGTACCGGCTGCCCGGTGGTGTCGCCTCGACGGTCAGCGCCGTCATGCCGCTGCTGGTCGCCGGGTTCGGGATCGGTGTGCTGAAGGTGCGGCCCACCGGTCGTACGCTGGCCGCCGGGCTCGTCGGGGTCGCGGGCGTCGCGCTCCTCGTCCTGCGCGGTACCGCCGCGGTCGACCTCGCGGGCATCGTCGCCATGCTGACAGCCACCACGCTGATGGCGCTGGCCGTCGTACTCAGCAAGCGGTGGGGCCGCCCGGAAGGCGTCTCGCTCCTCGCCCTCACGGGATGGCAGCTGACCGCGGGCGGCCTGGTCCTCGCGCCCATCGCGCTCAGCGTCGAGGGCCTGCCGGGCCACTTCACCGGCGCGAACCTCGCCGGGTACACCTACCTCGGCATCATCGGCACGGCCCTCGCGTACGCCCTGTGGTTCCACGGCATCGAGCGCCTGCCCGCCTCGTCGGTCTCATTCCTCGGCCTGACCAACCCGGTCGTCGCCACGCTCGCCGGGCTGCTGCTCCTGGGGCAGACCCTGACCGCCTGGCAGCTGGTCGGCCTGGTGCTCGTCCTGGGGAGCGTGCTGCTGGGCCAGGCCCGCCGCCCGTCACCCCGCGCCTGAGCCACCCACCCCCACCCGCGCACGTTCCGCGACCCCAAGGAGCCGACCCTCATGCGCATCACCGTCTTCGGAGCAGCCGGAAACGCGGGCAGCCGCGTCGTCGCCGAAGCCCTCTCCCGCGGCCACGAAGTCACCGCCGTCGTCCGGGACGCCACCCGCTTCGCCGAACTGCACCCGGCCGCCGCCCACCGCACCGGCGACGCCGGGAACCCCGACCACGTCGCCGAGTTGAGCGCCGGCCAGGACCTCGTGGTCAACGCGACCAGACCCGCCCCCGGCCACGAACACGAGCACCCGGCCATCATCCAGGCCCTCCTGACAGGCCTCGCCCGCACCGACGGCGTACGCCTCATCGTCATCGGCGGCGCGGGCAGCCTGACGGTCCCCGGTACGCAGGGGGTCCTCGCCATCGACGATCCGAGGTACGTCCCCCCGGCCTGGCGCCACATCGCCGAGGCGTCGGACGCCCAGTACGACGCACTTCGCACCGCACCCACCGACGTCCCCTGGACCTACATCAGCCCCTCGGCCCTTTTCGAACCCGGCACCCGCACAGGCGAGTTCCGTCTCGCCGACGACGAACTACTGGTGGACGCGGAGGGCAACTCGTCCATCTCCATGGAGGACTTCGCAATCGCCCTCCTGAACGAGGCAGAAACCCCGAGCCACCCCCACACCCGCTTCACCGTCGGCTACTGAGCCGGTCGTCGCCGGTTACTTGCCCGCGAACTTCCAGCTCACCTGGTCCCCGTCCTCCTTCGCGGACCAGCGGACCTCGATGGACTTCGAGCCCTTCGGGATCAGGTACGTCTCACAGAGGACGTGGGTCTCGCCCTTCTTCCAGCCTTCGAGGTCCAGCTCGTCCTCGCAGCCCGGCGCGTCCTCGGCGGCGCCGATGAGCAGGCCGCCGCGGGTGCCGTCCGCGTAGATCTCCGTGGTGTCCTGGACGTCCGGGGTGTCCGTGAGCGGTGCGCCGCCCTTGTGCGTGATCTTCATGTGGGCGGTCGCCGTGACCAGGCCCTTGGCCCGCTTCGGGTCGGAGACCAGCTTCTTGGTCTCGGCCTCCGTGCCGACGTCGACCTTTTCGGCGGTGACGTCGTACGTCACGAAGGCCTTGTCCTCCTTCACCTTGCCAGAGGTGCTCTTGCCGGCCGCCAGCACCGACTCTTCCTTGGGCTTGTTCTGCGACGTGGAGGCACCGGCCTTGGGCTTGTCCTCCGACTTCTTGTCGTCGCCGCCACCGCAGGCGGTCAGCGCGAGGGCGAGCACGGCGACGGGGGCGGCGGCGCGCAGCGCCGTCTTCCTGTAAAGCAAAGCAATCTCCTGGCAGAGGTGGGGGGCCCACCGCCCGGCGGTCGTCCGGCGCGAGCAGCGGGAAGAGCCGTCAGCTTAGGAGTTGACTACAGGGTGCGTCGAGATCGTTACGGCCTCTCACCGATCGGCTATTAGCAGTTGCAATGTCGTACACGCGTGCATCTCAGAACTCTTCGCGGGCAGCGCCTTTCAGTGCGGCAGTCGTTCACTGGTGCGAATTGCGGGGCTCGTGATACCCCTGCTCCCATCGAGCCTCACGTGCCGAACGCCCGTATTTACGACGGCATTTCAAACCATTGCGGGCAGCCCGTTGCACGTAACAGTCGCGCAACGCCTTGGGCTGCTGAAGGGTGCCGCGTCAGTTCCGTTGCCCCATGACGAGCGCGTCCGCCGCCGGGACCCATCCATCCGCCGGCCTCTCCAGCCAGCCCTCCTCGGCCGCCAGCGCCGCCGCCGCCGACCGCAGAGCGGTAACACCCGGATGGGCCAGGCCCTTTCGCCACACCAGCGACACGGGAGACAGCGGTACGGGGTCGACGAGCGGCCGCAGCTCCGCTCCCGGCATCGCCGGAAAGTCGACCACCGCGAGGACCGGATTCCGGCTCTTCGCCATCACCCGCTCGAACTCCTCGACGCCCACGGCGAGCGGCGCCGGCGGCGCGATCCCGATGCCGCGCCCCTCGAAGAGCAGCCGCGCGAGGCCCGTCCACTCCAGCGTCTTCGGGTTGCCCGCCCCCGCGTACACGGTCTCCCCCGCGAGCGCGTCCAGCGGCACCGCGTCGAGCTCCGCCAGCGGGTGCCCGGCCGGCAGCAGCACCGCCATCGGCTCGTACCGCACCGGCTGCTGGTCGAGCCCGGCCCGCAGCACCGGGTCGAGCCCCGCGAACCGCCCGAAGGAGACGTCGAGCCGCCCGGCGGCGATCTCGGCGGCCGCGCCGGTGAGGCCGCTCTCGAAACGGGCCATCAGCTCGCAGTCGGGCGCCAGTTCGCGGGCCCGCTCCAGAATGCGCCCGAAGACCAGACCGGGGCTGTTCAGGTCGACGAGCAGAGGCCGCGCCGCGCCCGCGACGGCGGCCACCAGGTCGTCCTGGGCCTCCAGGACCCGTCGCGCGTACGGCAGCAGCCGCTCACCGTCGGCGGTCAGCAAGACCTGTCGCGTCGTCCGCGCGAAGAGCTCGGCCCCCAACTCCCGCTCCAGTCGGCGCACATCGCGGCTCAGCGCCTGTTGCGCGACATAGAGCCGGTTGGCCGCCCGGGTGAAGTGCAGTTCCTCCGCTACGGCGACGAAGGCCCGCAGCAGCCTCGGGTCCACATCTCGGCGTACGGATGGATCCTCATCTCTGCGTACGACTGAACCCCCATCTCTGCGTACGACTGTATCCTCGGTCACCGCAGGAACTTACAACGGGGGAGCGTGAATCGGTACCCAACAGGTGTTGGACCCTGCCCTACACCCCCGGCGAGGGTGACCGCATGCCCCACAACCCCTACGCCCGTCTCTTCGCGATACCCGGCGCCACCGCCTTCACCGTCGGCAACCTCATCGCCCGCCTCCCCATGGGCATGTTCAGCGTGAGCGCCGTCATCATGATCTCCGGAGCCCGCGGTTCGTACGCCCTGGCCGGCGCCGTCACCGCGACCGGCCTCGCGGCGACCGCCGTCGTGGCGCCCTGGACGGCGCGGCTGGTCGACCGCCACGGCCAGGCGCGCGTCGCCGTGCCCGCCACCGCCATAGCGGCGCTCGGCTCGCTCTCGCTGCTGCTGTGCGTACGCTACGGAGCGCCCGACTGGACGCTCTTCGCGTCGTACGCCGCCACGGCGACGACGCCCAACACGGGCGGCATGTCCCGGGCCCGCTGGGCGCACCTCCTCAAGGGCGACGCGCAGGCCGTGCACACCGCCAACTCCTTCGAGCAGGCCGCCGACGAGCTCTGTTTCATGCTCGGCCCGGTCCTCGCCGCCTTCCTGTGCGGCTCGCTCTTCCCTCAGGCGGGCACCCTCATCGGCGTGATCCTGCTCCTGACCGGCGTGCTCGTCTTCGCCGCCCAGCGGGCGACGGAGCCCCCGCCCCAGGGGCGTACGGCCTCATCCTCCGGGACGACATCGCTGCTCCGCGCGCGCGGGATGCCCGCTCTGCTGGCCGGCTTCCTCGCCACCGGTGCCGTCTTCGGCTCCCTCGAAGTCGTCACGATCGCCTACGCGGACACGCAGGGCCACAAAGCCGCCGCGGGAGTGGTCCTCGCCCTCCAGGCCGCGGGTTCCTGCGCGGCGGGCCTCGTCTACGGAGCCGTGAAACCGCGCGGCTCCCTCGGCCGCCGCCACCTGCTGTGCGCCGCCGCGATGGCCGCCCTGATGACGCTGCCGCTGCTCGCGGTGGTGGCCACCGGCTCGCTGATCGCCCTCTCCGGAGCGCTGCTCGTCGCCGGGATGGCGACGGCGCCGACGATGGTCACCACCATGACGCTCGTCCAGCGCCGCACCCCCGAGGGGCGGTTGAACGAGGGCATGACCCTCGCCGTGACCGGCCTCCTCGGAGGCATCGCCTGCGGCGCTGCGGGCGGCGGCTGGGCGGTGGAGCACTTGGGCACCGCCGCGGGCTACGGAGTGCCCGTCGCCGCCGCCTGCTGCGCCCTGCTGCTCAGCAGCGCGCAGGCTTGCGCCACGAGCACTCCAGCTCGCCGCCGTCCCGCTCGGCCGCGCGCGTCGAACGCGGCGTGACCAGGACGGCCTTGTCCTCGGTCGAGGAGGCGAGGGTCACCATGATCGCGTCCTCGACGGGCTTCACCGATGAGGCCAGGTGGTTGTTGAGGATGACGCTGAAGACCAGTTCACGCCCGTCCTTGTCCTTGACGTAGCCGGAGAGGGCGGACGCTCCCGTCAACGTCCCCGTCTTGGCGTGGACGTTGAGCGCCGCCGGAGTGCCGCACATCCGCGAGCGCAGGGTGCCGCCGACGGACTTGCCGGGGCCGCAGGCCACCGGAAGGGACGCGTGCCAGTCGGCGAACCACGGCTCGGCCTTCACCGAACGCAGCAGCTTGATGTACTGCTCCGCGGCGGCGTTGTCCTTGCGCGAGAGACCGGAGCCGTCGACCTGGCGCAGCTTGCCCGGGTCGACACCGGCGGTCCTCAGATAGCCGTTGATCGCCGCGATGCCGTCGCCCCAACTCCCCGGCCGCCCTGTCGCCTTGTGGCCCATGGCCTTGGTGAGACTCTCCGCGTGCATGTTGTTGGAGAGCTTCATGAAGGGGACCATGAGGTCCTTGAGCGGCATGGAGTCGTGCGAGGCGAGCTGCCGGGCGCCCTTCGGCGTGGCGGTCCCGGCCCGCGTCGGGCCGCTCACCCGTACGCCGTGCGCGGCGAGCGCGTCGCGGAAGACGGCGGCCGCGTACCCGGTGGGCTCCCAGACGGTGACCCACTCCTTGGTGGTGTCGCCGCCGACCGGGACGGTGCCGCTGACGGTGATGGTGTTCTTGCCGTGCTGCCGCTCCACGGCGACGGTGTCGGCGCCGCCCTCCGCGACGGTGGTCGCGCGCAGATCGATGTCTACGTAGTCGGTCTTCGGCGTCACGCTGACGCGCGGCTTGTCCCCGGCCCGCGCCCCGGGCGCGACCTCGACGACGACCGTCCCGGTGTCGTAGTCCGTGTCGGGCGCGACGCTCAGGGCGCTGATCTGCGCGGCGTAGTACGCGGACTCGTCGTCGCCGCTCCACCCGTCGCCGATGCGCCTGCCGTCGAAGCGGGTGTCGTCGGCGACCAGCCGCCCCGAGACCCGCCGGATCCCCGAGTCGGCGATCTTCGCGGCGAGTTCGTCGTAGTCCTCGGCGAGCGTCGTCGGGTCTCCTGTGCCGCGCAGGTACAGGTCTCCTTGGAGCACGGAGCCGCGCCGCGGTGCGGCGGAGAGGACGTCGGTGGTGAACCGGTGGCCGGGGCCGAGGAGTTCCATGGCCGCGGCCGAGGTGAGCAGCTTGGTGTTGGAGGCGGGCATCAGGCGCCCGCTGGAGCGGTGCTGGTACAGGACGTCGCCGGACGCGGAGTCGGCGACGACGACACTGGCCACACCGCCCTCCATGCGCGGGTCGCCCAGGATGGTGTCGATGGCCTCGGGGAGCCCCGACCGGTCGGAGTCCGCCCCGGCCGGTGAGCCGACGGCGAGTCCGGCCGCCGCGACGGCGAGCACGGCGGGCCAGATCCAGTGGCGCATACGGATGGTGACGCGTCTCACGGGTCTACTCATGACCCAGGAGCATGGCAGCCCTCGGAGCACGACAGAAGCCCCCTGGCCGGAGGGCCAGAGGGCTTCAGTCTCACATGGGAATTGTGGAGATGGCGGGAATCGAACCCGCGTCCAACGGTGCAGAATCAGGGCTTCTCCGTGTGCAGTTCGCTGCGATTTTCTCGGCCCCGGCGATCACGCGAACAAGTCGCCGACGGGCCCAGTCACTGTTTGATTTCCTCCTAGGTCCCGTGACCGGGCCTAGAAGTTTAGTTCCCTAGCTGATGCCAGGATCCGGGTCGGGAACAGCCCCGGGCTGACACTTCGCAAGTCGCTACTTAGGCAGCGAGGGCGAAGGAATCGCGCTTGGTATCGGCGATTATTTTTTGCGACATATGGTTTACGAGATCATTGCCGCTTCCTCGACACGCTTCCCCTGCTTCGACATCCGCTGTCGAAACCGATCATCCCCATGTTGATTTTTCAATCTGGGCCTTTCGGCCCGGCGCCCCTGCTGTGCGGGGCACGGCCCATCGTACGTGACCAACGCACGACGATGCCAGCGTATTCCTGGCGGCCCGCCGATCCGAGCCCCTGGGGCTAGCCGATGCCCTGGCGCCGCCGCACCGCCGAGATCGCGCGGTTGGTCTCGCGGGTGTCCTGCTTCTCGCGGAGCGTCTGCCGCTTGTCGTACTCCTTCTTGCCCTTGGCAAGGGCGATCTCGACCTTGACCCGGCTGTCCTTGAAGTACAGGGCGAGGGGCACGATCGTGTGGCCCGTCTCGCTCGCCTTGGACTCCAGCTTGTCGATCTCCGCCCGGTGCAGCAGAAGCTTGCGCTTCCGCGTGGCGGAGTGGTTGGTCCAGGTGCCCTGCACGTACTCCGGGACGTGGATGTTGTGCAGCCATGCCTCGCCGCGGTCGATGTGCACGAAACCGTCCACCAGGGAGGCCCGGCCCATGCGCAGCGACTTGACCTCGGTGCCCATCAGCACCAGGCCGCACTCGTAGGTGTCCAGGATGTGGTAGTCGTGCCGCGCCTTCTTGTTCTGCGCGACCATCTTGCGGGCAGGGGCCTTCTCAGCGGCCTTGGCGGCCTTGCGCTTTACCTTTTCCTTCGCCATAGTCCGGCCATTTTCGCACTACGAGGGGGGTCCAAGGCCAGTCAATACTGTCTCGGCCCGCTCCTCGGCCCGCTCGTCGGCCTCCAGGTCCGGGCTGATGCCCCGGCCGTCGACGGTCCGCCCCGAAGGGGTGCGGTAGTGGCCGACGGTCAGCTCGGCGACGGAGCCGTCGGGCAGCCGGCTCGGCATCTGGACCGCGCCCTTGCCGAAGGTCCTCGAACCCACCACGACCGCCCGGCCGCGGTCCTGCAGCGCGCCCGTGAGGAGCTCGGCCGCGCTCATCGTGCCGCCGTCGACGAGCGCGACCACGGGGGTGTCCGTGTCGCCGCCCCGCTCGGCGTGCAGCGCCTTCTCCTCACCCCGTACGTCGTACGTCGCGACGAGGCCTCCGTCGACCAGCGCGGACGCGGCGGTGACCGCCTCCGACACGAGGCCTCCGGAGTTCCCCCGCAGGTCGAGCATGATCCCGGCGCCCTCGGGGGCCTCCCGTACGGCGGTCCGCACGGCCTCTCCGGAGTCCTTGGTGAACGCCGCGACCTTGATCAGGACCGCGCCGCTGGGCAGCCGGCTGACCGTGACGGGGTCCGTGGAGAGGTGGGCCCTGCGCACGGTCTCGCGCCACGCGCGCGTGCCGCGCTGTACGCCGAGGGTCACCGGGGTGCCCGCGCGGTCGCCGCGCAGCAGGGCGAGGACCTCCGTGACGGGCCGGCCCGTGACGCGCTTGCCGTCGACGGTCCGCAGCCGGTCGCCCTCGCGGAGCCCGGCCCGGTCCGCGGGCCCGTCCCGCTGGACCCGGGAGACCTCGATGCGCCCGTCGGCCGCGCGCCTGGCCCACAGGCCGACGCCCGTGTACCCGCCGTCGAGGGCCTTCTCGAACTCCTGGTACTCCCCCGGCGAATACACCGACCCCCAGCGGTCCCCGCTGCGGCTGACGGCCTCCTCGGCGGCCTTCTTGGCGGACTTGCCGTCGGCCATGGCCTCGGCGGCGGCGTCGGCGGCTTCCTCCGCGGTGTCGTCGGCGGGCTCCGAAGAGCCGAGCACGTCCGAACGCAACGAAGGAGGAGGGGGATTTCGGCCGTCGTCCGCGGCGTCGCTCCAGGAGCCGGTGGCGGCGCCCGTGACGAGGACGCTCGCGAAGACCAATGTCAGGGTCGCCCCGCGGCGGATGCGGCGGGGCCGGGACAACCGGTCGGCGAACCGGACGAGGCCTGACATGACGGTGAGTCTAGGACAACGAAGGGCGCCGTACGGCTGGTTGAACCGTACGACGCCCTGCCGCACTGGCGGCTCTTGTCACACCTTCAGGTACTTGCGCAACGCGAAGAACGCGGCAAGCGCGGGCATCAGAAGGCCGATGGCGAGCACCAGCGGGAGCTTGGCGAGGACCGCGTCCCAGCCGATGAAGTTGATCAGGTTGATCTTCTCGGACAGCTCCAGACCGTGGTCGATCATGAAGTACCGGCCGACCAACAGCATTCCGCAGGCGACGGCTCCGCCGATGAGGCCGGCGACGGCGGCCTCCATGATGAACGGCATCTGGATGTAGAAGCTGGACGCGCCGACGAGCCGCATGATGCCGGTCTCGCGTCTGCGGCTGAACGCCGAGACGCGCACGGTGTTGACGATCAGCATCAGCGCGACGACGAGCATCAGCGCCATCACCGCCACGGCCGCCCAGTTCATGCCGTTCAACAGCCCGAAGAGGTTGTCCAGATAGCCCTTCTGGTCCTGCACGGACTGCACGCCGTCACGTCCGGAGAAGGCGGTCGCGACCACCTGGTACTTCTCCGGGTCCTTCAGCTTGATGCGGTACGACTCCTGCATCTGGTCCGGCGTCAGGGAGCTGGACAGCGGGGAGTCGCCGAACTGCTCCTTGTAGTGCTTGTACGCCTCGTCCGCCGACTCGTGGGTGACCTTGTCCACCACGGTCATCTTCTTCAGATCGCGGAGGATCAGGTCCTTCTGCTCGTTCGTGACGGCGCCCTTGGCGCACTTGGGGTCCTGCTCGGCGTCGGCCTTGTTGCAGAGGAAGATCGAGACGTTGACCTTGTCGTACCAGTAGCCCTTCATCGTGCTCACCTGGTCACGCATGAGCAGCGAACCGCCGAAGAGGGCGAGCGAAAGCGCTACGGAGACGATGACCGCGAAGGTCATCGTGAGATTCCGGCGGAGACCGACGCCGATCTCCGACAGGACGAACTGGGCGCGCATGGCGGCCTTTCAGTGGATCAGGTGGAACAGACAGCGGTCGGGCGGGAGAGGCGTCAGTGCTGGTAGCCGTAGACGCCGCGCGACTGGTCGCGCACGAGACGGCCCTTCTCCAGCTCGATGACCCGCTTGCGCATCTGGTCCACGATCTGCTGGTCGTGGGTGGCCATCACGACGGTGGTGCCGGTCCGGTTGATCCGGTCGAGCAGCTTCATGATGCCGACGGACGTCTGCGGGTCGAGGTTGCCGGTCGGCTCGTCCGCGATGAGGAGCTTGGGGCGGTTGACGAACGCGCGCGCGATCGCCACGCGTTGCTGCTCACCGCCGGAGAGCTCGCCCGGCATCCGGTCCTCCTTGCCGCCGAGGCCCACGAGATCGAGGACCTGGGGCACGGACTTGCGGATCTCGCCGCGGGACTTGCCGATGACCTCCTGCGCGAAGGCGACGTTCTCGCCGACGGTCTTGTTGGGCAGGAGGCGGAAGTCCTGGAACACGGTGCCCAGCTGGCGCCGCATGTGCGGCACCTTCCAGTTGGACAGGCGCGCGAGGTCCTTGCCGAGGACGTGCACCTGGCCGTGGCTGGTGCGCTCCTCGCGCAGGACGAGCCGCAGGAAAGTGGACTTTCCGGAGCCGGAGGATCCCACCAGGAAGACGAACTCGCCCTTCTCGATCTCGAGGGAGACGTCCCTGAGCGCTGGGCGGGTCTGCTTCGGATAGGCCTTGGAGACGTTGTCGAATCGGATCACGGATGCACCACGGTTTGCCGGGGGTAGGTGAGCGTGACCATACGCGAACCCGGTACGCGCGCGCAGTCGGCGTCCTGAGTTGCGCGGATTGTCACGGAAGTACGGGGCGGAAACCGTGGCGAAGGGGCGGGCCGCGCCGAAATCCGCGGAAGCTGGCACAGTGGTAGGGGGAACGATTGAGTTCCCCGTAGCGTTGGGCAGGCTGAGACTGTGCGGGAGGAGAAGCGCATGACCCTGGATCGGTTGGTATGCGCGAACTGCGCAGCGCCCGTGAGTGAAGGCCGCTGCCCCGTGTGCCGGGCCAATCGCGAGCGTATGCAGCAGGAAGGGCCCTTCGCCGGGCTCAATCCCGCGGCACTGATAGCGCTGCTCGTCGTGTTGATCGCGGCGGTCGTGCTGCTCGCGCAGCAGACCGCGTAGCGCGGCGACCCCCGCGGGGGCGCCCACGAGGCACACAGTGAACACTGTGAACACAAAGAGTCACAAGGCGTCCCGAAGCTGACACCGGCGGCGACGCAGAAGGGCCCGGAGCTCCGTGGAGCTCCGGGCCCTTCTTCATTCGTACGGATCAGGCGGCTGCGCCGCGGTTGCCGACGAGGCGCGGCAGGACGCGGAAGCCGATGCCACCGGCGATCATCGTCGCGGCGCCGATCAGCAGGAACGTGGTCTCGGCGGCGCCGGTCTCGGCCAGCTCGCCCTTGTCGGCCGCCGGCTGGGCGTTGTTGCCGCCCTGCTCGACGGGCTGGGAGCCGGTGTCGGTCAGGCTGTCCTTGCCCTTGCCCTGCTCGACGGGGACGGAGCCACCGCCGTCGGGGCCGGCGTCGTTGCCGTTGTCGCCGCCACCGCCGCCGTTGCCGTTGCCGTTGTTGCCGCCGTTGCCGTTCCCCTCACCCGGGTCGGTGGGGTCGGTGGTGGGGTCCTCGGTCGGGATCTCCGGGTCCGTGGGCTCCTCGGTCGGAATCTCCGGGTCCGTCGGCTCCTCGGTCGGCTCCGTGGGCTCCTCGGTGGGCTCCGGCGGGTCGCTGGGGTCCTCGGGGTCGCCCGGGCCCGGGTCGCCCGGCGCCGGGTCGGCCGGGTCGAGGTCCACATCCACGCCGACGCCGCTCTCGTCGGCGTGGGCACCGGCGCCCACACCGCCGAGCTCGACACCGACGTCGAGGGCCGAAGCGGCACCCGCGGCGGTCAGCGAGGCACCGGCGGCGATCACCGCGCCGGCAGCTATTCGCGCGACACGGATCCGCGTCTTCTTCGTCATCTGGTTGCTACCCCCAGTAGCTGAATCGTCAGTGAGGCAGCGTCCGGGGCTGCGTTCGCCGGGGGCGTTCGATCAGCCATCGTCATCGGCCTTCAGCCCCCACGGATCCCACGCGCCCCAGAAATACGCACGCCGCGCGCTAGCCTTTCCACTTTTCACAGCAGCGTCAAGGTCGTTGCGGGCGCGATGTCCGAAATTGGGGGAGTTGACCGTCGTACGGACATCTGACTGTGACGCAAAAGGCAACTGCTGCCTCTGAGGCAGCAGTTGCCTTGTCGATAAAGCCGTTTCCGGCGGCTTTTACTTCTCCTGCTGCTTGCGCCAGCGAATTCCGGCTTCCAGGAAACCGTCGATCTCGCCGTTGAAAACGGACTCGGGGTTGCCGACCTCGAACTCCGTCCGCAGGTCCTTCACCATCTGGTAGGGGTGCAGGACGTACGAACGCATCTGGTTGCCCCAGGAGTTGCCGCCGTCGCCCTTGAGGGCGTTCATCTTCGCCTGCTCCTCCTGGCGGCGGCGCTCGAGGAGCTTCGCCTGGAGGACGTTCATCGCGGTCGCCTTGTTCTGGATCTGCGAGCGCTCGTTCTGGCAGGAGACGACGATGCCGGTCGGCAGGTGGGTCAGCCGGACCGCGGAGTCGGTGGTGTTGACGCCCTGTCCGCCGGGGCCCGAGGAGCGGTACACGTCGATGCGCAGCTCGCTCTCGTCGATCTCGATGTGGTCGGTCTGCTCGACCACCGGGAGGATCTCGACGCCGGCGAAGGAGGTCTGGCGGCGGCCCTGGTTGTCGAAGGGCGAGATGCGCACGAGGCGGTGGGTGCCCTGCTCGACGGAGAGCGTCCCGTACGCGTACGGGACGTTGACGGCGAAGGTGGTCGACTTGATGCCGGCCTCTTCCGCGTACGACGTTTCGTAGAGCTCCGTCTTGTAGCCGTGGCGCTCGGCCCAGCGGAGGTACATGCGCTGGAGCTTCTCGGCGAAGTCGGAGGCGTCGACGCCGCCGGCCTCGGCGCGGATGGTGACGAGCGCCTCGCGGGCGTCGTACTCACCGGAGAGGAGGGTCCTGACCTCCAGCTCGTCCAGCGCCTTCTTGACGGCCGTGAGCTCGGTCTCGGCCTCCGCGCGGGTGTCCGAGTCGTCCTCCTCCTCGGCCATCTCGAACAGCACGCCGAGGTCGTCGATGCGCCCGCGGAGCGCCTCGGCCTTCCTCACCTCCGCCTGGAGGTGGCTCAGCTTGCTGGTGATCTTCTGCGCCGCATCCGGGTCGTCCCACAGGGACGGCGCGGCCGCCTGCTCCTCGAGCACGGCGATATCGGCCCTCATGCTGTCGAGGTCCAGGACGGCCTCGATCGACTCCATGGTCGAGGAGAGGGACTTGAGCTCTTCGGAAACATCGACGACTGCCACGACTCCAGCGTAACGGCTGCGGCAAGTGCCCCGGTCCGGGGCGGGGCTCTGTGCCCTACGGCACCGTCGTGCGGCGCGGGGTGTACGGGTGGGTGGGAAACATCCGGGCTCGGGACCTCTACGGGACCGGAGGGGCCGAGTTCCCGCTGTCCGAGGGGGGTGTGTCGGCGGCGTCGCTGTGGGTGGCCGCCCAGGTACCGATGCCCGCCGCCGCCACCAGGACCGCTCCCGCCACGCCCAGGGTGATCCTGCGGCGGCGGGTCGAGGAGCGGTGCTTGGCGGAGCCGGGGCGGGCCGCTCCCGCGGCGCGGGGGACGCGGGCCGTGCCGCGGGCGCCGCCGGCCAGCTCGTCCGGGCCCGGGACCCGCATGGACGTGTGGGTGTCGCGGTTGGAGTCGGCGGAGGCCGAGCCGGGGACGAGGGGGACGGCGCCCCGCCGGGGCGCGGCCTCGCGGGGCTCGGGGGCGGTGGCGGAGCCGGAGGCGGCGTTCTCGTACGCCTCCTCGGCCCGGTCGGACTCCGTGTCCGGTTCGTCGACGTCCAGCGGCGGCATCCCGGCGACCAGCGGAAGCAGCTCCCGCAGGCGCGTGGCCAGCTCGGAGGCGCGCAGCCGGGACGCGGGCGCCTTGGCCAGGCACTGGACGAGGAGCTGCCAGAGCTCCTCGGGGATGCCGGGGAGGGGGACCACCGTCTCGGTGACGTGGCGGCGCAGGATCGCGCCGGGGTGGCCGCCGCCGAAGGGGGTGAAGCCGGCGAGGAGTTCGTAGAGGACCGTGGCGAGGGCGTAGATGTCGACGGCCGCGCGTGGGGGCAGGCCCTCGATGATCTCGGGGGCGAGGTAGTCCGGCGTACCGATGATCTTCGTCGCGCGGGTCCGGCGCGGGGAGTCGATCAGCTTGGCGACGCCGAAGTCCGTGAGGAGGGCGGGGTGCGCGCCACCGGGACCGAGGGGGCCCTGCATGTCCAGGAGGACGTTCTCCGGCTTGACGTCGCGGTGGACGATGCCCGCGGCGTGCGCGGCGGCCAGGGCGTCGGCGACGTCCGCGACGATGGCGACGGCGGCCTCGGGGGCCATGCGCCGCTCCCGCTCCAGGCGGGTGCGCAGGTCCGTGCCGCGGACGAGGTCCATGACCAGGGCGAGGTCGTTGCCGTCGACCACGAGGTCGTGGACGCCCACCACGCGCGCGTGGTCGAGGCTGAGCAGCGCCGTGCGCTCCTGGACGAAGCGGCCGACGAGCTCCTGGTCGGACGCCAGGTCCTCGCGCAGCAGCTTGATGGCGACGGGGCCCTCGGGCCCCTCGCCGAGCCACACCGTGCCGGCGCTGCCACGGCCCAGGATCTGGTGGGCGGTGTACCGGCTGCCGATCTTGCGCGTCAAGACTGCTCCTACGGATGCGTGTTGGCGACAAAACTACGCGGCCTTGCCGCCAACCTTCACTCCGGGAGCGGATTTCACTCTGCAGATGTCGACAAATCCACAGAACCGCCTGCGCGCGGCCTAGTTGCCGCCGACCTTGCCGAGCCAGCCGCTGACCGTGTCGTACCAGTCCGTCAGCTGCTCCCAGTACCCCTTCGTCGAACCGATCCAGTCCTGGAGGGGGCTGAACTCCCAGACCAGCCAGCTCGCCACGAAGAGGATGACGATCGTGAACAGGCAGCCCTTGAGGCAGCCGAGACCCGGGATCTTCATCGGGTTGGCGCTGCGCTGCCTCGGCTGACGCGGTTCGCGCGGCTCCCGCGCGGGACGCGGGGCGGGCTGCTGGGGCGCCGGTGCCTGCGGGGGCGCGTACTGCTGCGGCTGGTGCTGGGGCTGGTGCTGCTGCGGCGCGGGCGCGTACTGCTGCGGGTGCTGCTGTCGCTGCTGGCGGCCGCGCGGCTGCTGCGGCGCGTACTGCTGGGGGTGCTGCTGCGGCGGCTGCTGCTGGGGCCTGGCGACCTGGCGCTGGGGCCGGCGGCGCAGCGGGTCCTGCTCGGGGTCCAGGTAGGCCTGGTACTGGGTCTGTTCGTTGCGGTCGCGGGCCGCGGCCATCTGGCTCTGCCAGGGGTGCGGGTCGTTCGGGTCCGCTCCCGGGCCGTTCGGCGGGACGGGCGGCATGACCGCGGTCGGGTCGGCGTTGCCACCGCGGTGCGGCAGCACGGAGGTCGGGTCGGCGTCCGGGGCGCCGGGGGTGTGGCCGCCGGTGCTCTGCATGACGCTCGTCGCGGCGTTCGGATCGTACGAGCCCGCGTTGTTCGGCAGGACCTGCGTGGGGTCGGCCGCGCCCGGGGTCCCCGGGACGGGGGCCGGCGCCGGGTCCGGCATGAGGAGCGCGCCCACGCCCTCCGCGGCGGCGATCTGCGCCGGAGTGGAGTGCACGCCGACGCCCTCGGCGACGGCGCGCAGGCCGCGGGCGAGGTTCTCGGCGCTGGGGCGGCGGTCCGGGTTCTTGTCGAGGCAGCGCTCGATGACCGTCCACAGCGGGTCGGGGACGGTCGAGGGGCGGCGCGGCTCGGCGCTGAGGTGCTGGTGCAGGACTTCGAGGGCGGAGCCGCCGGAGAAGGGCGGGCGTCCGGTGACGAGCTCGTACAGCAGGATGCCCGCGCCGTAGATGTCCACGGCGCTGGTCTGCGGGCGGCCCTCGGCGGACTCCGGCGCCACGTACGCGGGCGTGCCGACGAATTCGTGGGTGCGGGTCAGGCCCGGGGAGTCCGCGAGGCGGGCGATGCCGAAGTCGGTGAGCATCGGGTGCATGCCCTGGGCGTCCTGCTTGAGCAGGACGTTCGCCGGCTTCAGGTCGCGGTGCACCACGCCGTCGGCGTGGCTCGCGGCGAGCGCGTCGGCGATCTGGGCGGTCAGCAGGGCCGCCGCGACCGGCGTGAACGGGCCGTTCTCGCGGAGGTAGCGGTGCAGGTCGGGGCCGTCCACGAGGTCCATGACCAGGGCGAGGAGGTCGCCCTCGACGACCAGGTCACGCGTGCGGACGATGTTCTCGTGCGTGAGCCTGAGCAGGACGGACCGCTCTCTGAGGAAGCGCATCACGACGTCCGCGTCGTTGGCGAGCTCTTCCTTGAGGACCTTGATCGCGACGGTCTCGCCGGGCTGGCCGGGAACGGCCGCCTCGGCGCCCGCGGTCTCCCGCTGGCGGGCTCGCCAGACGGTGCCCGTGGCGCCGCGCCCGAGCGGCTCCTCGAGCAGGTACTTGCTGCCTACCGGCCGCACGTCATGCGCTCCCTGCTGGTCTGGCTGGTCCCGACCGGACGCTGATCCTGTCCGGGGGCTGTCCGAAGGTGTTCCGAAGAAGATGTTCCGACGAAGGTGTTCCGACCCACTGTAGTGCCGCCGAACAGGGCACCGGCCGGTCGGATTCCTCTCGGCCATTTCTTTCCGGGGCTTTCCGGATCGTTGTTCGGTGGAAAGACGCTCACCCGTGGCCATTGGTTGCCGAGTGGTCCCGGATTGACCTTCTTCGAGGAACCTCCGCGCTAATGCGCAACGGTCCAAGCAGGCACTTTTCCGAGCAGAGCCGACCAATCAAGATCACTTACAGGTGGCCGCCGGGCGTGTTGTCAGTGGCAGGTGCGAGGATGCCTCCAGTACTGGCCGACGTGCCCGTGTGCGGTGGGGGGAATCACAGCGCGTGTCCCCGTGCCGGGCGCCCAGCGCAGAAGGGACCGCTGACGGCGATGCAGATCCGGCTGACCGTCCTCGGGCCGCGCAGCGGCCGGACCGAGCAGCAAGGCCGCCCCACGGCGGCGACCGGGGGACAGGGTGTCTGTGACGTCCTGGTCACCGCCCCGGCGGGGACCGCGCTCGCCGCGGTGGTCTCCGGTCTCGCCACGACCGTGGCGGGCGGCGAGGCCCCCCTGGTGCTGTTCGCGGGCCCGGACCGTCTCGACGCCCAGCGCTGCACGCTCGGCGAGCCCCCCTTGATCGACGGCGCGGTGCTCTCGCTGGGCGCCCCCGCCGAGCCGGGTCCCGAACTGTCCGGGGCGGCCGCCCAGTTGCACGTGGTGGCGGGTCCGGACGCGGGCGGTGTCCATCTGCTGCACGGCGGCCAGATCCGGGTGGGCCGCTCCGCGGACGCCGACGTGCCGCTGGACGACCCGGACGTCTCCCGGCTGCACTGCGCGGTCACCCTCGACCCGGACGGCCGCGTCACGGTCGCGGACCTCCGCTCGACGAACGGCACGGCGGTGGACGGCAGGGAGATCACCGACCGCCCGGTCCGGCTCTCCCCCGGCTCCCTGCTGCGCATCGGCGAGTCCGCCCTCCGCCTGACGGACGGCAGGGGCGGCCCGGTGCCCGGCGTGAGCGGCGTGCTCGCCACGGCCCCCGACGGCGAGGGTCACGTGCGCGTGCGCCCCGCCGCGACCCCGCCGCCCACGCTCGGAGAGCCCGGCCCCACCGCCGCCGCCACCCACCACGCGTACGGCTCGGCGGGCTGGGGCGCGGCAGGCGGCACCGGCACCGGCACCGGCACGGAGGGGGCGTACGGCACGCAAGGGACGTACGAGAACCGGCCGACGCCCGGGTTCGGTGCGCACGGGACCCACGCCGGCCCCACCGGCGCCGACACCCCCGTCGTGCCGCAGCAGGGCGGCATGCCCGACGCCGAGCGGACCCGCACCGGGACGACCGGGACCTCCGGAACCACCGGGGCCCCCGGCAGCACCACCGGCACCCCCGCGCGCGGGACCACCGTGCCGCGCGCCGTGCGCAGGCGTGGCGGCCTCTCCGCCTGGGCCCGCCGGCTCACCGGAGGCCGGGACGGCAGCCGGACCCCGGAGGGGTACGACGTGTACGACGGCCCTGACGGCCCCGAGGAGTACGAGGACCACGACGGCCGGCACGACCCGTATGCCGACGCCGGACAGGGCGGCACCGGCGGCGGCCCCCTGGAGCTCTCCCCGGAGGACCTCGCCATAACGGCGGCCGCCCGTACGCCCGAGTCGTGGCCGGATCCCGCCACCCTGCTGCTCACCGCTCTCGGTCCCGGCCCCCGTCTCTGGGAGCGCGGCCCCGGCCACCCCGAGGCGCTCGCGGTGCGGCTCGGCACGGTCGACCGGACCCTGCCGGGCGCCGACGGGCGCGACGAGCTGCTGCCCGCCGTGCCCGTCACGGTCGGCCTGCGGGAGGCGGGCTCGCTGGGCCTCGCCGGGCCCAGGGACCGGCTGTCCGGCCTGGCCAGGGCGGTCGTCGCCCAGCTCGCCGCGCTGCACTCGCCCGACTCCCTGGAGATCGTGCTGATCAGCACGGACCGGGCGCGCCCCACGGCCGAGCGCACCGCCGAGTGGGCCTGGCTCGGCTGGCTGCCGCACCTGCGGCCCACCCACGGCCAGGACTGCCGCCTCCTCCTCGCCTACGACCGCGACCAGGCCGCGGCCCGCACGGACGAGCTGGTCCGGCGCCTCGACGACCGCATCGCCGACGGCGGCGCGTACGACACGGACGGCGCGGCCGCCGGTGCCCGCACGGTCGTCGTCGTCGACGGCGACCCCGGGTCCGCCGCGCTGCGCGAGGCCACCGTCCGCCTCGCCGACGAGGGAGCGCGCGCCGGGATCCACGTCGTGTGCCTCGCCGAGACGGTGGCGGCCTCACCCGCGTCCCCGGTCCTGGACACGTACGAATCCGCCTGCGCGGTGACGCCCGCCTTCCGCGCGTGCGGCGCCGCCGCGCTGCTCAGCGGGGACGTGGCGACCGCGCTGCGGCTGATGCGGACGGCGGGCGGACGCCCCGCGGGGCACGGCACCGTCGCCGCCGTGGACGCCGTGTCGGCGGCCTGGGCCGAGCGGTTCGCGCGGGCGCTCGCGCCGCTGCGGTCGGACGGCACGGCCGGTGAGGGCCACGCGCGCGTGTCCGCGCCGCTGCCCCCGGCGGCCCGGCTGCTCGACGAGCTGGGGCTCGCCAGGGCCACCCCGGCCTCCCTGATGGCGCGGTGGGCGGCGGCGGCCGACGACCCCGACGCGCTCGGCGGGCGTGCCGTGGCGGTGCTCGGCGCGGGGCCGCGCGGGCCCGTCGTCGCGGACCTCGCCGCCGACGGCCCGCATCTGCTCGTGGAGGGCCCCGCGGGCAGCGGTCGTACGGAGCTGTTGCGTTCCGTCGCCGCCTCGCTGGCCGCCGCCGAGCGCCCCGACCGGCTCGGCATCGTGCTCGTCGACGGGCGGGACGGCGTCGGCGCGGGCGGCGCCACCGGACGGCAGGGGTCGGGCCTCGGTGTCTGTACGGACCTGCCGCACGTCACCACCCACCTCGTGGCCAACGACCCTGTTCGTATGCGGGAGTTCGCCCAGTCCCTGGCCGCCGAGCTGAAGCGCAGGTCCGAGCTGCTCGGCAGGCTCGGGTTCACCGAGTGGCACACGCAGCGGGAGGTGTCGGGACGGATGGTCACGCAGCGCTCGCAGTCCTCCACGGCCGCGCCCACCGCCGGTGCCCCCTCCGCCTCCGCCGCCTCGGCGGCGGCTTCCGGAGTGGCTCAGGGGCTCGACGGCGACCTCGATCCGCCGACCGGTGCCACGATGCGGCTGCGGCCCGCCGCGGCGCGGCAGCGGGTGGAGCCGAGGCCGCCGCTGCCCCGGCTCGTCGTCCTCGTCGACGACTTCGACGCGCTGCTCTCCCCCGCCCTCGGCTCCCCAGGGCGGCCCGCCGCCGGTTCTGTGGTCCGTGCGCTGGAGGCCGTGGCGCGGGACGGGGAGCGGCTCGGGGTGCATCTCGTGGCGACCACGGGCCGCAGCGAGCGGATGCCGGAGACGGAGCTGGCGCAGCGGGCGTCCCTGCGGGTGGTCCTCGACGCGGTCGCCCCGGGGCCGGAGGAGCCCGCGCCGGGGCGGGGCGAGCTCCGCTCCCCGGACGGGCGGGCCACCGCGTTCCAGGCGGGCCGGGTGACGGGACGGATTCCCCGTACGGCGACGTTGCGACCCACGGTGGTCCCTCTGGAGTGGGAGCGGATGGGTGACCCGCCGGCCCGGCGGCCCGTGCGGGAGCTGGGGAACGGACCGACGGACCTGGCCCTGTTGGCCAGTGCGCTGGAGCGGGCCGCGCGGTCCGTCTCGGCGGACCAGGTGCCGTCCCTGCTGTGAGGGGACCGAGCGTCCGGTGGTGAGAGAACCGCTCCCGGATGTGCGGGAACCCCGCTCCTAAACCTCATGACGCCACGTCACAAGGCCATTACGATCAACGAGTTGACAGCGCAGGCCATCTTGCCGCCCCTCCCCGCGCGGGCGTAGACCAGACCGCACGGGACTCGCCAGGGAAGAGAACGGGGCAGTGATGCGCAGCACTCTTCGTACACGCAGGGCACCGCTACATCGGCGTACCACCGCCAAGATCGCCTCAGCCGTCGTCGCGAGCGCGCTCGCTCTCACCGTCACCGCGTGCGGCGGTGACGACGGCGACGACGGTGACAAGGGCTCCGGCGGCGGCGACAAGGACACCGGGGCCACGCTCCGACTGCCGAAGCTGGACGGGGAGAACGTCTCCGTGGCCGCCGTGTGGGGCGGTGCGGAGCGCAAGGTGTTCCTGAAGGTCCTCGACGAGTTCGAGAAGCGGACCGGCGCCAAGGTCTCCTTCGTGCCCGCGCAGGACCCGATCATCAGCTTCCTGGAGTCGAAGGTGGCGGGCGGGGCGCCGCCGGACGTCGCGATGCTGCCGCAGGTCGGCGCGATCGAGCAGGCCGTGGAGAACAAGTGGGCCAAGCCGGTCGGGCCCGAGGCCCAGAAGCAGCTCGACAAGAACTACGCCAAGGGCTGGCAGGAGCTCGGAGCCGTCGACGGCAAGCAGTACGGCGTGTACTTCAAGGCCGCCAACAAGTCGCTGATCTGGTACAACACGCTCGTCTTCGAGAACGCGGGCGTCAAACCGCCGAAGACCTGGGACGAGTTCATGGAGACCTCCCAGACCGTGTACGACTCCGGTGTGCCGCCGGTGTCGGTGGCGGGCGCCGAGGCGTGGACGCTCACCGACTGGTTCGAGAACATCTACCTCTCGCAGGCGGGCCCGGAGAAGTACGACCAGCTCGCCCAGCACGAGATCAAGTGGACGGACCCGTCCGTCAAGGACGCGCTGACCACGCTCGGTGAGCTGTTCGGCAAGAAGGGCTTCGTGGCGGGCGGCGCGGACGGCGCGCTGCAGACCGAGTTCCCCGCGTCGGTGAAGCAGACCTTCCGGGGCGGCGACCAGCCCGAGGCGGGCATGGTCTTCGAGGGCGACATGGTGTCCCTCGCCATCTCGGAGACCAAGGCCGAGGTGGGGAAGGACGCCAAGGTGTTCCCCTTCCCCGCGGTCGGCGACGAGTCCCCGGCCGTGGTCGGCGGTGACGCCGCGGTCGCGCTGAAGGACAGCAAGGGCGCGCAGGCGCTCCTGACGTTCCTGGGCTCGCCGGACGCGGCGAAGATCTGGGCGGAGGCGGGCGGCTTCATCTCGCCGAACAAGAACCTGGACATGTCCGCGTATCCGAACGACGTGCAGCGGAACATCGCCAAGGCGCTGATCGAGGCCGGTGACGACATCCGCTTCGACATGTCCGACCAGGCCCCGCAGTCCTTCGGCGGTACGCCGGGCAAGGGCGAGTGGAAGGCGCTGCAGGACTTCCTGAAGAACCCGAAGGACGTCGCCGGCACGCAGAAGGTCCTGGAGACGGCCGCCGCCAAGGCCTACAAGGACTGACGCGGTGGCGTCCGCGAACGCCGAGGGCACCCCACGGGTGGTGCCCCCGGCCCCGACCTCGCGCAAGAGCGTGACCGGCACCCGAAAGACCGTGGCGGTGCTGTTCCTGCTGCCCGCCCTGGTGCTGCTCGGCGCGCTCGTCCTCTACCCCATCGGGTACTCGCTGTTCCGCAGCTTCTTCGACAAGTCGGGCGACTTCACGGCGTTCGGCAACTACGAGACGCTGTTCACCGACGACAGCATCGTGACCGCCATCAAGAACAACGCGATCTGGCTGGTGGTGGCGCCGACCGTGGCGACGGCGCTCGGCCTGATCTTCGCCGTGCTGACCGAACGGGTCCGCTGGGGCACGGCGTTCAAGCTCGTCATCTTCATGCCGATGGCGATCTCCATGCTCGCCGCGGGCATCATCTTCCGGCTCGTGTACGAGTCCGATCCCGACCGGGGCGTGGCCAACGCGGTGGCGGTGAGCGTGCACGACACGTTCGCCGAGGCGTCGGCGTTCCCGCAGGCGCATCCGAGCATGAACTCGCCCCTCGAGTCGGCGGGCGGCGGCGCCTTCATCACGAAGGAGCCGGTCGAGGCGGGCAAGCCGGTGGTCCTGCCGCTGACGGGCGTGCCGCCGAACGAGATGCCGGACGACGCGAAGGCCGCGGAGCCGGCGCGGGCCGACCCGGACCGGGTCACCGGCACGGCATGGCAGGACTTCACGCGCGGCAAGGGCCGGGGCGAGCCGAACGCCCCGGACGCCTCGGAGTTCGGCTACGCGGGCATCAAGATCGAGGCCGTCAAGGGCGGCGAGGTCGTGGCGTCCACGGAGGCGGCGGCGGACGGCACCTTCGCGCTCCCCAAGGAGGCCGACGGCGCCCAACTCCGCTATCCGGCCTCGAACTTCCGCGAGGCGTACAACGGCGTGGACTGGCTCGGCCCGAGCCTCATCACGCCCGCGATCATCGGCTCCTACCTGTGGATGTGGGCGGGCTTCGCGATGGTCCTGATCGCGGCGGGCCTGGCGAGCGTGCCGCGTGAGCTCCTGGAGGCGGCGCGCGTGGACGGCGCCAACGAGTGGCAGGTGTTCCGCAGGGTGACGGTGCCGCTGCTCGCCCCGGTCCTCGCGGTGGTCCTCGTCACGTTGATGATCAACGTGCTGAAGATCTTCGACCTGGTCTTCGTGATCCCGCCGGGCTCGTCGAAGGACGAGGCGAACGTGCTCGCGGTCCAGCTGTACAACTCGGCCTTCGGCGACCGGGACGCGGGCGTGGCGAGCGCGATCGCCGTCCTGCTCTTCCTGCTCGTGATTCCCGTGATGCTGTTCAACATTCGGCGGATGAGGCGGGAGGCGCAGCGGTGACGACGCAGACCGAGACCGTGACCGTCAAGGCCAAGCAGTCCGTGGGCGCGCGCGTCGCCTCGGCGCTCGGCGGCACCGCGCTGCGCGTGTTCCTCGTGCTGGTCGGCCTGTTCTGGCTGGTGCCTGCGGTCGGGCTGCTGATCGGCTCGCTGCGGACGCCCGCCGACATGAGCGAGAGCGGCTGGTGGAAGGTCTTCGGCGCGCCCTCGCAGCTGACGCTGGACAACTACTCCAACCTCCTCGAAGACGACACGATCACCGACTCGATCCTGGCCAGCGTCATGATCACCGTGCCGGCGACGCTGCTCGTCGTGGTGATCGGGGCGCTCGCCGGGTACGCCTTCGCGTGGATGGACTTCCCGGGCCGAGACTGGTGGTTCATCGGCGTGGTGGGGCTGCTCGTCGTCCCGGTGCAGGTGGCGCTCCTGCCGGTCTCCAAGCTGTTCGGCGAGATCGGCATCTTCGAGACGACGATCGGTGTGATCCTCTTCCATGTCGCGTTCGGCCTGCCGTTCGCGATCTTCCTGCTGCGGAACTTCTTCGCGGAGATCCCGCGTGAACTCCTGGAGGCCGCCCGGCTCGACGGCGCGGGTGAGATGCGGCTGTTCCTGCGGGTCGTGATGCCGCTGGGGGCGCCCGCGATCGCCTCGCTCGGCATCTTCCAGTTCCTCTGGGTCTGGAACGACATGCTGATCGCGCTGATCTTCGCGGACTCGCAGAATCCGCCGATCACGGTGGCGCTCCAGCAGCAGGTGCGGTTCTTCGGCGACAACGTGCAGATCCTGGCGCCGGGCGCGTTCATCTCGATGGTGATTCCGCTGGCCGTCTTCTTCGCGTTCCAGCGGCAGTTCGTCTCCGGCGTGATGGCGGGGGCGGTGAAGTAGGGAGGCGGGGCCGGGCCGGGTGCGGGGCGTGACCCGTCCGGCCCCCGCGAGAATGGCGTAGCTGCGCGCGAGGTTCCGAACATATGCGGTCAGAGTGGACAGATGTACCACTTGAGCTTGAGGCCGCGCCGACGTCCCGGACCACCCGCCGCTCTCGTACGACGCTTGCTCGCCACCGCACGGACCACCCGCTTCCGCCTGGAGCGGGCGGCGGCGGGGCGGGGACGTGGGCCCGGGCCGGGGTCCGGGCCCGGGACCCCGCTGCTGGTGCCCGTGCACCTCTCGCTGCGCGACAGCCGGACCCTCAATCTCGCGCTCGGTGCGGAGGGTGCGGACGGGGCGCTCGGAGGGGCGGACGCCGCGCGGCTGGTGCTGGCGCGAGGGCGGCGCCGGATCGTCGTGCCGCTCGTCCGGGAGGCGCGCGCCGGCAGGGCTCCGCTGTGGACGGCCACGGTCACCCTGCGCGGCATGGGGGACGGCGTGTGGCGGCTCACCATCGAGACGCGGGGCGCCGACGGGCGCGTACGGCGGCACGGTCTCGCACCCGCCGACACGGGCACCCCCACCACACCGCCGAATCCCCCACCCGCGACGCCCGCCACCCGGTCGGAAGCGCCGCCCACCATGCGGCGGGCCGCCCCGCCCGCCACGCCCCCCGCACCGCCGGACGCGCCGCCCACCCCACCCACCGCCCCGCCGTCCCCACCGCCCGCGACGCCCCCCACACGGTCGGAAGCGCCGCCCACCATGCGGCGGGCCGCCCCGCCCGCCACGCCCCCCACACCGCCGGACGCGCCGCCCACCCCACCCACCGCCCCGCCGCCCGCGACCCCCACCACCCCCCACGCCCCCGACCCCCTGACCGGCACCCTCGTCCGGGTCGTCAGGGCCCGTAGTGGGCGGGCGGTGCTGCAGGCGACGCGGTCACGGCCGCGGGCGGAGCTGGTGCGGTTCGTGCCGTCCGGGGACGGGATCACGGTTCACGGGAGGCTCGTCGCGGGGGGCCGGGGCCTGCCCGGGAAGCCCGGAGCCGGGCTCGGGGCCGAGGCCGTGCGGCGGCGGGACGGCCTCGTCGTACCGACCGAGGTGTGCTGGCACGGGACCACCTTCACGCTGCGCGTACCGCTCGGCGCGATGGCCGGGGCGGGCCCCGGACAGTGGGTGTGGGACTTCCGGGTGGGCCCGCTGCCCCTCGGCCGGTGGCTGACCGACGTGCGCGACCCGTCCGCCGCCTACCCCACCCCCTTCCGCGTCTTCGCCCTGCCGGACGGTGCGCTCGTCCGGGCCCACGCCCACTTCACCGGGACCGGCGCCTTCGCGGTGACGTGCTGGGACATCACCACCGAGGCCACCCGGAAGCCCGCCGGACCACCGGAGCCCACCGCCGTGACGGAGTCCGCCGCACCGGAGCCCGGCGCGCCGGAGCCCGACGCCACACGCGAGTTCGCGGAGGAGACCACATGAAGATCACGTACCTGCTCGGCTGGGGCGACGAGATGGGCGGCACCGAGCTCGCCACGTACACCCAGGCGCGGCACCTCGCGGAGCGTCCCGGCATCGAGGTCGAGGTCGTCTCCGTCTTCCGGACCCGCGCCGAACCGTTCTTCGCGGAGGCGCGCGGGCTGCCGGTGCGCCACCTCGTGGACCGCACCATGTCGCCCGAACGCCCGGTGCGGGAAACAGGGTTGGACGACGCCGCGTGCCGGACCCTCGCCGCGCTGCCCAGCGAGCTGATCAGGCCCGCCTGGGAGGGCGCCTTCGACCGTCTCTCGGACATCGAGATGACCGCCGCGCTCGGCGCGATCGACACCGACGTGCTGGTCACCACGACGCCCGCGCTCCTCGCCGCCGCCGTGGCACTCGTGCCCCCGCGGGTCGTCACCGTCCACCAGGAGCACCGCCCCACCCAGCGCCGCGGCCCGTCCGGCGAACCGCTGCTGCTGCACGCGCCGCGCCTGGACGCGCTGGTCACGCTCACCGACCGCACCCGCGACTGGCTCGCGGAGTCCCTGGGCGCCACCGCCCCCGAGCTGGCCGTCATCCCGAACGCCGTGCCCGACGGCTTCCGGCCGCGCGCGGACGGCGAGGGCAAGGTCATCGTGATGGCGGCGCGGCTGACCGGCGAGAAGCGGGTCGACCACGCCGTCCGGGCGTTCGCGCAGGTCGCCGACGCGCACCCGGAGTGGACGCTGCGGATCTTCGGCGGCGGCCACCGGGAGCGGCAACTGCGCCGCCTGGTCGACGGGTTCGGGCTGCACGACCGGGTGGAGCTCCTCGGGCCCTGCCAGGACATGGCGGCCGAGTGGGCCAAGGCCGGGCTGAGCCTGATGACGGCGGGGCACAACGAGGCGTTCCCGCTCGTGCTCCTCGAAGCGCTCGCCGCCGGGGTGCCGGTCGTCGCGTACGACGTGCTGACGGGGCCCGCGGAGATCGTGCGGCACCGCGTCGACGGGCTGCTCGTGCCGCCCGGCGAGGTCGACGAACTCGCCGTCGCCATGGGTGAGTTGATGACGGACGACGAGAAGCGGCGCGCCTACGCCCAGGCGGCTCGCGAGGGCGTCTACGCGCGGTTCTCCTCCGCGGACGTCACCGCGCGCTGGGAGGAGCTGTACACGCGGCTCGTCGCGGGCCGCGACCGGCCGGAGCGGCTGCGCGGGCGCGCGGACCGGGTGGCGCTCGGTGTGGCGTCGGGCGGCAGCGGTTTCCGGCCCACCGCCCCGCACACGTTCGACGCCGCGGCTGCCGCCGACGAGCACGCCCGCGAGGAGGAGATCCGGGCCGCCGACACCACGGGCCGCGTCATCCGCTCGGTGGGCCGCCTCGCCGAGCGGCGCGACGACGTGCTCGCGCCCCGCATGGCCGACTGGAACCTGGAGCTCGCCGCGGACGCCCTGGAGGCGCAGGACGTCCCCTACGTCCTCGTCCGCACCACCAACGGCGCCGCGCGCACGCTGGCCGTGGCGGAGGACGACCGGGGCCGCGCGCTGAAGGCGCTCGCCGGGGCGCTGCGCGGGCAGCCCGTCTACGCGGAGCTGGTCAACCCGCGCGACGCGGCGCCCGGCACCGTGCTCGCCGAACGCCTGGACACCATCGGCGAGCTGGCGGGCGTCAAGCTGTTCAAGCCGGTCACCACGACCACGCTGTCGCTGCGGCACGGCGCGGGACTCGCCTGCACGGTGGGCTTCTGGGCGCGGACACCCGACGGCTCCTTCCGGGCCCCGTTCGGCGCGACGCTCGCGGGCGCCGAGCTGCCCTCGCTCACGCCCACGGCGACGCTGCGCGTGGCCGGCCGCGCGTATCCGACCCTGGACGTCTTCACCGAACTCCTCGTCAAGGACGTCGACTTCCCCATCGACGCGGTCTACACCTGGGTCGACGACGCGGACCCCGAGTGGCGCGCCCTGCGCGACGCGACGCTCGGCGGCGGCGGCACATCGGCCGACAACGGCGCCGTGCGCTTCCGCAACCGCGACGAGCTCCGCTTCAGCCTGCGCTCCCTCGCGATGTACGCGCCGTGGATCCGGCACGTGTACCTCGTCACGGCCGGACAGGTCCCGCCGTGGCTCGACCGGGACCACCCGGGCCTGACGGTCGTCGACCACCGCGACCTGTTCGCCGACCCCGAGGCATGCCTGCCGACCTTCAACTCGCACTCCATCGAGTCCCAGCTGCACCGCATCGAGGGCCTGTCGGAGCACTTCCTCTACTTCAACGACGACATGTTCCTCGGCCGCCCCACCAACCCGGACACCTTCTTCCTCAGCAACGGCATCGCCCGTTTCTTCTGGTCGTCGGCGTCCGTGCCCGCGCTGCCGGTCGCGCCCGGCGACGAGGGGTATCTGGCGGCGGCGAAGAACAACCGTGAGCTGCTGCGCCGCGAGTTCGGCAGGACGACGACGCACACCTTCTTCCACGTGCCGTACGCGTTGCGCCGCAGCGTCCTCGCGGAGATCACCGAGCGTTTCCCCGAGCAGCTGGCGGCCACGGCCCGCAGCCGGTTCCGCTGCCGCGACGACTTCTCGCTCGTCTCGTCGCTGCACCACCATTACGCCTATCTGACCGGGCGCGCGGTGCCCGCCGGCATCTCGTACGACTTCGTGGACATCGGCGACCGCGCCGACCACGCGCGGCTCGGGCGGCTGCTGCAGAACCGCGACAGGACCGCGTTCTGCATCGGGGAGTCCCCGGACGGCGGGGTCACGGACGAGGAGATGGCGCTCGCCATCCGGTCGTTCCTGACGGCGTACTTCCCGGTGCGCTCGCCCTACGAGCTCTGAGCCCCGGAGAGGAAGAGCCGCCGGACGACGCGTTCGGCGGCGTTCCCGTCGTCGTAGGGGCAGAAGCGCTCACGGAACGCCGTCCGCAGCGCCGTCGTCTCCGCCGTGTCCCAGCCCCCGTAACGGAAGAGCCCGGCCAGCTCGTCCTCGGTGGTGGCCACGGCGCCCGGTGTCTCGCCGGGGCGTCCGGAGAGCAGGTCGAAGTAGGTGCCGCGGGCGAGGCGGTAGGCCTGCCAGTCGGGGGCGTACGTGACGATGGGGCGGTCGAGGCAGGCGTAGTCGAACATCAGCGACGAGTAGTCGGTGACGAGGGCGTCGGCGGCCAGGCACAGCTCCTCGACGTGCGGGTGCCCGGTGACGTCGACGAGGCCGCCGGGCCGCGGGTGGCTCTCCAGGCCGGCGTCGGCGCCGTAGAAGTAGTGGGCGCGCACGAGCACGACGTACGACGGGCCGAGCGTCTCGGCGAAGCGGCGCAGGTCGAGGCGGGGCAGGAAGCCCTTCTGGTAGTCGCGGTGGGTCGGCGCGTACAGCAGCACGGTCCGTCCGTCGTCGACGCCCAACTGCGCCCGGATGCGCCCCACTTCCCCTTCTCCCGCGTGGAAGTAGACGTCGTTGCGCGGATAGCCGGCCTCCAGGGGCTGGTAGGCGACGGACGGGTAGACGCGCTCCCAGATCTCCGTGGAGTGCGGGTTCGAGGAGAGGCTGTAGTCCCACTGGTCGGTGTGGTCGAGGACCTTCTGGAAGCTGATGCCGTGGGTGCCCGCCGGGTAGCGGCGCTGGTCGAGGCCCATCGTCTTCAGCGGGGTGCCGTGGTGGGTCTGGAGGTAGACCTGGCCGGGGCGTTTGGTGAAGCCGCCGGGGAAGCTGGAGTTGTTCACGAGGTACGTCGCCGTGGCCATCGTCCGCCAGTACTGCCGGGAGCCCTCGATGACGTACTCGACACCCGGTGGCACCCGGTGCTTGTTGCGGCTGGAGACCACCCACACGCCCCGGACGTGCGGGGCGAGTTCGCGTGCCTTGGCGTGGATCGCGGCCGGGTTGCAGGAGACGCCGCGGTTCCAGTAGGCGCCGTAGACCGCGAGGTGCGGGTCGAGGGGGCGGCGCAGGTCGGCGCGGTAGGCGGCGCGCATGGCGCGGGCCCGCAGCTTCTTCTTCTGCCGCGCCAGCCTGCGGGTGACGCGCAGCCGCCGCGTCTCGGCCTTGCGCAGGCCTTCGTACGCGGTGAAGGAGGCGGCGGCGAGTGCCTTGCCCTCGGGGGTGCGGGGCGCGGTGCCCGCGGGTGCGTAGGCCCGGTGGACGCGGGACGCCTCGCGGAAGAAGTCGCGCCGGTCCGCCGGCCGGATGCGGCCGGGGTCGTCGAGGACGGCGAGCAGGTGGGCTGCGGCGTGCGGCAGGAGGCGGGCGCGCTCCTCGGGTCCGGCGGCCGCGAGCAGCTGCTCGTACCGTCCGACGACGGCGAAGTGGGCGCGGCCCGGCGTCTTGGTGAAGCTGCCGGCGCGCCGCTCGCGCCAGCGCACGCAGGGCCGGTCGAGGACGGCGACGCGGTCGCCCGCGCGGAGGGTCGCGGTGTGGACCGGCACCACGTCCTCGTAGGCGCCCGCGGAGAACGCGAGCCGCTGCGCGCGCCAGAACTCCCGCCGGAAGACGCGGTTCCAGGCGGCGGGGGTGACGGCGAGCGGGTCGCCCGTGAGGTCGTCGCCGCCGGGGCGGACGTGCTCCCACCAGTCGACGCGGTCGTGGGCGCAGAGCAGGACGTCGGGGTCGTCGGCCGCGGTGAGTGCCGCGTCGACGGCCGCGAGGGCGCCGGGGAGCAGCAGGTCGTCGCCGTCGAGGAAGAGGAGGTGGTCGCCGGTGGCGCGGTCGGCGCCGGTGTTGCGGGCGGGGCCCGTGCCCGTCCGGTCGGGGACGCGGACGAGGTGCGTGCGCGGGTCGCGCTCGGCGTACTCCGCGGCGATCGCGGCCGAGGCGTCGGGGGACGCGTCGTCGACGACGATCAGTTCGAGGTCGCCGTAGGACTGGGTGAGCACCGACTCCAGGCAGGCGCGCAGGTAGCCCTGGACGCGGTGGACGGGGACGACTACCGAGAAGCGCGTCATGGGCACCGACCGTAGTCAGCCGGACACCGCCTGTCGAAGACCGCGCGTCACTCGTTGGGGTGGTCGAGTGCAGAGACCTTGACCGTCGTGAGACGCGAGCGGGCAAAGGGGACGAATATGCCGTTATCCCCTCCGAAAGGCCGGTTCGCGTGCAGCCCCGTCTCAGCGTCGTCGTACCCATCTACAACGTCGAGGAGTTTCTGGAGGAGTGCCTGGAGTCGATCGCCGGGCAGACCATGGACGGACCGGGCCTGCTGGGCGGCTCCGAGGCGCACGGCGGCCTGGAGTGCATCCTCGTCGACGACGGCTCGACGGACGGCAGCCCCCGCATCGCCCGCGAGTTCGCCGCCAGGGATCCCCGCTTCGTCTACGTCCGCCAGCGCAACGCCGGACTGAGCGCCGCCCGCAACACCGGGGTGCGCAAGGCGTCCCCCACGGCCGAGTTCCTCACCTTCGTCGACAGCGACGACGTCGTGCCGCACGACGCGTACGGACGGATGATCGCCAGCCTGGACGCCACCGGCTCCGACTTCGCGAGCGGCAACGTCTGGCGGCTCACCGAGCGCGGGCGCTCCCAGGCCTGGCAGTACAAGTGGCTGACCGAGTCGCGCACGAGCACCCACATCTCCGAGGACCTGGACCTGCTCTCCGACCGCGTGGCCTGGAACAAGGTGTTCCGCCGCGCCTTCTGGGACCGGCACCGCTTCACCTTCCCCGAGGGCAAGCTCTACGAGGACACCCCCGTGATGATCCCGGCGCACTTCCTCGCCGGATCCGTGGACGTGCTCAGCGACCACGTCTACTACTGGCGGGTCCGCGAGGGCTCCATCACCCGGCGCCGCACCGACGTCAAGGGCGTCCGCGACCGGATCGCGGCGTGCGCGCACGTCAGCGGGTTCCTCGCCCGGCACGCGCCGGAGATGAAGAGGACGTACGACGCGTCCTGTCTGCGCGACGACTTCGTGTACTTCCTGGAGGGACTGCCGATGGGCGGCCCAGAGTACCGTTCGGCGTTCCTCACGGACACCGCCGCGTTCCTGCGCCGCGCCGACCCGGACGTGCTCGCCGAGCTCCCCGTCGATCTGCGCGTCAAGTGGCAGCTCGTCCGCGAGTCGCGCACCGCCGAACTGATCGAGCTGCTCGCCTTCGAGCGGGCCAACGGCACGGCCTTCCACGTGCGCGGGAAGGTGCGGCGCAGCGCCGTCTACCCCGGGGTCGGCCCGCTGCCCGACAAGGTGGCGCGCCTCGGCAGGGGCGAACTGCCCGTCGTGGCCCGGGTGAGCGAGGCGCGGTGGGACGCCGAGGGGAAGCTGCGGATCAGCGGATACGCGTACGTCCGCAACCTGGAGGCGACCCGCCCCGGGCACTCCGTGAAGGCGGGCCTGCTCAAGTCCGCGCACAGCAGACGCCAGATCCGCCGCGTGCCGACGCGGACGGTCACCGCGCCCGAGGCCACCGAGAGGTCCCGGCAGCGACTGCACTGCTACGACCTGGCCGGCTTCGAGATGACCGTCGACCCCGAACAGCTCAGGACCGGCGGGCGCTGGCGGCCGGGGAACTGGCTGTTCGGCGTGGTCGTCGCGGGTCACGGCACGGTGCGGCGGGCGGCCGTGCGGTCCTCGGAGGGTGCGTCCGCGCAGTCCCTGGCGCGGGAGCTGGGCGACGGGCTCCGGCTCGTCCTCGGCTTCAGCAAGGGCCGGCTCGTGCTGCGGATCCAGGAGTACGCGGCGCGCGTGGACGCCCACCGGCGCGACGGGGACGACGTGGTGCTGACGGGCACCCTGGCGGGCGGGCCACGGCCCGCCGCGCTCCGCCTCACCCACGCGCCCACACAGACGGACCTCGACCGTCCGGTGCGCGTCACCGGCGACCGCTTCGACGTGCGCGTCCGGCTCGCCGACCTGGAGGACGTGCCGCCCACCCCGCACCTGGCGCCCAAGGAGGTCGAGCCGCCGCACGGCGAGCGCTGGCAGGCCAACCTCGTCCTGCCCGACGGCACCCTGAAGCCGCTGGCCGCCACCCTCGACCTGCCCCCGGGCCGGTACGCCACCCACGCGGGCCGCGAGCTGTGCGCCACCGCCAACGACCAGGGCCGCCTCGTCGTCGAACTGACCCGCAGGCCGATCGCCGACCGCGTCGCCTGGGGCCCGGACGACACGCTGACCGTGGAGGGCTCCCTGGCCGCTACTGGCTGGCACGAGCCCGAGCTGGTCCTGCGGCACAGCGGCCGCGACGAGGAGCTGACGGTACCGGCCGAGCAGGACGGCGACCGCTTCCGTGCGGTGGTCGCGCCGGGGGGCGGGGTGCTGCGCGAGGGCCGCTGGTACGCGTTCCTGCGCGACGGCACCGGGGCGGGCGGCTCCTCCGAAGAGGCCGCCGAGGGGGTGGCCGAGGACGGGATGCCCGTGCGGCTGCTGGCCTCCGCTTCCGTCACGCTGCCCCTGCACCACACCGCCCAGGGGCGGGAGTTCACCGTCGACCGGAGGTTCGGCGACCGGCTGCTCGTCGAGGCGGGCTCGGTCCTCTCGCGCTCCGAACGCGGCGCGTACCGGCGGCACCGGCTCCGCACCGTCCACTACCCGAGCCGCCGCCTGCTGCCGCTCACCGACGCCGTCCTGTACTTCGACGGGGACTCGCCGCGCGCCGTCCACGAGGAGCTGGTGCGGCGCGGCGCCGATGTCGAACACCTATGGGTCACGCACGACCAGCAGACCCGCGTCCCGGCCGGCGCCAAGGGCGTCGAGGAGCACAGCGCCGACTGGTACGAGGCGCTGGCCCGCTGCCGCCGCATCGTCACCGCGGGCCACCTGCCGGACTTCTTCGAGCGCCGCAAGGGCCAGACCGTCGTCCAGACCTGGCACGGCGCCCCGCTCAAACGCATCGGCACCGACCTGACCGACACCCTCTACGCCGACCACGGCCACCTCGACGCCCTGCCGAAGCTGTCCCGCCAGTGGGACGTGCTCGTCTCGCCGAACCGGTTCTCCACCCCGCACCTGGGCCGCGCCCTCGCCTACGACGGCGAGATCCTGGAGGCGGGCTCGCCCCGCAACGACGTGCTGTTCGGCGACGACCGGCAGAAGGTCGCCGAGCGGGTCCGCCGCGAGCTCGGCATCGCCCCGGACAAGCGCGTGGTGCTGTACGCGCCGACGTACCGGGACCATCTCGCGTACTCCCCCGGCCGGTTCCGCTACGAACCCGCGCTGGACTTCCGCGCGGCCGAGTCCGTGCTCGGCGACGACCACGTGCTGCTCGTCCGCAAGCACCCGCTGACGGCGGGCCGGCTGCCGGGCGCCCGCGCCCCCTTCGTGCGCGACGTGTCCGCGCACCCGCGGGCCGCCGAACTCCTGTTGCTCGCCGACGTGCTGGTGACGGACTACTCCTCGCTGATGTTCGACTTCGCGCACACCGGCCGCCCGATGCTGTTCCACGCGTACGACCTGGAGCACTACCGCGACACGGTGCGCGGCTTCTACCTCGACTTCGAGACCCGCGCCCCGGGCCCGCTGCTCGCCTCCACCGGCGAGGTCGTCGAGGCGCTGCGCGACCTGGACGCGATCTCGGCCCGGCACGCGGAGGCGTACGCGGCGTTCCGCGAGGCCTACTGCGACCTGGACGACGGGCAGGCCGCGGCCCGTGTCGCGGAGAGGCTCATGCGGTGAGCGGGGCGCTGCTGACCCGCAGGGCCTGCCACGGCGCGACGGCGCTGGGCGGTGGCCGGCGCCGGCGCCCGAGCCCCTACGTCGTCGTCGGCGGGCTGTTCTGGGTGGTGATGTCGCTGGCGTTCTGGCGGGTCCCGATGTGCTGCGACTTCGGCCAGCACGCGGCCGTCGTCGAGCGCCTGAAGGACAACCTCCTGCACCCGGCGCACCCGATGGCGGACCTGCCGGGCGACGGCAGCGCGTACTACTCGCCGTACGCCGTCGCGCAGGGCGCGTTCGCCAAGGCCACGGGGCTCGCGGGCTGGGAGGTCGTCAAGCTCGCGGGCCCGCTGAACCTCCTCGTCCTGCTCACCGGCATCGGCCGCTTCGTCCGCGTCCTGACGCCCCGCCCGTGGGCGCCGGTCCTCGCGCTGTTCGCGATGGTGCTGCTGTGGGGCACGCGGATGGCGTGGTGGAGCGGCTATCTGGGCCTGATGTCGATGACGGGGAACCTCGGCTACCCGTCGACGTTCGCGATCGGCCTGGCGTTCTGGGCCTGGGCCTGGGCGGGCACGCTCGTCCACCGCGTGAAGCTCTCCTGGTGGCCGTACGCCGGGCTCGGCGTCCTGTGCGGGCTGATCCTGCTCATCCACCCCATCTCGTCGGTGGCGGCGGTGATCGGCGTCGTCGCGTTCGCCGCGTCGGGCCGCACGGTGGGGGGCCGCACGGTGGGGGGCCGCACGGTGGGGGGCCGGGCGTGGCGCTGGGAATGGCGCCGGGCGTGGTGCTGGGCGTGGTGCTGGGCGTGGTGCTGGGCGGCAACCGCCGTGACCGCCGCGGCCGTTGCGGCGGTCTGGCCGTACTACAGCGTCTTCTCGCTCGTCGGCGACGAGTCCGTCGACTGGATCCACCGCCAGCTCTACACGGAGATGCCCCAGCGCTTCTGGCTCGCGCTGCTCGGGCTGCCCGCGCTGTGGCTCCGCTTCCGCAGGGACCGCAGGGACCCGCTGGTCCTGATGTTCGCCCTGGACTGCGCGGTCGTCGCGTACGGCTGGGTCAGTGGGCACTACACGTACGGCCGTATCCTCGGCCTGACCCTGGTGCCGCTCCAGTTCGCCCTGGCCATCGAGCTCGTGGCGCCCCGGCCCTGGGGGTGGCGGCGCGGCGCGCTCGTCGGGGCGGCGGCCCTCGGCGCCTGCGTCGGCTTCTTCCAGATCCAGGCGGGCGCCGTCGTGCCGCGCGCCCTGGACCCGGTCGGCTTCGACCAGCCGCCGCGCTGGCCCGGCTACGGGTGGGCGGTCGGCCATCTGCGCAAGGGCGACGTCGTCCTGACCGACGGCTACCGCCCCACCCGTTCCGTGCCCGGCTACGGAGCCAACCTCGTCGCCCCCGCCTGGCCGGACGCCTCCCTCGACGAGGACGTGCGCCACCGCCGCCTCGCGGCCGTGCGCGCCTATCTGTCCCCGGAGTCCACGCGCGCCGAGCGCGCGGCGATCGTCCGCCGCTACCAGGTGCGGTGGCTGCTGCTCTCGCCCGGCCAACGCGTCCCGCCCGAGGCGGTGGTGGTCGGCTGGAGCCGGCGCACGGGTGAGGTGCTCGCGCGGGTCGGCGGTGCGGACCAGCCACGTCGGCCCGGTGCCGACCGGGCGGCCTCACCGGCGAATACCCCCCTAATCGGATAATTACGAGAAACGCCTAACATTTCCCCTGTGGACCGCATCCTGTCTCACCCGACTGCCCAGAACACTCCTGCCACTAACCCGTCCGCCTCCTCCGCCCCCTCCGCCTCCCTCGTCTCCGTCGTCGTGATCGGCTACAACGACGCGGCCCACGTCGCGGACGCGGTGCGCTCCGCGCTGGCCCAGGGGCCCGTCGTCCGCGAGGTGATCGCGGTCGACGACTGCTCGACGGACGGCAGCCGCGAGGTCCTGGCCGCGCTCGCCGCCGCCGACGGGCGGGTGCGGGTCGTCCGCCGCGAGACCAACAGCGGCGGCTGCGGCACCCCCCGCAACGACGGCATCGACGCCGCCGCCGCGCCCTACGTGATGTTCCTCGACAGCGACGACGTGCTGCCGCCCGGCGCGGCCGACGCCCTGCTCGCCGCCTCGCTGAAGCACGGCGCGGAGGTCGCGTCGGGGCTGTGCGTGCGCCGCGAGCTGCCCTCCGGGCGCGAGGTGCCCTGGCAGCCCGAGCTCTACACGCGGGCCCGGCTCGTCGCCCGCCCCGAGCTGCGCACCCGCCTGGTCCACGACACGCTGTGCGTCAACAAGCTCTACCGCACGGCGTTCCTGCGCGAGCACGGCATCCGCTTCCCCGAAGGCCGCTTCATCTACGAGGACTTCGTCTTCACCGCCCGGGTCCTCGCCGCCGCACCGCGCATCGCGCTCGTCCCCGACACGGTCTACGTCTGGCACGTGCGGCGCGCCGCCACCAAGCTGTCGATCTCCCTGGACCGCTCGGGGATCACCAACTGGCAGGCCCGCATGGAGGCGCACCGCCAGTCCGTGGAGATCCTGCGGGACGCGCGCGGCACCGGCGGCAAGCGGCTCGCGCGGGCGGCCCGCGCCAAGTTCGTCGACCACGGGCTGCGGATGTACACGCGGGAACTCACCGCGCGCGGCGCGGAGTACCAGCGCGAGTGGTGGGCCCTCACGCGCGCCTACCTGGCGACGTTCGACGCCGCCGACCTCGACGCGGCGCCCGCGCCCGGCCGTGTCATCGCCCGGGTGATCCTCGCCGCCGAGCAGCCGCGCGACCTGACTCGGCTTAAGCAGGTGGCGGCGCGCCCGACCCGGCTCGCGCCGCCGTACGCGCGGGCGGGCGACGGCACGCCGGTCTGGGCGGCGGACCTGCCCCAGGTCACGCTGGAACACCTGCTCGTGCGGCCCCTGCGGCTGCTGCCCGTCGCGGTCGACGGCGAGCTGCGGCCCGGCGCGGGCGGTTCGCGGCTGACGCTGCGGCTGCACGAGCTGTACGGGCGCGTGGCGGACGCGGGTCCTGCCACGGTCGACGTCGAGCTGGTCCACCGGCACGACGGGCGGCCCGGGCTGCGCCGGACGGCGGCGTTCGGCGCCGAGCGGGCCGACGGGACGTGGGCGGCCACCGTCCTGCTCGACCTCGGCGCGCTGGCCGACGGCGTGTGGGATCTTCGCCTGCGGCTCCACTTCGACGACGGGACGACGCGCGACACGACCGCGCACGCCGTCGCCGGGCCCGGGCTGCTGCGCCGCACGGTGGTGCCGAGCCGGCGGCGCGGGGTGCTGCTCGTCCAGCCGTACGCCACGCAGGCGGGGAACCTCTCGGTGCGGCTCGCGCCCGGTGTGCGGGGGGTGGCGGGCGTCGCGAAGCGGCGCCTTGGCCGGGTGCTGCGGTCGGTTCGGAGCGCTGTGGGGCACTGAGGTGCGCTGGCGGGGCGCACGGATGGGTGCTGGCGGGGCACTGATACGTCCCTGACACCGCCTCTGCGACACTGCACCTCCACGCATCACACTCGCGACAAGACGGGACAAGACGACCATGACCTGGCTGATCACCGGCGGCGCCGGATACATCGGGGCGCACGTCGTCCGCGCCATGACGGAGGCGGGCGAGCGGGCCGTGGTCTACGACGACCTGTCCACCGGCGTCGCCGAGCGCGTCCCCGACGGGGTGCCGCTGGTGGTCGGTTCGGTCCTCGACGGCGAGCTGCTCACCCGCACCTTCGAAGAGCACGGGGTCACCGGCATCGTGCATCTGGCGGGCAAGAAGCAGGTCGGCGAGTCGGTCGAGCGCCCGCTGCACTACTACCGCGAGAACGTGGAGGGCCTGCGCGCCCTCCTGGACGCCGCGGTCTCCTCGGGCGTCGCCCACTTCGTCTTCTCCTCGTCCGCCTCGGTGTACGGCATGCCGGAGGTCGACCTCGTCACCGAGGAGACGCCGTGCCTGCCGATGAGCCCGTACGGCGAGACGAAGCTGGCCGGCGAGTGGCTGGTCCGCGCCACGGGCCGCGCGCACGGGCTGACGACGGCGTCCCTGCGCTACTTCAACGTGGCGGGCGCGGCGGCTCCCGAGCTGGCCGACACCGGTGTCTTCAACCTCGTCCCGATGGTCTTCGAGAAGCTCACCGACGGGGAGGCCCCGCGCGTCTTCGGCGCGGACTATCCCACGCCCGACGGCACGTGTGTACGCGACTACATCCACGTCGTCGACATCGCCGAGGCCCATGTGGCGACGGCCCGCAAGCTCGCGGCGTCCGCGCCCGGCACGGATTTCGTCTTCAACGTCGGACGCGGCGAGGGTGTCTCGGTCCGCGAGATGACGGACCTGATCAACGAGGTCACGGGGTACGACACCCGCGCCGAAGTCACCTCGCGTCGACCCGGGGACCCGGCCCGCGTGGTCGCCTCCGCACACCGCATCGCCACGGAACTCGGCTGGTCCGCGAAGCGTGACGTCCGCGAGATGGTCGCGTCGGCGTGGGAGGGGTGGGTGCGGCTGCACCCCGGGGCCGGACGGAACTGACCACCTCCTGAGGGGCCCTCGGAACCAACCCCTGGGGAAACCCCTCAGAGCGCCCGCAGCCCCGCCGCCGTAGCCGACGCCAGTCGGCTCAGGTAGCCCTTGGGGAGGTCTGTCCTGACCACCACCGCGCGCCAGTAGAGCGGGCCGGAGATCAGGTCCAGGGCCAGGTCCTCGTCGGCGGTCTTCCGCATTTCGCCCCGTTCCACGGCCGCCTTCACGATGCCGCTCGCCACGCCGTGCTGGCCCTCGCGCAGGGCCTTCTGGAGCGCTTCTGCGATCTCGGGGTTGCGGGCCGCCTCTGCCTGGAGGTCCGGGATGATCTGGGAGGCGACCGGGTGGCGCAGTGCGCGCGAGGTCACCTCGTAGAGCAGGCGCAGGTCGCCTTCCAGTGAGCCCGTGTCGGGGGCCGGCAGGCCCTGCACCGCTATGGCCGACACCAGGTCCAGGACCAGGTGCAGCTTGGATCGCCAGCGGCGGTAGACGGCCGTCTTGCCTACGCCCGCCCGGCGGGCGATCCCCTCGATCGACATGCGCGCGTAGCCGACGGAGGCCAGCTCCTCGAAGACGGCCGCCCTGATCGCCTCGGTCACGTCCTCGCGGAGCACGGCCGCCCCGGCGGGCGCCCTGCGGCGCGGCTGTTCACCCTGTGGCCTGCTCGTGGTCATACGGCAAGCATAGAGCGTCACGACGATACGGTTGCGTTCCGACGTCGCATCGTCCTACTCTCGGCGTGGCGACGATACGGGTCCGTCCCGACGTGCCCGGCGTACGCCTCCCCCTCCCTCCGAGCGAAAGCAGCGGACGTGAGTCAGGTCCTCGACGCAGCCCCGCCCGCCGCCACGGCGGCCCCCCTCTCCCCCGCCGAACTGGCCGCCCTGCACGGCCTGAGCGTCAGCGGTGCCCGGCCCTCCCTGCCCGCCTATGTCCGGCAGCTGTGGCAGCGCCGGCACTTCATCACCGCCTTCGCGACCGCCAAGCTGACGGCCCAGTACAGCCAGGCCAAGCTCGGCCAGCTCTGGCAGGTGATGACCCCGCTCCTGAACGCGGCGGTCTACTACTTCATCTTCGGCGTGCTCATGAACACCAAGCACGACGTCGAGGACTACGTCCCGTTCCTCGTCACCGGCGTCTTCGTGTTCACCTTCACGCAGGCCTCGGTGATGGCGGGCACCCGCGCGATCTCCGGCAGCCTCGGGCTGGTCCGCGCCCTGCACTTCCCACGGGCCTCGCTGCCCATCTCGTACTGCCTGCAACAGCTCCAGCAGCTGCTGTTCTCCATGGGCGCGCTGCTCGTGATCCTGCTCTGCTTCGGCGTCCCGCCCACCGCGTCCTGGCTGCTCGTGGTGCCGGTCCTCGCGCTCCAGTTCACGTTCAACACCGGCCTGGCGCTCGTCATGGCGCGGCTCGGCAGCAAGACGCCGGACATCGCGCAGCTGATGCCGTTCGTGCTGCGCACCTGGATGTACGCGTCCGGGGTGATGTGGAGCATCGACGCCGTCCTGAAGGACCAGCACCTGCCGCGCGTCGTGCAGGCCGTCCTGGAGGCCAATCCGGCCGCCGTCTACATCGACCTGATGCGGTTCGCGCTCATCGACACCTTCCGCGCGGACCAGCTCCCGCACCACGTCTGGGCGTGGGCCCTGGGGTGGGCACTGCTCGCCGGGGTCGGCGGGTTCATCTACTTCTGGAAGGCAGAGGAGACGTACGGCCGTGGCTGACACCGGGAACGCCCCCACCGTGATCGTCGACGCCGTCGACATCGTCTACCGCGTGCACGGCGCGGGCGCCACGGCGGGGCGCGGCGCCGCCACCGCCGCGCTCGGCCGGATCCTGAAGCGGGGCGACTCCGGCGGCGTACGCAAGGTGCACGCCGTCAAGAACGTGTCCTTCACCGCGTACAAGGGCGAGGCCATCGGCCTCATCGGCACCAACGGCTCGGGCAAGTCCACGCTGCTCAAGGCCGTCGCGGGGCTGCTGCCCGTCGAGCGCGGACGCATCTTCACCGACGGCCAGCCCTCGCTGCTCGGCGTCAATGCCGCCCTGATGAACGACCTGACCGGCGAGCGCAACGTCCACCTCGGCGGCCTCTCGATGGGCATGTCCCGCGAGCAGGTCAAAGAGCGCTACCAGGAGATCGTCGACTTCTCCGGGATCCAGGAGAAGGGGGACTTCATCAGCCTGCCCATGCGGACCTATTCGTCGGGCATGGCGGCCCGCCTGCGCTTCTCCATCGGCTCCGCCAAGGACCACGACGTGCTCCTCATCGACGAGGCACTCGCCACCGGCGACCGCTCCTTCCAGAAGCGCTCCGAGGCCCGCATCCGCGAGCTGCGCAAGCGCGCGGGCACGGTCTTCCTGGTCAGCCACAACAACAAGTCGATCCGCGACACCTGCGACCGCGTGCTGTGGCTGGAGCGCGGTGAGCTGCGGATGGACGGCCCCACGGCGGACGTACTGAAGGAGTACGAGCGTTATACAAACCCGAACAGGTAGCCCTTTTGTCGTACCAATGCGCGGATCCTTACACTATGGGAGCGTTTAGCAACAGAAGGAGTGCGCGTGCAGCCACGGCTGAGTGTTGTCGTCCCCGTCTACAACGTCGAGCTCTACCTCGACGAGTGCCTGGAGTCCCTGGCGGCCCAGACGTTCACGGACTTCGAAGTGATCATGGTCGACGACGGGTCGACGGACGGCAGCGCGGTGATCGCGAAGGCCTTCGCGGCGGCCGATCCGCGCTTCCGGCTCATATCCCAGGAGAACAAGGGCCTGGGCGCGGCACGCAACACGGGTGTGCGGGAGATGTCGCCCGACAGCGAGTACCTCGCGTTCGTGGACAGTGACGACACCCTGCCGCCCACGGCGTACGCGCTGCTGATCGAGACGCTCGACGAGACCGGCTCGGACTTCGCGGCGGGCAACGTGACCCGCTTCCGCTCCGCGGGCCACGTCCAGTCGCCCGTGCACCGCGTGCCCTTCGCGGCGACCCGGCTGCGGACGCACGTGTCGAGGTTCCGCCCGCTGCTCACCGACCGCACCGCGTGGAACAAGGTCTACCGCCGTACCTTCTGGGAGCGGCACGGGCTCGCGTACCCGGAAGCCATGCTCTACGAGGACGCGCCCGTCAGCGTCCCCGCGCACTACCTCGCCGAAGCCGTGGACGTGCTCAGCGAGCCGATCTACAACTGGCGCGAGCGCGAGATCGGCGAGCGCTCCATCACGCAGAACCGCACGAACCCGCAGGGGCTCATCGACCGCGTGAAGTCGATCCGCATGGTCCGCGAGTTCATGCTCGCGCGCGTCGGCGAGGACCCGATGTACGCGGAGCACCTTCGGGTCTACGACAACAACGCGCTCGCCGAGGAGATCCCCCTCTTCTGGCGGGTCCTGCCGGGCTCGGACGCCGCGTACCAGGAGGCGTTCCTGGAGCACGTGGGCCGGCTGGTCCGCGAGATCGGCCAGGACGCGGTGCGCGCGCTGCACGTCCCGCACAAGCTGAAGCTGTATCTGACCGTGCACCGGCGCCTCGACGAGCTGATCGCGCAGCTGGAGTTCGAGAAGGAGCACCCCGGCTCGATCCCCGTCACCGGGACGCTGCACCCGAAGGCCGACTACCCCTTCCTCGACCCGGCCTCCCCCGTCCCGGACGCCGTCCTCCGCCTCGACCCCGAGCTGCGGCTGCGCAGCCGCCTCGACGCGGCCGCCTGGCACGACGGCAAGCTGTGGCTGTCCGGCTGGGCGTTCCCGCGCCAGCTCGGCGCCGAGTCGCGGAGCAAGGCGCTGAAGTCGCTGATCCTGAAGGAGAAGGGCAGCCGCCGCACGGTGCTCGTGCCCGCGCGCAGCCACCTCGACCCGGAGGCGACGGTGGCGTCCGGCGCCGAGTTCCGGCACGCCGACTGGGCGGGCTTCGGCGCGCTCGTGAACCCCGCGCGGCTGCGGCACCGCGGGAAGTGGGTCGACGGGCTCTGGTACGTGCGCATCGCCGTGGCGGGCACGGGATCGACCCCGCGGCGCGGTCCGCTCTATGGCGCGGGTACGGGGTCCGGCCAGACTCCGCCCGCGCACTGGGTCACCGAGGACGTCCGCGTCGCCCCGCAGATCCAGGACGGCGAGCTCGCCCTGCGCGTGGAGACGGCGCACGCACGCGCCCTCGAGGTCCGCGCCGAGGGCACCGGCCTCCTCGTACGCGGCATCCTGCGCACCGCCCCCGCCGGCGAGCCCCGGCTCCGCATGCGCCACCGCGAGTCCGGCACGATCCTGACGGCCCCGCTGACCCTCGACGCCCCGAAGGACGGCCGCGTCCCCTTCACGGCCCGGATCGACACGGCATCCCTGACGAACACCCGCAAAAACCACGAACGCCTCCGCCCCACCCAGGCAGAACGCTCAATAGCCCGCTGGGACATGTCCATCGAGATCACCCCACCCACGACGAGCGCCCTACCCACTCCCGCCGCGGCCAGCGAGACCGCCCCCGCTGCGGCCGGCCAGACCGCTCCCGCTGTGGCCAGCCAGGCCGCTTCTGCTGCGGATGGCCAGGCCACTCCCGCCGCGGGCGACCAAGCCGCTCCCGCTGTGGCCAGCCAAGCCACTCCCGCCGAGGGCGACCAAGCCGCTCCCGCTGTGGCCAGCCAAGCCACTCCCGCCGAGGGCTGCCAGGCCGCTTCTGCTGTGGGCAATCGTGCCGCAGGGCGGCACGGGTGGGCACAGCCCACGGTGCCGGGTGCGGAGACCGAGGCTTCAGTCAAGACGACCCGTCTTGCCCTCATCCTGGACGACAGGGAAGGCTTCTCGGGCGCCCAGTTCGCGCAGGGGGACAGCTCCCGCACTGTCTACGCCCGGCGCAGCCCGGGAGGCTACCTCCAGCTCTGCGACCAGCCCGTCCAGCCCCTGGTGGACCGAGTCTCCGTACAGCCCGACGGCACCGTCACCCTCACCGGCAGCTACCCGGCGAAAGGCGTCCACGACCTGGAACTGGTCCTCCGCCAGACCTGGTCGGGCCACGAGTACACCTTCCCGGCGAAAGCGACCGACGGAAGGTTCGAGGCCCGCTTCGTCCCCGCCCCCACCCACCGCTACGCCGGCGCCACCCCCCTGCGCGCCGGCTTCTGGTGGCCGTCCGTACAGAAGCCGGACGGCACCCGCACCGCCGTCCAGCTCGCCCCGCCCGTCCACGCGAACCTCCCCCTGGAGGTGGAGGCGCACGGCAAGCGCGTCGAGCTCCAGGCCCGCCAGTACGACCAGCTCGCCCTGATGGCCCACTCCGAGCTGCGCCCCGACGAGCGCAGCCGCCACCGCCAGACCCGGCTGCGCACCGAGGCCTACCCGGCCGCCCGCCACGAGCCGCTGCGCGAGGCCGTCCTGTACGACGTGTTCGGCGGCCGCATGTACGGCGACTCGCCGCGCGCCATCCACGAGGAGATGGTCCGCCGGGGCCTGCCCGTCGAGCACCTGTGGGTCGTCAAGGACGGCCAGTGCGAGGTCCCGGCCACCGCGAAGGCGGTCCGCGTGCACAGCCCCGAGTACTACGAGGCGATGGCCCGCTCCCGCTACATCGTCGGCAACACGCACTTCCCGCGCTGGCTTGAGCGCCGCGAAGGCCAGCAGATCGTCCAGACCTGGCACGGCACCCCGCTGAAGCGGATCGGCTTCGACTTCGACAACGACCACTTCGCGAGCACCCAGTACCTCACGGACCTGGACCGCGAGCGCCACCAGTGGACGATGCTGCTCTCCCCCAACCGGTTCAGCACCCCGATCATGCGCAGCGCCTTCCGCTTCGGCGGGGACGTCGACGGCGAGCTCCTGGAGGCGGGCTACCCGCGCAACGACGTGCTGCTCGCCCCCGACCGCGCCGAGCGCGCCGCCCGCGTACGCCGCGCCCTCGGCCTGCCCGACGGCAAGAAGGTCGTCCTGTACGCGCCGACGTGGCGCGAGGACAAGCAGCGCCACCGCGGCGGTTTCCTCCTCGACCTGCGCATCGACCTGGCGAAGGCACGGCGCGAGCTGGGCGACGACCACGTCCTGCTCGTCCGGCCGCACGCGCACATCGTCGAGCCGGTGCCGGGCGCGGGCGACGGCTTCGTGTGGGACGTCGCGAGCTACCCGGACATCATGGACCTGCTCCTGATCGCCGACGTCCTCGTCACCGACTACTCCTCGGTGATGTTCGACTTCGCCGTGACGGGCCGTCCGATGCTGTTCTTCACGTACGACCTGGAGCACTACCGCGACCGCCTGCGCGGCTTCTACTTCGACTTCGAGAAGCGTGCGCCGGGACCGCTGCTGCCCACCTCCGACGAGCTGATCGCCGCGCTGCGCGACCTCGGCGCGGCGAGTGAGCCGTACGCGCGGGCGTACGACGAGTTCCGTGCCGAATTCTGCGACCTGGACGACGGCGGGGCCGCGCGCCGCGTCGTCGACCGGATGCTCGCCCACCGAGGGGCGGCCACCGTATGAGCACACATGAGGGGGACCCCGCGATGCCGGACCTGCCGCAGCTGAGCGTCATCGTCCACGGCCGCAACGTCCAGGGCCATCTCGGCGCCTGCCTCGACGGTCTGACCGCGCAGGTGTCGCCCGGCGTCGAGGTGATCGTCGCCGCGGTGGGCGCCTCCGCGCAGGCCGCCGCTGCGGGCCGGCCCGGCGTCACCGTCGTACCGCTGCCCGAGGGCACGGGCGACGGCGCGGCCCGCACCGCGGGCGCCGAGCGGGCGGCGGGCCGGTGGCTGCACTTCGTGCACAGCAAGGACAGCGTGCCGACGGGCGCCCCGCGCGCCGTCGCCGACCGCACGGCCGACCTGCCGGACGGCGTGGACGGCGCGGGTGGATCGGGCGGTGTGGACGTGCTCGTCGTCGACCACGTCCGCTCGACGTGGCGGCACCAGGGCATGCCGAGCCCCGACGGGAAGCACCTCGCCAAGCAGGGCCGCCGCGATCTGCCCCTCGCGGACTGCCCGAACCTCCTGAAGGTCACACCCCTGCTCGGCACCCGCGTCCTGCGGGCGGACTTCTGGCGGGCGCACCGCGACCAACTGGCCGTCGACGACGAGACGTTCGCCGCGTACGCCGCGCTGCTCCTCGCCGGCCGCGCGGCAGCTCTCGACCAAGTCGCCCTGAACGTAAGGGAACTGCGCACGGAGAGCCTGCCCACGGGACGGCCCGAGGAGCGCTACGGCGTCATCGACCGCTACGAGTCGCTGCTGCGCCTCGCCACCCGCCTCGGCCTGCCGGCCGCGCCCCGCGCCGCGCTCTACGACGTGATGGTCGGCGACTGCCTGCGGATCATCGCCCGCGAGAACCTGCCCGACCCGGTGCGCAGGGAGTTCTTCCACCGCGCGTCGAAGGCGGCGGTCGCCGGGCGGCCCGCGGGCCATCAGCACCCGGGCGGCCTGGAAGGGGTGCGGCGCCGCCTCCTCGAAGAGGACGCGTACACCAAGTACCGCACGTTCCAGACCGCCAACCAGCAGCGGCGCAAGCTCCGCTCGGCGGTCGTCTCGCGCAAGCACAAGGTGGGCCTCAAGGTCCGCGACCTGCGCTACCGCAGGGCCCTGGACCGCCCCGTCGACCCCGGCCTCGCGGTCTTCACGGCCTACTGGGACCGCGGCGTGGCCTGCAACCCGGCGGCGATCGCCGCGAAGCTCGCCGAACTCGCCCCGCACATCCACCCGGTGTGGGTCGTCTCCGCGGCCAACGTGCCGCTGCTGCCGCCCGGCACCGACCACATCGTGCCCGGCACGCCCCGCTACTGGGAGGTGATGGCGCGCGCCAAGTACCTGGTGAACAACGTCAACTTCCCCAACGCGATCGTGAAGCGCCCCGACGCGGTCCACCTCCAGACCCACCACGGCACGCCCCTCAAGCGCATGGGCCTCGACCAGCTCGACTACCCGGCGGCGGCCAAGGGCCTCAACTTCCACAGCCTGCTCGCCCGCGTCGACAAGTGGGACTACAGCGTCTCCGCGAACGGCCACTCCACCGAGATGTGGGAGCGCGCCTACCCCTCCAACTACACGTCGCTCGACCACGGTTACCCGCGCAACGACGTCTTCTACAGCGCGACGGCCGCCGACGTCCGCGCGATCAGGGAGCGGCTCGGCATCGCGCCCGGCAAGCGGGCGATCCTCTACGCGCCCACCCACCGCGACTACGAAGCGGCCTGGACCCCCCGCCTGGACCTGGCGACACTCGCCGACCGCCTCGGCGAGGACACGGTCCTCCTGGTCCGCGGCCACTACTTCTACGGCGGCGCGGCCTCCCCGCTGGCGGGCCTGCGCAAGAGCGGCCGGGTCATCGACGTCTCGTCGTACGACCCCGTGGAGGAGCTGGCACTCGCGGCGGACGCACTGATCACGGACTACTCCTCGATCATGTTCGACTACGCCAACCTCGACCGTCCCGTCGTCATCTACGCCGACGACTGGGAGACGTACGCGACGACCCGCGGCGTCTACTTCGACCTCCTGGCGGAGGCCCCCGGCAAGGTGGCGCGCACCCAGGAGGAGCTGACGGCGCTCCTCACCTCCGACGCCTGGCGCGACGAGGAGGCCACCAAGGCGCGGAAGGCGTTCCGTGAGCGCTTCTGCGAGTACGACGACGGGCGCGCGGCCGAACGTGTCGTACGCCGTGTCTTCCTCGGCGAGAGCGAGGACTCCCTGCCGCCCGTCACCCCGGTCGACGAGCGCACCCCGGCACCGACGCCCGAGGAGGCGACTCAGCGATGACTCCGACTCCTGACGTGACGGTCACCGTGATCGTCTACAACGACGCGGAACGCCTGCCGCGCGCGGTGGCGTCCCTGCGCCGCCAGACGCACGAGAACATCGAGATCGTCATCAGCGACGACCACTCGACGGACGACACACCGGAGGTCGCCCGCCGGCTGGCGGCCGAGGACGACCGCGTCACGTACCTGCGGTTGCCCGAGAACAGCGGCGGGTGCAGCGCGCCGCGCAACCGCGCGCTGGAGATCGCGCGCGCCCCGTTCCTGATGTTCCTGGACAGTGACGACGAACTCCCGGAGCGGGCAGTGGAGTTGCTGCTCGCCGCGCACCGCGAACGGGACGTGGACTTCGTGATGGGAGCGGTGGAGCGGGTCCGTGTCGACACGGGCCGTACGTCCACCTGGATGGCGCATCTGGTGGCCGAGCGGCGCACGGTCGAGGGCATCGAGGCGGAACCGGCCCTGCTCTTCGAGCACTTGTCGACCAGCAAGATGTACCGCCGTGAGTTCCTGGACCGGAACGGGCTGCGCTTCCCGGAGGGCATCCACTACGAGGACCAGCTGTTCTCGGCGCAGGCGTACTGTCTCGCGAAGTCCTTCACGGTGATCCCCGACCCCGTGTACCGCTGGTACATCGCGCCGTACGAGGCGGCGGAGTCGGCGTCGATCTCGAACCAGCGCCACAAGCTGTCGAACGTCCGCGACCGCGTCCATGTCCAGCGCCTGATAGACGAGTTCATGGAGACGAGCGGCCACACGGCGGCCCTCCGGGAGGCCAAGGACTACAAGTTCCTCAAGCACGACTTCCGGATGTACGCGGGTGACCTGCCGTACCGGGACGAGGAGTGGCTGTCGGGCTTCGCGTCCATCGTGACCCCGTACCTGGCGGAACTGTCCCCGGGCGCGTACGCCCGCCTCCCCCGCGCCGAACGCGTCGTCCTCCGGCTGGTCCGCGACGGGCGGCTGCCGGAGGCGCAGCTCGCGGCGCGCGGGCTCGGCCACGGGGTGGCGCCGCGCGAGACGACGGCGGACTCCGGCGGCCGCGTCTACTGGGGCCCGTACGTCCCGGAGACGGAGGCTTCCCGCACCGAACTGGACCTGACGGACCAGGGCCTGGACTCCCGCCCCTTCCCCAGCGCGCAATTCCGCCACGAGATCACGCGGGTGGAGCCGGGGCCCGGGGCCTCCGTCGACCTCTCCGTCCGCACGTACGACCCGGGTCTGCGGCTGCCGGTCGGCCCCCAGGTGGCCACGCTGCTGCTGGCCCCCGGCCGCCGCCGCATGAAGGCACCCTTCCGGCTGGACCCGGTCCGCCCCGGGGTGTTCGAGGGAACGGTACGCCTGGACCTGACGGCGGCCCCCCTCCCTCTGAACGGCTTCGAGGGCACCCGCCACCCGGTCCTCCAGCTGACGGCGGGCACACTCCGCAACACGTCCCTGCTCCTGGCCCCTCTGACCTTCCCCACGCTCAGGGCCCGCGTGGACTACCGGGGCGGGGCGCTGCCCCACGAGGTCACGGTGGAACCGGAGGGACGCGCATCGGGCCGCCTCCAACTCCGCTGGACCCCGGTGGGCGTCACCTCAAGGGTCATACGCCCCCTGACCCGCAAGGCAGCCACAAAGGCAGGCCCCCGCCTCCGCAAGGCAGCCCACCTAGCAGGCACCCTGACCCGCTGACCCCCGGGTCAGCCCACCCTCCCGACCCCGGGAGGCCGGGCTGACCCCACCCCACACACACCGCCTCACCCCACCTCACGCCACCCCACACGCACCGCCCCCTCCCCACCCACCCGCCCTCACCACCCCGTGGCGGGGCTGCCCCCAGCCATGACGGCCATGACGGCCATGACAGAGCCACCCCCAAGCCGCGACGACCGAGGCCGGGTTCCCCTCACGCCGTAGCGGCGAGGGCGGGGCTCCCCCCTCAAGCCATGGCCGGACTGCCCAGCCATGCCGGCCGGGCGGTGCCGCCTCACGCCGTGCCGGCCGGGCGGGCAGCGCTACCCCCACAGCGCGACGACCGCGGCAGACCCCCCTCACGCCGCGACAACCTAGGCAGGGGTCCCCCTCACACCACGGCAGCCGTGGCAGAGCTGCCCCCATGCCGCGACGGCCGAGGCGCAGCTCCCCCGCTCCCCCACCCGCTCCTCCCCCACCGCTACGGGGTAGGCCAACCGCCCCATCGGCCCCGCCTTCCCACCCCGCAGGGGTCTCCACGGCCAAGGTGCGCGCGGCTCCCGCGCCCGGGCAGGCGAGGCCAGGCAAGGTCAGGCCACGGCACGTGATTGGCTGCGTATGCCGAGCGGCAGCGAAGTCGCCGTGAACAAACCGGTCACCCAGGAGGACACCGTGAGCGACAGCGACAGCACATGGGTCAGTACCTCGATGCCGTACCTCAAGCCCCGCAGGGAGGGGCAGTCCGACGCCTGGGGTGAGGAGGCCGCCGCCCGTGGAGGCAAAGGCACCCAACGCATCGCACACGCAGGCGAGGTCCCGGCGCCGGACGACGTCGCCGGCCTGCTCCGGATCGCCGCCGGAGACCCGGTCGTCGTCCGCCGGCGCATCATCGAACTCGACGGCGCACCCTGCGAATTGACGGACACCTACTACCCCGTCGACATCGCCCGCGACACACCCCTCGCCGAGACCGGCAAGATCCGCGGCGGAGCCGTGACGCTCCTCGCCCGCCTCGGTCACGTAGGCGTACGCGTCCGCGAGGACGTGACCGCCCGTATGCCCGACGCCGACGAACGCGAAGCCCTGCGCCTGGGCCCGGACGAACCCGTCCTCCGGCTGAGCCGAGTGACGCTGGACGCCCAAGGAAACCCGATCCAGGCCGACCTGATGCTCATGCCCGCACACCGCCAACAGCTCCGCTACGAGATCAGCATCGGGTGACAGGGCCCCACCCGGGCGGGCTCAGCCCCGCACCACCTCGTACAGCACCTGCCCCTTAGGCCCGCCCCCCGCCCGGCGAAGGGCGGGGTCATCCACCCCCAAGCCCCCGTCCCCCGGGTACTGCACAATCCAGCGCACCCCGTAACGGCGCAGAACAGCCAGCCTCTCCGCGCGTGACGTCCCCGGTGCGAAATAGTCCCGCACCGCCGCCAACCGCTTCTCCTGGTCCGGCAGGAAGAAGTCGGGGTAGCCGGGGGCGACCGTATAGGGGCCGTACGCCGGGATCTGGCGGGAGGGGAACGTCTTCGCCAGCACCACGTCGCCGTATTTCACCTGCGGCGCCAGCCAGTCGTAACCCGTCCACGGGGCCCTGTACTTTGCCGCCACCGGGCCGGGCAAGGCCCCCTTCGGCAGCACATATCCCAGCGTTCCCGCCTGCGTCCACGCCCCGGCGAGCAGCGCCACCCCCAGCACCCCCGCGAGCGCGCGCCGCACGCCCGTCCGGCCCGCCTCGAAGACCTCCAGCGCCGCCGCCACCTGCGCGGGGATCAGGGCCGCCGGCAGCACCCTGCCCCACGAGTAGTGGCCGGTCAGGCCGCCCGCCGTGAACATCGCCGCGCCGAGGAGGAAGAACAGCACCAGCGGGTCCCGGTGGTCCCGTCGAAGGCGCAGCGCCAGCGCGGCCACGCCCAGCAGGGCCAGACCGAAGTGCGGCAGCAGGTTCCGGTAGAGCGAGCGGTGGATCTCCTCAAGACCGCCCACTCCGAAGAGGTCGAAGAAGGAGTAGTAGGGCCAGACCGCCAGCGCCACGAGCCCCACGCCCGAGCCACCCGCCAGCCGCGTCAGCACCGCCCGCGTCGGCCACGGCCGGGCGCCGAGCACCATCGCCAGCGCCCCGAACGACGCGACCACACCCGTGAACTGATGACTCAGCAACGTCACCGCCCACAGCGCCCCGAGCCCCAGAAAGGCCGCCCACCCCGCCCCCTCCCCGCCCAGGGCCTTCCGCAGCAGCGCCCACAAGTGGAAGGACAGGCCCAGTGCGAACGTACTCGGGTAAGAGACCGTCAGGGACAGGGAGTTGAGGCCGAGGAAGCCGCTCCAGTTGAAGAGTCCGGGGCCCCAGAGCAGGAGCAGGCAGAGCAGGGCCAGGGGCGGCGCGGCTCGCCGGGTGGTCAGTGTGCGTACGAAGTGCAGGACCCCCGTGACCAGCAAGCCCAGCCCCACCAGCGCGGCCACCCGCAGCACCACGAACGTGCCCAGCCCCGTCGCCTTGGCCAGGCAGCCGAGCAGCAGCATCCAGGGCGAGTAGTACGGGCTCGGGGTGTCGGCGTCGACCAGGGGGTTGCCCGGGTCGGTCAGGTCGTGGCGCAGGCGTTCGACGGTCGCCGCGTGGATGCCCAGGTCGCCCGCCCAGGGCAGGCGCACGATCACGAGAAGCAGCAGCACGATGACGAGGAGCGCCGCTCCCCGGACGCCCCCTCTGGCCGCTCCCCGTATGACCCCCTTAGCGGCGACGCGCATCGTGCTGGAAGACCCACGTCCGGTAGACCAGGAAGCGGAACGCCGAGGCGAGGACGATCGACAGTGCCTTGGCGATGTTCGAGCCGAGCGGCCCGCTCATGCCCGCCCCGTGGTACGCCGCGTAGAACAGGACGCTCTCCATCGCCACGCCGATACCGCTGAAGGCGAAGAAGAGCGCGATCTGCCGCTTGGTGCGCGAGGCGCGGTCGCGGTAGGCGAAGAAGCGGAAGCCGAGGTAGTTCGTCCCCATGGCGACGCAGCTGGCCAGCACCGTCGCCGTCATCGCGCCCGAGGCGGCGAAGCCGTGCAGGAGGAGGTTGAAGACCACGAGGTTCACGGCGACACCGCTGCCGCCGACCACGCCGAACTTCACGACCTCCAGGACCAGCCCGCGCAGCCGCGCGAGGGTGGACGGAGCGGCGGCGGGCAGCGCAGGGGCGGCCGACCCGACGGGACTCGCGGGCGCACTCGCGGCGGACCGGGCTTCCGCCAGAGCAGAGGCGGGGGCCATCATCCGCGCACCCCCGCACCCCGCCCGCCGCCCGCTCTCCCGTCCAGCCGCAGCTTCCACGGCATGACGACCGACTCCAGCTGCACCATCAGATTCATCTTCGACTCGCCGACCGTGCGGTCCTCGAAGTGGATCGGCACCTCCATGACGCCGAAGCCGCGGCGCAGCGCCCGGTACTTCATCTCGACCTGGAAGCTGTAGCCCGCGCTGTTCACGGAGGCGAGGTCGATGGCGCGCAGGGCGTCGGCACGCCACAGGTTGAAGCCGCCGGTGATGTCGCGGACGCGGGTGCCGAGGATGGTGCCCGCGTACGCGTTGGCCCAGCGGGAGAGCAGTTTGCGGTGGGCGCCCCACGCGTCGGAGAGCGTGCCGCCCTGGACGTACCGGCTGCCGATGACGACGCCCGCGTCCGTGGCGAGGGCGACGCCGAGCAGTTCGGCGGCCTTCTCCACGGGGTGGCTGCCGTCGGCGTCCATCTGGAGGACGTAGTGCGCGCCCTCGGCGACGGCCCGCGCCATGCCCGCCGCGTAGGCGCGGCCGAGGCCGTCCTTCTCGGTGCGGTGCAGGACGCTCATGCGGGCGCTGCCGTACCGCTCGGCGAAGCGTTCGGCGATGTCGCCGGTGCCGTCCGGGCTGGAGTCGTCGACGACGAGGAGGCGCAGGCCGGGCAGCGGGAGCGCCATCAGGGCCTCGGCCATGCCGGGCAGACTGCCCGCTTCGTTGTACGTCGGCATGACGACGGTCAGCGGCGTCGCGGCCCACGCCTCGGGCAGCCGGGCGGCGAGGCTCTCGGAGAGCTGCCCCGAGCCGTTCTCCGACATGTCCTGGGGGAGGTTCACTGTCACTGCTCAAGCCCTTCGACGAGGCGGGCGCACTGGTGTGCGAGGAACGGGACCCCGACTGCACATCGGATCTCGTACCGCCATCAGACAATCTCACCCACCTTAGACCGAATGTCTGAATTGACGGGGTATGGCGAGATATGGCGAATGTCATCACCCATTCCGCGCCACGGAAGCAACCATTCCGCTCGCGCCACACTCCGCCATACGCAAAGGGGGGGCGCCCCGAGCCGAAAGCCCGGGGCGCCCCCCTTCGTCACCTACCAGAGATCACGAATGCGTGCGCAGCAACGTCCGCATCGTCCGCATCGCCACCGACAGATTCGCCAGGTCGAACGCGTCCGAGCTCTGGATCTCCTCCAGCGTCGTCCGCGCCCGGCTCAGGATCGGGGCGTTCTTCTCCTCCCACGCCTTGAAGCGCTGCTCCGGCGTGGAGGTGCCATTGCCGGCGGCGAGGACGTCCGCGGTCAGCGCGGCGTGCGCGGCGTACAGGTCCTCGCGGATCGAGGCGCGCGCCATGGACTGCCAGCGGTCGGCCCGCGGCAGCTCGATGATGCGGTCCATGAGCTGGGTGATGCGGAGCCGGTCGGCGAGGTCGTAGTACACCTCGGCGACCGCCATCGGCTCCTTGCCCGTCCGCTCGGCGACGGCGACGATGTCGAGCGCCGGGAAGGCGGACGAGAACCCGGCGACGCGCTGCGCGAGCTCGACGGGCACGCCCGCGCCGGTCAGCTCGTCGCGGATGCCCTGGTACCACTCCAGGTCCGAGCCGCGAAGCAGCTGCGGCAGCTCGGCCCAGACCTCGGCGACGCCCTTGCTGAAGAAGTCGATCGTCTCGGCGAGCTGCAGCGGCTGCGGCCGGTTGTTGAGCAGCCAGCGCGAACCGCGCTCGACGAGGCGCCGCGAGTGCAGCCGGACCCGGGTCTGGACGTCGGCGGCGACCACATTGTCGAGCGCCTCGACCGCGTCCCACACCTCGCTCAGGCCGAAGATCTCGCGGGCGGCGAGCTGCGCCCGCACGATCTCCTCCAGCGAGGCGCCCGTCTCCTCACGCAGCCGGTGCAGGAAGGTCGAACCACCGGTGTTCACCGTGTCGTTGACCAGCACGGTCGTGATGATCTCGCGGCGCAGCGCGTGCCCGTCGACCTGCTCGGGGAACTTCTCGTGCAGGGCCTTCGGGAAGTACGCGTGCAGCAGCCGCCGCAGATACGCGTCGTCGGGCAGCGTCGTCTGGATCAGCTCGTCCGCGGCCGTGATCTTCGTGTAGGCGAGGAGCACGGCGAGCTCGGGCTGGGAGAGGCCGCGGCCGGAGTTGAGCAGCTCGCGGATCTGCCGGTCGTTCGGCAGGAACTCCAGGCCCCGGTCGAGGTGGCCCCGCTTGCCGAGCCTGCGCATGAAGCGCTGGTGGGCGTGGAGCAGGGACGCCGACTGGGCGACGGCGTTGCCGAGCGCGGTGTTCTGCGCGTAGTTGTTGCGGAGCACCAACTGGCCGACCTCGTCGGTCATTTCGGCGAGCAGCTTGTTGCGCTGCTTGACCGTCATGTCGCCGTTGGCCACCACGGCGTTGAGCAGGATCTTGATGTTCACCTCGTGGTCGGAGGTGTCCACGCCCGCGCTGTTGTCGATGGCGTCGGTGTTGATGCGTCCGCCGGCGCGCGCGAACTCGATGCGGCCCAGCTGGGTGAGGCCGAGGTTGCCGCCCTCGCCGACGACCTTGACGCGCAGGTCCTGGCCGTCCACGCGGATCGCGTCGTTGGCCTTGTCGCCGACGTCGGCGTTCGACTCCGCCGACGACTTCACGTACGTACCGATGCCGCCGTTCCACAGCAGGTCGACCGGCGCCTGGAGGATGGCCTTCATCAGGTCGGCCGGGGTCATCTTGGCGATCTTGCCCTCGATGCCGAGTGCCTCGCGGATCTGGGCGTTGAGCTGGATCGCCTTGGCGCTGCGCGGGAAGACGCCGCCGCCCGCGGAGAGCAGGTCCTTGCTGTAGTCGGCCCAGGAGGAGCGCGGCAGCTCGAAGAGGCGGCGCCGCTCGGCGTACGAGGTGGCGGCGTCCGGCTTCGGGTCGATGAAGATGTGCCGGTGGTCGAATGCCGCGACGAGCCTGATGTGCTCGGAGAGCAGCATGCCGTTGCCGAACACGTCACCGGACATGTCGCCGACGCCGACGACCGTGAAGTCCTCGGACTGGGTGTCGCAGCCCAGCTCCCGGAAGTGCCGCTTGACGGACTCCCAGGCGCCGCGGGCGGTGATGCCCATGCCCTTGTGGTCGTAGCCGGCGGAGCCGCCGGAGGCGAAGGCGTCGCCGAGCCAGAAGTCGTACGACTCCGCGACCTGGTTGGCGATGTCCGAGAACGTCGCGGTGCCCTTGTCGGCGGCGACGACGAGATAGGTGTCGTCCTCGTCGTGGCGCACCACGTCGGAGGGCGGCACGACCTCGCCGGCGACCAGGTTGTCGGTGATGTCGAGCAGCGCCGAGATGAACGTCTTGTAGCAGGCGACGCCCTCCGCCAGCCACGCGTCGCGGTCCACGGACGGGTCGGGCAGCTGCTTGGCGACGAAGCCGCCCTTGGCGCCGACGGGCACGATGACGGTGTTCTTCACCATCTGTGCCTTGACGAGGCCCAGGATCTCGGTCCGGAAGTCTTCCTTCCGGTCGGACCAGCGCAGTCCGCCGCGCGCAACCTTGCCGAACCGCAGGTGGACGCCCTCGACGCGGGGCGAGTACACCCAGATCTCGTACGCGGGACGGGGCGCCGGCAGGTCGGGGATGGCCTGCGGGTCGAACTTCATGGAGACGTAGTTGTGCGGCTCGCCGCTCTCCGCCGTCTGGAAGAAGTTGGTCCGCAGCGTCGCCTTGATGACGGTGAGGAAGGAGCGCAGGATGCGGTCCTCGTCCAGCGATGCGACCTGGTCGAGCGCGCCGTCCAGCTCCTCCAGGAGCCCGTCGGTCAGCTCGGTCCCGGCGCGCTGGCGGTCCGGCGACATCCGCGCCTCGAAGAGCGAGACGAGCAGCCGCGTGGTGTGGACGTTGTTGCGGAGGGTGTCCTCCATGTAGTCCTGGCTGAACGTCGAACCGGCCTGCCGCAGGTACTTCGCGTACGCCCGGAGGACCATCGCCTGACGCCAGTTGAGCCCGGCGCGCAGGACCAGCGAGTTGAACCCGTCGACCTCGGCGGCACCGGTCCAGGCGGCGGCGAAGGCCTCCTGGAAGCGCTCGCGGCCGTCGTCGCCGAGGTAGTCGCCGTTGCCGTTCGGGGACTTGGGCATGCGGAGCCCGAAGTCGTAGATCCACGCGTGCGTACGGTCCGCGCAGCGCAGCTCGTACGGACGCTCGTCGGTGACCTCGACGCCGAGGCGCTGCAGCACGGGCAGCACGGCGGAGAGGGAGACCTGCTCACCGGTGCGGTAGATCTTGAAGCGGCGCTCACCGGGGGCGGCGCCCACCGGCTCGTACAGGGAGAGGGCGAAGTCCTTGTCGTCGTGGCCGAGCTGCTCCAGGTGCTGGAGGTCGGCGACGGCGGCGCGCGGCGTGTGGTCGGCCTTGTAGCCCTCGGGGAAGGCGCTCCCGTACCGGCGAAGGAGCTCGGCGGCGCGCTCCTCGCCGCACTCGGCGGTCAGCGCCTCGGCGAAGCCGTCGGCCCAGGAGCGGGCGGCGTCGACGAGCCGCCCCTCGATGCGCTCGACGTCGGCGTCGGAGAGGTCGGGGACCTCGCCGCCCTTGGGCACTCGCACCACGAAGTGGATACGGGACAGGATCGACTCGGTGTTCCAGGCGGTGAAGTCGACGCTGGCGCCGTTCAGCTCCTCCTTGAGGATGTCGATGATCCGCAGCCGGACGCCGGTGGTGTAGCGGTCGCGCGGCAGGTAGACGAGGGCGGAGTAGTAGCGGCCGTACTCGTCCTTGCGCAGGTAGAGCCGCAGCCGACGCCGCTCCTGGAGGTAGAGGACGCTCGTGACGATGGCCCGCAGCTCGTCGGCGGGCGTCTGGAAGAGCTCGTCGCGCGGGTACGTCTCCAGGATCTGGAGCAGGTCGCGCCCGTCGTGGCTGTTGGCCGAGAACCCGGCACCCTTCAGGACCTCCGCGACCTTGCGGCGGATGACGGGCACGCGGCGCACGGACTCGGTGTACGCGGCGGACGAGAAGAGCCCGAGGAAGCGCCGCTCCCCCACGACATTGCCGTCGGCGTCGAACTTCTTCACGCCGACGTAGTCGAGGTAGCTGGGCCGGTGGACCGTCGCCCGGCTGTTGGCCTTCGTCAGGACGAGGAGCCGGTGCTCACGGGCCTTGGCGCGCGCGTCGGCGGGCAGCCGGTTGAAGGACGGGCTCACCGGGTGGTGGTCGTCGCTGTCGTGCTTCGGGTCGGCGCGCAGGATGCCGAGGCCGGTGCCGGGGACGGCGGCGAGGGAGTCGTCGTCCGTGAGGTCGTACTCACGGAAGCCCAGGAACGTGAAGTGGTTGTCGGCGAGCCAGCGCAGCAGCTCGCGGGCCTCCTCGACCTCCTGGTCGGGCAGGTCACCGGCGGTCGGCTCGGCGGGCAGCTCGTCGGCGATGCGCAGCGCGGCGTCGCGCATCTTCTCCCAGTCCTCGACGGTCTCCCGCACATCGCTGAGGATCCGCAGCAGGTCGGCGGTGATCTGCTTGAGGTCGGCGCGGTCCGTCTCGCGGTCCATCTCGACGTGGATCCACGACTCGACGAGCGCGTCGTGCGGCCGCTCGCCGCCGGCGCCCTCGGTCAGCACCTCGAGGAGCTTTCCGGTCACGTCACGCCGCACGATGACCTGCGGGTGGATCACGACGTGGATGCCGCGCCCCTGCCGGGACAGCTCGTTGGTGACGGAGTCGACGAGGAAGGGCATGTCGTCGGTGACCACCTCGACGACGGAGTGGCTGCAGGTCCAGCCGTTCTCCTCGACCGTCGGGGTGTGGACCCGCACGTTGGCCGTCCCCTGGGGGCGGTTCTCGGCGAGCCGGTAGTGGGAGAAGGCGGCTCCGAAGACGTCGACCGGGTCGCGGTCGGCCAGGTCCTCGGGGGCGGTGTGCAGGTAGTAGCGCTGGAGGAACGCGAGAGCCGTGTCCTGGTCCGGCGTGGCCTCGCTCGTCGTCCCGGTCGGTGCACCGCTCGGCAGGCGCCCTCCGACCGGGCTGTTCTCAGCGACCCGGGCGGCCCTCGCGAGCAGCTCGGCCTTGGCTTCGTCCAGCTTGGTCTGCATTGTCCTCTGACTCCTGTCGCGCGCCATTGCGTGACGTAGAAGGAAGTGATGTGCCGTGACGCCGCGGCCCGGGGTCTCCGGCCGGAATCGACGTTATGCCGCGGTGCGGGAAGAGCGGTCGGCTTTCCGCCATTTTCAGCGGTTCCGCTGACGGATGGCAGGCCCGGCCGGTCCGGCCGCAGCGCGAAGAAGCGTCAGCGAGGCCCCGGGCACGGTTGTCCACCGTGTTTCCCGGGCGCAGGGCGGGGGCGTCCATGCCCCCGCGGGATATCGCGCTGATCACGGGTCAAGGCTATCGCCCCCGACCCGGAAGCCGTCATGAGCCGTATGTGTACAAAAGCAGGGGTGGAACTTTGACAGTCTGCACAGTGACCCCGGCCGCCACCCCCTCTTGGCAAACAGCCACCGTGCGGGCACGTTGGCGGGAGGGGCCGGCCGACAACGGCAGCGCCCGTCCGAGGGGAGCGCGGCAAGATGGCAGCGAAGATCCTGATAGTCACCGGCGACGCGGCGGAGTCACTGGAAGTCCTCTACCCCTACCAGCGGCTGCGCGAGGAGGGCTACGACGTCCACATAGCCGCCCCCGCCCGCAAGAAGCTGCGCCTGGTGATCCACGACTTCGAGCCGGGCTTCGACACGTACACGGAGAAGCCGGGCTACACCTGGCCCGCGGACCTCGCCTTCTCCGAGGTGGATCCCGGCCAGTACGCCGCCCTGGTGATCCCGGGCGGCCGGGCCCCGGAGTATCTGCGCAACGACCCGGAGCTCCGCAAGATCCTCAAGTCCTTCTTCGACGCGGACAAGCCGGTGGCCCAGATCTGCCACGGCCCGCTCCTCACCGCCGCGATCGACGGCCTGAGCGGCCGCAGGGTCACGGCGTATCCGGCCCTCGAGCTGGACATGCAGGCGGCGGGGGCGACGTTCCAGGACGCGGAGGTGGTGGTGGACGGCACGCTGGTCTCGTCCCGCGCGTGGCCGGACCACTCGGGCTGGATGCGGGAGTTCCTCACGGTCCTGCGGGCGAAGGCGCCGGTCAGCTGATACGGAGCAACACCTTCCGCTAGGTATACGGAGACGCGTACATCGGTATGCGGATCCTCGGGCGTACCGATGCCGGGAAGCGCACGCACCCGACAGACTCGGTCCTGCGCCGCTCACGGGGCCGCGCGGGGCGGGGATGCCGACAGTGCCTGGTCAACTCCCCCACGGCTGTCGTGGCAAGGCATCACCCGCCCCACCACACCCCGTGCCCGGCCGCCGGACGCCTGCCCTTGTCGGCGAGGGCAGGCGTCCCACCCAGGGCCCCACCGCGCCCGAGCTACCCGGCCCAGGGGCCACCGCGCCCGAGCTACCCGGCCCAGGGGCCCACCGCGCCCCGAGCTACCCGACTTCGGCCGCCCCCGCGATCTCCGTGCGGGACCCGACCCCCAGCTTCGCCAGAATGTGCTCGACGTGCGCGTCCGCGGTCCGCTTCGAGATGACGAGCCGCTCGGCGATCTCCCGGTTGGACAGCCCCTGGGCGACCAGCGCGGCGACCTCCCGCTCCCGCCGCGTCAGCACATCACCCGCCACCCGCCGCCCGGCCCCGGCCCCCCGCGGAGCCGGCGGCCGCCCCGGCGCGTCCGCGTCGCCCCGCACCGCCTCCAGCATCTGCCGCCCGGACAGCCGCGCCCCCACCGCGTGCCACCGGTCGAACTGCTTGCCGCCCAGCGCCTCCCGCACGGACTTCCGCGCCGCCTCCTGCTGCTCCAGCAGCGTCGGCAGCATGCCGATCGGGTCTCCCTGGAGCCGCCGCGCGTTCTCCGCGTACCCGAACAGCCAGGCGGCCCGCACGTGCCGCCCCTCGCGCGCCGCCGCCCACGCCAGTCCGTGGCAGCACATCGCGGCGACGAGGATCTCGTCGACCTCGCCCGCCGCCTCCATCCCCCGGCACATCGACGCGACCCCGGCCTCGCGCTCCCCCACGAGCCACCGCACCAGCCCCTGCACCATCAGCGTGGAGCCGTAGAACTGCCGCTCGCCGACCCCCTCCAACGCGTCGAGGCCCTGCGCGCAGAGCTCCAGGGCCCCGTCCGTGTCCCCGAGGACGGCCCGCAGCAGAGCGCCCTCGCAGCTCATCACCACGAGTCCCAGCCGGTTGTCGCGCTCGGACATCCGCCGCCGCACGTCCGCGAGCCCCGCGAGCCCCGTCTCGTCCCCGCACAGCGCGGCGAGCCCCTGGGCGTACGCCTCGGCGAACTGCGCGACGTCCTCGTCGCCCGCCCGCTCCGCGCACTCCTGCGCGAGCGCCATCCGCTCGACGGCCGTCGCGAGATCCGCGGTCCAGACCCCGAAGGCCCCGGTCGCCAGCAGCCCCCAGGCCCGCGCCGAGCAGTCCTCGGGGACGCGCTCCAGCCCCTTCTCGATCCAGTACGCGCCTTCGGAGAGCGTCCCGGAGGCCCGCCAGTGCGGCCACAGCCGCGCCGCGAGGCGGAGCCCCTCCCGCTCCCGCCCCGCCGTCCCGTACGCGTACTCCAGGGCGGCCCGCAGCCCCGCCGACTCGGCGCGGACGGCCCGGTGCAGCTCCGGCTGCGCGGCGGTCAGGAACCCCTCCTCGAAGCGCCGCCCCAGGTCCCGGTAGTACGCGAAGTGCCGCGCCCGCAGCGCCGCACCCCCGTCGCCCTCCGCCGCACCGAGCCGCTCGGCCCCGTACTCTCGGAGGGTGTCGAGCAGCCGGTACCGGCTCCCGGCCTCCCCGAGCCGCTGCACCACCGACTTGTCGACGAGCCCGATCAACTGCCCGAGCACCTCCCCGACGGGCAGCGCCTCGTCCCCGCACACCTGCTCGGCCGCCGCCAGCTCGAAGGACCCGGCGAAGACCGAGAGCCGGGCCCACAGCAGCCGCTCGCCGGGCGTGCACAGCTCATGGGACCAGTCGATGGCGGTACGCAACGTCTGGTGCCGCGACAGAGCGGTGCGCCGCCCCCCGGTGAGCACTTGGAAACGGTCGTCGAGCCGCGCCACGAGCTCCTCGACCGACACGGCCCGCAACCGCACCGCGGCGAGCTCCAGAGCCAGCGGAATGCAGTCGAGCCGCTCCACCAGGGCCACCAGCCGCTCCCGGTTGGCGTCGCCCACCCGGAACCCGGGCACGACCCCTGCGGCCCGCTGCGCGAACAGCTCCACCGCGTCGTCCGGCGCGAGCGGCGAGACGGGACAGCAGTGCTCCCCCGGCACGTCCAGCGGCTGCCGGCTGGTCGCGAGCACACACACGTCCGCGGCCTCGCGCAGCAGAATGTCGGAGAGCATCGCGCACGCGTCGACGAGGTGCTCGCAGGTGTCGAGGACGATGAGCAGCCGCCGCCCCTGCAGATGCGCCACGACCGCGTCGAGCGGCTCCATCCCGGACTGCTCCGGCAGTTCGAGGACGGCTGCGAGCGTCGCGGGGATCAACTCCGGGTCCCGCAACGCGGACAGCTCGGCCAGCCACACCCCGTCCGGAAACCGCTCCCCGAGCCCGGCGGCGGCCCGCAGCGCGGTACGGCTCTTGCCGACACCTCCCGGCCCGACCAGCGTGACGAGCCGCGCGTACTCGAACGCCGCCCGCACCTGCGCCAGTTCGTCCACCCGTCCGACGAACGAGGTCAATTCGGCGGGCAGTTGCCCGCCCCGCCGCTGCCCGAAGCCGAAACCCATCGCGATACCGCCCCCGCCCACGTCGTCCCGCGGATCCGGACCTCAGCGTACGCAGAACGACGCGGAGCGTGAACGGAATCCCCGCAACCGCCCTCAGGCGACGAGCCGCTCCGCCTCCTCGACGGCCTCCGCCAGACTGTCGACGACGGGTACCCCGGCAAGCTCCAGACTCGCCCGGCTGTGCGAGCCCCCGGTGTAGAGCACGGCCCGCGCCCCCACATGGGCCGCGGCGACGGCGTCGTCGACGGCGTCCCCGATGACGACGACCCGATCGACGTCGAGCCGCTCCTCGAAGGCGTCGAGGTGCCGCACCATCCGCTCGGCCTTACCGGCGTGCGAATCGTCGGTGCGCCCGTCGATCCGCATGAAGTACTCGTGAATCCCGAACCGGCGCACGACGGGGATCAGCCGCTCGTGCGGGGCGAGCGACAACAACGACTGCGTACGCCCCTCGTCGCGCCGCGCGGCGAGCAGCTCGGCGGCCCCCTCGGCCAGCCCGCAGGCCTCCGCCCGCGCCCAGTAGTGCCGGTGGAAGACGGCGTCCATGACCCGCCACTCGGCATCGGTGGGCAGCCGCCCCATCAGCCGCTCGTAGAACCGCGGAATCGGCACGCAGTACAGGTCGCGGTACCGCTCCAGCGTGATCGCCTCGAGCCCGAGCTCCGCGAAGGACGCGTTCGTCGCCTCGATCACCGCATGGATGTCATGCAGCAACGTCCCGTTCCAGTCCCACACGATATGCGCCCCGCGCACCGACTTCCCCATACGAAAAACCTACCCTCCCGGCCACCGGAGGCGAGGGCGGTGGCCTCAGCTCCCACCGGGCCGCAGCCGCGAGCGCGCCGGAGGGGACGTGGGGGTATGTGCGAACGGAGCACCGAGGAAACATCGGCGCCTTTGTCCGTGTGCCGCGGCGCAGGGATGGCGAGTACGCACATACCCCCGCGGCCCCGCCCCACAGACGAACAGAAGGCGCAGACGCCCGCCCAAGGCGCCCCGCCAGAAAAGTCAGCGAATCAACCCGGGAATCTCCTGCGTGGCAAACCACAGCAGCTCATGATCCTCGACCCCGTCCACCACGAACCGCGCGTCGTCGTCACCATGGTCCGCCGCCCCCAACGCCTCGACCGCGGCCCGCACGTCCTCCTCCGCGTCCCCCGCGTCGACGTGCACCGCCGCCACCTTCCCCAGCGGCAGCGCCGAACCGATCCGCACCTCACCGAGCGCCCCCTGATCGAGCCCCCGGTCGGGATCGGCGACGGCCGCCCCGTCCGGCACGTCCGCCGCGAGCACGACCCGGCGCCGCGCGGCCCCGGACTCCCCGGCGAGCATCCGCAGGGACGCGCTCGCCGCCCGGTTCAGCGCCGCGTACTCCAGCTCCTCGATGTCGTCCGAGACGTACCACTCCCGCAGAGCGGGCGTGACGGCGTAGGCGACGAGCGGCCCGGGCCCCAGCTCCCCGGCCTCGTACGCCTCGGCGAGCCGGGGCAGGGTCACAGGAACGTAGACGCGCATGGGGCTGACCGCTTTCATCCGTGTCCGCAGCACGCGGACTTCGTGGTCGTGGAGAGATCTTCAGGATACGTGCGGGAGCCCCCTGAATACGTGCGGGAGTCCCCCATCGAGCTCCCCCCACAACCCCCGCGGCGGTCAACACACGTCCGACATCTCACCCACCACACCCCCGCCGCCCCACCACCTCCGAGCCGCCGCACCCCCCTGATAGGTGAACCCGAGATCGACCTCCCGCACCCCCTCGGCCCCCTTGCCACGCCCTCCCCCACCCCCGTACAAGATCCCCACCAGCAAGTTACTCCCCGGTACAAGAGAGGCACCCCGATGCACAAGGTGATGACGAGGCCCCGCCCCCGCCCGGCAGCCACCCGCCCGCCCGCGAGCCGCCCGCCCACGGGCCGCCCTCCGACGCGGAGGGACTCCCGCCGCCCCGCGAACCGCGAACGCCCGCCCGGCACGATCCCCGCCCAGCCACCCCCGCACCCCACCGAGGTCTTCGCGGAACGCCTGCTCCTGGTCCTCAGCGGCCAGCGCCCGATGCACTGGGTGGCCCGGCACATCGCCAACACGGCCTTCGACGACCTGGCCCGCCTGGCGGAGATCAGGCCGCTCTGCGCGGACGGCCACCGCCCCACGATCCACCGGATCGGCCACTACCAGCCGCACCCCGAGACGTACGAGGTCTTCGCCCGCGTCGCGACGGGCCCGAGGCTGCGCGCGCTGGCGTTCCGCCTGACGCTGGGAGCGGACCGAAGGTGGCGCTGCACGGCGGTCGAAACAGACCCACGCCCCTGAGACAACCCCTGACCACCTACGACACCCCACGACGAAGGGGCCGGACAAAAGCCCGGCCCCTCACGCCACCACTCAAAGCAACAAACGCTGCTGCGGCCTACTTCTTGCGCCGCCGCCCGCCCTTCTGAGCCTTGCGCCGCTCCGCCCGGGTCATCCCGTCCGCCTCGGACCGGACCTCGGAGCCGTCCGTGGTGAAGTCACCCTCGTCGACACCGCCCTCGGCGTTCGGCGCCTGGAAGTGCAGGCGGTCGGGCCGCTGCGGGGCCTCGAGGCCCTTGGCGTGGATCTCCGGCCGCGAGGCCCCGGCGCCCGCGGGCACCGCGTCCTGCACGCCGTCCTTCGTCAGCGAAGGCGCCGCGTCCGAGACGGGGACTTCCTCGACCTGCTGCTCGACCTGGACCTCCAGGTTGAACAGGTAGCCGACGGACTCCTCCTTGATGCCGTCCATCATGGCGTTGAACATGTCGAAGCCCTCGCGCTGGTACTCGACCAGCGGGTCCTTCTGCGCCATGGCGCGGAGGCCGATGCCCTCCTGGAGGTAGTCCATCTCGTAGAGGTGCTCGCGCCACTTGCGGTCCAGGACCGACAGGACGACACGCCGCTCCAGCTCACGCATGATGTCGGAGCCGAGCTGCGCCTCACGGGCCGCGTACTGCTCGTGGATGTCGTCCTTGATGGCCTCGGAGATGAACTCGGCGGTGAGGCCCGCGCGGTCGCCCGCGGCCTCCTCCAGCTCCTCGACGGTCACCTTGACGGGGTAGAGCTGCTTGAAGGCGCCCCACAGCCGGTCCAGGTCCCACTCCTCGGCGAAGCCCTCGGCGGTCTCGGCGGCGATGTACGCGTCGATCGTGTCGTCCATGAAGTGCGTGATCTGGTCCTGCAGATCCTCGCCCTCCAGGACGCGGCGACGCTCTCCGTAGATGACCTCGCGCTGCCGGTTGAGGACCTCGTCGTACTTGAGGACGTTCTTCCGGGTCTCGAAGTTCTGCTGCTCGACCTGCGACTGCGCGGAGGCGATCGCGCGGGTCACCATCTTGTTCTCGATCGGCACGTCGTCCGGCACATTGGCCATGGACATCACGCGCTCGACCATCTGCGCCTTGAAGAGGCGCATCAGGTCGTCACCGAGCGACAGGTAGAAACGGGACTCGCCGGGGTCGCCCTGACGGCCGGAACGACCGCGCAGCTGGTTGTCGATACGGCGCGACTCGTGCCGCTCCGTGCCCAGCACGTAGAGGCCGCCGAGCTCCTTGACCTCTTCGAACTCGGTCTTGACGGCCCGCTCGGCCTTCTCCATGGCGGCGGGCAGCGCGGCGGCCCACTCCTCGGCGTGCTCGACGGGGTCGAGGCCGCGCTGGCGCAGCTCCGCCTCCGCGAGGTCGTCGGGGTTGCCGCCGAGCTTGATGTCCGTACCGCGGCCGGCCATGTTCGTGGCGACCGTCACGGCGCCCTTGCGGCCGGCCTGGGCGACGATCGTCGCCTCACGGTCGTGCTGCTTGGCGTTCAGCACCTCGTGCTGAACGCCGCGCTTGGACAGCTGCTGGGAGAGGTACTCCGACTTCTCGACGGAGGTCGTGCCGACCAGGATCGGCTGACCCTTCTCGTGCTTCTCGGCGATGTCGTCGACGACGGCGGCGAACTTCGCGACCTCGGTGCGGTAGATCAGGTCGGACTGGTCGGCGCGGACCATCGGCCGGTTCGTCGGGATCGGCACGACGCCCAGCTTGTAGATCTGGTGGAACTCGGCGGCCTCGGTCATGGCCGTACCGGTCATGCCGGAGAGGCCGCTGTCGTAGCCCTCGCGCTTGTAGAGGCGGAAGAAGTTCTGGAGGGTGATGGTCGCAAGGGTCTGGTTCTCGTCCTTGATGTCCACCCCTTCCTTCGCCTCGATCGCCTGGTGCATGCCCTCGTTGTAGCGGCGGCCGGCGAGGATACGGCCGGTGTGCTCGTCGACGATCATGACTTCGCCGTCGATGACGACGTAGTCCTTGTCCTTCTTGAAGAGTTCCTTGGCCTTGATGGCGTTGTTCAGATAACCCACCAGCGGCGTGTTCACCGACTCGTAGAGGTTGTCGATGCCCAGCCAGTCCTCGACCTTGGCGACGCCGGACTCGTGGATGGCGACGGTGCGCTTCTTCTCGTCGACCTCGTAGTCCCCGGTCTCCTCGATGCCCTTGAGCTGGTTGCCGGGCTCACCCTTGGTGAGGCGGGTGACCAGCTTGGCGAAGTCGCCGTACCACTTGGTGGCCTGGTCGGCGGGGCCGGAGATGATCAGCGGCGTACGGGCCTCGTCGACGAGGATCGAGTCGACCTCGTCGACGATCGCGAAGTTGTGGCCGCGCTGCACCAGCTCTTCCTTCGACCACGCCATGTTGTCGCGCAGGTAGTCGAAGCCGAATTCGTTGTTCGTGCCGTAGGTGATGTCGCAGTTGTACTGCTCGCGGCGCTGGGCCGGCGTCATGTTGGCCAGGATGCAGCCGACGGACAGGCCCAGGAACTTGTGGACGCGACCCATCATCTCGGAGTCGCGCTCGGCCAGGTAGTCGTTGACCGTGATCAGGTGGACGCCCTTGCCGGAGAGGGCGTTCAGATAAGCGGGCAGGGTGCCGACGAGGGTCTTGCCCTCACCGGTCTTCATCTCCGCGACGTAGCCCATGTGCAGCGCGGCGCCGCCCATCATCTGGACGTCGTAGTGGCGCTGGCCCAGGACGCGCTTGGCGGCCTCGCGGACCGTCGCGAAGGCCTCGGGAAGGAGGTCGTCGAGCGTCTCGCCGTCGGCGTATCGCTCCTTGTACTCCTGGGTCAGCGCGCGCAGCTCGGCGTCGGAGAGGCTGACGAAGTCCTCTTCGATGGAGTTGACCTGGTCCGCGATGCGGTGCAGCTTGCGCAGGATCTTGCCTTCGCCTGCACGCATGATCTTCGAGAGGACGGACACGGGGGTTGGTCTCCTTGCCGGTCGGGCCTGGCATGGTCGGTTTTACTCGTCGGGCACCGGCCATCGTATGCGAGGACCGGGCCGCGCCGGGAGGTGTGCCATGAGGTCAACGGACGAGGGGCGCCGAAGGTGCCGGGCCGGTCACCGGATCGGTGATCGCGAAAGCCGGTAAAGCGCTGGCTCCGGGGGCCTCGTCCCAGCAGAATCGATTGATGGAGCCCGTCACCCTCACCACCGAACGTCTGTACCTGCGCGTCTTCACGCCCGAGGACATCGCCGAGACGTACGCGGCCTGCCAGGACCCGGAGATCCAGCGCTGGACCACCATCCCCTCTCCGTACGCGCGCCTGGACGCCGAGGACTTCGTGCACGCCGTGGTCCCCGAGGGCTGGCGCAACGACACGGAGTACACCTTCGCCGTACGTTCCCGTGCGGGCGGCCCCCTGCTCGCCGCCGCCAGCCTGCACCACCCGCGTTCGGGCACCTGGGAGATCGGTTACTGGACGGCGAAGGAGCACCGGGGCCGCGGCTATATGCGCGAGGCCGTGCTCGCCCTCGCCCGCTGGGCCTTCACCGACCTGCGCTGCACCCGTCTGGAGTGGCGCGCGGAGGTCGGCAACACCGGCTCGCGGGCGGTCGTGGAGAAGGCCGGCTTCACCGTGGAGGGCGTGCACCGCGCGGGCCTGCTCAACAAGGAGACGCTCCGCGACTGCTGGATCGGCTCGCTGCTCCCCTCGGACCTCGGCCTGCCGTCACCGCACCCATATCTGCCCGCGAAGGCGTGAGGCCCCACCCCGAAGGACCCGGCCGACCGGGCCCGGCGCCGTTGTCAGTGCCGCCCCCTATCGTTCGGACCATGACGAGCCTGCCGAGCCCCGCCATCGAACTCTCCGCCGACGAGGCACGCCGTATGGTCCTGCGCGCGCAGGGCTTCCTGGGCGCCCCCGACCGCAGGTCCGGGGTGCGGGGCGTGCTGCGCCACCTCGGCGCGGTCCAGCTCGACACGATCTCGGTCCTGGCCCGCTCGCACGAACTCATTCCGTACGCACGCCTGGGCGCCGTCGGCCGCGACACCGTGGAAGCGGCGTACTGGACGGACACGCATGCCTTTGAGTACTGGTCGCACGCCGCGTGCATCCTCCCCATCGAGGAGTGGCCGCACTTCGCCTTCCGCCGCCGCGCCTACCGCACCCGCCCGCAGTGGCACCACGACCTGCCCGCCGGTGCGTACGACCAGGTCATCAAGCAGCTCCGCGCCGAAGGCCCCCTCACCGCGACCGAGTTGGGCGGCGCGAAGAACAAGGGCGAGTGGTGGGACTGGTCCGAGTCGAAGATCGCCGTCGAGCGTGCGCTGATGCACGGCGAGGTGGTGTGCACCGAGCGCCGCTCCTGGAAGCGGGTGTACGACCTGGCGGAGCGCGCCGTCCCGGACGCCCTGCTCCACGACGACCTGGACGACACGGAGTGTCTGCGCCGCCTGGTCCGGCTGGCCGGTGAGGCGCTGGGCATCGGCACGCGCGCGGACATCGCCGACTACCACCGCCTCAAGGGCGAGCAGTTCGACGCGGTGGTCGCGGACTCGGGCCTGGTGCCGGTGACCGTCCAGGGCTGGGCCAAGCCGGCCTGGGCGGACCCGAAGGCCCTGGAGACGACGCCCCGCGGCCGGCACCGCACGACGCTCCTGTCCCCCTTCGACTCACTGATCTGGGAGCGGGCGCGCACCGAGCGGATCTTCGGGTTCACGCACCGCCTTGAGGCGTATGTGCCCAAGCCGAAGCGGATCCACGGCTATTTCGCGATGCCGCTGCTCGCCGGCGGCAGGCTCCTCGGCCGGGTCGACCCGGCGCGCGAGGGCAGCACCCTGGTCGCCAGGCAGGTCGCGCTCGACACCCCGAAGGCGGTGGCCCCGATGGCTCAGGCGCTGCTTGAGGCGGCGTCCTGGGTCGGCTGCGACACGGTGCGGGTGGAGCGGGTGAACCGCCCCGAGCTCACCGCCGAGCTGGTCGGGGCCCTCACCTGATCTCGAGGATCTTCTCCCGCATCGCGTAGACCACGGCCTCCATCCTGGAGTGCAGCTGCAGCTTCTCCAGGATGTTGCGCACGTGGTTCTTCACGGTGTTCTCGGAGATGAACAACTCCTTGGCGATGTCACGGTTGTTCATACCGGTGGCGACGAGCTTGAGCACTTCGAGCTCCCGGTCGGTCAGCCGGGGCGCCGGGACGAGCCGCCGCTCGTCGGTGCGCTGGATCATCGACTTGAACTCGGTGAGCAGCTTGGACGCCATCGACGGGCTGATCTGCGACTGCCCGTCCGCCACCGCGCGGATCGCCGTCGCCACCTCGTCCGTGGAGATCTCCTTGAGGAGATAGCCGGTGGCGCCCGCCTTGATCGCGTCGTAGAGGTCGGCTTCCTCGTCGCTGATCGTCAGCATGATGATCTTGGCGCTGGGCGCCACCTCCTTGATGGAGGTGCATGCCTCGATGCCGCCGCGTTTCGGCATGCGTACGTCCATGAGCACGATGTCGGGCAGCAGATCGGCGGCCTTGTCCACCGCCTCCGCGCCGTCGCCCGCCTCTCCGACGACCTGGATGTCCTCCTCGGCGGCGAGGACGATCTCCAGGCCGCGGCGGAAGAGGGCGTGGTCATCCACCACAAGGACCCTGATGGGCTCCTTGCGTGGGGCGCCCGCGTCCGTGCCGATGCCGATGCCGTCGCCGGCACCCTGGTGACGCATCGGTCCGAAGCTGTCCGCCATCGTTCCTCCCCCATGAAGGCCGCGGCCTGTTGTGCTTCTGCTGCGCCAACCCCAGGCGGCAGCACACCGGTTGACCGGCTCGCCCATGATTTCATGCCCGGCGCCGGTGCGGTGCGCGCACTGGGCGCACGGTGGTGCCCCTGGGGGCGCACAGGCGCTCCAGGGGCACCACATCGGCTGTCATGGGGCGGTCGTCAGCCGCCGAGGGCTCCGCCTCCGCCGCCCGTCTCCGCCTTGGCGACCATGGGGTCGGTGTTGAGGCGGATGACGCCGTAGTCGTAGGCGTGCCGTCGGTAGACGACGCTGGGCTCCTTGGTCTCGGAGTCGACGAACAGATAGAAGTCGTGTCCGACCAGTTCCATCTCGTAGAGCGCCTGGTCGAGTGACATGGGTGCCGCGACGTGCGTCTTCTCGCGGACCACGAGGGGACCTTCGCCCTGGATCTCCAGGGAGCCGATCTTCTTGACCGGTACGCCGTCCGGCTCTTCGTCGCGCGCGAGGGTGCCGTCTCCGTTGAGCGTCGCCGCGTCCGGGACGCGCTCGGCGACTTCGGCGGCCGAAAGCCTGCCGTTGCCGCGCCGGTTGTGGCGCTTCTCGTGCTGCTTGCGCAGGCTGGCGTCGAGCTTGGCCGTGGCCAGGTCCAGCGCCGCATACGGGTCGGCGGCCGAGGCCTCCGCGCGGATCACGGGTCCGCGCCCGCGGAGCGTGATCTCCACACGGTCGGAACGGTCGGCCTGACGCGGGTTGGTTTCCTTGGACACCTCGACGTCGAGGCTGATCACCTTGCCGTCGAGCTTCTGGATCTTGTCCAGCTTCAGCTTCTCGGCCACGTGCTTGCGGAACCGCTCGGGCACCTCGGTCTTGCGGCCCTTGACGACGATGTCCACGCAGAACTCCGTTCCCGGATCGCTCCGCTTCGGCGGCGGAGCATCTCCCTTTTGCACCAGACCCCGGTGACTCCCGGAGCCTCGGACTCGGTGACTTCCACCTCCTCCTCCCCCATGGGCAAGATCTCCACCCCACCGGTCCGGGTGATTGCAGAAAACCACGGACCGGCATTCCGATATGCGAGGGACGGCGTCCGCCATTCCTCACAACCGAACATATCTCGCCCGGACGGATGTCGTCACCCTCTACTGCGGCGTACCTCCATTCAGGTGTAACGACCCTCTCATCACCTGCAACGATGCAAGTTCGCGGTCAGTTCCGGTTTATTTCGAAAGAATCCGGCGACGCGGCGACAACGGCGGCGCCGACCGTGTTCTCGCAGCCCAATACCGACCTTCGTACAACCCCCGTTCCCGGTTCTCGTACGGCCTCCGCTCTCGCGTTCTCTTCCGTGCGTACGGCACGTAATGCGCGGGCGGCCTCCGCCAATGAGGCGCCGGTCGTCATCAGGTCGTCGACGACCACGATCCGGCCACCGCCCGCCAGCAGCCGGCCGCCCCCTGCGGTCACCGCAAGGGCGCCCGCCAGATTGGTCTGCCGCTGCCGGGAGTCGAGCCCCGACTGGTCGGCCACCGCACGCCGCTGCCGCAGCACCGCGAGCACCCGCGCCGGGATTCCCGCCCGCCGCAGCTCGCCCGCCGCGGCGAGGGCGATCCGCCGCACCGGGTCGTGCCCGCGGGCCCGCACAGCGGCCCGCGCCGAGGGCACAGGCACGAGTGACAACGGCATCACACGCCCCTGTGGACCATCCTGTCTGCCGCCTACCCACGATCGCGCCCCGCTATCACCGGCGCCCCGGCATTCGCCCCGCAGACCGTCACACACGGCCTCACGCCCGGAGCGGCCCGGCAGGCCTGCACACACAGCCTCGCCCCAGGACCAGCCCTGCGGACCGGCACACACGGCCTCGCCCCGGGACTCACCCCGCGGACCGGCACACACGGCTTCGCGCCCGGAATGGCCCGGCAGGCCTGCACACACGGCTTCGCGCCCGGAATGGCCCCGCAAGCCTGCACACACGGCCTCGCCCCGGGGGCCGGCACACATCGCTTCGCCCACGGAGTCGCGCCGCAGGCCTGCACACACGGCTTCGCCCCGGACACCGGCACACATCGCTTCGCCCAAGGAGCCGTGCCGCAGGCCTGCGCGCACAGCTTCGGCGAGCGCTGCCCCCAGTGGCGCGGCGAGCCCCAGGGCGCCCCGCTCCTTGTGTGCGAGCAGCACGGCCCGCACCGCGTCCTCGTACGCCGCGGCGGCGTACACCACGGGCAGCCCGGGCGGCTCAGGCTCGGGCCGCACCCGGCGCGGCCCGGCCCCGCACAGGGCGGCCCTGCACGCGTCGCAGAGCGCCGCCCGGGGCTCCCCGCAGCCTCCGCACTCGGCCGGCAGCACCAGGTCGGTGAGGTCCTGCCACCACCCCCGCATGCCCCCACTCTGCCAAGCCGCCCACCGCCCGGCCACCCCTGTGGACAACCCCCTGTGGACAACCGCCCGAGGGCGCACCAAGTCAGCCCGGATAGACCGGCGCCAGCCCTTCCTTCACGACCGTCTGCCACTGCGAACCCGTCGGCAGCCGCACGATCCCGTCGTCCGAGTGGGCCACCAGCGGCTGCCGCTCGTCCTCGGACGCCGCGATCTCCTTGACGCCGGTCAGACCGGGCAGCGCGGTGCCCGGCAGCACCGAGCCGTCGCACTGGACGTACCGGATCTGCTGCACGCCACCGGTCTCCCTGCCGACCACCACGAGACGGCTGCCACCCGCCCACGACATGGCCGTGACCTCTTCCATCCGCGGCGCCGCGGGGGTGGGGTCGAGGACCGAGATCTCAGGCCGCTCCCCCTTGCCGGTGCTTCGCTCGGCCCGGCCGATCCACAGGGACTGCTTGCCGTCCTTCTCGACGAGGAAGGCGATGCGCACGCCGTCGGCCGACACGCGCACCTCCTGGACGCGCCCGTCCAGCGCGGGCACCTCGACCTCGACCGGCTTGCCCGCGCCCTGCTCGAGCCAGAGCAGCCGCGGCCGCTTCGGATCACGGTCGGCCACCCACAGATTGCCCCTGCCGTCCCAACTGGGCGTCGAGAGGCGGTCCTCCTCCGACTTCGCCCTGCTGCGCAGCTGCGCCTTGCCGAGCGGGTCGTCCGAGAGCAGCGACCCCGTGTACAGCGACTTTCCGTCGAGGGACACTCCGGCCGCACGCTGCTCGTCGCGCGAGACCGCCGCCGAGCGCAGCGGCTGGTCGCCGGTGCCGAGGACACCCGTCACGGGCTCCGGGTCCGCCGCACTCCCGGAGTTGGCGGACATCCGGACCAGCCGGTGCTCCTCGTCGACGAAGTACTGGTAGTCGGGCCGGTCGGCGCTGCGGTGCGCCGCGACGGTCTCGGCACGCTCCTGGCTCAGCACACACAGCATCGAGCCGTTGGAACGCTGCAACGTCACCTGCTCGACCCCCGAAGGCGTCAAGTCCTGCAAGGTGAAGAGCAGTTGCGCCGCCATCTCCTTGCACCTGGACTGCCCGGCGCCGTCCGCCCGGCTGTTCAGCTGCACGGTCAGCCTGTTCTGGTCGTCCGGCGTCAGCGTCTTCTCGGGGTCCTTGAGCTCCGTACCGCTGGGGAAGCTCGAAAGCACCACCTGGCGCAGCCAGTTGGTCGGCCCCTTCAGCAGCGTCTTCACCGTCTGCGTCAGCGGGTCGATCCGCTGCCGGATGTAGACGGGGTCGGCGACGAGCCCCGTCCGGCCGCTCACGCCCGCCCCGGTGGGCCCGGCGAAGTAGTACTTGTTGACGGGCCGGTAGATCCGCTGGAAGTCCGATTCGCCGAGCACCACGCCGGGCGGCGGCTGGTCGATGCGCCACTCGTTCCCACCCGGGCCGCCGCTCTGGCTGAGGTGCACGGACTGGCTGTACGCCCCGTCCTCGGGCCGGTACGCGTGCTGTTCGTCCACCCTCGCGACCTGGTGCCCGGTCAGGGAGTAGCGGCGGCTGCCCTCGCCCTCGTTGCCCGCGTTGCCCGCGTCGGGGTTGGGCCCGTCGGCGAGCACCGTCGTGGACTCCTCCGGGTGCCACTCCCGCGACGCCTTCTTGGTCAGGTACTTGCGCGCCATCGCGAACTGCGGGTCATCACTGGTCAGCGCCTCCAGGAAGCCCTGGACGATCTCGATGGGCCGGGCGCCCTCGCGCGGCGGCAGCGCGTAGACCCGGACCTGCGACTGCGAGTCCGGACGCTGCGACGCGTCGACGGACTTCAGATTCCCGCTGTCCGGCATCGAGGCGCACCCGGCGAGGAGCGCGCCGCAGCTGCCCAGCAGCAGTCCGGTGCGCAGCGGCCGCCTGCGGCCCGCACGGCGGCCGCGCCCGTCGGGATCAGCGCCCACGCGTGTTCTCCTCTTCCCTGTCCGCCTGCCCGGCGCTGTCACCGCTCGGGCGACCGGAATCGCTCGCACCGCTGGACTCACGTACGTCACTCGGCCCGCTCGGGCCACTCGGGCCACCGGCGCCACCCACACCACTCGGGCCGCCCACACCACTCGCGTCACCGGCGCCACCCTGCGGCTCCTCGTCCGGCTGTCGGCGCGCCACGACCCGCGCTCCGCTACCGGGCAGCGCCGTCGGGTCCACGGGCCCGGTGTGCAGCAGCCGCGGCGCTATGGGCCCCTTCGCCGGCACGGGCGGCGGAACCCGCTCGGACGTCGCCGAGGACGACTGCCCGGACGCCTGCGCGGACGTCTGCCCGGACGACTGCGCGGGAACGGTGGCCAGCTTGCTGCCGCCCCCGAGGGGCAGCCCCGCGTCGTTGAGCCCGCGGTGGCGCCGCGAATCGTCGGGCTCCAGCGGTATCGGCGAACCCCGCAACGGCTCGTCCGCCGTCCTCGGCAACGTAAGCCTGAACTGCGAGCCCCCGCCCGGCTCACCCCACGCCTGCAACCAGCCGCCGTGCAGCCGCGCGTCCTCCAGGGCGATGGAGAGGCCGAGGCCCGTACCACCGGTGGTACGCGCGCGTGCCGGGTCCGCCCGCCAGAAACGGCTGAACACCCGGGTCGCCTCGCCCGGCTTGAGACCCACTCCGTAGTCCCGCACCGCGACGGCGACCGCGCCGCCCGCGGCGGCGAGCCGCACCACGACGTCCTTGCCCTCACCGTGCTCCACGGCGTTGACGACGAGATTGCGCAGCACCCGCTCCACCCGCCGCGCGTCGGCCTCGGCGACCACCGGCTGCTGGTCCCCGACGACGCGTATGTGCGTGCCCTTGCGCTCGGCGAGCGGCTCGGCCCCGCCGACGACTCTCCGCACGACCTCACGGAGATCTATCGCCTCGGCCTCCAGCGCGGCCGCCCCCGCGTCGAACCTGCTGATCTCCAGCAGATCCGCGAGCAGCGACTCGAACCGGTCCAGCTGGTCGGCGAGCAGCTCCGCCGACCGCGCGGTCACCGGATCGAAGTCCACCCGCGCCTCGTGAATGACGTCGGCGGCCATCCGTACCGTCGTCAACGGCGTACGCAGCTCGTGCGACACGTCGGACACGAACCGCCGCTGCATCCGTGACAGCTCCTCCAGCTGCTGGATCTTCAGCTGCAGGTTCTGCGCCATCTTGTTGAAGGCTTCACCGAGCCGGGCGATGTCGTCCTCTCCGGTGACCTTCATACGTTCCTGAAGGCGCCCGGCGGACAGCCGCTCGGCGATGCCCGCGGCCATGCGCACAGGCGTCACGACCTGGCGCACCACGAGCCAGGCGATGGCGCCGAGAAGCACCACGACGAAGAGCCCGGCGGTCGCGAGAGTCGTCCTGACCAGGTTCAGCGACTCCTCCTCCTGCGTCAGCGGGAAGAGGTAGTACAGCTGGTACGGATCGCCGTTGAGGTCGTTCAGCCGCTTGCCGATCACCAACGCGGACTGCGGCTCACGGCCGTCGTCGTACACGACCCGCGTATTGGCCTGGTAGACGCCGGTGCCGTCGTCGACCTGGCGGCGCAGCTCCTCGGGCACGCTCAGTATCGGCTCGACGCCGCCCGAGGCCCGCGACCCGCGCACGCTCCCGGAGTCGCCCGCGGAGGTGGGGCTCAGCGTCACCACGGCGAAGGCGTTCTGCCCACCGCTGGAGAGCTGTTCGACGAGGTCGGACATCCACACGGCGGCGTTACGCCCGTCAACCGTGCTGCCGTCCTGCCCCTGGCCCTGCCCGGTGCTCTGCCGCGCCGCGTTGACGCTGTCCTGCGCGGCGCGGAAGCCACCGTCGGCCTGGCTCTGCGACGCCTTGACCTTGGCCTTGAGCAGGCCGTTGTTCACGGAGCTCATGACGGCGAAGCCGAGCATGAGCACCACGCCGAGCGACATCAGCAGGGTCGTGACGACGACCTTCAGCTGGATGTTGCGCCGCCACAGCCGCACAGCGGGCAGCAGCGGACGGCGCACCCAGCGCACGAAGAGCCGGAGCACAGGACTGCCCTGCACCCCGCCCTGGAGCAGCAGCCCGCCGTCGGCGAGCCGCCCGAACCGGGACGCGCGACGCGCCGGGCCAGTCCGCCCCGAGCGAGCCCCCGGACCCCCGGGCGCCGAGGTGGAACTGTCCCGGGACACGTCAGCTCGGTCCGGCCTTGTAACCGACGCCACGGACGGTCACCACGATCTCCGGCCGCTCGGGATCCCGCTCGACCTTGGACCGCAGCCGCTGGACGTGCACGTTCACCAGACGGGTGTCCGCCGCGTGCCGGTAGCCCCAGACCTGCTCCAGGAGCACCTCACGCGTGAACACCTGCCACGGCTTGCGCGCCAGCGCGACCAGCAGGTCGAACTCCAGCGGCGTCAGCGCGATCGACTGCCCGTCCCGCTTCACGGAGTGCCCGGCCACGTCGATGACCAGGTCACCGATGGCCAGCTGCTCCGGCGCGGGCTCCTCCGACCTCCGCAGCCGCGCCCGGATCCGGGCCACGAGCTCCTTCGGCTTGAACGGCTTGACGATGTAGTCGTCGGCCCCGGACTCCAGGCCGACCACCACATCCACCGTGTCGCTCTTGGCCGTGAGCATGACGATCGGCACCCCGGACTCCGCCCTGATCAGGCGGCACACCTCGATGCCATCACGCCCCGGCAACATCAAATCGAGCAGTACAAGATCCGGCTTTGCCTCCCTGAAAGCGGCCAGCGCCTTGTCGCCATCAGCTACGAACGACGGCTCAAAACCTTCACCACGCAGCACAATCCCGAGCATCTCGGCCAGTGCGGTGTCGTCGTCGACGACAAGGACTCGTCCCTTCATGCCTGACATCATCCCATTAGCTAATCGTTACCTGGCGTGACCTGGCACACAGCTCGGCAAGGCCCTCTGCTGTCACAGGTGACAGAACGCCCTCTTCCGTGACGATCGCCGTCACCAACTCCGGCGGCGTCACGTCGAACGCGGGGTTGTACGCCTGGGTCCCCAGAGGTGCCACCGGAATCCCACCTCCCGCTTCCATCCCGACCACCGGCACATGCGGCGCCGTGACCTCCGTCACTTCATGCCCCGCCCGCTGCTCCACCTCGATGGACGCCCCGTCCGGAGTCTCCGGATCCACGGTCGTCACCGGCGCCACCACGATGAACGGCACATGGTGGTATCGAGCCAGCACGGCGAGCGGATAGCTCCCCACCTTGTTCGCCACCGAACCGTCGGCCGCGATCCGATCGGCACCGATCAGCACGGCGTCCACCTCACCCGCCGCGAACAGCGAACCCGCCGCACTGTCCGTGAGCAATGTGTACGCCATTCCGTTCCGCGCCGCCTCGTACGCGGTGAGCCTGGCCCCCTGCAGCAGCGGCCGCGTCTCGTCCACCCACAGCCTGCGCAGGCTGCCCTCCCGGTGCGCCTTGAGCGCCACCGCGAACGCCGTGCCCTCCCCTCCGGAGACCAGTGCCCCCGTGTTGCAGTGCGTCAGGATCCGGTGCCCGCCACCGGGCAGCAGCTCGTCGAGCAGCGCCAGGCCGTGCGCCGCCATCCTGGAGCTCGCCTCGGCGTCCTCGGCGTGCAGCGCCCGCGCCGCGTCGAGCGCGGCGGCCGCGGCCTGCCGGGCGTCGGCCCCGCCCGCGACCGCGGAACGGTACGCGGCCTGGGCCCGGCGCGCTCCGTACGCGAGGTTCACCGCGGTGGGCCGCGCCCCCGCCAGCGAGCCCGCCGCCTCGTCCACGTCGAAGCCCCGGGCGGCGGCCAGCGCGACGCCGTAGGCCCCCGCGATGCCCAGCAGGGGCGCCCCTCGTACCGCGAGCGTCCTGATCGCCTCCACCAGGGCAGGTGCGTCGGTGCACACCAGCTCGCTCTCCTCGCCCGGCAGCCGGGTCTGGTCGAGAACGACCAGTACGGGGCCTTCGGGTGGCTCGTCCCAGCGGATCGCGGGAACCCTGGAGATCTCGGTCGGCCGTATGTCCTCGCCGGATTGCGCGTACTGATCAGCCATCCGCCCAGTCTGCCCCGTGCCCGACGGACAATTGAAGGTGTACAGCCGCTACGGCGCCCGGTCACCTGGCGCCCGCACCGTGGCACGATGGCTGGCAACCTGCCGCCGCACCCGCGGACGGGCACCTTGAAGGAGCGACGATGAACGACACTCCGGGCTGGGCCTCGCCCGGATCTGCCCCCTCCGACGGACAGGACCCCGGCAAGCCGGACGCCGCCGAGCCCGCCGACGACGGCGGCCGGAGCGCCCCGTCCAAGTGGTCCAAGGAGCAGCCGCCGCCCGCCCAGTGGTCCCCGCCCAGCACCCCGGGCCCGGGCCACACTCCGCCTCCCCCGCCCCCGCCGCCCGGCCAGGGCGGCGGCTGGGGCTGGGGCGGGCCCCCCGGCGGCCCTGGTGGCCCCGGTGCTCCTGGCGGCCCCGGAGGCCCTGGCGGTCCCGGCGGCTACCGCGGCTGGGGAGCCTGGCAGGGCCCGCCGCCCGCCGCCAAGCCCGGCGTCATCCCGCTCCGCCCGCTCGGCGTCGGCGAGATCCTCGACGGCGCGGTGTCGACCATGCGCGCCCACTGGCGCACGGTCCTCGGCATCTCCCTGACCGTGGCCGTACTCACCGAGATCGTCGTCGTCCTCCTGCAGGGACTCGTCCTGAGCGAGTCCGTCGACACCGAAGCCCTCGACGACCCCAGCGCGACCGTCGGCGAACTGACCCGCGCCATGGGCGACACGATGCTGAGCTCCGGCGTGGTCCTCGCGATCACCCTGCTCGGCACGATCGTCGCGACCGCCCTGCTCACCATGGTCACCAGCCGCGCGGTGCTCGGTAAGTCGGTCACCGCCTCGGAGGCCTGGCAGGACTCCCGCCCCCAGCTGGCCAAGCTGTTCGGCCTGACCCTGCTCATCCCGCTCATCGGCGTCGCCATCGTCACCGCCGGCATCCTGCCGGGCCTGCTGATCGCGGTGGCCGGCTCGTCCGACGCCGGCGCCGGCCTCGCCGTGCTCGGCGGCCTCGGTGCGGGCGTCGTCGCCATCTGGGTCGTCGTCCGGCTCTCCCTCGCCTCCCCCGCGCTCATGCTGGAGAAGCAGGGCATCAAGAAGTCCCTGACCCGCTCCACCAAGCTGGTCCGCGGCTCCTGGTGGCGCGTCTTCGGCATCCAGCTGCTCGGCGCGATCATCGCGAACGTCGTGGCGTCGATCATCGTCATCCCGTTCACGTTCATCGCCGGGGCGGTCAGTGGCGAAGGCGTCACCGGCTTCCTCGACAGCACCGGCGAGCTGGGCTGGACGTTCCTGATCGTCAGCGGCGTCGGCTCGGTGATCGGCTCCATGCTGACGTTCCCGATCACGGCCGGGGTCACCGTCCTGCTCTACATCGACCAGCGGATCCGCCGCGAGGCCCTCGACCTCGAGCTCGCCCGCGCGGCCGGCCTCCCCGGTCACGGCCCGACCCCGACCGGCACACCGGGGAGCTGATGCGGTGACCGCGGCGGGGGCAGTACTCGGGGAGACCGTGCGCACCGGCGACGACCCGCCGGTGACGATCCCGCGCGACCCCGCACGGGAGGCGGCCGAACGCGAGCTGTCCAAGCCGATGTACCACGAGAACGACCCGAGCCTCTTCCAGCGCGCCCTGAATCGCTTCTGGGACTGGGTCGACGACCTGTTCTCCGCCGCCTCGGGGGCCACCCCGGGCGGCGGGTTCGGGCTCCTGGTCATCGTGCTGGCGGTCGTCCTCCTGATCGTCGCCCTGTGGTGGCGCCTCGGCACCCCGCGGCGCACCGCGACCTCCGCTCCGGCCCTCTTCGACGACCGCCCCCGCAGCGCCGCCGAACACCGCGCGGCGGCCGAGGCACACGCCGCCCGGGCCCACTGGAACGAAGCCGTACAGGAACGCATGCGCGCCGTCGTCCGCGCCCTGGAGGAACGCGCGCTCCTCGACCCGCGCCCCGGCCGCACCGCCGACGAAGCCGCGGCGGAAGCAGGCCGCACCCTCCCCGCCCACACCGACCGACTCCGCTCCGCCGCCCACGACTTCGACGACGTGACATACGGCGGCCGTACCGCCGACGAGCCCGCATACCTCCGCCTGGCCGAGCTCGACCGCGACCTGGGCACCACCAAGCCGACGCTGACCAGCACCGCCCACACCACACCGAGCAACAGCTCCCAGGGGGCCGCCGAATGACCGGCCCCACCCCCGCCACCGAACCGGCCCAGCCCGCTCCCCCTGCCACCCCGGAGCAGCGGCCACCCGACGCACCGCCCCCCGCGGCGGCTCCCACTTCGGTCTCCCCCACGCCCCGCCTGCTCTGGACCCGCTCCCGAGGCATCGTCCTCGCCCTGGTCGTCCTCCTCGCGGCGGCCGTCGTCATCGCCGCGGTCCGCTCCGGCGCCCAGCACGGCCGCCTCGACCCGCGCTCCGCCGACTCCCACGGCAGCCGGGCCCTCGCCGAACTCCTCGCCGACCGAGGCGTGTCCACCCGTGTGGTCACCAGCACCGAAGAGGCCCGGTCCGCGGCCGGTCCCGACACGACGCTCCTCGTGGCCAACCCCGACGTACTCACCGACCGTCAGCGGTCCCGCCTGCACGCGGCCACCGAGGACTCCGGCGGCCGCACCGTCCTCGTCGCCCCGGGCCCCCCGTCGCTCGACGCCCTCGCCCCCGGGGTCTCCGCGGCCCCGACGACCAGCACCGACTCGACGCTCTCCCCGAGCTGCGCTCTGCCCGAGGCCCGCCGTGCCGGCACCGCCGACATGGGCGGCATCCGCTACGACACTCTCGCTCCCGACGCCGAGGCCTGCTACCTCAGCGACGGCCTGCCCAGCCTTCTCCATCTCCCCGCCCCCCGTGGCAAGGGCGACACCGTCCTCCTCGGCGCCCCCGACATCCTCTACAACGACCGCCTCGACGAGCAGGGCAACGCATCACTCGCCCTGCAACTCCTCGGCTCCCGCCCGCACTTGGTCTGGTACCTCCCCTCCCTCTCCGACGACCAGGCAGCCACCGACTCCGAGCGCCGCGGCTTCTTCGACCTGATCCCCTCCGGCTGGCTCTGGGGCACCCTGCAACTCACCATCGCCGCCGCACTGGCCGCCCTGTGGCGTGCCCGCCGCCTCGGCCCCCTCGTCGCCGAACGCCTCCCCGTCGCCATCCGTGCCTCGGAAACCGTCGAAGGCCGTGCGCGCCTCTACCGCAAGGCGAACGCCCGCGACCGCGCGGCCGCAGCCCTGCGCACCGCCGCCCGAACCCGCCTCGCCCCCCTCGTCGGCGTATCCCCCGCCCAGGCCCACGCGCCCGAGTCCCTGATCCCCGCGCTGACCACCCGCCTTCACACCCCCGGCCACGACCCGCACCCCCTCCTCTTCGGGCCACCCCCCGGCAACGACGCAGCCCTCATCGCCCTCGCCGACCAACTCGACGCCCTCGAAAGAGAGGTACGCCACTCATGATGGACCCGACCACTGACAACGGGCCCACCGGAGCTCCCCGCGACGCCCGCGCTTCCCTGGAAGCCCTGCGCGCCGAGATCTCCAAGGCCGTGGTCGGCCAGGACTCCGCCGTCACCGGGCTCGTCGTCGCCCTGCTCTGCCGCGGCCACGTCCTGCTGGAAGGGGTCCCCGGGGTAGCGAAGACACTGCTCGTCCGTGCCCTCGCGTCGAGCCTCGAACTCGACACGAAGCGCGTGCAGTTCACGCCTGACCTGATGCCGAGCGACATCACGGGCTCTCTCGTCTACGACGCCCGCACCACCGAGTTCTCGTTCCAGCCAGGCCCGGTCTTCACGAACCTCCTCCTGGCCGACGAGATCAACCGGACCCCGCCCAAGACACAGTCCTCGCTCCTCGAAGCGATGGAAGAACGCCAGGTCACGGTCGACGGCACCGCGCGCCCGCTCCCCGAGCCCTTCCTCGTCGCGGCCACCCAGAACCCGGTCGAGTACGAAGGCACGTACCCGCTCCCCGAAGCCCAACTGGACCGCTTCCTCCTCAAACTGACGGTCCCTCTCCCGTCCCGCCAGGACGAGATCGACGTCCTCACCCGGCACGCGGACGGCTTCAACCCCCGCGACCTGCGCGCCGCCGGCGTGCGCCCCGTGGCGGGCGCCGCCGACCTGGAAGCCGCCCGGGCCGCCGTCGCGAAGACCTCCGTCTCCCCCGAGATCACCGCGTACGTCGTGGACGTCTGCCGCGCCACCCGCGAATCGCCGTCCCTCACCCTCGGCGTCTCCCCGCGAGGCGCCACGGCGCTGCTCTCCACCGCCCGCGCCTGGGCCTGGCTCACCGGCCGCGACTACGTCATCCCCGACGACGTGAAAGCCCTGGCCCTCCCCACCCTCCGCCACCGGATCCAACTCCGCCCGGAAGCCGAGATGGAGGGCGTCACCGCCGACTCCGTCATCAACGCGATCCTCGCCCACGTCCCGGTCCCCCGCTGATGGCCCTCACCGGACGCACCGCCCTCCTGGCGGCCCTGGGCACGCTCCCCGTCGGCCTGTGGGAACCCAGCTGGACGGGCGTCCTCGCCGTCAACGCCCCGCTGGCGCTGGCCTGCGCCTGCGACTTCGCCCTGGCCGCGCCCGTACGCCGCCTCGGCCTGACCCGCTCCGGCGCCACGTCCGTACGTCTCGGTGAGTCCGCCGATGTCGAGCTCACCGTCACGAACCCGTCCGGCCGCCCCTTGCGCGCCGAACTCCGCGACGCCTGGCCCCCGAGCAGCCAACAGCCCGGAACGGACGTCACCGCGTCCCGTCACCGACTCGCTGTCCCGGCCGGCGAGCGCCGCCGCCTGACGACCCGCCTGAGTCCCACCCGCCGGGGCGATCACCAGGCCGACCGCGTGACCATCCGCTCGTACGGCCCCCTCGGCCTCTTCACCCGCCAGGGCAGCCACAAGGTCCCCTGGACCCTGCGCGTCCTGCCGCCTTTCACCAGCCGGAAGCACCTCCCCGCCAAGCTGGCCCGCCTACGCGAGCTCGACGGCCGCACCAGCGTGCTCACGCGCGGCCAGGGCACCGAATTCGACAGCCTCCGCGACTACGTTCCCGGGGACGACACCCGCTCCATCGACTGGCGCGCCACCGCCCGCCAGTCCACCGTCGCCGTCCGCACCTGGCGCCCCGAACGCGACCGGCACATCCTTCTGGTCCTCGACACGGGCCGCACCTCGGCCGGCCGAGTGGGCGACGCCCCCCGCCTGGACGCCGCGATGGATGCGGCCCTGCTCCTCGCCGCCTTGGCCTCCCGCGCCGGCGACCGCGTGGACCTTCTCGCCTACGACCGTCGCGTACGTGCCCTGGTGCAAGGGCGCTCAGCAGGGGACGTCCTCCCCTCCCTGGTCAACGCTCTGGCCACCCTGGAGCCCGAACTCGTCGAAACAGATGCCCGAAGCCTCACTTCGACGGCCCTCCGTACGGCTCCCCGCAGTTCCCTGATCGTGCTGCTCACCAGCCTCGACACCGCCCCGATCGAAGAGGGCCTGCTCCCTGTACTTCCCCGCCTCACCCAGCGCCACAAGGTCCTGGTGGCCTCGGTGGCCGACCCGCACATCCAGGAAATGGCGACCGCCCGCGGCACAACAGAGGCGGTGTACGACGCCGCAGCAGCCGCCCAAGCCCAGTCGGAACGCCACCGCACAGCGGAACACCTCAGGCGCCGCGGCGTCACGGTCGTCGACGCCACACCTCATGACCTGGCCCCTGCTCTGGCAGATGCCTACCTCTCCCTCAAATCGGCCGGCCGCCTGTAAGCAGGCACCGTAGGCAGGCACCCTAAACGCAGAAAACCCCCGCACCATAAGGTGCGGGGGTTTCCCATTCAAAATTAGTTCGGCGGCGTCCTACTCTCCCACAGGGTCCCCCCT
>NZ_JBVITX010000019.1:0-122708 GCF_055597165.1 Streptomyces sp. NPDC039480 | reverse complement strand
AACGCCCGGTTACATTCCGAACCCGGAAGCTAAGCCTCATAGCGCCGATGGTACTGCAGGGGGGACCCTGTGGGAGAGTAGGACGCCGCCGAACTTCTTTTACAGCCGTGGCCCCTGGATTAAATTCCAGGGGCCACGGCTTTTTTGTTTTTCCAGTGCCTGCCTCGAGCATCCGGCCACCCCTCGGCACCGACGTGCCGCAACTGAGGGTAAGGTCAGGGGGCATCATTGGCTCTTTCCCACAGGAGGCCCCCGGGTGGAGGTCCAGGAGACTCGCGTCCAGACGGACCGGGTCCTCACCATCCCGAACATCCTCAGCATGGCGCGCCTCGCCGGCGTACCTCTCTTCCTGTGGTTGATCCTCAGGCCCGAGTTCGGAGGGCCCAACAGCGACCACTGGGCGCTGCTGGTCCTGGCGCTGAGCGGCGTCAGTGACTACCTCGACGGCAAGCTCGCGCGCCGTTGGAACCAGATCAGCAAGCTCGGCCGACTGCTCGACCCCGCAGCTGACCGGCTCTATATCCTCTCGACGCTGGTCGGCCTGACCTGGCGGGAGATTCTTCCGCTCTGGCTGACCGCGGCGCTGCTGCTGCGCGAGCTGGTCCTGCTGGTGATGGTCGGCATCCTCAGGCGCCACGGCTATCCGCCGCCCCAGGTGAACTTCCTGGGCAAGGCCGCCACCTTCAACCTGATGTACGCCTTTCCGCTACTGCTCCTGAGCGACGCAAGTGGCTGGATCGCCACACCCGCTGCTATTTTCGGATGGGCGTTCGCCGGATGGGGTACAACGCTGTATTGGTGGGCAGGGATCCTATATGTGGTTCAGGTCCGCCGACTTGTCAAGGCGGACAACCCGGCCGATTGAGCTCGCCGATTCGGTGGCTGTAGAGGCTCCATGGGCCCGCATCCGACATGTGCGGGTCCATTCAGGTGAGCTGGTCGGCCATATCGTCGTCTATTGAGGAGGACGCTTCCGACATGAAGGCCGTCGTGATGGCCGGCGGTGAGGGCACACGCCTTCGCCCCATGACCTCGAGCATGCCCAAGCCGCTCCTTCCCGTGGCCAACCGGCCGATCATGGAGCATGTGCTTCGGCTGCTGAAGAGGCATGGGCTCACCGAGACCGTAGTGACAGTGCAGTTCCTGGCGTCTCTCGTCAAGAACTACTTCGGCGACGGCGAAGAGCTTGGGATGGAGCTCACCTATGCCAACGAAGAGAAACCGCTCGGTACCGCAGGCAGCGTGAAGAACGCCGAGGAAGCGCTGAAGGACGATGCCTTCGTCGTGATCTCCGGTGACGCTCTGACCGATTTCGACCTCACCGATCTGATCGCCTTCCACAAGGAAAAGGGCGCGCTCGTCACCGTCTGCCTGACGCGTGTACCGAATCCGCTGGAATTCGGCATCACCATCGTCGACGAAGAAGGAAAGGTCGAGCGCTTCCTCGAGAAGCCGACCTGGGGGCAGGTCTTCTCCGACACGGTGAACACGGGCATCTACGTCATGGAGCCCGAAGTCTTCGACTACGTCGAGGCCGATGTGCCGGTCGACTGGTCCGGTGACGTCTTCCCGCAGCTGATGAAGGAAGGCAAGCCCGTCTACGGCTATATCGCCGAGGGCTACTGGGAGGACGTCGGCACGCACGAGAGCTACGTCAAGGCGCAGGCCGACGTGCTCGAAGGCAAGGTGGACGTCGAGCTGGACGGCTTCGAGATCTCTCCCGGGGTCTGGGTGGCGGAAGGGGCGGAGGTGCATCCCGACGCCGTCCTGCGCGGACCGTTGTACGTCGGGGACTACGCCAAGATCGAAGCGGACGTCGAAATCCGCGAGCACACCGTCGTGGGCTCCAACGTCGTGGTGAAGAGCGGCGCCTTCCTGCACAAGGCCGTCGTCCACGACAACGTCTACATCGGGCAGCACAGCAATCTGCGGGGCTGCGTCGTCGGTAAGAACACCGACATCATGCGCGCCGCCCGCATCGAGGACGGCGCGGTCATCGGCGACGAGTGCCTCGTCGGCGAAGAATCGATCATCCAGGGCAACGTCAGGGTCTATCCCTTCAAGACCATCGAGGCCGGCGCCTTCGTCAACACGTCGGTCATCTGGGAGTCCCGCGGACAGGCGCACCTCTTCGGGGCGCGCGGTGTCTCCGGAATCCTGAACGTGGAGATCACGCCCGAGCTCGCCGTGCGCCTGGCCGGTGCCTACGCGACGACCCTGAAGAAGGGGTCCACCGTCACCACCGCGCGTGACCACTCGCGAGGTGCGCGGGCGCTGAAACGTGCGGTGATCTCGGCGTTGCAGGCCAGCGCCATCGACGTACGAGATCTGGAGAACGTGCCGCTGCCCGTCGCGCGGCAGCAGACGGCCAGAGGCAGCGCCGGCGGGATCATGATCCGTACCACGCCCGGGGTGCCGGACTCCGTCGACATCATGTTCTTCGACGAGCAGGGCGGCGACCTCTCGCAGGGCAGCCAGCGGAAGCTGGACCGGGTCTACGCACGCCAGGAGTACCGTCGGGCCTTCCCCGGAGAGATCGGCGACCTGCACTTCCCGTCCAGCGTCTTCGACTCCTACACGGGGTCCCTGCTGCGGAACGTGGACACCACCGGCGTCGCCGAGTCCGGGCTCAAGGTCGTTGTCGACGCGTCCAACGGCAGCGCCGGGCTGGTGCTGCCGAGCCTCCTCGGCAAGCTCGGGGTCGACGCGCTGACCATCAACCCGGGGCTCGACGAGTCGCGGCCCACGGAGACCGCCGAGTCCCGCAGGGCCGGGCTCGTCCGGCTCGGGGAGATCGTGGCGTCCGCCAGGGCCGCCTTCGGAGTGCGGTTCGACCCGGTCGGCGAGCGGCTTTCGCTCGTCGACGAGAAGGGCCGGATCGTCGAGGACGACCGGGCCCTGCTGGTGATGCTCGACCTGGTGGCCGCCGAGCGGCGCAGCGGGCGGGTGGCGCTGCCGGTGACGACGACGCGCATCGCCGAGCAGGTCGCCGCGTACCACGGGACGCAGGTGGACTGGACGACCACGTCGCCCGACGACCTGACGAGGGTGGGCCGGGCCGACTCGACCATCTTCGGCGGTGACGGGCGGGGCGGGTTCATCGTCCCCGAGTTCAGCGGCGTCTTCGACGGCACCGCCGCGTTCGTGCGGCTCATCGGGCTTGTGGCGCGTACACAGCTCACCCTGAGCCAGATCGACGCGCGCATCCCGCGCGCCCATGTGCTGCGGCGGGACCTCGCGACTCCGTGGGCGGTCAAGGGACTCGTGATGCGGCGCGTGGTCGAGGAGGCCGGCGAGCGGTCCGTGGACACCACCGACGGTGTGCGGGTCGTGGAGACCGACGGACGGTGGGTGCTCGTACTGCCCGACCCGGCCGAGGCCGTCACCCATCTGTGGGCCGAAGGACCCGACGACGCGTCCGCCCAGGCGTTGCTCGACGAGTGGTCCGCGGTGGTGGACAGCGCGGGTCGCTGACCATTCCGAGCGCCGGGCAGCACCCACAACGGGTGCTGCCCGGCGCGTCGGTGGGGCCATTCGGAGGTAGCGCCCCCGACGTGCGACGATGTGCGGCATGCCGCAGCAGCCCCCCGTTCGGAGCACCCCCTCGCGCCCCCGGCGCCCGGACGCCTCCATGTCGCTGCTCACCACGGTCATGGACCACAGCCTGGACGAGGGGTACGCGGAGGCGGCCGCCCGCAAGCAGGCCAGAGGGAACAGCGGTGTCCCTCGCCCGCTGCGGGCCAAACTCGGGCTCGCGGCCGGGCTCGTGCTCGCCGCGCTGGTCGTCACCGTGGGGGCCGCGCAGGCGCGGATAGAGGCGCCGGTACTGGCGAAGGAGCGCGAGGAGCTCATCGACCGCGTCGAAGAGGCGACGGCGGGAGCCGACCGGCTCGAGGACGACGTGGACGAGCTCCGCGACGACGTCGGCGAGCGGCAGCGGGCCGCGCTGAAGCAGCACGGCGGCAGCCAGGGCGAGTTGCTGGGTCTCCTCTCCGGAGCCACGGAAGCCCAGGGGCCCGGCGTGAAGCTCGTCGTGGACGACAAGAAGCAGGCCGACCAGGGCGGCGGCGGACCGCGCGAGAGCTCCGGATTCTCCGACACCGGACGGGTGCGCGACCGCGACATGCAGCGTGTCGTCAACGGCCTGTGGCAGTCCGGCGCCGAGGCGATCTCGATCAACGACCAGCGGCTCACCGCACTGTCGGCGATCAGAGCCGCGGGTGACGCGATACTGGTCGACAACAGACCGCTGGTGCCGCCGTATACGGTGCTCGCGGTAGGTGACGGGAAACGCATGAGCACCCGTTTCCAGAACAGCCGTGACGGTCAGTACCTGCATGCTCTGCAGGAGAACTTCGGCATCCGGACCAGCATTTCCGTGTCGGACGAGCTTCGGCTGCCGGCTGCGCCGAGCGTGACCGTACGTACAGCAGAGCCGAAGGCAGGAAAGGGCACATCGTGATCGCCGTACTGGGCCTCGTCGTGGGAGTCGTGGCCGGATTGTTGGTTCGGCCCGAAGTTCCGGCGGTGGTCGAGCCGTACCTTCCGATCGCCGTGGTCGCGGCTCTCGACGCCGTGTTCGGAGGGCTGCGGGCGATGCTCGACGGCATCTTCGACGACAAGGTGTTCGTGGTGTCGTTCCTGTCGAACGTGGTGGTGGCCGCGCTCATCGTCTTCCTGGGCGACAAGCTCGGCGTCGGGGCCCAGTTGTCCACCGGCGTCGTCGTGGTCCTCGGCATCCGGATCTTCTCCAACGCCGCGGCGATCCGCCGGCACGTCTTCAGGGCGTGACGCCGATGAGTGCCGACGAGAGGCCCCAGTACAACCGGCGCGAGGAACTCCCCGCCGAGGTCCCCAGCGCGCCCGAGCCGCCCCCGTCCGCCGAGCCCGGGGGGAAGCCGCGGAAGCCGCAGCTCACCGGCCGTCAGCGGCTGGTGAAGGGCCTGTGGCCGCCGCGGGTGACCCGGCCCCAACTCATCGTCGCCCTGCTGCTGTTCGTGCTGGGCCTCGGTCTGGCCATCCAGGTGCGGTCCAACAACGACAGCAGCGCCCTGCGCGGCGCGAGGCAGGAAGATCTCGTACGCATCCTCGATGAACTGGATGACCGTACCGAGCGTCTGGAAGAAGAGAAGCGCCGCCTCGAGGAACAGCGGACCGGGCTGGAGAACAGTTCGGACCAGGCCGAGGAGGCGCGCAAGCAGACGGTCGAGCGCGAGCGGCAACTGGGCATCCTGGCAGGCACGGTGGCGGCCCAGGGGCCCGGCATCACGCTGACCATCGAGGACAGGAAAGGGGCGATCGAGGCGGACATGCTGCTCGACGCCATTCAGGAGCTGCGCGCCGCGGGCGCCGAGGCGATCCAGATCAACGACGTACGCGTCGTCGCGAACACCTATCTGTCGGACGCCGGCGGCGGGGGAGTACGGGTGGACGGCCGCAAGGTCGGCGAACCGTACCTCTTCAAGGTGATCGGCAAGCCGCAGGATCTCGAACCTGCGCTGAACATCCCGGGAGGCGTGGTGCAGACTCTGGAGAAGGAGCAGGCCACGGTCACCGTGGAACGCTCGGAGAAGATCGTCGTGAACGCCTTGCGACCTGCGAAGCGGCCTGACTACGCTCGGTCGTCCTCCCAGTGAGGGGCGGACGCATGAGCGTCGTCGGGCGGGGGCATGAGGTTGCGGGGGGTCGGCGCACCGGAAGCGTGGTGCGTGGTGGAAACTGTTTGGTGGCCACGGACGTTGTGAGGATGTCTGGCTCACCGACGAATGCCGGTGTGTGCAATCAGGGTTCGTCCTGCCCCACGGGCGGGTCTGTTTCGGTCAAGGGGAATCGCCCGTGAAGTTGTTTGCGAAGTTGTTCGGCAAGAGCGCACGTGAGGACAGCGGCAATCCGGCCACTGCCCGGCACCGTGCTCCGCGCCATGGAGATGCCGAGGAGCAGGGCGCTGGGCGCCCGATGTTCCGCGATCAGGTCGCTGGTCCAGGCGGTGACATTTCGGGCGGACAGGGCGCGTCGTCTGTTGACCCTGCCGGTCCCGGACGCATAGGTTTCGGAGAACCTTCAACCTCAAGTGCGGGTGGAGGGTACACCTCCGACCCGTACGCATCGAACGCCCCTGCGGGGCAGCCACGGCAGGAGGACCCGTCCATGGCGCTGGTGTGTACGAGGTGCGGTAACCGAAACGCCGAGGCGAGCCGGTTCTGCTCCAACTGCGGTGCGCCGCTGCGGGCCGGTGCCGCGCCGGAGCGCGCGTCGGAGACGACCTCGACGATCTCCATCTCGGGCCTGGAGGCCTACGACGCCGAGGCGACGGGCACCAACCCGTCTCCCGCGCTCTCTCCGGAGGCGCAGGCGGCCGTCGACGCGCTGCCGCTCGGCTCGGCGCTCCTCGTGGTGCGCCGCGGTCCGAACTCGGGCAGTCGTTTCCTGCTCGACGGCGAGCTGACCACGGCGGGTCGTCACCCGCAGAGCGACATCTTCCTGGATGACGTGACGGTGTCGCGTCGCCACGTGGAGTTCCGTCGCCTCGGGGACGGTTCCTTCACCGTCGCCGACGTGGGCAGCCTCAACGGCACGTACGTCAACCGGGAGCGGATCGACTCGGTCTCGCTGTCGAACGGCGACGAGGTGCAGATCGGCAAGTACCGACTGGTCTTCTACGCGAGCCAGCGGGCCGTCGGCATCTGACCCTCCCCCAGACGCCGTCCGGGGGGATCCCCAGGGAAGGTCCATGCTTCAAACACCGAGGGGCGGTGCCGGGAACGGCACCGCCGCCGCGGACCGCCGGCTGATGAGCATCGGCACCGTGCTGAACGAACTGCGTGACGAATTTCCCGAGGTCACGATCTCCAAGATCCGGTTTCTGGAGTCCGAGGGGCTCATCGAGCCCCAGCGCACCCCTTCCGGATACCGGAAGTTCAGCCCGGAGGACGTCGAGCGGCTCGGTCACGTCCTGCGGATGCAGCGGGACCACTATCTGCCGCTCAAGGTCATCCGTGAGCACCTCGACGCGCTGGAGCGCGGTGAGAGGCCCCCGATGCCGTCCCTGGGGCGTCAGGGGGACGCCGGCGACGCCCAGGGCCCCGGCGAGGCCGACGGGCCGACGGCGGCCCGTGTGGGCCGTGCCGAGCTGCTGGCGGCCGCCGAGATCGACGAGGTACAGCTCGCCGAGTGGGAGGCGTACGGCCTCGTCGCACCGTTGCCGGACGGCGGGTACGACGCGGAGGCCGTCACGGTCGCCTCACTCGTGGTCGAACTCGGCCGCTTCGGAATCGAGCCGCGGCACCTGCGGGCCATGAAGGCCGCCGCGGACCGTGAGGCCGGGCTCGTCGACCAGGTGGTCGCTCCGCTGCGGCGGCACCGTAATCCGCAGACCAGGGCCCATGCGGAGGCCCGCACCAAAGAGCTGGCGGGCCTGACGGGGCGGCTGCACTCGGCGCTCGTGCAGACGGCGCTCGGCATCAGATTGCCCTGACTCGCCCGGTCCCGTCCGGTACTCGGCGGGTGCCCGACTACCCAAACCTGCCAGCCACGTCCTAGGGTTGCTGTGTGAACGAGCTCGACGTCGTAGGTGTCCGGGTCGAAATGCCCTCCAACCAGCCGATCGTGCTCCTGCGTGAAGTGGGAGGCGACCGGTACCTCCCCATCTGGATCGGACCAGGTGAGGCGACCGCCATCGCCTTCGCGCAGCAGGGCATGGCACCCGCACGGCCGCTGACCCACGACCTGTTCAAGGACGTGCTGGAAGCGGTGGGCCAGGAGCTCTCCGAAGTGCGCATCACGGACCTGCGGGAAGGGGTCTTCTACGCGGAGCTGGTCTTCGCCAGCGGTGTCGAGGTGAGCGCGCGTCCGTCCGACGCCATAGCGCTGGCCCTTCGCACCGGGACGCCCATCTTCGGAAGCGACGGCGTCCTGGACGACGCCGGCATCGCCATCCCGGACGAGCAGGAGGACGAGGTGGAGAAGTTCCGCGAGTTCCTCGACCAGATCTCGCCCGAGGACTTCGGCACCAACAGCCAGTGAGCCGCTTCCGGCGGCCCGCGTCGGACCATTCGGCTAGCCTTTCCCCGCGACGAGGCACGGGAAACCACTCTCAGGGTGATTATCACTCGGCGTGCCGAGTGTGGCGATCGTTGACGAGCCCCTGGCGACTGCCTACCGTCGAGAAGGCAGGTCAAGGAGGGAGGTCGGCGTGAGAAGCAGCGGCGACGGTACGGCGATGGGCGGTCCGTACCCGCTCCACGGCGGCGCGGCCGGTCACTCTCCGAATCGACCGATGGCGGTCCAGGGGAGCGGGGACACGACGTCCGAGCATTCCGAACAGGTCGGCTACCGCGGTCCCACCGCGTGCGCGGCCGCGGGCATCACCTACCGGCAACTGGACTACTGGGCCCGTACGGGCCTGGTCGAGCCCAGCGTGCGGGCCGCGGGCGGCTCGGGCACCCAGCGGCTCTACAGCTTCCGCGACGTCGTCGTCCTCAAGATCGTGAAGCGGTTCCTCGACACCGGGGTCTCGCTGCAGAACATTCGCACGACGGTGCAGCATCTGCGGGAGCGCGGGTTCCGCGACCTGGAGCGGATGACGCTGATGAGCGATGGCGCCACGGTCTACGAGTGCACGTCCTCCAGCGAGGTCCACGAGCTGCTCCAGGGCGGGCAGGGCGTCTTCGGGATCGCCGTGGGGGTCGTCTGGCGGGACGTCGAGGCCGCGCTGTCCCAGCTGCATGGCGAGCGCGTCGACACCGGGGAGACGCTCATCGGGCACAACCCGGCCGACGAGCTGGCCAGAAGGCGCAACAAGGCGGTCTGAGGCCGCGTTGTCAGTGGCGTAGGGCAGCATCGGAGATGTGAGAAGCGCGCCGACGATCCTGCATCTGGACATGGATGCCTTCTACGCGTCCGCGGAGCAGGCCGCGAAGCCCAGTCTGCGGGGCAAAGCCGTGATCGTGGGCGGGCTGGGGCCGCGGGGCGTGGTGGCGACGGCTTCCTATGAGGCGCGGCGGTTCGGAGTGCACTCGGCGATGCCCATGGGGCAGGCGCGCAGACTGGCGCCGAACGCCGCGTATCTCGTGCCGCGCTTCGGGTTGTACCGGGAGATCAGCGAGCAGGTGATGGGGCTCCTGCGGGAGCTGTCGCCGCTGGTGGAGCCGCTCAGCCTGGACGAGGCCTTCGTGGACCTGGAGGCCGGCGGCGTCGCGGACGACGCGGAGTCGGCCAGGGCCGTGGGGGAGCGGCTGCGGGCGGACATCAGGGCGGTGACGGGGCTCGCCGGGTCGGTGGGGCTCGCGGTCTCCAAGATGCTGGCGAAGATCGCCTCGGAAGAGGCCAAGCCGAACGGTCTCGTGCTCATCACCCCCGGGACGGAGCGCGCCCTGCTGGGCCCGATGTCCGTGCGGACGTTGCCCGGGGTGGGGCCTGCTACCGGGGACCATCTGCGGCGGGCCGGGATCACGACGGTCGAGGAGCTCGCGGAGGCGGGTGAGGACGAGCTCGTACGACTGCTGGGGAAGGCCCATGGCGGCTCGCTGTACGCGATGGCGCTCGCGCACGACGAGCGGCCCGTGGTGGCCGAGCGGGACACGAAATCGGTCAGCGTCGAGGACACGTACGACGTGGACATCCACGACCGGGTGCGGGTCAGGACGGAGGTCGGGCGGCTCGCGGAGCGGTGTGTGCAGCGGCTGCGGGCGGCCGGGCACTCGGGGCGGACCATCGTGCTCAAGGTGCGGCGGTTCGACTTCTCGACGCTGACGCGGTCCGAGACGCTGCGCGGGCCCACGGACGACCCGGGAGTGGTGCGGGAGGCCGCGGCGCGGCTCCTTGAGTCCGTGGACACCACGGGAGGGGTGCGGCTGCTCGGCGTGGGCGTCACGGGGCTCGCGGACTACACGCAGGAGGATCTCTTCGCGCAGGCCCAGGCGGCCGAGGCGGCCCTGGCCGGTGCCGAAGAAGCGGCGGGGGAGGCGGTCGGCGGGACAGCGGACGCAGAGGCGGCCGTGAGTGATCCGGAGAAGGAGCGGGCCGAGGAGCCGGTGGTGGCGGTCGAGCGGCGGTGGGTGGCCGGGCACGATGTGCGGCACGCCGAGTACGGGCACGGCTGGGTGCAGGGGAGCGGTCTCGGCCGGGTGACGGTGCGCTTCGAGACGCCGGACTCGCCGCCGGGACGGGTGCGGACGTTCCGGACGGACGACCCGGACCTGGAGCCCGCGGAGCCGCTGCCGCTGGTCAGGGTGGCGATGGAAGAGGGCGTGTGACTGGGTCAGGGGGCTTCCGTGCCGGCGATCCGGCCGAAGTCCTGGTCGGGCGGGGGCGGGGACGGTGGGGCGTTCGGTGGCGTCGTGTCGAGGCCGTAGTGGTGGTAGAGCTGGAGCTCCTGCTCGGGGGAGAGGTGGCGGCCCACGCCGAAGTCCGGGGCGTCCTTGATCAGGGCGCGGTCGAAGGGGATGCGCAGGGTGCCGTCCTCGGCCAGCTCGCTCGGCTCCAGCGGGACGAAGGCGTCGCGGCTGAACAGGCCGGTGCGTATGGCCGCCCACTCCGGGGCGCCGGTGGCGTCGTCGAGGTAGACCTCGTCGATCGTGCCGATCTTGGTCCCGTTCCGGTCGAACGCCTTGCGGCCGATCAGGTTGCGCGGATCGATATCGGTCTGCACGGGCCCTCCAGCTGGTCGCGGCTCGTCGAAAACGGGCGTAACTCATCTTTAATCATTCGTAGTCACTACGAAAGAGCACTTCGGGGCAGGTGGCCACTCGAGGGAACGGCCGGGGCCCTCGCTGGTAGGCTGACGTTTGGCTGCTGACCCCGTGCGGGAGAGCTCTCCGGGACGTGACCCCGGAGGCGCCGAAGGAGCAAATCCTCCCCGGAATCTCTCAGGCACCCGTACCGCACGGATGAGGTCACTCTGGAAAGCAGGGCGGGCGTCGGGCGGGCACGTTCGGAACCCTTCCTCACCGACGGTGAAAGCAGATCTGTCGAAACAGACAGGTCTGTGAAGCTCTCAGGTTGAGATGACAGAGGGGGAGGCCGTCCGGGTACCCGCGCCGTGGTACCCCTCGCAGGTCGTGCAGACCAGGAGGCCTCCGCAATGACTGCCACCCATCGCACCCCGCTCTCGGAGCTTGAGCAGGGCATCCCCTTCGAGCAGCGGCACATAGGGCCCGATGCGGAAGCGCGGGCGAAGATGCTCGCCCAGGTCGGGTACGGCTCGCTCGACGAGCTGACGGCCGCCGCGGTGCCGGATGTGATCAAGAACGCCGAAGCGCTGGACCTGCCCGGCGCGCGCTCCGAGGCCGAGGTGCTGGCCGAGCTGCGCTCCCTCGCCGACCGGAACCAGGTCCTCGACTCCATGATCGGGCTCGGGTACTACGGCACCTTCACCCCGCCGGTCATCCTGCGGAACGTGATGGAGAACCCGGCCTGGTACACGGCCTACACGCCGTACCAGCCGGAGATCTCGCAGGGCCGCCTCGAGGCGCTGCTCAACTTCCAGACCATGGTCGCCGAGCTGACCGGCCTGCCCACCTCCGGGGCCTCGCTGCTCGACGAGGGCACCGCCGCCGCCGAGGCCATGGCCCTCTCGCGTCGTATGGGCAAGGTCAAGGACGGCGTGTTCGTCGTCGACGCCGACGCCCTGCCGCAGACCATCGCCGTCATCCAGACCCGCGCCGAGCCCACCGGTGTCGAGGTCGTCGTCGCCGACCTGAGCGAGGGCCTGCCCGCCGAGGTCGCCGAGCGCGGCGTCGTCGGCGTACTCGTCCAGTACCCGGGCGCCTCGGGTGCCGTCCGTGACATCAAGCCGCTCATCGACCAGGCGCACGAGCTCGGTGCCGTCGTCACCGTCGCCGCCGACCTGCTCGCCCTGACGCTGCTCACCTCGCCCGGCGAGCTGGGCGCCGACATCGCCGTCGGCACGACGCAGCGCTTCGGTGTGCCGATGGGCTTCGGCGGGCCGCACGCCGGTTACATGGCGGTCCGCGAGAAGTTCGCGCGCAGCCTGCCCGGGCGGCTCGTCGGCGTCTCCGTCGACGCCGACGGCAACAAGGCCTACCGGCTCGCGCTGCAGACCCGTGAGCAGCACATCCGCCGCGAGAAGGCCACCAGCAACATCTGTACCGCTCAGGTGCTGCTCGCCGTCATGGCCGGAATGTACGCCGTCTACCACGGGCCCGACGGCCTGAAGGCGATCGCGCGGCGCACCCACCGCTACGCGACGCTGCTCGCCGCCGGTCTCGCCGAGGGCGGTTACGACGTCGTCCACGGCGCCTACTTCGACACGCTCACGGTGCGCGCACCCGGCAAGGCCGAGCAGCTGGTGGCCACCGCCCGCGAGGGTGGCGTCAACATCCACCTCGTCGACGCCGACCACGTCTCCCTGTCCTGCGACGAGACGACCACGCGCCGGCAGCTCAGCGCGGTCTGGGGCGCCTTCGGCGTCGACGCCGACGTCGAGGCGCTCGACGCCGCCGTCGCGGACACGCTGCCCGAGGGCCTGCTGCGCGGCGACGACTACCTGACGCACCCGGTCTTCCACCAGTACCGCTCCGAGACGTCGATGCTGCGCTACCTGCGCAGGCTCGCCGACCGGGACTACGCGCTCGACCGCGGCATGATCCCGCTGGGCTCCTGCACCATGAAGCTCAACGCGACCACCGAGATGGAGCCCGTCACCTGGCCCGAGTTCGGCCAGCTGCACCCCTTCGCGCCCGCCCAGCAGGCCCAGGGTTACCTCACGCTCATCCGTGAGCTGGAGGAGCGGCTCGCCGAGGTGACCGGGTACGACAAGGTCTCCCTGCAGCCCAACGCCGGATCGCAGGGCGAGCTCGCCGGGCTGCTCGCGGTCCGCGGCTACCACCGGGCCAACGGCGACGAGCAGCGCACCGTCTGCCTCATCCCGTCCTCCGCCCACGGCACGAACGCCGCGAGCGCCGTCATGGCCGGCATGAAGGTCGTCGTCGTGAAGACCGCCGACGACGGCGAGGTCGACATAGCGGACCTGCGCGCCAAGATCGAGAAGCACCGCGACGAGCTGGCCGTCCTGATGATCACGTACCCCTCGACGCACGGCGTCTTCGAGGAGCACGTGGCCGACATCTGCGCCGAGGTGCACGAGGCCGGCGGTCAGGTGTACGTCGACGGGGCCAACCTCAACGCCCTGGTGGGTCTCGCCAAGCCGGGCCACTTCGGCGGCGACGTCTCGCACCTGAACCTGCACAAGACCTTCTGCATCCCGCACGGCGGCGGCGGTCCCGGTGTGGGGCCGGTCGGCGTGCGCGAGCACCTCGCGCCGTACCTGCCGAACCACCCGCTGCAGCCCGCGGCCGGTCCCGAGACCGGCGTCGGTCCGATCTCCGCGGCGCCGTGGGGCTCCGCCGGAATCCTGCCGATCTCCTGGTCGTACGTACGTCTCATGGGCGGCGAAGGCCTCAAGCGCGCCACGCAGGTCGCGGTGCTCTCCGCCAACTACATCGCCAAGCGCCTCGAGCCGCACTACCCGGTGCTCTACACCGGGCCGGCCGGCCTGGTCGCGCACGAGTGCATCGTGGATCTGCGGCCGCTCAGCAAGGCGACCGGTGTCAGCGTCGACGACATCGCGAAGCGGCTCATCGACTACGGCTTCCATGCGCCCACCATGTCGTTCCCGGTCGCGGGAACCCTGATGATCGAGCCGACGGAGAGCGAGGACCTGGCGGAGATCGACCGGTTCTGCGAGGCGATGATCGCCATCCGCCGGGAGATCGAGAAGGTCGGCTCGGGCGAGTGGACCGCCGACGACAACCCCCTGCGGAACGCCCCGCACACCGCCGCCGCGCTCGGCGGCGAGTGGGAGCACGGCTACAGCCGTGAGGAGGCCGTCTTCCCGGCCGGTGTCGTCGCGGCGGACAAGTACTGGCCGCCGGTGCGCCGTATCGACCAGGCGTACGGCGACCGGAACCTGGTCTGCTCCTGCCCGCCGCTGGATGCGTACGAGGACTGATGTCCGCGCCCGTGGTGGAGCGGGCATGCGGTGGGGCCGGTTCGGAGACTTCTCTCCGGGCCGGCCCCTCGTCTGTTCGGTGGTGCGGTGGTGCGCTGCTGCGGACGTGCGGTGTGGTGCGGTCGCGCGGATGTGCCGTCGGTGCTCAGGCGGCTGTCATGACCTGGTCGGTGCCCAGCGGTCGGTGCGGGGCGATGATCTGGCCGTCCGGCAGCAGCTCACCGGTGTCCTCGAAGAGCAGGACGCCGTTGCACAGCAGGCTCCAGCCCTGCTCCGGGTGGCTCGCCATGAGGAGCGCGGCTTCCCGGTCGGCGGAGTCGGCTGTCGGGCACGCGGGTTGGTGCTGGCACATGGAAGGGTTCTTTCGCTGCGATGAGATGGCTGTGACGTCGGTCCTGTGGCTCGATGCGGTATTCATAACCGCCCCCCGTTTGTAGTCGGTCCGATCCCAGTGTTGCCCTCCGGGCGTCAATCCGCAGGGATTTTGCCGCAGCGGCTCCTACTGCTTAATGACGTATCACCCGGCCGGACGGTTCAGCCCAACTTCCCCGTCTCTTCGGGTGGTTCGGGGTGGCCTGACCGGGCTAGTCCACCTGGGTGGGCAGCGCTGTGCCCCGCGACCGGGGGCGGCGGGGCACAGGATGCGGAAGAGGCGCTGTCAGGCGGGTGAGCTCAGCAGCGGTGCCGGTGTCAGACGGTGGTTGAGCATCGGCAGCAGCTCGGCGACGCGGTGCGGGCGGTGGGCCGCGATGCCGGGCGGGGCGGGCGCCAGCGGCACCAGCAGGTCGGTGGCGGCGAGGGGACCCTCGGCGCCGTCGTCCGTGCAGTCCCGGTGCAGCCAGAGCGTGAGCATATAGAGCTCGGGCACGGAGAGCAGCCGCGGCTGGCAGGGCATCGGCATGGCCTCGGCGTGCCGCAGGGCCCGTTCGGTGGAGGCGATGTACGGCCCTTCGAAGAAGTGTGAGAACGCCCAGCCGTCCGGAGTGAGCATCGTGTCGGCCGCGGCGACGGCGCGCTCGCCGCAGCGGATGAGGAAGCGCCAGCCGGCGAGTCGGGTGGGCGAGGTGCCCTCGGGTGTGATGTGGTCCAACACATGGACCGGCAGCGGGAGTTCGGGGCTCGCCGGTCCCTGTGCGGTACGCAGGGACGGCGTGCGGGCCTCGCGTACGGCTGTGGGGGAACCGAGTGCCGCGAGGACGCTGCGCAGGGCGGGCGCTGGAGCCGGGGGGACATGCAGCGGCATGGTGGGTCGCCTCTCTCGTTCGACAGGCACAGTGGAGCGGGGGCAGGTGCGTGACGGCGCTGTCAGCTCTGGGTCAGAGGGGCGGGGGCCAGTGCCGCGAGCGCCAACTCTCTGCCTAGATTGCGCAGTTTATACGAGACGTGTTCGAGCAGTGTTTCATCTAGGCGCTCCGCATATTACGGGCAAGGCCTTAATGAGCCGTTCTTGTGAGGCCTTTCTCCCGATTTCGCAGGGGGGTCGGACCTCGCGACCTCGGATTTCTCCGTGAACGCGGTCGGCCGATTTCTGCCGGTGCTTTTGACCAGGCGCATCGGAAGGGAATCTTCACCGTGCCGCATGCCTGGTGAATGTGCCGGACCCCAGCTGTGTCGAGCGTACCGGCCGGTGGCCCCGTCCGGGGCGTTATCGATCACATTGCCTGGGCATCATCCCTCGTACACAGCGGCCGGACCCTTGGCTGCCCGATCGAGGAGGGACGCTTCGATGGGGGAGAAGGTCGTGGCGGGTACGTTCGACCTGGCCGATCGGAACCACTTCCGAGGCAAGCTGCGCGAGTGCCTGGCGGGGCTGGAGCGTTTGTTGGAAGAACAGCGATTCGATCGGCCCAAGAATCTGATGGGCATGGAGATCGAGCTGAATCTCGCCGGGCCCGACGGGCTGCCGAGGATGTTGAATGCGCAGGTTCTCGAGCGCATCGCGAGCCGGGATTTCCAGACGGAACTGGGAATGTTCAATCTGGAAGTGAACATTGCCCCGCACCGGCTCGGCGGACGCGTTCTCGACCGGCTCGCCGAAGAGCTGCGCACCGGCCTCAACTACGCCCACAGGAAAGCGAACGAGCTCGACGCCGGCATTGTCATGATCGGTATTCTGCCGACGCTGAACCGCGCCGACCTGGTCTCCGGGAACCTTTCGGACGTCGACCGCTACGCCCTTCTGAACGATCAGATCGTGGCGGCGCGCGGTGAGCACTTCACCCTCGACATCCAGGGTGTGGAGCGGCTGACCTGCACCTCCACGTCGATCGCGCCCGAAGCGGCGTGCACGTCCGTGCAGTTGCACCTACAGGTCACGCCCGGCCGGTTCGCCGATGTGTGGAACGCGGCGCAGGCGATCGCCGCGGCCCAGGTCGCCGTGGGCGCCAACGCGCCTTTCCTGTTCGGCCGTGAGCTGTGGCGCGAGTCCCGGCCGCCGCTCTTCCTGCAGTCCACCGACACGCGGTCGCCCGAGCTGCAGGTCCAAGGCGTGCGGCCGCGCACCTGGTTCGGGGAGCGGTGGATCACCGAACCGCTGGAGCTCTTCGAGGAGAATCTGCGGTACTTCCCCGCGCTGCTGCCCCTGATGGAGGAGGAGGACCCGCTGGGCGTCCTCGACGCGGGCGGTGTGCCGCGCCTCGGGGAACTCGTCCTGCACAACGGCACGGTGTACCGCTGGAACCGCCCGGTCTACGGCATCGCCGACGGCGTCCCGCACCTGCGCGTGGAGAACCGGGTGCTGCCCGCGGGCCCCACCATCACCGACGTCATCGCCAACGCCGCCTTCTACTACGGGCTCGTGCGGGCGCTTGCCGAGGAGGCGCGGCCCGTGTGGTCCCGGCTGCCCTTCGAGGCCGCGGCCCACAACTTCGACATCGCGTGCCGCCATGGCATCGACGCCACGTTGCAGTGGCCGCGGCGCGGCAGGCTCGGGGGGCTCGTGGAGGTGGAGGCCGTCCGGCTCGTACGCGACGAGTTGCTGCCGCTCGCGGCCGCCGGGCTCGACGCGTGGGGCGTGGAGGCCGCCGACCGGGATCTGTACCTCGGGGTGATCGAGGAGCGGTGCCGGCTGCGGGTCAATGGCGCGTCGTGGCAGGCGGCGACGTATCACGAGGCTCTGGAGAGCGGGCTGGCCAGGGAGGAGGCGCTGGCCGCGACCACCCAGCGGTACTGCCGGCTGATGCATGAGGGGGAGCCGGTGCACACGTGGCCGGTGGGGCTTCGGGAACCGGCGGTACCGCTGAGCTGACCGGGCCGCCGAGCCGGGAGAGTTTCGGCGTCTCAGCGCCGGTTGCTGCCCGCCTCCATGATGGCCTTGAGGATGACCGCGTGGATCTGCGTCGGGTCGTCCACCTGGTGGCCGGAGCCGCCGGTCGCCGCGGCGATCTGCTGGACCTCGTCCTTGTCCGCGTCCGGGCCGACGGCGATGGCGATGATCGGCACCGGCCGCGCGGGATCGGCGAGGTCCTCGAGGCGGGCGACGAGGGAGCCGCGCGAGATGCTGCCCGGGTCCTGGTTGGCGCCGTCCGTCAGGATCACGAGGGCGTTGAACTTGCCGCGCGCGTACGTCGACCGGGCTTCCTTGTAGGCGGCGAGCGTCGTGTCGTACAGACCGGTGGCACCGCCCGGCACGGGCTGCAGACCGGTGAAGGCTGCGGCCAGCCTGTCGCGGTGGGTCATGCTGTCCTTGCGGTCGCCCAGGCGCCGGGTCGGCTGCAGTTCGCGGTAGTCACGGCTGCCGTCGAGGCGGGTCGCGAACTCCCACAGGCCGATCTCGTCCTCGTCGGTGAAGCCCGCCAGGGCCCGCAGGAGCGCCGCCTTGGTGACCTCCATGCGGGACTGGCCGCGGCCGGGGACGAGCTGCCGCATGGACTCCGATGCGTCGACGACCGTGCTGAGGCGGGCGCTCTGCACGGTGATCGTCCACATGCCCAGGGTCTCCTGGAGCTGCTTGTCCGAGGGCGGATCCGTGGCCTCGCCCGCGTAGGGCTGCGGGGTGCGGCCGCCGGCGGCGGCGACCAGCTTGTCCGACGGCCGGCCGGGGTCGGTCCTGAAACCGTGCTCGGTCAGGATCCGGCGGCCGTCGTCGTCACTGAACATCGTCATGAAGCGCAGGGCGGCACGGCTCGTGTCGGTGGACATCCGATCGTCCTCGACCAGCGTGTACGGGTAGTCGAGCCGGGGCGAACCGTCCTCGGGGTAGAACAGTTCGAGGCTGTTCTCCTCGCCCGCCGATGCGTTGTGCGTGTACGCGGCCTGCTCGGAGAGGATCAGCGCCTGATTGCGGCGCGGGTTGCCCTGTTCGGATCCGGAACCGTCGCGGGCCAGGGTGTCCAGCAGTCGGCCGTCGCTGTCGGTCGTGCGGGTCGACAGGGCTTTCGCCAGGGCGGCGGCCCGGGTGTCGCCTTCCTCGCCGCCGTGCTTCTTCGCGGAGGCGCCCAGCTTGGCGAGGGCGAGCAGGCCGGTCGCGCTGCGTGCGGGGTCGGCGGCGCCCAGGCGCAGCTTGTCGCCCTTCATGGCGGCCGCCGTCAACTGCTGCCAGTCGTACGTCTTCTCGGGCCAGCCGAGCGATGCGGCGGCGGACGGAATCATGCCGATGCCGACGGGCGAGGAGGCTATGTTGCCCGCGGGCGCGATCTTGGTCTGTTTGGCGCCGAGACCGACGCGCTGCACCCACACGTCGGAGTCCGGCACCCATACGTCGTACTCCGGAGCGCCCTTGCCCGCGCGGAGTTCGGCCGCGACTTCGTACGAGTCGCGTGCGGTGACCCGTACGTCGATGCAGTGCCCGTCCGAGGTGATCTCCTTCTCGCGGGCGAGGTCGGCCGTCTCACGCAGGGCGGGGGTCACATCGGGTGCGGCCACGACATCGAGGCGTACCGCGTCGTCGCCGCAGGTGCCGCCGAAGGAGAGCAGCCCACCGCTGACCGCAGCCGCCGCGCCGCCCGCGACCACGAGGACGAGCGCCGTGGCGATGGCGACCGCGCGGCCGCGCGCACGCGGCCGGGGGTCGGCCGACGCCGTCCCGCGCTCATCGGGCAAGCTGTGACGTCCCATGGCGGTGGTGCCTCCTCCTTGAACGATGTGACAAGGAAAGAGGGGGCTGTACGCCCACAACCGGCGTTCGTCCCCCTCGGCCTGTCGCGCACGGTCTTCGTAACTTCTTTCGAGACCCTAGCGGGACGAAGAGGGGCATGAGGCGGGATTACTCAACTGGAGGCGGAAGTGCAAGCGGAGCCGGGGCCGATGGCCGGTTCTATTCCGGCGGACGGACCTTCGCGGCGGGTCCTGCGGGACGAGACGCTGCTCGTCCTGGCCGTCTCGCTCGGGGCCAGCGGTGTGTCCGCGCTGATCAGCTTTGTGGGCTCGGTCACCAGACCGGGTGGCCTCAAGGACCAGGCGGCCACGATGAACGCGTCGGCGGCGCCGGGCCGGCCGTGGCTTGATCTCGCGTGGCAACTGTTCGGCATCACGACCGCGTTGGTGCCGGTCGCGCTGGTCGCGCACTTCCTGCTGCGGGAGAGGGCGGCGCTGCGGACGATCGGTTTCGACCGGACGAGGCCGTGGCCGGCCCTGGGGCGCGGCGCCGCGATCGCCGCGGTGATCGGCAGCACGGGGATCGCCTTCTACCTCGCGGCCCGCGGGCTCGGCTTCAACCTCACCGTCGTCCCCGAGGCGTTGCCGGACGTGTGGTGGAAGTACCCCGTCCTCGTCCTGTCCGCGGTGCAGAACGCGGTCCTCGAGGAAGTCATCGTCGTCGGCTACCTGCTGCGCAGGCTCGGCCAGTTGGGGTGGACGCCGATGGCCGCGCTGGTGGGCAGTTCGGTGCTGCGGGGCTCGTACCACCTGTACCAGGGCATCGGCGGCTTCGTCGGGAACCTCGTGATGGGTGTGGTCTTCGTGCTGCTCTACCGCAGGTGGGGCCGGGTCGGGCCGCTGGTCGTGGCCCACTCGCTGCTCGACATCGGCGCGTTCGTCGGTTACGCGCTGCTGGCGGGGAAGGTGGGGTGGCTGCCTACGCCCTCGTAGGCAGCACCTGGTGTTGGCGCAGGGGTGGCCTCAGGCGAAGAGGTCGCCCTCGATGACCGTGACCGCGTGGCCGGTCAGGAGGGTGCGCTCTCCGCGGAGCCGGATGCGGACCAGGCCGGTGCGGGCCGAGGCCTGCAGCCCGGTCAGTTCGGTGCGGCCGAGCCGCTCGGACCAGAAGGGGGCGAGGGCGGTGTGGGCGCTGCCCGTCACCGGGTCCTCGTCGATGCCGACGCGCGGGAAGAAACCGCGGGAGACGAAGTCGTACTCCCCGGAGGGGTCCTCGGCACGGGCGGTGGCGATGATGCCGCGTTCGGAGTGGCGGACGAGGGCCTTGTGGTCGGGGGTGAGGGACCTGACCGTCTTCTCGTCGGCGAGCTCGACCAGCAGGTCGCCGATGTTCCGGCCCGTGTCGTACACGGCGAGCGGCTCGGCGCCCAGGGCCTCGGTGATGCCGTCGGGGAGCTCGGTCGCGGTGAGCGGGGCGGTCGGGAAGTCGAGGGTGAGCGAGCCGTCCTCGTGCGCGGTCGAGGTGAGGACGCCGCTGCGGGTGGCGAAGCGGACGGTGCCGGAGGCGGCACCTGTGGTGTGCAGGACGTGGGCCGTGGCCAAAGTGGCATGGCCGCAGAGGTCGACTTCGGTGGCGGGTGTGAACCAGCGGAGCGCCCAGTCGGCGTCGCCGCCCGCGGGCAGCGGGTGGGCGAAGGCGGTCTCGGCGTGGTTGACCTCCCTGGCCACGTGCTGGAGCCAGGTGTCGTCGGGGAAGGTGCCGGGGGAGCCATCGAGGAGCAGGACACCGGCCGGGTTGCCGGCGAAGGGTCGGTCGGTGAAGGCGTCGACGATGCGGATGCGGTGGGGGGTGCGGGAGTGGGAGCGGGTCGCGGTGTCTGGAGTAGGCATGGGCATCACGGTAGAGGGCTGCGGAGCGTCGTCGGTAAGGCCAATTGGGGGTGGGTGGCCTGGCTTTGGGGGCTGATTGGCATGTGGGTGGGATGGGGTGGTCGATCTGGCGGTGAGTTGATCGGTCTGGTGGGTTCGCTTTGACCTTGTCACGGTGACAAGGTCTTCACTGCTGCCCAGGAGGTGGTCCCCATGACCATGTCGGAAGAGGGCACGAAGCCCAAAGAGGGCACGAAGCCCAAAGAGGCTAGGGACACGGCGCGAGCTGTCCGGGGCCTGGAGAACGGCAGCCCGTCGGTGCGGCTGCAGGCGGCGCTGGCGGTCGGCACGGCTCCGGACCCCCGGTTCGTCGAGCGGCTCGTCGAGCGGTGCGCGATCGAGCCCGAGTTCTACGTACGGGAAATGCTCACGTGGGCGCTCACCCGCCATCCAGCGGAGCTGACGGTTCCCCGGCTCGTCGCCGAACTCCGTACGGAGGGCGCGCAGGCACGAAGTCAGGCGCTGCACACGCTGTCCAAGATCGCGGACCGGCGGGCCTGGCCGGCGATCGCCCCGGCGCTGCTGGCCGACGTCGACGACGAGGTGGCGCGGAGCGCCTGGCGGGCGGCGGTCGTGCTCGTACCCGAGGGAGAAGAAGAGGAGTTGGCCGGCGTGCTGGCGACGCAGCTCGGGCGCGGCGGGCGCGAGACGCAGTTGAGCCTCAGTCGGGCGCTGATTGCTCTTGGCGAGGTGATCGTGCCGACTCTGCGCGCCACGGCGACGGATGCCGACCCTCGCGTACGGGAGCACGCGATCGCCACGGAGCGGTTGCTGCGCGACCCGGAGGCCGGATTCGAGTTCGCGATCGAGGAGGCCAAACGCGTCATGGCGCTCGGCACAGGTGGTCAGGAGGAGTCTTAGGCCGTGTTGAGAGGAGTTTTCAGACCGTGTTGATCGGTGATGTGGCACGACGGTCCGGGGTGAGCGCCCGCATGCTCAGGCACTACGACTCGCTCGGTCTGGTGCGGCCGACGGGCCGCACCGGCGGCGGCTATCGGGAGTACTCCGAGGACGACATCCGCCGGATCTTCCACATCGAGAGCCTGCGGTCGCTGGGGCTGTCGCTGCGTGAGGTCGGGCGTGCGCTCGACGACCCCGGCTTCGCGCCCGCGGAGCTCGTCGACGACCTCGTACGCCAGACGAGGGAACGCATCGCGAGTGAGATGGAGCTGCTCACGCGGCTCCGGCGGATCGGTGCCGCGGAGCCCGCGGGCTGGGAGGACGTACTCCAGATCGTCGCTCTGCTCCAGGGGCTGGGGTCGAAGAGCGCGGGGGCGCGGCAGCGCGCGGCCCTGTCCTCGGTCGAGGAGGCGCCGGTGCCGGTGGAAGCGCTGGTCGAGGCGGTGCTGAACGAGGCGGAACCGAATGTCGCGGGGGCCCTGCGGTGGGCTTTGGCGCAGTCGGGTGGGGGTGCGGGAGAGGGGGACGGCGAGGGAGGGGGCGATGGTGCGGGTGGCGGCGCGTTGGCGCTGCTGGCGGAGGGGCTCGACTCGCCGGACGCCGCGGTGCGCAAGCGCGCTGTCCAGGCCATCGCCGCGCTGGGGGACGGCGAGGCGGCGGTCGCACTGCTGCGGGACGCCCTCGCCCATCGCGACCTGGTGGTCCGCGGGTACGCGGCGCTGGCGCTCGGGGCGCGCGGAGAGGCCGACGCGATTCCGACGCTCATCGACCTGATTGTCGGCGAAACACAGGTTGGTGGGGAGGCGAGTGACGTCGGTGGGGTGAGTGACGTCGACGCGGCCGACGCGCTGAGCGTTCTGGCCGGAGATCCCGCACTGGCGGACCGGATCGCCACCGGGCTCGTCGACCGCGTGATCCACGGCGCCACGGAACCCGCCGCACGTCGGCGGCTGACGCAGGCGCTCGCGGACATCCCGGGCGCCACGACGTCGCGTGCTCTCGGAGACCTGTCACACGACGAGGACCGTGCCGTCGCGCTCACCGCCACGTACCTCCTGACGCTGCGGGCGGCACGGTGAGGCTAACGCAGCTGCGCGTCCCGATGCTGGTCGCCCGCCTGCTCCAAGGCGGCCTCGTAGGCGTGCAGGGCGTTGATGACTGTGGCGCGTTCCGCGGGGTCGAGACCGCGCATGACGCGTTCCCAGGCAGAGGCGCTGCCAGAGAGCCATTCGCCGATCGGTGCGGCGTAGGCGGGGGCGATGGCGATGATGCGGCGGCGGCGGTCGGTGGGATCGGCAGTGCGTTGCAGGACGCCTGGCCTGGACAGCTCGCTGACCATGAGGCTGACGGTCGTCGGGGCCACCTCCAGCCGAGCGGCCAGCTCGTTGACGCTGGTGGGGCCGTCGTACTCCAGGTGGGCCAGCAGTGCGAGATGGCGCGGTGCCAGGTCGAGGCCCTGGAGTGCCGGAGGTATGGGCAGGCGCTTGGCACGGCCCACGAGCCGTGGCATGAGCAACAGCAGGGTGCGGACGGCCTCGTTGACGGCTGGACCGTCCGATTCCGTGGACATCAGCGACCTCTTCCAGATACCTTTAAAACCAAAGGCTTTGTACTCAAAGGGAACGGGGTCGACTATGCCGCATCTGACCGTCCACCTTCCAGAGAACAGGCTGACCGGGAACGAGCCCATGCTCGTCGCCGCACTGACCGACGCTGTCGTCGACGTCTATGGCGAATGGGCCCGCGACCTCGTGAGCGTCCGTCTGGCCGGAATTCCCGCAGGCCGCTTCGCGCAGGGTGGCAAGGCCGTGGACACGAATGCCTCGGTGATGTTGGGCGTCCGCGCCGGCGTATTCGACCGCCCCGACGCCGCTCAGATCACCGCCCGCCTCGGCGCCGGGCTCACCGACGCGATCACCCGCGTCGTCGGCGAAGACCTCCGCGCCGGCACCATGGTCGAACTCGTGGCGTCACCGCCAGAACGTACCTTCGTCGGCGGCACCCTCGCCGTGTGACGCCCCATCTGGGCCGCCTCACGTCTTTCGGCCCTCACGTCTTTCGGCTCGATCCGATCGTCCGCACGAACAGACCTGCGGCAACGCGGAGAGAAGGACCCCGGTGGGATGCAGATCGCCCAGGCGGTCGCCGATCTCCTGGCCCGCGCCAGCCAAGGCCCCGATGGCGAGAGCGCCGACCGGGCGGCGCGGCCGTCCCGTCGTGAGCGAAGGGTCGCTGCCCGCCCCCGTGCTGCCGCCGAGAGCCCCAGACAGCGACCGCCTGCTCCCGCGGCGACACCAGTCTCCTCTGACGGCCCGCCGGCCTCGGCACCGCGGAGCCGAGCCAGATCATTCAAGACGGGACACGTGCTTCCGGCTCACGTGATCTGAGCCGACTCGGCTGGCGTCTCGGATGATCTGGTCCGTCAGGACTCGTGCGTCCGGTCTGACCTGGCCCGGCGGGGTCTCACGCATCTCAGGCGGCAGGGCCTTTCGAGGGTCAGGGAACATCTATGTCGGATCGTGGGCCCATCCCGCCTCCGCCCTGGATCCTCGGTCCTGGCCGCCGTCGGGTTCGGCCCGGTTTGTGGCGGTGAGTGTTCCGGGCGGTTTCGCCCGGAACACTCACCACGCCAGAGCGGTAGTTGGCTTACCTGGTGAGTTCAACCGGTTCGTCCAGTCTCGTCAGCTTCCGCGGGTTTCTCACCAAGTAGACCCGGGTGATCTGCCCGTTCTCCACCACGAGACTCACCGCCGTGGCCAGCTCGCCGTCGATCTCGATCCGGCCCGCAGGTGCCCCGTTGAGCCACACGGCCGTCGTCGCGAGCGGGGTCGCTTCCGCCCGGTTCGTGCGCGCGAGCACCTTCGCCACGAGCTCGACCCCGTGGACCGGAGCAAGAGCGGCGGCCGCAAGCCCGCCACCATCGGCGATCAGGACCACGTCCGGCGCCATGACCTCCACAAGCTCCTGCAACTGCCCGGTACGCAACGCGAGCAGGAACCGCTCCACCACGGCCTGTTGCTCCGACCGGCTCACCCGCACCCGCGGCTGGCGGGCCGCCACATGCTCGCGCGCTCGCCGCGCGATCTGCCGCACCGCGGCCGCGGACTTCCCGATGGCCTCGGCGATCTCGCCGTACGGCAGCTCGAAGACCTCGCGGAGCACGAACACCGCCCGCTCGGTGGGCCCGAGCGTTTCCAGGACGGTCAGCATCGCGATCGAGACGCTCTCCGCGAGCTCTACGTCCTCGGCGACATCTGGGGTGGTCAGCAGCGGGTCCGGCAGCCACTCGCCGACATAGTCCTCGCGGCTGCGCGCCAACGTCCGCAGCCGGTTGAGCGCCTGCCGCGTGACGGTCCTGACGAGGTACGCCCGCGCGTCGCTCACCCGCGACGGGTCGACGCCGGCCCACCGCAGCCAGGACTCCTGCAGCACGTCCTCCGCGTCGGCCGCGGAACCGAGCATCTCGTAGGCGACCGTGAACAGCAGGCTGCGATGGGTGACGAACGGGTCCTCGGTCATGATGCCGACGCTACGCCGGACGTCTGAGGACGCCCGGCCAGCGGGATCTCGCAGGCATCGGAGTAGCCCTGCGAGGTGATCCCATGCGCCGTGTTGCACCTGGCAGCCAGGTTGGCGAAGCCGATGAACACGGTGAGTTCGACCAGCGCCGCCGGGCCGAGCCTGCCGAGCAGACTCCCCGACAGCTCATCGGTGACGGTCGTCGGCGTGTTCGTCATGGCCTCGGCGTACTCCATCACCTCCCGCTCCAACGGCGTGAACACCTCCGACTCCCGCCAGCGCGGCACCTGGCTCGCCTTGGCCAGGTCCAGGTTCTGGTTCAGCGCCGCGAAGTAGTTGATGTCGAGGCACCAGCTGCAGCCCACCTGTGCCGCGACGGCCATGTGCGCGAACGTCTTGAGGCTCGCGTCGGCCGCGTCCCAGGTGGCCACCTTGGCTGCGAACTCCTGGTTGTCCTCGGCGAGCTTGGGGTTGTTCCACAGCACCTCGTTGGGCTCGGGCACGGAACCGAGTTGCTTGATCAGGTTTTCGCGGAGCCCGGCGGGGAGCTCGGCCTTCGGGATGCGTAGCGCCATGGTGTTCTCCTTGGACGTTTGCCTGTTTGGCATGAAGACACCGCTGTGCCCGCGAATGTGACAGCCACCATCGCCACTGCGCATGGATCGCCGGCGCGTCCGGGGCAGTGGCCGCCTCGCCCCTGGACGCGGCAAACCCGACGGCGGAGCCGGACCAGATCAACGGAGACGGGCCAGCGAATCAGTGCAGCTTGCTTGAGATCACATCAACCTTCACTGCGACAGGTCACCAGCCGCAGGTTCACATAGGGGTTGCCGAGCGATCGCTTCCGATATATCGTTGAGGCATCGCGACAGGTTCGCGATTGATCAACAAGCAATCGATGCAGCAAGGAGTGATCACCATGCGTTCCCATGGTTTTGAACACGAGCACGGCCGCGGTCATGGACACGGCCGCCACGGCGGGCCCGAGGGTCGTCAGGGCTTCGGTCGCGGTGGATTCGGCGGGTTCGGGGGGCCCGGGGAGTTCGAAGGGCGGCGCGGCGCGTTCGGTCCGTTCGGTCCCGGATTCGGCGGGCCCGGTGGGCCCGGCGGCCCCTGGGGCGGTGGCCGGGGCGGCCGTGGTGGCCCGCGGGGCAGGGCGCGGCGTGGCGACGTACGCGCGTCGATCCTGGCCCTCCTGAAGGACCGCCCCATGCACGGCTACGAGATGATCCAGGAGATCGCCGAGCGCAGCGGCGGGGCGTGGAAGCCCAGCCCCGGTTCGGTCTACCCGACCCTGCAGCTGCTGGAGGACGAGGGTCTGATCAGCAGTGCGAGCGAGGGCGGTAAGAAGCTCTTCTCGCTCACCGACGACGGCCGCGAGGCCGCCGCGGAGGGTCCCGAGGCGCCTTGGGAAGAGGCCGGGCGCGGGGTCGACTGGGAGACGCTGAACGAGGTCCGGCAGGCCGGGTTCGGTCTGATGGAGGCGTTCGGCCAGGTCTGGAAGACCGGCAGCAAGGAGCAGCGCGACAAGGCGCTCACGGTCATCAACGACGCCCGCAAGAAGATGTATCTGATCCTCGCCGATGAGGACTGAGGTGGTCGGGGCCGATGGCTCCTCCCATCACAGATGAGGCGCCCCGCGCGGATGGTGTGGGGCGCCTCGTTCATTCCACGGGCGCGGGTGCGCGTTGGCCTCAGGTCACGAGGCCGGCCAGCTTGCGCAGGGACTCGTTGAGCGCGGCAGTCGCCGAGTCCTTCAGCTTTCCCGCCATCAGGGACACGGCGGCACCGGTGAACTCCCCTTCGATGCGGACCACCGTCGCGGGTCCGTCCGGCGAGAGGGAGTAGCGGGTGCGTACGTTGACGCCCATCGGGCCCTTGCCCGCGATGGCCAGGACGCGGGCGGTCTCCAGCTCTTCGACGGTCCAGTCGACCTCGGCGGGGAAGCCCATCAGCTTCATGTTCTCCACGAAGGTGCTGCCCACCTCCAGGGTGGTGGGACCGCCCTGCGGGAAGCTCGTGTGCGTGGTGTTCCATTCGCCGTACGAGGAGAAGTCGGTGAGCCGGGCCCAGACCTTTTCGGCGGGCGCCTCCATCCTTGTTTCCGCGCTGACTTCGGCCATGCGGCCACCTCTTCCCGTGGGGCGCTGCGACGGCCGCAGCTGCGGTGTCGCGGAACGTAGCCGGAGGGTCTGGAACATTCAATACTGATGAACTGTCAGACTGCCGGGTGTGGCCCGTCGGGGGAGTGGGGTACTGTTCCCCTGCCCTGTGACAGACGCAGGCAGCGCGCTTTGGAGGTGAGACCCATTACCGCAGTGACAGGTCGGGTGCTCCCCCTTCGCGACCGCGCGGTTCACCCGGCATAGGTGACCCGAGGGAGCCCCATCGGGATCCCGAAAGGTTTTCAGCAGTATGTCGATTTCAGCTTTCTCCGCATCGCACCGTTCCTCCGTGGACTGCTCCTCCGCACACCGTTCCTCCGTTGTCGATGCCCTGCGCGCCGCGGGGTGCGTCTTCGCCGAGGACGAGGCGGAGTTGATTCTCTCCACTGCGCGCACCCCGGCCGAGGTGACCGACATGGTCGAGCGTCGTGCGGGCGGTCTGCCTCTCGAACACGTGGTGGGCTGGGCCGAGTTCCGCGGTCTGCGCGTCGCCGTGGACCCGGGGGTCTTCGTGCCGCGCCGCCGTACCGAGTTCCTCGTCGGACAGGCCGCCGCGCTCGCCGGGCGCGAAGCCGTCGTCGTCGATCTGTGCTGCGGCTCGGGGGCGCTCGGCGCCGCGCTCGCCGCGGGCCTCGACCGGGTGGAACTGCACGCCGCCGACATCGACCCGGCCGCGGTCCGCTGCGCCCGCCGCAATGTCGCGGCAGCCGGAGGCGAGGTCTACGAAGGCGACCTCTACGACCCGCTGCCCGGCGCGCTCCGCGGCCGCGTCGGCATCCTGCTCGCCAACGTCCCTTACGTGCCCACCGAAGAGGTCGGTCTGCTGCCCGCCGAGGCCCGCGTCCACGAGGCGCGGGTGGCGCTCGACGGCGGCGCGGACGGGCTCGACGTGCTGCGCCGGGTGACCGAGGCGGCGCCCGCTTGGCTGGCGCCCGGCGGGCACCTGCTCTTCGAGACGAGCGAGGGTCAGGTGGCCGCCGCTGTCGACGCCGTCGAGCGGGCCGGTCTCGTGGCTCGCGTGGTCAGCGACGAGACGATGTACGCCACGGTCGTCATCGGGACCCGCGCGGCGGGGCGCTGAGGCCGGCGGACGCGTGTCCGGGTGCAGCGGTACGGAGACGTCACCGGCTCAGCCCACCAGTCGTATCTCCGCCGCGTCGAAAAGATCCGAGGCCCTCGGGTACGGGCTCTCGTCGTGGCAGTGCCAGGCCTCCCAGAACAGGTCGGCGGGCAGCGCATCGTCGGGTGCGTACACCCGATAGACGTACTGCCTGCCGTCGACAGCAGGCAGGGCGACCATCCAGCTCCTGCTCTCCATGATTGTTGGACGTGTGAAGCCTCGCCATGGTTGCGCGCTCCGCACGGAGCAAAGCGGCGCGCGCGCCGCCGCGCGGGTCGGGCCGATCTCATCCGTAAGGAGGACAACCGTCGCATGCGTGCCCACCCTGTGTCGGACGCCAAGATGCTTCCCGCCGCCGATGCATATGCCCCTGGGGGTTGATGTGGTGGGAGATGTGCAAAGCCGTACCCCGCCGGGCGCCGAGCCCGGCCCGACCCGAGCAGAACTCGACTCCGGACTCAGCGCGGAACTGGCGTCGGTGGTGGCCGGCGCGCGCCGACGCGCCGTCCGTGACGGGGATCGGCAGATAGACACCGCGCACCTGCTGCACTCCCTCCTGGAGACCGACCCCGAGGTGCGCTCCGTCTTCGAGAGCGGCGCGCAGGCCGTGCGGGTGCTCGGCTATCTCGTGCAGCGCAGCATCGGCTACGGCCTCCAGTGGCAGGGCACCGTCGAGGACTCCGGTGCCGTGCCCGTGGTGACGCAGGGGAAGGAGACCGGCTGGTCGCCGGCCGCCACCAGCGCGATGGACACGGCGCTGGAACGTGCCGCGCTGCGCGGGGAGGAACGGGCCCTCGGCGTCGACCTGCTCGCGGGGCTCGTCGCCGACCCGGACTGCCGGGCCGTCGAGGTCCTCGGACGAGCGCACGTCGACGTCCCGGTACTGCTGCGGCGTATCGAGGCGGGATGCAGGCAGTACGCGTCCGGCGGCCAGGGGTATGGCGCGGGCCATGGGTACTCCGGAGGCCGGGCCTCTGATCGCTGACGGCACAAGCGGCATGGCGTCCGCCGATTGAGACAGGGGTCTAAAGGGATGACGCTCCTGACGTCGGCTGCCATGATGTGCCGGTGCGAGCGTCTGACGGTATTCAAGAGGAAGGCCATGGCTCCCGAGGAAGCCATGCAAAGAGTGGCGGCAGGGGCCTCGGGCTGAGTCTCGCCCTGATCTCCGCGGTCGCCTTCGGTGGCTCCGGCGTCGCGGCGAAACCGCTGATCGAAGCGGGGCTCGACCCGCTGCACGTGGTGTGGCTGCGGGTGGCGGGCGCCGCCCTCGTGATGCTGCCCGTCGCCTGGCGCCACCGCGGACTGGTGCGGAGCAGGCCCGCGCTGCTCGCCGGGTTCGGTCTCCTCGCCGTCGCGGGCGTCCAGGCCTGCTACTTCGCCGCGCTCTCCCGCATTCCCGTGGGGGTCGCGCTGCTGATCGAGTACCTCGCGCCGGCGCTCGTGCTCGGCTGGGTGCGCTTCGTGCAGCGGCGCCCGGTGACGCGGGCCGCCGCGCTCGGTGTGGTGCTCGCCGTCGGCGGGCTCGCCTGCGTCGTCGAGGTGTGGGCGGGGCTGAGCTTCGACGCCGTCGGCCTCCTGCTCGCGCTCGGCGCCGCCTGCTGCCAGGTCGGCTACTTCGTCCTGTCCGACCAGGGCAGCGACGCGGGCGACGACGCCCCGGACCCGCTCGGCGTCATCGCGTACGGCCTGCTCGTCGGCACCGCGGTGCTGACCGTCGTCGCGCGGCCGTGGGGCATGGACTGGTCGGTGCTCGCGGGCGACGCGGACCTGGACGGCTCGGCCGTGCCGGCCTGGGCGCTGCTCGCCTGGATCGTGCTCATCGCGACGGTCGTCGCCTACGTCACCGGCGTCCTGTCCGTGCGCAGGCTCTCGCCCCAGGTGGCGGGCGTCGTGGCCTGCCTCGAAGCGGTCATCGCGACCGCCCTGGCCTGGGTCGTCCTGGGTGAGCACCTCTCGGCGCCGCAGGTCGTCGGTGGCGCGATCGTGCTCGTGGGCGCGTTCATCGCCCAGTCCTCCGCACCGGCCGAGACCGCCGTCGTACCAGGGGAGATCCCGGCATCCGAAACGGAGTTGTCGCACAGCGGGAGCCGGTCCTAAGGTGCTGATCATGTATTCACGCGCACTCGTTCTTCCGCCCCCCGCCGCTTAACGCGGGGCACTGACGGAACACGCCCGAGCCAGTGGCCGGGCGGAACGGTGCTGCCCGCAGACGGAGTCAGTCATCCCTCTCTGCTGCGGAGAACTCACGTGTCGAACATGTCGAGCACGTCCAGCGCGCCCGTACTCTCGGACGCCGCTGTCCCCACTGTCCCCTCCACCGTCCGGCGCCTGTCCGTCGGACGAGGCCTCTTCTATCTGATCATCGCCGGAACGGCGTGGGGCACCGCGGGTGCCGCCGCCGCGCTGGTCTTCGATGCCAGTGACATGGGCCCGGTCAGCCTTTCCTTCTGGCGGTGCGTGGGCGGCTTCGTGCTGCTGTTCGCCGCGCGTCTGCTGCGGCCGCGCCGCGCCAGGGTGTGCGAGACGGCCGCCGAGCCACTGAGCCGTCGGGCGCCCCGGGCGCCCCGGGCGCACCGAGTGCGTCGTCTGCGCAGGATCGTCGTGACGGGCGTGGCCCTCGCGGTGTTCCAGACCGCCTACTTCGCCTCCGTCGAGGCGACCGGCCTAGCGGTCGGCACCGTCGTCACCATGGGGTCGGGGCCCGTCCTCATCGCGCTCGGCGCACGGCTGACCCTGAACGAGCGGCTCGGACGCGGCGGTGTCGTGGCCGTCGTGGGTGCCCTCGGGGGCCTCGCCGTGCTGGTCCTCGGCGGTGACGGCGGCGGTGGCGCGACCGTGCGGCCCTCGGGGGTCGTCTGGGGGCTCGTCTCCGCGGCCGCGTACGCCGCCATGACGCTCCTCACGCGCTGGTGGGGCAGGGACGGCGGCGCCGACTCGGCCGACACCACGGTGTGGGCGTTCGCCGTCGTCTCGATCTGTCTGCTGCCGCTCGCCGCGGTCGAGGGCCTTGTGCCGCACACCGCCGACCCCGTGCGCGTGGGCCTGTGCCTTCTGTACATCGCCGCCGTGCCGACAGCCGTCGCCTACGCGCTGTACTTCGCGGGGGCGGCCGTCGTACGATCCGCCACCGTCTCCGTGATCATGCTGCTCGAACCGGTGGGCGCCGCGATCATCGCCGTCGCACTCCTCGGCGAGGCGCTGACGGTGGCGACCGTGCTGGGCACGGCGCTGATGCTGGCCGCGGTGACGGGCCTAGCGGTCACGGAGGCGCGGGGCGTGGTGGCGGGGCGGCGCGAAGTGGCGCCGGTGGCGCCGGTGTAGGGGGGTGGGGTGGGCGCCTTGCGGTGAGACCTGGTTCCGTGAGGCGCCCACCCCGGCCCCTCGTGCCGAGTTCGCCCCTCGTGCCTAGCCCGTCCGTCCGGCCTGATCCGGTCTCGCACCGGATCAGGCCACGCGGCGACGGCGGCGTAGAAGCCGGTCGGGCCGCCGTGCTCCGGCGGCGGCCCAGGGGTGGAGCAGCATCACAGCTTCGCCAGGTAATCCGGGACCTCGATGCCCGGTGCGAGGTCGTCGGCGGGGATCAGGGCGTCGTGGCCCTTGCGGAGCGGGACCACGCCGCTCCAGTACGGGAGGTCCATGTCCTCCGGCTCGTCGTTCGGGCCGCCGGTGCGCGCCTTCGCCGACACCTCGTTCAGGTCGAGGCGGAGCACGGCGGTCGCCGCGAGCTCCTTGGCGTTGGCGGGGCGGGAGTCGGCCGCCCGGCCCGGCACGACGTGGTCGACGAGCGCGTCCAGCGCGAGCCGCTTCTCCTCCGGGTCCGTGACCTGGTGGGCCGTGCCGTGGACCACGACGGAGCGGTAGTTGATCGAGTGGTGGAAGGCCGAGCGGGCCAGCACCAGGCCGTCGACGTGGGTGACCGTCAGACACACCGGCAGGCCCGGGTCCTGCTCGTCCTGTCGGTCCTGCTCCGTGGCGGACGCGCTCGCCATGCGCAGCGGCCGGGACCCGGTCGAGCCGTGCACGTACAGGCGGTCGCCCACCCTTCCGTAGAGCGTCGGGAGCACGACGGGGGCGCCGTCGCGGACGAATCCGAGATGGCAGACGTAGGCCTCGTCGAGTATCGCGTGCACCGACTCGTGGTCGTACGAAGCGCGCTCCCGTGAGCGGGTGGGGATCGTGCGGTCGGTCGGTGTGTAGGCGGCGCCGCCCGGCGAAGGGGTGTCGGTGGTGCTCGGCTTCGTCTGCATGGTTCTCCCTGCTCTGTTGCGCTGTGCGGTGCTGATGCTGTGTTCGCGACTTGCCATAGCTATTGCACTAGTGCATAATCTGCTTTGTGCTAGGAGAGTATCGGATCGAAGGTCGGCGCGCAGCTGAGATCGCGGCCAGCGTGGAGCGCGCCGTGGGTGACGGCGGCCTCGAACCGGGGCAACTGCTGCCACCCATGCGGGAGTTGGCGACCCGCCTCGGGGTGAATCCCAATACCGTCGCGGCCGCCTATCGCACGCTGCGCGAACGGGGCGTCATCGAGACGGCGGGGCGGCGCGGGAGTCGTGTCCGTTCGAAGCCCGCCACCACCGCACGCGAACTGCTGCGCGTGGACGCGCCGCCAGGGGTGCGCAACGTCTCCATGGGCAACCCCGACCCGAGGCTGCTGCCCGACCTGTCCGAGGCGTTCACGGCGGCCGCCGCACAGAGCGACGAGCAACCCGTCCTCTACGGAGAGGGTGCGGTGGACCCGGAACTCGAACGGCACGCGCGCGTGGCCTTCGACGCCGACGGCGTGCCCCATGGCCCGCTCGCCGTCACCTCCGGATCGCTCGACGCCATCGAGCGCGTGCTCGCCGCCCACCTCAAGCCCGGCGACGGGGTCGCCGTGGAGGACCCGGGCTGGGGGAGCTCGCTGGATCTCGTCTCCGCCCTCGGGCTGCGCGCGGTCCCGGTGGGCGTGGACGACGAGGGTCCGCTGCCCGCCGACATGGAACGGGCGCTGGCGTCCGGCGCGCGGGCGGCCATCGTGACGGACCGTGCGCAGAATCCCACGGGTGCCGCTGTCACCGCCCCACGCGCGCGTGCCCTGCGGGACGTGTTCGCCGCGCACCAGGACGTGCTGCTCATCGAGGACGACCACGGCCACGGCATCGTCGACCTGCCGCTGCACCCGCTGGCCGGGGCGACCCGCAGCTGGGCCCTCACTCGCTCCACCGCGAAGGCGTACGGGCCCGATCTGCGGCTCGCCGTGCTCACCGGCGACCCCGTGACCGTGGACCGGGTGCAGGGGCGCCAGCGGCTCGGTCCCGGCTGGGTGAGCCGGCTGCTGCAGCGCGCCGTGGCCCAGCTCTGGGCCGAGGGCGCGGTCGACCCGCGTACGGTGGCGGCGTCCTACGATCGGCGTCGGGAGGCGCTCATCGCGGCGCTCGCCGAGCGGGGCGTGGCCGCGTACGGGCGCAGCGGCATGAACGCGTGGGTGCCGGTGCCCGACGAGACCGGGGCGGTCGCGCGGCTGCTGCACGCGGGGTGGGCCGTGGCTCCGGGGGCGCGGTTCCGGCTGAACACGCCGCCGGCGGTGCGGATCACCGTGGCGGCGCTCGACGACGAGGACATCGTGGCGGTGGCGGACGCCGTCGCCGCCGCCACCGGGCCCGCTCCCGCGCGGCGTTACGACTGACGGGGCGGACGCACTTCGGCGGCCGCCTTCGTGCCCGGCCGGGACCGCGTGCCTGGCCTGGGCCGCGGGCGCGGCCTGGATCGCGGGCGCGGCCGGGACTGGGTGAGCGCGGCGCCCGCCAGGACGATCACCGCGCCGACCGGCGTCGACCAGCTCAGGGACTCGCCGAGCACGGCGACACCGGCGGCGGTCGCGATGACCGGGATGAAGTACGTGACCATCTGGGCGGTCGTCGGGCCGACCTCGGCGACCAGCGCGTACTGCAGCAGGAACGCGACGCCGGTGCCGAGGGCGCCGAGTGCCACGACGGCGAGCAGCGGTACGACGGGGAAGTGGGTCGGCAGCGAGGTGAACAGGGGCGTCACGATGGCCAGTTCGCCCGTCGCGACGAGCAGCTGGGCGCCGGAGAGGGAGAGGTTCGAGTGCCCGGACCCGGCCAGCGTGCGACGTACGTAGATCCAGCCGATCGGGTAACTGAGCGAGGCGAGCAGCGCCATCACGGTGCCGCCGAGGTCGAGTCCGCTGAAGCCCTGCCACGCGCCGAGCACGGTGAGCACACCGAAGAAGCCGATGCCGAGGCCCGCGACCCGGCGCCGGGTCGGCCTGTCCTCGGAGAGCGCGACCAGCGAGAGGGCCATGCCCCACAGCGGTGACGTCGCGTTGCAGGTGCCCGCGAGGGTCGACGGGATCGTCAGCTCCGCGTACGCGAAGAGGGAGAACGGCAGGGCGTTGAGCAGGAAGGCCGCCACCGTCAGGTGCAGCCAGGTCCGCGCCCCGCGCGGCAGTCGCTCCCGCTTCACCACGAGCACGGCGGCGACCACGGCCGTGCCGAATGCCAGCCTCCCCAGGGTCACTTGGAACGGGGCGTACCCGTCCGTGCCCACCTTGATCAGGAGAAAGCTGAAGCCCCAGATGAGCGAGAGGACGCCGAAGCGGATGCGCCAGTCGAGGGTGGCGCGCGCCGGTGTGACGGGAGTGACTGCTGGGGCGGAGGGGACGGCGACTGTTGGGGTGGAGGCGATAGTGACTGCCGGGGTGGAGGCGGCGGTGGCTGACCGGGGCGGCGGGGGCGCGGTGCTCATGCGTCTCACGATGGACTCGACAATCTCGTAGCACAAGCGAGATTTCGTGCGCTGTATCGCGTAGCATCGCTTACATGTTGAACCTGGAGCGGCTGCGTACGCTCGATGCCCTCGCCCGGCACGGCTCCGTCAGCGGAGCGGCCGCGGGTCTGCACGTCACGACGTCGGCGGTCTCGCAGCAGATGACGAAGCTGGAGCGCGAGGTGGGCCAGCAGCTCCTCGCCAAGAACGGCAGGGGTGTGCGCCTGACCGACGCGGGGCGGCTGCTCGCCGAGCACGCCGCGCGGATCCTCTCGCAGGTCGAGCTCGCCCAGGCCGACCTGGAGGAACAGCGCGGCAAGGCCGTCGGTGAGCTGCGGATCTCCGCGTTCCCCACGGCCATGCGCGGCCTGCTGCCCGCCACCCTGTCCGCGCTCCGCACCGACCACCCCGGCCTGCGGGTGGCCTGCCAGGAGATGGAGCCGACGCCGGCTGTCGCGGCCGTGGTGCGCGGCGACATCGACATGGCGGTCGTCCTCGACTGGTACAACAAACCGTTGCCCGTCCCGGACGGCCTGGTCAAGGTGCCCCTTCTCGACGACCCGGCCGACATCGCGATGCCCGCGGCGCATCCCCTGGCGGACCGCACCGAAGTGGACCTGGAGGAGTTCGCGGACGACGAGTGGATCACCTGGGCGGAGGGCGAGTTCTGCCATGAATGGCTGATGTTCACGCTGCGCGGCAAGGGCGTCGAGCCGCGCATCGCGCACCGCGCCGAGGAGCACCACACGCAGCTTGCGCTGGTCGCCGCTGGTCTGGGGGTGTGCGTGGCCCCGCAGTTGGGCCGCGACCCGATGCCGACGGGGGTGCGCGCGGTCCCGGTGCGGCAGCGGGTGCGGCGGCATGTGTACGTGGTGTGGCGGGCGGACGCGGACCGCCGCCCGTCGATCAGAGCGGCGGCGGAGGCGCTGAGGGCGGCGGGGGCCGGGCTTCGGTAGGGGGACTGGGTAGCTTCCTTGGGTTAGTGGGTTCCTGACCGGCCGGCTGGGGCCAGCTTGCGGAAGTCCCACGAAGCCACGGCATCCGGTGTCAGACGTGCCCAGGCGTGGCGGCCGTCGTGCGGCATCTCGGACATGCCGAAGATCTTCTGCGCGAACAGCCGCTCCGGAGCGACGAGTTCAGGGCGCGGATCACCCTTGCGCGGGCACTCGCCGACGAAGTCCACCGTGCCCGACAGCTCCACACCGCGCAGCTCGCCGTACTCCTCCCCGGCGTCGACCACCACGGCGATCCGCGGATCCTTGCGCAGGTCGGCCCAGCGCTTGCTGCGGGTGATCGAGTACAGCCACAGCGATGTGCCGTCCCAGGCGAACCAGAGCGGGCTGGCGTGCGGGGCACCGTCCTGGGACACGGTCGCCACCCGGCACGTGCGCTCCGTGGCGAGGAACGCGTCGAGTTCGTCCGGCGTCATCATGATCCTGCGGCCCCGGCGCTGCGTGGCGGCCATGTGTCCTCCAGCTCAAGGTGTTCGAAGGCGGTCGACGGCCTTCGGAGAGGTACGGCGAGTGCCTGACAGTTGCCTGATTGTGCGTCAGGAAAGAATGGGGGCTCTTCCTTCGTGACGCAATGGCCGTTAGCCTCGCGCGGATTCCGGGCCCAGGAGGCAGGCACCCGGCCGGCCGGCGCCCCGGACGTCCGCGACAAGGGGAAGCCATGCCGTCGTACGAACAGCTGAGGGAACTCCTCGACCCCGCCACCACGGCCCTGCTGACCGTCGAGTGCCAGCAGGGCGTCGTCGGTACGGAGAGCGCCCTGCCCGAACTGGCCGCGGAGGCACGGAAGTCGGGCGCCCTCGCCAACGTCGCCCGGCTGGTGTCCGCGGCGCACCAGAGCGGGGTGCAGGTCCTGCACGCGGTCGCCGAACGGCGGCCCGACGGGCGCGGGGCCAGCCACAACGCCCGGCTGTTCCGGGCCGCCGAACGGCTGCCCGTACAACAGCTCTCGGGCACCGCCGCCGTACGGATCGCGCCGCCGATCGAAGTGGCCGACGAGGACTTCGTCGTACGACGCCTGCACGGCCTGTCACCCATCGCGGGCACCGACGTGGACCCTCTCCTGCGCAACCTCGGCTGCCGCACCCTGCTGGTCACCGGCGTCTCGGCCAATGTGGCGATACCGAACGCCGTGTTCGACGCCGTGAACCTCGGCTACACCGCCGTCGTACCCGCCGACGCCATCGCCGGAGTCCCCTCCGACTACACACCCGCCCTGGTCCGCCACACCCTCGCGCTCGTCGCCACCGTCACCACCACGCAGGACGTGCTCGGCGCCTGGAAGCGGCCCGGCCGCGCCGGCTAGACCAGCTTGATCGAGCCGCCCGCCACGGTGATCTCGGCCGCCGGCAGGGGCTTGGGCGCGGGACCGCCCCGTACGCTGCCGTCCGCGATGTCGAACTTGCTGCCGTGGCAAGGGCAGTTGACGGTGCCGCCCTCGACGCTCGTCACCGGGCACTGCTTGTGGGTGCAGCGGTTGGAGAACGCCTTGAACTCGCCCTTGGTCGGCTGGGTGACCACGATCTGCTCGTCCTTGAAGATCTTGCCGCCGCCCACGGGGATGTCCGACGTCTTGGCCAGCACGGCTCCGCCCGCGCCCGCGCCCGCGTCCGCGTCCGTGTCCGCACCACCGTCGTCACCGCCCTCGGAGGAGCTCTTGTCGTCACCGGACCCGCAGGCGGTGAGGGCGGCGGCGAGGCCCGCGGCGCCGATGGTGGCCATGACCGTGCGGCGGCAGGGAGCGGAGACGGTCTCTTCGGAAGCCGTCGTGCCCGGAAGTGAAGTCGTCATGTCCGGTGATACGGAGCCATGGCCCCCCGTGTTCAAGCGCTCAAGGATTTCCCCAGGAAATCGAGTTCGAGCCGCAGCAGGTTCGCCGTCACCTCGTCCTGGGAGACCAGGTGGCCCGCGCCGGGCAGCGGCAGCACGGTGTGCGGGCGGCCTGCGGCCAGCAGCGCCGCGGAGAAGCGCAGCATGTGCACGGGGAGGACGTTGTCGTCCGCGAGCCCGTGCACCAGCATCAGCGGCCGCTCCAGACGATGCGCGTGCGCGACAAGCGAACAGCGTTCGTACTGGTCGGGCTGGACGTCTGGATGGCCGAGATAGCGCTCCTTCCAGTGCGTGTCGTACAGCCGCAGGTCCGTCGGCGCGGCACCCGCCACCGCCGCGTGGAAGACATCGGGCCGGTGCAGCACGGCGCCCGCCGCGAGATAGCCGCCGAAGGACCAGCCGCGGATGCCCACACGCTCCAGGTCGAGGTCGGGGAACCGCTCGGCGGCGGCGTGCAGCGCGTCCACCTGGTCGTCCAGCACCGGCGTCAGCTGGTCGCCGTGCACGGCCTTCTCCCACGCGTCGCCGCGGCCGGGTGTGCCACGCCCGTCCGTGATCAGCACCGCGTACCCCTGCTCGGCGAACCACTGCGCCACGATCGTCCACCACGCGCGCGCGTGGACCACGAGTTGGATTCCTGGACCCGCGTAAGGGCAGAGCAGGACGGGCAGCTTCGCGGCACCCGGCTCGTGCCAGGAGGGCAGGTACAGCGCGCTCCGCAGCTCCCGCTTTCCGAGGGTGAGATGGCGGGGCCGGGGGACCACCACCGGCTCCTCGGCGAACACCGCGATCCGCCCGACCGGAACGCCCCCGCGCAGCACGGTCACCGTCTGCCCATCGGGAGTCCTGCTGTCGAGGACCACGGTGTCGCCGCCGACGGCCGCGGTGTGCACTCCGGGCCCCTCGCTGATCTGTCGCAGGGTGCCGGTACGGCGCTCGGGGTCGGGCTCGTCGTCCTGGTGGTCGAACGACCAGACGTGCACCTCCGTGGGCTCGAACGAGGCGGTGAACCACACCCGGTCGCCCACGCCGCCCAGTACCTCGCGCACCTGGAGGCCGCGCGGCGTCCTGGTGTTGCCGACCCGCAGGCCTCGCGTGCCGCCGCGCACGTTCCAGTGCGCCACGACCCGCCCGCTCGCCAGACGCAGCGGTACGCCCGGCATCAACTCCAGCCAGGCGGGGTCGGGTCGGTGCCCGACCATCTTCGCACCGCCGGTCGCGGGGTCCACCTCCAGCACGTACAGGGAACGCTGGTCGCGGGTCTGCAGGGTGATCAGCGGACCCTCGGCGTCCCAGCACACCGTGGGGACGTACTCGAAGGCGCCGTCCGTCCACTCTCCGTAGGGGTGGTACTCCGAGACGCGTTCCGGGGTGCGCACCGCGACGCGTGTCCCGTCCATGCGCAGGATGTGCAGCGACGTCTCGGCGTTGGCGGTCCCTGCCGCCGGATAGCGGACCGCGCGAGGCGGCAGGTCGGGCCGTGCCGGATCGGACAGCCACCAGCGTCGCACCCGTGAGGCGTCCACGCGCGCGACGATCAGCGCGTCACTCTCCGGAGACCACCAGAAACCGCGCTGCCTGCCCATCGACTCGGCGGCGACGTGATCGGCGAGACCGTACGTGACGTCGTCGCCCTCGGGCTCCGCGAGCGCCCGGTCACCCGTGCCGTCGACGCCGACGACGCGCAGGGCGCCTCCGGAGACGTACGCGATGACACTCCCGTCGGGCGACGGGCGCGGGTCGACCACCGGGCCCGCCGTGCGGATCCGGCGCGGTGCGCCACCGTCCGTCTCCACCACCCAGAGGGCGCCGCCCAACGCGACAGCGGCCACGCGCGCGTGGTGGTCGGTCGCGAAAGCCACCACTCCTTGTGATGCTTCCCGCGCCCGCTCCCTGCGGATCCGTTCCGCCTCCGGCACCGGTCCCGCCTCGCCCAACGCCGACGGATCGACCAGCAAGCGCTCGGCCCCGTCCTCGTACACCCACAGCCTGCCCACCGGATCGTCGCCGGCGGTGGACCGCACGAACAGCACCCGCTCACCGTCCGGCGAGACCGTGAAGCCGCGTGGCACGCCCAGCGAGAAGCGGCGCGTGCGCGCGAACTGCCGAGGAAGATCAAGGGAGTCCATGCCGGGCACTGTAGACAGCGGGCCACGTGATCGAACAGCGTCGGACCGGCAGTAACCTGGGGCAATGCTCAGCGAAGTCACCGCGGTCCGCTATGTCACGCCCCTACGGGAGGGTGGCTCGCTGCCCGGGGTCGTCGAGGCCGACGACCACGGCACCTACGGAACGTACGTCATCAAGTTCACCGGCGCGGGACAGGGGCGCAAAACGCTCGTCGCCGAGGTGATCTGCGGTGAACTCGCCCGCAGGCTCGGGCTGCGGATGCCGCGGCTCGTCGGCATCCGGCTCGACCCGGTCCTCGGCCTCGGCGAACCCGACGAGCGGGTGCAGGAGCTGCTCAAGGCCAGCGGTGGACTCAACCTCGGCATGGAGTTCCTGTCGCGCGCCCTCGGCTTCGACCCGCTCGCCCACGACGTGGACCCGGCGGAGGCGGGCCGCGTCGTCTGGTTCGACGCCCTGATCAACAACGTGGACCGCTCCTGGCGCAATCCGAACCTGCTCCTGTGGCACGGCGACCTGTGGCTCATCGACCACGGGGCCAGCATGATCTGGCACCACAACTGGCGCACCGCGCAGACCGCCGCCGCCAAGCCGTACGACGCCTCGGACCATGTCCTCGCCCCCTACGGACCCGACGTCGCGGCGGCCGCCGCCGAGCTCGCCCCCCTCGTCACCGAGGAACTGCTCACCGACGTCGTGGCCGAGGTACCCGAGGAGTGGCTGGCGGACGAGCCGGGCTTCGACAGCGCCGACGACGTCCGGCGGGCCTATGTGGCCGCTCTGCTGCCGCGTGCCGCGACCATCCACGAGCGGATCACCCTGCCGGTGACCGAGCCGAAGCAGAAGGGCGCCACCAAGTGACCGAGCAGAACGCGCCCGCACGGGACGGGCGGACCGCGCCCGCACGGGACGTCTTCGAGTACGCGCTGGTGCGCGTCGTGCCGCGTGTGGAGCGCGGCGAGCAGTTCAACGCGGGCGTCCTGGTCTACTGCCGCGCCAAGTCCTTCGTCGCCGCCCGCACCCATCTGGACGAGGCCAAGCTGCTCGCCCTGGACCCGGCGGCGGACGTGGCCGGCATCCGGGCCTCGCTCGGCGCCGTCGAGCGGATCTGCCGGGGCGGCGCGGCCGCGGGGCAGGCCGAGAGCGACGACGCGGGACGGCGTTTCCGCTGGCTGATCGCGCCCCGCTCCACGGTGGTCCAGCCGGGCCCCGTGCACACCGGCCTGACGGCGGATCCCGAGGCCGAGGTGAACCGTCTCCTCGACCTGTTGGTGAGGTAAAGCGGCATGGCTCTCCTGGTTGCCGTTGACACCCGGTGCCAGGGCTTCTAGCGTCTCGTCCAGCTGAAGGTACTAAGCGGTCGCTCACCATCGGGGCGTACCGTGGAGCCGCATCCCGTAGAGCCACACCTGTAGAGCCACATCCGTAGAGCCGCATCCCAAGGGCGAGGAGAACCAGCATGTCCACCACTGAGCAGCGCGTCGCTGTCGTGACCGGTGCAGCGCGAGGCATCGGCGCGGCGACCGCCGTACGTCTTGCCGCCGAGGGCCGCGCCGTGGCCGTCATCGACCTCGACGAGGCCGCCTGCAAGGACACCGTCGCGCAGATCACCGCGGCCGGTGGCAGGGCGATCGCCGTCGGCTGCGACGTGTCCGACGAGGCGCAGGTCGAGGCCGCAGTCGCCCGCATCGCCGAGGAGCTCGGCGGGCCGACGATCCTCGTCAACAACGCCGGTGTGCTCCGCGACAACCTCCTCTTCAAGATGAGCGCGAGCGACTGGGACACGGTCATGAACGTGCACCTGCGCGGCGCCTTCCTGATGTCGAAGGCCTGCCAGAAGCACATGGTGGACGCGGGCTTCGGCCGTATCGTCAACCTCTCCTCGTCCTCCGCGCTCGGCAACCGCGGACAGGTCAACTACGCCGCCGCCAAGGCCGGTCTGCAGGGCTTCACCAAGACCCTCGCCAAGGAGCTCGGCAAGTTCGGCGTCACCGCCAACTCCGTCGCCCCCGGCTTCATCGTCACCGAGATGACGAAGGCCACCGCGGACCGCGTCGGCATGGGCTTCGAGGAGTTCCAGGCCGCGGCCGCCACCCAGATCCCGGTCCAGCGCGTCGGCCGCCCCGAGGACATCGCCAACGCCATCGCCTTCTTCACGGGTGACGCCGCGGGCTTCGTCTCCGGACAGGTCATGTACGTCGCCGGCGGCCCGCTCAACTGACCCGGAAGCTGGAAGGCAGGGATCATGGCTGTGCAGGACAGCGGGAAGGCCGCGCTCATCACGGGCGCGAGCCGCGGCATCGGATACGGCATCGCCGAGGCGCTGGTCGCCCGCGGCGACCGGGTCTGCATCACCGGGCGCAACGAGGACGCCCTCAAGGAAGCCGTCGAGAAGCTCGGCTCCGACCGGGTCATCGGCGTCGCGGGCAAGGCCCACGACGAGGCGCACCAGGCGGTCGCCGTCGAGCGCACGATGGAGGCGTTCGGCCGCGTCGACTTCCTGATCAACAACGCGGGCACCAACCCGGTCTTCGGGCCGATGGCCGACCTCGATCTGAACGTGGCGCGCAAGGTGTTCGAGACCAACGTCATCTCGGCGCTCGGCTTCGCCCAGCGCACGTGGAAGGCCTGGCAGAGCGAGAACGGGGGCGCGATCGTGAACATCGCCTCCGTCGCCGGGGTCTCCGCCTCGCCGTTCATCGGCGCGTACGGGATGAGCAAGGCCGCCATGGTCAACCTCACCCTGCAGCTGGCGCACGAGTTCGCGCCGATGGTGCGCGTGAACTCCATCGCGCCCGCGGTCGTCAAGACCAAGTTCGCCCAGGCGCTGTACGAGGGCCGCGAGGCGGAGGCGGCCGCCTCCTACCCGCTCGGCCGGCTCGGCGTGCCGGAGGACATCGGGGGCGCGGCCGCGTTCCTCACGTCCGCCCAGTCCGACTGGATCACGGGCCAGACACTCGTGGTCGATGGCGGCATCTTCCTCAATGCGGGCGTCGGCTGACGAAGGCCGCACACCCGTCGAGTGCGCCGTCTACACCGCTTTCAGTGACATACGCGCGCATCAAGTGCCCTGTCGGCGCCGAGACTTGGCCCGGCGGGGCACTGCGATATTGTCTCCCGATTCCATGGCATGGCCGATCGAGGAGCGTGCGCGTGTTCAGTGAAGTCCCCCCTGCCAAGCGGACCCGGGGTCTGCGCCCGGCGGCGGCGATCGCGTCCATATCCCTGCTCGCCGGCTGTGGGGTGTTCTCGTCCGAGGGGTCGGACGAAGAGGAGCAGATCACCGTCGGCACGATGAGCGCGCCGACCACCTTGGATCCGGCGAAGGCCTGGGACAGCTCGTGGGAGCTCTACAGGAACGTCTTTCAGACGCTGCTCAGCTTCCCCTCGGGGGCCACCGAGCCCGAGCCGGACGCCGCGGAGTCCTGTGGGTTCAGCGACGCCTCCAACACGGTCTTCACCTGTGAGCTGCGGGAGGGCCTGCGGTTCTCCGACGGCGACGAGCTGGACGCGGCGGCCGTGAAGTACTCCTTCGACCGCATGCTGACCCTCGACGCCAAGAAGGTGGTGAAGGGCGGTCCCGCCGGTCTCCTCGGCTCGCTCGCCAAGATCGAGACGAAGGGCGACCGGACCATCGTCTTCCGCCTCAAGAAGGCGGACGCCACCTTCCCGTTCGTGCTCGCGACACCGGCCATGTCGATCGTCGACCCCGCCGAGTACCCGGCGGACAAGCTCCGGGAGGGCAACGAGGTCACCGGCTCCGGGCCGTACACCCTGGAGGCGTACACACCGAACGACAAGGCCGAGCTGGTCAAGAACGACCACTACAAGGGCGCCGCCGACGTCAAGAACGACGCCGTGACCATCCGCTACTTCAAGAAGTCGTCGGCCATGGTCGACGCCCTCAAGAACAAGCAGATCGACGTCACCTTCCGAGGTCTGGCCTCCGAGGACATCGTCGCCATGCAGGGCAGGGGCAGACGCGAACAGGACATCGAGCTCGTCGAGGGCTCGGGCACCGAGATCCGCTACCTGGTCTTCAACACCAAGGACCCGTGGGCGCGGAAGCTCCCGGTCCGGCAGGCCTTCGCGCAGCTCGTCGACCGCGGGGCCATCGCCCACAAGATCTACAAGGACACCGTCGAACCGCTGTACTCCATGGTCCCCAGGGGCCTCACGGGCCACGCCACCGGGTTCTTCGACGACTACGGAAACCCCAGCGCGGCCAAGGCCAGGAAGATCCTCACCGACGCCGGCATCCACCAGCCGGTGCCGCTCACCCTCTGGTACACCACCGACCGGTACGGCTCGGCGACCGAGCCGGAGTTCGCCGAGCTCAAGCGGCAGCTGGAGGCCTCGGGCCTGTTCAAGATCACACTGAAGAGCCGTCCCTGGACCGAGTTCCAGGAGGGGTACAGCAAGGGCGAGTACCCGGTCTTCGGGCGCGGCTGGTTCCCCGACTTCCCCGACGCGGACAACTTCATCGCGCCGTTCGTCGGCTCCAAGAACGTGCTCAACACGCCCTACCCGTCGAAGGAGATCACCGACGAGGTGCTGCCGCGCCAGCGCAGGGAGGCCGACCGCGGCGCGGTGATCGACGAGTTCGAGCGGGCCCAGGAGATCCTCGTCGACGACGTCAGGCTGCTGCCGCTGTGGCAGGGCAAGCAGTACATCATGGCGAGCGAGGAGATCGCGGGCGGCGAGCGCGCACTGGACCCCTCGGCGATCATGATGATGTGGGAGCTGCAGCGCAAGACCAGCTGGTAGCGGGGGCGGGGCGCGGGGGTACGGGGGCGTCGGTCGACCGGGGCGGTCGATTGTCAGTGCTCGCCGGTAGGTTCTGTGGTGAGAAGTGACCGCACACCGGAGGTTGTTGACGTGACCGACATCGCCATGCTGCCCGCGTCCTGGCGCGGAGTCCTCGGCGAGGAGCTCCAGAAGCCCTACTTCAAAGAGCTCACCGAGTTCGTCGAGCAGGAGCGGGCGAAGGGCCCCGTCTACCCTCCGCGCGAGGAGGTCTTCGCCGCCCTGGACGCGACGCCGTTCGACCAGGTCAAGGTCCTGGTGCTGGGCCAGGACCCGTATCACGGCGAGGGGCAGGGGCACGGCCTGTGCTTCTCCGTGCGCCCCGGTGTGAAGACCCCGCCCTCCCTGCGGAACATCTACAAGGAGATGAAGGAGGAGCTCGGCCACCCCGTGCCCGACAACGGCTATCTGATGCCCTGGGCCCAGCAGGGCGTCCTCCTGCTGAACGCGGTCCTGACGGTCCGCGCCGGTGAGGCCAATTCCCACAAGGGCAAGGGCTGGGAGAAGTTCACGGACGCGGTGATCCGGGCGGTGGCCGAGCGCCCCGACCCCGCCGTCTTCGTCCTGTGGGGGAACTACGCGCAGAAGAAGCTCCCGCTCATCGACGAGGAGCGGCACGCCGTGGTGAAGGGTGCGCACCCCTCGCCGCTCTCCGCGAAGAGGTTCTTCGGCTCGCACCCCTTCACGCAGATCAACGAAGCGGTCGCCGCGCAGGGCCACGAGCCGATCGACTGGCGGATCCCGGACATGGGGTGACGTCAGCCCGCTAGGGCAGGGACGTCATAGGCGAGGGAGTACGGGGTGGTGGACTGCCCGCTCCGTGCGGTGAACGAGCCGGTTCCGGTGAGCCCGGCGAGGTCCCCGGTGCCCGAGCCGGGCAGCACGGTGATGGAACACTCGATGGTTCCGTCGGCACCGAAGGAACCGCGCTGCTCGATCACGAAGGAGCCCGTGCGGCCGTCGAGCGTCCCGTCCACGAACTCGTAACCGACGAAGGCACCGACCGTCTCGCTCGTGTACGCGATGGTGTACTCGCAGGAGGTGCCCGTCGCCTCGACGGCGCCGGTGTAGTCGTTGGCGACGGTGGCGTGCGCGATGCGTGCGCCACCGTCCGCGCCGGCGACGGGACGCTCGTCCCAGCCGGCGAAGGTGAAGGTGCCGGTGGCCGTGCCGGTGGTGTGCTGCGTGGTCATGGTTCTCCTCGACGGTAGGGCCCCACCTGCATGGGGGCGCCGTGCGAAGGACACTGCCAGCCGTACCTGACACCTTCTGTCAGGTACTGAGGCAGAATGATCGCGTGCGCGCCGACCGGCTCCTGGCCCTTCTCCTGCTGCTCCAGAACCGTGGACGCATGACCGCGCCGGAGCTCGCGGAAGAGCTGGAGGTCTCGGTCAGGACCGTCTACCGGGACGCGGAGGCACTCGCCGCCTCCGGAGTGCCCGTCTACGCGGAGCGAGGCCCCGCAGGCGGCTTCCGGCTCCTCGACGGCTACCGCACCCGGCTGACGGGGCTCACCGACGACGAGGCCGATTCGCTGGCCCTCGCCGGGATGCCGGGGGCCGCCGCCGAGCTCGGCCTGGGCGCCGAACTGGCCACAGCGCAGCTGAAATTGGCGGCAGCACTGCCCTCCGGCCTTGGGGAGCGGTCGCGGCGCATCCAGGAGCGCTTCCACCTCGACGCGGCCGCCTGGTTCCGTACGGCGGAGCCGGCCCCGCTGCTCGCCGTGGTCGCCGACGCGGTGTGGCGGCAGCGGGTGCTGCGGGCCCATTACCGGCGCTGGGGAGGCGAAGTCCGGCGTGTGCTCCACCCTTTGGGACTGGTCCTCAAGGCGGGCAACTGGTACCTGGCCGCGGCGGCCGACGGCGATGTGCGGACGTACAGGGTGTCGCGGTTCCTGGCGGCGACGGTGACGGGGGAGCCCTGCGAGCGCCCGGACGACTTCGACCTCGCGGCGTACTGGGAGGCGTCGTCGCGCGGCCTCGAAGCGCGGGTGCTGCGGGGCACGGCGCGGCTGAGGGTCTCCCCGGCGGGGCGACGGCTGCTGCCCGCCATGTTCGGGAGCGCGGGGGAGCGGGCCGTGGAGGGCGCGGGCGAGGCGGACGCCGACGGCTGGGCCGAGGTCGACCTCGACGTGGAGGAACTGCCGGTGGCGGTCGGTGACATCCTCCGGCTCGGCCTGGACGCGGAGGTGCTCGGCCCGCCCGAGCTCCGCGCCGAGGTGGCGAGGAGCGTCACCGGGCTGGCCCAGCGGTACGCGTGAGCACCCCGCGTCCGAACGTGCCTGACCGCGATTGTCAGTGGTGGCCGCTAGCGTCGTGAGGGATGGGGGCGATGGCAGGCACGACCACGGAGGATCCGTTGACGGAGCAGCAGGAGCACACGGCGGAAGACGCGATGATGACGCGGATCGGGCAGGCGGTCATGCTGCATCACGGCGGCGACCGCGAGGAGGCACAGGACCGCTTCCTCGGCCTCTGGGGGGAGATCGGCGAGACCGGCGACGCGCTGCACCGCTGCACCCTCGCGCACTACATGGCGGACACGCAGGCCGACCCTTCGGACGAACTGGCGTGGGACCTCCGGGCGTTGTCGGCGGCGCACGAGCTCACCGACGAGCGGCTGAGCGAACACCACCAGTCGCTGGCGGTGCGCGGTTTCTACCCCTCCCTGCACCTGAACCTCGCCGCGGACTACGTGAAGCTGGGCCGCCCGGAAGCGGCCCGCAGCCATCTGCGCAGGGCGCGCGGTGCGGTGGGCGCGCTGGAGGACGACGGCTACGGCAGAGGCATCAAGGAGGCCATCGCCCGACTGGAGGGGGAGGTGGGGGAGGGGAGCGAGGAGGAGTAAGGGGGTGCAGGGGCGCGGACTCAACGGCCATACGTACCGCGGCAGATGATGGCTTGAGGGCTGTGCGGATCCCAGTTGCCGTACGCCTCGCCGAGTGCGCAGACGTCCGTGCCCGGCGCGACGGGAGCCGTGGTCGGGGCGGGGCGGCGGGCTCCCGCGTCGGGCCGAGCGGGGGCAGGCTTGCGTACTGGCGCTGCGGGCGTGGACGGGGGCGCCGGTGCCGGGCGGTCGTGGCTGTGCGGCGGTCCGGGAGGCTCGGTCCCGGCTTCGGCCTGCCAGGAGGAGGCCTGCCGGGGAGAGGGGCGCCGGGGCGGGCCCATGCGCTCCAGCGCCTCCCGGGCCGGGGCCTGCACGAGGTGGGGCCGGTTCTTCCCGTCGGTGCGGGGCGCGGGCGGCGGGCCGGTGACCGCGGAGGGGGCGGCCCCCTCGGGCTGCTCGACGCTCATGCAGCCGGAGACGGCGGCCGAGACGGCGACGGAGACAAGGAGCGCGGCGGCGGTGGCGGCGGTGGTGGTCGTCGGTCGAGGCACCCGCACAACCATGGTGCGCCCGGCGCACGTTGGGAGTGAAATCCGTGAGGTTGCCCCGCACGGGTGAAGGAGTGACGGGGGTGACCCGCCGCTCCACGTCACCCGTCACCCGTCACCCGTCCAGCATCCCCCGCAACAGTTCCCCCACGCTGCTCCGCAGCTCCTCCTGGGTCGGTGTCGCGGCATGGTGTGAACCCGCCACGCACGAGAACATCAGGCCGTCGCACCACGCCACCAGGGAGAGGGTGTGGCGTTCGGGGTCGGTGGAGCCCGCGGCGTGGAGCAGGGACTTCAGGGGCTCTCTGAACTGGGCACCCGTGGCGTCGTAGTAGGCGCGCAGCTCCGGCCTGCGGGTGGCTTCGAGGGCCAATTCATAGCGGGATACGAGGAGTTGGCGCTGGTCGCCGGTCAGGTACCGGTGCAGGGCCAGGGCCAGGCCCGCGGCCAGGTGTTCGCGGCCGGCCGCCGGGTCCGGGAGCCCGGTGGGGGTCAGCACCTCCGCCTCGCGTTCGGCCTGCCGCCGTACCGCCGCCTCCAGGAGGGCGAGCCGGGTGCGCGCGTGGTTGGACGTGGAGCCCTGGGGCAGCCCCGCCGCCTCGTCGACGGCCCGGTGGGTGAGGCCGCGCATGCCGCGTTCGGCGAGCAGGGCGAGGGCGGTGTCGGCGATGAGTTCGGTGCGGGAGGCCCCCGCGCTGCGTACGGACATGACGGAAACACTACCTCGCTCACTACAGGTGTAGTACGGTCATCCCCTCGTTCACTACAGTTGTAGTTGGAGGCGCCATGAAGCAGCAGCCCAGCGCGGTCGTCATCGGTGGCGGCATCGGCGGACTCGGCGCGGCCATCGGTCTGCACGAGTCCGGGTGGAGCGTCACCGTCCTCGAACGCGCCGCTTCCCTGGAGCCCGTCGGCTCCGGCATCGGCCTCGCCCCCAACGGCCAGCGCGCCCTGGACGTCCTGGGCCTCGGCGACCGGGTCCGCGCCCTCGCCGCCTGGCAGGGCGACGGCGGTATGCGCGCCCGGAGCGGCCGCTGGCTGGTGCGCACGAGCGCGGCCGAGGCGGAGGCGGCGTACGGCGGCAGCCTGGTCATGCTGCACCGCGCCACCCTCGTCGACCTCCTGGTGTCGGCACTGCCAGCGAAAGCGCTGCGCACCGGCACGCGCGCCCGCCTTACGGACCCCGGCGCCGCCGACCGCCGCGCCCTCGTCACCACCGACGAGGGGGAGGCCATCGAGGCGGATCTCGTCGTAGGAGCCGACGGCATCGACTCCGCCGTGCGCACGGCCCTCTTCCCCGCCCACCCCCGGCCCGTGTACGCGGGCTTCACCGCTTGGCGGTTCGTCATACCCGCGCCCGACGAGCCCTTCACGCCGCACGAGACCTGGGGTCGCGGCGGCGTATGGGGCACCCATCCGCTGCGGGACGGCCGGGTGTACGCGTACGCCACCGCCCGGCTGCCCGAAGGGGGCAGGGCGCCCGACAGCGAGAAGGCCGAGCTGGAGCGCCGCTTCGCCGACTGGCACGACCCGATCCCCGGCCTGATCGCCGCCGCCAGGAACGAGGACATCCTGCGCAACGACGTACGACACCTGACGACGCCGCTCCCCGCGTACCACCGCGGCCGCGTCGCCCTCGTCGGCGACGCCGCGCACGCGATGACGCCGAGCCTCGGTCAGGGCGGCAACCAGGCCATCGAGGACGCCGTCGTCCTCACGCACCACATGGCGCCGGGCGGCGACCTCGCCGCCGGCCTCGCCGGCTACAGCGCGGCCCGGGTCCCCCGCACCACGGAGATCGTCCGGCGTGCCGCACGGGCCGCCCGTGTCACGCACCTCCACAGCGCCCCACTCATTGCCATGCGCAATACCGCCATCTCGGCGGCGACGCGGCTCGGCCCGAACTTCATTCTGCGCGGCTTCTCCTCCATCGCCGACTGGTGTCCCCCGCAGGCCCCGTATGCTGCGGGAACGGCGACCGCGGCCCCCGGGCGGAGCACGGAGGCGACGGTTCGCGAGCCAGCACAGCGGTAGACCAGGCCAGTGTCAGTGGTGGTGGTCGGTAGGGAGACAGTGGTGAAGATCGGCTGCATCGGACTCGGCGACATCGCGCAAAAGGCGTATCTGCCGGTCCTCACCACCCAGCCCGGGGTCGAACTGCACCTGCAGACGCGTACGCCCGCGACCCTCGCCCGGGTCGCCGACGTCCACCACATCCCGGAATCCCGCCGCCACACCGATCTGGACGCCCTGCTCGCCCAGGATCTCGACGCCGCCTTCGTGCACGCGCCGACCGCCGTACACCCGGAGATCGTCACGCGCCTCGTCGAAGCGGGCGTGCCGACCTACGTCGACAAGCCCATCGCGTACGAACTCGCCGACTCCGAACGCCTCGTGCGCCTCGCCGAGGAGCGCGGGGTGAGCCTCGCCGTCGGCTTCAACCGCCGTTACGCGCCCGGTTACGCGCAGTGCGTCGAGCACCCGCGCGAGGTGATCCTGCTGCAGAAGAACCGGGTGGGCCTGCCCGAGGACCCGCGCACGCTCGTGCTCGACGACTTCATCCACGTCGTGGACACCCTGCGCTTCCTGGCGCCGGGGCCGGTCGACGACGTCACGGTGCGTTCCCGCGTCGAGGACGGGCTCATGCACCACGTGGTGGTGCAGCTGGCCGGCGACGGGTTCGTCGCGATCGGCATGATGAACCGGCTCAGCGGCTCCTCCGAGGAGATCCTCGAGGTCTCCGGGCAGGACACCAAGCGGCAGGTGATCAACCTCGCCGAGATCGTCGACCACAAGGGCCAGCCCAGTGTGCGGCGGCGCGGCGACTGGGTGCCGGTGGCCCGCCAGCGCGGCATCGAACAGGTGGTGCTCGCCTTCCTCGACGCCGTGCGCGCCGGCAAGGTGCTCAGCGCCCGGGACGCACTGGCGACTCATGAACTGTGCGAGCGCGTGGTCCGTGCCGCTCTGGAGCAGGCCTCCTGACAGCGCGCAGCCCCGCGGCCGCGGCCAGCGCCGCGAGCACGACGAGCGCGGCGTGCACGGGCCAGTCGCCCCACTTCACGTAGGCCGTTTCGCCCTTGCCCAGCGGTACGTCGTACACCGCCGCGGCGCTCGCCGACGTGCCGAGCGGGCTGCCGACGCGTGAGCCGTCCGGGGCGTGGACCGCGGAGACCCCGGTGAGTGTGGCGTGCACCATCGGGCGGCCGGTCTCGGCGGCCCGCACCGCCGCGAGCGACGCGTGCTGGCTGGGCGCCCAACTCGACTGGAACGACGACGTGGCGGACTGGGCCAGCAATAGCTGCGCGCCGTCACGGGTGAGCCGACGGCTCATGTCGGGGAACGCCGACTCGAAGCAGACGAGAGGACCGACGCGCAGGTCGCGTCCGCCGGTGCCGGCACCGGCGCTACCTCCCGTGTTCATCACCACCTGCCGGTCGCCGCGCCTGCGGTCCTCCCCCGCGGCCTTGCCGACGGACGTCGCCCAGCCGAGCAGCGACCGCGCCGGGATGTACTCGCCGAAGGGCACGAGCCGCATCTTGTCGTAGCGGTCGCCGGTCGGCCCGTCCGGGCCCACCAGGACGGAACTCTTGAATATGCCGGGGCGGTCGGAGCGGCGCGCGTCGACGTTCACCATGATGTCCGCGCCGACCTCGCGGGAGAGCGCGGTGATCCGGCGCGCGACGTCCGGCCGGTCGGCCAGGTCGTAGCCGACGCTGCTCTCGCCCCAGACGACGAGGTCCAGATCCCGGCCCACCAGCGTCCGGGTCAGCGCCTCCTCGCGGGCCAGGCGCTTGTCGGCGCTGGCGATACCGTCTTCTATGATGCCCGGCTGCACGACCGCGACGCGGACGTGCCCGGCGGGCTCGGGCCGGGGCGCCCAGGCCCAGACGGCGGAAGTGGCGGTGGCGACGGCGAGAAGTCCGGCGAAGGCGGGGACGACGGGCGTGGCCGGGGTGGCGGACATCGACGCAGGTGAAGCCGACGAAACGGGAGCTGAGGTGTAGGAAGCGTACGAAGCCGACCTGCGCGTCATCGCGGCGACGGCCAAGAGCGCCACCCCCGTGTTCAGAGCCACGACGAACGCACTGATCAGCCACACTCCGCCCACCGAGGCGAGCCGTAGCGCGGGCGTCACCTGCCACTGGCTGGAGCCGAGCAGACCCCACGGTCCGCCCAAGCCCTCCCAGGACCGGACCAGTTCGACCATCAGCCAGCCTGAGGGCAGCACGACGAGTGCGGCCGCGGCACGTCCGGACGTCGGTATTCCGCCGAGGTACCGGCGCACCAGCCAGCCCCAGGGGGCCCACAGCAGGCCGAGCAGCGCGGCGATGACCACCGTGAAGACGTGCAGGCTCGGCAGCAGCCAGTGGTGCACGGCGACCATGAAGCCGAGGCCGCCGAGCCAGCCGTCGAGCGCGGCCCGGCGGGCGGTCGGGGCCGACCTGGCCAGCAGCATCCAGGGCACGAGCGCGACGTACGCGAACCACCACAGCGACGGTGCGGGGAACGCCAGCGCGGGCAGCGCCCCGGCCGTGACGGCGAGGCCGCCGCGCCACCAGCGCGACGCGAGCGTCCGCACGACACGCGGCCTGAGCCGCTCCCACCGGCCGTCGCCGAACTGGTCCATGCAGTGCCTCCCTCGCCCCCGACGCCGGTCGTACTCACGTACCCATCAGTGTGCGCGTCAAAGACGATCTAGGACAGTGGGCCGGAGGGCGGGAGGAAAATCCGGACGGATCTTGAGCGAAGGTCACATGTCGGAGGCCGCCGTCCGCCGCTCCGACTGCTCCGACTGCTCCCGTGAGTCGCTCACCTGGCGCCATTTCTCCGTGACGACCACTTGGCGCAACCGCCATCCACTGGGCGTACGCAGGAACGCGAAGCCGTAACGGCCGCCGCAGACGAAGTCCGGGGCGGTCGACGGCTCGGAGCGCGATGCCGAGTCGGCGCGCTCCGCGAACCGCATGGGATTCACATAGTCGGCCTGTACGTGGACGGTGTCGCCGATGTCCTGGTCCAGCGTGCCGAACTCCAGCTTGCGGTTGGTGATCAGATGCTGGCGCATGGGGAACATCCGCATCGTCTCCGCCAGCCATGCGGCGATCTCGTCGGCTCCTCCTTCGATGCCGCCCGCGGAGCGGTAGTCGGCGCGCCCGCCCGGGGCGAACAGCTGTCGGTAGGCGTCCCAGTCGCCGTCGTCGACGGCCACCGCGTACTCGGTGATGAGGGCATCGACGGCCAACCGGTCGATCACGGCGGCGAGTTCCACGCGCTGCGTCATCGGCTCAGTGTTGGGCACAGGAGGTGTCGCGCCAAGGGGGCGTGCTGCTCGATGTGGGCGGAGTGCTGGTCCGGGCCTGCCTGCCCGCGGCGGCGGCGACCGCGCGGGCGGCCGGCTTCGCCTACGCGGCCTTCACCATCTCCTCGCGGACCGCGGCGGCCCACTCCGTCACCAACTGCTCGTACTCCCGGCGCTGTTCGGCGGAGAGCCGACCGCCGGCGCGCCGCCACAGGCCGCGTATCCGCTCGTTCAGCTCGGCAGAAGACCGCGCGGAACCATGGGTTGGAGGGGTTAAGGGCATGGCGCCAGCCTAAGGGATGACTACGCCATTCGGAACTGTCAGCTACCACACACCTCCACCGCGTGATCACCTCCACGCGTGATCGCCGCCGCACGCGTACGTGCAGACGGCGAGGGAGGCGCTCGACGCGAGCGAGCGCAGCACCGACAGGGAGAGTCGGTGCCGCGCTCGGTCGGACCGCGGTGTCGCGAGGGAACCTTGGTCAGGTGCGTCGGGTCAGTCGTTGACGCACTTGTTGCCGAAGGTCGGGTTGAGCAGGCCGATGATGTCGACGGTGTTGCCGCACGCGTTCACCGGGATGTGCACGGGCACCTGGATGGCGTTGCCGGAGATGACGCCGGGGGAGCTGGTGGCAGCGCCCTGGGCGCCGGCGTCGGCGGTCGCCATACCGGCGGCGCCCATCACGAGGGCGCCGGTGCCCAGCACCACACTCATCGTCTTCTTCATGGTGGTTCTCCTTGATGATTCGTTCAGCTTGCGGGCGCCTGGCCGTGTCGCGCGGCCGGAGCAGCACTCTGTGTGGCACCCGCGAGATCAACGCCGCATCCCACTCATGGACACGCCCGGGCACGCTGATTCAGCCGATGAGCCGCACTGAGCAGCTCTGAACCGCACAGGGCGGCTCCGCTCACGCGACTTCGGTGACCGTCCCCGCGCCGACCGTGCGGCCGCCCTCGCGGATCGCGAAGCCGAGGCCGGTCTCCAGCGGTACGTCGCGGCCCAGCTCGACCGTCATCGTGACCGTGTCGCCGGGGCGGGCCACGGCGGCCTCGCCGAGGTCGACGTCGCCGACCACGTCCGCGGTGCGGATGTAGAACTGCGGCCGGTACCCCGTGGCGATCGGCGTCGTACGGCCGCCTTCGCGCGCCGACAGGACGTACACCTGTGCGGTGAAACGGCGCCGGGGCGTGACGCTGCCGGGCGCCGCGACCACATGGCCGCGTCGTACGGCGTCACGTGGCAGACCGCGCAGCAGCAGCGCCACGTTGTCACCCGCCTGCGCCTCCTCCATCGGCTTGCCGAAGGTCTCCAGGCCGGTGACGACGGTCTCCGTGTCCGCGCCGAGGACCTCCACGCGGTCGCCGAGGCGGACGGTGCCGCGCTCCACGGCGCCGGTGACGACGGTGCCGCGCCCGGTGATGGTCAGCACGTTCTCGACGGAGAGCAGGAACGGCGCGTCGAGATAGCGCTCGGGCATCGGAACGTACGTGTCCACGGCGTCCAGCAGCGCCTCGATCGAGGACGTCCACCGCGGGTCGCCCTCCAGCGCCCTGAGCCCCGAGACCCGTACGACGGGGACCGAGTCCCCTCCGTATCCGTGCGCGGAGAGCAGGTCGCGGACCTCGAGCTCCACGAGGTCGGTGAGCTCCTCGTCCCCGGCGTCGGCTTTGTTGAGGGCGACGACGATGTGGTCGACGCCGACCTGCCGGGCGAGCAGCACGTGCTCGGCGGTCTGCGGCATGATCCCGTCGAGCGCCGACACGACGAGGATCGCCCCGTCCAGCTGCGCCGCGCCGGTGACCATGTTCTTGATGTAGTCCGCGTGGCCCGGCATGTCCACGTGCGCGTAGTGCCTGGTGTCGGTCTCGTACTCGACGTGCGCGATGTTGATGGTGATGCCGCGCTGCGCCTCCTCCGGCGCGCGGTCGATGCGGTCGAAGGAGACGTACTGCGTACTGCTGCCGTCACCGCGCTCGCTCAGGACCTTGGTGATGGCGGCGGTCAGCGTGGTCTTGCCGTGGTCGACGTGGCCCATGGTGCCGATGTTCAGGTGCGGCTTCGTGCGGACGTAGGCGGTCTTGGACATGGTGGTTCCTTCTCCGGAACTCGAAGCTGTTGTCCCGGTCCTGCGGCGTGCGTGGGTGCGGGCGCGCGGACGGGACGGGGACCCCGGGGGCCGGACCGACCCTCCCCCTGTGGGGTCCGCCGGGGTGTCCGGGGAGGGTCAGCTTCGGGTGCCGTCGAAGGCGTAAGGAGCTTCGCATGCGGCGGGTGCGAGGACGGCAGCCTTCGCAGCGCCCGCGACTGCGGGCGTTGCTGCGAGGAAGGCGTACCGGAACATGTGACTGATCCTCACCGAAGGAGACGCGCACGTCGAATGGTTTTCGCAGGCACGTGAACGGCACGCCGGGGAAGACGAGTTGCCTCAGTCAGAGGTTTTTCAGCGCCTCCCGCACCGACAGCGGCGCCAGCCTCCACCGCTCCCGCTCCACGAAGGCGCGTACGGCCTCCGGGTCGGTCTTGGCGTACTCCCGGAGGCACCAGCCGATGGCCTTGCGGAGGAAGAAGTCGGGATGCCCGGACTGGCGTACGCAGTAGGCGAAGAGGCGTTCCGTGTCGGTGGCCGACTTGTACCGGAGCTGGTGGAGGAGGGCGGTGCGGGCCACCCACAGGTCCTCGTCCTCGATCCACTCGTCCATGGCCGTCCGCAGCTCCGGGTCGGCCGAGACCAGCCCGCCGACGATGTGCGCGGCGAGCAGGTCGACCGTGTCCCACCAGGAGCGCGTCGTGATGAGATGCCGGGCGACGGGCAGGAAGCCGGAGGAGCAGCGCTTCACGTGGCGGCGAAGGTAGTCGACGGCGAAGTAGGCGTACTCGCGCTCGGGCAGCTCCCAGCAGCGCAGCGCGATCGCCGTGCAATCCGTCTCATCCGGGCGCGGGGTGCCGGCGAGGACGGCGCGGGACAGGTCGCGGCGCACCGGTGAGGCAAGGCCGAGGAAGGGAGCGATGTCCTTCATGTACGCCCTCATCTGCGCGGCCCGCTCCGGATCGGCCGCTGCCCGGTAGGTCGTGACGAGCCGTTCGAGGACCGTGTCGGCCAGCTCGCTCCGCGGAGCCGTTCCCGGGACTGTGACGCTCATGAGACGCACCATACGGCGATCAGACACATGCGCCGGTTACTCTTCCGGGATGTCCGAGACCATCACCGCCCGCCCGCAGGGCCTCGCCGTGCGCTGCGCCAGAGTGCTGCTCTCGCCGTGGTCGCGGCTGTCCCTGCTGGTGGCGCTGCTGGCCGCGGCGGCCACGTGCGTGCTCGTCTTCGAGCCGCAGCGGCTCCTCTCCGACGGCTGGCCCGCGCAACTGGGCGGCGCCACGGCGGTGGCCCTGTTCGCCGTGGCGTACGGGGCGTGCACCGCCGCGTTCGTGCCGCGGCCGCTGCTCAATCTGGCGGCGGGCGCGCTCTTCGGCTCACAGGCGGGGCTCGGCGCGGCGATCGCCGGCACGGTCTTCGGCGCCGGGATCGCCTTCGGGCTCGGCCGGATGCTGGGCCAGGACGCGCTGCGGCCACTGCTGCGCGGCCGCTGGCTGCAGGCGGCCGACGGCCAGCTCAGCCGGCACGGGTTCCGGTCGATGCTGGCCGTGCGGCTGTTCCCCGGCGTGCCGTTCGCCGCGGCCAACTACTGCGCCGCGGTGTCCCGCATGGGCTGGCTGCCGTTCCTGGTCGCCACGGGCCTGGGGTCGATCCCCAACACGGCGGCGTACGTCATCGCGGGCGCCCGCGCGTCGACGCCGACGTCGCCCGTCTTCCTGATCGCGATGGGGTTCATCGCGGTGACGGGTCTGGGCGGCGCGGCGGTGGCGTGGTTCAAGCGCCACCACTTCCGCGACCGCTGAGAGCCGCGGAGCAAAAGGCCAGGTGGCGGGGCTTCTTACAGCGCTTCCAGGACGGTCGCGTTGGCGAGTCCGCCCGCCTCGCACATCGTCTGCAGGGCGTAGCGCGCGCCGCGTGCGCGCATCGCGTGGACGAGCGTGGTCATCAGCCGGGTGCCGCTGGCCCCGAGCGGGTGGCCGAGGGCGATGGCGCCGCCGTGCACGTTGACCTTCCCGGGGTCGGCGCCGGTCTCCTGCAGCCAGGCGAGGACGACGCTCGCGAAGGCCTCGTTGACTTCGAAGAGGTCGATGTCGTCGAGGGTCAGCGAGGCCTTGCGCAGCACCTTCTCGGTGGCGGGCAGGATGCCGGTGAGCATGAGGAGCGGGTCGGAACCGGTGACGGCGAAGCTGTGCAGCCTGGCGAGCGGGCGCAGGCCGAGCCGGGCGGCGTTCTCGCTGGTGGTGATGAGGACGGCGGACGCGCCGTCGTTGACGGGGCTGGCGTTGCCCGCCGTGACGGACCAGTCGATCTGCGGGAAGCGCTCGCCGAAGTGCGGGTCGTAGTAGGCGGGCTTGAGGCCGGCGAGGACTTCGGGGGTGGTGGTGGGGCGTACGGACTCGTCGCGCGTGAGGCCCGCGATCGGCGCGGTCTCGGCGTCGAACAGACCGTTGTCCCAGGCGCGCGCGGCCCGCTGGTGCGAGGTCGTCGCGAACTCGTCCATCCGCTCGCGCGTGATGGACCACTTGGCGGCGATGAGTTCGGCGCTGATGCCCTGCGGGACCAGGCCTTCCGGATAGCGCTCGGCGATGCCGGGCCCGAACGGGTCGGCCCCCTCGGGCACGTTCGACCACATGGGCACGCGGCTCATCGACTCCACACCGCAGGCGACGGCCATGTCGTACGCGCCCGATATGACGCCCTGAGCCGCGAAGTGCACGGCCTGCTGGGAGGAGCCGCACTGCCGGTCGACGGTGGTCGCGGGCACGGACTCGGGGAAGCCGGCCGACAGGACGGCGTAGCGGGTCGTGTTCATGGCCTGCTCGGCGACCTGGTCGACGGTGCCGCCGATCACGTCGTCGACGAGGGCCGGGTCGATTCCGGTGCGCTCGACGAGGGTGCGCAGGGTGTGGGCGAGGAGTTCGACGGGGTGGACGCCGGCGAGGGCGCCCCGGGGCTTGCCCTTGCCGACGGGGGTGCGTACGGCTTCGACGATGACGGCGTCACGCATGGTCCGGACCTCTTTCGACTGCCGGTGAACCACCGGCGGATACCAGTGAGTAGGAAATCCAAACTCACCATAGACCGGTGAGTTGGAAAAGCAAACCCTCTACTTGCCGCCCCCTAGACTGCCCGCATGAAGGATCCGCGCCCCTGCTCCATCGCCGACGCTCTCGCCCTGGTCGGCGAGAAGTACTCCCTGCTGGTGCTCCGCGAGGTGTGCCTCGGCAACGAGCGCTTCGACCAGCTGGTACGCAACATCGGCGCGCCCCGCGACGTCCTCGCGACGCGCCTGCGCCGCCTCGTCGAAGCGGGCGTCCTGGAGAAGGTGACCTACAGCGAACGCCCGCAGCGCTTCCTCTATCGGCCGACGGCCGCCGGTCTCGAACTGGAGCCCGTCCTGATGACCCTGATGGCCTGGGGCGACCGTCACCTGCGCGGGGGCCGCGGGCGCCCGATGGTCCTCGAACACTCCTGCGGCCACGAACTCGTCCCGGTGGTGACGTGCTCGGCCTGCGGCGAGCCGGTCCGCCACGACGACCTCACCGCGCATCCGCAGGCCCCGGGGTGGACGACGACGGGCCCGACGGCGAGCCCGACGGCGAGCCCGCAGGCACCGTCCCCGGTCGGCCCTCCCACCGTCCCGTAACCCAGGACCGCTACGCTGCCCCCCAACGAGGGACGTGATCACCCCTCCCCTTTCAGCTACGCCCCGCTATGACCGCTTCGACCGCATCCGCGGCCTGATGATCAGTACTTGGACGGCGCAGTTTTCATGTCTTGGCTTGAATCCTTCATCCTCGGGCTCGTCCAGGGACTGACCGAGTTCCTCCCGATCTCCTCCAGCGCGCATCTGCGGCTGACGGCGGCGTTCGCCGGCTGGCACGACCCGGGCGCCGCGTTCACGGCGATCACGCAGATCGGCACCGAGACCGCCGTGCTGATCTATTTCCGCAAGGACATCGCGCGCATCGTGTCGGCGTGGTTCGGCTCGCTCTTCGGCAAGGTGCCGCGCTCGGACCACGACGCGCAGATGGGCTGGCTGGTCATCGTCGGCTCGATCCCGATCGGTGTCCTCGGCGTGACGTTCAAGGACCAGATCGAGGGCCCGTTCCGCGATCTGCGGCTGATCGCCACCACGCTGATCGTGATGGGCATCGTCCTCGGCATCGCCGACCGTCTGGCGGCCCGCGACGAGACGGGCGGCAAGCACCGGGCCGTACGCGAGCGCAAGAGCCTCAAGGAACTCGGCGTCAGGGACGGTCTCATCTTCGGCGTCTGCCAGGCGATGGCCCTGATCCCCGGTGTCTCACGCTCGGGCGCCACCATCAGTGGCGGCCTCCTCATGGGCTACACCCGCGAGGCGGCGGCCCGCTACTCCTTCCTCCTCGCCATCCCCGCAGTCCTCGCCTCCGGCGCCTTCGAACTGAAGGACGCGGGGGAGGGCCATGTCTCCTGGGGCCCGACGATCTTCGCCACGATCATCGCCTTCGTGGTCGGTTACGCGGTCATCGCGTGGTTCATGAAATTCATCACCACGAAGAGCTTCATGCCGTTCGTCTACTACCGGATCGTGCTGGGCATCGTGCTGGTCGTGCTGGTCAGCATGGGCGTGCTGAGCCCGCACGCGGGGGAATCGGCGGGGTGAAACCGGGCCGCACAGGGAGCGCTAACTGGCATTTCCTAGCGCCTGATTGCAGCACCACGCCATGATCATCTCCCACTCATCTCCCACTGGGGAGCCGGGATGAGCCCCTCTAGGACGTGTGCGTCCGCAAAGTAGGGGATGATGCGAAAGGGCCCGCACAGCTGTGCGGGCCCTTTCGCGCAGAGGGTGGAGCGGGTCAGCTGGGGCTCATGTCCGGTCTAGGCCGCGCCCCTCTCCACGAGGAAGTGCAGCCGCTCGTCCACGGTGTCCCAGGCATCGTCGGTGAGGTCGCCCGGCTGTAGGGCCTGTTCCGGAAGTGGACCTGTAGCTGACTACCGACCCGCGCGGGCGCCCGAGGGCGCCGCCCGGTGCGCCTCGTAGATGCCCACATGGTGACGACGGTGCTGGGCGGAGACGGCGAGGATCGTGACCTCACCTTTCTTGCGGGCCGGGTTGACGCTCCACGCCACGTAGCCCGCGATGGCGTCTTCCGCTGCGGCGACGGAGACGTGCGTGTGCCGTTCGGGGGCGTGTAGTTTGGCGACCTGTTTGCGGAAATCGTCGCGCCAGTTGCCGTGCTGAACAGCGAAGACGGTCTCGCCCATCAAGGGGCGGAAGTGAATGCACGGATGAGCACGGAAGTGTGCCCCTCAGGCTGAGGGCTTGATACCCGGGCGGAACACGGACGTCGTTCGGCCTGCTCCCTGCCACAGAATTGGCGGTGAGACGGGCACCTCAGCGAGGTGTACACCGGGCGTCAAAACACTCCATGGCCCGCCTCGTAGCGCCTGGCGTGTACTCCCTCGATCACAGCCACTCATTGATCATCTTCACGAGTCTCGGCAGGCCGGGTGACCTCACGCTTCCCGTCCGGCGGGACGAGATGCATCCTGTGCGATGCGAGCTTCGCGGTCCGCCAACGTGGCGGGAATCAGGGGCCGTCGAGCCGCACTTTGCACCTACCGACCCTGCAGAACAGCCGCCGAAAATGAGCACCCGTCCACTGCACCCAGCGACATCGACTGCTACCGACTGGCATCGAAAGGCGAAACAGGCGCCGTCAGGACGGCTAGCACAACCCCAGACAGCGCGACGTCTCCGCCGAGGGCGACGAGCAGAAGCGGACGCTGGCGCGTGCGCCGGGAACATGCCTCCGGTGACCGGTGCGCGCGCTTGTCGACATCTCGATCAAGCCGCACCCTGGCCACGTCAGTCGACGACCAGGGGGGCCTATGGCGATCTTCGGTAACGACAATGCGGAACTGCTACGGCGGATGATGGACCAGCTTGGACGCATCGGCACCGACCTCGCCGTACTCAAACAGCAGGTCAGTGACCAGCAACTCGCCATCGATCAGATCCGGCAGGACACCACCGCCGCCCTCAATACCGGCCTCACCGAGAACCGGGCCGTCATCCGCGACGGGCTGGACCGCGCCCGTGACACGATCGGCGACCCGCTCACCCGCATTAGCACTGAACTCGTCGCCATCCGCGGAGGCATCAGCGGCCTCGACAGCCAGCTGAAGGCGCGCACGGAACAAGCGCCGCCAGCCGCTGCCGCGGCTGCACCGCCACCACCGCCGCCGTTGCCGGAGCCCGTGCACCGGGCCGACGACGAACGCGTAGTCCACTTCACCGAGCCCACCGACTACGACAGCCACCAGCCGAGCGACGCCATCCTGACAGCCGCAGCCGGCGTAGCCCACGCCACCCTCGAAGCCCACCGAGACACCTGGGCATTCCTCGTCCAAGTCGCCGGAAACGCCGAGCACTTCCACATCCCCGGCGCCGTCAAAGACGACGACGGATTCGTAGAAGTCCGCCTCTCCGGACCGAGCCTCGTCGCCGCCATCACCAGCCTCGCCCACACCACCCGCGACACCCACAGCCCCGTCACCCGCGCCATCGCCGACCACATCCAAAGCAAGATCACCAGGGCAGTGCAAGAAATCATCGACAGGCCCCGCAACAACGGCGACGGAACACCCGTCCGCATCACCATCGACGACCAAGCCCAGGCCGACAACCGGGATGATGGAGAGCAGCCGGGAACCGGCAGATAGACAGCGCGACGCCCCCCGGCCAGAACGGGCGGGGGCGACGGGGGGAAGGGGCTAGCTGGCGTCAGCCAACGGCTCACCGCCGGCTGCAGAGGCAGCCGCTTAGCGAGAGGAATCCCCTGACTCGCATGCTGGTAAGCCCTCCAAACCCGCCAAGCCGGCAACATGGAAGACGTCTGGACGATCATCGCAGCAGCATCCGGAGTACTCGGGAACATCACAGCCATCGCCGTATCTATGGCCAGCACCCGGTGACCGGACCTGATCTGGCCCGCTCGTGAGTGCCAGGATGGGCCCTCATTCGTCTCCCGGCAGGTGGTAGTAGACGGTCCCCGACCACCAAGGGCCGTGCTCGGTCGCCTCTGACGAGATCACCACGTCTTGAATCTCAACAGGACCCAACGCGTCGATGGAGTCGGCCAGCCGTCGCAAGAGGGCCGGAACGCTATCGCAGCCCGAGCCAACGGGATTGGCCTGCGAGAAATGGCGCACAGTCCAATGCTCCGGGGTATCAATCATGGGCTGATCATAGAACCTGCCGTCGTCAGCAGTTCTTTCGAGAATCCGCCTCATCCAGAGGAAGAACTGATCATGACCACTCGGAGCATGAGCCGCACTGCCGCGGTCTCAGCCGCGGCGATAGCACTGCCCGTGTCCCTTGGGCTCCTCGCGCCGGCCGCCCACGCGGACGACCACGAGACCTTCGGAAGCGCCTGTTCGTCGGTGCCCGAAGAAGGGGCAGGCGGCCTCGACGGCATGGCCCAGGACCCGGTGGCCACGGCTGCGTCCAAGACTCCGGAACTCTCCACGCTGGTGACCGCTGTCAAGAAGGCAGGTCTGGTCGACACGCTCAACAACGCCAAGGACATCACCGTCTTCGCCCCGTCCAATGACGCCTTCAAGAAGAGCAGCAAGTTCACCACCGACGGTTTGGACGAGTCCTGAACGCCGTGTGATCACCACATCGGCACGCTCGCCGACGCGCCGCGAAGATGGCCTGATACGACAATTCCGCGGGGTCCATGCGCGGAAAAGCCCACGCACATTTGTGCCCCATTCAATCAACAGTTCGATGTCCTGAATTGGCCCCTCTTCGCGGCCCATGGCAGATCAGTCGTATGGACCGATCAGCGGAGGGGTAGGCAGCCGCCCATGACCTTCAAGAACATCTTTGACAGCGGCGGAAGCGAAGCCAAATCCGCCGAGGAAGCCGCCCGAAAGGCCAGGGAGAACATTCCTGGCGCCTGGCCCGAAAGGGAAGGGGTCGACCCGGAGCTTTACGACGGAATTCCCGAGGTCCCGCGCGACCCGAAGCTCGTGCGCGAGACCTCGCCCGAAGCGCTCGACATCATGGGCAATTTCATCGCCCCGCTCTTTAAGAACACCCAGACGGCAGCCACCAAACAGCAGGCAGCCAGCGAAAGCACCGAATCGACTACCACCATGGCCTCTGCGACCAAGGACGAGGCATTCAAGAAGGCGGGAGTGGTGATCAAGGAAGAGGACCAGCCGAAGATCAGCGAAAAAGACCGCCCGCAGATCAGCGACAAACAGCTGGACCAGTCGAGGAAAGACAACCGCGCCTCGGCCAACGACATCCCGAGGGAAGGCTGAGGAGTATGGGCGGCCCCGCCAAGAACAACGTAAGCACCACCTACCTCGGTGAGCGGTCCATTCGCCACCCGCTGACCGGGCGAAATCTGAAGGAACTGGAAATCGCCGAGAAGGCCCCCGCCATCCTGGAGCGGGACAAGGCCAAGCTGAAGAGGAAGGCCGAGCGGAAGGCGCCGGACGGGACCGACCGGGAGATCTTCCCCACCGGGTTCTCCCTGAACAAGGGGCGATTCGGCGATTTCCCCGCCACGGAGGCCACCGCACACCAGCTCGGCTGGCAGGCCTATATGACGGTGGGCGTTCCCCTCATCGATGAGCGGGGCGACATCACGCAGCCTCCTCCCGACGTGATCTCCAAGCAGACGTTCGTCAACCGGACCGACCCCGTCGAGACCAGTTGGTCGCACACGGTCGAATTCTCGGTCTCGAACACGATCAGCTGGTCTCTTCAGGGGCAGGTACAGCTCACCTTCGGGGCGAAGACCACCGCTTCTTTACAGCAGCAGCTACAGAAGAGCATGGCTCTGAACCAGTCCCAGAAGACCACCCTGAAGAACAGCAAGGACAATCAGGGCGTCGATACGGAATCCCAGTCCCAGTCGACGAGCACGACGACGGCCACGAGCACCGCCACCGGAACCGGCGAACTGTCCGCACAATTGATGCTCGGGATCACCGCCTCCGTCAGTGGTTCGGTGACCACCGGCTTCAAGACCTCGTCCACGCTGAGCGGCAAAATCAGCAGCCGGGTGGACGTCCTCGCCACGCAGCGGCGCCAGGTGCGGAGGTTCGACTACGAATTCCCCATCTCCTTCGGCGGATGGGTCGCCCTCTACTACCCCGAGCCGGTGGAGGTGAAGGAGACCCGGCCGAAAGGTCCGCAGGCCGCCGAACCGAAATACTCCAAGGTGATCGCCTGGAAACTCGGCGAGACCGGCGGATCGGATTCCTTCGACCTGACCGATGAAGGAAAGCCCTTCTCCCAGAAGGGAGAGGCCGAGGTCGTCTCCACGCTCGCTGGGGTGCACGAGATCTTCGAGCTGGAAAAGCTCGAATTCGACCTGGAGCGCCACCCTCTCCACAAGAAGGGCGAAGTGCGGGAGATCCCCAAGAAGGCTCCCGTCGAGCTGGCCACCGGCATGGGGACGGCCGACGGCATCGCCCTGGACCTCCCGAACCAGAAGGCGTACGTCACCGAGCGGTACAACGGCGGCAAGCTGCACAAGGTGGATCTCGCGGGCGGCACACCGGAGTTGGTCGCGGGCGGTCTGGGCCAGGTCAACGACGTGGCACTCGACCTGTCGGGCAACAAGGCCTATGTCACCGACTACAGCGGCAAGCGCCTGATCACGGTGAACCTCGCCGACCCCTCCGCCCCACCCGTCAAGGTCGCCGAAGGCATGTACGCGTACGGCGTCGCGCTGGACCTGCCGAACAACAAGGCCTACGTCACCGACGTCGAGAGCGGCAAGCTGATCGAGTACGGCCTGCACAGCCAGCCGGCGGAGCAGCAGCGCACCTGGACCGTGCCGAGGGCCGCCGGAGTGGCGCTGCACGCGGGCAAGGCGTACGTCGGCCAGTACGAGCTGGGCGGGCTTTACGAGATCGACCTGGCGGCGAAGGACGCCACCCCGCGCTCCGTGGCCTCCAGCCTCGGGAGCAGTGTCCGCGTGGCCCCGGACGGCACGGCCAACGCGTACGTCTCCAACCCGGGTGGCGACAAGCTGCGCGAGGTCGTCATCGCCGACGGCGAGGCCAAGGGCCGCCAGCGCGTGGCCGCCGAGGGCATCGGCTCGGTCTGCGGCATCGCCCTCGACAGGGACAACGCCCTGATCTACGCCACCACTCGGGAGGGCAAGCTCTGGCGCCTCCCCGACGTGCTGCCCGACGCCTCGGCGTAGGCCCGAAGCTCATCACGTCGCACGACCCGAGCGGTTGCTCCACGGAAGGGGAGGCGGGCCTAGCCCCGCCTCCCCTTCCGGCGCCTTCGCGACAGACTTGCCCCGCTTCGGCGCACCGACGACGCCATCCCCGTACGCCGAGTTGGCCGACGCGCCGTCGGACCCCGCCCCCTTACCGGCCGCCCCCGGCCGCCGCTCCCTGGCAGGGCGCCGGGCTCCCTCGCGCCCCACCCGTAAAGCGCCGTGAACGGCCGAACCCGCCCTGTTCGAAAGGGTCCAGGCCGACTGTCGGCTGCCACCCGGCGTACCGAAGATGGCGACGCCGAACGACATCAGCGCCACCGGAGGGGACCCGCATGAGCGCGACGTTGACTCTGGCAAGTTCGAGAAGTGCGTGGGTCCCGGCGTGAGCTATCTCGGAGAGAAGGGTGAACTCTACGGAGCCTGGCCGAGCGGTAAAACCTGCTGATCCGCGGCGCTTGCCCGTGACGGGCAAACGGCAGGTGCTCGCCATGGCGCAGGCGCGCATCGAGGAGGCTGCGTCTTCCGACTACCTGGTGAATGGCCCGGCGAGGGCGGCACTCGTGGTGATGGGGCCGGTACTGAAGAGTCTCGCGGCCGTGTACGCCGACCGGCCCGGCTATCGCGAGGAGTGGCGGGCGTAGCCGGACGCGGCGGAGACCTCGTCTCGATTCAGGGGGCTCTGCTCGGACACTCGGCCCGCTGCCGCGCCTCTCAGTGGGCATAGGGAGGTGTACTGACCCATCGACCCGAGAGGACTGCGATGAACCTTCAGTTTCTGGCTGTCCCCGGCGGAGGTCCTGACTGGCCGGTCTGGGGGCAGGTCCTCTTCGTGGCGGTCTGGTTGGTCCTTGCTGTCCTTATCGTCGGCGGTCTGGTCCGGCGCCGGCGTCGGCAGCGCTGAGGGGAGCGTCGATCGGTTCGTACGAACCCCTCGTGCTGAGGGTCGAGTTGAGCTCGCGATGAATCACGAGTTCGCGGGCGCCGAACGGTTAGGCTCGTTTTCTCCGTCGTCGTCGAGAGAGAGTCCTTGCTGTGGAGCTGCCGCGCCTTGGGGTCGTGATCGTGACCATGGGGAATCGGCCGCGTGAGGTCGACGAGTTGCTGCTGTCCGTGGCCAAGCAGGATGTGGCGCCCGCTCGCATCGTGATCGTGGGCAACGGTTCGCCGCTGCCGGACTTCCCGGGGCTGCCCGGTGAGGTGACTGTCGTTGAGAACGAGGAGAATCTGGGCTGTCCCGGCGGCCGTAACACCGGCATCGCCAGGCTCCGGGAGTTCGGTGACATCGACGTCGTGATTGAGCTGGATGACGACGGCCTGCTCGTGCAGGACGACGTCTTCCGTCGGATCCGGGATCTTTTCGCCGCCGACTCCCGTCTGGGCATCGTCGGTTTTCGGATTGTCGACGAGCACGGCGGGACCGCTCGTCGGCACATTCCGCGGCTGCGCGCGAAGGATCCGATGCGGCGTGGCCTGGTGACCGCGTTCCTCGGCGGTGCCCACGCCCTCGCGATGCCGATGCTGGACCGGGTCGGTGACTGGCCGGCGGAGTTCTTCTTCACCCATGAGGAGACCGACCTCGCCTGGCGGGCCCTCGATGACGGATGGAAGATCCTCTACGAACCGGAGCTGCTGCTCCAGCACCCCAGGACTTCCCCCGCCCGGCACGCGGTCTACTACCGGATGACCGCCCGCAACCGGGTGTGGCTCGCCAAGCGGCATCTGCCTGTTCTCCTCGGGCCGGTGTACCTCGCGGTGTGGCTCCTGCTCACACTTGGCCGGGCCCGCTCGGCGAGCGGCCTTAAGGCGTGGGCCGGCGGGTTCGCCGAAGGCGTGCGTACGCCGTGCGGGCGGCGTCGGCCGATGCGGTGGCGGACCGTGGTCCGGATGACGCGGCTCGGTCGGCCGCCTGTGATCTGAGGTTGTGCGCGGCGGGGGTGGCCGGGGCGTCTGGAAGCGGAAGGGGGAAGGCGGAAGGGGGAAGGCGGAAGGGGGAATCTTTGGCATCCGCTTCGCACGGCGGTCCATACTTCGAGATGGTGAAGCTCCGCACCGCCACGAGAAGAGGCATCCATGTGGACGACGGAACAGTTCGGCACCGCCCACGAGGGTTATGTCGGCGCCGTGCTCGACGACGGCACTGAGCCCGAAACCGCATACCTGGACCCCGGCAGCAGCGCCAACTTTCACGAAACGCGCGAGTGGTGGGCGTACAACGGGAGCCTCAACCGTCCGCTGGCCGCGCGCGGGCGTGCCGCGTGCTCCTGTGGGTGGCGAGGAGAAGACGAGTACGCCATCGACTGGGACGCCGTCGATGTTTTCACCGAGACGTTCCCCGCAACCGGGCCGTTCGACGGCTGGTGCCAGCACATCGACGACGTCGAGGCCCGCACCGTCCCGCTGCCCACCGGGCTGGTCGCGCTCCTGGACCAGCTCGACTCGCAGCTCACGAATCTCGCGGAAGACGCACCGCTCGCGGCGCTCAAGAGCGTGGCCGTACTGGAGTGCATGGTCAAGAGGGTCGCCGGCAGCGCCGCCATGAACGCGGAGGCTGACGCGCACACGGGCGAGGAGCTCGGGCGGGCGCTCGGAGTGTCGCGTTCGGACGCCGAGTCACGCCTCCTGCGGTATCTGCTCACGCGGTAGTGGTTCACGGTGTGCTGGTGTGCTGGTGTGTCGTGTGACGCTTCTCAGGGTCCGGCACACCCACGCAGCCAGGCACAATGGGTGGGTGGACGCGGATGAGTTCGAGGGTGGGGCCGGGGAGGGGATCTCCGGTGAGGGTGTGGATGAGGCGGTGCCGGTGATTCGGGAGGTTGATCACGGGACCGCCAAGCTCATGCCCGACATCGACCGCCCGCGGGCCTGGCTGCTCACGGTCGACGGGGCGCCGCAGTCGTACGTCGACCTGGACGAGCCCACGCACCTGGAGTTCGAGTACGCGCGCCGGCTCGCCCATGTCCTCGACACCGCGGCCGAGCCGGGCATCCCCCTCGACGTCACCCACCTCGGCGGCGGCGCCCTCACCCTGCCCCGCTATCTCGCCGCCACCCGCCCCGGCTCCCGGCAGCACGTGGTCGAGGCCGACCAGGGGCTGTTGCGGCTCGTCGAGGAGCGGCTGCCGTTGGGGGCGACGACAGGGGTTCACGTGCACGGCGCGGACGCCAGGGAGTGGCTCGACACAGCGCCGGACGGCAGCGCCGACATCCTCGTCGCCGACGTCTTCGGCGGCTCACGCGTCCCCGCCCACCTCACCACGGTCGCGTACGCTCGGACCGCCGCCAGGGTGCTCCGCCCGGACGGGCACTACACCGCGAACCTCGCCGACGGGGCGCCCTTCGCGTTCCTCCGCTCCCAACTGGCCACCTTCGCCGAGGTGTTCGCGGAGCTCGCGCTGATCGCGGAGCCGTCCGTGCTGCGCGGGCGCCGCTTCGGGAACGCGGTGCTGATCGCCGCGCACCGGCCCATCGACAGCGCCGCGCTGGCCCGCCGTACCGCGTCCGACGTCTTTCCCGCCAGAGTCGAGCACGGCGACGCGCTGCGCCGCTTCATCGGGGACGCGCGGCCGGTGCGCGACGAGGACGCGGTCCCGTCACCCGAGCCGCCCGACGGCGCCTTCTCCATCGGCTGACGGATCGGCGGCCCCGCGCGACACGGGCTTCGCGGAGGCGACCACTTCCGTCGTACGCCGTGAAAGGTTCCGTACGTCGGGGACGAAAAGGACGGCCGCTGTCACCACGACCACCAGCGCCGCACAGCCCCACAGCGAAGCGGACCGGCCGAAAACGGACTCCGCGGGGCCGGCGAGCGCCGTGGCCAGCGGCACCATCGCGATCGAGCCGAACCAGTCGTAGGCGGCGACGCGCGACAGCTTCTCCTCCGGGATCTCCTGGTGCATCGCGGTCATCCAGGAGACGCCGAACACCTCGATCGCCACACCGCTGACGAACATCACCGCGGCCAGACCCGCCACCGGCAGCGGCACCGCGAGGGCCGCCGAAGGGGCGGCCAGCGGGAAGACGCAGAGGGTGCCCGCGAACAGCAGCCGCCGGGGCTTCCACCGCGTCATCAGGAACGCCCCGCCGACCGTGCCCGCCCCGAACGCGCCGAGCGCCAGACCCCACGGCCCCGCGCCGCCCAGCTCGTCCCGCGCCACCAGCGGCCCGAACACCGACTCGGCGGCCCCGACCACCGCCACCACCACCGAGAACTGCGCCACGATCGCCCACAGCCAGGGCCGGCCCGTGAACTCCCGCCAGCCGTCCCGCAGATCGGCGACGAGCCCCTCGCCGGGTGCGCGTTCCGGGATGTGGCTGACGTCGAGGAACGACCGCAGCGCCCCCGCGACCGCGAACGCTGCGGCGTCCACGGCCAGCACCCAGCCCGGGCCGATCGCCGCGACCATCAGGCCGCCGAGCGCGGCCCCGCCGAGCCCCGCGCCCTGCATCGCCATGCGGTACATCGCGAAGGCCTTGCCGGCCTGCTCGCCGCTGACCGACGACATCAGCATGCCTTCGGCCGCGGGTCCGAAGAAGGCCTGGCCGACGCCGCCGAGCCCGGTGAGCAGCATCATCTGCCACAGCTGTGGTTCGCCCGCGAGGACGAGGACGGCGAAGGCCGCCTGGGACACGCAGTTGAGGGTGTTGGCCGCGACCATGACGTGGTGCCGCGGCAGCCGGTCGGCGACCGCCCCGCCGATGAGCAGGAACAGGACGAGCGGGAGGGTCCGCGCGGCGGCCACGAGCCCGACGTCCCCGCCGTCGCCGCCCGCGTCGAGAACCGCGAACGCCGCCGCGATCAACGCCCCGTGGCTTCCGAGGTTCGTCACGATCGCGGCGGCGGTCAGCAGTGTGTAGTTGCGGCCCGCCCAGGAGGGGCGGGAGCGTCTGGCGGGGGCGGGATTCGTCACCCCGGGACTGTCCCCGGCGAGTCGCCGACTTGGCAAACCGTTTTGTCGGTTCGTCGAGGTTTCTGGTTCCCGGCCTCCCAGGCCCCGTGGCTCAGGACTCTTCGGGCGTCGCCTCGCTCCACCGGACGGTGCTGAGGATCTTCTTCACCGTGGCGTCGGGCACCTCGTCCTTGACGCCCTTGGCGCCGTAAAGAGTCCAGGCCACGTACTCGCCGGACTCGTTCTTGAAGCCGAACGTGGTGGCCTTGCCCTCCGAGTCGCACTTGGCCGAGGTGGCGGCCCCGGACGTCGTGGACGTGGCGACGCTGCCCTTGATGCCGGACTTGGTGGTGAAGTCCTCGATCTCACCGATCTTGATCTTCTTCTTGTCGGCCTTGGTCTGCTCGGTGTAGCCGCCGAAGACCCACCAGGCCGAGTCGTTGCGCGCGATGTCCTCGGTGTCCTTCGCGCCGTTCTGGCCCTTCGTGCCGACCGCGGCGAGCGAGGTGTCGTCGGGCTCGCCGTCCTTGTCGTCGTCGGACGTGCACCACTTGTCCTTGAGGACCGCGGGCGCGGACATGCCGATGATCGTCTTCGTGCCCTCGTCCTTGCGGTCGTCGAAGCCGATGAAGGTGTCCGGCGTCTTGATCTCCCAGTCGGGCGGCACGTCGAACGCGGTGCCCCACTTGGGGTTCACGACGACCTGCCAGCCGTCGATCATCGGCTTGTTGTCGTCGCCCTCGCCGCGCGCGTTCCCGTCGTCGCTGGCCGTCGGGCTCGGCTTCTTCGACACGGACTTCGACGGCTTCGCCGGACCCGCCTCGTCGCTCTTCTCGTCGTCACCGCCGAAGACGAGGAAACCGGTGACACCGGCCGCCACCACCACGGCGAGCGCGGCGACGATGGCGGTGACCTTCGTCTTGTTGCCGCCGCCACCGCCCTGCCCGCCGGCGCCCTGGACGCCGCCCAGCTGCTGCGGCGGTACGGGCGGCGGTGTCGGGGCCGCCCAGTGTGACTGCTCGGGCTGCGAGTATCCGCCCGAGTGCGGTTGCTGGCCGCCGCCCAGCGGCTGCTGGTAGCCGCCCGCAGGCTGCTGCTGGTATCCCGGCTGCTGATACGGATTCGGCTGCTGGTACCCCGGCTGCTGATACGGGTTCTGATTCTGGTCCTGCGGGTTCTGCTCGCCCCCGGGCGGCTGCTTTTCTGGCCACATGGCCAGTAACCATAGAGGTGCCGGGGGCGCGGTGCCATGCGCGCCCCCTGCGGTGCGGGTGCAGGGTCGCCGGGGGAGGGGAGAAGCTGTGGAGAAAGCGGAGGAAAGCCTCAGGATTCCGTCGGTTCCCCGTGGGTGCGCACCGTGCTGAGGATCTTCATGACGGTGTCCTCCGGTATCTCGTCCTTCACGCCCGTGGCTCCGTAGAGGCTCCACGCGACGTAGTCGCCGGCGGAGTTCTTGAAGCCGAAGGTGATCGCCTTGCCGTCCGTGGCGCACTTGCCCTTCTGGGGCGTGTCGGTCGACTTGGCGCGGGCGATGCTGCCCTTGATGCCGGACTTCGTGGTGTACGGCTGGGCCTTCTCGTCGGAGGTGAAGCTCTTCTTGTCCGGCTGGGTGTAGCCGGCGTACACCCACCAGCCCACCTGGTTGACCGCGACCTGGTCGGTGTTCTTCGCGCCCCTGGCGCCCTTGGTGCCGACGGCGGCGAGCTCGTGGTCCTCGCTCCTGCCGTCCTTGTCGTCGTCGGTGACACACCACTTGGACCGGAGGTACGCGGGCGCCGACATGGTCATCAGCGGCTTGCCGGTCTTCACGTCCTCGAAGGCGATCGCCGAGCCGGGGTTCTGCACCTCCCACTCGGGCGGCACGTCGAAGGCGGTGCCCCACCGGGGGTTCACCACGACGTGCCAGCCCTTGATGGTCGGCTTCAGGCCGCTGTCCGTACCGCGCTCGCTGTCGCCGTCCTCGCCGTCGTCCACGGCGGGGGCCGGCTTCTGGGACGCGGTCTGTGCGGGGGCGTCGGCCTCGGTGTCCTTGTCGTCCCCGCCGTCGAGCACCAGGAATCCGGTCACACCGGCGGCCACGACGACGGCGGCCGCCATCACGATCGCGACGATCTTGACCTTGTCGCGCCCGCCCGCGGGCTGCGTGAGCTGCGCGGGTTGCGGGAGCTGCGCGGGTTGCGGGAGCTGTGTGGGCTGCGCGGGCTGCTGGTAGGGGTTCGGCGCCTGGTATCCCGGCTGCTGATACGGGTTGGGCTGCTGGTATCCCGGCTGTTGGTACGGGTTCTGCCCCTGGTCATGTCCTTGGTTCTGCTCGCCCCCGGGCGGCTGCTGTCCTGGCCACATGGCCGGACACGATACGGGGCGCCGCCGAGCAAGATCACATCCGCCCCTGACCTGCGTTCAGTCCTGGACGGGTTCGTACAGGCGCACCGTCGCGAGGACCTTCTTCACGGTCGCGTCCGGCAGCTCGTCCTCGACGCCCTTCGCGCCGTGGAAGGACCAGGACGCGAACCTCCCCTCAGGAGTCTTGAAGGCGAACACCGTGGCCTTGCCGTCCGAGTCGCATTTGTCCTGCTTCTCGACTCCGGACGAACTCGCGCTCACCAGGCTGCCCTTGAGGCCGGACTTGGTGGTGTACGGCTCGGTGGGCCCCGTCGTGACCTTCTTCCTGTCCGGCTGCGTGTACACGCCGTAGACCCAGTTGGTCGCGTCGTGCCGTGCGGCCTGCTCGGCGCTCTTCACTCCGTGCCCGCCACGCGTGCCCGCGGCCCCCAGCGGCGCGTAGTCCTTCGTGCCGTCCTTGTCGTCGTCGCTCGCGCACCACTTCTCCTTGAAGTAGGCGGGGGCCGCGTACGCGGCGAGGAACGGTGCCGAGTCGTCCTCGGCGTCCTTGTCCTCCACGACTCCGCCGGCCCAGTCACGTGAGTCCAGGGACCACTCGGCGGGCACGTCGAAGGCGATGCCGAGCTTGGGGTTGACGACGACCTTCCAGCCGGGGACGGCCGGCTCGGGCATGCCGTCCCCGGTGCGGGGGTTCGAGTCGTCGGAGGCGGCCGGGTCCGGCGAGGCGCTGGACTTCACCGGGTCGGGCTTCGCGGAGTCGTCCTTGTCGCCGCCGAGGAGCAGGGCGCCGGCCACGCCCGCGGCGACCACGACGGCGCCGGCCGCGACGAGGGCGATCACCTTGGTCCGGTTGCCGCCGCCGTTTCCGCCGCTGTTACCGCTGCCGGGCATGGTCGGAGCGTTCCACGGAGCCTGCTGCGGAGCCTGCTGCCCGTACGGGTTGGGCTGCTGGTACCCCGGCTGCCGGTACGGGTTCTGCCCCTGGTGTCCCTGGTTCTGCCCTTGGTTCTGCTGGTTCTGCTCGCCCCCGGGCGGCTGCTGTCCTGGCCACATGGGCGTCAACGATAGGTGACGGTGATCTACGCGGAGGCAGGTCCTGGTCAAGGATCGCTACTCGTGGGTAACATCGCGTGCCATGAGCGCAGAACAGATGTCGATCGGCGAGATGCTCGCCGCCACGGTTCCGATGGCCCGGACCCTGAACCTCGAATTCCGGGAGACCGCGCCGGACAAGGCCGTGGTGGCCCTGCCCGACCAGAGCGAGTACCACAACCACGTCGGCGGCCCGCACGCCGGCGCCATGTTCACGCTGGGCGAGTCCGCGAGCGGGGCCATCGTCCTCGCCGCGTTCGGCGCGGAGCTCTCGCGCGCCGTGCCGCTCGCCGTCAGCGCCGAGATCGCGTACAAGAAGCTGGCCATGGGTCCGGTGACCGCCACGGCGACCCTCGGCCGCCCGGCCGCCGACGTGATCGCCGAGCTCGACGCGGGCGAGCGCCCCGAGTTCCCGGTCGCCATCGAGATCCGGCGCGAGGACGGCGCCGTCACCGGCGAGATGACGGTGGTGTGGACCCTGCGCCCCAACAGCTGAAGCCCCCCACCTCTGCCCCCCCGGCCCCCTGCCCCCGGCCCCCTGGCTCTCGGTCCGTACCGCTGACGCGGACCGCCAGGGGGCCCGCGCTTTTCTGTTCAACTTATTGACACGAGTCATCGTCGGTCATAGTTTTCCCGCCGCCACACGTGGTGCCTAACGGTGTGTCAAGTCCCCTCTGTCGCATAGTGCGTTCAAAGGGCGAACGACGACCCGCCGCTGGCACGTGTACACGCTTCGCTTCGCACAGTCGTGTTCGCGCACAACAGGCACAGAAGGAAGTGACGGCTCATGTCCGACTCCGTGTCCCGGCGGTCAGTCCTGGGGGTGGTCGGCGGTGCGATCGCCGTGGCGGCCGCGGCCACCACCGGTGTGGCGGCGCCCCCACGCGCGGCGCACGCGGCAGCCCGCGCCGGACAGGGCCCCGGCGCGGGACCCCGCGTCGAGTCCCTCATCGGCAGACTCACCCTCGACGAGAAGATCTCCCTGCTGCACGGCGCGACCGACCCCAAGGCGCTCGGTCAGGCGGGCTACGTGCCCGGCGTGCCGCGCCTCGGGATCCCGCCGCTGCGGCTCGCCGACGGCCCCGCAGGCGTCCGCGTCGCGGCCCGCGCCACCGCGCTGCCCGCCCCCGTCATGCTCGCCTCCGCCTTCGACCCGGCACTCGCCCGCCGCTACGGCCAGGTCATCGGCCGTGAGGGACGCGCACTCGGGCAGGACGTGCTGCTCTCGCCGATGGTCAACCTCATCCGCACCCCGTACGCGGGCCGCAACTTCGAGACCTTCGGCGAGGACCCGCTGCTCGCCGCAGACATGGTGTCCGAGGAGATCAGGGGCATCCAGGGCGAGGGCCTCATCGCCACCGTCAAGCACTTCGCCCTGAACAACCAGGAGAAGGACCGCGAGTCCGTCGACGTACGCGCCGACGAGCGGACCATGCACGAGACGGAGCTGCGCGGGTTCGAGGCGGCGGTCGACGCGGGCACCGGCGCACTCATGGGCGCGTACAACAAGGTCAACGGCACCTTCGCCTGCGAGAACAAGACGCTGCTCAGCGACATCCTGCGCGGACGGTGGGAGTTCGAGGGGTGGGTGATGACCGACTGGTTCGCGCAGCACAGCACCGTCGCAGCCCTCGCCGCCGGGCTCGACATGGAAATGCCCGACGACACCTACTTCGGGTCCGCCCTGAAGAAGGCCGTGCGGAACGGCAGCGTGCCCGAGTGGCAGGTCGACCGCTCGGTCCGCCGGATCCTCCGCGTCATGGAGCGGTTCGGGCTGCTCGACGCGCGCGTACCGCCACGGCCGCGACGCGACCCCGAGGCGGGCAAGGCGGTCGCCCTCGATGTCGCCAAGGCCGGCGCCACACTGCTGTGGAACGTACGCGGGGCGCTGCCTCTGCAAGGCCGCGCCGCCCGCGACATCGCCGTCATCGGACCCACCGGCCGCCACCCGTTCGTCAGCGGCGGCGGCAGCGCGCACGTCATCCCCGACCGGGCGGCGAGCCCCCTCGACGCCGTCACCGCCAGGGCCGGGCGCGGCGCCGACGTCACGTACGCGCTGGGGGAGGACCTCTACGGCAAGGCGATCCCGCGGCGCGCGCTCAGTCCCGGCATCGACGCGGAGGGGCAGCGGGTCGCCGCGGGGAAGAAGTGGACATACGACGGAAAGCTGACACTCGACGAGTCCGAAGAGTGGACGCTCGTCATCCACTACTCGGGCGAGCGGCCCAAGGTGGAGCTGGACGGCAAGGAGCTCTACCCGAAGCTGCCCGGCGTCGCCGAGTTCTTCTCCGGCGGCCTCGTCTCCACCGCGCCCGACGGGCTGAACGTGCGGCGCGCGACGCTGAAGCTCACCCGCGGCGGGCACCGGCTGCGGATCAGCGCGCAGGGCGGCGACCAAGGGCAGACCTTCCGGCTGCGGCGCGTCACGCGCGCCACCCGCGCGGCCGACGTCGCCGAAGCGGTGCGGGCGGCGCGCGGCGCGCACAGCGTCGTCCTCTTCGCGTACGAGGACGCCACCGAGGGCCAGGACCGCACGACCATCGCGCTGCCCGGCCACCAGGAGGCGCTGATCAGGGCCGTGACCGCCGCCAACCCGCGTACCACCGTGGTCCTGAACACCTCGTCGGCCACCTCCATGCCGTGGCTGCGGCGGACCGCCGCCGTGCTGCAGATGTACTACCCCGGCCAGGAGGGCGCGGCCGCCACCGCCGCCGTCCTGTTCGGCGACTGCGACCCCGGCGGCCGGCTCACCCAGTCCTTCCCGGTGGACGACGACCGCCATCCGATGGCAGGGGACCCGCGCCGCTATCCGGGGACCGGCGGCGTCGAGGAGTACTCGGAAGGCGTCCACGTCGGGTACCGCTGGTACGACGCCGAAGGGGTGCGGCCGCTCTTCCCCTTCGGGCACGGGCTCTCCTACACCACCTTCGCCTACGGGGACCTGGCGGTCCGCGGGGCGGGGCGGGGCGTGGACGTGAGCTTCACCGTGCGCAACACCGGCAGGCGCGCCGGAGTCACCGTCGCGCAGGTGTACGTCGGCCCGTCCCCCGACCTGGACCTGAGTCAGGCCGAGCGGGTGCTCGGCGGCTACCGGCGGGTCGAGCTGCGCCCGGGGGAGCGGCGGCGTATCACGGTCCGCGTCGACCGGCGGACTCTCTCGGCCTGGGACGCCGAGCGCCACGACTGGGTGCTCGGCACCGGCCGACGGACCGTCCAAGTGGGAACATCGGCACGTGACTTGACCCTCTCCACGACCACCGTCATCAAGGGAGCCGGTTCATGAGGAAAAGGTTCACGCTGAAGATGAAGAGGTGTATGACGGCAAGAGGAAGCAGGCGGGGTGCTCGCGGTCGGATACGCCGCGCCGCGTCGCTCGTCGCCGCCCTGGCGGCCGGCGCCGCGGTCTCTCTGGTGCCGCTCCCGGCGGCCCAGGCCACGACCGGCCCGGCCGCCGCGCAGGACAGCACGCTGGTACGCACCACCGCCGGCTGGGTGCGGGGTGAAACCACCGCGGAGGGGCGGCAGTTCCTCGGCATCCCCTACGCCCGGCAGCCCGTCGGGGCCCTCCGCTGGAAGGAGCCCCGTCCCGCGAAGGCCTGGGACGGGGTGCGCCGCGCGACCGCGTTCGGCAACCGGTGCGTCCAGACAGCCAGTTGGGACCCCGGCTACGAGAACCCCAGCCACACCGAGGACTGCCTCGACGTCAACGTCTACGCGCCGAAGGGGCAGACGGCGAAGCAGCGGCCCGTGATGGTGTGGCTGCACGGCGGCGGGCTGACCGCGGGCGCCGGCGAGGACATCGTGCCCGACACCTTCGCCCGCAGGACCGGCACGGTCGTCGTGACCGTCAACTACCGCCTCGGCGCGATGGGGTTCCTGGCCGCCGAGGGTCTCGACGGCGAGGCGTCCGACGGTGTGTCCGGCAATTACGGGCTGCTCGACCAGCAGGCCGCACTGCGCTGGGTGCGGGCCAACATCGGGCGGTTCGGCGGCGACCCGCGCCGCGTCACCATCGCGGGCGAGTCCGCGGGCGGCCGCTCCGTCTGCACCCTGCTCGCCTCGCCCACCGCGCGCGGCCTGTTCCGCGCGGGCATCGTGCAGAGCGGCGCGTACGGCGACTGCGCCGGCCGCGAGCGCGAGCGGGCGGTTGCCGACGGTGCGGCGTTCGCGAAGAAGGCGGGCTGCCCCGACCCACGAACTGCTCTCGCCTGTCTGCGCGGCAAGTCGGCGAAGGACATCCTCGCTGCGCAGGCCGGCTTCGACTGGGGGCCGGTCGTCGGCGGCGCGTTCCTGCCGGTCCAGCCCGAGGAGGCGTACGAGAAGGGGACCGCGGCGCGCGTTCCGGTGCTGAACGGCGCGAACAGCGACGAAGGCACCCTCTTCGCCTTCGCGCAGTTCGACGGCCAGGGCAGGCCGCTCACCGCCGAGCAGTACCCCGGCGCGCTCACCGACGCGTACGGTCCCGAACTGGGCGGCCGGGTACTGAAGACGTATCCGCTCGACGCATACGCCTCGCCCACGCACGCGTACGCCGCGGGCGTCGGCGACCGGATGTTCGCCTGCACGGCGCTGCGCATGAACACGGCACTCGCGCACCGCGGGCCCGTCTACGCCTACGAGTTCGCGGACCGCACCTCGCCGCCCTTCGCGTCGCTCCGCGAGCTGGACACGGACTTCGACTTCGGCGCGACCCACGTCAACGAGGTCCAGTACCTCTTCAAGCACTTCGGACTGACCTCGCCGCTCGACGCGGGACAGCGGGCGCTCGCGGACCAGATGATCCAGTACTGGGGCTCCTTCATCCGCGGCGGAGTGCCGCGCGCCGACGGTGGGCCCGCCGCTCCCGACCAGCGCACCCGGCCGGGGCAGGTGCTCTCGCTGCGCACCGCGGCGGCGGGCGGCACCACGATCAGTACGACGGTGCGCGACGAACACCGGTGCGACCTCTGGGACACCGTTCCCGCCGGGTGATCCCGGGCCGGTGATCGCGTCCGGGTAGGCTGCCCGGCGTGCGTGGCCGAGAGGCGCGCACGCCGGGCACACACTTGAACCACGGAAGGAACCGGCGTTGCACGTCCAGGAGTGGCTGGAGCACGTCCCAGCCGTCAGTATCTACGCGCTGGTGGGCCTCGTCATCGGACTGGAGAGCCTGGGCATCCCGCTGCCCGGTGAGATCGTCCTGGTCTCCGCGGCGCTCCTCTCCTCCCAGCACGGCGACATCAACCCGGTGATCCTCGGGGCGTGCGCCACCGCGGGCGCCATCATCGGCGACTCCATCGGGTACGCCATCGGGCGCAAGGGCGGCCGGCCGCTCCTCGCGTGGCTGGAACGGAAGTTCCCCAAGCACTTCGGCGCCGCGAACGTGGCGACCGCCGAGCGGTCCTTCCAGAAGTGGGGCATGTGGGCGGTCTTCTTCGGCCGCTTCATCGCCCTGCTGCGGATCTTCGCCGGGCCGCTCGCGGGCGTCCTGCGCATGCCGTACTGGAAGTTCCTGATCGCCAACGTCCTCGGCGGCATCGTCTGGGCGGGCGGCACCACCGCCGTCATCTACTACATCGGTGTGGTCGCCGAGGACTGGCTCAAGCGGTTCTCGTACGTGGGACTCGGCATCGCCGTGCTGATCGGTGTCGGCTCGATGCTGTTCGTCAAGCACCGGGCGAAGAAGGCGGCGGCAGAGGCGGAAGCGGAGGCGGCGGCCGCGGAGCCGGCCGCGCCCGTCACTGCGACCGCCACCGCCACCGCCACCGCCACCGCCACCGCCACCGCCGCCGAGCCGCAGCCGGTGCCGGTCGCGGACTGACTCACTCCGCGGCGTGCGCGTCCCGGTGGGCCCTGGCCAGCTCGACGTACATCGTGCCGTTGAGCGAGATGCCCTCGCGCTCCTCGTCGGTGAGCGGCCTGCGCACCTTGGCGGGCACGCCCGCGACGAGTGAGCCCGGGGGCACCCGCATGCCCTGCGGCACCAGGGCCTGCGCGGCGACCAGGGAGCCCGCGCCGATCACCGCGCCGTTGAGGACGGTGGCGCCCATGCCGATCAGGCAGTCGTCCTCGACGGTGCAGCCGTGCAGCACGGCGTTGTGGCCGACCGAGACGCGCTCGCCGATCGTGATGGGGAAGCCCGGGTCGACATGGAGACTGCAGTTGTCCTGGATGTTGCTGTCGGTCCCCACGACGATCGGCCCGCAGTCGGCCCGCAGCACCGCGCCGTACCAGGTGCTCGCCCCGGCATGCAGCGTCACCTCGCCGAGCACGACGGACGTCGGCGCGGTGAAGGCGTCCTGGTCGATCTTCGGGTCCTTGCCGCCGATGCCGGTGATGAGTGCCTCGTGGCCCATCGGATGTCTCCCTCTTCCGTACGTCGTCACGCCTGACGGCACCGTACGGGACCCGGCGGCCCGCGCTGCCGCGTGGGGTGAAGATCACAGGCCATGGGCCTGCGGGCCCCCGTGGCACTGAGTAACGTGAGCCCGTGCCGAAGAACAGGAACACGTTCTCATCCCTTGCCGCCGCGCCGCGCCGTTTCGCGCAGCGCGCCGTCCACGCGGGCTGGGACTGGGTGCAGCGCACCGGCGCGGTCACGGCCGCGCACCCCGGGCGGCTGCGCTTCGGCGCGCTCGGCGAGGGCACGAAGCTCGCCTTCCCGCAGGGCACGGTCTTCGGGGAGCCGTGGATCAGGATCGGCGACCACTGCATCGTGGGCCAGCACGTCACCCTCACCGCGGGGATGATGCCGGACCTCGACCTCGGACCCGACCCGATCCTCCGCATCGGCAACGGCGTCGTGCTCGGCCGCGGCAGCCACGTCATCGCGGACACGACGGTGACGATCGGCGACGACTGCTACTTCGGCCCCTATGTGTACGTGACGTCCACCAACCACTCCTACGACGACCCGCACACCCCCATAGGCAAGCAGTGGCCCCGCATGGACCCGGTCGACATCGGTCCCGGCTGCTGGATCGGCACGGGAGCGGTGATCCTGCCGGGGGCCCGGATCGGCCGCAATGTGGTGGTGGCCGCGGGCGCGGTCGTCCGGGGCGAGGTCCCGGACCACGCCGTGGTGGCGGGGGCGCCCGCGCGGGTCGTGCGGACCTGGGACGCGGAGCAGGGGTGGCAGCCGCCGCTGCGCACGCCCGCGCCGGTGCCGATCCCCGACGGGGTCACGCCGGAACAGCTGATCGCGCTCGGCGAGTTGGGCGAGGCCTGAGAGCCCGCGCCATCACCCCGGCTCCGCGGAGAGCCGGTCGCGTGCGGGCCTCGCAGTACAGTGTGGTGGACCATCCGGGCTCATCGGATGCACCGCACCGCGGAACCCAGAACCCAGACCCCAGAACCCTGAACACGGACGGGAATGTGTCGGATCTCGATCAGCTGACCCAGTCGCTCGCGCGCAACCTCAAGCGGTGGCGCAGCGAGAGGGGCTTCACCCTCGACGCCCTCGCGGCCCGCGCGGGCGTCAGCCGCGGCATGATCATCCAGATCGAGCAGGCCAGGACCAACCCCAGCGTCGGCATCACGGTGAAGCTCGCGGACGCGCTGGGCGTCAGCATCACCACGCTCCTCGACTACGAACAGGGTCCGCACGTCCGCCTCGTGCCGCCGGAGCAGGCGGTGCGCATGTGGTCCACGGACGCCGGCAGCAGCACCACGCTCCTCGTCGGCGCCGAGGCGCGCGGGCCCTTCGAACTGTGGTCCTGGCACCTGATGCCGGGGGAGGGCAACGACTCCGACGCGCACCCGCCGGGCACCATCGAGCTGCTGCATGTCTCACGGGGTGAGCTGACCCTCGTCGTCGACGGCGCCGAGCACGCCATGCCGGCGGGGACGGCCGCCACCTTCGAGGCCAACGTGCCGCACGGCTACCACAACCGGGGTGCCGAGCCCCTGGAGATGACGATGTCGGTGTCGGTGCCGCCGGCCCACGCGGGCTCCTACTGAGGGCCGTCGGCCCACCGCTGCCGCGGGGCTGTTAGCGTGCCGCCATGCGTGCTCCTCTCGGTGAATTCGACGTCGTCAGCCCCGCTCCCGAAGCCCTCGACCTGCTCGTACCGCCCGTCGCGGACGCCGTGCGCGACTGGCACGGCCCCGTCCCCGCCGACGAGCTGATCCACGTCGACACCGACCCGCGGTGGGCCGACACCGCCACGTTCCTGGAGCACTACGGCCCCGACCTCCTCGCCCAGTCGGCCAACTGCGTCGTCGTGGCGGGCAAGCGCGGCGGCGAGACCACGCTCGCGGCATGCGTCGTCCTGTCCGGGACGCGCGTCGACGTGAACGGCGTCGTGCGCCGCCAACTCGGCGCGCGCAAGGCGTCGTTCGCGCCGATGGAGACGGCCACGGGCGAGACCGGCATGGAGTACGGCGGCATCACACCGATCGGGCTGCCCGCCGCGTGGCCGCTGCTGGTCGACGCCGCCGTCGCCGATCTGCCGTACGTCCTGGTGGGCAGCGGCAGTCGGCGCGGCAAACTCATCGTGCCGGGCAAGGTGTTCGCCGGACTGCCGAACGCGGTCGTACTCGAAGGGCTCGGCGTCGCCGTCGACGGCTGAGGGACATCACATCTCCAGGCCGCCACGCGCCACCAGTTGACGGGCTATCACATTGCGCTGGATCTCGTTGGTGCCCTCACCGACGATCATCAATGGCGCGTCGCGGAAGTAGCGTTCGACGTCGAACTCCGTCGAGTAGCCGTGGCCGCCGTGGATGCGGACCGCGTCCAGGGTGATCCGCACGGCCGTCTCCGAGGCGAACAGCTTGGCCATGCCCGCCTCCATGTCCACGCGCCGCCCGGCGTCGGCCTCGCGGGCCGCGTGCAGGGTGAGCTGACGGGCTGCCGTGAGCGAAGTGGCCATGTCGGCGAGGTAGTTGCCGATGGACTGGTGCCGCCAGATCGGCACGCCGAACGACTCGCGCTCCTGGGCGTAGCGCAGCGCGTCCTCGAACGCGGCGCGGGCCACTCCCAGCGCACGGGCCGCCACCTGCAGCCGCCCCGTCTCCAGTCCCTTCATCATCTGCCCGAACCCCTCGCCCTCGACGCCGCCTAGCAGCGCGTCCGCGGGGGCGCGGTAGCCGTGGAAGGACAGCTCGCAGCTCTCCACGCCCTTGTAACCGAGCTTCGGCAGGTCGCGGGAGACGGTCAGGCCTGGGCCGTGCTCGACGAGCAGCACGGAGATGCCCCGGTGCCGGGGCTCGGCGTCCGGGTCGGTCTTGCAGAGCAGCGCGATCAGCCGGGAGCGCCGGGAGTTGGTGATCCACGTCTTCGCGCCGTCGACGACGTACCCTCCGCCGTCGTCGTCGCGCCGCGCGACCGTGCGCAGCGCCTGGAGGTCCGATCCGCCGCCCGGCTCGGTCAGCGCCATCGTGGCGCGCACCTCGCCGGTCGCCATGCGCGGCAGCCAGTGCCGCCGCTGCTCCGGGGTGCCGAAGAGCAGCAGCAGTCTGGCGACGACCGTGTGGCCGCCCATCGCACCCGCCAGGCTCATCCAGCCGCGCGCCAGCTCCTCGGTGACCAGGACGTAGCAGGGGGTGGAGACGGGGGTCCCGCCGTACTCCTCGGGGACCGCGAGACCGAAGACACCGAGCTCCTTCATGCCGTCGATGAGAGCGGCCGGATAGGTGTCGGTGTGCTCCAACTCCCGTACGACCGGCCTGACCTCGCGGTCCACGAACTCGCGGACCGTCGTGACGACCAACTGCTCGGCGGGGGAGAGGGCGTCCAGGGAGCTCACCGGCAGACTCCCGCCGCGCGCAGCCGGGCGATGTCGTCCGGGCCGCGGCCCAGCTCGGCGAGGATCGCGTCGGTGTGCTCGCCCGCCGCCGGCACCGGATCCATGCGCGGCGTGACCCCGGAGAGGTCGGCCGGTGGGAGCAGGGCCTGTACGGGCTCGGAGGTGCCCGGCACCCTGATGTCCTGCCAGCGGCCGCGCTCGGTGAGCACCGGGTGGGCCAGGAACTCCTGGACCGAGTTGACCCCGGCGTTGGCGATGCCCGTGCGGTCGAGCAGCTTCATGGCCTCGTCGCTGCCGAGTTCGGAGAAGCGTACGGAGATGATCGCGTCGAGCGCCTCGCGGTGCGCCACACGGTCGGACCCGGTGGCGAAGCGCGGATCGCCGCCCAGCTCGGGCCGCCCGAGGAACTCGGCGCACAGCGCGGCCCATTCACGTTCGTTCTGCACCGAGAGCAGCACGTCCTTGCCGTCGGCCGCGGTGAACGGGCCGTACGGCGCGACCGTCGCGTGGCGGGCGCCGACGCGGGGTGGCTGGATACCGCCGTAGCGCGTGTAGTAGGCGGGTTGCCCCATCCACTCGGCGAGCGCGTCGAAGAGCGACACCTCGACGGTCGGCGCGCGCCCCGTCGTCGCCCGTGTGAACAGCGCCGACAGGATGCCGCTGTACGCGTACATCCCGCCCGCGATGTCGGCGACCGAGATGCCGACGCGGGCGGCCTCGTCCGGGGTGCCGGTCAGCTGGAGCAGTCCGGTCTGGCACTGCACGAGCAGGTCGTACGCCTTGCGGTCCGCCCAGGGGCCGTCCGTGCCGTAACCGCTGACGGTGCACGGAATCAGGGTCGGGTGGCGGTCCTGCAGCGCTTGCGCGCCCAGGCCCATGCGGGCGGCGGCGCCGGGGGCGAGGTTCTGCACGAACACGTCAGCGCTCGCGAGCAGCTCCTCCAGGATCTCCCGGCCGTGCTCGGACTTGAGGTCGAGCGTGAGCGACTCCTTGGACCGGTTCAGCCAGACGAAGTAGCTGGCCTGTCCGTGCACGGTGGTGTCGTAACGGCGGGCGAAGTCGCCGCCGCCGGGGCGCTCGACCTTGATGACCCGCGCCCCGAGATCGGCGAGCTGACGGGTGGCGAAGGGCGCGGCGACGGCCTGCTCCAGGCTGACGACGGTGATGCCCGCGAGGGGGAGGGGAGGTGGCATGCCGCGTTTGTACGGGCAAAGGTGAGGCGGGTCAATGCCACGCCGGGGAGGGGCGGGCGGGGTGGCCAGGACCTGGCGGGTCCGCTCGGTGGTTGTCGTAGCCCCAGTTCAGGGGGTGGGGGTGCGTCTGTCGGTCTTCGCCGGGTGGGCAGGCGGGGACGGCCTGCCCGATCCCGACGCGTGCCGGACGGCGGGCCGATGCACGGCTGAAGCGCGCAGTTCAGCCGGTGACGTCACCGTGCTGCTTGGACGGGGCGGGTTCTGTGCGCCGCTCGCCGCCCGACTCTCCCTGTTCCCTGCCGCCTTCTGACCCCTGCCGGCGCCTGCTCCCCACTGGCTCCCCGTTCCCCACTGGCCCTCCGCTCCCTATTGGCCTCCCGCTCCCCACTCGCTCCCCATTCCTCTCTGTCTCCGTCGTCTCCGTCGTCCCCCTCGTCTCGACCCCATCGAACCGAGAAACGGAACTGTCATGCCCTCGACACCGCTCACGCCGTCCACGGCCCCCGCCCCGACCGCCCCTGCGGTCGCCCCCGCGTACGTCACCTCCGTCGCGGACACCACCGAACAGATCAGGGCCGCCCAGCGGCTGCGCCACCGCGTCTTCGCGGAGGAGCTGGGCGCGGCCCTCGACACGCCCCTGCCCGGCCACGACATCGACGCCTTCGACGACCTCGCCGACCATCTGATCGTCACGGACACCTCGACCGGCGAGGTCGTCGGGACGTACCGGTTGCTGCCGCCGGGGCGGGCCGAACGGTCTTACTCCGACGGAGAGTTCGACCTGCGCGCGCTGAGCGGTCTGCGGTCGACCACCGTCGAGGCGGGCCGCTCCTGCGTCCACCCCGACCACCGCTCCGGTGCCGTGATCAATCTGATGTGGTCGGCTCTGGCCCGCTATGTCCTGCTCTCCGGTCACCGGTACCTCGCGGGCTGCGCCTCCGTGCCGCTGGCGGACGGTGGCCGGGCGGCGTCCAGTGCCTGGCTGCTGGGCACGGCCAAGCACGCGGTGCCGCCGGAGCTGCGGGTGCACCCCCGGCGCCCCTGGGTTCCCGAGGGCCCCCTGGCCGAGCGCCCGGTCCTCGCCGACCTGCCGCCTCTGCTGCGCGGCTACCTCCGGCTCGGCGCGTGGGTGTGCGGCGCCCCCGCGTACGACCCGGAGTTCGACGTCGCGGACTTCTTCGTCCTCCTCGACACGGAGCGGCTCAGCGCGCGCCACCGCCGCTACTTCCTCGGCGAGGACGCGCGGTGACCCCGTGGGCGGTCGACCGGGGCTGCCCGGCGAGCTGCGCCGCCGACCCGGACCCGCGCGTGTCCTTGGGTGAACTCACCCGCCGGTACGCAGCGTTGACGTACACCCTGACCCGGTCGGTGGCCCGTGGCGACCGGCTGGCCGAACCCGCGACCCTGCGGGCCGAGGCGCGCGCGGTGCTCGGCGCGCTCGGGGTGAGCCTGGAGGTGGCGGGTGGCGAACGGCTGAGCTCGCGATCACGCTTGTCCTCGCGCGCAGGCGCTATGGGCACCCTGGTCGTCGCCAACCACGTCTCCTGGCTCGACGTCGTCGCCCTGCTCGCCGTCGAGCCGGTGAACGTGCTCGCCAAGCGCGAGGTGGGCCAGTGGCCGGTGATCGGCGCGCTGGCCCGGCGGGTGGGCACGCGGTTCATCGACCGGGATGGCGGATCGCGTGAACTCCCGCATGTCGTAGCAGAGATGGCGGCAGCGCTGCGGGCGGGGACTTCGGTGCTCGTCTTTCCGCAGGCGACCACCTGGTGCTCGGCGCAGGGTGGTCGTTTCCGCCGGGCCGCCTTCCAGGCGGCGGTCGACGCGGGGGCTCCGGTGCGTCCTGTGACGGTCGAGTACCGCCAGAGCGGTGTGCCGACCACCGCTGCGGCCTTCCTCGGCGCCGAGGACTTCACCGCGTCGTTGCGCCGCGTCGCGAGCGCCCGCCGCTTGAGTGTGCGCGTCACGGCGCATGCCCCGCTGTGGGGCACCGACCGGCGGGATCTGGCTGCGGCGGCCCAACAAGCGGTCCTTCACGGGGCGTTGAGCGTTGCCCCCCAGAGTCGAGTCGGGGATGGTGCGCGCCCTCCAAAGAACGGAAACGCTTGCACAGTGGGGCGGCCGCTCATCGCGCCGCGAGCCGCCCCGAACCCGTGGAGCCCCGCACCACCAGCTCCGGCATGAAGACGAACTCCCCGTGCGGCGCGGGCGTTCCGCCGATCTCCTCCAGGAGGGCGCGGACCGCCGCCTGGCCCATCGCCTGCACGGGCTGGCGGATCGTGGTCAGCGGCGGATCGGTGAACGCGATGAGCGGGGAGTCGTCGAAGCCGACCACCGAGATGTCCCGGGGCACGCTCAGACCCAGGTCGCGGGCGGCCCGGACGGCGCCGAGCGCCATCATGTCGCTGGCGCAGACGACGGCCGTGCAGCCGCGGTTGATGAGAGTGGTGGCCGCGGCCTGCCCGCCCTCCAGGGTGTAGAGGGAGTGCTGGATCAGCTCGGCCGACTCGTCGGGGTCGACGCCGAGGCGTTCGAGCAGGCCCAGCTGGAACCCCTCGATCTTGCGCACCACGGGGACGAACCGCTTGGGGCCGACCGCCAGGCCGATCCGCGTGTGGCCGAGCGACGTCAGATGCGTGACGGCCAGCCGGACGGCGGCGCGGTCGTCCGTGGAGACGAAGGGGGCCTTCACGTCCGGCGAGAAGCCGTTGACGAGTACATAGGGGACGTCCTGGGCGCGCAACGCCTCGTAACGCCCCATGTCGGCGGTGGTGTCGGCGTGCAGTCCCGAGACGAAGATGATGCCGCTGACACCGCGGTCCACCAGCATCTCGGTGAGCTCGTCCTCCGTGGAGCCGCCCGGCGTCTGCGTCGCGAGCACCGGCGTGTAGCCCTGCCGGGTCAGGGCCTGCGCGATGACCTGGGCGAACGCGGGGAAGATCGGGTTGTCCAGCTCGGGAGTGATGAGGCCGACGAGGCCCGCGCTGCGCCGGCGCAGCCGCACCGGACGCTCGTAACCGAGGACGTCGAGGGCGGCGAGGACCGCCTCGCGGGTGCCCACGGCCACTCCGGGCTTGCCGTTCAGGACGCGGCTCACGGTGGCTTCACTGACCCCCGCGTGGGCTGCGATGTCGACAAGCCGTGCGGTCATGGCACTGGACTGTACCTGTCGTCGACGGGATTGCACACCGCCTGCGAAAGCTTGCGGAAAGAGCTGTCCTGCAAGAACCTTGCAGGCGTATTCAGCGCGCCCGGCCAGGCTGTCAAGCGCAGCACCGGCAACGGTAAGGACACACGGGCGTAACGATCACCGGCACTTGCAGAAATTTGCCGCAAGCTCTTTCGGCCGCATTCCAACGCTGTTACGTTCCTGGCAACCCGGCGCCGCGTCGAGAGCGGCCAGCAGGAGGCACCTCTTCGTCTCCCCGTGATTCCGGGATCAGTTGAAGGAGTTCACATGCGGCGTGGCATAGCGGCCACCGGGCTGATCGCTGCCCTGGCCATGACAGCGGCGGCCTGCGGGGGCGACGACGAGGGCAGCGGCGGGAGCAAGGACGGGAAGCTCTCCGGCACCGTGACCTTCTGGGACACCTCGAACGACGCCGAGAAGGGCGCGTACGAGAAGATCGCCAAGGGGTTCGAGAAGCTGCACCCCGACGTCGAGGTCGACTATGTGAACGTGCCGTTCGGCGAGGCCAACGCCAAGTTCAAGAACGCCGCGGGCGGCAACTCCGGCGCCCCGGACGTCATGCGCACCGAGGTCGCCTGGACCCAGGACTTCGCCTCGCTCGGCTACCTCGCCCCGCTCGACGACACGGTCGCGCTCGACAAGGCCCACGACTACCTCCCGCAGGCCGCCGCGAGCACCAAGTTCAAGGGCAAGACCTACGCCGCGCCGCAGACCATCGACACCCTCGCGCTCTTCTACAACAAGAAGATGCTGAAGGCCGCCGGCGTCGACGTGCCCAAGTCCTTCGACGACGTCAAGTCCGCCGCGAAGAAGATCAAGTCCAAGTCCGGCAAGACCGGCCTCTACCTCCGCGGCGACGACCCGTACTACTACCTCCCGTACCTCTACGGAGAGGGCGGCGACCTCCTTGACACCAAGAACAAGAAGGTCACCGTCGACGGCCCCGAGGGCGCCAAGGCCTTCTCGGTGATGAAGGACCTCGTCGACTCCAAGGCGGCGGTCACCGACGCGAGCGACGGCTACAACAACCAGCTCAACGCGTTCAAGGACGGCGACGTCGCGATGGCGCTCGACGGCCCCTGGTCCATCGAAGGCGCCCTGCAGGGCAAGGAGTTCAAGGGCGACAAGGGCAACCTCGGTGTCGCCCCGGCCCCGGCCGGCAGCGCGCGCCAGGGCGCCCCGCAGGGCGGCTGGAACCTCGCCGCGTACGCCGGTTCCGAGAACCTCGACGCGTCGTACGAGTTCATCAAGTACATGAGCTCCGCCAAGGTGCAGCAGCAGACCACCGAGGAGCTCAGCCTGCTCCCGACCCGCACCTCCGTCTACGACGTGAAGTCCGTCAAGGACAACCAGATGGTGCAGTTCTTCAAGCCCGCCGTGGAGAAGTCCGTGCAGCGGCCGTGGATCCCGGAGGCCAACGCGCTCTTCGAGCCGATCCGGCTGCAGCTGGGCAAGGTGCTCAGCGGCAAGACCTCGCCCGAGAACGGCGCCAAGGGCATCGGTGACGCCTACCGCAAGCTCCTCAAGGACTACAAGTAACTCCTCAAGGACGACAAGTAAGAGGGAGGGCTGACCGACCCATGGCTGTCGAGACGGGCCGGTCGGTGGCGAAGGCCGCGGATGCGCAGGGCATCCGCGGCCGCGGCCACCGCCCCGCCAAGAATTCAGGGCGGCTGCGCAGGGCGTTCGCCACCTACTGGTACGCGTGGGCCATGGTCGCCCCCGTGGTGATCGTGATCGGCGTGATCGTCGGCTATCCGCTGGTGCGGGGCATGTACCTGTCGACGACCAACGCCAACGAGGCGAACGTCGAGCGGCACATCGGTGTCAACGACATCCCCGCCACGTACGAGTCCGTCGGGCTCGACAACTACCAGGCGATCCTGTCCGACGGCGTCTTCTGGGACCGCCTCACCTGGACCGTCGTATGGACCGTGTCCTGTGTCGCGCTGTCCTTCGTGCTCGGTCTCGCGCTCGCCCAGATGCTCAACCGCAGGCTGGTGGGACGCTCCCTCTACCGGATGGCGCTGATCCTGCCGTGGGCGGTGCCGGCCTTCGTCTCCGTCTTCACCTGGCGGCTCCTCTTCAACGAGAAGAAGGGCCTGCTGAACAAGCTCCTCGCGGGCGGCGGCATCGACGCGGTCCCGTGGCTCAACGACCCGACCTGGGCCAAGCTCTCGGTGATCACCGTCAACGTCTGGCTCGGCGTGCCGTTCATGCTGGTGGCCATGCTCGGCGGCCTGCAGTCCATCCCTGGCGAGCTGTACGAGGCGGCCGAGATGGACGGCGCGGGCCCCTGGCAGCGCTTCCGGCACATCACCCTGCCGGGGCTGCGCTCGGTGGCCAGCACGGTCATCCTCATCAGCGGCATCTGGACCTTCAACATGTTCCCGGTGATCTTCCTGCTGACCAGAGGCGGGCCAGGAGACTCCACCGAGATCCTGGTGACGTACGCCTATCGGCTCTCGTTCGTCGTCAGCCCCCGCGACTTCGCGGGCTCCGCGGCCTGGGGCGTGCTCATCCTCGCCCTTCTGTCGATCATCGCGGTGGCCTACCGCCGCGCGCTCCGCAAGCAGGGAGAGGTGTGGTGACCACCGTGCCGACCGAACCGAAGGCCAAGCAGCGCAAGCCCAGGGGACGCGACGAGCGCGGCCCGCTGGCGTCGGTCGCCCTGCACGCGACCCTGCTGCTGGCCAGCGCCATCGCGGTCATGCCGCCGCTGTGGCTCCTGGTCACGTCGTTCAAGCCGGAGAGCGAGGCCTTCTCCACCGACCTGGTGAAGGACTTCACCCTCGGCAACTACGACCACGTCCTCAACGACACCGAGTTCCCGAACTGGATCCTCAACTCCCTCGTCGTGGTGGGCCTGACCACGGTGATCGGCGTCTTCATCGCGGCCACGACCGGCTACGCGGTGAGCCGCTTCAAGTTCCCCGGCATGCGGCCGCTGATGTGGCTGCTCCTGATCACGCAGATGTACCCGGTCGCGGTGCTCATCGTGCCGCTGTACAACCTCCTCGCCAGCCTCGGTCTGCTCAACCAGCCCGTCGGGCTCGTCGTCACCTATCTGACGATCGCCGTGCCGTTCTGCGCCTGGATGATGAAGGGGTACTTCGACACCATCCCGGTCGAGATCGACGAGGCCGGGCGGGTCGACGGGCTCAATCCGTTCGGCACGTTCTGGCGGCTCATCGTGCCGCTGGCCAAGCCGGGCCTCGCCGTCACCGGGTTCTACAGCTTCATCACCGGCTGGGCCGAGGTCGCCTACGCCTCCGCCTTCATGACCGGCGAGGAGAACCTCACGCTCGCCGGCGGCCTGCAGACCTTCGTCAACCAGTACACCAGCGACTGGGGTTCGCTGACGGCGGCCGCCGTGATCGTCGCGGTGCCCGCCGCGATCATCTTCGGCTTCGCCCAGCGCCACCTGGTCTCCGGCCTGACGGCGGGCGCGACGAAGTCCTGAGACACCCCGTCCGGGACCTCCCGCCGCCCCCACCACACTCGATCCCCAGGGAAGACATGACCCAGCACCTCGCTGCCCCTGCCGCCCCCGCCACCGAGACGCGCACGGACTGGTGGCGCGGCGCGGTGATCTACCAGGTGTATCCGCGCAGCTTCGCCGACAGCAACGGCGACGGCATGGGCGACCTGGAGGGCATCCGCAGCCGGCTGCCGTACCTCAGGGACCTCGGCGTCGACGCCGTCTGGCTCAGCCCCTTCTACGCGTCGCCGCAGGCCGACGCCGGCTACGACGTCGCCGACTACCGCGCCATCGACCCCGTCTTCGGCAACCTCCTGGACGCCGACGCGGTCATCCGCGACGCCCACGAACTCGGCCTGCGCATCATCGTGGACCTGGTGCCCAACCACTCGTCCGACCGGCACGACTGGTTCCGGCGCGCGCTGAGCGAGGGCCCCGGCTCCCCGCTCCGGGAGCGCTACCACTTCCGCCCCGGCAAGGGCGCAGACGGCGAACTCCCGCCCAACGACTGGGAGTCAATCTTCGGCGGCCCCGCCTGGACGCGGGTGCCCGACGGCGAGTGGTACCTGCACCTCTTCGCCCCCGAACAGCCCGACTTCAACTGGGAACACCCCGCTGTCCAGGACGAGTTCCGCTCCATCCTGCGCTTCTGGCTCGACATGGGCGTCGACGGCTTCCGCGTCGACGTCGCCCACGGCCTGGTCAAGGCGGCGGGCCTGCCCGACATCGGCAGCCACGACCAGCTCAAGCTGCTCGGCAACGACGCCATGCCGTTCTTCGACCAGGACGGCGTGCACGAGATCTACCGCAGCTGGCGCAGGGTCCTCGAGGAGTACGCGGGCGAACGCATCCTCGTCGCCGAGGCCTGGACCCCGACCGTCGAGCGCTCCGCCCACTACGTGCGCCCCGACGAGATGCACCAGGCCTTCAACTTCCAGTACCTGGGCACCTCGTGGGACGCCGCGGAGCTGCGCGAGGTCATCGACGCGTCGCTGGCCGCGATGCGTCCCGTGGGCGCGCCCGCCACCTGGGTGCTCTCCAACCACGACGTGACCCGGCACGCGACGCGCCTCGCCAACCCGCCGGGTCTCGGCACGCAGCTGCGGACCGCGGGCGACCGTGAGCTCGGTCTGCGCCGCGCCCGCGCCGCGACCCTGCTGATGCTGGCCCTGCCCGGCTCCGCCTACCTCTACCAGGGCGAGGAGCTCGGCCTGCCCGACGTCACCGACCTGCCGGACGAGGTGCGCCAGGACCCGTCGTTCATCCGTGCCAGCGGGCAGGACGGCTTCCGGGACGGCTGCCGGGTGCCCATTCCGTGGACCACCGACGGCTCCTCGTACGGCTTCGGTCCCGGCGGCAGCTGGCTGCCGCAGCCCGCCGGGTGGGGCGAGCTGAGCGTGCAGGCGCAGACCGGCGACCCCGGCTCGACCCTGGAGCTGTACCGCAGCGCGCTCGCCGTGCGCCGGGCGGAGCCGGGGCTCGGCGCGGGCGGGACGATCCAGTGGCTGGACGCCCCCGAAGGCGTGCTCGCGTTCGCCCGCGAGGGCTTCGTGTGCACCGTGAACACCACCGCCGAGGCCGTGCGGATGCCCGCGCCCGGCCGGGTCCTGCTCGCCAGCGCCGAGGCGGAGGTCACGGACGGAGCCGTGCGGCTGCCCGCCGACACCACCGTCTGGTGGGCGGTGTGACGCTTTCCTCCGCGCCGCGGGACGCCCACCGGGGCGCCCCGCGGCTCCTGGACATCGCGGCGCAGGCCGGCGTCAGCGAGGCCACCGCGAGCCGCGTCCTGAACGGCAAGGCGGGGGTCGCGACCGGCACCAGGCGCCGGGTGCTGGCCGCCCTCGACGTCCTCGGCTACGAACGGCCCACCCGGCTGAAACGGCGCAGCGCCGGCCTCGTCGGCCTGGTCATCCCCGAGCTCACCAACCCGATCTTCCCCGCCTTCGCGCAGGTCATCGAGCAGGTGCTCGCCGGACACGGCTACACCCCGATGCTCTGCACCCAGATGCCGGGCGGCGCCACCGAGGACGAGCTGGTCGAGCAGCTGGAGGACCGCGGGGTCAGCGGCATCATCTTCCTGTCGGGCCTGCACGCCGACCTGACGGCCGACACCGCGCGCTACCGCGAACTGGCCCGCCGCAACGTGCCGTTCGTCCTCGTCAACGGCTACAACAAGGACATCCCCGGCTGCTTCGTCTCACCCGACGACCGCTCGGCGGTGCGCATGGCCGTACGCCACCTCGTCGACCTCGGGCACGAGCGGATCGGCCTTGCCATCGGCCCGACGCGGTACGTTCCCTCGCGCCGCAAGGCGGAGGGGTTCGCGGCGGCGCTGCACAGCATGCTCGGCCTGGCACAGAGGGAGGCCGAACGGCTCGTACAGCGCACCCTGTTCACCGTCGAGGGCGGGCAGGCCGCGGCCGGCGCCCTCCTCGACCTGGGGTGCACGGCGGTGGTCTGCGGCAGCGACCTGATGGCGCTCGGCGCCATCAGGACGGTGCGTGAGCGCGGTCTCGCGGTGCCCGACGACGTCTCCGTGGTCGGATTCGACGACTCCCAGCTCATCGCCTTCACCGACCCGCCGCTGACCACGGTGCGGCAGCCGGTGCAGGCCATGGCGAGCGCCGCGGTGGGTGCCCTTCTTGAGGAGATCGACGGAAACCCCGTGCAGCGCACGGAGTTCGTGTTCCAGCCGGAGCTGGTCGTACGGGGTTCCACCGGAGTGTGCCCAGAGGGTTGACCCGGCCCTGGGGGCGCCATACGGTCCAACCCGCAACAACTTGTGCTGACTTGCAGCAAGCACTTGCTGAAGGCCCCCCAACGCGCAGGAGGTACCCATGCCCGGCCGGACCCTCAAGAGCCGCAGACCCGTCGCCACCGCGCTCGCCCTGGCGGCGGGCCTCGCGGGCAGCGTCGTCGCGGGAGCCCCCGCGGCCCAGGCGGCCCCGCCCGGCGGCAAGGACGTCACCGCCGTCCTCTTCGAGTGGGACTTCTCCTCGGTCGCCAAGGCGTGCACGGACCGGCTCGGCCCGGACGGCTACGGGTACGTGCAGGTCTCGCCGCCGCAGGAGCGCCTCCAGGGTGAGGCGTGGTGGGCCGCCTACCAGCCGGTCAGCTACAAGATCGGCTCCCGGCTCGGTGACCGCGCCGACTTCAAGCACATGGTCGACACCTGCCACTCCGCCGGGGTGAAGGTCGTCGCCGACGCGGTGATCAACCACATGACCAACGCCTCCGGCACCGGCTCGGCGGGCTCCCGCTTCACCAAGTACGACTATCCCGGCACGTACTCGGCCTACGACATGGACGACTGCAAGGCCGACATCAGCAACTACCAGGACCGCTGGAACGTCCAGCACTGCGAACTGGGCGGCCTGGCCGACCTGGACACCGGCGAGGAGTACGTGCGCGGCCGCATCGCCGCCTACCTGAACGACCTGCTCTCCCTCGGCGTGGACGGCTTCCGCGTCGACGCGGCCAAGCACATCCCCGTGGACGACCTGAAGAACATCAAGTCCCGGCTGACCAACCCCGGCGCCTACTTCAAGCAGGAGACGCTGCACGGCGCGGGCGAGGCCGTCGACCCGGGCGAGTACACCGCCGCCGGCGACGCCCAGGAGTTCCGCTACGCCAGGGACCTGAAGCGGGTCTTCACCAACGAGAAGCTCGCCTACCTCAAGAACTACGGCGAGGGCTGGGGATACCTGCCGAGCGGCAAGTCGGCGGTCCTCGTCGCCAACCACGACACCGAACGCCACGGCCAGACCCTCAGCTACAAGGACGGCGCCGACTACACCCTCGCGCACGTCTTCATGCTGGCCTGGCCCTACGGCTCACCGGACGTCCACTCCGGCTACGAGTTCAGCAGCAACGACGCGGGCTCGCCCAACGGTGGTCAGGTGAAGGCCTGTTACAGCGACGGCTGGAAGTGTCAGCACGCCTGGCCGGAGATCCGCAGGATGGTGAAGTTCCGCAACACCGCGCGCGGCGCCGCCGTCACCGACTGGTGGGACAACGGCAACAACGCCATCGCCTTCGGCCGCGGCGACAAGGCGTACGTGGTCATCAACCACGAGGGCGCCACCGTCGACCGCACCTTCCAGACCTCCCTGGCGGCCGGCACGTACTGCGACGTGCAGAGCGGCAGGAAGGTCACCGTCAACGGCTCGGGCCGGTTCACCGCGGCCGTGGCGCCGAACACCGCCCTCGCGCTGCACACCGGCTCCAAGAGCTGCTGAGCAGCCCCCCCCATGACCGGCCGCCCGGCCCATCCTTGTCCCCGCTGCCGGGCGGCCGCACCTGCTTCCCACCCCTCAAGGAGAGACTTTTCCGTGACCGGCTCCCCGCGCCGTACCGCCGTCACCGTGGCGGTCGCCCTGCTCGCCGCCACCGTGCCCCTGACCGCGACGGCCACGGCCGTGCCGCTCGCCCCTTCGGTGCGGGGCGCTGCGGCTGCGTCGGCCGACGGTCTCGACCTGTCGAAGTCGCGGGCCCAGTGGATCGACCGGTCCACCCTCGCCTGGGACACCGGCACGGGCGCCGTGCATGAACTTCTGTCCGCACCCCACGGCGGCCTCGTGGTCAAGGACGGCGACATCGTCGGTGACACCGGCAGTGACGCCCGCCGACTGCGCCTCACCCCGGTCGCGGGCGGCCTCACCGACGCCCAGAGGGCCAAGTATCCGCACCTCAAGGGCTACGCCGCCTTCACCGTCGACCCCCGTGACCGCGACCGGATCCGCGCGGCCCTCACCGGCCAGCTCGTCGCCACAGGACGGACGGCCGACGGCACCCTGCGTGCCGCCACCGGCGTCCAGACCCAGGGTGTCCTCGACGACCTCTACGGCGCGGCCGCCACCAGGGCCACCCTCGGCCCCCGGTTCACGCACGGCCGCGTCACCCTCGCCGTCTGGGCTCCGACCGCGCAGCAGGTCTCCCTCGACATCGGCGGCCGCACCGTCCGCATGCACCGCGACGGCGCTTCCGGCGTCTGGTCGGCGACCGGGCCGAGGAGCTGGTCGGGCAAGGCGTACAGGTACGTCGTCAAGGTGTGGGCGCCGAGCGTCCGGAAGGTCGTCACCAACAAGGTCACCGACCCCTACTCGACCGCCCTCACCGCCGACTCCGAGCGGAGCATCGCCGTCGACCTCGGCGACCCGAAGCTCGCCCCCAAGGGCTGGACCACGCTGCGCAAGCCGAAGGCGACCCCGCTGCGCGACGCGCAGATCCAGGAGCTGCACATCCGGGACTTCTCCATCGAGGACCGCACCTCGGACCACCCCGGCAAGTACCTCGCGTTCACCGACGAGAAGTCCGACGGCATGCGGCACCTGCGCCGCCTCGCCCGCTCCGGCACGTCGTACGTACACCTGCTGCCCGCCTTCGACATCGGCACCGTCCCCGAGCGCGCCGCCGACCAGGCCACGCCCGACTGCGACCTGCCCGCCCACGCCCCCGACTCCGACGAGCAGCAGGCGTGCGTCACCAAGAGCGCCGCCGAGGACGCGTACAACTGGGGTTATGACCCGCTGCACTACACCGTCCCCGAAGGGTCCTACGCGAGCGACCCCGACGGCACGCGCCGCACGGTCGAGTTCCGCAGGATGGTGCAGGGCCTGAACGGCTCCGGCCTGCGCACGGTCATGGACGTCGTCTACAACCACACCGTCGCGAGCGGCCAGGCCGACAAGTCCGTCCTCGACAAGATCGTGCCCGGCTACTACCAGCGCCTGGAGGCGGACGGCTCCGTCGCCACCTCCACCTGCTGCGCCAACACGGCGCCCGAGAACGCCATGATGGGCAAGCTGGTCGTCGACTCGATGGTCACCTGGGCCAGGGAGTACAAGGTCGACGGCTTCCGCTTCGACCTGATGGGGCACCACCCCAAGGCCAACATCCTCGCGGTCCGCAAGGCCCTCGACGCGCTGACCGTGGCGAAGGACGGCGTCGACGGGAAGAGCATCATCCTCTACGGCGAGGGCTGGAACTTCGGCGAGGTCGCGAACGACGCCCGCTTCGTCCAGGCCACCCAGAAGAACATGGCGGGCACCGGCGTCGCGACGTTCTCCGACCGCTCGCGCGACGCGCTGCGCGGCGGCGGCCCCTTCGACGACGACCCGGGCGTGCAGGGCTTCGCCAGCGGCCTGTACACCGACCCCAACGCGTCGAAGGCGAACGGCACTCCGGCCGAGCAGAAGGCCCGCCTCCTGCACTACCAGGACCTCATCAAGGTCGGCCTGTCCGGCAACCTCGCCGACTTCACCTTCACGGACTCCGCCGGACGCAGGGTCAAGGGCGCCGACGTCGACTACAACGGTTCCCCGGCCGGTTACGCGGCGGCCCCCGGCGACGCCCTCTCCTACGCCGACGCGCACGACAACGAAACGCTGTACGACGCGCTCGCCTTCAAGCTCCCCGAGGACACGTCACCGGCCGCCCGCGCCCGTATGCAGGTCCTCGCGATGGCCACCGCCTCGCTCTCCCAGGGCCCGGCGCTCTCCCAAGCCGGCACGGATTTGCTGCGCTCCAAGTCCCTGGACCGGAACTCCTACGACAGCGGCGACTGGTTCAACGCGATCCACTGGAACTGCCGCGCGGGCAACGGCTTCGGCCGCGGTCTCTCCCCGGCCGCCGACAACAAGGCCAAGTGGCCCTACGCCAAGCCCCTGCTGTCCGCCGCGGCGACGCTGACGCCGGGCTGCGCGGAGATCGACGGCACGGCGGCCGCGTACCGCGACCTCCTGAAGATCCGCACCACGGAACCCGTCTTCTCCCTCGCCACACCCGGACAGGTCCAGTCGGCCCTCTCCTTCCCGCTCTCCGGCACCGCGGCCGAGACGCCCGGCGTCATCACCATGAGGCTCGGCGACCTCGTGATCGTGTTCAACGCGAGCCCGGAGGCGCAGCGGCAGCGCGTGACGGAGACCGAGGGCGCCCGCTACGCCCTGCACCCGATACAGGCCTCCGGCGCCGACCGGACCGTCAAGTCGTCGGCGCACGAGCGGAGTTCGGGCACCTTCAGCGTCCCGGCGCGGTCGGTGGCGGTCTTCAAGCGCGGGTGAGCCGCCTGAAGTTGTCCCCGAAGGTCCAGCCCTTGGACCCGTCCCAGTTGATCGACCAGGTCATCAGGCCCTTCAGGGCGCCGTTGTAGTGGTTCCAGGCCTGCGCGACGAGGCTCGGGGACATGTACCCGCCACCGGCGCCCGGCTGGGCGGGGAGGCCCGGGACCTGCTTGTCGTAGGGGACCTTGATGGTGGTGCCCTGGATGGTCAGGCCCTTGTTCAGGCAGTCGGTCTGGGCGGTGAAGCCCTGGACGGTGCCCGCGGAGTAGGAGTCGCCGGAGCAGCCGTACATGCTGCCGTTGTAGTACTGCATGTTGAGCCACCAGAGGCGGCCGTTGTCCGCGTACTTCTTGATGATGGGCAGGTACGCGCCCCAGATTGAGCCGTAGACGACGCTGCCCCCGGTGACGTACGCCGTCTCCGGGGCCATCGTCAGGCCGAAGCCGGCGGGCATCCGGGCGAGCACGCCGTCGATGATGCGGACGAGGTTGGCCTGCGAGGGCGACAGCTGGTTGATGTTGCCGCTGCCCACGAGGCCGGTCTCGATGTCGATGTCGATGCCGTCGAAGTTGTACTTCTTCAGGATCGGCACGATCGTCTCGACGAACCGGTCGGCGACGGTGCTCGAGCTCAGGTCGATGCCGGCCGTGGCGCCCCCGATGGACATCAGGATCGTGGCGCCGTCCGCCTTCGCCTGGCACATCTCCGCCGGTGTCGCGACCTTCACCGTCGCGTCCATGCCGTCCTCCCACAGGACGGTGCCGTCGGAGCGGATCACGGGGAAGGCCGCGTTGATGACGTTGTAGCCGTGCTGGCGGATGCGGGGGTCGGTGATGGGGGTCCAGCCGAACGGCGGGTGCACGCCGTTGGCCGCGCCGTCCCAGTTCTCCCAGTACCCCTGGAGCACCTTGCCCGCGGGCCTCGACTTCAGCGCGCAGCTCTCGGCGCGGGTGTCGGCCCGAGGTCCGGCCGGGTCCGGGGCCGCGGCGGCGGCCGGCAGCTGTGCGACACAGACCAGTGCCAGGGCGGACCCCAGCAGGCGTAACGTCCGACCGATCACGCTGTGCTCCCTGGGTGCGGTGGGGGACTGGGAGACGTGCCTCGTGCGGTGCGTCAACCTAGGCTGGACCAGACCAGTCGTCAATAGGTCTGTACCAAGGCGGCGAGGGGGGCGGGGGTCGGATGCGGCTCAGGTGTTCACCGGCAGGCCCTGCGGCTCCTTGATCCGCTTCATGATGATCTGCGAGTTGACCTCGGTGACCCCCGCGAGCGCCGTCAGCCGCTCGATCCAGAGACGTTCGTACGCGGCCAGATCGGCGACGGCGATGCGCAGCAGACAGCCGGGGCTCCCGAACAGGCGGTACGCCTCGATGACGTCCGGGATGTCCTGGAGCGCCGCCTCGAACGCCTCGACCGTCTCGCGGTCGCGCCGCACCTCGATGGAGACGAGCACCTCGAAACCCCGTCCCACCGCCTCCGGGTCCACCACGGCGCGGTATCCCTGGATCACGCCGTCCAGCTCCAGCTGGCGGACCCGCCGCATGCACGGCGACGCGCTGAGCCCGACCCGCGCGGCCAGCTCCTGATTGGTCAGCCGGCCGTCGCTCTGCAGCTCGCGCAAAATATTGCGGTCGATCTCATCCATGGCGCAATTATCCACCACGAATATTGCGGGAGCCTCGGATATCGGCAAACACATTGCGCGGTGTTCGATCTATCCTTGCGCCGAGGCTGCCCACCACCCGGGGGCTGAAGGACCTCAGCATCCCTGGGAGGTACGCGGACGTGGAAGCACAGGCGCGGCGGATCGTCGTCATCAGCACCGGCGGGACCATCGCGAGCCGCTGGCAGGGGACCGGCTTCGCCGCCGACGCCCCCGGCCGCGAAGTACTCGCCACCGCCGCGATACCCCACGGCATACGCTCTGAGGTCATCGACCTGTTCAACGTGAACAGCCCGCGTCTGACCTCCGCCCAGCAGCTCACCCTGCTGCGCACCGTGCGCGAGGTGTTCGCCGACCCCGGCGTCGACGGCATCGTCGTCACCCACGGCACGGACACTCTGGAAGAGTCCGCCTTCCTGCTCGACCTCCACCACGACGACCCGCGCCCCGTCGTCTTCACCGGGGCGCAGAAGCCGCTCGGCGCCGAGGACGGCGACGGACCCGGCAACCTCTACGACGCGCTGCTCACCGCCGCGACCGTCCGTGACCTCGGCGTCCTTGTCGTCTTCGACGGCAAGGTGCACGCCGCGCGCGGCACCGTGAAGACGCAGACCCTCGCCGCCGACGCCTTCGCCGACCCGTCCGCGCCGCCCGTCGGCAAGGTGGGCTTCGGCAAGGTCTCGATCCTGCACCGCCCGGCGCGCCCCGAGCCGCTGCCGACCCCCGCGGACCTGCCGACCGGGTCCCTGCCGCGCATCGACATGGTCATGCACCACGTCGACGCCGACCCGCTCTTCCTCGAGACGGCGGTCGAGGCGGGCGCGGAGGGCATCGTGCTCGTCGCCACCGGCGCGGGCAACGCGACGCCCGAGTTCGTCACCGCCGTCACGACCGCCATCGAGCGGGGCGTCGTGGTCGCCCTCACCACCCGCGTCCCCGCCGGCCCCGTCACCGAGATCTACACCCACGGCGGGGCGGTCGACCTCGCGGCGGCCGGAGCGGTGCTCACCGGCACGCTGCGTGCCGGTCAGGCCCGTACCGCGCTCCTCGCCGCGCTGCTCTCGGCCTCCGGCCCGGCCGAGCGGACGGCTCGGCTGCGCCGCATCGTCGGTGAGCCGGCGGCCGTCGCCGACCAGGCCGCCTGAGGCGTCCCGCCTCGACATCACTCCCGGAAGAGAACAAGTACACACCATGAGTACCGCCCCCGCCCTCCGCCGCGAGCACGACCTGCTCGGTGACCGGGACGTGCCCGCCGACGCCTACTGGGGCATCCACTCCCTGCGCGCCACGGAGAACTTCCCCATCACGGGCATCCCGATCTCCGTGTACCCGCAGCTGATCGACGCGCTCGCCGCCGTCAAGGAGGCCGCCGCCCGCGCCAACGAGGAGCTGGGGCTGCTCCCGAAGGCCAAGGCCGACGCCATCGCCGCCGCCTGCCGGGAGATCCGCGCGGGCCACCTGCACGACCAGTTCGTCGTCGACGTCATCCAGGGCGGCGCGGGCACCTCCACCAACATGAACGCCAACGAGGTCATCGCCAACCGCGCGCTCGAACTCCTCGGGCACCCCAAGGGCGCGTACGAACACCTGCACCCCAACGAGGACGTCAACCTCAGCCAGTCCACCAACGACGTCTACCCGACCGCCGTGAAGGTCGCGACGGTCAGCGCGGTCCACGGGCTGCTGCGCGCGATGTCGGTGGTGCAGGACGCGTTCGCGGCGAAGGCCCTGGAGTTTCGCGACGTCCTGAAGATGGGGCGCACACAGCTCCAGGACGCCGTGCCGATGACGCTCGGCCAGGAGTTCTCCGCGTACGCCGTGATGATCGACGAGGACCGCATGCGCCTCGCCGAAGCGGTCGAGCTGATCCACGAGATCAACCTCGGCGCCACCGCGATCGGCACCGGCCTCAACGCCCCCGCCGGTTACGCCGAGACGGCCCGCCGCCACCTCGCCGAGATCACCGGCATGCCGCTGGTGACCGCCGCCAACCTGGTCGAGGCGACGCAGGACTGCGGCGCCTTCGTGCACCTGTCCGGCGTCCTGAAGCGGATCGCGGTCAAGCTCTCCAAGAGCTGCAACGACCTGCGGCTGCTCTCGTCGGGCCCGCGCGCGGGGTTCAACGAGATCAACCTGCCGCCCGTGCAGGCCGGTTCGAGCATCATGCCGGGCAAGGTCAACCCGGTCATCCCCGAGGTCGTCAACCAGGTCGCCTTCGAGGTGATCGGCAACGACGTCACCATCACCATGGCCGCGGAGGCCGGCCAGCTCCAGCTCAACGCCTTCGAGCCGGTCATCCTGCACTCGCTCGCCAAGAGCATCACCTCGCTCCGCCAGGCCTGCCTCACGCTCGCCGAGCGGTGCGTGGAGGGCATCACCGCCAACACCGAGGTGCTGCGCGCCTCGGTGGAGACGTCCATCGGTCTGGTGACCGCGCTCAATCCGCACATCGGCTACACCGCCGCCACGGAGATCGCGCGTGAGGCGCTCGCCACCGGGCGGGGTGTTGCCGAACTGGTCCTGGAGAAGGGTTTGTTGCCGCCGGAGCGGCTGGCTGAGCTGCTCACCCCTGAGCGGGTGGCCGGGGCCGCCTGAGCGGTTCGGGGCTAGTTGTCTGCTGCGGGCGGCCCTCAGGGGACCCCTATCGGGGCGCCAGGACCTCGAGCGCAGCCTGGGCCGTGAACTCGCGGTGGCCGCCGCGGAACACCAGGTCCGCCGAAGTGAACGCCTCGTCGGAGGCGTGGGCGGCGACGTACGGTATCGCCACGCAGCGCATCCCGGCCGCCCGCGCGGCCAGTGCGCCCGGTGCCGCGTCCTCGAAGACCACGCAGTCCGCGGGGTCCGCGCCCAGCAGCTCGGCCGCCGCGAGGAACACGTCCGGGGCGGGCTTGCCGCGCGGGACCTCTTCGGCGGAGACGACCGTGGTCAGCCGGGCGTCGAGACCCGTGCCGGCCAGGATCGCCTCGATGGCCGCGCGGGACGACCCGGACGCCACCGCCATCGGCACGCCCGCCTCGTGCAGGGCCTCGACGAGCTTCCGCATCTCCGGGTAGACGGGCGTGTTGGCGCGGGCCAGCTCCAGATAGCGGCGGTCGAGGTCGGCGAGGAGCTCGGCCGCCGAGGCCTCGATGCCGTACTCCGTCCGCCACAGGGCGAGCGTCTCCACGGAGCTGATGCCGACGTACTGCTCGTTGTCGGCCCAGGTGTACTCCCGGCCCGTGAAGTCGGCGAGCAGGGCCCGCGAGGCTTCGTAGTAGTTGGGCTCGCTGTCCACGAGAGTGCCGTCGAGGTCGAAGACGACCGAGGTCCTGCCGAAGGTGCTCATGGCCTCCAGCATGCCAAACGGCCAGGTCACCCCTGTCCGGCGGTCGACCTGCCGACCGATTCGACCAGCGGGAGCAGGCGGTGCGGCACCCGCTCCCGCAGCGCCATCTCCGTACGTGTGCGCACCACGCCCGGCAGGTTGATCAGCTGCTGGATGACGTCCTCCAGGTGCCCGTTGTCCCGGGCCGCGACGCGGGTCAGCAGGTCGCCGCCGCCCGTGATCGAGTGCGCCTCGATGATCTCGGGCACGGCGGCGAGCGCGTCCCCCACCTCGTCCAGATGCCCCTGCGTGACCTCGATGTGGACGAAGGCGAGCACGGGGTGGCCGAGCGCCGCGGGGGAGAGGAACGGGCCCGTGCCGGTGATCACGCCGTCCCGCTCCATGCGGTCCAGCCTGGCCTGCAGGGTGCCGCGGGCGATCCCGAGGACGCGCGCGTACTCGCGCAGGCTGGTGCGGGGCTGTTCGAGGAGCAGCCGCAGGATGCGGGTGTCGAGTTCGTCGACGGCCATGGTGCGAGGTTCTCCCAGGTGGGCGGGGCTGATCGCTGGTGACTGTAGCCGCTGTGCCCCGCCGAAGACCGAGTACTCCCCGCTGACCAAGGGTTACTTCGGTGTGACCCAGACCTGGCGCTTGTACGTGTTCGCCGCGTGCAGCTGGACCTTGGTGCTGTCGGCGGTGGAGCCGCCCCGCACGTCGAGGACCTTGCCGGACGCGATGTGCACGATCTGTCCCTTCGCATTGACCGACCAGCGCTGCGACGCGCCGCCGTGGCAGTCGGAGAGGCTGATCTTGTTGCCGTTGGCGCTCTGGTTGCGGTAGTTGTCCAGGCACTTGCCCAGCGCCCGGAACGTGCCGTCCTTCTGCACGATCCATGACTGCGCGACGCCGCTGTTGCAGGTGTAGAGCTGGATCTGCGTGCCGTTGGCCGCCTTGCCGCCCTTGACGTCGAGGCACTTGCGGCCGATGCCGGTCACCTTGCCCTGCGGGGGCAGCGCCGCGCCGCCGCCGCGGGCCAGGTGGCGCAGGCCCTGCATGTCGTACTGCTGGACGTAGGTGCCCGCGCGCTTGTCCTGGTACGCGTTGGTGGGCGTGCACATCACCGGGAACTGGCCGGAGTCGGTGCCCTTGACGCAGTCGCCGCGGGCCGCGCTGCGGTTGGCGTGCGCGAGGCCCATCGTGTGCCCGAGCTCGTGGCTGATGTGGTTGCGCAGGTAGGTCGCGCCCATGGAGGGTGCGGGCCTGCCGTCCGCGGTGAAGAACTCGTCGTCGATGTACGCGTGCCCGCTGGTCACCGTGTCGGCGAGGGAGGAGGCGTAGAAGCCGCAGCTCAGGTTCTTGCTGCCGGAGCCGTCCCGGACCACCTTCCAGCCCGATGAGCCGCCGTCGGCCGGGGGGACGCAGGGGCGGCGCAGGAGGCCGACGACGATCTCGCCCCGGGGCCGGACGTAGTCCCAGCCGACCGGCCTCATGTCGACGGAGACGGGCAGCGCGGTGACCCGCCGGAGGTCCGCGGCGGACTTCTTCACGTAGGGGCCGAGCCAGTCCGCGGCCCGCTTGTCGTAGAACTTGATGGTGTAGCCGGTGACGAGGTATTTGGACGCGCCGCCCGACTTCCAGCCCGTGCCGTGCGGGGGCCCGGCGGCCGCCTGCCGCGAGGAGGACGCGGGGGGCGGCGGCTTCAGGGACATGACGCCGTTCTCGAAGGAGGTCCCGTCCGTGCGGGAGACGCCGAAGTCGTCCGTCTCGGCGGCCGGCCGCGCCGCCGCGGACCTCCCGTCGCCACCCGTGCCGAACGCGGCGGGCGACAGCTGGACCCCCGCCACGACGGCCGCCGCGGCACCCGCGACGGCCATCGCCATGCGGCGCTTGCGCGCGCCACGCTTCCGTATGGAACTCAAGTCCCCGTCGTCCTCTCACTGAACACCTGGAGCCGAACAGATGATAGGGGGAACTGAGGTGCGGACGTGGCCAGTTGGGCGTCAGGGCGCACGGGGGTGTCAGTGAGCATGGGGTATCAGTGCGCGTGGGGCGTCAGTGCGCGTCCTCCGTCGGGCGCAGGCCCTTGGGGATCTTCGCCCAGGTGAGCGCGGCGGCGGCCAGCGGCAGCGCGGCCGCCATCAGGAATGTCGGTGCCATCCCGGAGGTGAACGCGTCGGCGGCCCGGGTGAGCAGGGTGGCGCCGGCCGGGCCCGTGAGCTCGTGGGCGACCCGCGCCGCCTCGCCGATCGAGTCGCTCACGGCCGCCGTGGTCTGCGCCGGCAGGCCAAGGTCGGGCAGGTTCACGCGGTACAGCGCGGTGGCGACGCTGCCGAGGACGGCCACGCCCATCGCGGCGCCGAGTTCGTAACAGGTCTCCTCGACCGCCGCGGCACCGCTGACGTCCTTGGCCGGGGTGGCGGCCATCAGCGTGACCGACGCGGCGGTCGTCCCGATGCCGACGCCACAGCCGAGCACCGCGAGCGCGACGGCGATTTCGCCGTAACCGAGCGGCTCGGACAGCTGGAGCAGCCACGGCAGGGCGAGCCCGGCCGCCATCACCACCAGGCCGCCGCCCATCACGTGCCGGATCGGCAGCCGGTGCATCAGCACCGGAGTGACCAGCGAGGTGAGGACCAGACCCAGCGGGGCGGGCAGCAGCCGGACGCCCGCCTCCAGGGGTGTGTAGCCCTGCCCGTACTGGAACCACTGCGTGATCAGGAACAGCGCCGAACCCAGCGCGATCATGCCGAGGAAGATCGAGGCCGCGGCGATGGCGAAGGGGCGGGACGCGAAGAGGCGTACCTGCAGCAGCGGGTGCGTCAGGCGCAGCTGGCGACGGACGAAGACGGTGAGCGTCACGGCGGCGACGACGAGGAGGGCCCAGGCCACCGGGTCGGCGGGGCCGCCCTTGCCGAGCTGCTTGATGCCGCCCGCCAGGGCGAGCATGCCGACGACGGACTGGCCGACGCCCCACCAGTCCCAGCGGCCCTCTCGGGGCTGGTGGGACTCGGGCAGGATCCACAGGCCGAGCGCGATGATGACCAGCGCGACGGGGATGTTGATCAGGAACGCGGACTGCCAGCCGTCGTGCTCGACGAGCAGGCCGCCGACGACCGGCCCGAGCGCCATGCCGCCGCCGAAGACGGCCGACCACACCGCGTAGGCGAGGGCGCGCTCGCGGGCGTCGGTGAAGACCTTCCGCAGGATCGACAGGGTGGCCGGCATGATCGCCGCGCCGCCCGCGCCGAGCAGTGCCCGGGCGGCGATGACCTGCCAGGCGGCGGTCGCGAAGACGGCGAGCAGCGAGGCGAGGGCGAAGACGCCGAAGCCGATCAGGAGCAGCCGTTTGCGGCCCCACCGGTCGCCGAGCGCGCCCGCGGTCACGAGGAGTCCGGAGAGCACGAGGGCGTAGATGTCGATGATCCACAGCTGCTGCACGGAGCTCGGCCGCAGATCGGTGACCAGGGACGGGAAGGCGACGTTCAGGATCGTGGTGTCCATGGCGATCAGCAGGAGGCTGCCGGAGAGGATCGCGAGGACGGCCCAGCGCCGTGAGTCACGTTGCGGGGTCATGGGGAGTAACACCTCAGTTCCGAATGAGACACCAATGTCTCACAAGGAACGTACAAGTGTCCACTGAGGCACCGCGCTCACCCGCTTACCGCACGGCCCTTGGCATCACTCCACCCTTGGGATCACTCCACCCTTGGGGTCACTCCACGCGCTGGAGCGCCTCCGGGGTGAGGTCGGCGAGGGTGGGGTAGCCGTCGACCGCCATGAGGAGGTCGGCCTCGGCGAGCAGTGAGCGCAGCACGTGTGTGACGCCGTCCGTCCCGCCGATCCCGAGGCCATACACGTACGGACGGCCCACGCCGACGGCGGTGGCGCCGAGTGCGACGGCCTTGACGATGTCCGCGCCGCTGCGCACCCCCGAGTCGAAGAGGACGGGCAGTCCGTCGGCGGCCTCGACGACCGCGGGCAGCACGTCGAGCGCGGGAAGTCCGCCGTTGGCCTGGCGGCCGCCGTGGTTGGAGCAGTAGATGCCGTCCACCCCGCCGTCCTTGGCGCGGCGCACGTCCTCCGGGTGGCACAAACCTTTCACGATCAGCGGCAGAGACGTCAGGGAGCGCAGCCACGGCAGGTCGTCCCAGGTCAGCGGGTTGCCGAAGAGCTGCACCCACTTCAGTACCGCCGACTGCATGTCCTGCTCCGGGTCGGCGGGCAGCTGGGCGCGGAAGACCGGGTCGCTGGTGTAGTTGGCGAGGCAGTGGCCGCGCAGCTGGGGGAAGTTGGAGGTGCTCAGGTCGCGCGGGCGCCACCCGGAGATCCAGGTGTCCATGGTCACGACGATGCCCTTGAAGCCGGACTTCTCCGCCCGGCGTACCAGGCTCTCGGCGAGTGCGCGGTCCGTCGGCGTGTACAGCTGGAAGAAGCCGGGCGTCTCGCCGAGTTCACCCGCGACCGCCTCCATCGGATCCTCGGAGAGCGTGGAGGCGATCATCGGAACGCCGGTCCGCGCGGCCGCCCGCGCCGCCGCGAGATCCCCGTGCCCGTCCTGCGCACAGATCCCGAGAACCCCGACGGGCGCCATGAACAGGGGCGACGGCAGTGTCATGCCGAACAGGTCGACGGACAGGTCGCGTTGGGCGGCTCCGACGAACATCCGCGGTATCAGACCCCAGCGCTCGAAGGCGGTGACGTTGGCGTTCTGCGTACGTTCGTCGCCCGCGCCACCGGCGACGTACGACACGATCGAAGGAGCCATGGCGGCATGCGCCCGCTCCTCCAACTCGGCATACGTCATCGGGTACTTGGGCACGACACCGCGCAGCCCGTCGAAGTAGATCTCGTCCTGGTAGCCCTTGTAGGGGCGGGGCATCGGGTTCATGGGCGGCCTTCCCGGCGTGGCGGAGCGGACACCGCGCCTTCGACGCCGGTGCCGACGGATGACCGCTCAGTCTGGTTTGAAGCTGATGTCAGGGTCAATGTGTGGCAAGGGAAGCGAGCGCGGGCGGATTGAGGATCAGCGGGTGAGGGCATCACCGTGGGGCAGGGCCGGTCGCGCGCCACGGGTCGCGGCCCCGGTGGCGACGTTGATCGCGGGTGGACGCCGGTTTGTCTCGGGGAGGGGAGTGAGCTGCCATGCGTGCGCACCAGCGCGCCCATCGGTCCAAGGAACGAGTGGAGTACGCACTGCCGCAGGAACCCGCGTCGGCGGGCCGGGCGCGGCATTTGACCTCCGGGTTCCTCTCGGGATCCCGCCGCCGCAAGACCGAGGTGGCCGCCGAGCGCGTGGACGACGCCACGCTGATCGTCTCGGAGCTCGTGTCCAACGCACTGCGCCACGCGGACGGTGGCTGCCGCCTGAGCGTGGAGGTGTCCGGCGACCGAGTGACGGTAGAGGTCACCGACACCAGTCCCGAACGCCCACGGGTCCAGCGGCAGAGCACGGACAGAGAGAGCGGCCGAGGCCTGGCGATGGTCCGCCAGTTGGCCCACCGCTTGGAGGTGGTGGGCACACATAGGGGCGGCAAGACGGTACGAGCGGTACTGGCCTGAGCTCTGCACTGCCGTCGCCGACCCGCGGTGCCGGTCCGAGGGCCCGAGGGGGGCTTCAGCGGTCGACCACCCAGGGTGCGTCCGCAGGCCAGGACCCCGCGCCGACGATGTGCTCGATGAGCCTCAACGCCTCTCCGACGAGGACGGTGTCCTCGTCCGGGTATGCGTCGAGCTGCCCGTTGGAGAGGACGAACCCGCTGCTCGATTCCTCGGCTCCCGGGGACACGGCGTGCTCACCGGGGTCGCCCGCTGCTTCGAGCAGCATCACCATCGCGCGCTCGGCGTTCGTGACGAAGGCCAGAGACCGTCCGGACGAACTCGTCAGCCACGTCTCCAGCCGCCCGCTGCCGATCCTCTCGCGGAGGGCTCCCGCCACCACCTCGGGCGACACGCGAACGGGGTCGTCGTCATCGATCACCCAGGACTCGATCACGAGCGCGACGATCTCACGGACGCGGGGGCTTCCGGCTCTGGGGCGGTGCGGAATGCGTCGAGCATGTAGGCGGCGAAGCGGCGGGAGGCCTTGAGGCGGGCGGTCGGCGGGGTGTCCTGGAGGCCCCGGTGGGCCGTCAGTGTGAGGATCAGGTCGTCGACGACGAAGTCGGGGCGCAGTTGGCCGGCCGCCTGGGCGCGGCGCGCCAGTTCGCCGACCGCGCGCAGCGTCTGCTCCCGGTCGGCGGTGAAGTCCATGGCCTCGGGGAAGGCCGTCATGAAGGCGTCGGCGAACCCCCTGCTGTGCGCGTGGAGTTCGCAGATCCGCTCGACCAGGCTCCGGAAGCCGTGCCACGCGTCCGGGTCCGCGAGGGCATCGCGGACGGCGGCATGGCACTCCCGCCGCTGCTCGGCGAAGGTCTCCACGATCAGTGCCTGCTTGGTCGGGAAATGCCGGTACAGCGTGGCGGGGCCGACGCCGGCCTGCCGGGCCACCTCGCGCATGGGCGCGCTCAGCCCCTCCTCGCCGAACACCGCGCGGGCGGCGTCCAGGATGCGCAGCCGGTTGTCGCGGGCGTCGGAGCGTACGGACTGAGGCAAATGGTGGGTCATCGCTTCTCACTTTAGCCAAGCGGACGGGGGCGTCCGTTACGTTCCGATGGCAGTGCAACCGAGGCTTGCCGCCGGGCCTGCCGGGCCTGCCGGGCCTGCAAAGCCTGCCGGTGCTGCCACCCACACCCCCACCAACCGCGAGGAGTATTGATGAAAGCCGTCGTAATCAGAACGTTCGGCGACCCCGACGGCATGGAGGTCGTCGACATCCCCGCGCCCGTTCCCGCACCCGGGCAGGTGCTGATCGCCACGGAGGCGGTCGGGGTGGGCGGTGTGGACGCCGTGATCCGCCGGGGAACGCTTGCCGCCCACGGGTTCCGGGAGGGCCATCTCCTCGGCAGTGAGGTCGCGGGAACGGTCACCGCGGTGGGAGACGGCGTGGACGTCTCGTGGATCGGGCTGCGGGTGTGGGCGTTCACCGGCCTGTCCGGCGGGTACGCCGAGCAGGCCGTCGCCGCGGTCGAGGACGTCCTCGTGCTGCCGGACGGCCTCACCGGCGCCGACGCGGTGACGCTCGGCGGCTCCGGCGTGGTCGCCCACTTCGCCCTGGACCGGGCCCGTTTCACGCCCGGAGAGTCGGTGCTCGTACGCGGTGCGGCGGGCAGCATCGGGATCACGGCGGTCCAGCTCGCGGCCGGGCGTGGCGCGAGCGCGGTGGCGGTCACCACCTCATCGGCGGAACGCGGCGCCCGCCTACGGGACCTGGGCGCGACCCACGTCCTCGACCGCTCCGGCGAGGGAGGCCCGGACACGCAGACAGGCTTCGACGTGACGATCGACATCATCGGCGGCCCGCAACTACCCCGGTTCATCGACAAGTTGAACCCCAACGGGCGCTACGTGGCAGTTGGCGTCGTCGACGGTCAGCCGCCGACGGACTTCGGCATGCGGCTGCTGGACGGCTTCCGCAAGTCGCTGACGTTCACCACGTTCAGCTCCGACACCGTGCCCGCCCCCGACCGCCAGGCCGTACGGTCCTCCCAGTTCACCGACGCCGCACGCGGTGACCTGCGCACGGTCGTGCACGAGGTCCTCCCACTGAACCAGGCGGCACGGGCCCACCACGCGATGGACGCGGGAGAGGTGTTCGGCAGGATCGTGCTGGCGCCCTGACCCGATTGGGGACGACCATGTCGGCAATGGGCCTGCGCCGGGCGCCCGCCCCCCCGCGCGCAATAAATCCGTTGTGGTCCGGCCCCCCACCCCCGGACAGTGGACCCATGACGACGTCCCTCACGCCGCCCCCGGGGCTGACCGTGCGCCCGGCGACCCTTGGTGACGCGGTGGCCGTGTGTGCGCTGCTCAATGAAGTCGATCTGTTGGAGATCGGGCGGGCCGACACCGAACTGGGTGAGGTATAGGCCGACTTGAAGCACCCCGAGGTGGACCTGGAGCGGGACTCCTGGCTGCTGTTCGACGGTGACCTGCTCGTCGGGTACGCGCTGCTGTGGGACGAATCCGGTGGCGAGCGGATCGACGTCGATCACTATGTCCTGCCCGGCCGCCCCGAAGGCTCCCTGCATCTCTTCGACCTGATGGAGGACCGCGCCGCGGAGCGGGCGGCGGCCAACGGTGCGGCGCGGGCCGTCGTGCACCTCCACCTCAACACCGCGCCCACCACGGACCCGGCGGCGCTGCGTGCGCGGGGCTGGCGGACCGTGCGGCGTTACAACGTGATGGTGCGGCACATCGGCCCACAGAACGACCCGTTGCCCGTGCCGCCGTCCGGTTTGGTGCTGCGTCCTTGCCTGGACGAAGAGGACCGCAGGCGCGCCCACGACCTGCTCCAGAAGTGCTTCACGGAGCACTTCGACCACCAACCACGCACATACGGACAGTGGTTGGACGACATCGGCGCCGAGCGGGTCGACTGGTCGCTGATCTGGGTCGCCCACGTCGAGGGGCACGGGGATGCCGCCGTGCTGCGCACGCACAACGACCGTGCGTCGATGGGGTGGATAGGCAACCTCGGCGTCCTGGCCGAGGCCCGCGGGCGCGGCATCGGCAGCCACCTCCTGCGCCACGCCTTCGGGCACTACGCGTCGCTGGGCCGTGACCGGATCGGCCTCGGTGTGGACACCGACAACAGCAGCGGCGCGCTCGCCCTGTACGAACGGCACGGCATGGCCCTCGACTACGCCGTCGACACCTGGGAGCTGATCCGCCCGGTCTGAGGCCTCCGACGGGGGGAGGCCTCGGACCGGGGCATGTGCCTGGCGCGGCCCGGCGAGGAGCGGGTCTAGCGCAGTCCGCTGCCGAGGAGCGCCGCCGTGTTCGGGGCCGCGACATCCTTGGGGCCGAAGGCCACGGACTTCCTGGCCGTCAGGCCGCCGGACGTGCCGCGCAGCGACCACACCGCGCCGGCCTGGGCGTTCTCCGCGACGGAGGACGCCGCGAGGTCGCCGTGCCCGTCACCCGTGACGTCGAGCAGCGACACGGCCGTCCCGAAGAAGTCGCCCTTCTCGGCGACTCCGGGCACGTCCGCCGTGTCCTGATGGAAGGCCTGGGCTCCCGTGCCCGTCACGCCGTCGGCGCTGCCGCGCACGAGGACGACCGCGCCGGCGTCGGCGATGTCCCGGACGTTCTCACCGACCACCCCGAGCGCGACATCGACCATGGCCCTGCTCTCGTAGTCGCTGTCGCCGACGACCAGGTCGTCGTAGTGGTCGCCGTTGATGTCGCCGACGGCCTGGGGGACCACCGGGCCCTTCACGGACCGCGGTCCGTCCACGCAGGTCTCGGGCCGCTCACCGCACGACGGGCCGGGGCGCTCTTCGTCCTCGTAGCTCCACCACTGCGACTTGTGCCGTCACCGTCGAAGCCCCCGGCCTGCGGCCTGAACCCGTACGTGGCGAACTTCGTGCCGCCGGTGAGGCCCGAGGCGGAACCCCACAGGATCACCGAGCCCGCCTCGGAGCTCCGGCCGGCGCTTTCGACGACGAGATCGGTGAAGCCGTCGTGGTCCAGATCGCCCGCGGTGAACGAGTCGCCGAAGGCCTGCTCGGCGGTGGCCGCGCCCGGCACGCCGCCGGTGGAGCGGCTGATGATCTTCTTACGGGCGGGGTCGAGGCCGTCCTTGGAGCCGTACGTACCACCACGTACCCGGCCTTCGCCTGGCCGGAGACCGTGCCGCCCGGCGCGCCCACGACCAGGTCGGCGAAGCCGTCGCCGTTGAAGTCGTCCGTCGGCTGTCCGGCGACGCCCGCGCGGCCGGCGTCCGGCGCGGCCGCGTGGGCGGGGCTGCCCTGCCCCAGGGTCCAGGCCGAGAGACCGCCGCCCACCAGCAGGGACGCGGCGATCAAGGGCATGGGGACACGGACTCTGCGGCTGGTGAGCGACAACGGCGCCGCTACTGCGGCACGTTGAGGACGAAGTCGAAATCCGCCTCCTTCGCGTTGCCGACGGTACGGACGTTCATGAGCAGCCGGGGGTCGAATATCGTGTCCGTGTTGTTGCGCGGCTCCCCGGGGAAGTACAGCTGCGTCGTGAGGATCGGACGCCCGGGGGCCTGCACCTTGACGTGCAGGTGGCGGGTGCGCCCCGGGTAGAGGCCCGGCACGATCGTGGAGAGCTTGAACGCGCCGTTGGCGTCGGTGAACTGGTGCCCACGGAAGCGGAACCCCACGTTGTCGTACGCTCCGTAGGTATCGGCCTGCCAGAAGTCCAGCAGCGCCCGGGGGATCGGTTTGCAGGCCAGCCCGAAGACGTAGCCGGTGACGGTGAGGCGCACGCCCGGGGTGCCGGGCTGGACGAGCGAGGTGCGCTGCGGCGAATTGCGCTTGAAGTACGGCCCCTCCATCTGCGGGATGGTCGGGTCGTCACCGTCGTCGCAGGTGGGGGTCACCTCGACGGCCTCGCCGCGCTCGCCGGCGGTCCGTGCCAGCGCGGGCGCTCCCCAGAGGGTCAAGGGCACGCTCATGCCCACCGCGGCGGCGGCCCGCAGGACGGTCTTGCGGCTCGGGCCCTTGCTGCCGTTCACACCGGTGTCGGATGCGCCGGCTTCGGGGGCGCCGTCACCGGTGGGGGTGCCGATCTCGTTGTCCATCGCTCGCTCCTCCTGAGCCGTAAGGGATGGGTGCGTTCCGGATCGGCTATGAAGCTATGCGGGGGAGGAGGACCCGACGATGGACTGGAGCCGGTGGTCGTGGTGAATATCGCCACCGCCGCGCCGGAAGTCCCCGGGGCTCGCACCGGTCTCGCGGCGGAAGAAGCGGCAGAAGTACGCCGGGTCGCCGAACCCGACCCGCCCCGCCACCTGACGGACCGACAACTCCGTGCGCAGCAGCAGGCGTTTGGCCTCGTGCACCCGGGTCTGCCGGATCAGCTCGCCGGGCGTGCGGCCGGTGGAGGCCTTCACCGCCTCGCTGAGATAGCTCACCGAGACGCCCAGCCGCGCCGCGCTCGACCGCACCGACTGCAGGGCGCCCTCGGGACCGGCGAGGAGCGTCACGAAATCCGTGGCCACCGAGACCGGCCGGGAGTGCGGCGCGCCCTCGTGCGGCGGCTCGGGCGCCGCCGGCGACGTCCGGCGAGCGGGCAGCCGCGCCGCCCGCACCACCAGGATGTGCAGCAGGGCCCGCAGCACGCCCTGGAACCCCGCGGCCCCCGACCGGTACTCGCCGTCCAGCTCCGCGACAAGACGGGCGGTCCACTCCGCCGCCTCCTCGGTCAGGTCGAGGCAGGAGCGCCGGGCGAGCCCCCGCAGTACGTGCCGGTCGGCGGGATGGTCGAGGAGGAAGTCGTCGGTGAACAGGATGACTCGGCCCTCCAGGCCCACCACGTCGTCCCAGTGGTGGACCTGTCCGGGGGCGATGAAGCACAGGTTCGGCGGCCGCAGCGCGAAGCGGTTCAGATCGACCACATGCCCGCCGGTGCCGCCTGTCACGTGGACGATCTCGTGGAAGGTGTGCCGGTGCGGGAAGGGCGCGCGGGACATGGGCCCGATGGTGTCGAACGTCCCGATGGCGAAGGGCAGGGTGTTGGGCATCGGCACCTGCAGCCGATGCGTCGGCATGCCCTCCTCGCCCGGCTCTCCGTTGTTCCCCTGCCCCGGTAAGACGGTGGTGCCGCGCATGCGCACGCTCCTCATCGGCGTCTGACCCTCCGGGCCACTGGTCCGGACCAGTGGCCTCCCCACGATGGCACGCGTGCCCGCGCTCGGGCAGAGGGCGTGAAGGCACCCGCGGAACCCGCCGCGACCGACGCAAACTGTCCCACAGGGCCAAGTGTCCCGATGGGACAGTTTGAGGAGTACAGTCGGAAGCATGAGCAGCACACAGGGCCGCAGGACCCGCAAGGTCCAGGAGAGCCGGGCCGCCATGGCGAACGCCGCCGTGGACCTGGTCCTCGCCCACGGCCTCGACCAGGTCACCGTCGAGACGATCAGCGACCGCGCCGACGTCTCCCGCCGCACCTTCTCCCGCTACTTCGCCGGGAAGGAGGACGCCGTGGTCGACGCCCTGCGCGCCGACTACGCGCGGATCAACGCGGCACTCGCCGCCCGCCCCCAGGAAGAGAGCCCGCTCACGGCCTACTACCGGGCCCTCCGCGGCTGGCTCGACGACGAACCGACCGCCTGGCACCGCCTGCCCCGCTCGGGCGACCTGCTCCGGCTGCTCCACGACGAGCCGGCGCTGCTCTCCGCCTATCTGCGGGTGCGGGACGAGGCCGAGACCGAGTCGGTGGCGATCGTCGCGCACCGGCTCGGCCTGGACGCCGAGCGTGATCTGCGCCCGGCGCTCGCCGTCTCGCTCGCGGTCGGGGCGTTCGGCACCGCCGTACGGTTCTGGATCGCGCCCGGCGCGAGCACCCCTCTGCCGCAGCTCATCGACGCGTCGTTCGCGGCCCTGGCCGACGAACCCGCACCCCGAACCACCACCACGTGAAACCAGGCACCACCATGAGCACCAGCACCACCACCAGCACAGCCGGCGTCACCACCGCGACGGCGGAGTTCGCCGGGAAGACCGCCCTCGTCACCGGCGCCGCCTCCGGCATCGGCCTCGAGGTCGCCCGCCGCCTCGCCGCCGCAGGAGCGGCCGTCGCCGTCGCGGACCACAACGAACAGGGCGCGCGGGACGTCGCCCGCTCACTCACCGAGGCCGGCGGCCGGGCCGCGGCCGTACGCGTCGACGTCACCGACCCGGAATCGGTGCGCCACGCCGTCGAGTTCACGGTCGAGACCTTCGGCGGTCTGCAGCTGGCCGTCAACAACGCCGGGATCGCCGGAGCCTCCGCCCCCACCGGCGAGTACACGGTCGAGGACTGGCGGCGCGTGATCGACACCAACCTGAACGGTGTCTTCTACTCCCTCCGGTACGAGCTGCCGCAGCTCGTCGCCGCGGGCGGCGGCGCCGTCGTCAACATGTCCTCGATCCTCGGCACGAACGGCTTCGCGGGCTCCCCCGCGTACTCCGCCGCCAAGCACGCGGTCGTCGGACTGACCAAGAGCGCCGCCGTGGAGTACGCGGCACGGGGCGTGCGCGTGAACGCCGTCGCCCCCGGCTTCATCGACACCCCGCTGCTCAAGGGCGACGAGGACCAGCGCAGGCAGCTGATCGCGCTGCACCCGCAGGGCCGCCTCGGCACCGCCGACGAGGTCGCGGACCTCACGCTGTTCCTGCTCTCGGACCGCGCCTCGTTCATCAACGGCAGCTACCACCTCGTCGACGGCGGCTACGCGGCCCGCTGACCCGGCCGCACAAGCACGAGAGAGAAAGTAGAGGTACCCGGAATGTCAGCAGAGATGAAGGCCGTCCAGTACCGCAGCGTCGGCGCCGCCCCCGAGGTCGTCACCGTCCCGCGGCCCGCACCGGGCCCCGGCCAGGTGCTGTTGAAGGTCACCGCCGCCGGCGTCTGCCACTCCGACATCGCCGTGATGAGCCGTCCCGCGGAGGCCCTCGGCTTCCCACTGCCGCTCACCCTCGGCCACGAGGGCGCCGGGACCGTCGCCGCGCTGGGCGAGGGCGTCACCGGGCTCGCGCTCGGCGACTCCGTGGCCGTGTACGGGCCGTGGGGCTGCGGCACCTGCCTGATGTGCGCGCAGGGCAAGGAGAACTACTGCACGCGCGCCGCGGAGCTGGGCATCCGCCCGCCCGGACTCGGGGCGCCCGGTGCCATCGCCGAGTACATGATCGTGGACGACCCGCGCCACCTGGTCCCGCTGGACGGTCTCGACCCGGTGACCGCCGTGCCGCTCACCGACGCGGGCCTGACGCCGTACCACGCCATCAAGACCTCACTGCCCAAGCTGACGCCCGGCAGCACGGCCGTGGTCATCGGCACCGGCGGGCTCGGGCACGTGGCGATCCAGCTGCTGCGCGCGCTGACCCCGGCGCGGGTGATCGCCCTCGACGTCACCGAGGAGAAGCTGCGGCTGGCCCGCGAGGTCGGCGCCCACGAGGCCGTCCTGTCGGACGGGGCGGCGGCGGGCAGGGTGCGCGAGCTGACCGGCGGCCTGGGCGCCCAGGCGGTGTTCGACTTCGTCGGCGCGCCGCCCACCGCCGCGACGGCGACCGCGTGCGCCGCGGTGGAGGCGGACGTCTCGATCGTCGGCATCGGTGGCGGAGCCGCGTCGGTCGGCTTCGGCACGACCCCCTTCGACGTGGCCGTCCGCTCCCCGTACTGGGGCAGCAGGGCCGAGCTGATCGAGGTCCTGGACCTGGCCAGGGCCGGCGTGATCGACGTCCATGTGGAGACGTACGCGCTCGACGAGGCCCCCAAGGCGTACGAGGACCTGCACGAGGGCCGCGTCAACGGCCGGGCGGTCATCCTGCCGAACGGCTAGCCCTCGCGGGGCCGCGCGCCGAGGCGGCCGGGAGGGCGCCCGGCCTCACTCGGGCTGCAGCCACAGCGTCGCCAGTGGAGGCAGCGTCACGCGCAGGCGGGCCGGGAAGGCTCCGGTGGGCTCGTGTTCCGGGCGCAGCGGGTCCGCGTTGCGCACGTCGCCGCCGCCGAACCCGGCCGCGTCCGTGTTGAGCGTCTCCCGCCACGCGCCCGCCGTCTCGGGCACCCCGAGCACGTAGTCGTCGCGGATCACCGGCGAGAAGTTGCTCACCGCCAGGAGCGGCGTCCCGTCGGCGGCGAAGCGCAGGAACGCCACCACGTTGTCGTGGGCCGCGTCGGCGTCGACCCAGGCGAACCCGGCGGGCACGGTGTCCTGCTCCCACAGCGCGGGCGTCGCCCGGTACCGGTGGTTGAGGTCGCGCACCAGCCGCAGCACACCACCATGGTCCGGTTCCGCCGCGTACGACGGGTCCAGGAGCCCCCAGTCCATGCCGTGCTCCGGCGACCACTCGGCGCCCTGCGCGAACTCCTGCCCCATGAAGAGGAGTTGCTTGCCGGGATGGGCCCACATGTAGGCCAGGTAGGCGCGGTGGTTGGCGCGCTGCTGCCACCAGTCGCCCGGCATCTTGGAGACCAGCGCCCGCTTGCCGTGGACGACTTCGTCGTGCGACACGGGCAGGAGGTAGTTCTCGCTGTACGCGTAGACCATCGCGAAGGTCAGTTCGTTGTGGTGGTACTGCCGGTGCACGGGCTCGTGCTGGATGTACTCGAGGGAGTCGTGCATCCAGCCCATGTTCCACTTCAGGCCGAAGCCGAGCCCGCCGAAGCCGTCCTGGCCGATGTGGTCGGTGGGCCGTGTGACGCCGTTCCACGCGGTCGACTCCTCGGCGATGGTGACAACGCCGGGGCAGCGGCGGTAGACCGTCGCGTTCATCTCCTGCAGGAACGACACCGCGTCCAGGTTCTCCCGGCCGCCGTGTTCGTTCGGCGCCCACTGGCCGTCCTCGCGGGAGTAGTCGAGGTAGAGCATGGAGGCCACCGCGTCGACGCGCAGCCCGTCGATGTGGAACTCCTCGCACCAGTAGACCGCGTTGGCGACGAGGAAGTTGCGCACCTCCCGGCGGCCGTAGTCGAAGGTGAGCGTGCCCCAGTCCGGGTGCTCGGCGCGCCGGGAGTCCCCCGGCTCGTACAGCGGCCGGCCGTCGAACTCGGCGAGCGCCCAGTCGTCCTTGGGGAAGTGCGCGGGGACCCAGTCCACGATCACGCCGATGCCCGCCTGGTGCAGCGTGTCGACCAGGTGCCGGAAGTCGTCCGGTGTGCCCATGCGGGAGGTCGGCGCGTACAGGCCGGTGACCTGGTACCCCCACGACCCGCCGAACGGATGCTCGGCCACCGGCATGAACTCCACATGCGTGAAGCCCGCGTCAGCCACATACGCCGTGAGCTTTTCGGCCAGCTGACGGTACGTCAATCCGGGGCGCCACGACGGGAGATGGACCTCATACACCGAGAAGGGCGCCTCGTGCACCGGACGGTCCGCCCGGTGCGCCATCCACTCCTCGTCCGCCCACACGTGGGTCGACCGGGTGACCATGGAGGCGGTCGCCGGCGGCGTCTCCGCCAGGCGCGCCATCGGGTCCGCGCGCAGGGTGTGCGTGCCGTCGGGCCGCGTGATGTCGAACTTGTACCGGTCCCCCTCACCGATGCCGGGAAGGAACAGTTCCCACACTCCGGTCGACCCCAGTGAACGCATCGGATAGGCCGTGCCGTCCCAGTGGCAGAAGTCCCCGCACACGCGCACGCCCCTGGCGTTGGGCGCCCACACCGTGAACCGGGTGCCGACGACGCCCTGGTGGGTCATCGGATGCGCGCCCAGCGCCCGCCACAGCTCCTCGTGCCGCCCCTCGCCGATCAGGTGCAGATCGAGTTCACCGAGCGCGGGCAGGAAGCGGTAGGGGTCCTGGACCTCGGTGTCCCGGCCGTCGTACGTCACCCGCAGTTCGTACGCGGGGATCGCCGCGAGCGGCAGCACACCCGAGAACAGGCCGTCCCCCACATCGTTCAGGCGCGCGGTCCGGCCGTCGACGACGACCGCCACCGCCTGGGCGTACGGGCGCAGCACCGTGAACGCCACGCCGTCGGGCACCGGATGCGCGCCGAGCACCGCGTGCGGGTCGTGGTGGGTGCCCGTAAGGAGGCGGCCCCGGCTCTCCTCGTCGAGCGGCGCCTCGGACACGTGCCAGTCCGGGGTGCGGCCGTCGTCGGCGACGGTCCCGGGGTCGAGCAGCGGGGCGCGGAGGGTGACGGCGGGGGAGGGGGTGGTGGAGGTATCGGTGATGGCCACGGAGTCAGATCTCCTCTGAGCAGGTGCGGAGCGTGGGTGGCGGAACGGGCGGACGCCGACGCGGTCTCGCCGGTGAGGGGGTCAACGGCCCTCCGCCAGGCGGGCGATCGCCGCCATCGGCACGGGCAGCCAGTCCGGCCGGTGCCTGGCCTCGTACAGCGCCTCGTACACCGCCCGGTCCGTCTCGTAGGCCCGCAGGAGTTCGGCCTGCCCTCGCGGGTCCCACGCCGCCTCGGCCGCGTATCCGGCGCAGTAGGCGTCCCGGCAGCGCTGGGCCCACCGGGGCTGCCAGGGCCGCCTGGCGTGGGCCGCGTAATCGAAGGAGCGGAGCATGCCGGCGATGTCGCGGACAGGGGCCTGCACGCGTCTGCGTTCGGCGATCGGGCGGGCCGGCTCACCCTCGAAGTCGATGACGAACCACCGCTGCCCGGCCTGTAGCACCTGTCCGAGGTGCAGGTCTCCGTGGATGCGCTGCGGCGGCCGGCCCAGGCCGCGCGCCGCGACGGCGTCGTACGCGCCCCGCAGCCGTGACACGTACGGGACGAGCGCCGGCACCTGCCGGGCGGTGGTGTCCAGGCGGGCCGTCATCGCGGCGGCGAGCCGACGGCCCCCGTGCGGGTCCTCGGGGCCGGGCGCGAAGATCTGGGCCAGCGCCAGATGCACCTCGGCGGTGGCACGCCCCAGTTCGTACGACTCGTCGATGAAGCCCCGTCCTGCGGCGAGGGATTGGAGGGCCAGGGTCCAGCCGTCCGTCGCCTCGCGCAGGAACGGCTGGAGCACCCCGAGGGTCGTCCTGCGCGGCTCGTCGGTCCAGAACCAGGCCACGGGCGCGGGCACGCGCGCGCACCCCTCGCGGGCCAGCGCCCAGGGAACTTCCAGGTCGGGATTGACGCCGTACTGCACACGGCGGAACAGCTTCAGGATGAAGGAATCGCCGTACACCAAAGAGGTATTGGACTGCTCGCCGTCCAGGATGCGGGGCGTCAGCCCGGAGGGCACCACGGTCTGCGCGTCACGTTCGAAGCGCAGCGGTCCCGCGGCTCCCGGGGTGCGGAGGCGTTCCAGGAGCAGTGCGGCGGACCGGGGGTCGTGGAGAGCGTCGTACACCGTGAGCCCCGCGAGGGGGCCCTCACTGGGGCGGCCGACGAAGGCGTGGTGGAGGCGGGACGGCAGGTCCTCGCGCACGCCGAGGAGCAGTTGGTAGCAGTCGTCGCGCGACCCGGCGTGCCCGGAACTGATCAGCAGGTGCAGGCAGCCGGGGTGCAGCTCGGTCATCGACACCACAGAAAGGTCCGAGACGGGCAGCCCCTTGCCCGCGAACCACCGCTGCCGTGGCAGCCACTCCTGGAGCACTCCGGCCAACGACGTGAGCAGCAGCGGAGGGCTGAGACTGCTGCCACGCGACTGCGTTGCGGTCTTGAGCATGCGACACGTCCCTTCAAAGGCGCACGGCGAGGTCCGCCGGGCGGCGCGGGTGGAGGTCGTTGCACAGCCGGAACCAGTAGAAGCCGTGGCCCGCCAGTGTCAGCAGGTAGGGCAGCTCACCGATGGCCGGGAAGCGCACCCCGCCGATCAGCTCCACGGGATGGCGTCCGTCGAAGGCCTGCAGATCGAGCTCGGTGGGCTGCGCGAAGCGCGAGAAGTTGTGCACGCACAGCACGAGGTCGTCCTGGTACTCGCGCAGATAGGCGAGGACCGCCGGATTGGACGAGGAGAGCTCGGTGTACGAGCCGATGCCCAGGGCGAGATTCTGCTTGCGGATCTCGATCATGCGCCGGGTCCAGTGGAGCAGCGAGGAGGGGCTGCTCATGGAGGCTTCGACGTTGGTGACCTGGTAGCCGTA
>NZ_JBVITX010000018.1:0-154997 GCF_055597165.1 Streptomyces sp. NPDC039480 | reverse complement strand
GCGCGCGCGGTGTTCACCCACGCCATGTCCACCGTCTCCCTGCAAAGCGAACCCCTGCGCGACCTCGAGCACTTCGAGACCATCCGCACCCAGGCTCTCGAACTGGGCGCCCTGGAACGCCCGCTGCCCTGCCCCGAGGCCTTCGTGGGGTTCTGCCTGGAACCCGACGCGGTGGAGTTCTGGGCCAATGGCACCGACCGGCTGCACGAACGGCTGCGCTACGACCGCACCCCGACCGGCTGGACCACCACCCGCCTCCAGCCCTGAACCCCCCACCCCCGCCTTTGTACGGAGACAGACACCCATGACCAGCCCCCAGCCCACCGTCCAGCACGTGGCCGACGGACCGGTGTTCACCAGCCACCTCGACCTGCGCGCCCGCAACCGGCGGGCCGTGGAGCAGTACATGGAAACCGGCCCCCAGGCCCGGCTGCGCCGCTACACCCTCTACACCCAGGACGGCACCGCCTCGCTGTTCAACACCGACATCGGCCGGCCCATCACCGTCAAGGGCCGCGACAACCTCCAGCGCCACGGTGAACTGTCCCTGCAGGTCCTGCCGGACTGGGAATGGTTTAACGTCCACCTCTACGAGACCCAGGACCCGGCCGTCATCTGGGTGGAGTGCGACGGAGAGGGCACCATCCGCTTCCCCAACTATCCCGAAGGCCGCTACCGCAACCACTTCATCCACGGCTTCACCCTGGCCGACGGACTCATCGCCGCCAGCCGCGAATACACCAACCCCATCGAACACATGCGGGCTTTGAGCATCCCCACCCCCCACATCCAACGGGACTGGATCCCCTCCTGAACCCACCCAGGGGCACCCTCAGCACACAAGCAAAAAAAGGGGGGCCGCCGGCCTGATGGCCGGCGGCCCTTCATCCATGCCCGGTGCCCGCCAGGGGTGCGGTCTCAGAGGGCGGCGTGGCCGGCTTTGAGGGCGGCGGCGGTGTCCACGACGCGGCGTGCCTGGTGGCGGGCGGCCTGCAGGGCGACCTCGCCCGGTGCCCCGTCACCGGCGACGTGCGAGGTGCCGTACGGGTTGCCGGACTGGAACTGGATGGGGTCGGTGTAGCCGGGGGGCACGATGATGCCGCCCCAGTGGTAGAAGGTGTTGGACAGGGCCAGGATGGTGGATTCCTGGCCGCCGTGGGCGGTGTTGCTGGCGGTGAAGGCGGAGAACACCTTCCCGGCGATCTTCCCTTCGAACCAGAGGGGGCCGGTGGTGTCGATGAAGGCCCGCAGCTGGCTCGCGGGGTTCCCGAACCGGCTGGGCGTGCCGAACAGGACCGCGTCCGCCCAGGCCAGGTCGTCGTGGGTGGCCTCGGCGATGTCGGTGGTGGCCTCGCGGTGCTGCACCCAGGCCGGGTTGGCGCTGATCGCCACCTCCGGCGCGGTCTCGGCGACCTTGCGCAGCCGCACGCTCGCGCCGGCCTTCTCCGCGCCCTCGGCCACCGCCTGAGCCAACGTGTGCACGTTGCCGGTCGCGCTGTAATAGATGATCGCAACGTTCACAGGTTCCACAGCTGTTTCCTTTTCGTGTGCGTGTTCTGTACGGGGTGACGCCGGCGGGCACGGCCGCTGCGGCCAGTTCGCGGGGCGCCGCCGGCCCTGAACGGCGCTGTCGGCGCCCCCGCTGACTGGAGCCCCGCGGCCGGCTTCGGCCGAGGGCGCCCAGCGTCTGTCACTGGGTCTCGCGCACCGGGCGACGGGCCGTGAAGGCCGTGCCCGGCCGTGCTGGTGAGCCGCGGATCGGGGCTGAGGTCACGGGAATTCTCCTGGCAGGTGATGAGCGGCTTCGGCAGTGAAGCCGGGGCGGGAGAGCGGGATTCCTCGGCCGGGCGACCGGGGGATGGAGCCCGGCCAGGAATTCGATCTCCGCCTGTACGACGACACAGGCCGTTGTAATGTGAGGTGACGCGCGCCACCTTCGGGCAATGCCTCATCGATATGGGTGAAGGCAGGGCGCAGCCAAGGGAGTTGGCGACATCATGAGCATGCATTCGCAGCCGGAGGACAGCCGTCTCGAACCGGGCCTGAGCGCGGTTCTCAGCGAGCGGCGTCAGCTGATCAACCTCGCGTACCGCTTCCTGGGCTCGCTGGCCGACGCCGAGGACGTCGTCCAGGAGACCTACGCCCGCTGGTATGCCATGTCCGAGCAGCAGCGGGACGCCGTCGCCGCGCCCGGCGGCTGGCTGACGCGGGTCGCCAGCCGCATCTGCCTGGACCTGCTCGGCTCGGCCCGCGCGCGGCGCGAGCGCTATGTGGGGGAGTGGATTCCCGAGCCGCTGCCCGACCACATGGAGTGGATCAGCGGCCGCTCCAGCGGCACCGCAGACCCGGCCGACCGCATCACCCTGGACGAGTCGGTCAACATGGCCTTCCTCGTGGTCCTCGACTCCATGACCCCGGCCGAGCGCGTCGCGTTCATCCTCCATGACGTCTTCCACTACTCCTTCGCCGAAGTCGCCGAGATCGTCGGCCGCAGCCCGGCCGCCTGCCGCCAGCTGGCCTCCTCCGCCCGCCGCCGCATCACCCACGCGCAGGCCCCCACCGCCGCGCCCGCCCGGCGCGCCGATCTGGTGCGCGACTTCAAGCAGGCCTGGGAGGCCAAGGACATCGAGGCCCTCATCGGCCTGCTGGACCCCGACGCCACCACGATCGCCGACGGCGGCGGCCTGGTCAGCGCCGAACTGCGGCCGGTCACCGGCGGCGAACAGATCGCCCGGGTCTTCGCCGACGTCGCCGGCAGGGCCCCCGACCTGACGATCCTGGAGCGCACCGTCAACGGCCAGCCCGGCCTGGTCGCCCAGCAGAACGGCGTCACCGTCTCGGTCCTCGCCTTCGAGGTGGCGGACGACCGCATCACGCACATCTGGGCGGTGCGCAACCCCGAAAAGCTCCGCCCCTGGACGGCGGGCTGAGACCCGGGCCCCGGCCAAGTGCCGTCGCGTTTCAGCCCTGTTGCGGCGGGGCGCCCAGGGGCACCTTGTAGCTCTCCAGGTGGCTGATCGCGTCCCCGGCGAAGGTGAACACGTCGCAGAAGAGGAACTCCGCGGTGGCGCCGGTGGGCAGGGTCAGGGCGGCGCGGCCGGTGGCGACCACATGGTCGCCCTCCTCGATCAGCCGGTCCACGGTGATGGACGGGCGCTGCACGACGTCCTTCTCCACGACGCCGTCCTTGTTGTGGATGACGCCCCGCAGCGCGTCCTTGCCCTGCACCCGCAGCTGGCCCAGGCTCTCCCACACCACGTCGTCGGTCACCAGGGACAGGACCTTCTCGTGATCGCCGCTGAGGACCCCGTCGCGGTACTGCTCGACGATGACTTTGTGTTTGCTCATGCCATATGAGTATTTGATACGACTAGGAGGGCGCTGGAATACCGCAAGAAGGCCGGCGACCTCACATTCCCGGCGGCTGTCTCGTCGTATCCCATGACGGCATTTTCGGCCAAAGGAGCACGCGACACGATGAGGACGCAGACCGAGCCAGAAGACGACCGGCTTGAGGCGGACCTGAGCGCGGTCCTGAGCGAGCGGCGTCAGCTGATCAACCTCGCGTACCGCTTTTTGGGGTCGCTGGCCGATGCCGAGGATGTCGTGCAGGAGGCCTACGCCCGCTGGTATGCCATGTCCCGCGCGCAGCGCGAGGCCGTCGCCTCGCCCGGCGGCTGGCTGACCACCGTGGCCAGCCGCATCTGCCTGGACCTGCTCGGCTCGGCCCGCGCGCGGCGCGAGCGCTATGTGGGGGAGTGGATCCCCGAGCCGCTGCCCGACCACTCCGAGTGGATCAGCGGCCGCTCCAGCGGCACCGCCGACCCGGCCGACCGCATCACCCTGGACGAGTCGGTCAACATGGCCTTCCTCGTCGTCCTGGAGTCGATGACCCCGGCCGAGCGGGTCGCGTTCATCCTCCACGACGTCTTCCGGTACTCCTTCGCCGAAGTGGCCGAAAGTGTCGGCCGCAGCCCGGCCGCCTGCCGCCAGCTGGCCTCCTCCGCCCGCCGCCGGCTGCGCAGCGCCCAGCAGGACGGCGTCACCGCCACCGCCCAGCGCGCCGACATCGTCCGCGACTTCAAGCAGGCCTGGGAGGCCAAGGACATCGGCGCCCTCATCAGCCTGCTCGACCCCGACGCCACCGGCCTGGCCGACGGCGGCGGCCTGGTCAACGCCGCGCCCCCCACCGGCGGCAGCGAGCAGATCGCCCGCTACCTGGTCACCATCACCGGCAAGGCGCCCGGCCTGACCATCCTGGAGCGCACCGTCAACGGCGAGCCCGGCCTGGTGGTCCAGCAGGGCGGCGTCACCGTCTCGGTGCTCGCCTTCGACTTCGCCGGCGACCGCATCAAGCACCTGTGGGCCGTGCGCAACCCCGAAAAGCTGCGCCCCTGGACCACCGGCTGACCATCCCGCCGGGCCCCCACCGCGGCCCGGCGAGATGGACAACGCAGGTCACATGGGCTGCTGTCACATTTCGCCGGGCCATCTCGTCGGAGCTGTGTACGCACCAGCACCACAGAGGAGCCCGCCATGGACACCCGCTTGAACCTCTTCGACAACCCGGTCTCGGCCAGGTTCCTGAAGCACCTGGCCACCGCGGGCAAGGCGACCGTGCAGGGACCGGTCCCGGCGGCGACGATGGAACTGGTCGAGCTGCGCGCCAGCCAGATCAACGGCTGCGGCTTCTGCATCGACCTGCACACCAAGGAGGCCGCACACGCCGGGGAGAGCGCCCAGCGCCTGCACCTGGTCGCCGCCTGGCGCGAGGCCACCGTCTTCACCGACGCCGAGCGCGCGGCCCTGGAACTGGCCGAACAGGGCACCCGGACCGCCGACGCGGCCGGCGGCGTCACCGACGCCGCCTGGGCGGACGCCGCCCAGTACTACGACGAGGACCAACTCGCCGCCCTGGTCTGCCAGATCGCCCTCATCAACGCCTTCAACCGCGTCAACGTCATGACCCAGCAGCCCGCCGGGGACTACCAGGTCGGCCAGTTCGGCTGACCCGGCCCCGGGAGAGGGGGGGCGGGGCGGCCGCCTGCGGCCCGGGGGGACCGCAGGCGGCCTCACCTCAGCTGATCCTCATCGTGGCCATCATGCCCATCGCCGAGTGGTCGAGCATGTGGCAGTGGTACACATACGAGCCGCGGTAACTGTCGAACGTCGCCTGGAGCTTGACCGTCTCGCCCGCCGCGACGATCACCGTGTCCTTCAGGCCCGTCTCACCGGGCGCCGGCGGCTTCCCGCCCCGCTCCAGAACCCGGAACTGCACCAGGTGCATGTGGAAGTTGTGCGGCACCCGCGCATTGGTGTTGGTGACCGTCCATATCTCACTGGCCCCGAAGCGGATGTTGGCGTCCACCCGCGCGGGGTCGTACATCTTGCCGTCCATGAACCCCTTGGGATGCGCGACGCCCTCCTCCATCTGCATCGCGATGGAACGCTCGTTGGTCGGCGTCGGCAGCGCCGGCAGCGAACGCAGCACCGAAGGCACCGAACTGGGATCGTCGGCGGTGCGCACCACGTCGAACCGCATCACCTGGCCGACCTGCTCGGCGTTGCCGGCGAAGATGATGGTGTTCTCCAGCACCACCTTGTGGCCCACCGCGTACCGCGAGAAGTCGATGACCACATCGGCGCGCTCACCCGGCGAGAGGATGAAGGAGTCGGTGGTGTGCGGGCGCGGCAGCAGACCGCCGTCCGACCCGATCTGGATCATCTCGCCGCCGTCGGCCAGCCGCAGGCCCATGAAGCGCTGGTTGGACATGTTGGCGAACCGCAGCCGGTACTTGCGGGCCGCGACCTGGAAGTAGGGGTAGGGCACACCGTTGACCAGCAGGGTGCTGCGCTGCTGGTCGTCCATGGTGTAGACGAGCTGGCCCGCCGCATCGAAGTGCGCGTCGCGGATGGCGACCACCACGTCGTACTCGCCCTTGGGCAGCGGCAGTTTGTCCTCGATGGCGTCGGTCAGCAGATAGCTGCCGTGCAGTCCGCGGTAGACGTTCTCCGACTCCTTGTGGTGGGCGTGGTCGTGGTACCACAGTGAGGCGTGCGGCTGCTTGTTGGGATAGGTGTAGATACGCTCGCCGCCCGGTGCCAGGGTGTCCATCGGATCCCCGTCGTTGGCCTGGGTCACCGACGCGCCGTGCAGGTGCACCGAGGTGGCCACGTCCAGCTCGTTGCGCTGGCGCACGATCACCGGGCGCCCGGTGCGCGCCTTGATGGTCGCGCCGGGAAAGTGCCCGTTGTAGGTCAGCAGGTCGGTCTGGATTCCCGGCAGGACCTCCTTGCGGACCGCGCGCATGGTGACGTCGTAGTGATCGGCGGTGGAGGTGCGGAAAGTGGGTCTGAGCACCGGCAACAACGGCATGGGCCGGGTGAACAGTTCGGGGGTGGCCGCCGTGGACGGACCGGCCTTGGCCGGGCTGGCCTTGGCCGGGTCCACGGCGAGCAGGGGGGTGAACGACGCCCCGGTGAGCCCTACGCCCGCGGCGGCGAGTCCTGTGCCGAGCAGACGGCGTCGGGTGACCATGGTGCCCTCCTAAGTGCGTGAGTGAATGGCACCCGGCGGCCGGCCGCGCCCTGGTGAACAGGCGCGCGGCAGCGTGCGGCCGTGCGGTGCCAGCCGCAGTTCATCAGCAGCACCTCGAGGCGCACTCGTATCCGCTTCGTCCGCTTCGCCCGGCCCTGGGCGCTCACGGCAGCAGCCGTCCTGCCAGGTAGCGCTGGAACTGCCACAGCGGGCGCTCCAGATGACAAAAACGGCCACTGGAGGGCCCCGGCGAGCTCTCCAGACCCCGCTGCACCCCCTGCACGGCCACCAGGTCCTCACCCTGCAGCACCCGCACCGACTCCCGGGCCTCGGCCAGCTGCTCTGCACTCGGCTCACTCCCCGGCGGCACCAGCAGACCGAAGCGCGCCGCATGCGTGGCCGGGCCGGTGGGCAGCCAGCGCACCCACACCGCCGAATCCGGCAGCAGCGCCAGCACACACTGCGGGAACAGCCCGGCCAGCAGCATCCCCTGGGGCGGCCCGGCATCCGGCACCTGCGCATAGGGGGTGAACATCGTGAACCAGCGGCCCTCGCACTCGTCCAGGACCGTGGTGCGCCCGGGCAGCACCGGCTCCAGGGTCTGCGCGTGCGTACCCATGTGGTGGTAGTTCTCCGAACCGTTCTCCACCGCCACCTTCCAGTTGGCGGGCACGTCCTGCCACGCCTCGACGGCCACCGTCCGCCACTCGGCGAGCCCGTAATCGGCCAACCGCTCCTCCAGGCCCGCAAGTTGGGGCTCCAGGGGCGGGGCGTCGGGATCCAGGCACACCAGCACGAAACCCTGCCACTGCGTCACCCGCGCCTGCGGCAGCCGGCACGCCGCCCGCTCACGCGGACCGAAGTCCACCTTGTTCATCAGCGGCGCCCCGGCCAACTGCCCCGCATAGCGGCCGTCCAGCCGGTAGGTCCAGGTGTGGTACGGGCAGGTGAGCCGCGTCAGATTGCCGCTCTCGGGGGTGGTCTCCGGCGGCAGTACGTCCATGAAGCGGTGCCGGCACACCCGGGACAGGGCGTGCAGCTCACCCTGCTCGTCCCGGGTGATGACCAGCGGATGACCCGCGACATCCACCCGCAGATAGTCGCCGGGAGCGGCCACTTCGTCGCTGCGCGCCACGCACAGCCAGTCCCGCCCGAAGATCTGCTCCCTCTCGCGCTCGTACCAGGCGGGGGAGGTGTACGCCTGGGGCGGCAGCGTCTCACCGCGCTCCAGGGGCAGCCCGGCCAGCCGCCGCAACTGCGCGAGCAGACCGGGCAGACCGGCGGCCCCGGTCAGCCCACTCGGTTCGCTCAGCTCGATCGGTTCGGTGAGTTCGCTCGGTTTGGTGAGTTCGCTCGGTTCGGTCATGACAGCACCGTTTCCCTCTCCTGCGGGGCGGGCCGGACCGGGCGCCGGACACGGAACGGTCCGGCGGGTCGACGACCTCGTGGGAAAAACGCTAGGCGCCGTGCGGGCGGGGCGAATCGTCGCCAGGAGCGACCCGGCTGCTGCACACTTCGGATGACCCCGCCCCAGCGCCCTCCGCCCCAGGTGCCCCGCCCGAAAGGGATGTGTGAATGAGTGAGCCCGCCGGTGCCCGCCCGCTCTTCGTCGGCCCGGAGCGGACCGGCGCCACGGGATCAGGGCGGATCAGCGTCGTGTGGTCGCTGGGCGGTGCCGGGCGCGACCTGGACGCCGCCGTCGTACGGCTGGCGCCCGGCGCGGACCTGGGCGAGCACACCGAGAACGGGTACGGGGTCCTGCTCACCGTGCTGGCCGGCAGCGGCGAACTGCGCATCCCCGGGCAGGTGCTGGCGCTCACGCCCGGCGCGCTGGCCTGGCTGCCCGCCCGCACCCCGCGCTCGCTGCGGGCGGGAAAGAGCGGACTCACCTACACCACCGCCCACCACCGCCCGCTGCCGCAGACCGGCCCGGAGGCGGCCGCCGGCGCCGGGGAGCCCGCCTGCCTGCTGGGACGGGTCTGCCCCCAGTGCGGCCGCCTGGCCGGCGAACCCGACGCCCACTACTGCGCCCGCTGCGGGACAGCACTGCCCGACCCCGGATGAGAACGCGCAGGGGCCAGGGCGCCCTGCGTACGCCCGTTACCGGCAGGACGCCCTGCCCGGCATGCGCCGTCCCTCCGCTCACCTCATCGGCGACCGACGACACCTCATCCGCAGGAACGAGAACGGCTTTCCCGCCGCCCCGCAGGTGCGGCCGCCCAGAGCGGGCCGGACGCACGGGACCTCATCGGGCGGCCGATACCTCATCCGCAGGAAGGAGGACAGCCAGCCCGGCGTCCCGCAGCTGCTCCTCAGGGCCGGTCAGGCCCGGCCGGGGCCACCACCCCCGACATGCCCCCGCCCGGCGGTTCGGGCCGCCGGGCGGGGGAGGGGGGAGGGTGAGGTCACCGGTTTTCCAGGCGTAGGCTCACGTCCTTTTCCTGGTCGCCGGAGGCGGAGCCTTCCTCGGTGACGGCGAAGGCCGCCGAGAGCACCTTGACGATCTGGTCGACCGCGACATAGCCGCCCTGCACCGCGGCGGTCACCGGACCGCTCAGCGACGGCGCCTCGCCCGGCTCACTGCCCGCCGGGCGGGCGGTGTCGAAGACGCCGTTCCACACGGTCGGCCCCGACGAGGTCTCCGCGGGCGCCGGACTGCCGTCCCGGTCCGAGGCGTAGACCGCCTCCAGGACACCGAAGACGCTCCCGGCGTCGTCCGCCGCACCGCTCAGCTCCACCGTGACCCGCGCCGGGTTCTCATCCGCATCGCTCACCGTCGTCTCCCTTTCCTCGCGTTCCGCGCGTTCGTGCTGCCGGGCCCTCAACCCGAGGGCTCCTCCGGCACCGGCGATGAGGAAGGTTCCTCCGCCGCCGGGGAGCTGCCGCGCCGGCCGGTGCCGGCCTCGTCCGTGTCGGGCACGTCCTCACCCTCACCCTGACCCTGAGCTTGACCCTTGGTCTGGGGTGGGGCCGGTTCCTCGTTCTCGCCCTGGCCCTTGTCCTTGCCCTGGCCCTTGTCCTCGTCGAACTGCAGGTCCCAGGGGTCCTGGCCGCCGTCGGCCTGCTGGTCGGGCGGGTCCCTGGGCACCGGTGTGCTGCCGTCCGCGCCGGGGGAGGCCGGTACCTGTTCACTCACGATGTGTCTCCTCTCCACCGCTCGGCTCCGGCGGGCGCCGACTCCCTTTGCCGCCGGCCGTTCCGGAGCTGGGGTGCAGGTACCCGCGCAGGGCGGGACAACTCGTACTGATCACCGTGGACCAACCGCGCCGGATCGGCGACACGGGTGAGCCGGCCCGCGCGCCGGGCAGGCACGGCACGGCGGTGTGAGACTGCTCGTGTCGCGCGACGCCGCTGCGGACCGCTGTGGAAGGGAGAAGACGTGCCGACCTCGGAGCCGCCCAGTGGACTCGAGGAGTTCCTCGCGGACCCGGCCAACGCCGTCCTGGACCTGGCCACCGCCGTCACCCGGTGCGCGACGGCCCTGGGCGTGCCCCAGGCCATGGTCTACCTCGCCGACCTCCAGCAGCGCCGGCTGGTCCCGCTGAGCGACGACGCCCCGGTCGCCGACGTGGACGACTCCCTGGCCGGCTGGGCCTACCGCACCGTGTCCCTGCGCGTGGAGGAGTCCCCCACCGGAGGCATGACCGCCTGGCTGCCCCTCCTGGACGGCGCCGAACGCCTGGGCGTGGTCGCCGTCCACGCACCGTTCCTGGACCCCGCCCTGCTGCGGCGCGGCCGGGCCCTGGCCTCCCTCCTGGCCATGATGATCACCTCCAAGCGCGCCTACAAGGACGCCCTGGTCCGGCGCACCCGCTCCGAACCCATGCGCCTGCCCGCCGAGATGCTCCGTGCCTTCCTGCCGCCGCGCACCATCGGCAACACCCACGTCGTCTCGACCGCCGTGCTGGAGCCCGCCTACGAGATCGGCGGCGACGCCTTCGACCACAACCTCACCCGAACGGCCCTGCACGCCACGATCGTCGACGCCATGGGCCACAACCTGCTCTCCGGCCTCACCACGGCGGTCGCCCTGGCCGCCTGCCGCAACGGCCGGCGCACCGGATCGGACCTGCCCGAACTCCTGGAGGCCGTGGACGCGGCACTCGGCCAGTGGCTGCCCGACCAGTTCTGCACCGGCGTGCTCACCCGGCTCGACCTGGCCAGCGGCGTGCTGCGCTGGAGCAACTGCGGACACCCGCCGCCCCTGCTGATCCGCGACAACCGGCTCGTCGACAAAGCCCTGGAACGCGAACCCGACCCGCCCCTTGGCTTCTCCGCTCCCTATCGCACCACCGACCGCCAGGTGCACGAGATGAGACTCGAACCCGGCGACCGCGTGCTCCTGTACACCGACGGCGTGACCGAGGCACGGCTGGCGGACGGCACCGAGTTCGGACTCGAACGGTTCGCCGACTCGATCATCCGCGCCTCCGCCGCCGGAGAGGTGGCGGCGGAGGCGCTGCGCCGCCTCATCCACTCGATCCTGGACGCGCAGCCCAACCGGCTCCGGGACGACGCCACCATCCTCATGTTCGAGTGGCAGCCGCCCGGCCGGTGACCTCAGCCCTTCTCGCCCTCCCTACCGGCCTTGCCGGCCTTGCCGTTCTTGTGGATGTCCTCCTGCGCGGTGGGGCTGGGCGTGAGGGTGTCGCCGGCCTCGCCGTCCTTCGCGTGTTCCCGCCGCTCATCGGGTACGGGCCGCGTCTCGGCGTCCTCCACCTCGTCGAAGACCTCTTCGGCCGCGGTCTGCGCGGGCCGGCCCGAGTTCTGGTCACGGTTGCTGTGCTGCATGGGTGATGTCCCTTCTGTTTTCTTTCCTTCGGCGCCGGCCTCCTCGGAGTCCGCGGACCCGTCCGAGGGCCGGCCGGCCGCCACGACCGCCAGATCGCCCAGCAGCCGCTGGGTGTCCGCGGCCAGGCCGCCCAGGGCCGGAGTGGCCTGGTGGCGGCCGTCGGTGAGCAACTGCACCAGGCGGCCGTGCGCCTCCTGCGCCGCCCGCAGGGCGGCCTGCCGCTCGGCCGCCCGGTCCACACCGCCCGGCGGGGCACCGCCGGTGCGCGCGGAGTCCTTCATGGCCTTCGCCCGGGCCTCGGCGTCGGCGTAGTCGTCCAGCGCGCACAGGTCACCGGCCGACCGCAGCAGCTCGGTCAGGATCTGCCGGGCCTCGGCGGGCACATCGGTCAGCGCCGGCCGGTCCTGGCTCGTCTCGGCCAGCGTCCGCAGCATCACCCGGACCTGGTCGCTGATGCGGTCCCAGGCGAAGTCCCAGTCCGCGGAGGGCAGCAGCGGCTCGGAGCGGCGCAGCTTGCGGCCCGGGTTGAGGCGGTAGCTCTCGTGCGACCAGCGCCTGGCCGTGCGCAGGTCGGTCACCAGGTCGGTCAGCCGCTGCGCCCGGTCGTGCCAGGTTGCGGCCTGCTCCTGGTCGAAGTTCTCCTCCACGCCGTCGGCGACCGCGTACAGCAGCTCGGCGCTCTCCTGGGCCAGCCGGGCCCGCAGATGCCGCACGTCCCGCCCGTGGACGGGGGGCAGCACCACGGCGTTCACCACGATCCCGATGACGGCGCCGAGCACCGTCTCGAAGAGCCGGTGCAGGATGTCGAAGCCCGTGTACGTCCCATAGCCCAGCACGAACAGGGCGGCGGTGGGCGCGTAGACGCCCTGGGTGCCGAACCGGGCGTAGCCGCTCAGCAGCACCGTGACCGGCAGCACGATCGCCATCGCGGCCAGGGAGTTGTTGCCCGTCACCATCGAGCCGCCCGCCGCCAGCAGGGTGCCGGTGACCACCACCGCGAACTGCTGCAGCGCCGAGCGCACCGAGCGGTAGACGGTGCTCTGCACGATGAACAGCGCCGTCCACGGCGCCAGCAGCGCCATCGGCGCGCTCCACCACCAGCCGGCCAGCGCCCAGGCCAGCACGCCGGCCCCGGCCGCCTTGAGCGACTGGACCGTGGTGTCACGCTCGGGGCCCGGTGCCGCCACCGCCCGCCGGGCCGCGTTCCAGATGGCCTGTACGTCCCACGCCACCGCGCGCCAGATCTCGCTCACCATCCTCGTCCTCGAAAAACGCTCACAATGCCCGGCACACGGCCCGGGATACCTGGGTGCCCGGGGGGGTTTAGGGCAGGGGTGTGCCGCCGGTGGCGTTCATGACCTCGGCGGTGATGAAACTCGCGTGCTCCGAGGCGAGGAAGACATAGGCGGGCGCCATCTCCGCGGGCTGCGCGGGCCGGCCCAGCGGCGCCTGCTTGCCGAACTCGGCGGTGTCCGGCAGCGTCGCGGGGATCAGCGGCGTCCACACCGGCCCCGGCGCCACCGCGTTGACGCGGATCCCGTCCTCGGCCAGCATCTGCGCCAGTCCCTGGGTGAAGGTGACGATGGCGCCCTTGGTCATGGCGTAGTCCAGCAGGTGCGGACTGGGCTTGTAGGCCTGCACCGAGGTGGTGTTGATGATCGAGCCGCCGCGCGGAATGTGCGGCACCGCCATCTTGCACAGCCAGAACATGCCGTACAGGTTGGTGCGCACGACCCGGTCGAACTGCTCGGTGGAGATGTCCTGGATGCCCTTGGGCTGGGACATCTGGTAGGCGGCGTTGTTGACCAGCAGATCGATCCGCCCGAACTCGGCCACCGCACGCTCCACGAGCCTGCGGCACTGCTCCTCCTCGCGGATGTCGCACTCCACCGCGACGGCCCGGCGCCCGGCCTCCTCCACCCAGCGCACGGTCTCGCGCGCCTCGTCGGCCTCGGCGGGCAGGTGGGTGAAGACGACGTCGGCCCCCTCGCGGGCCACGGCGATGGCCACCGCCCGCCCGATACCGGAATCACCCCCGGTGATCAGCGCGGCCCGGTCCCGCAGCAGCCCGGAGCCGCGGTAGGAGTCCTCGCCGTGATCGGGCGGCGGGTCCATGGCGCCGGTCCACCCCGGCACCTGCTGGTCCTGCTGGGGGAAGTCCGGCCGCGGCCCCTTGGTTGTGGGGTCCTGCGGACCCTGACCGCCGTCATGGGCGTCGCCGTTGCCGGGGGAGTCCTTCATCTGCTGCTGCCTTTCTGTGGCGTGCGGCCGGGCGCGGGGCCTGCCGGGCCCCGCCGCGCCTGCTCCTACCTTCCGCAAGGTGGCGGCAGCTCACCACCGGAACACCTCGCCATCGAGTGCCCGGCCGGGTGGCTGCCGCTGCGGTCGCGGCCCCGGGTGCCCTGCCCCCCGACCGGCAAAACGCGCAGGACAGGACCTTTTGCCGGGCCCTGGCAGGCATGTCCCGCCCGATCGGGGAAAGCCGACAACCATGAAGATCCTTCTCGTCCTCGTCGTCCTCGGCATCGCCGCCGCCTGGTACATGAAGTCGCACAAGGGCCGCTGAGAGCCCGCATCCCAGCCCCGGCCGGCCCGGGCTCAGGGGCGCCGCGCGGCCCCGGGCCCGGCCGTTCCGGGCCGCACGGGGCGCAGCTCGATGAAGTCGAAGGCCTTGAAGCGGCGCAGGAGGGGCCGCAGCGGCGCCGGCAGGGCGCTTTGGTGTTCGTCCACGAACACCCGCGGCTCGGCCAGCTGGATGCGCCGGCCCAGGGTGCGCAGCTCGCAGCCGTTGTGGGCCAGGGTGTTGCGCACCCAGTCCGACTGCGGCCCATAGGGCAGCGATATGACGTAGTACGGGCCGTTGCGGAACACCTTGACGGGGGTGCGGTAGGTACGCCCCGACGTGCGGCCGCGGTGCAGCACGGCGCCGAAGCCCGGCAGGCGGGTGAGCACCGGGCCCACGACACGGTTGGCGAACCTGCGGTTGAAACGGGCCAGGCGTCTTCGCAGGGGCCGGCCGGAGGATCGGGCGGTAGGGGACATCCACAACTCCCTTGTCTGATCGGGTCGTTCCACGGCTTTCGCCGGTCCCGTCCCGCGGGACTTGTCGGATTGTGGCAGGGGGCGGCGCAGTGCGGGCCGAACCTGCCGTAACGACGGCCCCCACTCCGGCGGGAACACCTTCCCGGGCGTGGGGGGGGGGGAGGGTTCAGTCGGGCTCCCGGCGCGCGGCCTCGGCGATGTTGCGGGCCATGCCGCCGAACACCACGGCGTGAAAGGGCGCCACCGACCACCAGTACAGATGCCCCAGCAGCCCGCGCGGGTGGAACAGCGCCCGCTGGCGGTAGCGGGTGCGGCCCGCGCCGTCCTGCTCCACACCCATCTCCAGCCAGGCCAGACCCGGCAGCCGCATCTCGGCCCGCAGCCGCAGCAGCCGGCCCGGCTCGATCTCCTCCACCCGCCAGAAGTCCAGCGAGTCACCCGCCCGCAGCCGGTGCGCATCACGCCGGCCCCGGCGCAGCCCCACCCCGCCCACCAGCCGGTCCAGCAGCCCCCGCACCGCCCAGGCCAGCGGGAAGGAGTACCAGCCGTGCTCGCCGCCGATCCCCTCGACGACCCGCCACAGCGCCTGCGGGCCCGCCTGCACCACCAGCGTCCGGTGGTCGGTGTAGAGGCTGCCGCCGGCCCAGTCGGGGTCCGTGGGCAGCGGATCACTGGGCGCCCCGGGCACCGAGGCCGAGGACCACCGGGTGGTGACCTGCGCGTCCTGCACCCGCCGCAGCGCCAGCCGCAGCGCCTGGTCGAAGGGCAGCGGCCGGTCGGGGCCGTCGGGAGCGTAGGCGGCGATGTCGTGCTCCTGGCAGATGACCTCATGGCGCAGCGACTCCGCCAGCGGCCGGGCGATCCCGTGCGGCACGGGCGTGACCAGCCCCACCCAGTACCCCGAGACCCGGGGCGTCAGCAGCGGCACCGGCACGATCAGGCGGTGCGGCAGCCCGGCGACCTCGGCGTAGGCCCGCATCATGTCCCGATACGTCATCACGTCCGGGCCGCCGATGTCGAAGCCGCGGTTCACCGAGCCGGGCAGGCCGGCGCAGGCCACCAGGTAGCGCAGCACGTCGCGCACCGCGATCGGCTGGATGCGGGTGCGCACCCAGCTGGGCGTCACCATCACCGGCAGCCGCTCGGTGAGATGGCGCAGCATCTCGAAGGACGCCGAGCCCGAGCCGATGATGACCGCCGCGCGCAGCACCGCGCTGGGCACCCCCGAGGCCAGGAAGATCCGGCCCACCTCGGCCCGCGAGCGCAGATGCGGCGACAGCCGCGCCGCGTCCACCCCGGCCGGGGTGAGCCCGCCCAGATACACGATCCGCGCCACCCCGGCCGCCCGCGCCTGCTCGGCGAAAATCTGGGCCGCCCGCCGGTCGGTGTCCTCGAAACCGGCCCCGGTGTTCAGCGCGTGCACCAGGTAGTACGCCACCTCGATCCCCTCCAGCGCGGCGGCCAGCGAGGCCGCGTCGCTCACATCCGCGCGGACCACCTCCACCCGACCGGCCCAGGGATGGTCGCGCAGCTTGTGCGGGGAGCGGGCCAGGCACCGCACCCGGTGCCCGGCCGCCAGCAGTTCGGGCACCAGCCGGCCCCCGATGTAGCCGGTGGCCCCCGTCACCAGGACGTGCCGGCCGCCGCGGGGGACCTGTTCGCGTTCGCTCACGTGCGCTGCCGCCTCGTTTCGGTGCCGGGGGAGCGGGGCCGCTTCACCCCCGCAGTCTCACCCGCCGCGGCCCGCCCCGCGACATACGCCCCGAAGCGCGCGGGCGGCCCTGGTCCCGCACGATGTTGAGACGAGCGGTTCGGGGCACTCGGCGATGACGGCGAGTCAGGGAGGCACACAGATGGCGCAGCGTCATCGACTGATCAGGGTGAGTCCGGCCACGGTGTGGACGGTCCTCGCCGACGGCGAACGCTATGCCCAGTGGGTGGTGGGCACCGCATCCTCCACACCGGTGCGCGGCCACTGGCCCGCGGTCGGCGCGGCGATCGAGTACCAGGTGCGCCTGGGCCCCCTGCGGGCCACCAACGAAACGGTCGTACGGCGCTGCGAGGAGGGCTCCGTACTGGAACTGGAGGCCAAAGCGGGCCCGTTGGGCACCGCCCGGATCGCCATCGAAGTGCGGCCCTGGGGCGAACACTGCCTGGTCATCGTGGACGAACACCCGCTGCGCGGCGCGGCCGGCGCCCTGCACAACGCCGGCGTCGAGGCCCTGATCCAGCTGCGCCACCGCGCGATGCTCGCCCGCCTGGCCCAGGTGTGCGAAGCCGAACAGGAGAACCCGCGCCGCGCCCTGGGCACGGTCACCGCAGGCCCGGGCCCCCGCCCCGCGGGAGGCGGCGAGGCACATGCCTGACGCGGTGGTGATCGGGGCCGGCCCCAACGGACTGGTCGCCGCCAACCTCCTGGCGGACGCCGGGTGGAGCGTGACGGTCCTGGAGGAACAGAGCGAGCCCGGCGGCGCGGTGCGCCACGACCGCGGCGTGCACCCCGACTTCGTCAACGACCTCTTCAGCTCCTTCTACCCGCTGGCCGCCGCCTCCCCGATCCTGCGACGGCTGCGCCTGCACGAGTACGGGCTGCGCTGGAGCCACGCACCCCACGTACTGGCCCACCCCCTCAGCGACGGCCGCTGCGCCGTCCTGGACCGCCGGGTCGAGGTCACCGCGGCCTCCCTGGAGGCCTTCGCCGCCGGGGACGGCGCGTCCTGGCACCGGCTGCACGATCTGTGGCAGGGCGTCCACCCCGACATCCTGAACGCCCTGTTCACCCCCTTCCCGCCGGTGCGGTCCGCCGTACGCCTGGCCTACCGGCTCAAGGCGGCGGGCGCCCTGCACCTGGCCCGCAGCCTGCTGCTGCCGGTCCGGCGCCTGGGCGAGGAGGAGTTCGCCGGCGAGGGCGGCAGGCTCCTGCTGGCGGGCAACGCCCTGCACGCCGACCTGGCGCCCGAGGCGGCGGGCAGCGGCGGCTTCGGCTGGCTCATGTCCCTGCTGGGCCAGAGCTACGGCTTCCCCGTCCCGGTCGGCGGCGCCGGCGAGCTCGTCCAGGCGCTGGTCAAACGGCTGCACGCGCGCGGCGCCACCGTGCAGTGCGGCCGCCGCGTCCAGCAGATCCTCGTCCGGGAGGGGCGCGCCGTCGCGGTGCGCACCCAGGACGGCGACACCGTGCCCGCCGCCCGCGCCGTGCTGGCCGATGTGTCGGTGCCCGCCCTGTACGGCGAGCTGGTCGCCGCCGAGCACCTGCCCGGCCAGCTCCTGGCCGACCTGCGCCGCTTCCAGTGGGACTTCGCCACCTTCAAGGTGGACTGGGCGCTGGAGGGGCCGGTGCCCTGGCAGGCCAAGGAGGCCGCGGGCGCGGGCACCGTGCACCTGGCCGACGGCGTGGACGAACTCACCCGGTTCGCCGCGCAGCTGGCCATGCACCAGGTACCCGACCGGCCCTTCCTGCTCTTCGGCCAGATGACCACCGCGGACGCCACCCGCTCCCCGCACGGCACCGAGTCCGCCTGGGCCTACACCCACGTGCCGCAGGACATCCGCACCGACGCCGGCCAGGAGCACATCACCGGCGCCTGGAGCCCGGCGGAACAAGAGCGCATGGCCGACCGCGTCGAGGGGCAGGTCGAGCGCTTCGCCCCCGGCTTCCGCTCCCTCATCCGCGCCCGCCGCATCCTGGCTCCGACCACCATGCAGTCCATGGACCGCAACCTGCACGGCGGCGCACTCAACGGCGGCACCACCTCCCTGCACCAGCAGCTGTTCTTCCGGCCCTCCCCGGGCACCGGGCGCCCCGAGACACCCGTGGCCGGCCTCTTCCTCGCCTCGGCCGGCGCCCACCCAGGCGGCGGCGTGCACGGGGCCCCCGGCGCCAACGCGGCCCGCGCCGCACTGCGGCGCCGACTGCCCCTGCTGGCAGCCGCACAGCGCAGACTCACCTCCCGCGACCGCACCGGCAACCGACACCCCCACTAGGCCCACGAGCGCCCCACTAGGCATCACCAACTGACACCCGCCACCGGCCGGCCAGGCACCCGCCGGCCGGGCCGCGGCGGCACTCTCAGAGACCGACATCCGGCACCCGCCGGCCAGACACCCGCACGACACACCCAGAGACTGAGGCCAGCCACCCGCGACCACACCGACACCCTCAAGACCGACAACCCGGCACCCACGCCCCGCCCCCGACACCCCCTGCGAAGGGCAGGCCCCCGCCATGCGCGACAGTCCTCTGCGCGACCGCACCGTGGTGGTGACCGGCGCCGCCCGGGGTCTGGGTGCCGCTCTGGCCCGTGAACTGGCCCGCCGTCACGCCCGGATCGCCCTGCTGGGCCACGAGCGGGCCGCCCTCGCCGCGGTGGCGGCCACCCTGCCCGCCCCGGCCCTCGCCCTGGAAGTCGACATCACCGACCCGGCCGCCCTGCACACCGCTGCCGACACCGTCCGCGCCCGCCTGGGCCGGCCCTCCGTCGTCATCGCCAACGCGGGCCTCGCCCTGGCAGGCCCGGTCGAGACCGCCGACCCTCCCGCATGGCGCAGGGTGATCGACGTCAACCTCACCGGCAGCGCGTTCACCGCCCAGGCCTTCCTGCCCGACCTGCTGCACACCCGCGGCTACTACCTGCAGATCGCCTCCACGGCCGCCCTGGGCGCCGTCCCCTCGATGAGCGCCTACTGCGCCTCCAAAGCCGGAGCCGAGGCCTTCACCCACGCCCTGCGGGCCGAGACGGCCCACCGGGGCATGGCGGTGGGCATCGCCTACCTCAACTGGATCGACACCGGCATGATCCGCGACATCCACACCCACCCCGCCCTCACCACACCCCGCCGCCTGCTGCCGCCCCCCGCCCGCCGCATCCTGCCCGCCGACCAGGCCGCCGCCCGCCTCGCCCGGGCCGTGGAACAGCGCCGCACCGCCGTCTACCTCCCCGCCTGGGCACGCCTGGCCCAGGCCGGCCGGGCCGCGCTGCCGCCCCTGGTCACCCGCCTGGCCCGGGCCCGCTTCAAACACCGGCCCACCGGCCTGCCCCGCACCCAGACCGGGCTGCTGGGCCCCGGCGGCCTCGCCGACCAGGCAGCCCGGCGCGACACCCCCCGGCCCTAGGGCCAGGCTGGAACCGACACACCCGCCCGCCCCCAGCCGCCCCCCTTTGCACCCCGTACGGAGGCGCCGATGGAGCCCGTCAAGGCCCTGGAACGCATCGCCTTCCTGCTCGAACGCGGCCGCGCCCCCACCTACCGCGTCCGGGCCTTCCGCACCGCCGCCGACGTGATCAACCAGCTGGGCGGGCAGGAGACGGCACGCCGCGCCGCCGACGGCTCCCTGGAGTCCCTCAAGGGCATCGGGCCCAAGACCGCCGCGGTCATCCGTGAAGCGCTGTCCGGCGCCGTGCCCGGCTACCTGGAGCGCCTCGAGGACGAAGCCGGCGCCCCCCTGGACCCCGGCGAGGCCGGCGCCGGGCTGCGGGCGCTGCTGCGCGGCGACTGCCATCTGCACTCCGACTGGTCCGACGGCGGCAGCCCCATCGAAGTCATGGGGCGCGCCGCCCGGGAGATCGGCCACGAGTGGGCCGTACTCACCGACCACTCGCCCCGGCTGACCATCGCGCGCGGACTCTCCCCCCAGCGGCTGCGCGAACAGCTGGCGGTGCTCGACGACCTCAACGCCCGGTGGGCGCCCTTCCGGCTGCTGACCGGCATCGAGTGCGACATCCTGGAGGACGGCTCCCTGGACCAGGAGCCGGAGCTGCTGGAGCGCCTGGACGTCGTGGTCGTCTCGGTGCACTCCAAACTGCGCATGGACGCCGCCGCGATGACCCGGCGCATGGTCGCCGCGGTGAGCAACCCGCGAGCCGATGTGCTCGGCCACTGCACCGGCCGCCTGGTCACCGGCCGCGGCCGGCCCGAGTCGCAGTTCGACGCGGACGAGGTGTTCGCCGCCTGCGCGGCCGCCGCCACGGCCGTGGAGATCAACAGCCGCCCCGAACGGCTCGACCCGCCCCGCCGCCTGCTGCGCCGGGCCGTTGCGGCCGGAGCGCTGTTCAGCGTGAACACCGACGCGCACGCGCCCGGCCAGCTGGACTGGCAGATCACCGGCTGCGCCCGCGCCGAGGAGTGCGGCGTGCCGCCCGAACGAGTGGTGAACACCTGGCCGGCCGACGACCTCCTGACCTGGACCCGGACGAGCCGGACCCGCACCACCCCCTGAACCCCGGGGCGAGCCGTCGGGGTCACAGGGCGTTGTTCAGCACCCGGTCCGGGGTGAGCGGGAGTTCGCGCAGCCGTACTCCGCTGGCGTGGTGCACGGCGTTGGCGATGGCCGCGGCCGTGCCGACGATGCCGATCTCTCCGATGCCCTTGCTGCCCATCGGGTTGAGATGGGGGTCCTCCTCCTCGATCCAGTGCGCCTCGATCACCGGCACGTCGGCGTGCGCGGGAACGTGGTACGAGGCCAGATCGCACTCCGCGAAGTCACCGAAGGCGGCATCCACCGTGCTGCCCTCCGTCAGCGCCATCCCCAGCCCCATCGTCATGGCGCCGATGAACTGCGAGCGCGCGGTACGGGAGTTGAGGATGCGCCCGGCGGCGTAGACGCCGAGCAGCCGGCGCACCCGCACCTCCCCGGTCACCGTGTCCACGCCGACCTCGGCGAAGTGGGCGCCGAAGGCATGGCGGGCGTAGTCGCTGTCCGCGTCGGCGGTGCCCGCCGTGTCGGCCGTGGCCCCCACCCCCTCCGGCGGCAGCTGCTGACCCTCCTGCCCCGCCAGCCGCCCGGCCAGGCGCGTGCAGGCCTCGTGGACCGCCCACCCCCACGACGCCGTGCCCGAGGAGCCGCCGGCCAGCGGCGCCGCCGGCAGGTCACTGCTGCCGATCTCGGTGCGCACCCGCTCCACCGGCACCCGGAGCGCGTCGGCGGCGACCTGCGCGAGCACGGTACGGGCCCCGGTGCCGATGTCGGTGGCGTTGACCCGCACCACGAAGCGTCCGTCCGGGCAGGCGTGGGCGCTGGCCCGGCACGGCGCGACCACCACCGGGTAGGTGGCCGCCGCGACCCCGCTGCCCACCAGCACCGGCCCCTCGGCCCGCGAGCGGGGCCGCGGATCGCGCTGCGCCCAGCCGAAGCGCCGGGCGCCCTCCCGCAGGCACTCGGCCAGATGCCGGCTGCTGAAGGGCAGGCCGCTGTCGGGCTCGGTGGCGGTGTCGTTGCGCAGCCGCAGCTCGACGGGGTCGATGCCGAGCGCCACCGCCAGCTCGTCCATCGCCGACTCCAGCGCGTACATGCCCGGCGCCTCACCCGGGGCCCGCATCCACGAGGGGGTCGGCACATCCAGCGGCACCACGTGGTGGGTGGTGCGGCCGTGGGGCGAGCCGTACATGACGCGGGTGGCGGCGGCGGCCGTCTCCATGAACTCCTTGACGCGCGAGGTGTGCGCGGTCACCTCGTGGATCACGGAGGTCAGCGTGCCGTCCCGCTCGGCGCCCAGCCGCACCCGCTGCAGCGTGGGTGCGCGGTGGCCCACCACGGACGCCAGCTCCCGCCGCGGCAGGACCAGTTTCACCGGCCGGCCCGTCTCACGGGCGGCCATCGCGGCCAGCACCACGTGCGGGCGCGGTGTGCCCTTGCAGCCGAACCCGCCGCCGACGTGCTCGGAGACGACCGTGACCTGCTCCTTGGGCAGTTCGAACAGGCCCGCCAGGACATCGCGGACGGTGGTGGCGCCCTGGCTGGAGTCGTACACGCTCAGCCGCCCGTCCTGCCAGTGGGCGGTGGCCGCGTGCGGCTCCATGGGGTGGTTGTGCAGGGGCGGCACCCGGTAGCGGGCATCCACACGCACCGGCGCGGCATCGAACGCCCCCTCGGCGTCCCCGCGCACGTGCTCGCCCGACGTGCCGTCCGAGTCCTCGGGTACGTAGGCGTCGGGGTGCCCGGTGCGCAGGGTGACGTCGTGGGGCTCCTCGGCGCAGGTGACCCGCACGGCCGCGGCTCCCTCGCGCGCCGCCTCCAGGCTCTCGGCGACCACCAGCGCCACATACCAGCCGCGGTGCGGGACGCGGGCGTTCTGCAGCACGGCCAGGGTCGCGTCGTCCGGCTCGGCCAGGCGCGGGGCGTTGCGGTGGCTGAGGACCGCGAGGACGCCGGGCAGCGCCAGCGCCGCCCGGTCGTCGAGGGCCGTGACTTCGCCGCGCGCCACCGTGGCCGCCACCGGCCAGGCATAGGCGCACCCCGGGGGCGTGTACTCGGCGGCGTACCGGGCGATCCCGCACACCTTGTCGGGACCCTCCCTGCGCTCGAGGTCCGCCCCGAGAGCGTCGACGGTGTCCGGCATGAGGTTCTCCCTGCTGAGGGCTGGAGGGGGAGTGGGGGGGGGCTGGGGTGGGCGTCAGGGTGTGGTGGGTGTGGCGGCCAGGCGGTGCAGGACGTCGCAGGCGAGGTTGCGGGCCAGGCGCACCTTGTAGGCGTTGTCCCGCAGCGGCAGCGCCTCCGCGAGCTCCGCCTCGACGGCCCCGGTGAACGCCTCCTGGCTCGGTGCCGCGCCCCGCAGCGCCTCCTCCGCGCGCCGGGCGCGCCAGGGCCGGTGGGCCAGCGCTCCGAACGCGATCCGCACCTCGTCCACGGCGCCGTCCCTGACGCCGAGCACCACGGCCACCGAGGCGAGCGCGAAGGCGTAGGAGGCCCGGTCGCGGGCCTTGCGGTAGGCCGAGACGGTGCCCGCGGGCAGGGGCGGCAGCAGCACCCCGGTGATGAGCTCGCCGGGCGCGAGCTCGGTGTCCAGCTCCGGACGGTCGCCCGGCAGCCGGTGGAACTCGGCGGCCGGCAGCGTCCGTGCGCCCCGCGCGCCCTGCACTTCGACCTGCGCGTCGAGCGCGGCCAGCGCGACCGCCATGTCGGAGGGGTGGGTGGCGATGCACTGCGCGGAGTGGCCGAGGACGGCGTGGTCGCGGTGGACGCCCTCGCGCGCCCCGCACCCGGTGCCGGGCTCGCGCTTGTTGCACGGCTTGCCCAGGTCCTGGAAGTAGGGGCAGCGGGTGCGCTGCAGCAGGTTGCCGCCCGTGGTGGCCATGTTGCGCAGCTGGCCGGAGGCGCCCGCCAGCAGCGCCTGGGACAGCACCGGATAGCGGTCACGGATCAGCGGGTGGGCGGCCAGGTCGCTGTTGCGCACGGTCGCGCCGGCCCGCACGGAGCCGTCGGCGAGCTCCTCGACGGCGTCCAGCGGCAGCCGGCTGACGTCGATGAGCGTCCGGGGCCGCTCCACGCCCAGCTTCATCAGGTCGACGAGGTTGGTTCCGCCACCCAGGTAGCGGGAGGTGGGCCGGCCGGCGTGGGCCGCGGTCGCCTCGTCGACGCTGTGGGCCCGCACGTACATGAAGGACTTCACCGCACCTCACCCCCGCCACCCGCACCGGCTCCGCCACCCGCACCGACGTCCTCGACGGCTTCGACGATGCGCGGATAGGCGCCACAGCGGCACAGGTTGCCGCTGAGCCGCTCCCGGATCTCGTCCTTGGTCAGCGCCACCGGCGCGCCGGTGGCCGCCGCCGGGTCCGTCACGTGCGAGGCGTGGCCCGCCGCGGCCTCCGCGAGGGCGCCCAGGGCCGAACAGATCTGCCCCGGCGTGCAGTACCCGCACTGGAACGCGTCGCGTTCGACAAAGGCCCGCTGCAGCGGGTGGGCCGACTCGCCGTCACCGTCCCGCAGCCCCTCGACGGTGGTGATGTCGCACCCCTCCAGGGCGACGGCCAGCAGCAGACAGCTGTTGGCGCGGCGCCCGTCGACCAGGACGGTGCAGGCACCGCACTGCCCGTGGTCGCAGCCCTTCTTGGCGCCCGTCAGAGCCAGCTGTTCGCGCAGGACGTCCAGCAGGGTGGAACGGTGATCGACGACGGGGTCGTACGGCCTGCCGTTCACCTTCATGGGCACTTGTGAATGGAACACATCGGTTCCCATGGCGCTCTGCTCCCTCGTCCCGGCCGTGCTGCGTGACGTCATCGCGTATCCAGCCTGAGTCAGGACACACGTTCCGGCATGCCGGGAGCGTGCGGGCGTGCACGGGCCGCGTCCCTGCGGCCGGGGGACGGGGTCAGGGCCGCCGGGTCCCCGTGCAGCGCCACAGCACGTGCACGACCCGCAGCACCGCCAGGGCCCCGCCGAGCACGGCGCCCGCCAGGGGCAGGGCCTTGTCCAGGGCGGCCGGCAACTGCCAGACAGCGACCGGCCCTGCGATCACCCCGAACACCACGGCGCCCGCGAAACACGCGCTGAGCAGCGCGTATCCGATCTCGACGGTGATCTCGTCCCGCTCGGCCTGGCTGCGTCGGCTGCTCCCCATGACGTAGAGAGTACGAAAGCCGCCGCTCGCGCCGGCCGGGGGCGCCACCGGCCCGCCCCTAGCGGGAGGTGAGGGCGAGCCGGTGGAGGTCCTCCAGTGCGTCCAGGAGGACGGTGTCCTGGTGCCACTTGATCCAGGAGCCCATCGTGCGGCCGGTGGCGCCCAGCGTCCGCAGCTGTGCCTGGGTGAAGCCGGCCAGCGGGCGGGCGTGGTGGGAGGAGATGACGCCGCGGACGGTGTTCTGGTCGTCGACCAGGGGGATGCTGTGGACGCCGCGGCAGCCGGAGGTCAGGATCACCCGGCGCGTCTCGTCGTCGAAGCCGGGCGAGGACTCGACTTCCCTGACGGTGACCTGGCGGCTGGCGGCGGCGGCCCGCGAGCATGCGGTGTTGCCCTCGACGAACGCGAAGTAGTCGGTGAAGTGCCGGGGCAGTCCCGCGTGTTTGGCCAGGCGCAGCACGTCGTCCTCCAGGAGCTGCACATTGCCCATGTCGGTCTCGGTGACGTTCATGACGCGGCGCAGCGCGGCGCCGAGGACCTCGCCCTGGTTGGCCGCGTCGAGGGTGCCGGCCTGGAGCGCGGTGAGGCTGGGCACCGGGTGCGGGGTGCGCGGGGGCAGCCAGGTCCGCGCGCCGGGCGCCGGTCCCGGCGTGCGGGCGACCGCGGCGGCCAGCTGGTGCAGTTTGATGTTGGCCCGCTGGGAGGCCTGGCGCAGCAGGGTGAACGCCGCCTGCGGGTCGGTGAGGCGGTAGCGCTCCACCAGGATGCCTTCGGCCAGCGCGATCCTGGGGCGCGTGCGCGCCTGGACCTCCAGCTCGGCCACCTGGGCGCGCAGCTGCTCGGCGGTGGCCAGCAGCTGCTGCCTCTCGTCCCCCGGCAGGGGCGCGTGCTCAGCGGCGGGCTCCTCGTCGGGTGAGGGGGGCACAGTCGAAACGGTCGTCAAGCTCTCTCCCCGGGCCGCACCCTGCGGCCGTCTTGCCGGTCGGTGAGCAGCACGGCCGTCATGCCCGCCTGGGCCCCGGCCGGCTCATTCCGCAGCCGGGGCCTGCTTCTCACGCACACTGTGGTGACCGTATCGGGCCCTGCCTTTCCTGTCATGACCGGCCCGGAGCCCCGCCCCCGGCCGGGGCGCGCCCGCCGGGGCCCGAGCCGGGCGGTGCACTGTCAGCGCAGCCACTGCTCCTGGTCGGCGGGGCGGTACAGGGTGATCGCCTTGGGCAGTTTGTCGAGCACCAGACGCCGGTAGGTGGCGTCGGTCACCTCACCGTCGTAGGCGAAGTGCGGCTCGCCGTGCAGCACTTCCAGCTCCAGGCGGCGCACCTGGGCGGTGGTCAGCACCCGGGAGCTGTGCAGGGTCCCGGTCAGCACGGCCAGCAGCAGCCGGGTGCGGGCCAGCGGGGTGCCGGCGTCCACGGCGCGCACGTCGAGCAGTCCGTCGTCGAGCTGGGTGCGGTAGGTGGGGGCGAAACCGGCCGGATGGTAGATGCCGTTGCCCGCGAAGAGCAGCCAGATGCTGCGCCGGCGGCCGTTGATGACCACGCGCAGCGGGCTGCCGGTGGCCAGCACCTTGGCCAGCCCCACGGTGAGCGCGGGCCACTTGCCGATCCGCTGCTCCAGCCGCTCCCGGGCGTGCACGAGTTCGGAGTACACCCCGATGCTGAACGTGTTGAGGAAGAGCTGCTCGGCACCGCCGGACGTACCGGACGTATCAGATGTACCGGTCGTACCGGATGTGTCGAGCATGTCGGGTGTGCCGGGGGAGGAGGCCCGGCCCACGTCGGCGGTGACCGCCTCGCCCGCCCGGATCGCGCGGGCCACATCCTCAAGGCTCTGGTTGCCGAGGTCCGCGGCGAAGTGGTTGAAGGTGCCGCCGGGGAAGACCGCCAGGGGCACCCGGTGGCGGGCGGCCGTCGCACTGCCCGCGTTGACGGTGCCGTCACCGCCGCACACGCCCAGCGCCCCGCCGTCCGCGACGGCCCGCGCGGCCGCCGCATCCAGCAGCGCCACCAGGTCGTCCCCGGGCTCGAACACGGTGATCGCCGCCTGGGGCAGCAGCGTACGCAGGGCGTCCGCGGTGTCCTTGGACCAGGCGACGCCGGAGGAGGGGTTGACCACCAGATGCAGGCCCTTGCCCTCGGCCAGTGCGGGGGCGGGCCGGCGCGGGGGAGCGGCGGCCGCCGCGGCCTCCGGCTTCACCGGCCACCAGCGGCAGGTGAGCAGGGCCGCGCCCACCCCCACGACCACCCCGGCGGCCAGCCGGCCCCGGTGGCCCAGGCTCCCGCGGCCGCGCACCTGGGCGAGCCCCGCGGCGAACGGCAGCACGGCCAGCCCGTGCCGGGGCGACTCCAGGGCGACTCCGCAGGCGAAGGCGGCCGCCGAGGCCATCGGGCTGGTGGGCAGCGCACCGGTGTGCGGGCGGGCGGCGCGCCCGGTGAGCGCGCCCAGGACGGGACCGGCCCCCATCCGGCGCGGACGGTGGACGGCCGGCTTGGCCAGCGTCCGGCTGACCGCCGCGACGATGGCCACCGAGCCCAGGCCGCGCAGCGCCGCCCGGCGCGCGCTGCGCCCGCCCGAGCCGCCGAGCGCGGCCGCGGCGCCCAGCCACACGGCCTCGCTGCCGGCGGCCCGGCGCAGCAGGCGCAGCGCGGTGGCCGCCCGCCCGGCAGGCGGCCCGGCGAAGGCCGCGGCCACCCGGCTTCCCGGCCCCGGTATCGTCCCCAGCCGTCCAGGTCGCTTCATACGCTCGCTTCACCTCTGCACCTAGAAATCCACCGCGCGCGAGCGGCCCGGCCCGCGGCGCTGCCTCACCCTAGCCGCGCCCGCTCTTTTGTTCGGAAAGATGGTTCACCCGCACCGCTCCGCTAGCATGATCGAACTCACGACGATCGCCCTGATAGCCCAACCAGCACCATAAAAACACGCTATCTCGCACGAAAAGTGAGCCATTTAACTAAAATCTAACAAATCGGCCGAGCCCTTGATATCAATAGCAACGCGAATATTTTCGCAACAAAATCGCAGAATGGTATTCACCGCGCTGCGCAGACCGCGGGTATTGCTGTGGACCGCGGCCGCCGTGGTGACCCTCGCCTTCCTCGTCGTACTGGAGATCGCCGCACGCCACTACGGCCTGCCCGGACCGATCGCCAACCAAGCGCGAGAAGTGATATTCGCCCCCAAGTCGGGCCCGCTGCTGTATGCCAGCATGGCGCTGATGATGGTGGTCCTCACCTGGCGGCAACGCGCCGTCGCGGCCGCCGCCGCGGTCGGGATCGACCTCGTCTTCTTCCTGGTGCGCTGGATTGTCGGCGCCGACATGATGTTCGGCAACGGTGCGCTGTGGGTGATTCTGGGATATGGGGTCATCGCCCTGACCCGCCGCACCGGCCAGGAGCGTGTGCTGCTGCTCAAGGGCGTCGGTCTTGGCCTGCTCCTGGTGGCCGGCCGCAAGACCGGCGACACCTGGCTGCTCATCACCTCCAAGACCCGCCCCACCGTCCTGGACCAGTACGTGGCGACCGCCGACCACGCCCTGGGCAACCCCTCCTGGCTGGCCGGCCGCCTCGTCGAGGCCACCGGCCCCGTGGGCGCCCACGTCCTTGACTGGGTCTACATCCAGCTCGCGGTCGCCGCCGTGGCCGTCTCCCTCTACCAGCTGCGCCACGTGGCCACCGAGCGCCGCTTCCCGGGCCACTACCTGGTGCGCACCTTCCTGGTCATCGGCCTCCTGGGACCGGCCATCTACATGATCTTCCCGGTGGTCGGGCCGATCTTCACCTACGGCACCGGCGCCTTCGGCACCGGCGGCCAGCAGTGGGCCCTGGCCGACCTGTGGCCGCACACACCGCCGCCGCTGGACACCCCGCACGCCATCCCCTTCGACGAGATCACCCCCCGCAACTGCATGCCCAGCCTGCACACCGCATGGGCCACCGCGATCTTCATCCACTCCCGCAAGGGCCCGCGCATCCTGCGCTACGCCGGCACGTTCTGGCTCGTCGCCACCCTCGGCGCCACCCTGGGATTCGGCTACCACTACGGCGCGGACATCGTCGCCGGCGTGGTCTTCGCCTTCACCATCGACGCGGCCCTGCGCGCCCTGGACCGCGGCTGGGACCGCTCCGCCATCCAGCTCGTCGTCCACGGCACGGCCGTCTTCACGCTGATGCTGGTCTCCTACCGCTATCTGCCGGTGCAGATGGCCGACCACCCCTGGCTGTTCGGACCGCTCCTGCTGCTGGCGATGATTTCCGTGATCCACGGCTACGTACGCACCACCCGGCTGTGGGAGCCCAAGACCGCACCGGCCCAACAACCCGAACCGCAGCCCGAAATGGTGTGAGCCGCACCCGGCCGACCGTGCCGGACGGCTCCCCCCCTTTTTTTCCGAACAAGACCCGGACACCGGCCAGAACACGAGCACCCCGGCGGGTGAAAAGACCCGCACCCTGCGCCCCGCCCCCGGGGCGGCTAGCGCGGCGTGCTCTCCTGGCCCCTGAACGGGCCGCCGTGGCCGGGCACGATCACATCCGCGGCGGCCAGCACCCGCAGCCGGGAGGCGCGCAGCACCTCACGGTCGGGCGCCACCGGGTCCTCCGCCGGACCCTGCGCGTGCCACCACAGGTCACCGGCGAAGGCGACCACCCCCTCCTCGGTGCCCGCCAGCAGCGTGATGTCCTCACGGCTGTGGCCCGGCGTGCGGATCAGCCGCAGCGACGGCGTCAGCTCATAGCCCTCCGCGTCCCGGTTGCGCCACTGATCGCCCCGGTACTCCACCTGGTGGTCGTGGACCCGGGCCCGCCCGAACAGGCCCACGTTCATGGTGTTGTCCGGGTGGTGATGGCTCAGCACCACATCGGTGATGTCGTCCGCGCCCAGCCCCAGCTCCGCGAGCGGCCCCAGGATGTCCGCACGGCTCGCCACCATGCCCGGATCGAAGATCACATGCCGGCCGGCATCGAAGACATAGGAGACGGTGGCGGCCACCCCGGGCCCGGTGGAACCGACGTAACCCGTGGTCAAAATCGTGTACACGGCGCTGCGGCCGAGCGGAGCCTCTGTCATGACCCCCATCCTTCTGTGCGGCCAGGACACCCACGAGTGGCACAACTGCCGCTGATCGCAGGATTGCTGCCACACTGCCCGCGTGCCCCCCTTCACCAGCGTCGCCGCCTACACCCCGCCCGGAGCCGGCCTGCTCGCCGTCGGCATCGTCACCGAGATCTTCGGGCCGCACGGCACCGCGCTGCCCGGCTTCGACTTCGCCCTGTGCACCGAGCACCCCGGCCCCGTCCCCACCGACCTGGGCACCCCGCTCACCATCACGCACGGCCTGGACCGGCTCGCCCGTGCCGACCTCGTGATCGCCCTGCCCTGGGCCGGTTTCCGCACCCCGCCACCGCCCGCCGTCCTGGACGCCCTGGCCGCGGCACACCGGCGCGGCGCCCTGGTCGCGGCCCACTGCGTCGGCACCTTCGCCCTGGCCGCCGCCGGACTCCTGGACGGCCGGCGCGCCACCACCCACTGGCGCTTCGCCGACCTGCTCGCCCAACGCCACCCGGCCGTCACCGTCGAACCCGACGCCCTCTACATCGACGAAGGCCCCCTCCTCACCGGCGCCGGAGCCGCCGCCGGCTTCGACCTGTGCCTGCACCTGCTGAGAAGAGAACACGGCGCCGCGCTGGCCAACGCCGTCGCCCGGGACGTGGTCCTGCCCTCCCACCGCGACGGCGGCCAGGCCCAGTACCTGGCCGCCCCCACCCCCCAGGACTGCCGCGACGAGCGCCTCACCGACGTCCTGGCCTGGGCCCGCGCCAACCTCCACCAGCCCCTGCCCGTCGCGGAACTGGCCTCCCGCGCCCTGATGAGCAAACGCTCCTTCGCCCGCCGCTTCACCGCCGCCACCGGCACCACCCCCCACGCCTGGCTGCGCACCCTGCGCCTGAGCAGCGCCGAAGAACTCCTGGAGACCACCGACCTGCCCGTCGAGGAGATCGCCCGCCGCGTCGGCTACACCAGCGCGGCCGTCCTGCGCGAACACTTCGTACGCCGCCGAGGTGTCCCCCCACGCACCTACCGCCGCTCCTTCACCGCCACCCCCTGACCCCGCCTACGATCACCCCGGGAGAGAGGGGGTGGCCGCATGGCCGGGGACAACAAGCGCTTCTGGACACGGCCCGGGAGCTGGTTCACCCGGGCGGCACGGCGCCGGGCGCAGGAGGAACTCACCGACGTCGAGGCGCGGATCACCGCATTCGGCGTCGCGCTGGACGAACACGACTTCGCCCCCGGCCAGGACGGCACCACCGACGCGATGCGCGCCGACCTGGGCCGGGCCCTGGACGCCTATGAGGAGGCCAAGCGGGCCTTCGTCGGGGACCGCGACCGCGAGGACGCCCTGGACGTGCTGCGTGCCCTGGACGACGGATGGCACGCGCTGGCCTGCCTGGACGCCCGCCGGGCGGGAGAGCCGCTGCCCCGCAGGCTGCCGCTGTGCTTCTTCGACGCCCGCCACGGGCGCGCCGTGCGCGAACTGCCCTGGGCCCCGCAGGGCGGCGCCACCCGCAACGTCGCGGCGTGCGCGGCCTGCGGCACACGACACGGCACACGACACCAGCAGCGGCGCACCACACCCACCGCCCCCGCCCCCGTCTCCGCACTCGCGCGGCCGGACGCGGGCCGGACACCGCCTCCCGCGCCCGCGGACGGCCGGGCGCACGGAAAGGGCCCGGCCACCGCCCGGGTACGGCTGCCCCAGGTGGGCCGCCCCGCCGTCCTGGTGGTACGCAGCCACAGCGCCGGGCACCTGACCCTCACCCTGCTGCTCCGCGGCGACCAGCGACAGACCCACACCCTCGGCGACGGCCTCGCACCGGTGCACGCCCGCGTGCCGCTGCGCCGCTCGGGCAACCGTGAAGTGGCCCGCTTCCAGGTCCAGTTCCAAGGCTCGGCCGGGATTCTGTGGGAGGCGCGGGCCGAACCGGTCGAGGCCCTGCCCGAGTTCACCGGCCACTTCCACGGACGCGGCACGGACCTCATCCGCTACACGGGCGCGGCCGGCCCGGCCCTGCTGCGCCACCGCGGCCGCGGCGCCGTACGTCTGCTGGCCCTCGACCAGGACCTCGCCGAGGCCGCCGAAACGGCCCGCGGCAAGGGCGACACCGACCTGCCGCTGCTCCTGCCGGGCCCCGGCATCTACCAGGTGCAGGCCCGCGGCAGCTGGACCCTGACCACCGGCCCCCGGGCCGCACCCGAGGAGGCGGCACACGACGAGGCGGCACAGGGCTGAGAGAGGGCAGCGCACGCGTCGGCCGCCGCTCCCGGTGGGGCGGCGGCCAAGGACTGCGAACGCATCGCGCCGTTCCTAGGACACGACCAGCGCGGAGCCGCCCTCGGGGGAGAGGGCGGTGAGCCGGCTGCGGGCGGCCGCGAGGGCGGCGCCTATCTCGCGGGTCCCGGTCGACACACACAGCGTGTAGGCGACGTCCTCCATCCGCTGACGGGCCTCCTTGGTGCCCTTCTCGGCGTGCGCAGCACGCAGCGTCTCGTACTGCTCGACCAGGTTCTTCAGCACCACGGGGTGTGCCATCAGCATCAGAGGCCTCCTCATCGCCACTACTCGCAGGGGGTATGCACCGCCCCTTGTGCCCCCGATTCAGATCGGCATTCCCCCACAAATCAGCATTGTCGCCCCGGTCGGCGACACCCTCCAGTCGAGCCGCGGGCCCGGCGGGGACAGCGGCCGGTATCCCGCCGCCGCCCCCACCGGGCCCGCAATCCCGCCCCGGGAGCTACAGGGCGGGGGTGAACCGCTCCCAGGCCCGGTGCGCGCCCAGCAGCCCGGTGACCTCCTCCAGCACCGCCTCGGGACCCGCACCGCTGACCACGCCCGCGGCGTCCGCGGGCAGCCCCGCCGCCTCCAGGGCGGCCGCGCCGCGCCCCCAGGCCCCGATGGCCTTGCCGTGCCGGAACGCCTCCATGAGCATCAGCAGCAGCCGCGGCTCGACACCGCTCAGCAGGGCCGCGCCCTCGTCCACCTTGGCGTCACGGGCCCCGTAGGCGTCGGGCGCGGGGGCCGGGGCGCCGGCCAGCAGGAGGGCGTCGAACTCGATGGACCGGGCGGTGACGAAGGTGCGCTGCACGGCCACCGGGTCGCCGTCGGGGTCCAGGGTGCCGCCGGCCGGGGCGATGACCAGCGGAACCATGCCCGCGTCAAGGACCGCCCTGCGCACCGCGCGCACCCCTTCCAGGTCATCGGCACCGTCGGTGACGATGCCGACGATCCGGCCGTCCACCGGCCACTCCTGGCCCAGCTGGGACAGCGCCGGGCTCGGCTCGACCGCGGCCGGCGCCACCGACGGCTCCGGCACCGGCAGACCCAGGCCCGCCGCTACCTGCGCGCACAGCTGCGAGTCGATGTTGGCCAGCACCTGCAGGCCGCGCTGCTTGATCCCCTCGTTCCAGCACTTGCCGAGCTCGAAGGTGTAGGCGGCCGCGATGTGCTCGCGCTCGGTGGGCGTCATGCTGAGCCAGAACTGCCGGGGCTGGCTGAAGTGGTCGTCGAAGGTGGCCGCCGCCTCACGCACCTTGCGCGAGGCCGGCACCTCGGCCGGCACCTCGATGTAGGCCCCGGTGTCCGCGCCCGCCAGGAACGGGCAGCCGCCGTCCACCGAGTTGGGCCGGTAGGGCGCCGCACCCCGGTGCACGGCCGTCTGGTGCATGCCGTCGCGCAGCATGTCGTTGACGGGCGCATGGGTGCGGTTGATCGGCAGCTGCGCGAAGTTGGGACCGCCCAGGCGGCTGATCTGGGTGTCGAGATAGGAGAAGAGCCGGCCCTGCAGCAGCGGGTCGTCGGTGACGTCGATGCCCGGGACGAGATGGCCCGGGTGGAAGGCGACCTGCTCGGTCTCGGCGAAGTAGTTCGAGGGATTGGCATTGAGCGTCATCAGCCCGATGGGACGCACCGGCGCCAGCTCCTCGGGCACGATCTTCGTCGGATCCAGCAGATCGATGCCCTCGAACATCTGGTCCTCGGTGTCGGGGAAGGTCTGCACCCCCAGCTCCCACTCCGGGAAGGCCCCCGCCTCGATGGCGTCGGCCAGGTCACGACGGTGGAAGTCGGGGTCCACACCGCCGGTGATCTGCGCCTCCTCCCACACCTGCGAGTGCACACCCAGCCGGGGCTTCCAGTGGAACTTCACCAAGGTGGTGGCGCCCTCGGCGTTGACCAGCCGGAAGGTGTGGACGCCGAAGCCCTCCATCATCCGGTAGGAGCGCGGGATGCCGCGGTCGGACATGTTCCACAGCGTGTGGTGGGTGGCCTCGGTGTGCAGGGTCACGAAGTCCCAGAACGTGTCGTGCGCGCTCTGCGCCTGCGGGATCTCCCGGTCCGGATGCGGCTTGCCGGCATGGATGACGTCGGGAAACTTGATCGCGTCCTGGATGAAGAACACCGGGATGTTGTTGCCGACCAGGTCGAAGACGCCCTCGTCGGTGTAGAACTTCGTCGCGAAGCCGCGGGTGTCGCGCACGGTGTCGGCCGAGCCGCGCGAACCGAGCACGGTGGAGAACCGCACATACACCGGCGTCTCCACCCCCTCGGCGAGGAACCCCGCCTTGGTGATCCCCGCGGCGCTCCCGTAGGCCCTGAAGACGCCGTGCGCGGCGGCCCCGCGGGCGTGCACCACCCGCTCGGGGATGCGTTCGTGGTCGAAGTGAGTGATCTTCTCCCGCAGGTGGTGGTCCTGCAGCAGCACCGGGCCGCGCGGCCCGGCCTTCAGCGAATGGTCGGTCTCATACAGGCGCGCCCCCTGCGCGGTGGTCAGGTAGGCCCCCTCCTGGGCGACCTTCTCCTGCGGCACACCGGTGGGCTGCCCCGTCGGGCTGTACGTCTGGGGACCGCGCTGGTCGGCCTTGGGCGGCAACGGTCCGCGCGGCTTCGTGGGCTCCTCCACCGGCACCGCCTCCGGGCCCGGGGCACCGGGAATCTCGTTTCCGGACCGCATGGCGTTCTGGACCTTCTCCACAGCCTTCTCCGCGGCGGCCGACACCGGGTTCTTCTTCTCGCTCACTGGATTCCGATCGTTCGAGACGGACCGTGTCACGCACAGCCGTGCATGACACGCGGCAGGGGCGCTATCGCGAGACGACGGGTACCCCACGACTTCTTGTGGGACACATGTACTGCGCCGTCCGGGCCCCTCACCCGCCCCGCCCGGCCGGACACCGGAACCAGAACGCCGCACGGCAGCAGGCAGGCCGGCCCGGCCGGCCTGCCGCAGTGAGGCCAAGAGCAAGGTCATGCACCGGCAGCCGCGGCCTGCTCCTCACCCTGCGCCTTGCTGCCCTGCGTCTTGCCGTCCTGCTCCCCGCCCTGCTTCCCGGCCTGCGCCGGTGCCGCCTGCTCGGGCACAAGCACCGGCGCCGAAGCGGCGGTGTAGAAGACGGACGAGCCCTGCTTGCTGCGCTGGGCCTGGCTCTTGGCCACCAGCCCCTCGAGCGTGGTGCGCACCACGGTCGTCTTGACGCTGCGCTCGGGGTGGGCCTGGCCCAGGGCCGTGGCGATCTCCGCCGCCGAGCGCGGCTCGCTCTGCTCGGCGAGATGCCCGCGGATCAGCTCCACCAGCGTCGGCTGCGCCGGCTTGGCAGCCTTGGCGGGCTGGGCGGCCTCAGCCTTGCCGGACTCCTTGCCGGAGCTCTTGGCGGCCCCCTTCCCTGCCACCTTCCCGGAGCTCTTGGCGGCGCCCTTCCCGGCGCCCTTGCCCGCGGCCGTCTGCTGCGGAGCGGTCTTGGTCACCCGAGCCCGCTTGCCCGCCGCATCGGAGCCGGGCGACTTCTTCTTCGTACGGGGGGCGGGCACCGCGGCCCGCTCCTGCGGGGCCGCCGGCTCCGGGGAAGCCGGCTCCTCACCGAGCGCCTGCTGGATGCTGACCAGCACCGCGTGGTCACGCTGATGGGCCACCAACTGCTCCTGCAAGGAGGCGATTTCCGCACCGAGGCGCTGCTGCTCCTTGGTGTTGCGTTCGAGGTCGGCACGGACTTGAGCGGTGTACTGCGATGTCAGTTCGGTGGCGGAAACGTTCTCGGACATGGGGCGCACAACCTTTCCCGGACCTGGGGCCGGAGTTGAAGAGCCTGCTGCACATGTGTGCTTCCCGGGACCGGGATTGGGGCCCGGGCCTGCGGGGTGACAAGCAATATTCAGTACACAGATGCCCTGACACGGCGATAGTACGGACAACCGGAGCGGCCCATTCTCCTTGACCATGCTGTGAACTGACCCGGGTTTCCAGCGATCCGATGACATGGACGGCGGCTTCACCACACGACTGAGCCCCGGAACGCCATGCGTTCCGGGGCTCAGTCACCGACCGGGAAGGGGTTGGGGGTGCGGCCTAGTAGGGGCCGTTGACGTTGTCGATCGAGCCGTAGCGGTCGGCCGCGTAGTTGCAGGCGGCGGTGATGTTGGCGACCGGGTCGTAGCTGTCGGTCGACGTGCCGGGCACGTGGTAGGCGGAGAACGTGGGGCCGATGACCTGCAGGAGCCCCTTGGAGGGGGTTCCGGCGACGGCGTTGGAGTCCCAGTTGTTGATGGCCATCGGGTTGCCGGAGGACTCCCGCATGATGTTGCGGTGGATGCCCTCGTAGGTGCCGGGGATGCCGTGCTGGGCCATGATGTCGAGCGACTGCCTGATCCAGCCGTCGAGGTTGTTGGCGTAGGACTTCTTCGCCACGGCGGGCTCGGCGGCGGTGTTGCCGCGCTCGGACCGGTCCGCCCGCTCGGGGGCGGCCGGGGCCTCCTTGCCGAGGGTGAGCTCGAGACCGGGGTGGATCAGCTTCGGGTCGTCGCCGAGGACGCCGCGGTTGTCCTGGTACAGCTTCTGCCAGCCGCCGCTCACGGAGTGCTCACGGGCGATCTCGGCCAGGGAGTCACCCGCGACGACGACATAGGTCTTCGGGGCCGCGGCGGGCTTGGCGGCCGCGGCGGCCGGCGCGGCGGCGGCCGTGGTCGCGCCGAGCACCGGAAGAACGAGCACGGCGCCGCCGGTGCCCGCGGCGGCGATGCCCCGGGTGAGCGAGCTGGACTTGGGACGGCGGTGCTTACCCTTTGCGGGCATGACGAATTCCTCTCCGTCGCCTGCGGGGTGAGCTGTCGGGTTCGGACGGGAGATGTCCGGTCGCAGGGCATGCGACTTCACCCCGAGCCGTCCCGTCACCGGGATCGGCGGCTTACCTGGGTCCCCCGCTCCTGCCGTGCGTGAGTGAGTGGGTGTGGGTGGGAGAGTTTCCGGACAGCGGCAGGATTCGGCGTTCCATCCGGATTGACGGTGACGTTAGGCGAGAAAGCCGGTGCGGAACAAGGCCGGAATTCGAATGGAGGGAATGCGCGGGCCCGTACCGCGTGATCAAAATCCCGCACCCTCTTTGATCGAAAACCCAACTCTCTTTGCGCAGAACGAGAACGCACTCCGCGGCCCGCGAAGCCGAGGACACCGGGGCGTGACGCAATTCACGGAGCGGGGTACGGCATTTCCCTCGAGTGCTCCACCAGGCGGCCAAGTGCAGCGTATGGCACTAACGAGTCAATTAGGTCGTATCTGGAAGAATACGGACATGCGCAAAGGTGGCTGTTCACGCCAGAACGGGCATTTCGCATCGCGTCGGTGTCGACCCGCCCAGCCCGGCCCGAGGTGAGGCCACGGGCATCCGACGCCGCGTCAACAATGCTTCTGCCGCGTAGAAAGTGACGCCCGCCCAGAAAAGGAGGGCGGCCGAAACGGAGGGCCCGCCCGCAGGAATTCCCTTTCCGGCGGACGTAGGTGAGGGCGGGAAAGGGAAATGTTCCCCATTCTTCTGGCGCACCCTCACCTTGTTTCTGATGCGGCATCACGGAGCGGAACAGCGGTTCGTGTGGCGGTGTACTGCGCGGCCCCGCAAGGCACTTGCCGCCCCCTGCGCCGCGCCGTGGTGTGAGAGTCCTCCGCGGTGGCGTAGGGTGGAGGAACACGACGCGGGGTGGAGCAGCTCGGTAGCTCGCTGGGCTCATAACCCAGAGGTCGCAGGTTCAAATCCTGTCCCCGCTACTGCAACAGCAGGGCCCGGATCCCATGTGGATCCGGGCCCTGCTGCATGTCACCGACGACCGCGAAACTGGCACCGCCACTCCTGCGCCCCGACGCCCCTGACATGTGTGCCATCAGTCGCACAACCATTCGCCCATCCCGCCGGTCATACGCGCGACACACACAGCAAGATCCGATGGGGGAGTCTTGAAGAAGTTCACGGCAGCGCTGGCCACGGGCCTCGTGGTCTGCACTGCCACACAGGTCGCCGCGCCCGCGGCGCACGCAGGGGACGGCGATTCGCGCAGCCGCACGGAAACCCTGCAGGAGGGCGGCAAGATCTACGCCCTCTACGAGCACATGTCCGCGCGTTTCCACCCCAAGGACGTCACGCTCGAGATCCACGCGAAGAACGACCCCGAGGTCCTCGCCAGCGTCCGCCTGACCGGCACCGAGACCTGCCCCGACTCGGGCGAGTGCTACGAGGACACCTTCCGCTCCGAGCCGGTCACCCTGCCCGCCATGGGCGCCTACGTCATCGACGTCGTGGCCAGGGACGGACAGCCCAACGAGATCGTCCAGCGGACGACCGGCTTTCTCAACTACGGCCTCAACCCCAAGCTGACCCTCACCAGCAGCCACCCCTGGATCTCCTACGACAACCCGACCGGCAAGGTCACCGGAACCCTGGTGGCCGAGGACCCCCGCACCCACGAGGTGAAGCCGTTCGCCGGGGTGGGCATGTACTACCGCGCCCGGGAGACCCGCAGCGAGGGATGGGAGTGGACGAACTCCGCGGGGCGGTTCACCACGTCGGGGTACTCCGGTGAGTACGGCACCGACGTCACCTATGAGTACATGTTCGACCAGGAGTACGAGTCGCTCCACCTGCCCTTCCGCAAGCAGGAACTGAAGCTCAAGGTCGACGCCCCGAACGGCACGGTCACCGCCCCTTACGGCAGTGACATCCCCGTCAACGGCAAGCTCACCCGCATCGCGGACGACGGCACCGAAAAGCCGCTGGCCGCCGAGGTGCGCGTCGGCACCGGAGATGTGGGAGACCCCGGCAAGACCGTGGTGAGCGGCGAGAACGGCGCCTTCTCCACCGGCTACACCGTCAGGCGCAGCGGCCCGGTCAGCGTCCAGCCGAGTGCGCGGAGCTGGTTCACGGCGCCGGCCCCGCACTCCTTCACGCTGGCCACGCCCCCGCGCACGAGCCAACTGTCGGACGTCAAGGCCACGGTGAGCAAGTACCGCAAGGTCACCTTCACCGGCAAGCTCGGCGTCACCCAGGGCACCTACCCGGCGGGCACCAAGACACAGGTGTCCATCGACCACCGCCCCGCGGGAGGCACCTGGTCGAGCACCGGCACCTTCGACGCCGCCTACGGCGCCTCCTTCACCGCCTCCTCGCCCAAGAAGGCCGACGCGGGCGCCCAGTGGCGGCTGCGCCTGGTCAACGCGGGCGTGGACAGCGCGAGTTTCAAGCTGGGCCGCAAGTACACCAAGGTCTGGGACGACGGTGTCACGCCCGAGGGCGTCCGCAAGGGCACCCAGGTCACCGCCAAGGGCGGCCTGATGCAGAAGTCCGGATCCACCTGGCGGCCGTACGGCGGGCAGAAGATCCGCGTCTGGTTCAAGGCCGCGACGGCCGGCTCCGCATGGAAGGAACTGGGCAGCACCAAGACGCTGAGCAACGGCACGTTCAGCAAGAAGTTCACCGCCCAGCAGGACGGCACCTGGCAGATGCGCTACACCGACACGGTCAGCTCCCACTACGCGGACTACGGCCGCGAGGACTACGTCGACGTCCGCTAGCGGACACCGGAACACCGAGCGCCACGCACGAAGGCGACCCCGCCTTCGTGCGTGGCCCGGACCGACCGCACAACTCCGCTCACCGCACCGGAAGATGAGCGGACAGCGCCCCTGCTATCGTGCGCCGATGCCAACGATCAAGCAGTTCCAAGTCACCTTCGACTGCGCGGAGCCCGAGCGCGTTGCCCGCTTCTGGTGCGAGGTGCTGGGTTACGTCGCACCGCCGCCCCCGCAGGGCTTCGCCACCTGGGACGACTTCAACAACTCCCAGCCTCCCGAGGAGCGGGGCGCATGGTTCGTGTGCAGCGACCCCTCGGGCGTGGGCCCGCGCCTGTTCTTCCAGCGCGTCCCCGAAGGCAAGACCGCCAAGAACCGGGTGCACCTGGACGTACGGACCGCCACCGGACTGGTGGGGGAGGAGCGCCTGGCCGTACTCGAGGCCGAATGCGCCCGCCTGGTCGCACTCGGCGCGGTCCGCGTGCGACTGCTGCCCGCCGACGAGGAGAACGAGTCGTGCATCGTGATGCAGGACATCGAGGGCAACGAGTTCTGCCTCGACTGACCCGCCGCCGAGGGGTCACTGGTGCTCGGGTGAGGCCTGCCGCCGGGAGAGGGCCAGCCTGCGCCGCTCCCGGTCGATCTCGGTGACGACGACCGTGACCTCCTCGCCGACCTGGACGGCATCCGAGGGGGTGGGCGCGGGCGTCCAGGTGAGCTCGCGCAGGTGGACCAGTCCCTCGATGCCGTCGGCGACCTGGACGAAGACCCCGATGGGGACCAGCTTGGTGACCTGTCCGCGCAGTTTCTGCCCTACCGCGATGCTGTCGGTGAATGCCTGGAAGGGGTCCGGCCGCAGCGCGCGCAAGGACAGTCTGGCCTCCAGGTTCCAGGTGTCGAACTGGAGGAACTCGCAGGAGACCCGCTGCCCGACCTGCACGACGTCGGAAGCCGCCTCGATGCGCCGCCAGGACAGTTCGGGGATGGTGATGAACCCGACGCCGGGGAAGACCGGGTGGCCGGGGCCGTCGTCCAGCGCCACGAAGACGCCGAACCGTTCGATCGCCGCGACAGTGCCGGAAAGGACCTGGCCGTGGTGCAGTGCTTCCAGGAACGTCCACAGTTCCGGGTTCTCAGTCCGTCCGCCCACCATGGGTGCAGCCTTTCACGACGATGAGCGAACAGCACCGGCAAGATGACGAAGAATCCACCTGGGACTCCTTCGGCGCCAGGGGGAAGATCCTGGCCGCGGCCGGCATCGCGGGTCCGGGCATCCTGCTGTGGGCCGCCCTGTTCGTCCTGGAGTTCACCCCCGGGCTGCACGCCCGCACGGGGCGGCACCCGCAGAACCACCGGCGGCGGTAGCGGTCACCCGCGGGGGCGGTGGCCCAGTTCGTGCAGGGCGATGATCAGGGAGCGTTCGCGGGCGAAGTCGGCATGCACGTGCACAGCGGCCGGAGACAGGTGCTCCACGGCCTCGTCGATGGCCGCGAGCGCCTGCGGGTAGTGGCCAAGGCCCCGGCGAGCGGTGGCCTCGCGGAACAGCGCGATCGGGTCGCTGCGGTCGGCGAACGCCCGGTGGCCCAGGATGCGGAGCATGGCCTCTTCGCGGCCCGCCAGGCCGTGGGCCAGCCACAGTCCGTGCAACAGGACATGCAGCGTCTTGGCATGGCCGCCGGCCTGCGCCAGCACCTCTTCCATGTGCGCATACCCGCTGCTGTCGGACTGGGCGAGCAGGGCGAAGGCCCACAACGCCCGTGTGTAGCAGTCCAGTTCGTGGCCGCCGTGCGAGGCGTCGAGCGCCGCGAAGAGGTCCTTGATGCTGTGGCAGCGGAAGTCGTAGCGCAGGCTGTTGAGGTAGAGGTGCCGCAGGGCGCGAGCCGCGGCCGGCTCGTCGTGCCCGGCGACGTGCCGGGCGACCTCGTGCGGTTCCAGCAACAGCAGCGCGCTGCGCCCCATGGCCCGTGCCTGCCACGCGGCATCGGCGCACACCTCGGCCGACTCCTGCCAGGTGGCCCCCACGCCGCCGAGCAGGTCCGCGAGCAGCAGGGGCCAGCACTCACCCTGCGCGGCCGACGCCGCCGCGGCGGCTCGCAGGCGGCGCAGCAGCACCTCACGCCCGCCCGGGCCCATGGCATGAGTCATCGGGTCCTTGCCTTCCGTGGCCGGCCCCCGCGCGCAGGGGCGCTCAGGGCCGCCCGGAGCACGGCGCGGTGGTGAGCAGGGACCGATCCCTCCTCACCACCGCGCCGCCTGCGGCTGCCGAGCGCGTGCGTCAGCGCCGGGCGCCGGGCGCGTGGCCCGTGCCCTCGTGGTCGTAGCCCGCGGCCTCGGCCCAGACGATGCCGAGCGGACCGCCGACGCTGTCGTACTTACCGGCGAACCCCTCGTGGTCGTAGCTCACCTGGTGGTGCGGGGCGTAGCGGTCGTGGTCGTCGTCGGCGACGGCCGCGCCTGCCCCGACGGCCAGGACGGACACGGTCAGGGCGGCGGCGAGGATGGTCGAGCGAACGCGCATGAGTATATTCCTCCTGGAATATGCAGGTACTGTCGCTATGTCACCTGCCGCGGCAGCGGGGCCGGGTAACGGCACAGCCCACCCTCTCCACCCGAACGGGCCCCGGAGTGCTACCGCACGGCCCACTTGATGGGCTCCTTGTAGTACCCCTGCGAGTACGTCACCGACTTCAGTGTGGCGTCGGCGGGAATGAGGTAGGGCTCGCACACGGTGCGCGTCTCGCCCTTCTGCCAGATGTCCTCGCCCTCCAGGCTCTTCCTGCCGTCGTCGCCTGCGCAGTCGGAGGGGCGGCTGGAGAGGTCGCCGATCAGGAGGAACTTGGTCGCGGGCTCGCCCGCGGAGGTCTCGCCGCTCACGTCGCTCATCACCATCGGCTGCTTGACCGCGGAACCGCCGACGTGCTTGGCCTTCACATAGATCCAGGCGACCTTCAGGTCCTGGTACTTCTTCCGGTCGTTCAGCTCGTCGAGGTCGGCCGGCTTGCCCAGGGTGACCTTCGTCGGCGTGAGGGAGAACGTGCCGGTCTTGTCGTACTTGGTTATCTCCTGCGCCGGCCCGGCCTGCCCGAGCTTGAGGTTCTTGGGCGCCTGGCTCGCCTCCGAGGCCCCGCCGGCCCCGCCGGATCTGCTCTTCTTGCCCGATCCGCCGCCGCACGCGGCCAGGGAGAGGGCGGTGAGGGCGGCCACGGCCGCGAGGCCGATGTGCCGGCGGTACTGGGTGGTGCGCTGCGTACTCATGTGTTTCCTGATCCTGTGGTTCTCGGTGTGCGTGGGGGGCTGGTTCATGGGGGGAGGGGATGGCGCATGGGGGTCAATGGTCCTGCGTGGTCAGGACTTTCGTCGCGACTGCACCGGGGCGAGTTTTCCTAAGATACTGACTGCTCGACAGGCCGGCGCCATCGCGCCCGCCTGAGTGGCCGTCACCGCCCGCTCTCACCGCCGGGCATCCCCTGAGCCGTCGTACGCGAGGAGACGCGGAGGAGGTCGAGGTCCCGTGGCCTACCTGTTCATCTTCGGCTGCTTCTGCGTGCTGGGCGTGGTCAGCCTGCTGGCCGCCCGCGCCGGATACCGGGGGCAGGCCTGCGACAGGTCGGTCGGGTACGACGTCCCGGCGCGGGTGCGGGCCGACCCCGTGCTCAGGAAGCGGGCGAACCAGCTGATCGCCTTCTGGTGCACCGGCGCGGCGCTGCTCAGCGTGGCGCCTCTCGTGCCGATCGGCGGCGTGCTCCTGAGCGGCGGCGGGAAGTCCGTCTCCACCTGGGGGCTGGCGGCCTTCGCGCTCTACGGCATGGCCGTGGTGATCGTGGGCGCCTACCCGTTCGAGAAGATCAAGCACCTGGCCGCCGGCGACTGACCCCCCGCAGTGCGCTCTCGCCGTTCCTTCGGCATCTCGGGCGGGCGCCGGCCCGGGATGCCGAAGGCCGGGTGACTCGGTGGGGTTACGTGAACGGCTCGTCGCGCAGCGCCGCCACGGCCTTGTCGATCCGCCTCTGGCGCGTCTCGGGTTTCTTCGCGCTTTCGATGGCGTGCACGTGCGCCCTCTTGCGGCTGGGCGACAACCGGTCGTAGACCTTGCGGGCGATCGGGTCGGCGTCCAGGGCCTGGGTGAAGTCGTCCGGTTCGACCAGGACCCGGGGCTCGGTGTCCAGGGCGAGTTCCACCTCGACCTCCTCACCGGTCTCCACCCCGGCGGCCTCCCGGTTGGCCTTGCTGAAGCCGATCAAATGGCGGCCCCGCATGATCGCGAGCCGGCTGTTCCAGGAGTGCCCGTTGACCGTGATGGTCACGGCCGGTCGTTTGCCTCCGTCGAGCTTCTCCACGACCTCCGGAGGAACTTCCAGGCCCCGCATGGGCTCGGGAGGCTCGACGTAGGTTCGGAACTTCATCATCTGCTCCTGTCGACGTGTGCCGGCGCGCGGCGCGACGGTCACCTCCGTGCGTTCGGTGACCGTGCTGTGTCACATCCTGACGGGGGCGGGCGCCCCCGGTGCGGGGTTCGGCGCCATCCGTGTGGCGCAGCGCGGGCCGACGGCCGAAGGCATCGGTGTCAGTCGAACACCGGCTTGCGGTCGCGGGTGCGCTTGAGCTCGAAGAACCCGTCGGTCGCGGTGACCAGCAGCACGCCGTCCCACAGCTTCGCCGCGGCCTCGCCCCGCGGCACCGGGGTGACCACCGGGCCGAAGAACGCGTTGCCGTCCACGGCGATCACCGGGGTGCCCACGTCATAGCCGACCTGGTCCATGCCGGCGTGGTGCGAGGCGCGCAGCGCCGTGTCGTACTCGGTGGAGTCCATCGCCGCGGCCAGCTCCCCGTCCAGGCCGGCCGCCTCCAGCGCGGCCCGCAGGGTGGCCCGGTCCTTGGGCGCCTTCTCGTGGTGGTAGCGGGTGCCCAGTTCGGTGTAGAGGCGGCCCAGCACCTCGGGGCCGTACTTCTGCTCGGCGGCGACACACACCCGTACCGGCCCGAAACCCAGCCCGACGCGGTACTTGTGCGGCACGTCGCGCCCTTCGTTGAGGACGGCGAGACTCATCACGCGCCAGCGCACGGTGATGGGCCGCCGGGCCGCCACCTCGTGGATCCACCGCGAGGCGATCCACGCCCACGGGCACTGCGGGTCGAACCAGAAGTCGACGGCGCTCATGGTGTCCTGGGGCATCGGGCTCGCGGTGTCCTGGGGCATCGACATGTCAGCCTCCTTTGCAAGGGTCCTGTGCTGCCTGCGGGGTGCGGGCCTGTCATGCCGAGGGGGCGGAGGCGTGGGTGCGCAGCCCGCCGAGCACGTCCTCGGCGGCCTTGAGGGCACTGGCCACGCACTGGCCGACCCCGACCCCGTCGTAGGCGGCGCCGCACACCGCGAGCCCCGGCTGCGTGCTGACCCCCGCGCGGACGCGCGCCACCCGCTCCAGGTGTCCGACCGTGTACTGCGGCACCGCCGCGTCCCACCGGTTCACCCGTGAGGCCAGCGGCCCGCCCCTCACCCCGGTGACCTCGGCGAGTTCGGCGCACGCGAGTGCGACGAGGTCGGCGTCCTCGCGCCCCAGCAGGTCCTCGCCGCCGCTGCCGCCCGCCTGGCACCGCACGATGTCCACCTCGCCCGCCAGGTGCGGCCACTTCATGGTGGAGAAGGTGACCACCTTCAGTGCCCGCCCGTCCACCGCAGGCACCCGGTAGCCGCTGTGTCCCAGGGCGCGCATCGCCGAGAGGGCCGTGCGGGGGAAGGCGAGCGTGATGATGACGGAGCCGGCGTAGGGGATCTCGGCGAGCGCCGTGGCGGCCTGGGGGCTGCCGGCCCCGGCGAGCAGCGGTCCTGCGTGGGCGGCGGGGGTGGCGACGATGACGGCGTCCGCGTCGAGGTGCTCCGGCCCGGCGGCGGTGTGCACGCTCACCCGCCAGCCGTCCTCGCGGCGTTCGAGCGCGCGCACCGCGCTCCCGGTGCGCACCGCCGAGCCGGGCGAGGCGGCGAGCAGCCCGTCGGCCAGGACCTGGGGCAGGGAGCCGAGCCCCCGGGCCAGGGTGGAGATGCCGGTGGTGGGCTCCTGCCCGGGCGGCGGCGGGGCGGGCAGCAGCGCCCCGGCCGCCTCGGCCAGTGAGGCGCGCCGGCGCGCGGCGGTGACCAGCGGGGTGAGCGTGGCCTGGAACGACAGCTCCTGGGCGCGGCCGAAGTAGGCGTCGGACAGGAACGGGTCCACCAGGCGGTCCACGACCTCACGGCCCATCCGGGCGCCGACGAAGTCCGCCACGGACACATCCCCGCCCCGCTCGCTCTGCTCCAGCGTCAGGTCCTGGCGCGCCCGGGCCATGCCCGCATCGGACAGGACGCCGGACTTGGCGAGCTCGTCCATGTCGCAGGGCACACCCATGAACTGACGGTCCAGCGGCGGCCGCAGCTGCTGACCGCTCCACAGCGCCATCGACTTGGTGCCCGCCGCCACGACCTGGTCCTCCAGGCCGGCCGCCTTGAGCAGGCGGGCGGTCTTGGGCCGCCGCGCGTAGGTCGACTCCGCGCCCTCGTCGATGACGACGCCCGCCAGCTCCGACACCGACAGCTGCCCGCCCAGCCGGGACCCGGCCTCGAGGACGGTCACCCGCACCGGCTCCTCGCGCAGGAAGAACGCCGCCGCCAGCCCCGCGACGCCACCCCCGACGACGACCACATGCGGAACCGCGCCCGCCTGAGCCATTCCGTTGTCCGCCATACGACCTGCTCCTTCGTGGATACGGTGTCGCATCAGTTTTGAAGGGGCACCGATAGTCTCGGTTGAGCGGGAGTGGACCCGAAATCCACCTGAACCAGGGGCACTTGAGGCCCTTTGTGTGCGGCGCCGCACCCGATTCATCCTCAACCCGTCATCGACCGGGCCACTGGACATTCGCTGCGACAACACACCCTTGGAACCCGAATGGAGAGTGGTGGCATGCGGAAGGTCGTGTCCCAGGACGGCACAACGATCGCCTGTCGCAGCACCGGCGACGGCCCGCCCATCGTGCTGATGAACGGCGCGTTCCGCGATCACACCATCTTCGACGCGCTGGTCCCGGAGCTGGCGCCGCACTGCACCACCTACGTCTACGACCGCCGCGGCCGCGGACAGAGTGGCGACAGCCCCCAGTACGCCGTCGAGCGCGAGATCGAGGACCTCGCGGCGGTCATCGACGACGCCGGCGGACAGGCGGTCGTCTTCGCCGGCTCCACCGGCGCGAACCTGGCCCTGGAAGCGGCCCTGGCCGGCGTGCCGATCACCAAACTCGCGCTGCACGAGCCCTACTTCCGCATCGCCCCCCACCCCAAGCCCCCGGCGGACTGCATGGACACCCTGCGCACGCTGCTCGCCCAGGACCGGCGCGGCGACACCGCGGAGTACTGGCTGCGCGAACTGCTGGGACTGAGCCCCGAGGTCATCGCCGACTGGCGCAAGGCCCCCCTGTGGGCGACGAACGAGGCCAACGCCCACACCCTGGTGTACGACACGACCATCCTGGGCGACTTCGAGGTGCCCGCCGAACGCCTGGCGACGCTGCGCACCCCGGCGCTGGTCCTCAACAGTGACGCGACCGGCGACTGGCTGCGCGACGCGGCCCGGGCGACCGCGACCGTCCTGCCCAACGGCTGGGGGATGCAACTGCCCGGCTCCTGGCACCGCATCGACACCGACATCCTGGGCCGGGTCCTCGCCGGCTTCGCCACCACCTGAAAAGAGCAGCTCCGCCGCCGCGGCCGGTATCCATCACCGGCCGCGGCGGCGGCATGCCCGAAGGAGTCCGGTATCAGGCTGTCGGGACGCTCCAGTTGTCGCGCAGCCACGTCTCCAGGCCGACCAGGCCGGGCCGCAGACGGCGCAGCTCGGCCATGTCGGCGCTGTAGCCCTCGGTGTCCAGCCAGTCGAACATGGCGGCCAGGTCCGGGCGGGCCGTGCGCAGCGGCTCGAAGGAGCGCTGCTCGTAGCGGGCCGGGACACCGGCCACCTTCCCGAACGCCTCGGCGATCTGCGGTCCGGTCAGCTCCGCACCGGCGATCTCGACCTGCCGGCCCAGCCACGCCTCCGGATCCCCGAAGGCATCCGCGGCGAACGCCCCGATGTCACTGGTCGCGATCACCTGGACCGGGACCTCGGGGCGCAGCCACAGGCCAAGGACCAGCTCACCGTCGACCAGCCGGGGGCCCAGGTCCAGGAGGATGTCGTAGAACATGGTCGGCCGCAGCACCGTCGCCGGCAGACCGAGCTTGTGGACGTACTGCTCGATGTTCCACTTGCTCTGGAAGTGCGGGATGACCTCGCAGCGGTCCGCGCCGCCCACCGAGCTGTACACGAAGTGGGCCACGCCCGCCTCGGCGGCGGCGTCGGCCACCGCCTTGCCCTGCCGCTCCTCCGCGGCCACCCCGCCGGGCCCCCGGAACGTCTGGACGCTGAACACCCCCCGCATGCCCCGCATCGCCGCGTCCAGCGACGCCCTGTCCTCCAGGTCGCCGCGCACGAGCACCGCACCCGCCTCGGCGAGCGCGAGCGCCGCGGGCGCCTGCGGATCACGCACCAGCGCGTGCACGACCCGCCCCCGGCGCAGCAGCTCGCGGGCCGTCGCACCTCCTTGTCGGCCGGTTCCGCCCAGCACCAGGACCGCTCCGTCTACCGCCACCGTATTCCTCCGTTGTCCATTGCCTCGCCGACGTCGTCCATGGCCCCACCGATAGTTGTGGTCCCGGCCCGCCGGGCATGCCGTGCCCAAGGGCCGGGACCCTTTCGTCTGTCGCGTCCGATCAGGAAGCGGAACCCGCAGGGACACCCGGGTCGAGAATGCGGGAGAACGCCTGGGCGAGCAGGTCCGCGGGGTTCTCGCCGGCGCCCATGCTGCGCCAGGCCACATGGTTGTCGGGGCGCACCAGGACGGCGCCGTCCCCGGAGACCTCGCGGACGCTCTCCCAGCCGCCCTCGACGTCGGCGCACTCCGCGCCCTCGCCGATGCGCACCGCGTGGATGGTGAGGGAGAGCTTCTCCGCCACCTGCGCGGCCGCCTCCACCCACGCGCCGCCCCGCGCCCCGGTGATCAGCACGAACCCGGCCGGGGAGCCGGTCAGGTCGTGCGTGGACAGGCGCCGGCCGTCCCGCTCGAGCCAGGCGTGCGGCAGCCGGTGCCCGGGCCGGGTCGTGGGCTGGTACACATCGCGCATCGGCACCCTTGCCGGGGGCCGGCTGCCGTCGGGGACGACCGCGCCCTGCTCGTAGTTGAAGCCGATCTCGAAGTCGTGCGCCTGGCAGCCGGCGCGGTGGGTGTCCAGGATCTCCGCGGTCCGGGCCCGCACCACCTCACCGATGGGGGACTGGTCGAAGTACGCGGCGAACATCCGCTGCCTGCGCTGGGCGGGGGCGTGCGGGCCAAGGCCCACGGTGTCCAGGACGGCCTGGTGGTGGGAGGCCGCCGACACCGCCCAGTCGACGTTGAGCTGGCACACGGGCCGCCGCTCGGCCTCGTAGGTGTCCAGGAAGGCGTCGTCGGTGCGGCCGCCGAGCACCGCGGCCAGCTTCCACGCCAGGTTGTGGGCGTCCTGGATACCGGAGTTCAGCCCGAGGCCGACGGTGGGCGGCTGGCGGTGCGCGGAGTCGCCGGCCAGCAGCACCCGCCCCTTGCGGTACCGCTCGGCGACCAGCGCCTGCACCGTCCAGTTGGTCACGTGGTGCAAGGTCAGCTCCAGGTCGGGCAGGCCCAGCAACTGGCGCACCCGGGCCACGACCGACTCCTCGTCGAGCCGGTCGGCGTCCATCGGCGGGAAGTGCAGGACCCACTCCTCGCAGGCCTTGCCCCAGCTGGGCCCCATCTCGATGAGGTTGCTGCACAGGTCCGGGTCGTGGGCGTTGAGGAAGTGGGTGAGCAGGGTGCCCTCCTGCCACCACTGCGACAGATCCGCGGTGAAGTAAGCGGTCGTCACATCCAGCAGGCCGGGCACGCCCTGCATCTCGATGCCCAGGGCGCCGCCCACCGTGCGGCCGCCGTCGGCCCCGATCAGATAGCGGGCGGTGACCGTGGTGCTCTCGCCGGTGGCCCGCTCGCGGATCTCGGCGACCACCCGGTCGCCCTCGTCGGTGAAGGCGACCATCTCGTGGCCGAACAGCACGCGTCCGGGGTTACGTTCCTCCGCGGTGCGGCGCAGGATCGGCTCCAGGCGCACCTGCGGCAGCTTGACCGGCATGACGGGGCCTGCCGCCGCGTACCGCTCACGCAGCGAGCCGCCGCCGAAGGCGTCGATCTCGTGGATCAGCCGGGCGTCCATCGGCTGGTCCCCGGCGAGCGAGGTCAGCCAGCGCAGCTTCCCGAACAGTTCCAGGGGCGCCCCCTGTTCCACCATCGGCCCGTCGAGCCCGTGCTGACGGAAGATCTCCATCGTGCGCTGGTTGAGGTAGTGGGCCTTGGGCACGTGCGCGGTGTCCGCGTGCCGTTCGACGAGCAGGTGGTCCACACCGTGGTCGGACAGGAAGTTGGAGGCGGCAAGACCGCATCCGCCACCGCCCACGATAAGAACCGGAACCTCGACTGCTCCCATTTTCGTCCTTCCGGAAGGTGACAGTCTCACGCTCACGGGGACTGCCGAATGTGCCGGGAATGAAAGGCGACACGGAATGTGTCGTGATCGGCTGTGCGTGCTGAGCCGTGCATGGTGAGGCGAAATGTGCGCGAAGCATGACCAGGGGTTCTCTAGCCCGGGTCGATGACGGGTGGATCCCGCCGGGCGGATCGCGTCGGGCGGATCGCGGCGGGTGGGTCAGCTGCGCCGGGCCGCGTCCGCCAGGGCCCGGTGCAGGCGGTCGTCCTCGGTCTGGCCGGCCTCCCACTGCACGCCGAGCGCGAAGGGGTGGCCCACCGCCTCGACCGCCTCGACCACGCCGTCCGGCGTGCGGGCGGTGGCGGCCAGGCCGGTGCCGACACGGTCCACGGCCTGGTGGTGGTGGCAGGCGGTCTTGGGGGTGTCGTCGCCGAAGATCTGGGCGATGCGGCTGCCGGCCCGCAGCTCCAGGACATGTTGGCCGAACTCGAAACCGGCGCCCTGCGGGCGGTGCGCGTCGCTGCCGGTGACCTCCGGCAGATGCTGGTGCAAGGTGCCCGCGCACCGCACGTTGAGCAGCTGCATGCCGCGGCAGATGGCCAGCAGCGGCAGCCCCTCCTCCAACGCGGCGCCGATCAGGGCGAGTTCGGCCCGGTCCATGTCCGGGCTGCCGCCGCGGGTCCTGGGGTGCCGCTCCTGCCCGTACAGTGCGGGATCCACATCCGGGCCGCCCGGGACGAGCAGACCCTGCAGATCACCGACGAGCTGCTCGGCGCCGGGCCCCAGCGGCAGCACCACGGGAACGCAGCCCGCGGCGGCCAGGAAGTCCACGTGCGACTGGAGCGAGAGGCTCACCACCATGTCGGCGCCCTGCAGGGCGACCGGGACCGTCCGTGCGGTGATCCCGACCACCGGCCTGGCTGACTGCGCTGACTTCATGTCGACTGTCCCTGGTCCTTGGAGTGGGGCGCCACGTAGACGAAGCCGTCCTCGACCTTGACCCGGTAGGTGGCGATCGGCTGGGTCGCCGGCGGGTTGACGGGCTCACCGGTGCGCAGGTCGAAGCACGAGCCGTGCAGCCAGCACTCGATCGTGGTGCCGTAGACCTCCCCCTCGGCGAGGGAGACCTCGGCGTGCGAGCACAAATCGCTGACCGCGTACACCGTGTCGTTCCTGCGCACCAGTGCCACCGGTGCGTCCTCGACCTCCACCGCGATCGCGCCGTCGGCCGGGATCTTGTCCACCGGGCAAACCTTGATGAAGCTCATCGCTCCCGCTCTCCTCCTGCATCGGGGTCCGGCATCTCCCGGATCTCACGCGCCGGGAGTCACGTTCCGCCCGCACTCTTGAGGATGAGCCGAGCAGAAGACGAGGTTCATCGGAGTCCGCGGACTCCGCTACCAGGGCACCGGGCCGTCCTCCGACAGGGACGCCCCCGTGGGTCCCGCGGCGTCCAGCAGCGCGAGACGCACCGCGATCACGGCGCCCTGGGCGGGGGTGCGCTGTCCCCGGTGGCCGTTGATGTCCGTGGCCACCACGCCGGGATGGGCCGCGTTCACCTTGACCGGGGTGCCCCGCAGCTCCTTGGCGTAGGCCACGGTGAGGGCGTTGAGCGCGGTCTTGGAGGACTGGTAGGCGAGCATGTTGACGTGGGCCATCGGGGAGGCCGGATCGGCGTTCAGGGCCAGCGAACCCAGGTGGCTGGACATGTTGACGATGCGCCCGGCCGGCGAGCGGCGCAGCAGCGGCAGCATCGCGTTGGTCACCGTGACCACGCCGAAGACATTGGTCTCGTACACCTCCCGCAGGTCGTCCGCGGCCGCCTGGCTGGGCGCACCGGTGAACCCCCCGGCGATCCCGGCGTTGTTGACCAGGATGTCCAGGCGGCCGTAGCGCTGCTCGATGAGGGCCGCGGCCCGGGCCACGCAGGCCGCGTCGCGCACGTCGATGTGCAGCGGCACCGCCGTGATGCCGCGGTCCGCCAGCACGGCGCTCGCCTGTTTGCCGCGCACCTCGTCCCTGGCACCGACCAGGACGACGGCTCCCCGCTCGCCCAACTGCCGTGCGGTCTCCTGCCCGATGCCCTTGTTGGCGCCCGTGATGAGCGCGATCTTGTCGAGGGGCACGTCGATGATCCCTTCTCTCGTCGAGGGGGTAGGGGAGTGGCTCACCCATGGCTCACCCGGGGCACACCCGTAACTCACCCGGGGCTCACCCGTGACTCACCCGGGGATGACCCACGGCGGAACCCGTCGCGGGTCATCCCGCGCCGGAACCCGTCGAAGAGTCACACAGTTCGACCGGCCCGCCCCGGGCCATGGTGAACGCAGGAGATGTTCAACTGCGGCAACACGCGGTCGAACACCGGCCGCGCACCGCGCCGTTCGCCGCCCCCTTGCAGGACGGACAGCGCGACGGCAGCCTGGTGCACCGGCACTCGCCGCTGCCCGCCCCCGCTCTGCTCACCGCCCCCGCGCATCCGGCCGGAGGGCGCCGGAGCGATGTCGGTGCGGGCCCGACTCACAGGAGACGCCCCGATGCCACCTCGGATGAACAACCCCTCGCTGGTCGTCGCCGACGCCCTGCAGCCCCTGCTCGACCTGACCAAGGTCATCGGCAAGGTCGGCGTTCCGCAGCGCACGCTCGACCTCATCCGGCTGCGGGTGAGCCAGATCAACGGCCGCGTCTACACCATCCCCGACGACCTGGGGCAGGCCGCCGAGGCGGACACCCGCCTGCCGCAGGTGGCCGAGTGGCGCGAGGCGACCTGCTTCAGCCCCGCCGAGCGCGCCGCCCTGGCGCTGGCCGAGGACGCCACCGAACTCAGCGGCCGGGAGGACGCGGTGCCCGACGAGGTCTGGCAGGAGGCGACCGAGCACTACACCGAGGAGGAACTCGCCTCCCTGGTCATCCACATCGGCCTGGTCAACTGCTGGAACCGCATCAACGTCGCCACCCGGCAGGTGCCCGCGCCCTGGCGCTGAACCGCCCCGCCCCCCGGCCACCGCCCGCGCGGTGAGCAGGGGCCTGTCACATCTGCGCGCCGCCGGGCGTCATAGCAGTGACGGCCGGCCCCGCACGCACCCGGACGACACCCAGCCGCAGGGAAGGAACCGCACCGTGTTGAAGCTCATCAACGCCGGTCTCGGCAGGACCGGGACCACCTCACTCCAGGTGGCGCTGGAACAGCTCGGCTACGGCCCCTGCTACCACATGTTCGACATCGTCGGCGACGAGAAGCGCCTCGAGCAGTGGGAACGCATCATCTGCGAGGGGCAACAGCCCGACTGGGAGACGGTGTTCGAGGGGTACGCCTCCGCGGTGGACGGCCCGCCCTCCTTCTACTACGACCAGATCATCCAGACGTTCCCCGCCGCCAAGGTCGTCCTCACGGTGCGCGACGCCGAGGGCTGGTACGAGAGCACGTACAACACGCTCTACCAGTTCGTCCTGAAGAACAAGGAGACCCCTCCCGAGCAGGGCACCCGGCAGGCCCGGGTCTACCGCATGACCAACGTCATGACCTGGGAGGGGCTCTTCAAGGGCCGGTTCTCCGACAAGGACCACGCCATCGAGGTCTACCACCGCCGCAACCAGGAGATCATCGACGCGGTCCCCGCCGACAACCTCCTGGTCTACGACGTCAAGCAGGGCTGGGAACCGCTCTGCGCCTTCCTGGGCGAACAGGCGCCGGCCACGGACTTCCCGCACGCCAACACCACCGCGAACATGCGCGAGAGGATGCAGCAGATGGCCGCCGGCGGCCCGCCCGCTGCCGGTGGCCCGCCCGCTGCCGGTGGCCCGTCCGCCCCCGGTGGTCCGTCCGCCCCCGGCGGAGCGCGGTAACAGCACCCCCTCGCTTTTCTCCATTCCCCCGCGGAGAGCCGAATTACCGGCTGCTCCGCGGGGGTTTTCGCGTTTACAGAACCGGCCCGCCGTACTGGCCCGATACCGCCATTCCAGCCCCGCTCGACCGGCGGTCATTGTTCAACCGCAGTTGTTTTCACGCCACTTCCCGCAGCCGCTAGTCTCGCGCCGCCCCCTGGACCTTTGCCCGTGAAAACCGGCTTCGTCGGCCTGCCCGAATATCGGCCCGGCGGCGGACCAGCCTCAAGAAGGGGATTACGTGAGGAAGTTCCTAGCAATTATGGCGGCGGCCGCCACTGCCCTGGCGGGAACGGTCGCCGCGGCACCGGCGAAAGCCCCGGCCGACCGGCCGGTGTCCGGCGTCTCCTGGTCGCCCTGCCCGGACAGCGACCCCGTCGTCGGGGGCCTGCTCAAAGGGCTGGAGTGCGGCTCGCTCGACGTCCCGCTCGACCACACGCGGCCCGAGGGCCGCACGATAGAACTGGCGCTGACCCGCGCCCGGCACACCGCGCCCGAGGACCAGTACCAGGGCATCGTGCTGCTCAACCGCGGCCAGTGGCCCGGCCAGTTCGGACGCGACCTGCCCACCCGCTTCGCCAAGGGCACCTCCGGGCTCTCCCCGGCCGTCGGCGCCACCTACGACTGGATCGGCTTCGACCCGCGCGGCACCGGCGCCAGCGAACCGAAGATCACCTGCGAGCCGGGCTACGTCTGGCCCGGCACGGCCCGCGCCGACCTGGTCCCCGCCACCGCCGCCGAGGAAGAGGCCTGGCGCACCAAGGCCCGCGACTTCGCCGACAGCTGCGGCCGCGCCCACGGCGACACCCTCGACCACCTCGGCACCAAGGACGCCGCCCGCGACCTGGACCTGATCCGCCGGGCCCTGGGCCAGGAGCAACTCACCTACTTCGGCTGGGACTACGGCACCTACCTCGGCTCGCTGTACGCCTCGATGTACCCCCACCGGGTGCGCCGCATGGTCCTCGACACCGTGATGCTCCCCGAAAAGGGCTGGTACAAGGACGTCCTCGAACAGAACGCGACCTTCGAGAAGAGCGCCGAGAACTACTTCGCCTGGATCGCCCGGCACGATGCGACCTACCACCTGGGCACCACCCGGGCCGCGGTCGAGGCGAAGTACTACGAAGGCATGGACATGCTCCGCAAGGCCCCCGTCGAGGGCAGGATCGGCCCGGCCGAGTACACCGAGGTCTTCCTGGTCACCCTCTACCGCCGCTCCGCCTGGACGGGCCACACCAAGGCCCTGGCCGACTGGGTGCTGCGCAAGGACCCCACGGGCCTGAAGGCCAACTTCAACGAACCGGGCTACCCCACGCAGAACAAGCAGGCCATGTACAACGCGGTCCAGTGCACCGACTCGCCCTGGCCGCGCGACTGGCAGCGCTGGCACACCGACTACTCCCGCCAGTACCGCGCCGGCAACACCTTCCTGACCTGGTACAACGCCTGGTATAACGCGCCGTGCGCCTTCTGGCCCGCGCCCGCCGACACCCCGCGCAAGATCGGCGCCAAGGACGTGAACGTCCTGGTGGTGCAGGGCCAGCACGTCGCCGGCTCCCCGCTCTCGGGCGCCCGCGCCCTGCACCGGCGCTTCCCCGACTCCCGGCTGCTGGTGGAACGCGACGGCTACGAACACGAGACGTCCCTGTCCCGCAACGCCAACGCCTGCGTCAACGACCTGGTCGGCGCCTACCTCAAGGACGGCACCCGCCCGGCCGCCACCAGCGGCGCCGACGCCACCTGCCAGGCCGGCCCCCAGCCGGTGCCCACGCCCTAGCCCGGCACCCGCACCCGCAAAGTCCGCCCCTCGCACCCGCAAAGTCTGTCCCGCACCGGAAAGAGCCGCCGGTATCCGGAAGTTGCTCATCCGCCCGTCGCGTTCAACCGCGTGAAAACCGCGGTTGAACGCCCAAGACACCGGCCCCGCTTATGAATTCAACACCGTCATTGCAGCCGGACATGGGGATGTGTAGTTTGACATCGACGATTCCTCAGCCGCCCCGCGTGGAAGGTCAACAATGGAAACTGGCGTAATAATTGTCGGTGCCGGCCCTGTGGGATTGATGCTGGCCGGCGAACTCCACCTGGGCGGTGTGAATGTCACCGTCTTCGACAAGCTCCCCGCCCCCTCCGGAGAATCCCGCGCCCTCGGCTTCAACCGGCGGGCGGCGGAATCACTGGACCAGCGCGGACTGCTTCCCCGGCTCGGTGAATTCCGGTGGGGCCCGATGGGGCACTTCGGCGGCGTCCGCTTCGACCTCGGCATGCTGGAGGAGGACCACAGCGGCGTCCTGGGGCTCTCCCAGGCCCGCACCGAGGCCATGCTGGGCGGTTGGCTGGCCGAGCTCGGAGTGCCGGTGCGCCGCGGCCACGAGGTGACCGCCCTGCACGAGCAACCCGACGGCGTCCAGGTGAGCTTCACCGGACCCCAGGGCCCCGGCGAGGCGAGCGCCCACTACGTGGTGGGCTGCGACGGCCCGCACAGCACCGTCCGCACGGCGGCCGGCATCCCCGCCCGACAGTGGCGGCCCACCCGCGGCATGTACACCGCGGAGATCACCGGGGTGACGCTGCGCCCGCGGCCCATCGGCGAACGCCTGCCCGGCGGCCACATGGTGGTGTGCACCCCGCTGGGCGAGGGCCGCTACCGCATCGTCGTCCATGACAAGGGCCTGTCCCCGCACCAGGACCCCGGCACCCTGACCTTCCCGCGGATCGCCGACGCCTGGCAGCGCCTGACCGGCGAGACCATCCACCACGCGCAGGCCCAGTGGATGTGGTCGTGCAACAACGCGGCCGCCCTGGCCGACGAGTACCGGCGCGGCCGGGTGCTCCTGGCGGGCGACGCCGCGCACGCGATGCCGCCGCTGGCCGCCTGGGGCCTGAGCGCCGGACTGCAGGACGCGGTCAACCTCGGCTGGAAACTGGCGGGCGTGCTGGGCGGCTGGGCGCCCGAGCACCTGCTGGACACCTACCACGGCGAACGCCACCCGATCGGACAGCAACTGATCCGCGACGCCCAGGCGGCGTCGATGCTCTACCTCGGCGACGCCGACATGGACCCGCTGCGCGGCGTGCTCGGCGAACTGATGAGCCACAAGGACGCGGCCGGACACCTGGCCGGCATCGTGAGCGGCCTGGGCATCGGCTACGACCTGGGGCCGGGGGAGCACCCCCTGCTGGGCCGGCGCATGCCGCCCCACCGTGAACTGACCCGATCCGACGGCACCTCCGCCCGTGTCGCCGACCTGCTGCACACCGCGCGCGGCGTCCTGATCTGCGCCCAGGACACGGAGAGCGCGGGCAAGGTGGCCCAGCTCGCCGAGGACTGGAGCGACCGTATCGACATCGTCACCGCCACCTGGTCCGACAGTCCGCACCCGGCGCCGGACGCGGTCCTCATCCGGCCCGACGGCTACGTCGCCTGGACCGCTCCGGGCAGCGACAGCGACCTGACCGACGCCTTGGCCCACTGGTTCGGCACCCCCCGCGCCACCCACCGAACAGGAGCGTGAGCATGACCAGGGACGTGATAGTCGTCGGCGCGGGCCCGGTCGGGCTGATGATGGCCGGCGAACTGCGCCTGGGCGGCGCCGACGTCGTCGTCTACGAACAGCTGCCCGCCCCGGCGCGCGAGTCCCGCGGCGCCAGCCTCACCCGGCGCGCCGTCGAAAGCTTCGACCAGCGCGGACTGCTCACCCGGCTCGGCGCGACCGAGCCCGCCGACAGCCACTTCGGCGGCGTCCCCATCGACCTCGGCATCCTGGAGGAGGACCACAGCGGCGCCAGAGGAGTCTCCCAGTTCCGCACCGAGCGGATGCTGGAGGACTGGGTGGGCGAGCTCGGGGTGCCGGTGCGCCGCGGCCACGAGGTGACCGCACTGAGCGAGCGGCCCGACGGCGTCGAGGTGAGCTTCACCGGACCCCAGGGCCCCGGCCGGGACCGCGCCCGCTACCTCATCGGCTGCGACGGCGGACGCAGCACCGTCCGCAAGCTGGCCGGCATCGACTTCTCCGGCCCCGAACCCACCCGCGGCTTCTACACAGCCGACGTGACCGGCATCGAGACCCGCCGCCGGCGCATCGGCGAGAACCTCCCCGACGGAAGCATGATCATGGCGATGGACCTGGAGGACGGCGTCACCCGAGTCGTCGCCTACGAGCGGGGCATGCGCCCCAAGGACCGCGACTCCCTCTCGTACGCCGAACTCGCCGACGCCTGGCAGCGCCTGACCGGCGAGTCCATCCACCACGGGCAGTGCCGCTGGATCAGCTGCTTCACCGACGCCTCCCGGGTGGCCGCCGAATACCGGCGCGGCCGCGTCTTTTTGGCGGGCGATGCCACCCACGTCCAGCCGCCGGCGATGGCCCAGGGGCTGAGCGTGGGCGTGCAGGACGCGGTCAACCTCGGCTGGAAACTGGCCGCGGTCCTGCGCGGCCAGGCCCCCGAAGACCTGCTGGACACCTACCACGGCGAACGCCACCCGATCGGACAGCAACTGGCGCGCAACGCCCGCGCCGCCATCGAACTGCGCCTCACCGGCCAGGAGATGACCCCGCTGCGTGCCGTGCTGGGCGAACTGCTGACCCACAAGGACGCGGCCGCACACCTGGCCGGCGTCCTGAGCGGCCTGGGCATCCGCTACGACCTGGGGCCGGGGGAGCACCCCCTGCTGGGCCGGCGCATACCGCCCCACCACGAACTGACCCGATCCGACGGCACCCCGTCGCGCATCGCCGACCTGCTGCATGCCGCACGCGGCGTACTGATCTGCACCGAGGACACGGAGGGTGCGGGCAAGGTGGCCCAGCTCGCCGAGGACTGGAGCGACCGTATCGACATCGTCACCGCCACCTGGACACACGGCCCGCACCCGGCGCCGGACGCGGTCCTCATCCGGCCCGACGGCTATGTCGCCTGGACCGCTCCGGGCAGTGACAGTGACCTGACCGACGCCCTGGCCCACTGGTTCGGCACCCCCCGCACCACGGCCACCACCGCCGCCCGGCCGCGCTGACCCCCGCGCGCCGCACGGACGCCACCCCCCGACCCCCAGGAGATGCACGTGACGACCGGAGTCACCGTCTGGCTCACCGGACTGCCCAGCGCCGGCAAGACCACCATCGCCTACGAGCTGGCCGAGCGGCTGCGCGCGGACGGCCACCGCGTGGAGGTCCTGGACGGCGACGAGATCCGCGAGGCGCTCTCGGCCGGCCTCGGCTTCTCCCGCGCCGACCGCGACACCAACGTGCAGCGCATCGGCTTCGTCGCCGAACTCCTGGCCCGCAACGGCATCCTGGCGCTGGTCCCGGTGATCGCGCCGTACACCGACAGCCGCGAAGCGGTCCGCAAGCGCCACGACACCAACCGCACCCCCTACCTCGAAGTACACGTCGCCACCCCCCTGGAGGTGTGCAGCGCACGCGACGTGAAGGGCCTGTACGCCAAACAGGCCGCCGGGGAGCTGACCGGCCTGACCGGAGTGGACGACCCGTACCAGGAGCCCACGGCGCCCGACCTGCGCATCGAATCGCAGCACCAGACCGTGCGGGAGTCCGCCGCCGCGGTGTACGCCGTGCTCACCGAAAGGGGACTGTTATGACGCCGACCGTCGACCCGGTCAGGGCCGGCGAGCAGGACAGGGAGACCCCCTGCGCCCTCTCGCACCCCGACGCACTGGAGTCGGAGGCGGTCCACATCCTGCGCGAGGTGGCGGGCGAGTTCGAGAACCCGGTGGTGCTCTTCTCCGGCGGCAAGGACTCCATCGTCATGCTGCACCTGGCGCTGAAGGCGTTCACGCCGGCACCGGTGCCCTTCGCGCTGCTGCACGTGGACACCGGGCACAACTTCCCCGAGGTACTGGCCTTCCGCGACCGCGCGGTGGCCCGGCACGGACTGCGCATGCACGTCGCCTCGGTGCAGGACTACATCGACCGCGGAGAGCTCAAGGAGCGCCCCGACGGCACCCGCAACCCGCTGCAGACCCGGCCGCTGACCGACACCATCCAACAGCAGGGCTTCGACGCCGTGTTCGGCGGCGGACGCCGGGACGAGGAGAAGGCCCGCGCCAAGGAGCGCGTGTTCTCCCTGCGCGACGAGTTCTCCCAGTGGGACCCGCGCCGCCAGCGCCCCGAGCTGTGGAACCTGTACAACGGCCGGCACCTGCCGCGCGAACACGTCCGCGTCTTCCCGCTCTCCAACTGGACCGAGCTGGACGTGTGGCTGTACATCGCCCGTGAGCACATCGAACTGCCGGAAATCTACTTCGCCCACGAACGCGAGGTGTTCCGGCGCAACCACATGTGGCTGACCGCCGGCCCCTGGGGCGGGCCCAGGGACGGGGAGCGGACCGAGCGGCGGCGGGTGCGCTACCGCACGGTCGGCGACATGTCCTGCACCGGCGCGGTGGACTCCGACGCCGACACCATCGACAAGGTCATCACGGAGATCGCCGCGTCCCGGCTGACCGAACGCGGCGCCACCCGGGCCGACGACAAGCTCTCCGAGGCCGCGATGGAAGACCGCAAGCGCGAGGGGTACTTCTGAGATGAGTGTTCTGACCGACACCACCGTCGACACACTGCGCTTCGCCACCGCCGGCTCCGTGGACGACGGCAAGTCCACCCTGGTGGGCCGCCTGCTGCACGACTCCAAGTCGGTCCTGGCCGACCAGCTGGAAGCCGTCGCCCACGCCTCCCGCAACCGCGGCCAGGCCACCCCCGACCTGGCGCTGCTCACCGACGGCCTGCGGGCCGAACGCGAGCAGGGCATCACCATCGACGTCGCCTACCGCTACTTCGCCACCCCGCGGCGCCGGTTCATCCTCGCCGACACGCCCGGACACGTGCAGTACACCCGCAACATGGTCACCGGCGCCTCCACCGCCGAGCTGACGGTGATCCTGGTCGACGCCCGCAACGGCGTCGTCGAGCAGACCCGCCGCCACACCGCCATCGCCGCCCTGCTGCGCGTCCCGCACGTCGTACTGGCCGTCAACAAGATGGACCTCGTCGGCTACCAGGAGTCCGTCTTCACCGCGATCGCCGAGGAATACACCGCCTACGTCAAGGAGTTGGGCGGCCCCGAGGTCACCGTGATCCCCATCTCCGCCCTGGCCGGCGACAACGTCGTGGACTCCTCCGCGCACATGGACTGGTACGGCGGCCCCACCGTCCTGGAACACCTGGAGACCGTCCCGGTCAGCCCCCACCTGGCACCCTGCTCCGCCCGGCTGCCCGTGCAGTACGTGATCCGCCCGCAGACCCCCGAGCACCCCGACTACCGCGGCTATGCCGGCCGGATCGCCGAGGGCACCTTCCGCGTCGGACAGGAGGTGTGCGTCCTGCCCTCGGGCCGCACCTCCACCATCACCGCCATCGAACGGCTGGGCCGGCCCGTGGACAGCGCCTGGACCCTGCAGTCGGTGACCGTGCTGCTCGCCGACGACCTCGACGTCTCGCGCGGCGACCTGATCGTGCCGGCCAAGGACGCGCCGGCCACCACCCGGGAGGTGGAGGCGACCGTGTGCCACGTCGCCGACCAGCCGCTGCGCGTGGGCCACCGGGTGCTGCTCAAACACGGCACCCGCACCGTCAAGGCCATCGTCAAGGACATCCCCTCCCGGCTCACCCTGGACGACCTGTCGCTGTACCCGCACCCCGGACAGCTCGCCGCCAACGACATCGGCCGCGTGAAGATCCGCACCGCCGAACCGCTGCCGGTCGACTCCTACGCAGACTCCCGGCGCACCGGCTCGTTCATCCTGATCGACCCCGGTGACGGCACCACCCTCACCGCGGGCATGGCCGGCGAGTCGTTCGCCTCACCCGACCCGGCCGCCGACGGCGCCCGGGACGACGGATGGGACTTCTGACCATGCCCGCCACCGGCCCGCCCCCACCCACCCGCCGCCGCCCTCTGCCGCGCCGTACCGTGCTACGCCGTACCGCACCGGTCCTGGCCGCCGTGTTCCTGCTGGCCCCCACCGCCTGCGGCTACGGCTCCCAGGCCAAGGACGACCGGAGCACCGCGAAGATCGCCGCCGGCGCGCAGCGCATCGACGGCCTGGACTCCGTACGCATCGGCTACTTCGCCAACCTGACCCACGGCACTGCGCTGGTGGGCAACCGGCAGGGCTTCTTCCAAAAGGCGCTGGGCGCCACGAAGGCGACGTACGCGACGTTCAACGCAGGTCCCTCCGAGATCGAGGCGCTCAACTCCGGGTCGATCGACATCGGCTGGATCGGCCCGTCCCCGGCCATCAACGGCTTCGCCAAGTCCGGCGGCAAGAACCTGCGCATCATCGGCGGTTCGGCCTCCGGCGGCGTCAAACTGGTCGTCGACCCCGACAAGATCACCTCCATCGCGGACGTCAAGGGCAAGAAGATCGCCACCCCGCAGCTCGGCAACACCCAGGACGTGGCCTTCCTCAACTGGGCGGCCGGGCAGGGCTGGCACGTCGACGCGCAGAGCGGCAAGGGCGAGGTGACCGTGGTGCGCAGCGACAACAAGGTCACCCCGGACGCCTACAAGTCCGGCTCCATCGACGGCGCGTGGGTGCCCGAGCCGACCGCCTCCAAAATCGTCGCCCAGGGCGGCAAGGTCCTGCTGGACGAGAAGACGCTGTGGCCCGGCGGCACGTTCGTCATCACGAACATCATCGTGTCGCAGAAGTTCCTCGCCAAGCACCCCAAGGTCGTCGAGGCGGTGCTGAAGGCGTCGGTGGACACCAACAAGTGGATCGCCGCCCACCCCGGCGCGGCCAAGGCGGCCGCCAACCAACAACTGGCCGCCGACGCCGGCAAGGCCCTGCCCCGCCCGGTCCTGGACGCGGCCTGGAAGTCGATCGACTTCACCGACGACCCGCTGGCCGCCACCTTGCGCACCCAGGCCGGGCACGCCGTCGAGGCCGGCCTGCTCGAGCGGCCCGACCTGGCCGGCATCTACGACCTCACCCCGCTCAACAAGATCCTGAAGGCCGCCGGCCGGCCCCCGGCCGACGACGCCGGCCTCGGCGTCCGCTGACCCCGATGCGTTCCCAGGAGGTGACGACCATGACCACGACGCTGGCCAAGGCCGGTGACGCCACCGCGACGGCCCGCCACGCCGCCCGCCTCGAGCACGTCTCGAAGTCGTTCCCCGGCCCCGCCGGGCCGCAGCTCGTGCTGGACGACATCAGCCTCACCGTCGCACCCGGCGAGTTCGTCACCCTCCTGGGGGCCTCGGGCTGCGGCAAATCCACCCTGCTCAACCTCGTCGCCGGCCTCGACGGGCCCACCACCGGCGAGATCACCACCGACGGCCGGCCCGCCCTGATGTTCCAGGAACACGCCCTGTTCCCCTGGCTGACCGCCGGCAAGAACATCGAACTCGCCCTCAAACTGCGCGGTGTCGCCCCCCGGCAGCGGCGCGAGCGCGCCGACGAGCTCCTGGAACTCGTCCGCCTCAAAGGCGCCCACGGCAAACGGGTGCACGAGCTGTCCGGCGGCATGCGTCAACGCGTCGCACTGGCCCGCGCGCTGGCCCAGGAGAGCCGCCTGCTGCTGATGGACGAACCCTTCGCCGCCCTGGACGCCATCACCCGGGACGTCCTGCACGACGAACTGACCCGCATCTGGAGCGAGACCCAGCTGTCGGTGCTGTTCGTCACCCACAACGTGCGCGAGGCCGCCCGCCTGGCCCAGCGCGTCATCCTGCTCTCCTCCCGCCCCGGACGCATCGCCCGCGCCTGGGACGTGGACATCCCCCAGCCGCGCCGCATCGAGGACACCGCCGTCGCGGAGCTCTCCATCGAGATCACCGAACAGCTACGGGGGGAGATCCGCCGGCATGGCCAGTACTGAGACACCCACCGCCAAGGACGGCAACGACCTCGCCGGCCTCGACGCCCTGGAAGCCCACCAGCACATCCGCAAGCCCTTCACCCTGACCCTGCGGGAGAAGGTCCTGCCCCCCGTCACCGCCATCGCGCTGGTCCTCGCGGTGTGGCAGGCGCTGGTCTCCTTCGAGATCGTCGACGACCCCAGCAAACTGCCCTCCCCGGGCGCGGTGTACGAGGTGGCGCGCCAGGCCTGGCTGGAGGGCGAACTCCTGGGCTACATCTGGACGTCCGTCTCGCGCGGCCTGCTCGGCTTCTGCCTCGCCCTGCTCATCGGCACCCCCCTGGGCCTGCTCGTGGCCCGGCTGAAGTTCCTGCGCGCGGCGATCGGCCCGATCCTCTCGGGCCTGCAGTCCCTGCCCTCGGTGGCCTGGGTGCCGCCCGCGGTGATCTGGCTGGGCCTGAACAACTCGATGATGTACGCGGTGATCCTGCTCGGCGCGGTCCCCTCCATCGCCAACGGCCTGGTCTCCGGCGTCGACCAGGTGCCGCCGCTGTTCCTGCGGGCCGGACGCACCATGGGCGCCACCGGCCTCAAGGGCACCTGGTACGTCGTGCTGCCGGCCGCCCTGCCCGGCTACGTCGCCGGACTCAAACAGGGCTGGGCGTTCTCCTGGCGCTCGCTCATGGCCGCCGAGATCATCGCCTCCTTCCCCGACCTCGGCCTCGGTCTCGGCCAGCTCCTGGAAAACGGCCGCAACGCCAGCGACATGGCCATGGTCTTCGAAGCCATCCTGCTCATCCTGCTGGTCGGCATCGCCATCGACCTGCTCATCTTCAGCCCCCTGGAGCGCTGGGTCCTGCGCAGCCGCGGCCTGCTCGTGAAGCACTGAATCCGCTCGTGCAGCGCTGAATCCCAGCTCGGGCCGCGGTCCGATGACCGTCAACTCACCCTCGACCGGGGCTAGAGACCCCGCTGCGACGCTCATCCGGAATAGCGGCAGAAAGGGCACACCGGATGGCTTTCAATGACGGGCGGGCTACGGTGATCGCAGACGGTTTGAGTTCCGCCGAATTAGGGTGCGACGAGCCGGTGACCGGTGAAGAAATCGGCCCCAAAAACATCGAGAACACACCGGCACAGGAACTCCCGGTCCATGCGCTCTCGCCCGGACTGCACCTGCGCCAGGGGGGAATCAACGCCGCGTATCTCCAATTGCTCGTCGAGGCGTCGGGCCGCTCCCAATTGCCGCCCGTGCTCGTGCAGAAAGACGGCTGGCGGATCATCGACGGGCTGCACAGACTGGAGGCCGCGAAACTCTGCGGCGACCACAGCATCAAAGCGCGGCTCATCGACTGCTCGGACGCCGAAGCACTCGTCATCGCCATGAAGGCCAACAGCGCGCACGGACTTCCGTTGTCGAAGGCCGACCGCATCGGCGGAGCCGAACGCGTACTGCGGGCGCACCCCGAATGGTCCGACCGCGCCATCGCGAGCGTCACGGGACTGAGCGCCAAGACGATCGCGGCCCTGCGCGACCGCTCCGCGCTGACCACTCCGCCGGGCGGCCAGCGCCTGGGCCTGGACGGGAAGCTGCGCTCGGTGACCGCCGGCGAGGGCCGGCGCCGCGCCGCCGCCTACATCAACGCCCACCCCGAGGCCACGCTGCGGGAAGTCGCCCGGGAGACCGAGGTGTCCCTGGGCACCGTCCACGACGTGAGCGCCCGGCTGCGCCGCGGCGTCAGCCCCGAACGCAACGGGCTCAGGGGGACCGGGGCGCGCATGGCCCTGCACCCGCCCGACCGGGCCGCGCAGGCCGCCCCGGCGGCCGACCACGCCCAGGCGCCGGACGCCGAGGACCTGCCCCTGCGGCGCACCGGCCCGGCCGATGAGCCCCCCGCCTGGGAGACGGTCGCGGCCAAGGTCGCCAACGACCCGTGCATCCGCTACACCGCCGGCGGCAAGGAGTTCCTCCAGTGGATGGCCCAGCACGCCGGTGACCCGGACGGCTGGCGCGAGCTCGTCGGCGCCGTCCCGCCGCACTGGGTCGGCGTCATCGCCCCCATCGCGGAGAGCGTCAGCAAGGAGTGGAGCCTGTTCGCCGAGCGGCTCAGGGGCCGGCAGGGAGCGGTGTGAGGCCCGCCCCCGTGATGCCGCGTCAGGAGCGCTGTTTCAGCTGCTGGTCGAGCGCGTGCTCCACCGGGGTCAGGGCGACCTCGGGGCACAGCCGCTCCGGATGGGCTTGGGGCGGGCCCGCCGGCTCCCGGGGCACGGCGCCGGGCGGGAGCCAGGTTCCCGACATGTAGATGGCGCCGTGGGCCTGCAGGGCCGCGTACACCTCGCGCCAGAAACGCCTGATCAAGCCGGGCATGGGGATCCCTCCGATAGGGGCGCGGCCACGGGGGACCGCAGAGGCTGCGGGCGCGCCGGGCTGTGACGGTGCGGGCTTTGGTCGACGGGGTGTCGAGGCGGACTCGAGCCGCCCCTCAGCCCGGCCTCGAGAGCGCCTTGCCAACGTGGCCGGGTGGAGCAGTCGCGCTCCGCGGCTCCGCGGGGCGCACGGTCGCAGGAGGAGAGGCCCATGGACGAGGCCGAACGTGAGCGGCAGGGACGCGGCGCGGAAGGGGTCGCGCCGGTGCTCCGGCTCGCCGGGGTGGACGACGACGAGGACGAGCCCGTGGAGGCGAACGTGGTCCGCGGGATCGACTGAGAGACCCCCCCTTCCCGGCCGGGACCGCGAGCCGCGACGGTGGTGTGCCAGGGCGCGTTGCGCCGGTGACCGAAAGAGGAATCCAAGACGATGACGCTCTCCCCGCGGCGCGCCGGCACGACGGCGATGTCCCCCTCGGCCCGTACGTTCCTCACCGCGCCGCACACCGCCGTGCTGAGTACGCTGCGACCTGACGGCACGCCCCATCTGACGCCCGTGCGGTTCACCTGGGACGAGCGGGCGGGCCTGGCCCGGGTCCTGACGGTGAACACGACGCGCAAGGTCAAGAACGTGCTGGCCGCGCCGCTGGCCCGGGTCGCGCTCTGCCAGGTGGACGGCTTCGCCTGGGTCACCCTTGAGGGCACCGCCCAGGTCTTCGACGCCCCCGAACGCGTCGCCGAGGGGGTCCGCCGCTACACCGAACGCTACTTCTCCGGGCCGCCGAACCCGCCGGGACGGGTGGTCGTGGAGATCACGGTCGACCGGGTGACGACCCTCAACTGCTGAGCCCGCCGCACCTGGTGAGGGCCCTGATGGCATGCGGGTCATCAGCCGCGCGCGCCGGGCGGCACCCCGTCCACCCAGATCAGCCCGAAGGAGAGCCGGGTGAGCCGCCAGCCGTCCGCGGTGCGGCGGGCCGAGCCGCTCACCGAGGTGCCGGTGGTGAACAACTCGGGCCCCTCGCCGCCGGGATGGTGCACGTGCGTGGAGACGAGGTTGGCGCGCAGGCTCGCCTCGTCGCCCGCGCAGTCCACCACCGCGGGCGAATTCAGGTGCTGGGTGCGGGCGAAATGCGCCAGCGCGCTGCGGTGCCATTCCGCGAGCCCGGCCCTTCCCTCGTGCCGGCTCAGGGGGAACGCGACGACGGCGTCCTCGGTGAACAGCGTGCGCGCCCACGCGTCGTCGAGCTTTTCGGTGTCCAACGCCAGGAGATAGCGGTCCAGCAGCCCGCGCACGGTAAAGGCGTCCACCATGGCCGTGTCCGGAGTGAAGGCTTCAGCTTCAGTCGAGGTCATGCTTGAGAATGGGCCCACAAAGGCACCCCGACCAACCCCGCCTGTAGAAGATCTGACATTCTCCGCACGTTTCTGTACTGGACTGCAGAAGCCGTGAACCAGCTTCTCTTTACCGCCCGCTCCGGCGCTGTCCATACTCGTAAAACATCAACCAGAAGAGGGCGGATGGACGACGATGGACAATTATGACGCGGACGTGATCATCGTAGGTGCGGGTCCCACAGGACTCATGCTTGCCGGTGAGTTCGGCCTGCACGGAATTTCCGTTCTCGTGGTCGACAGGCTCGCCGAACCGATGCAGCAGTCACGCGCTCTTGGATTCTCCGCGCGCACCATCGAGGAATTCGGGCAGCGCGGGCTGCTGTCCCGCCTCGGCGAGGTCGACGTCATCCCCGCCGGGCACTTCGGCGGAGTGCCGCTGGACTACCGGGTGCTCAGCGGCGGTTCCTACGGCGCGCGGGGGATACCCCAGTCCCGCACCGAGGCGATGCTGGCCGGCTGGGCCACCGAGCAGGGTGCCCGCATCCGCCGGCCCGTCGAGGTCACCGGCCTGGTCCAGGACGACGACGGCGTCACGCTGCAGCTGGCCGGGCCCGACGGCGGCCAACTGCGCGGGCGTTACGTCATCGGGTGCGACGGCGCCCGCAGCGCGGTGCGCACCGCCGCCGGGATCGACTTCCCCGGCACCGAGCCGGCCATCGAGCTGCGCTTCGCCGACATCGCCGGGGTGCGGCTGCGGCCCCGGTTCGCCGGCGAGCGGGTGCCCGACGGCATGATCATGGTGCTGCCGCTGGGCCCGGACCGCTGCCGCATCATCTACTACGACCGCACCGAACCGCTGCGCAAGAGCGCCGACCCGATCACCTTCGAGGAGGTCGCCGACACCTTCCAGAAGCTGTCGGGCGAGGACATCCACGCGGCCACCCCGCTGTGGGTGAGCTCCACCACCGATGTGAGCCGGCAGGCCGCCGAGTACCGGCGCGGCCGGGTCTTCCTGGCGGGCGACGCCGCCCACATCCACCTGCCCATCGGCGCCCAGGGCATGAGCGCCGGCGTGCAGGACGCGGTCAACCTCGGCTGGAAACTGGCGCTGGTCCTCAAGGGGCTGGCCCCCGACGCACTGCTGGACACCTACCACAGCGAGCGGCACCCGGTCGGCGCCCGCATCCTCACCAACACCCTGGCCCAGCGCATCCTCTACCTCGGCGGCGAGGAGATCACCCCGCTGCTGGACGTGTTCACCGAGCTCACGCAGTACGAGTCGGTGCAGACCCACCTCGTCGGCATGGTCACCGGACTCGACATCCGCCACGAGGTGGGCGCGGGCGAGCACCCGCTGCTCGGCCGGCGCCTCCAGGACGCCGAACTGACCTGCGACGGACAGCGCAGGAGCGTCTACGGCCTGCTGAGCGCCGGCCGGGGCGTCCTGCTCGACTTCGGCGGCGACAGCCCGCTGCTCGATGCCGCCAAGGCCTGGTCGGACCGCGTCGACATCGTCGAGGCGGACCGCGGCCAGGACCTGCCCGAGGCCGACGGGATCCTGCTGCGCCCCGACGGCTACATCGCCTGGATCACGCCCGACCAGGGCGCCGACACCCTGCCCCGAGCACTGGAGCGCTGGTTCGGCCCCGCCGCCTGACGCCCGGCCCCACGGTCCGCATCCATTCCTGACAGGAAGTGACACCCCGCCATGCCCTACATCTCCACCCAGGACAAGTACCTGACCGTCCTCAACCTGTTCACCACCGACCGGCCGGACAAGCAGGACAAGCTGATCCAGGAGATGCGGAAGATCGTCGACACCGCGGCCTTCGACGGCTGGATCTCCTCCACCGTGCACGCCGGCCAGGACAGCCCCGGCACCGCCAACTTCATCCAGTGGCGCAGCGGCGAGGACCTGGAGAAGCGGTATGCGGGCGAGGAGTTCAAGCACCGCACGCTGCCCGTCTTCCAGGACATCACGACCTCGATCCGGCTGCTGCAGAGCGAGATCGTCCACACCCAGCGCCACCCCTCCCAGGGCGAGGCGACCGAGGTCTCGCCCGACCGCGACGACCACACCGTCATCGAGATCTTCAAGGTCGCCGAAGGCAACCAGGACGAGCTGATCGCGGAGCTGGGCGAGGGCCAGTCCTGGCTCGTGGACGTGGACGGCTACCGCTCGCACAGCGTCTTCAAGGGCCTGCGCGCCCGCTTTTTGGACGGGCCCTTCGTCGTCGTCTACTCGCAGTGGGCGAGCAAGGAGCAGTACGACGCCCACCGCCACCAGCCCCTGGCGCAGCAGTCCGAGACCCGCCAGAAGTCCGAGGCGCGCATCAACGCCCTGAAGACCGAGAGCGACTGGAACTCCTACCGGGTCATCCACAGCCGCGCCGCGGGCGCCTGAGCCCTGCCCCTGCCCGGGGCCGGCCGCGCGGGCCGGCCCGTCGAGCACACCCGGCGCCCGGCCGCCCGCCGGGGGCCGGGCGCCCCCGCCCGGCCCCGGCCCGCCCGACGCAGGCCCGCCGGCCCTGACCCTGTCGTGCCCAGCGCCCGGCGCCCACCGCAAGGAGCGAGGTATGCACAGCACGCTGATCGTGGCCCGGATGGCGATCGACTCCAGCCACGACGTCGCCGAACTGTTCTCCGACTTCGACGCCACCGACATGCCCCACCGGATGGGGACCCGGCGCCGTCAGCTCTTCGCCTACCGCGGCCTCTACTTCCACCTCCAGGACTTCGACAGCGACGACGGAGGCTCCCGGATCGAACTGGCCAAGGACGATCCGCGCTTCGTCAGGATCAGCGAGGACCTCAAGCCGCACATCGAGGCCTACGACCCGGCGACCTGGCGCTCCCCGGCCGACGCCATGGCCAAGCGCTTCTACTCCTGGGAGGCCGGCGCATGACGCAGCGCCGCGTGGTCATCACCGGCATCGAGGTCCTGGCCCCCGGCGGCCTGGGCCGAAAAGAGTTCTGGCAGCTGCTCAGCGAGGGCCGCACCGCGACCCGGGGCATCACCTTCTTCGACCCCGCGCCGTTCCGCTCCAAGGTGGCGGCCGAGGCCGACTTCTGCGGCCTGGAGAACGGCCTGACCCCGCAAGAGGTACGGCGCATGGACCGGGCCGCGCAGTTCGCCGTGGTCACGGCGCGCGGCGCGGTCGAGGACAGCGGCGCCGAACTGGCCGCCCACCCGCCCCACCGCGTCGGCGTGGTCGTGGGCAGCGCGGTGGGCGCCACCATGGGCCTGGACGACGAATACCGCGTCGTCAGCGACGGCGGCCGCCTCGACCTGGTCGACCACCGCTACGCCGTGCCGCACCTGTACAACTACCTGGTGCCCAGCTCCTTCGCGGCGGAGGTGGCCTGGGCGGTCGGCGCCGAGGGGCCCTCCACGGTCGTCTCCACCGGCTGCACCTCGGGCATCGACGCCGTCGGCTACGCCGTGGAGCTGGTGCGCGAGGGATCCGTCGACGTCATGGTCGCCGGGGCGTCGGACGCGCCGATCTCACCGATCACCATGGCGTGCTTCGACGCGATCAAGGCGACCACCCCGCGCCACGACGCGCCCGCCCAGGCCTCGCGGCCCTTCGACAGCACCCGCAACGGCTTCGTGCTCGGCGAGGGCGCCGCCTTCTTCGTCCTGGAGGAACTGCACAGCGCCCGCCGCAGGGGCGCCCACATCTACGCCGAGATCGCCGGCTACGCCACCCGCTCCAACGCCTACCACATGACCGGACTGCGCCGGGACGGCGCGGAGATGGCCGAGGCCATCCGCCTGGCCCTGGACGAGGCCCGGCTCGACCCCGAGCAGATCGACTACATCAACGCCCACGGCTCGGGCACCAAGCAGAACGACCGGCACGAGACGGCCGCGTTCAAAAAGGCACTGGGCGAGCACGCCTACCGCACCCCGGTCAGCTCCATCAAGTCGATGGTGGGCCACTCGCTGGGCGCCATCGGCTCCATCGAGATCGCCGCCTCCGCCCTGGCGATGGAGTACGACGTCGTGCCGCCCACGGCCAACCTGCACACGCCGGACCCCGAATGCGACCTGGACTACGTGCCGCTGACGGCCCGCGACCAGCGGGTCGACTCCGTGCTGACGGTCGGCAGCGGCTTCGGCGGATTCCAGAGCGCCATGGTGCTCACCAGCGCGCAAAGGAGCACCGTATGACCCCGGTCGCGGTCACCGGCATGGGCATCGCCGCCCCCAACGGACTGGGCGCGGCCGACTACTGGGCGGCCACCCTCGGCGCCAAGAGCGGCATCGGCCGCATCACCCGCTTCGACCCCTCGGGCTATCCCGCCCAACTGGCGGGCGAGATCCCCGGGTTCGAGGCCGCCGAGCACCTGCCGGGCCGGCTGCTGCCGCAGACCGACCGCGTCACCCGGCTCTCGCTGGCCGCCGCGGACTGGGCGCTGGCGGACGCCGGCGTGGACGTGGCCGCCTTCGACCCGCTGGACATGGGCGTGGTCACCGCCAGCCACGCCGGCGGCTTCGAGTTCGGCCAGGACGAACTGCAGAAACTGTGGGCCAAGGGCAGCCAGTTCGTCTCCGCCTACCAGTCCTTCGCCTGGTTCTACGCGGTCAACAGCGGCCAGATCTCCATCCGGCACGGCATGAAGGGGCCAAGCGGCGTCCTCGTCAGCGACCAGGCCGGCGGCCTGGACGCGCTGGCACAGGCCAGACGGCTGGTGCGCAAGGGCACCCCGCTGATCGTGTGCGGCGCCGTGGACGCCTCGGTCTGCCCCTGGGGCTGGGTCGCCCAGCTCGCCGGCGGGCGGATGAGCGACAGCGACGAACCCACCCGCGCCTACCTGCCCTTCGACCGCGACGCCCGCGGCTACGTGCCCGGCGAGGGCGGGGCGCTGTTCACCCTGGAGTCCACCGAGGCGGCCCGCGCCCGCGGCGCCCAGGTCTACGGCGAACTCGCCGGCTACGGGGCGACCATCGACCCGCCCCCGCACAGCGGCCGCGGCTCCACCCTGCGCACCGCCATCCGCACCGCCCTGGACGACGCCGGCACCGACCCCGGCGACATCGACGTGGTCTTCGCCGACGGCGCGGGCGTGCCCGAACTGGACCGGGCCGAGGCCGCGGCGATCAGCGAGGTCTTCGGTTCCGGCCGCGTCCCGGTCACCGTGCCCAAGACGATGACCGGCCGCCTGCACTCCGGCGCCGCACCCCTGGACGTGGCCTGCGCGCTGCTTGCCATGCGGGCCGGCGTCATCCCGCCCACCGTCCACATCGACCCCTGCCCCGAGTACGACCTGGACCTGGTCCTGTACCAGGTGCGCCCGGCCACCCTGCGCACCGCGCTGGTGCTGGCCCGCGGCCACGGCGGGTTCAACTCCGCGATGGTCGTGCGCGCCGGGCAGTGAGCCGCCCGCGCCCCGGCGAGGCGAGCACCGCCGCGCCGGCCGGACCCGAGACGAAGGAAACACCAACCATGACCGACCGACCTTTCACCCTCGCCGACCTCAAGCGCATCCTCGTCGAGGCCGCGGGCGCCGACGAGGCCGCCCGGCCCGACGACATCCTGGACACCACCTTCGCCCTGCTGGGCTACGAATCGCTCGCCCTGCTGGAGACCGGCGGCTGCATCGAGCGCGAGTACGGCATATCGCTCGACGACGACACGCTGACCGACGCCCTGACCCCCCGGGAACTGATCGACACCGTCAACGAGCGGCTGGCCGCCGCCCGCGTGGCCTGAGAGGACACCCGCCATGACACAGTCCACCTCCCGCGTCGCGCTCATCACCGGCGCCACCAGCGGCATCGGCCTGGCCACCGCCCGGCTGCTGGCCGGCCAGGGCCACCTGGTCTTCCTGGGCGCGCGCACCGAGAGCGACGTCATCGCGACCGTCAAGGCCCTGCGCAACGACGGCCTGGAGGCCGAGGGCCAGGTGCTGGACGTACGCGACGGCGCCTCCGTCACCGCCTTCGTCCAGGCCGCCGTCGACCGCTACGGCCGCATCGACGTCCTGGTCAACAACGCCGGCCGCTCCGGCGGCGGCGTCACCGCGGACCTCACCGACGAGCTGTGGGACGACGTGATCGACACCAACCTCAACAGCGTCTTCCGCATGACCCGCGCGGTGCTCACCACCGGCGGCATGCGCACCCAGGAGCGGGGCCGCATCATCAACGTCGCCTCCACCGCGGGCAAACAGGGCGTCGTGCTGGGCGCCCCCTACTCCGCCTCCAAGCACGGCGTCGTCGGCTTCACCAAGGCGCTCGGCAACGAACTGGCCCCCACCGGCATCACCGTCAACGCCGTCTGCCCCGGCTACGTGGAGACGCCGATGGCCCAGCGGGTGCGCCAGGGCTACGCCGCCGCCTACGACACCACCGAGGAGGCGATCCTCACCAAGTTCCAGGCCAAGATCCCCCTCGGCCGCTACAGCACCCCCGAGGAAGTCGCCGGCCTGATCGGCTACCTGGCCTCCGACACCGCCGCCTCCATCACCTCCCAGGCGCTCAACGTCTGCGGCGGCCTCGGCAACTTCTGAAAACCGCCCCGACCGCCCCGCCCAAGGAGCCCCAGACATGACGACGCGTCAGGTCGAGCACGAGATCACCATCGGCGCGCCCGCGGCCACGGTCTACCGCCTGCTGGCGGACGTGAGCCACTGGCCGCAGATCTTCCCGCCCACCATCCACGTCGAACGCCAGGACACCGGCGCCCACCAGGAGCGCATCCACATCTGGGCCACCGCCAACGGCCAGGCCAAGAACTGGACATCGCGCCGCACCCTGGACCCCGAAGCCCTGCGCATCGACTTCCGCCAGGAGATCACCACCGCGCCGGTCGCCGCGATGGGCGGCACCTGGATCGTCGAACCGCTGGGCACCGACAGCTCCCGGGTCCGGCTGCTGCACGACTACCGGGCCATCGACGACGACCCGCAGGACCTGCGGTGGATCGACCAGGCCGTGGACACCAACAGCACCTCGGAACTGGCCGCCCTCAAGGACAACGTCGAACAGGCCCACGCCGCGGAGAGCGAGAAACTCCTCTTCTCCTTCACCGACACCGTGCACATCGACGGCGCCGCCAAGGACGTCTTCGACTTCGTCAACGAAGCCGACCGGTGGCCCGAGCGGCTGCCGCACGTGGCCACCGTACGCTTCGAAGAACCCGCCCCGGGACTGCAGATCCTGGAGATGGACACCCGCGCCAAGGACGGCTCGGTGCACACCACCAAGTCCTACCGGGTCGCCCTGGACGCCCGCAAAATCGCCTACAAGCAGGTCACCCTGCCCGCCCTGATGACCCTGCACACCGGCATATGGACGTTCACCGAAACCGGCCCGGGCACCACCGAGGCGAGCTCGCAGCACACCGTGTCCATCAACACCGCCAACATCGCCAAGATTCTCGGCGAGCAGGCCACCGTCGCCGATGCCCGCGCGTACGTGCACAGCGCGCTGAGCACCAACAGCCGCGCCACCCTGGGGCACGCCAAGGACTACGCGGAGCGGAAGCGCTGACATGGCCGCCCAGGACGCCGACCGCACCCGCGGGCCCGGCCCGGGCCGCACCCAGGCGACCGACGCGGCCGAGGCGACCGAGGTGATGGACACCCAGGTCATCGTCGTCGGCGCCGGGCCCGTGGGGCTGCTGCTCACCGCCGAACTGTGCCTGCACGGCATCCAGGTGGCCGTCGTCGAGCAGCGCCACCGCCCCACCAAGGAGTCGAGGGCCTCCACCCTGCACGCCCGCACCATGGAGATCTTCGACAGCCGCGGCCTGCTCACCGACCTCGGCAGCCCGCCCACCGAAGCGCGCGGGCACTTCGGCGGCCTGCCCCTGGACCTCACCCTGCCCGGCGCCCACCCCGGCCAGCACAAGGTGCCCCAGACCAAGACCGAGTCCGTCCTGGAGGAGTGGGCGCTCTCCCTCGGCGCGGACATCCGCTGCGGCCACCGGCTGCAACTGCTCGACCTCACCCAGGACGGCGAGATGGTCGAGGCCGAAGCCGTCGGCCGCGACGGCCGCCCCGTCCGGCTGCGCGGCCGCTACCTGGTGGCCTGCGACGGCCAGGACTCCACCGTGCGCCGCCTGACCGGAGCCGACTTCCCCGGCCAGGAGGCCCGCCGCGAACTGCTGCGCGCCGACGTCGAGGGCATCGACATCCCCGACCGGCGCTTCGAGCGGCTGCCGCGCGGCCTGGCCATCGCCGCGCGCCGCCCCGACGGAGTGACCCGGGTGATGGTCCACGAGTTCGGAGCAGCCGTACGACAGCGCAGCCGACCGCCCCGCTTCGAGGAGATGGCCGCCGCCTGGCAGCGGGTGACCGGCGAGGACATCAGCGCCGGCACCCCCCTGTGGGTCAACCACTTCGACGACGCCAACCGCCAGCTCGCGCAGTACCGGCACGGCCGCGTGCTGTACGCGGGCGACGCCGCCCACCGCCAGATGCCCATCGGCGGCCAGGCCCTCAACCTGGGCCTGCAGGACGCCTTCAACCTCGGCTGGAAACTCGCCGCCGTCCTGGCCGGCCACGCCCCCGAAAACCTGCTGGACACCTACCACGAGGAACGCCACGCGGTGGGCAGCGCCGTCCTGGCCAACATCCGCGCCCAGGCACTGCTGCTGCTGGGCAGCCGCGAGGTGGAGCCGCTGCGCACTGTCCTGGCCGAACTGCTGCCCCACGAGCGGGTGCGCACCCGCCTCGCCGGAATGGTCAGCGGCCTCGACATCCGCTACGCCGGCTGCGGATCCGGCCACCGCCTGGCCGGCCTGCGGCTGCCGCACGCCCGGCTGCGGGTGGGCAGCTCCACCTGCACCACCTTGGAACTGCTCAGGTCCGGGCGCGGGCTGCTGCTCGGCCTGGAGGGCCGGGTGCCGGCCGTGGGGGAGGGGTGGGCCGACCGCATCGACCTGGTGGCGGCCCGCCCGGAGCCGGGCGGCGAGCCCGGCGAACTGGACAAGGTGAGCGCGGTGGCGGTGCGCCCGGACGGCTACGTCATCTGGGCGGCGGACACGGGCGCGCGGCCCGGCGACGGAGAGCTCGCGGCCGCCCTGGAGCGCTGGTTCGGCACCCCCCGCTGACCCGCCGCCCGCCCGCCCTCGCCCGCCGGCCGCCGCCGTGCCGCACGAGCGCCTTCGAGCCACACCACAGATCAGATCCGAGCGAGGAGAGGCAGGACAATCATGGCAGGGACAGCGGTGGACACCGACGTCATCGTGGTCGGCGCCGGACCGACGGGGCTGATGCTCGCGGGCGAACTGCGCCTGGGCGGAGCCCGCGTCACCGTCGTCGAGCGCCTGGCCGAGCCGACCGGGCAGTCCCGGGGGCTGGGCTTCACCGCCCGGGCCATGGAGGTGTTCGACCAGCGCGGACTGCTGCCGCGGTTCGGGCAGGGCGAGACGCTCGCGACAAGCCCCCTGGGCCACTTCGGCGGGGTGCAGTTCGACTACACCACGCTGGAGGACGCGCACTTCGGGGCCCGCGGCATCCCGCAGAACGAGACCGAGGCCGTCCTGGAGGCGTGGGCGCTGGAGCTCGGCGCGGACATCCGGCGCGGCTGGGACGTCCTGGGCCTGGCCGAGGGCTTCCTGGACGGCGACCACGTCGAGGCCACCGTCGCGACCCCGGACGGGACCCGGCAGCTGCGCGCCGCCTACCTGGTGGGCTGCGACGGCGGACAGAGCGGCATCCGCAGGGCGGCCGGCTTCGACTTCCCCGGACTGCCCGCAAGCCGCACCATGTTCCTGGCCGACGTCGAGGGCTGCGGGCTCAAGCCCCGCTTCCTGGGCGAACGGCTGCCGCACGGCATGGTGATGGCGGCGCCGCTCAAGGAGGGCGTGGACCGCATCATCGTCTGCCCGCACGGTGTGCCGGCCCGTGACCGGGACGACGACGTCACCTTCGCCGAGGTCGCCGCGGCCTGGCAGCGCATCACCGGCGAGGACATCAGCGGCGGCAGCGCCCAGTGGGTGAGCTCCTTCAGCGACGCCACCCGCCAGAGCGGCCAGTACCGGCGCGGCCGGGTCCTGCTTGCGGGCGACGCGGCCCACATCCACCTGCCGGCCGGCGGGCAGGGGCTGAGCACCGGCGTGCAGGACGCGGCCAACCTCGGCTGGAAGCTGGCCGCCACGGTGCGCGGCACCGCCCCGGCCGCACTCCTGGACACCTACCACGCGGAGCGGCACCCGGTCGGCCGACGACTGCTGATGAACACCCGCGCGCAGGGCATCGTGTTCCTGGGCGGCGAACAGTCGGACCCGCTGCGGGCCCTGTTCACCGAACTCATCGAACACGACGAGGTCAAACGCCACTTGGCGGGCATCGTCAGCCATCTCGACATCCGGTACGAGGTGAACGCCCCGGAGGCATCCGTCGCATCCGGCGCGTCCGGCGCCCCCGAGGTGTCCGGCGTACCCGGCGCACCCAAGGCATCCAGCGCACCCGGCGCACCCGGCGCACCCGGCGTGTCCGGCGTGTCCGGCGCTGCCGGTCAGCAGGGGGCGGCGGCGGCCCCCGCCCACCCCCTGCTCGGCCGCCGTCTGGCCAAGCGCCCGCTGACCGGAGCCGACGGCGAGAGCGACACGCTGCGCCTGCTGCACCCGGCGCGCGGCGTCCTGCTCGACCTGGCCGACGACGCCGGCGTCCGTGACATCGCCGCCCGCTGGGCCGACCGCGTCGATGTAGTGACGGCCACCGCCAAGCCGGTGGAGGGCGCCAGTGACGTGCTGGCCGGTCTGGACGCGGTCCTGGTGCGTCCCGACGGGCACGTGGTGTGGACGGGGGAGGGCTCACCGGACGGGCTTTCCGGCGCGCTGGCCCGGTGGTTCGGCGAGGGTCGAGCCGCGTAGTGGCAACGGCCCCTGGGCCGGCCACGGCCGATCCACGGCGCACGGAGTCCGTCGGTGAGAAGCCCATCGGCGGGGAGTCCGTCGATGAGGAGGCTGTCGGCGGGGAGCACATCGGCGCTGAGCCTGCCGGTGAGGAACCCGCCAGCGTGGCGCTCGTCGGTGCGGAACGGGCCGGTGAGGAGCCCGTCGGCGCTGAGCCCGCCAGCGTGGCGCTCGTCGGCGCGGAGCCCGCCGGCGAGCAGCCCGCCGGCGCGGAACCCATCGGCGAGGTGCCCGTCGGTGAGGAGGGTGTCGGCGTGGAGCCCGCCAGCGTGGCGCTCCTCGGCGAGGAGCTCGCCGGCGAGCAGCCCGCCGGCGCGGAACCCATCGGCGAGGTGCCCGTCGGTGAGGAGGCTGTCGGCGTGGAGCCCGCCGGCACGGAACCCACCAGTGCGGAGCTCGCCGGCGAGCAGCCCGCCGGCGCGGAACCCATCGGCGAGGTGCCCGTCGGTGAGGAGGCTGTCGGCGTGGAGGCCACCGGCACGGAACCCACCAGTGCGGGGATCGCGGGCGAGAAACCCGCCGGCCAGGTCCATCGCGCCGCCCCGGACGGCGAGGTGGTCCGCCCGATCGTCCTGGACGCGGCCGGGCTCACCTTGTCCGCCCTGCTGAGCGAACCCGCCGGGGCCGACCCGCGCGCGCTCGTCGTGGCGGTGCACGGCGGTGGCATGAGCGCCGGGTACTTCGACGGGGCGGCCCGCCCGGAACTGTCCCTGCTCCGGCTCGGGGCCCGGCTGGGCTACACGGTGCTGGCGGTGGACCGCCCCGGCTACGGCCGGTCCGCCGCCGCGCTGCCCGGCGGGCTGCCGGTCGCCGAACAGAGCCCCCTGCTGCGCGCGGCCATCGCCGACTTCGCCCGCCGCCACCGCGTGGGCGCGGGCGTCTTCCTGCTGGCGCACTCCTTCGGCGGCAAGCTCGCCCTGTCGGCCGCCGCGCACGCGCAGCCCGGCGACGGGCTGCTGGGTGTGGACGTCTCGGGCTGCGGCCGGCGGTACGCGCCGGACGCCGAGGACGAGGTACGCGGCGGGCGCCCCGGAAACCGGCGGCGGCACTGGGGACCGCTGCGGCTGTATCCGCCGGGCACCTTCCGGGCCAGTGCGGGCGTGGTGGCGCCGATGCCCGCGCGGGAGGCCGCCGACCTGGCGTCCTGGCCGGGCGCGTTCGACCGGCTCGCGGCCCGGGTGCGGGTGCCGGTACGGCTCACCTTCGCCGAGCACGAGGGGTGGTGGCGCCAGGACGAGGGTGAACTGGCCGCGCTGGCGGCCGGGTTCACCGCCGCCCCCCGCGTCCTGCTCGAGCGTCAGCCGGACGCGGGCCACAACATCAGCCTGGGCTGGGCGGCCCGCGCCTACCACCTGCGGGCCCTGGCATTCCTGGAGGAGTGCCTGCCCCCGGCCGCCGCCCCCGCCGTCCCCGGAAGCTGACCGACCGCGCGGCCCCGGCCCCGGCACCGGCCCCGGCTCAGTGTCTGTGTCTGTCTGCCCCGATCAAGACGATCGCCTGCGACCATGTGCCGACACCAACTCGCAGGAGCCACCAGGCGATTGGGAGGAAACGATCTTGTCCATTTCAAGGAGAAGGATCAAGCAGGCCGTGTCGGTCGTCGGGACGTCGGTGGGGCTCGCCCTGTCGCTGACCCTGGCGGTACCGGGGACGGCCGCCGCCGCTGAGACCGCGGCGTCCCTGGACCGGTTCGCGAACTACGAGTACAAGCAGTGCATCGCGGAGAACCACTACTTCAACTTGTGGGCCCTGTCCTGCGACAAGTCCTACAGCGAGCAGTACTGGCGGTGGACCGGCACCACCAACACCTCCTCGACACTCCAGAACTACGTCTGGGACCACTGCCTGGACAGCAACAAGGAGCGGGACGTCTACATAGGCGACTGCAACGGCGGGAACAACCAGCTGTGGCAGGTCATCCAGCCCGCGCCGGCCAGTGCGGTCATGCTCCGGAACACCGCGACCCGCCTCTGCCTCTACCAGACCTACGGCGGCCTCTACCGGACGGCCACGTGCGACCGCAACGACCGCACGCAGCGGTGGACCATCGGCTGAGCGACCGGCGCCCGCCTCCGCCGTTTCGTCCCCACCGTTTCGTCCCCGCTGTTTCGTCCCCGGCGGGACGAAACAGCGAGAGCGGCCGCTCAGGCGTCCAGCACCACGATGTCCAGCTCCTTCAGCCGCTCGGGTCCGGCCACCAGGTCGATGGCGGCGATCTTTCCGTCCTCGATGGTGAAGTTGAAGACCACGATCGGGCGGGTCTTGGACTGCCACACGGCGCCCACCGACCCGTCGATGAGCGCGATGCGGGCCGCCTCGGCGCCGCCGGAGAAGATGCTCGCCACGCCCCGGGCGCCCTCGGTCAGCGGCGCGGCCCCGATGCGTACCGCCGTGTCGTCGGCGTGCATGGTGGCGTCGGGGGCCAGCAGGGTCAGCAGCCGCTCGAACTCGCCGCTGCGCGCGGCGGTCAGGAACGCGTCCACGACCTGGTGCTGGCGCTGCAGGTCGGGCAGCGGAGAGGCGCCGTGCACGCGCCGGCGGGCCCGGCTGGCCAGCTGCCGGGTGGCCGCCGGACTGCGCCCGATGATCGCGGCGATGTCGGCGAACGGCACGGCGAAGGTGTCGTGCAGGACGAAGGCGAGCCGCTCGTCCGGGTCGAGCGTGTCCAGGACCACCAGCATCGCCAGCCCCACGGAGTCGGCCAGCACGGCCGCGTGTTCCGGGTCGGAGAGATCCTCGGTGCGGGGCTCGCCCGCGGGCTCGGCGTGCTCGGCGAGGAACTCCTCGCGGCGGTTGCGGGCGCGGAGCATGTCCAGGCAGACCCGGCCCACCACCGTGGTGAGCCAGCCGTCGAGGTTCTCCACGCTGTCGGTCTCGCTGCGGTGCAGCCTGATCCAGGCCTCCTGCACGGCGTCCTCGGCCTCATCGGACGAACCGAGCATGCGGTGGGCCACGGCCTGCAGCCGCGGACGCTTCTCCTCGAACGCGCGTGCCAACCGTTCGTTTTCCTGCATGACCACCGTCGTCCCCTTCGATCCCGGTCGGTGTGTGACAAACGCCTGTCACATCTTCGCGCTGCCGGGCGTCATAGCAGTGACGAACGGGACCACCCGCGTGTGACGGGATGCGGAAGCCGCCGGGTACGGCAGGCCCCGCGCCCCTGGTCGCGCTCTCTCCCGGATTCAGCTCGGAGCTGTCGAGAGCAGGCTCCCTGACCCTTTGCGAGCATCCATGACAACTCTACGTCGGCGACCAGCAACGCACAGTGACGATCCGGGCGGCGCGGCCGGTTTCCTGACCCGTTACGCCCGAATGGTCAGCGGCCGCCGCTCCAAGTGGGCCGTGCTCGTCATCTGGCTGGTGCTGATCATGGCGGGCGGCTCCCTCGCGGCCAAGCTGGGAGACGTCCAGGACAACGATCCCGAGACCTGGCTGCCCTCCAGCGCCCAGTCGACCCAGGCGGTGGAACTGGCGGAGAAGCACTTCGCCGACAAGGACAGCAGCACCGCCATCATCATCTACGCCCGCGGCGAGGGACTCACCGACGCCGACCGGCAGAAGATCGCCGCGGACCGCACCGAGCTGGAGAACGACGTCGCGGTGGGCGACGTGCCCCAGCCCGAGGTCTCCGAGGACGGCAAGGCCGCCTTCCTCAGCTACCCGCTGCGCACCAGCCCCAGCGACAACGCGGTCCTCACCGACGCCGTGAGCGAGTCCGAGGACATCGTCAAGGACGGCGCACCCGGCGGCCTGGACATCCGCGTCGCCGGCGAGGCCGGCAGCGTCCGCGACTTCGCCGAGGTCTACAGCGGCATGGACGGGGCGCTGCTGGGCGCGGCCCTGGGCGTCGTCGCGCTGCTGCTCCTGCTGACCTACCGCAGCCCCGTGCTGTGGCTGGTGCCGCTGTTGACCGTCTTCCTGGCCAGCCAGGTCGCCAGCGGCGTCGTCTATCTGCTGGCCAAACACGCGGGCCTGCTCGTCAACGGGCTCAGCGCCTACATCCTGATGATCCTGTGCGTGGGCGTGGGCACCGACTACGCCCTGCTGCTCATCGCCCGCTACCGCGAGGAACTGCACCGCCACGCGGACCGGCACGAGGCGATGCAGATCGCCGTGGGCCGCTCCATGCCGGCGCTGGCGGCCTCCGCGGCCACGGTGGGCGTCGCCACGCTCTGCCTGGTCTTCGGCAGCATGAACTCCACCCAGGGCCTGGGCCCGGTGGTGGCGATCGGCATCGCGGTGGTCTTCCTGGCGATGACCTCGCTGCTGCCCGCCCTGCTCGTCATCCTGGGCCGCTGGACGTTCTGGCCCTTCGTGCCGCGCCACACCCCCGGCTACGACGCGAGCGTGGAGAAGGAACACGGCGCCTGGGCCCGCGTGGCGCAGGCCGTGGGCCGCAGGCCCCGCCTGATCTGGGCCGCCTCCCTGGGCATCCTGGCCGCCCTGGCCCTCGGCACCACCACGGTGGAGACCGGCCAGACCCAGGCCGAGCAGTTCACCAAGACCGTCGACTCCGTCGAGGGCCAGAAGCTGCTGGCCGAACACTTCCCCGCGGGCTCCGCGGCACCCGCCGACATCTACGTGCCCGCCGGCGCGGCCGACACCGCCCTGCGCACCGTCAAGGACGTCTCCGGCGTGGAGTCCGCGGCCAATGAGCGCACCGCGGGCGGCTGGACCCACCTGACGGCCGTGTTCGAGGACGCCCCGGACACCGCGGCGGCCAAGGACACCGTCGAACGGATGCGCACGGCACTGGACCGGGCCGGGGGAGAGAGCGCGGACGCCGTCGTGGGCGGCCAGACCGCGATCGTGCTCGACACCTCCGACGCCCAGAAGGACGAGGAGATGCTGCTGATCCCGCTGATCCTCGCGGTCGTCCTGCTCATGCTGGTCCTGGTGCTGCGCGCGGTGGTCGCCCCGCTCGTCCTGCTGGTCTCGGTGGTGCTCTCCTACGCCTCCGCCGTCGGCGCCGCCTCCCTGCTCTTCCACGCCATCGACTATCCGCGCATCGACCGCGGGCTGCTGCTGATCGGCTTCCTGTTCCTGGTCGCCCTCGGGGTGGACTACACGATCTTCCTGATGGCCCGGGTCCGGGAGGAGGTCAAGCTGCGCGGACACCGCGAGGGCACCCTGACCGGACTCACGGTCACCGGCGGCGTCATCACCTCCGCGGGTGTCGTGCTGGCGGCCACCTTCTGTGTCCTGGCCGCCATCCCCACCGTGGGCTCGCTGCAGCAGGGCCTGCTCATCGCGATCGGCATCCTCCTGGACACCTTCCTGGTGCGCAGCCTGCTGATCCCCGCACTCTCCCTCGGCATCGGCCCGCGCATCTGGCGCCCGGGCCACCCCGAGGACGAGGCGCCGCCCCTCGGCGAGCGCCCCGCACAGACCGCCCGCGTCGACGTCGGCACCTGACCGGCGCGCCGGACGGAAGGGCGCCGCGCCGGATTCCCCCGCGGCGCGGCGCCCGCCCCCGCACCCACCCGCCAGGTCCCCGCCGACCCGGTGACCTGCCGCTGTCACACATGTCCGCCCCCGTTCGTCATAGAAGTGACGCTGCCTGAGCGGCGTCGATGTTGATCGAAGAGAGGAAGAACCATGGAAGCGCGCCTGCAGAACCCGGCGATGATCCTTGACGCCACCCAGCCTGTGCAGGACATGTACAAGGCCGTCTACTCCGGCGGGGTCCCCAAGACGACCCTGGACCTGGTCCACCTGCGCGCGAGCCAGATCAACGGCTGCAGCCCCTGTGTGGACTCCGGAGCCCGCGGCGCCCGCAAGGCCGGCGAGACCGAGGAGCGCCTGTTCGCCGTCGCCGCCTGGCGGGAGACGAACTACTTCACCGACGCCGAGCGCGCCGCGCTGGAGCTGGCCGAGGCCGCCACCCGGCTGTCCGACCGCACCGACCCGGTGCCGGACGACGTCTGGGAGCGCGCCAAGGCCCACTACGACGAGAAGGGCCTGGCGGCACTGATCCTGATGGTCGCCCTGACCAACTTCTTCAACCGGCTGAACGTCACCACCAAGCAGGTGGCCGGCGCCTGGGGCTGACCGGCCCGGGCACGGACACGGCTGAGGCCGGCCACCTCCAGCGGTGGGCCGGCCTCAGCCGTGTCCGTCTGCCGACTTACGCCGCTCTCAGTCCGCCTGGGCCGCCCGCCGGGCGCGAGCCCCCCTGGCCGGCACGAGATTGATGCGCCACGACACCCCGAACCGGTCGGTCAGCCACCCGAACCGGGCGCTGAATTCATACCCGCCCGCCGGCATGATGACCTCACCCTTCTCGGAAAGGGCCGTGTAGAGACGATCAAATTCGCTTTCCGATTCGCACTGCACATATATCGCGGTCGCGGGAGAGAACTCATACGAATCCCACGGGGCAAGATCGTATCCAATGGCCCCGGGCGGCGGCATGTTCGTACACATGAACATTTGCCCGTCGAGTGTAAAGACGGCGTGCTGCAGCGTTCCTTCCTCCCACCCCGGCTCCCCGGCCCTGGCCCGGATCATCCGGTGCACCTCGGAGTTGTCGAAGAGCGCGGTGTAGAACTCCAGCGCCTCCTCGGCCTGGCTCCTGAAGGTCAGGAACGTCATCAGTTTCGGCCCCGGCGTCGCAGGCATCGTGGCTGCTCCTGTTCGTGGTCGGTGTCCCCGTCGGCTTCCCGGCCCGACGGTATCGGCCCCCCGCCACTGTTCAACCGAGCATTTCTCCGGTTGAACAAAGCAGTCGAGTAATCCACCACCGAAGCTCATGGAGTGGTCGAGACCCCGTCGTAACGATGTGGGCGTCTCGAACCGACCCGAAGGGTGAGTGTTCCGTGAGCGAGAACGCATTACCGGCGGCGAAATCCGCCCGTTCCGAGCGGATCGCCGCGCGAACTCGCGGCGAGAACTGGAAGAAGCCACCGCGCCGCATAGAGACCTCGGAGTGCATCACCTGCGACAGCTGTCTGCGCAGCTGCCCCGAGGAGTTCGGCGCCATATTCGACCGCGGTCTCGACGTCATCATCATTCCCGAGCTGTGCTCGGGCTGTCCCGCCTGCGTGCTCGAGTGCCCCGTCGACTGCATCTACGTCGACGAGGACTGGGACCCCACCGACGCGAGCCTGTGGAGCCACATCGACCTGACCGCGGGCAGCTCATGAACGGGCCGGCCGAGCGCGAGAGCCGCCGCGCCGCCAACGCCAGGAAGCGCGTCAGCCGCCGCCCCAGCCGGCTGGGCACCCCCGCGGGCACCGCGCCGGGACCCGACCGCACCCGCGAGCCCGGCGCCGGGTTCCCCGGCCTCCTGGAGCGGGTCTGGGAACGCGCCCGCACCGCCGCAGACCCGCGCGCCTGCGTGGACATCCTGCTCAGCCTCGACCGGCACGTGCCCCCCGAGGTGCAGCTGCGGGCACTGAGCACCTCCGACGAAGCCGCCTTCCAGGCCCTGTGGCAGCTGACCTGGCGCACGAAGGACCCCCACGCCCCGGCCGCCGACGCCCAGGACACCGGCCCCGGCACGGCCGTCGACCTCATCGAGGCAGCCGACGAAGAACCCGTCTTCATCGGCGAGCTGGCCCTGGCCACCACCGGCCGGATCCTCCTGCGCGGCCCCGCCCAGGGCCCCCTGGACCGCCGGAACCTGGTCGGCGGTGTCGTACGCGTGCCCTGGTCGCTGCAGGCCGCCCGCGCCTACCGCGCCGAGCTGGACCGCGCCGCCGCCCGCGGCGCGGCCACCCTGGCCGACTGCCGCGCCTGGCTGGAGCGGCAGGGCGACAAGGGCCGCGACGCCCTCCTGGAACAGGCCAAGGAAGCAGCCCTGCGCACCGCCCCCTTCGTCCTCTACCAGGAGCACCGGCAGTACACCAACTTCCGCGAGCAGAACAGCCTCACCGGCAAGACCCTGTGGCCGGGCCACCCCGACTGCGTCCTGAGCAGCCTGCAGCAACTGCCCCTGGAACTGTGGTCGGACCACGACGTGCAGCTGGTGGCGGGCCTGACCCTGCTCATCCGCTCGGCCGGCTTCGGCCGCGTCGAGGAGGCCAACGGCACCCAGCTGAGCATCGACCACGTCGCGGCCATGCTGGAGCGCATCCGCCGCTCCTACAACAGCGTCCCGGGCGAGCCGGTCGCCCCCGCCGCCTCGCACGGCATGGAGGACCTGAACACCCTCGCCGAAGCCCTGGGCGCCCGCCGCCGGCAGGTGATCCGCCAGGCCCCCCTCTACCGCGAGATCCACGGCACGCTGATGCACAAGGTGGAGCGCATCGCCACCACTGCCCAAGGCGCCCGGCAGCGGGACGAGGAGATCAGCCGGCACCTGGCCGAGCACCTCCCGCTCGACGGCGCCACCCTGGACGAACTGGGCCACAGCGCCGCCGCCGCCCCGCAGTGGCTCGCCCGCCCGCACGCCTCCTACGGCACCGGCCTGGAAGCCCTCGTCCACCAGAGCGTGGCGGCCGTCGCCGCCGTCTGCGACGTCGACTTCGCCATGAGCCGCGGCATGCGCTCCCTGCCCGCCCTGATCGGCGCGCTGCGCGCGGAGAGCTGGGCGGAGATCTGCGGCTGGGACATCACCCACTACTTCTGCTGCGTGGTGCCCCGGCCCCGGGCCCGCACCCACTTCGGCGGCTCGCTGGAGGCGGTGGCCGACGCGGCATGGGCGATGTCCTCACGCATGCAGTACAACTCCTGGCACTTCGTCCCCGGCAACCTGCCCCGCCACCCCGCCGTGGTGGCCCGCGACCACTTCGTACCGCCCACCATCCCCGACATCGCGTTCTTCTCCGACCAGCACCACCACGGGCACGTCAACAACAAGGTGCGCTTCTCCATCCGCTCCCCGCAGCCCGTCGAGGTGGCCGGACGCACCTTCAACGGCTTCGTCGACCTGCGCCTGCTGCGCTGCGCGGGCACCGCCTTCACCGAACAGGACCTGCTCGCCGCCCACCGCGTCTCACGCTTCATCGCCCGCGCCACCACGCTCGCCGCCGAACTGGCCCTGGCCGGGGCCCCGTTGCAGGTCACCGCGTTCGACGCCGCCTGGCACTGGCGCACCATCACCGCCACCGGAGCGGCCCGCCCCGACCCCCTGGGCACCCCACGATGACCGCCCCGGGGATCGCCGAGCTCACCGCACGCCTGCGCCGCGGCGAGAGCACCGTCACCGAACACGTCCAGCAGGTGCTGAGCGCCGTACGCGAACAGGACACGCTGGGCGCGTTCGTCACCGCCGCCGGCGACACCGCCCTCCAGGCCGCCGAAGCCGCCGACCGGCGCATCCGCGAACGCGGCGCCGACGCCTGGCACGGCGCCCCGCTGCTCGGCGTCACGGTCTCGGTCAAGGACCTCCTGCAGACCCGCGACCTGCCCACCACCCGCGGCTCCCTGCTGACCAACCGGCGCCCCCGCAAGGACGCCCCGGCCGTCGCCCGGCTGCGCGCGGCCGGCGCCGTCGTCATCGGCAAGACGACGACCTCCGAGTACGGCTGGAGCGCCGCCACCCTGGGCCGCCTCACCGCGCCCACCGCCAACCCCTACGCGCCCCACCTCACCGCGGGCGGCTCCAGCGGCGGAGCCGCCGCCGCCGTGGCCACCGGCCTGGGCGAGGGCGCCCTGGCCACCGACGGGGCCGGCTCCATCCGCATCCCCGCCGCGTTCTGCGGCGTGGCCGGCTACAAACCCTCCTACGGCCGCGTCCCCTACGTCCCCAACGGCGTCGACCGGCTGGCCCACCAGGGCACCCTGGCCCGCACCGTCGCCGACGCGGCCGCCCTGGCCGCCGTCGTCGCGGGCCCCCACCCCGCCGACCCCGACTCCGGACTCGGCTCCATCGATCTGCCCGCCGACCGCCCCTGCCGGCGCATCGGATGGATCGAGTACGAGGGCACCACCGACGAGATCCGCACGGTGAGCGAACAGGCGATGGCCGCCCTGGCCGGCCAGGGCCACCAGGTCGAGCGCGTCGAGGTGCGCTGCGACGACCTCTACCCGGCCCTCGTGGACATCCTGGCCGCGGCCGAAGCGGCCGGCACCGACCGCCAGGACGAGGAACACTGCGACCCGGGCCGCCTGGAGATCGTCCGCTACGGACGCACCCTGAGCGGCACCGCCCTGATGCGCGCCGAAGGAGTCCGCCAGCAACTGCGCACCCGGCTGCGCTCGGTGATGCGCCGTCACCACCTGCTGGCCATGGCCACCGTCCCCATCGAGCCGTTCGCCCTCGACGCCATCGCCCCGCCCTGGGCGGCCGACCCCCGCGACCTGCTCTGGCTGGCCTGGTCACCGGCCTCTTACCCCTTCAACATGACCGGCCAGCCCGCGGTGACCCTCCCGGCCGGCCTGACCGCCTCCGGACTGCCGGCCGGCATCCAGCTCGTGGGGCCCGTCGGCGCCGACGACCTGGTCCTGAGGGTGGCCCACCGGCTGGAGCAGGAGCTCGGGCCGCTGCCCCCGCCCCGCGCCCGGCACGCGCTCGTCCCCGCCACCGAAAGGACCCCCTGAACCATGTACACCCGGTCATGGCGCTCCGTAGCCGCCCAGGACGCCGTGGGCACCCCCTCCTTCGTCGCCGACCACGGACTGTGGAGCGAGGAACAGTCCGCCGCCGCCGAACAGATCGAGGCCGACCTCGCCCACATCGACTTCGTCCGCCTGGTCTTCCCCGACCCGCACGGCCTGGCCCGCTCCAAGACACTGACCGCCGACACCTTCCGCTCCGTGCTGCGCAACGGCATGAACTTCAGCCCCGGCCCCTTCCTCTTCGACACCGGACACGCCATCGCCGTCGACTTCCTGGGCGAACCCGGCCTGGGCGTGGAGGAACTCGCCGGCGCCGGCAACTTCATCCTCGTACCCGACCCGCTGACCTTCCAGCTGCTGCCCGGCACCCAGTCGCGCACCGCCTGGGTCATCGGCGACGAATACCTGCGCGAGGGCAGCGCACACCCGCTGTCCGCCCGCGCCGTCCTGCGCCGCCTGGAAGCCGCCTACCGCACCCACGGCTACACGCCGGTGGTGGGCCTGGAAGTCGAGTGGTACCTCACCCGGCTGCTGGCGGGCGAGCCCGGTAACCAGGGCAACGGCTTCGGCCTGCAGGGCCAGGCCCCCCAGGTGGCGCCGCTGAACGCCGGCTACCAGTTCAACCTCGACGCCCGCTACGACTCCGTCGCCCACCTCACCGACCCCCTGGCGATGCACCTGAGCGCGCTCGGCCTACCGCTGCGCTCCATGGAACACGAATCGGGCCCCGGCCAGGTCGAATCCACCTTCAGCCCGATGTCCGCACTGGACACCGCCGACGCGATGCTGCTGTTCCGCACCGTCACCAAACGCTGGTGCGCCCAGCGCGGCCACCACGCCTCCTTCATGTCCCAGCCGCGCCTGGACGCCTTCGACCCCAGCGGCTGGCACCTGCACCAGTCCGTCCTTGACACCGCCGACGGACGCAACCTCTTCGCCGCCGAAGGACCCGCGGGCGGCCTCTCCCCGCAGGCCAAGGCCTACGCGGACGGCCTGCTGGCCTGGAGCCGGGAACTGTTCCTGCTGTCGGTGCCCACCGTCAACGGCTACCGCAGGCTCAACTCCCGCCACTCCCTGGCCCCCACCCGCATGGACTGGAGCATGGAGGACCGCAGCGTCATGCTCCGCGTGGTCGGCGGCGGCACCGGCGCCCACATCGAGAACCGCAGCGGCGAACCGTGCGCCAACCCCTACCTCGCCATCGCCGCCCAGCTGTTCGCCGGCCTGGAGGGCCTGACCGGCAACGCCACCGGCACACACCACGCCGAACAGCCAGGACCGGCCACCGCCCAGTACGTGCCGCAGTCCCTGGCCGAAGCCCTGGACGCCTTCCGCACCGGACGCGCCGCCCAGCTCCTCGGCCGCCCGCTGACGGCCTGCCTGACCAAGCTCAAGGAGAGCGAACTGCACCGCTACCAGACCTGGCGCGCCACCACCGGCACCGACGACACCCAGGTCACCGAATGGGAACAGCGCGAGTACTTCGAGGCGTACTGACCACCCGGAGAACAGAGGTCGTTGCATGATTGCCCGATACACCCTGCCCGAGATGGCGGATCTCTTCTCCGACCAGTCCCGCTACGCCACCTGGGTCCGCGTCGAGATCCTGGCCACCGAGGCCCAGGTGCGCCTGGGACGCGTCCCCGAGGACGCCCTGAACGACATGCGCCGCGCCCCGGTGCCCCTGGCCCACCGCATCGCCGAGATCGAGAAGGACCGCGACCACGAGGTCCTGTCCTTCCTCGCCGCCTACTGCGAGAACATCCCCGAATCCTCGGCCCGCTGGGTCCACCTGGGCATGACCAGCTATGACCTGGTGGACACCGCGCTCGGCCACACCCTGGCCCGCGCCGGCGACCTGCTGACGGCCGCCGGCCGGCGCCTGCGCCGCACCCTGGTCACCAGAGCACTGGAACACTGGAACACCCTGATGGTCGGACGCACCCACGGCATTCACGCCGAGCCGACCACCTTCGGACACAAACTCGCCGGCTACGCCTTCGCCGTCGACCGCTCCCTGCACCGCCTGGCCGCCGCCCGCCAGGCCGTCGCGGTGGGCACCATCTCCGGCTCGGTGGGCACCTACGCCCTCATCGACCCCTATGTGGAGGAGTACGTGTGCCAGGCGCTGGGCCTGGGCATCGAACCCGCGCCCAGCCAGGTCGTCGCCCGCGACCGGCACGCCCAACTGGTGCAGGCCGTCGCCGCCATGGGCGCCTGCGTCGAGCAGATCGCCCTGGAGCTGCGGCTGCTGCAGCGCACCGAGGTCGCCGAGGTCGAGGAACAGCGCGCCCCCGCCTACCAGGGCTCCAGCGCCATGCCCCACAAACGCAACCCCACCACCAGCGAACGGCTGTGCGGCCTGTCCCGCCTGCTGCGCGGCTACGCCACCACCGCCCTGGAAGACGTCGCCCTGTGGCACGAGCGGGACCTGGCCCACCAGTCGGTCGAGCGGGTCATCCTGCCCGACAGCCTGGCCGTCGCCCACTTCCAGGCCACCAAGGCCGAGGAGCTGGTGGCGCACCTGCGCGTGAACACCCAGGCGATGCGGGCCGCCCTGGAACGCACCCACGGCCTCATCTACAGTTCGGCCGTCCTGGTGGAGCTGCTGGGCGAGGGCACCGAGCGCGAGCACGCCTACCGCTCGGCGCAGGCCGCCGCCAACCGCACCGCGGCCACCGGCACCCCCTTCACCGACACCCTGGCCCACGAGGGCGTCGAACTGCGCCAGGAGCTGCGGCCCGAACGGTTCCTGGTCCATCACGACGTCATACGGCGGCGATTGGAGAAGCTCGATGAGCTGGAAGACTGAACGCGTCAACGGCCCCGACCTCGACCTGGACGACGTCCTCGCGGTCTACCACGCATCCGGCCTGGGCGAGCGCCGCCCCGTGCAGGACCGCGCGCGGATGGCCGCGATGGTCCGCCAGGCCAACCTCGTCGTCATCGCCCGGGAGGCGGACGGCACCCTCATCGGCATCGCCCGCAGCATCTCCGACTTCTCCTACGTCACCTACCTCTCGGACATCGCCGTCATCCGCCGCCACCAGCGCTCCGGGGTGGGCACCGCCCTGCTGGAGGCCACCCGCCGCGAGGCACCCGACGCCAAGGTGGTGCTCCTGTCGGCCCCCGCCGCCACCGGCTACTACCCGCGCATGGGCTTCACCCGGCACGACTCGGCGTGGGTCCTGAACCCCGGACAGCCCCTCACCGGGCCGCACGCCCAGCCGTAACAACAACCCGCCCGGGCACCGCACACTCCACGGGGGAGGCATGAGCCACATACCGTCACCGGCACTGCTGGAGCCCTTCGCCCCCGTGCCCGAGGCCGCCCGGCCCACCCAGCCGGGCGCCCCGGCGACCGCCCGGGCACCCACCGGCCAGCGCATCCTGGTGGTGGACGGCGACACCGCCCTGGCCGGCTCCCTCACGGCCCAGCTGCGCCGCCACGGCCACGACCCCATCGGCGTCCGGCACGGCAGCGCGGCCCTGCAGGCCTACGAGGACGTCGAGCTGGTCCTCCTCGACCTCGACCTGCCCGACCTGGACGGCCTGGAGGTGTGCCGGGCGATCCGCGAGGTCAGCCGGGTCCCCATCATCATCGTCACCGCCCGCCAGTCCGAACTGGACTGCGTCCTCGGCCTGCACGCGGGCGCCGACGACTACGTCACCAAGCCCTACGGGCTGCGCGAACTCATCGCCCGTATCGAGGCGGTGATGCGCCGCACCCGCTGGCAGCCCGCCGCGGCCAGGGAACTGGACCACGGCCGGCTGCGCATCGACGTCGACTCCCGCCAGGTCACCGTGGACGACGAACCGGTCGCCCTGACCCGCAAGGAGTTCGACCTGCTGTGCCTGCTGGCCTCCCAGCCCGACACGGTCATCCCGCGCAAGCAGCTCCTGCAGCAGGTATGGGGCGACTCCTGGTCGCGCCGCACCATCGACACCCACGTCAGCAGCCTGCGCGGCAAGCTCGGCGCCAGCGGATGGGTCGTCACCGTCCGCGGAGTGGGCTTCAAGCTCGGCACCGGATGAGCACCCCCGGCCACCGCCCCACCCCACGCACCGACCGCACGCGCGCGCACCCTGCCGCACGACCGCATGACTGCCCGACCCACCACCACGCCCACGCCGGCAGCGGTGCCGACCAGCCCTGGAGACACCCATGATCACCCGACGCAGTGCCCTGAGCGCCACGCTCGCCACCACCGGAGTAGCACTGACCGGCGCCGGCCTCACCCCGCTGCTCGCCGCCCACGCACGCACCCCACCCACCCCCGACACCACCCCTGCGCCCGCCCAGGCCCTGGAAAAGTTCCGGCGCCCGATGCCGCTGCTGCCCGTGAAGCGACCCCACAGCCGCAGCGGCAAGAGCGACGTGTACGTGATGACCATGCAGCCCGCCCGCGCACAGATCCTGCCCGGCGCCCCCACCGACGTCCTCACCTACGACGGCCACTTCCCCGGCCCCGTCATCAAGGCCCGCACCAACCGCCCCGTCGTGATCAGACAGCGCAACCGCCTCACCGTGCCGACCGCCGTCCACCTGCACGGCGCCGCGGTGCGCCCCGAGAGCGACGGCGACCCGATGGACGTCATCGAACCCGGCAAGGACCGCGTCTACCACTACCCCAACCGCCAGCCGCACGCCCCGCTGTGGTTCCACGACCACGCCCACCACCTCGAAGCGGAGAACGTCTACCGTGGCCTGTCCGGCTGCTACCTGCTCACCGACGCCACCGAACGCTCCCTGCCCCTGCCCAAGGGACGCTACGAAGTCGTCATCGCCCTGCGCGACGCCCGCTTCGACGCACAGGGCCAACTCGCCTACGCCATGGGCGACCGCGGCCGCAACACCCTCCTGGCCAACGGCGTGCCCTACCCCTACTTCCAGGTCGCCGCCCGCAAATACCGGCTGCGCCTGCTCAACGCCTCCAACCAGCGCCGCTTCGAACTGCGCCTGGCCGACGGCGGCCCCCTCGTCCAGATCGGTTCCGACGGCGGCCTGCTCACCGCCCCCCACACCACCGACCGCATCGCGCTGTCCGCGGGCGAACGCGCCGACGTCATCGTCGACTTCTCCCGCTACCCCGTGGGCAGCAGCGTGGTGCTGACCAACACCACCGGCAGCGGACCGGCCCAGGACATCGGCGAAGTACTGCGCTTCGACGTGGTGCGCACGGCAGCGGACCCCAGCGAGATACCCGGCCGGCTGCGCACCCTGCCGCCGCTGCCCCGCCCCGACACCGAGCGCGAGGTCGTGCTGCGCATGGACGAGGGCGGCGAACACCCCGGCGCCTACATCGACGAGAAGGTGTACGACCCCGAACGCGTCGACGCCCGCATCAAGTTCAACACCAGCGAGATCTGGACGGTCACCAACGCCAACGCCCGCGCCGAACACAACTTCCACCTGCACCTGGTGCAGTTCCGCATCCTGCAACGCGCGGGCCGGCCGCCGGAGCCGGGGGAGAGCGGCCTCAAAGACACCATCTTCCTCGCCCCCGGCGAAACCGTCCGGCTCCAGGCCGTCTTCGACACCTACCGCGGCCACTACCTCTACCACTGCCACATGTTCGAGCACGGCGTGCGGGGCATGATGGCCACCATGCACATCAGATGAGGAGCCCAGGCCAGAAGGAGGAGCCCGTGGACGCGCCGACGGGCGAGACCGAGGGGACCAGACACGGCCCCCGGCAGCGCAGCGTACGCCTCGCGCTGATACCCCTGCTGCTCGCGATGCTGCCCTCCTCGCTGGGCACCACGATCGTGGCGACCTCGATGCCCACCATCGCCGGTGAACTCGGCGGCACCACCTACCTGTCCTGGGCCGTCACCTCCTACACCCTGGCCGCCGCGGCCTCCGTCCCCCTGTGGGGCAAGCTCGGCGACATGTACGGGCGCAAGCGGTGGCTCGTCGTGGCGATGTCGGTGTTCCTGACCGGCTCCCTGCTGTGCGGGCTGAGCCAGGCCATGCCCGAGCTGATCGCCGCCCGCGCCCTGCAGGGGCTGGGCGGGGGAGGGCTCGCGGTCGGCGTCATGGCGGTCATCGGTGAACTGATCCCGCCCCGCGAACGCGGCCGCTACCAGGGCATGATCACCAGCGTCATGGTCTTCTCCATGATCGTCGGCCCGCTGGCCGGCGGCGCCCTCACCGACTGGATCGGCTGGCGCTGGGCCTTCTGGATCAACCTGCCCGTCGGCGCCCTGGCCCTCGTCCTCATCGCCCGCCTGGTGCGGGTGACCGGCCGGCGCAGGAAAGCACACATCGACTACGTCGGCGCGCTCCTGCTGGTCCTGTGCATCGTCTCCTTCGTCCTGGTGGTCACCTGGGGCGGCGTCGAACACGCCTGGGACTCGAAGGTGATCGTGACGCTGGCCGCCCTGTCCGCCGCGGCCCTGGCCGGCTTCGTCCACGCCCAGTCCCGCGCCGTCGAACCGGTCCTGCCCCCGCACCTCTTCCGCCGCCGCAACTTCTGCCTCATGGCCGTCCTGAGCTTCACCAACGGCTTCGTGATGTTCGGCGCCGTCCTCTACCTCCCCCTCTACCAACAAGCCGTGCACGGCCTCTCCGCGACCGGCTCCGGCCTGCTCCTGCTGCCCATGCTCGCCGCCCTGGTCCTCGCCTCCCAGCTCTCGGGACGCACCGTCGCCCGCACCGGCCGCTACAAGATCTTCCAGCTCACCGGCTCGGCCGCCATGCTCACCGGCACCCTGCTCCTCTCCCACCTGGGCACCGGCACCTCCCGCCCGACCGCCGCGCTCTTCATGGCCCTGCTCGGCGCCGGCATGGGCTTTCTGGGACAGAACGTGATGACCGTCGCCCAGAACAGCGTCGGCCCGCAGGAAGTGGGCGTCGCCTCCGCCGCCATGACCCTCTTCCGCACCCTGGGCCAGTCGGTCGGCGTCGCCGTCATGGGCACCTTGTTCAACCACCGCGTACGCGAGGCGATGAGCGCACACCAAGGCGCCGCCCCCGGCGACACCCGGCTGGACGCCGAAGGCATGGGCCGCCTGCCGGCCGCCCTGCGCACCCTCTACCAAAGCGCCGTCGCCCAGGGCGTCCAAGGAGCGTTCCTGCTGGCCTCGCTGGCCGCCGGACTCGCCCTGACCGCCGCGCTCCTGGTCCGCGAGGTCCCCCTGCGCACCACCCGCAAGCAACCACAGCAGCGCTGAAAAAAGAGCCGGCGCCGCGGCCCGGGAAGAACGGGGGCCGCGGCGCCGGCACGTGCACCGGCACGCTCAGCGCGGGCTCGCCTCGACGATCGAGATCGCCGCCGGCGTCTGCACCACGCGCTCCAGCTGGAAGCCGGCCTTGGCCAGCAGCTCGGCGTACTGGGCGCGGGTGCGCTCCTTGCCGCCGACCAGCAGCATCAGCCACAGGTCGACCAGCTTGCCCGAGTGCGGGCCGTTGACCTTGTCGGGGATGACCATCTCCATCACGAGGAGCCGGCCGCCGGGCTTCATCGCCTTGCGGACGTTGCCCAGGATCTCCAGGGCCTGCGGCTCCGGCCAGTCGTGCAGGATGTGCTTGAGGATGTAGGCGTCACCGCCGCCGGGCACCGCGTCGAACAGGCCGCCGTCGGTGACCGTGCACCGGCCGGCCACGCCCTGCTCCGCCAGGAAGGCAGCGGCGCCGTTGGTGCCCACCCGCGGGTCGCACAGGATGCCCCGCGCCGCGGGCGTCTTCTTCAGCACACCGGCCAGCAGATCACCCCGGCCGCCGCAGAAGTCGACCACCGTGCCATAGCGCGCGAAGTCGTAGGCGGCCAGCAGCGGTTCGGTCTCCGTGCCCGACATCGCGCCCATGCCGCCGGTGAAGATCGCCCCGTACTCCGCGTTGGCCTCCAGATACTCGAAGGCGCCCATGCCGCGCAGCTTGGGCAGGCTCGGCTCACCGGTGCGCACCGCGTCGACCAGGTGACCCCAGTCCTCCCAGTGGATGGGATGGCCCATCAGCCGGGCGATGCCGTACATGGACATCGGGGCGTCCTTGAGCAGCGCCCGCGCCATCGGGGTCAGGGCGAACCGCCCGTCCTTGTGCTCGGTGAAGATGCCGTAGGTCGAAAGCAGGCGCAGCAGCCGGTGCAGCGCCTCGGGGTCCGCGCCGACCCGCTCGGCGATCTGCGCCGGCTTCAGCGGGCCGTCCACGAGGGTCTCCGCGACGCGCAACTCGGCGGCCACGTGGATCGCCTGGCTGACCATGGCGCCCTGGACGAGTTCGAGCAGGGCGAACGGCGGCGGTGCGAGTCTGCGCGTCAGGCTCTGCAGAGCGGCGCGCACACTCTCCACGGCACGGACGACACGGGCGGGCGGCAGTGGCGGCATGACATTCCTCCGGCTGGACGGTTGCTGCGGGATGGCCGGGCGGTTGCCCGGCCGATACGAACGGAAGGTGGGGACAGTGGAAGGACGACGGGAGGTCACCTGCCTCAAGAGAGAAGGGACAGAAGAGACGGGGGAGAGGAGAGGGGGGAGCGCCCGGGGGGGGTGTCAGTCCCGCAACGCGCGGTCCACCAGCACCCCCGCGGCACCGGTGTACTGCCGCGGATCGAGCAGATCCGCCAGCTCCGCGGCGCTCACCACGCCCTTCAGGCGCGGCAGTTCGGCCAGCACCTCGCCGAGCGGACGCCCGCAGGACCGCGCCCGCTCCAGGGCCTCACCCAGCAGCTCCTTGGCCGCGGCCCGGCCCAACAGGGGCGCCAGATACGCCGACAGGCGCTCGGAGACGACCTGGCCGGCCGTCAGATCGAGGTTGGCGCGCATCCGCTCCGGGTGCACGCTCAGGCCCGCCGCCAGCTCGGCGGCCGCGTGGGCGGCACCCCCGGTCAGCCGCAGACACTCGCGCAGCGGCTGCCACTCGGCGTGCCACAGCCCCGCCGAACGCTCGTCCTCGGTGGCCAGGCACTGCGCCAGGACGGAACTCAGCGCGGGCACCTGCACCGCGGCCGAGCGGATCAGGGTCGCAAGGACGGGATTGCGCTTGTGCGGCATCGCCGACGACACGCCCCGCCCGGCCCCGCCGGGCTCGGCGACCTCACCGATCTCGGTACGGGCCAGGACCTGCACGTCCGCCGCCATCTTGCCCAGGGCACCCGCGGCGTACGCCAGGGCGGCCCCCAGATCGACGACGGGCGTACGCAGGGCGTGCCAGGGCAACGCGGGGCAAGCCAGCCCCGCCTCCTCAGCAAACGCCCCAACCAACCGCTCCACCACCCCCACACCGGCTCCGGTCCTGGCGCCGGTCCTGGCGCCGGTCCCGGCTCCGGCCTCGCCCCCGGCCCCGGTCATGGCCCCGGCCCCGGTCCCGGTCCCGGTCCCGGTCCCGGTCCCGGTCCCGGCCCCGGCCCCGGCCCCGGTCCCGGCCCCGGCGCTGGCCCCGCCTCCGGCGTCGGCTCCGCTCCCGGTCCTGGCGTCGGCCCCGCCTCCGGCATCGGCCCCGCTCCGAGCCCCGCCTCCGGTATCGGCTCCGCCTCCGCTCCGAGCCCCGGCATTGGCTCCGCCTCCGCTCCGAGCCCCGGCATCGGCTCCGCCTCCGCCCCCGTTCCCGGCCCCGGCGCTGACCCCGATCCTGGCGCCGGCCTCGCCTCCGGCGCTGGCTCCGCTGCCGCTCCCGGCCCCGGCGCTGGCCGCGGAGTTGGCCCCGGCTCCGTCTCCGGCGCCGGCTCCGCTCCTGCCGCCACCCCGGCCCTCGCCCCCGGCGCCGGCCTGTGCCGCGTACTGCAGGTAGCCCGCCAGTGTGCCGGCCGCGCCGCCCAGTGAGACCACGAGTCCTTCGTTGGCGATCCGCTCAAGGCGTGTGGCCGCCTCCAGTATCAGCTGTCGCCAGCCGGCTGCCTTGAGGCCGAACGTGGTGGGCACGGCGTGCAGGGCCAGGGTCCGGCCGGCCATCACCGTGTCGCGGTGCTCGGCCGCCAGCCCGGCCAGGGCGGCGGCCGTGGCCCGCAGGTCCGCCACGATCAGCGGCAGGGCCCGCGCCGCCACCAGCATCGCGCCGGTGTCGAAGACGTCCTGGCTGGTGGAGCCGCGGTGCACGTACTCGGCGGCCTCCGGCGCCTGCCGGGCGACCAGAGCGGTCAGCGCGGCGACCACGGCGACCATCGGGTTCGCCGTCTGCCGGGCGGCCAGGGCCAGTTCGCGTACGTCGAAGTGGTCGGCCCGGGCGGCGGCGGTGATCGCCTCGGCGGCCGCGGCGGGCACCGTGCCCATGCGGGCCTGCGCCCGGGCCAGGGCCGCCTCCGCGTCCAGCATCGCCTGCAGCCAGGCATAATCCCCGACCGCGGCCTCGACCTCGGTGCCCACCCGGACCGGCGACAACAGCCCGGCATCCGGCTGCACCGCGGGAGCGGACTCCACACGGTCGCTGCGTGTCGTCCTCACGGCTGCACCTCTCTCGCCTCATGTGCCTGTTGTGGGCCGGGAGCCGGCGTCGGCCCGCCGCCCGCGCGGGGCGAGGGCCGCGGCGGGGCGGGCAGCGCCAGCACCGCGCCCGCGATGGCGTCGGAGTCCTCCAGCGTCACCGAGCCGACCCCGGGCCGGATCCCCGCGGCCGTCACCCAGTGCACCGACTCCGTGGGCACCCCGTACGCGAAGCGCCGCGGATGCGCCGCCCCGGCACCGTTCAGCAGCCGGTACGAGCGCGTCACGGCCAGCCCGCCCGTCTCGTACTCCTGGACGCGGTAGGGGCCGCACTGCCCCGACTCCAGCAGCTGCCGCATCAGCGGATCGGCCGTGCGGCGCAGGTCGATCTCGGGCAGCCGGGCCTCGATCAGCGCGGTGGCCCGCACCCGCACTCCGGGAACCCGCGCCGACGTCCCCACAAAGCACGCCCCCTGCCCCGCACCGCCCTCGCCGGGGGCGGTGGTGACACGGATACCGGGACAGGACACATCGAGCACCCCGGCCTCCATCAGCGCGAGCATCTCCTCCACCCGCCCGGCGGGTGGGCCGATCGACAAGTACGCGTTGAGCGGCGTGTACCAGCCCTCCAGCTCCTCACGGTGCGAGGCGCCCGCCAGCCCCCCGTGGTCCACGGCCAGCCGGATCTCGTTGCGCAGATCACGCAGCACGTCCAAAGCGGCCTTCAGCGGCCCGCGCACATTGCCCCGGCGCGCCTCCCGGACATCCCGCACCAGGTACTCCCGCAGCCAGGACCGGAACTCCGCCAGATCACCGAAGGAACGCGGCCCGTACGGACGGGCGATGACCTCCCAGTCCCAGCGCTCGGCCCGGCCGATCCCGGCGGCCGCCAGCACCCCCTCCTGCGCCCGCCCCGGCGCCGCGTACAGGAAACGCGAGGCGAACCGGGCCACCGCGGCGCGGTCCTCGCCCCGCGCGGCCAGCAGCGCCTCGTAGTAGACGCATTGCACCTCCGTCGAGATCAGCGGCCACAGGTCCTCGGCGAACCGCAGCGGCCCCCGGCCCGCCGCACGCAGCGCCGCGACATGCTCGACGGTCAGCAGCCGCGGCCGGTAACGGCCGTGGGCGCCCTTCTCGTTGTCGCCGCGCGAGTGGTACGGGATGCCGCGCCGCGAACCGGCGTGCAGCCGCGGCTCGCGCCCCGACGGCCGGTAGACCAGCCGCCCCCCGACGCGCTCGAACGTGCCGCCCCTGCCGTGAGTGAACAGCGACATGTAGTCGAAGAAGTTCAGACCGAGACCGCGCAGCAGCACGTCCTGGCCCGGCGCGATACACGACAGGTCCACATCCGCGGGGTTGGCCGGAGGAACGTAGACCAGACCGTGCCGGGCGGCGAACTCGGCGTACCCGCGCTCCTGTTCACCCGCGCGCACGGCGACGTGCCCCTGCGCGAGCACCACCGCGGACAGCCCCCTCAGCCGCCTGCCGTCCTCGAGCACCACCACCTGCGCCCCGCCGCCCAACCCCGCCTCGGCCCGCGCCTCTTCCTCCTCCAGGGCCACCGCCCGCACCCGGTGCACCCGGATCGCCACATGCGCCGGAGCGTTCGCCACGACCTGCTGGAACGCCCAGGTCAAATACCGCCCGTACAGGGCGCGGGTGGGATAGGTGTCCGGCCCCAGCGCCCGGGCCTCGGCCAGGACGTCCTCGTCGCGGGGCGTGGCAGGACCGGGCGCGACGGCGCCCCGGCCCAGCGCCCTGGCCCACTCGTAGAGGCTGGGCCCCTCCTCCAGCGGCCCGCGGATACTGACACTGCCGTCGGTGTACACCGTCACCTGCGAGGCGACAGTGTTCATCAGCAGATGCGGCGACTGCGCGGGCCGCCACACCCGCCCCGCACCGGGCGGCTCGGGATCGACGACGTGCACGGTCACCCGGTCCCACAGCGGGGACTTGCGTTCCTGCGCGCAGACCCGTTCGAGCAGGGAGAACCCGCGCGGGCCGGCGCCGACCAGACACACCTCGGTGTGCCGGCCGCTCACCAAGGTGTTCCACCCGGCGCATCGCCGTGAACCAAGGGACCTGTGGGCATGGTCGCGTGCTCCTTGTCGCGGAGGGCATACCGGCCTGAGAGCAACCGCCGAGCGGTGCGCACCCACACTCCCGACGGGTTCAGGAGGCCTGCTCAACCAGCACTCGCGTCCCGGCGGAGGCCCGCGTGAGCCGAAGGGCGACGATTCGGGCCAACAGCACGGCACCCCGCCACGAGACCAGCCATGAGATCTGTCATGAGGTCAGCCAAGAGATCAGCTACGAGATCAGCTACGAGGGAGGAAAGCGCATTCTGCGGCTGAGAGCGCTCTCACGCGTTTATCAGAACTCCGCCGGCAGGCGCGGGCGCAGGAATGCGTGAATGAGGACATGGCGCCACGTCGGACGCCGCTCCGTCCGGCGCGGCGGACAGAACACAATCCCGCAGACCTTATTACAAGTGCGTGCGGCGGGGGAGGCCCCATGTACGGAAGGGCCTGTACGGAAGGACGGCGGAGGTATCACCTCCGCTTCAACCGGCGCTGACCTCCCCCTTCGCCCAGGGAAGCACTTGCCGCACCCGGCAATGAGTCGACACAATTCCGCTGGCCCGTGAGCTGTCGGTGGACAACGGCGAAAGTGACATCAGCGGGATACCTGAAAAGTGGTGGAGTATCTGCGGATCCGTGTGCCGCGTCAGCGGCTGGAGTTCCTCACGGATCGGTGAGCAGAGAGAGGCTGTGAAGTCTGCCATGCCCCATGCACATGCGCTGCAGATCAGATTCGGTGCCGGCTCGCAAACGCGAAGCCGCCGGATTCTAGGAGGAATCTGTGAGGGTAAAGGTCCTCGGCCCGCTTGGTGCCGATGTTAATGGTGTGAATGTTGTGCCAACCGCAAGTAAGCCCCGGCAGATCCTGGCGCTTTTGGCCCTCTACCCGAGACGGGTCGTGCCGATCTCGACACTCATGGAGGAGATCTGGGGCGTCGACCTGCCCGCAAGTGCCATGACGACCCTGCAGACCTACATCCTCCAGCTGCGCCGGCGGCTGGGCACGGCCATGGGGCCGGACGCCCCGCGCAGCGCCAAGGACGTCCTGGTCACCCGGTACGGCGGATACCTCCTCCAGATACCGCCCGAACAGGTCGACGTCCACGGCTACGAACGCCTGGTGGCCGCCGGACAACGCGCCTTCGACAGCGGCGACGACCAGGCGGCGGCCACCCTCTTCCGGCGCGCCCTGGACCTGTGGGACGGGGCCGCACTGGTCGACGTACGGATGGGCTGCGTACTGGAGATCGAGGCGACCCGTCTGGAGGAGAGCCGCCTGGTCACCCTGGAGCGGCGGATCGACGCCGAGCTGCGCCTGGGCCGGCACTGTGAGTTCCTCGCGGAGCTGAGCGACCTGATCGCGCGGCACCCCCGGCACGAGGGCCTGCACGCACAGGCGATGGTGGCGCTGTACCGCTCGGGCCGGCAGGCCTCGGCCCTGGACGTCTACCAGAGCCTGCGGGCCCGCCTGATCGAGGACTTGGGGGTGGAGCCGTCGCCGCAGTTGCAGCGACTTCATCAGGCGATCCTCACGGTCGACCCGCGCCTGGACGTGATCGCAGGCCCCCGGCCGTCGTCCACGTTCGACCGCTACGCGAGCTGAGCGGACGACACGCGACACCGTCGGCGGCATCGCAGGGGAGATGCCGCCGACACGGCCCACCACCCACCCAGTCACCGTCGAAGGGTCGGAGTCACGTGGCCGCCCCGACTGCGGAATTTCCTCAGTCGAGGCCGCCTGGAAGCCAGCTGGAAGCCGGATGGAAGTCGGTCGGAAGCCAGCTGGAAGCAGGCTGGAGGTCGGTCGAAGGCCAGGGGGCACTCCTGGTCGGATCCTGGGGCACTGCTGGTCGGAAACCCGGAAGCGCTCCTGGTCGGAGCCTCGGGGCACTACTGGTTGGAAGCCGGGGAGCACTCGTCGCAGACGAGCTCCATGCGCACCGCTATGCAGGTCCACTGCGCCGCACACGCCCGGGCCAGGGCGGCGATCTTCCGCGCCTGATGGGGCGGAGCCTGCAGCACCAGACCGGGGTCGGTCTTGCGGATGATGCGGGCTTCGAGCCAGCGGATCATCTCCCGGCCGTCGTTGCTGTACTTCAGGGCGGGGTCCCGTTTCAGCGACTCGAGCTGGGCGAGGGTGTCGATGAGGGAGCCCATCGCATCGAGGCCGCCCTGCGGCGCCCGCGGCTTCGCCGCCGCGCCGGACGGTGTCCCTTCCTCCCTGCACAACCGTTTCTGCGCGTCCCGGGTCGCCGGCACGGACATGCCGGCCGCCTCGGCGGTCTCCCGCAGGACGATGTCCGGCTCTTCGGCCGGAATTCCGACGGATTTCTGCCGTCCTTTATGGGAATTGAGCGGCCGGACACGGCCGTCGCGCCCGACCCTGAGGGGGGCCTGGGCGATCTGTCCCGCGAATTTACGGCGTAACACCCCGACGGTCTTCCCGGAAAGCCCGGTCTTCACGGCGACCGCCCGGTCCGACCACTCGGGGAAACTCTCCAGGATCTTCATCGCCGACTTCTTGCGGTCGGAGAGAGCCAGGGCGAGGCCATGCTTCAAGTTCAGCTCGACGGCCAGGAGAAACGCTTCCCGGTTCGACCCCTCGAAGAAACGGACCTCAATGGTTTCCTGGCCGTTCAGCCGCGCCACCTGCAGTCGGTGCATTCCGTCGATGACCTTCATGGTCGAGCGGTGCACGATGATCGGCGGCAGTTTATCGGAGGAGGCGGCCAGAGTGCGCACATGATCGTGGTCGACACCGGCCAGCCGGGGGGAGTCCGCGTCACGGAGCAAGTTGATCGGAATCTGGACGATTGAATCAGAAACTTCGGTCGAGTGGTCGGGCCCGACGGGCCGACAGAACTGATCTTTAGGAAGTTCCCCCCCAGGGGCGGTCTCCCCTGGCATTCCGATCATCACGCTGCTTCTCCTCCCCCGGACCGAAGCGCATAACGCGGCGAGAGTATCATGAGATTCCGCCATGAACAGAGAACTCTCCGGGATTTCATGCAATTGCGTTATGCCCCTTTTTTCCGGAGAGCGCCGACGGCGACAGGGCCCCCTCACACCCCCCGGAACCCCGACGAGACCCCCGGCCCGTACCCGCCTCCAACTCCCCTTAACTACCCCTCAAGAAGCCGACAAGCAGGCCCAACGCCCCCACCCCACGCCCGAACCGCCCCCGAGGACCCACCCCAGGGCCCCCACTCCCGGAGCCCGGCTCCTCACCCCGGGACGGCTGTCGCGCCGTCCAATCCCTGCGCCCCCACATTCAGCCATGTGTCGCCCGCCCCGACAGTCGGTCTCCGGCGTACGTGTTTGTGAACCGCGAAGCCGGGTGGGAGCCGACTGCGGCAACCTGCAGGGGAGTTGACGACGCGCGCCCCGAGGCTGTCTGACCGCTCTCGCGCGTCGAAGGACTCGGCGAGGAGTCGATGGAGAGTGATGCTCGTCTGCTTCCTGTTCGGCGAGGTACTCCAGGCGTTGGTCAACGGCGTCCACTGACCGGCGGCTGGTCCAGTCGGCGAAGTCGTAGCAGCCGAACAGATAGGCGTGCGCGGCGTACAACGTCGCGGCTGCGGCGGACTCGTCCGCGTCGAACGGCGCCTGCTCGTCCTCGGGCAGGGCCTCGTGCCAGCTCATGAGCCGTTCCGCAACGCCAGCGGTGAACACGCCACGTTCACTGGTCGACGCCGCTTTCAGCTTCATCAGGGGCAACGCATCAAGCAGATCCTTGGGCGAGCTGCGGGATACAGCGGACGCGGCTTCCCTGTCCACGGACCAGATCAATTGAGACGCCGAGCGTCAGCAGCGGCCGTCCTCGGCGGCGAGCTGCACCAAGCCGACCCATGGGAACTCACCGCTCTTATGGACCGCACGCACCCTCCACTGGCCTGCCGGGAGCTGCACGGGAACCTGGTCCGGCCGGCCCCCGTCGGGATAGTCCACTCCCAGATCGGCGCCTGCTTCGGCTGAATCCATCAATACCGCCGGGCCGTCGGTGACCCACACTCCGCCGTCCTCCCAAGCGGTGGCCGGATCGGCCAGGATGGCCTCGGCTGCTGTGAACAACTCGGCCTCGGAGTCCGCGGCCAGCCACCGCACGAACAGCAGCTTCTCCGGCAGAAAGCACGTCTTTGCAGGTTCATCGGCCAGGACAAGCGCAGTGGCGGCGTCCGCACCCACGGCGATCACACCGGCCCAGTCCTCCACCTCGCAGGCGCGGTCGTAGTCATCACGGCCATCGGCCTCACCAAGGATGGAACCGTCCTCCGTGCATCCACCCCAGGCGTTCACCGAGGACTCCGGAACGACGACCAAGGGGCCGCCCATCGACCGGACCCACACCAGCCCGGCACGGTCACGGCGATCGGTGTTGTGAGAAGCATCCATGCGCGCAGTTTGCCGCCCGCCACTGACACCGCTCGAAGGCTGGAGCCCGGTCGGCGGACCTGGCCACTTGGAACGGAGTGGCTTGTCGTCGGGCATGGCCGGCCGCCGGTGGGCGATCCGTCGCGCGGTCGCCATGGGCGCCACGCGTACGCGCTTGGTACGCGAAATGTGCGCTTCGGGCTAGGGTTGAGCAGGAGGTGCTTCATGTCGGAGCTGTTCGACGCGGTCGATGCGCTGGTCGCGTCCCGGTCCCCGCTGCCGCCGCCGGCGGAACGCAAGCGGCTGCGCCAGGCCCATGGCCTGACGATGGATGAGGTGGCCGCCGCGCTGCAGGTGCGGCGTGCGACGGTCAGCGGCTGGGAGGCCGGCAGGACCGAGCCCAGGCCGCCGGAGCGTGACGCGTATGCGCGGTTGCTCGAGCAGCTCACGCAGCTTTACCCCGCCCCCGCCAACCCTGCCGCACCCGAGCAGGACCAGGACGTGGCGGTGCCCGAGACGTTCACCAGCGAGTCCACCGCCTCCCTCACCCCTGCTCCCGCTCCTGCCCCTGTTCCTGCCCCTGCCCCGGAAGTTCGGACCCCGGCCGAACCGCCGGCCGCCGCACCGCGTGCGCCGCGTGCCACCAGACCCACATCGACGTCGCGCCGTCCGGAACCGAAGAAGGCAGCCCCGGCCGGCACCCCATCGGACGGCGTCGACCCGCGATTCGTCAACGGCCCGCTCGCGGTCGTCGACGTCGAGGACGGGAAGGTCCTGGCGTACTGCACCGGCGGCCTGGTCCTGGACGTACCCGCCAAGTCGATCCCGGCCCTGGTGGACTGGACGCTGCGCGAGGCCGAGCTCGGCCAGCCCAGGCTCTCCGGCCCCGGCAAGGACGCCGACCCCCTGCTCGTGCTGACCGAGGCCGCCCTCGAGCGCTACGGCCTCCCGGTCACCCTCACCGAGGGGGAGCGGATCGCCGGACGCATCCCCGAGGGCCACAAGGTCATCAAGCAGCTGACCCGTGCCGACTGGCAGCTCACCAAGCGCGGTTTCGGACCGTGGGCGCGGATCTACCGCCCCGCGCAGGGTTCGGAGCGGGCCTGCGTGCAGCTGTGCATCCCCTCGTGGGACGCGCTGGACACCCGCCACTGGGGCCAGGCGGCCCAGCTCCCGCCGGCCGAACTCGCCCGCGTCCTCGGCGTGTACGCCTCCCGCGTGCTGACCCCACGCGGCTCCACCGCCGTGACCGGCCTGGAGCTGATGACCGCCCTGCACCCGCCGACCCGCGCCTCCCAGCCGGACGCCCACGGCAAGCGGCACTCCGAGCACAACCCCGGCAGCCTGGGCAAGGACCCGGTCGACTGCGCACCGTGCGAGGCCCCCGACGGCCACCCGCTCCTGGCCCACCTGCCGCGCTTCCACGTCCGCGGCCCGGCGGAAAAGCTGTTCGAGGAGGCATACGACTGGGCGCGCCCCATGACCGATGCCGAGTGCACCCTGCGGCACCTGGTCGGCATCGACGTCAACATGGCCTTCGCCGCCGGCGCCAACGGCCTGCCCGTCGGCCTCGGCGCACCCACCCACCTCACGAACCCGGTCTTCGACCCCAAGCTGCCCGGCAGCTGGCTGGTGGACCTCTCCCACGTCGACCTGTCGAAGGTGAAGGTCGGAAAGGACAAGTGGGCGGCCCTGGACGCGAGTCTGCTGCCCAGCCCGTTCACCCCCAAGGGCGAGCGCCCGACGGGGCCGGCCTGGTACGCGACGCCGACCGTCGCCTACGCAGTGGAGCTCGGCTACGACGTCGCCCCGATCGAGGCGTACGTCCGCCACGACAACGGCCGCTACCTGGACGGCTGGTACAACCGGCTGCGCGACGCCTACCTCACCACGATGGCCGACCTGGGCGTGCACGCGGACATGGAGCCAGCGGCCTTCCTCACGGCGATGGACGGCTACCAGGAACGCGACCCGGGCCTGGCGATCGTCGTCTCGGCCGTCAAGGCGACGGTCAAGGGCGGCCTGGGCAAACTCCGTGAGCGCCCGCGCGGTGAGGGCTGGCGGCCGGGCGAGCCGTGGCGGGCCCTGTCCCGCCCGACCTGGCGGCCGGACATCCGCGCGGCGATCATCTCCCGCACCCGGATCAACCTGCACCGCAAAATCGTCAAGCACGCGGCGTTCACCGGGCAGTACCCGGTCGCGGTCCTGTCCGACTGCGTCGTCTACGCGGCCGACGGCGAAAGCCCCCTGGACTTCCTGCCCTACCGTGAGGGCAAACCGCTGCCCGGCGGCTTCAAGCTCGGCATCAACCCCGGCCTGGTCAAACACGAGGGCACCCAGCCCGTGCTGTGGGGCGAAGAGGTCCGCGACCGGTTCGACGCCCCGGAACTCAACCTCGCCCGGTACATCAAGGACGGGCAGGTCACGGAGCAGGACAAGGGGGAGTAGCAGGCCATGAGCATGTTCGAGGAGGGCCTGGACCAGGCGGTGCAGCGGGCATTCACGCGCCCGGTCCCGAAGTCGGCAGGCGCGCAGATGCGGTACCTGGTCAAGCAGCTCAAGGGCACCCGGGCCGTCGCCCGGATGCTGCGCATTTCCCAGCGCACCGTCGAGCGGTATGTGAAGGACCAGATCAAGAAGCCCCGCCCGGACCTCGCCGCCCGCTTGGAGCGTGAGGTGAAGGCCCGGTGGCAGCCGCAAATCCGCGCCAGGGCCAAGGAGAAGGCGGCGAGCACCGGCGGCATCGTCATCGACACCCGCGCCCGCATGGGCTACACCGCGCCGATCGGTTCGACGGACCAGGACCGCATCCGGCACCTGACCGTCGCGCTGCCCCCGCAGTACGCCGCCCGCCTCTTCGAGGCCCAGGAGCAGGGTGCCGGTGACGCCCGCCTCCAGGAGATCGCGGCCGAAGCGCTCAAGGAGGTCTACTTCCAGGACGGCGGCCGCCGCGCCGGCAGCCTGGAGGAGGTGCGGTTCACGGACGTGGAGCACCTGGAGTTCGAGCTGTAGCGGCCGCACCCCGAACACCCCGCGAGCCCTGGTGGTGTAAGCAAGCCCCCTGGCCCACGCCCCCTTGGTCCTACTCACCCTCACCGCAGTGCGTTCAGGAGTTGGCGCTCGCGCTCGCGGCTGAGGCCGGCCCGGCGGGGCCGGTCCAGACCCTGCTCCCGCTCCCAACGCAGGGTGTCCGCCAGCATCTCCGTCCGAGGCCGGTGTCGCAGACCTGCCGCGCTTGCCGCAGCGCCGCTGCGAGCGCTGAAGCCGGTCCAGTCCGGGTCGGCCACCCACAGCGCGAGCGACTCCGGGCCCATGGCCTGGACCACGTTCTGGCCGAGCAGCCAGGCGTCGTCGGCTTCCCTCACCGGGCCGGTGTGCCCGCCGATCCGCCGCGACAGTGCGACCCATTCCGCGAAGGGAACGATCGGGCCGACCGCGTCGTACGTTCCGGTCGTTCCCTTCTCCGCACCGTCGAGCAGCCATGCTGCGAGGTCTCGCGCGTCGATCACCTGTGTCGGGTTACCTGGGGGAGCCGGTACCAGAAGCGGTGTCAGCGGCTCGCGGGCCGCGCGGGCGACCCAGTACCCGGAGCGCCCACTGTGATCACCAGGGCCGCCGATCAGCCCCGCTCGCGCGACGAGGAGCCGGTCGCCCACCGCGGCCGCCGCAGCCTCCTCGCAGGCCACCTTGGCCTTGCCGAACTCCTCGTGGCCGACCTCGTCCTGTCCGGCCGCAGGGAGCAGTTGCGCCGACTCGTCGGCGTGCGGCTGCGCATGCGAGGCGTACGCGCTGACCGACGACACGTACGACCAGTGGCCCGCCCGCTTGCCGAGCTCCGCGAGCGCCTGGCGGACGAAGCCCGGCTGCCACGACACCTCGACCACTGCGCCCCAATCCCGGCCCGCCACGCGCTCGTACGCCGTCGGATCACGCCTGTCCGCAGCAACCAGCACCGCGCCCGCGGCCACTTCGCCGCTTTCGCCACGGGCCAGACAGGTCACCCGATGCCCACGTTCCAGTGCCTGCCGCGAAATCTCGCGGCCCACCCACCCGGTCCCGCCCAACACCAAGATGTCCATCAGCGCACTCAAACATGGCCAGTGCACCGCCACATCCCTGTTTCGCTGAGGGCATGGGCCGCAACGATCCAGGTCCAGCTCCGCCTCTCCGTATCGTGGGTACCGCCTCCTGCAGGTGCTGCACGGTCGTATCGCGCTGAGATCCGCAGCGGGCAAGGTGTCCCACAGAGCACTGGGGAAGGGGTGTCCATGCCGTCGGCCGACGAGGTACGTGACCTGTTTGTTCCGCATCTCATGGGGCGCTTGGACGATGCGAGTGCCGAGCTTGAGGTGACGAGCCTCGAGGTGGTGGAGCAGGGCCGGTCGTTCACTCTGGTTGTCGAACTGACGGCTTACAAGCAGCGGTGGCGTGTTCGCCTGGGGAGCGAGCGGTCGGCCATGGCGGTGTTCGACGGTGCGCCGGCTCATGATCTGGTCCGGAGGGTCGCGTCGGAGTTCCGCATCCGATTGTTCGAGTGGTGGCACACGAAGGGCTCCGAGCGGCAGTCGGCGAAGCGGGGCGAGCGCTTGGACTAACCGAGGCCCGGCGTGCGCCTGTTGGCACGCCGCATGTCCCGAGCGCGGCCGAGGTGTGGTGGGCCCCGGTGACCCTGCGAGACTTCCGGCATGGTTGACATGATCGTGGTCAGTGACTACGACCCACGGTGGCCCGAGCGTTTCGATGCTCTACGGCGGCGCCTGGCACCCCACGTCGCGGATCTGGCTGTGTCGGTCGAGCACGTCGGCAGCACGGCCGTGCCCGGGTGTGCCGCCAAGCCGATCATCGACCTCGACATCGTGGTGTCCGCGGAGACTGTCATGCCCGAGCTGATCTCCCGGCTCGCCGGGCAGGGCTACAGGCACGAAGGCGATCTGGGCGTTCCGGGGCGGGAGGCATTCCAGGCCCCTTCTGCCCTTCCCCCACATCACCTGTACGCCGTGGCCACGGGCTCCAAGCCGCACCTTGATCACGTCCTGCTCCGCGACTACTTGCGACAGCGGCCCGATGAAGTCCAGCGCTACAGCGCCTTGAAGGTGTCCCTGGCGCACCGGTGCCCTGCCGACAGTGAGGGCAGGGCGGCCTACTCGGCGGCGAAGAGCGCTTTGGTGGAGGAGTTGGTCGCCAAGTCCTATGCCGCTCGGGCCGCCGGCGCATCGTGACGTGAGGCAGAGCGAACGAGCCGGTGATGCTGTGATGCGACACCAGGCCCGCGCGGCCCGCGCCTCATGCAATATGGCGTTCGCACCACGGGCCGTCCGGCATCAGAGTGTCGAGCACAGTCAGCAACTGTGGAGGCTCAACCCGGTCCGGCAGGGCGGCCAGATCCGACCACGCGAACCAAGCGTGTCTGTCCAGGCTGGCCAGCTCGTCAGGGAGCAGGCCCGTTCGCGCCAAGGGCGGTTGCTCGTCGGCAAATCGAGCGAGGAAGAAGTGCTCCGTCCCTACGTACCGTTTGCCGTTCCACCGCACATCACGGTCGACGAGCACGGACCGGTCAAGGACGCCTGCCGGGTCGAGACCGGTTTCTTCGGCCAGTTCACGGCGTGCCGCCACCAGCGGTGTCTCGCCGGCCTCGATGCCACCACCGGGTGGCTCCCAGAGCCATGCCCCGTCGAACGGATCGCGCCAGCGCAGAAGAAGCAGGCGGCAGGCAGCGTCCAGGCAGACAACCCGGGCGGCGGGCCGGTGCGTTGATTCCACTGTCCTGACGCTATGCGGTACCCGATAAGTGATCAAGACCTTGTCGATCGACACCTCTGAGCGCCGTACATGCTACGAACACCTCACCGACGCGCGCGGGTCCGTCTCGCCGTCGCGGACGAGTCCGGGGTCAGTGGACCCAGGAGAGCATGCCGAGAAGCGGCTAGAGAGAGTGTGAGGTCCGTAGATGGAGCAGCACCTTGCAGAGTCACTCGCCAAAGGCGCGTCAGGGCCCTCGATGCCCCTTTGGCTACTGATCGTCGCGCTCGTGGTTCTGGTCGCACTCGCGATCTACGGGATCTCACGAAAGCGCAAGGGGCATTAGAAGCCGTGTCACATCGAGGCACGGTACGCTCCGGCGCATGACGAGCACCGGCTTAGACGATGGCCAGTTGAACAGGCTGTGGGGAGCCGTTTGCGCCTTCGCCGGGGTCTTCTTCCTCCTGTGGGCGCTGTCCTGGATCAATGCGAACGTGCTCAATGAAGACCTGCAGAATCACTGCGAAGAGCTGCACACGGCCCGCTTCCCCTTCGAGAAGTCGTGTACCCATGAGGATGGCACCGTCGAGGGTGCGAACAGCGGGCTCTTCGAAGGGATCTTCTTCGGCTCGCTGGGTGCTGGAGCGGTGTGTCTGGCAGCTGCGTTTATGACCGAGGGCGTCCGGAGGAAGTAGTGCATAGCCTGTGCACCGCGTAGGGCCGTTGTCGGGTGCTGGGCGATGGCGTCGGCGTCCGCCGGGACGGAGTTGCCACGGGCCTCTGACAGTCGACTGCGCCTGCGGCTCATGGGACCGGTCTGATCCTTCTCTGCCCTGCATGATCCCAACACGGGGCAGGGGAGCGGTCTGTTTAGAGTGAGGGCCGATCGTGGTGCCGAGGGGGGTGGAGGTCGCAGGTGGTGCTGGCCGGCATGTTGGCCGAGGCGGACTGGGAAGCGCATCGTCCCGCGGTGTTCGGGACGGCCTACCGGATCCTCGGCTCTGTGGTCGAGGCCGAGGACGTGGCGCAGGAGGTCTGGCTGCGCGCTGCCGGCGCCGACCTGACCGAGGTGCGGGATCTGCGGGCCTGGCTGGTGACCCTGGCCGCCCGGATGTCGTACAACGTGTTGAAGTCCGCGCGGGTACGGCGCGAGACCTATGTCGGGCCCTGGCTTCCCGAACCGCTGCTGACCGGGCCCGACGCTTCGGCCGAGGTGCTCCTGGACGAGTCGGTGAGCACCGCGATGCTGGTGGTGATGGAGAGGCTTTCTCCCGCTGAGCGCGTCGCGTTGGTGCTGCATGACGTCTTCGGCTTTCCCTTCGGCCGGATCGCCGAGGTGCTCGGCAACACACCCGCTGCCAGCCGCAAACTCGCCTCCCGGGCGCGAGCGCGGGTCGCCGGAGCCGAGGAGGCGCCTGGGGCCTCCCGCGCCGAGGCCAAACGCGTGCTCGAAGCGTTCAGGGCGGCCGCCGATGCGGGGGACGTCGCCGGACTCGTCGAGCTCCTGCACCCGGAGGCCGTCTATGTCGGTGACGGCGGCGGCAGGACGACGGCCGCGCGCAGGCCGGTTCACGGCGCGCGGACGATCGCCGTGCTGATGATCCGGCAGGTCCGGATCCGGCGTCCCGACGAGTTCCGGATCATCGAGGTGAACGGGCGGCCGGCGCTGGCCACTTACCGCGCCGGCGAACTGGTCTGGCTCGACACCGTGGACATCGCCGATGGGCGGATCACGACGTACAGGAGGCTGGTCAATCCGGAGAAACTCGCCGGCCTGAGTCACATCTGAGCCCGCTGTCTTGTCTCCCTGTCGCCCCTCCGATGCCCGGAGGGGCGAGGCCGGGTGAGAGGAAGACATGATGGGGCACATTGTGATCGTCGGAGGCGGTTTCGCGGGTGTGTGGAGCGCGGCGGGAGCGGCACTGGCGCGCGGGGACGCGGACCTGCGCATCATGCTCATAGCGCCGGGCGAGCACCTGGTGCTGCGGCCGCGCCTGTACGAGCCGGAGCCGGAGCTGGCCACGGTGGAGCTCAGGAGAATCCTGGAGCCGGTCGGCGTCGGGCATCTGCGGGCCCTGGTCAGCACGATCGAGACCGGGCGCCGCGTGGTGGTGGCCGACGGCGAGGAGATCGCTTACGACCGCCTGGTGCTGGCGGCGGGCAGCAGGCTCGTGCGGCCCGCGGCTCTGCCCGGCGCCGAACGGCTCTTCGACATCGACACCCTGGACGGGGCCCGGCGGCTCACCGACCATCTGCGGGAACGGGACAACTACCGTGCCGTGGTGGTCGGCGCCGGGTTCGTCGGCCTGGAGGCCGCGACCGCCCTGGCCGCCCGGGGCCGGGTGCTGCTGGTGGACCGGTCGGAAGTGATCGCCCACCAGCTCGGCCCGGGGCCACGCCGGGAGATCGAGGCGGCGCTGGAGAAGCTGGACGTGGAATGCCGCCTCGGGACGACGGTGAGAGAGGTCGGTGACGGATACGCCGTCCTCTCCGACAGCGCCAGGGTCGAGGCGGACGCTGTGCTCTGGTGCGCGGGGATCGCGGCCAGTGACCTCACCCGGCAGATCTCCGACGACCTCGACTGCCTGGGCCGGGTACCGGTGGACCGGCAACTGCGGGCCCTGCCCGACGTGTTCGTCGCCGGAGACACGGCCGCAGCGGCATTCGACGCCGAACACACGGTCATGCAGGCCTGCCAGCACGCCACCCCGCTCGGCAAGGTGGCCGGGTACAACGCGGCGGCCGACCTGCTCGGCCTGCCGCTGCGCGACTTCACGCCCGGCCCCTACGTCACCTGCCTGGACCTGGGAGGCGCCGGCGCGGTCTTCACCCGGGGCTGGGACCGCAAGGTGATGGCCTCGGGCGCCGACGGCGCGGACGTCAAGAAACGGATCAACCACCACATCCACCCGCCGGTCGACGACGCCGCACAGATCCTCGCCGCCGCCGACCGCGTCCACATCGAGCTCCCCTTCTTCCCCCGCACCGAAAGCCGAAAGGGGGACGCACCCGTTGAGCAGGCACCTCAGTGAGTGAACGCTGGAGGCATGCAACCGGTCTCCGGATAATGGCCGTTGACGTCGGTCCACACTCGTTCCTTTGTGACGGTGCCGGTGACGCATGCGGTATCACCGACCCAGACGCCGTAAGAGCTGCCCCCGGCCGCATTCGTACGCGTGCCGGCTGCTGAGCGCTCGACGGCCACGTGAAAGGGGGCTGCCAGCGGTGTGAGCGTGGCCTGTACCTCCGCGGGGCTGATCTTGCCGCGCCGGCGCAGCTCACCAAGGGCCCGTTCGATGCCGGTGGCCTTCTGCCTGGCCCGCCTCTCATCCTGCCGGCTCACCTCACGCGACCGCTGAGTGCGCTGATTGTCGGCGTAGTTGGGGGGAGCGTCGGGGTGCTGCGCCTCCGTGCCGGGTGGATCGGTGTCGGAGGAGCGTGTCGGCTTGGTGCCGTTGAGGTTGACGAACACATCGTCCGCGCTCTGTCCGCAACCTGTCAGAAGGGCGACGGCGATGACGGTGGCAGTGGCGGTGACAGTGGCAGGTTTCCAGGTGGGCACGGATCGATCCTGTGCTGCCCGGGCCAGGGCGGCATGAGTACCGGTACTCACTTCTGGCGGTCGGTGGCTTCGGGGTCGATCGGTCTCGCGGCGAGAGCTCCGTTTTGGCCACCAGAAGCGTTCATTCAGCCATAATGTGCCTGCCGTTGCGGTCAGTTCACGCAGTCGGACGGGTGGCGCGAAGTCGTGGCTCCGCGGCCCCGTGATCGCGTCGAGCGGTGTGTGCCGGGCGCCTCGTGCCGGCGTCCGGCTCCTCCGGGGCGCTTGAGCGCCACGCCGGGGCGGCCCTTCCGGATCGTAAAGCCGTGGCGCAGATTCGATGGCGAGCAAGCAGGTGATGGCCACCGTGCCCCTGCCGTGGTCGCGTTGCCTGCGGCCCTCATGGGCAGCCCCGCGGGGGCCGCGGGCGAGTCTGCCCTCGTGCCGCCGTCCGGAGTCGAGGGGCTGTCACGCATATGTGAGGTGAGGGTCCCAGAGGATTTATCCCATGGCCCGCTTCCCGGCGCGGGGTAATGGCTCTTCTCCTCCGGCCGGCGCCCCCGTGCCGTCATGCCCCCTGTGAGCGGGGGCGGTGCCCCCGATTAACCATTGGCTCCCTTCTGCCTGTCGACCCGCCCGTAAAGGGCCGCAGGGCGCCCCACCCGGGCGCCCATGTGAAGTGGGTCTCATTTCTCGTTTTCGGGAACTCTGAGGGGTGTGCGCGAGTGTATTTCCGGAAGCGAGTATTCCAGTGGGCGGGGCGTCGGATGTCCTCGGCGGGGCGAGGCCCCTGACTCGTACTGCGGCACTTACGGTAGGTGACGGCCCCAGGGCGCGGGACGAAGTGTCCGGTCCTCATTCCCGACGAGTCCGCACCATCATCACGTAAAGCGTAAATTCCCCGCCGGGCGTGTTCCGGGCCGCTGGAAATGGGTATTGAGAGGCCCTCCGGGGGCCTGCCGAGGCCGGCCTCCTTTCCGTTGCGTGCGCGAACCCGCCCGGCCCGGCAGTGGGCGGGCGGCGCAGGTGCCGACGGCTCCAGCTGCGCTCAAGGTGGGGGCAAGTCAGGGTAAATGGGGCCATTGCGTGCCCCTCACCGGCATCTCCTCGGCTGTCCCGCACTCCGACATACCTGCTCCTCTCGTCGTGTAGTGGCGCATCGACGTAAGAATGGTGCAATACGAAACTCCTTAAAGGGGTGGTCAAGTCGAGGCCATGTATGTCTATAGTAGACGCGTGTACACGGAGCAAGATCAGACGTGTGCGCGAAGTCAGGGTCGACACGGGGGTCACGCGTCGCTGCGTGGTGTCAATTCGTCCATGCGGGGACTCCTGTCCCCATAAGTGAGGGCGTTTTGCTCCCCCGGGCTCTGGCAGCCATGAAAGGGGGAAGAAGTGATTCTGAGCGAACGTTCACATGCACTTTCTGAACTGCAGGAGCTTGTTCAAACCGCCCGGAAAGGGCGTGGCAGCGTCGCGGTAGTCTCCGGACCTGTCGCGGTGGGAAAAACCGAACTCACGCATTCCCTGATCGAGTCTTTAAAAGGCGAGTCCGAGCTGGTCGTGCTGTGTGCGCACGCCACTCGTACGGGAAAGCAACGCCCCATGGACATGCTGTCCCAACTGGCCAAGGAACTCGAAAATGCCGAGGGAAGGCCGGTGGTGTCCTGGCCCATCGCCCCGTGGTCGGACCCGGAGAACGACGGCAAGCAGATCGCCGAAGACATCGCGCGCCTGTCACGGCAGACCCCCGTGCTTGCCGTCGTCGACGATCTGCAGCACAGCGACCCCGAATCGCTGGCCGGAATCCTGTACCTGATCCGCCTCGCCCGCACCGCGCCCGTCGTGGTGGTCCTGGTGGTTCCCGACCGATCCCATTTGGTCATTCCGCTGTTCTGCGCCGAGTTGATGCGCGAGCCGCACTATTCCCAGCTCCGGCTCGGACCGCTCTCCCGGGACGGCGTGCGCGAGGTCATCGACCACGACCTCGGCGCCGAGGCCGCCGAGCGGATGACCGACGACTGCTATCGCGTCAGCGGCGGCAACCCGTTGGTGCTGCGCGCTCTGATCGAGGAATGGCGCGCCGACTCCGCCTCGACGCTGGGCGAGGCCGCCCCGCTCGAAGCGATGAGCCTGAGGGCGGGCCGCGTCTCCGCGCTGTCCGTCTTCGCCTCGCTCCACCGCAGCGGCCCCGAGATCCTGGCCGTCGCCCGCGGCATCGCGCTGCTGGGCGCCGAGGCCAGCGTCGACCTGCTCGCACAGCTCCTCAAAACCGACCCCGAGCTGGTCACCGAGCAACTGCGCTCGCTCCAGGAGGCAGGCATCCTGCACGGCGCCGGGGTCCGGGACGTGCGGTTCCGCCACCCGCGGGCCGCCGAAACCCTCCTGGAAGACCCCGAGTTGACGGAGCTCCCCGCCCAGCACTACCAGGTGGCGGCCATCCTGGAGGCCGAGGGCTACAGCAGCTCCCTGGTCGCCCGGCACCTGGTCGCCTCGGACATCACCGCGGCGGCGTGGACCACCTCCGTGCTGAGGGACTCCGCCAGGGAGGCCGTCGCCCAGGGCGACTGGCCCTTCGCCGTCCGGTGCCTGGCCCTGGTGATGCGCGGCCCGCTGGACGACACGGAGAAGGGCCGCGTCATCACCCAGCTGATCTGGGCCCAGTGGCGGCTCAACCCGGCGCGCGTCATCCGGTACCTGGACCAGTGCCACGTGCTCCAGCGGATGGGTAAGGTCCCCGACGAGGACATCGTCACCCTGCTGACGATCTTCCTGTGGCACGGCCGGATCGACCAGGCCGCCGACATGCTGGTCGACGTGGCGATACGCGCCACGACATCCGAACGCAGAGCCGAGCTGCGCGCCTTCCTCGGCTGGGCGCTGATCAGCTACCCGGCGCTGCGCCGGCGGATCGAGGACGCCGATCCGGCGCTGCTCGACCGGCTCGCCGAGATCGACGACCCCGTGCTGCTGCGTCATCTCAGGGCGCTGCGCGGCGCGTTCAGCGAACACGGCCCCAGCGATGTGGCCGCGCTCAGCGAGAGCATCGGCACCGACCGGTTCGCCAGGGGCGACGCGGTCGCCACCGTCCTGCAGGCGCTGGTGTGCGTCGACGAACTCTCCCGCGCCGAGCAGTGCGCCACCCGCGTCCTCGCCGAGTCCGGCGGCCCCGGCATCGGCTCACTGGGAGGCGTCCCGCAGGCCGTCCGCGCCGAGACCATGCGGCGCAGGGGCGACCTGATCGCCGCCGAGCGGTATGCCACCACCGCGCTCAAGCACCTGGCGCCGCGCGCTTGGGGCGTGGCGCTGGGCCTGCCGCTGAGCGTCCTGGTGGCGGCACACACCGCCCGCGGCGAACTCGACCAGGCCGAGGAGTACTTGTCCTGGATCGTGCCGCAGAACATGTTCGAAACGCTGCACGGCGTCGCCTACCTGCACGCCCGGGCCCGCTACCGCCTGGCCGGTGGCCAGTACCAGGCGGCACACCGCGACTTCCTGCGCTGCGGCGAGCTCCTGACCCGCTGGGAGATGGACATCCCCTCGCTCGCCCCGTGGCGGACCGGCCTCGCCGAGGTCGTGCTCGCGCAGGGCGACCGCGCCGAGGCCCGCCGGCTCCTGGAGAAGCAGCTGGGCCACCCCCGCGGCCGGCACCCCCGCGTGCGGGGCGCCGCCCTGCGGGTCTACGCGCAGGTGGTGGACCGCCACCGCAGGCTCGGCGTCCTGACCGAAGCGGCCGAGCTGCTCTCCGACGGCAGCGACCTGCACCAGCAGTTCCTGGTCCTGGTCGACCTCAGCCTGGCCCACCAGGACGTGGGGGACTCCCAGAGCGCCCGCGCCGTGGGCGAGATGGCCTGGCGCGGCGCCATCCGCTGCGGCGCCGAGCGCGTCGCCCGGACCCTGCTGCCCGAGTCCAGCACGGTGGGCGGCCCGGAGCCGGCCACCCTGCCCGCATGGTCCGGCTGGGAGGCGGCGCAGCTCAGCGAGGCCGAGCAGCGGGTCGCCCAACTGGCCGCGGTCGGCGTCACCAACCGGGAGATCTCCCGGAAGCTCTTCATCACCATCAGCACCGTCGAACAGCACCTGACCCGCATCTACCGCAAGCTCCAGCTCTCCGGCCGCGCCGAACTGCAACGCATCCACGCGGGCAACGGCACCGTCCGAGCGGCGACCGGCTGACCCCCGGCCGCCACCCCAGCCGTCAACCCCCGTCCCCACCCCAGGTCCTCAACCCCCGTCCCCAGCACAGCCCTTCAGCCCCCGCCCCCACCCCCGAAAGGCGTCCGTCGTGTACGACAACCAGTTCGCCGAAGTGTATGACCGCGTCTACTGCACTCTGTACGACTACGCTGCCCACGCCCAACTGATCGCCGACCTCGCCAGGGAACACGCCCCCGGTGCCACCACCCTGCTCGACGTCGGCTGCGGCACCGGCGAGCACCTGGGCCGGCTGCACGGCGAGTTCGAGGTGACCGGCCTCGACCTGTCCGAGCCGATGCTGGTCCGGGCGCGCGAGAAGCTGCCCGCCGAGGTCCCGCTGCACCTGGCGGACATGCGGAAGTTCGACCTCGGCCGCTCGTACGACGTCATCTGCTCCATGTACAGCGCCGTCGGCTACCTAGACGGCGTGCCCGACCTGCGGGCCGCCATCGCCACCATGGCCCACCACCTCACGCCCACCGGGGTGCTGATCGTGGAGCCGTGGATCCTCCGGGAACGCTGGCAGGGCGGACAGCTCGCCCACGCCTTCGTGGAACGGGACGGCGTGACCATCTCCCGGATGGGCCAGTGGCGCACCGAGGGCGACCGGACGGTCGTCGACATGCACTACCTGGTCTCCGAGCCGGAGAGCGGGGGAGTGCGGCACTTCGTGGACCGCGAGGACCTGGCGCTCTTCTCCGGCCAGGAGTACGAGGAGGCGTTCACCGCCGTGGGGCTGACGCCGCGGCTGCTGCCCGTGGGACGCGCCGACCGCGGCGTCTACGTCGCCACCCGCGCGGCCTGAGGGAGCGGGCGGATAGGGGTGAGTTAGGGGGTGCGGCGCCCGGGGCGACAGCGGCAGGCTGCGAGCTCTCCGCGGGCGCCCCGGCCCGCCGTGACCTGGGCGAAGGCAGCCGATGCCCACACCGCAACCGGAAGAGACCGAGGTGACCCGGCAGATGGCTCCCCCTGCGAGCGCCCGTGGAACGGTGGAGTTCCGCGAGTGGCACACCTGGTACCGCATCACCGGTGACCTCGACTGCGGACGGCCCCCGCTGGTCGTGGTGCACGGCGGGCCCGGCAGCACCCACGACTACCTGCTCGCCCTCGCCGACCTGGCCGAGGACGGCTGGCCCGTCGTCCACTACGACCAGCTGGGCAACGGCGGCTCCACCCACCTCCCGGACCAGGACGCGGAGTTCTGGACCGTCCAGCTCTTCCTCGACGAACTGGACAACCTGCTCACCAAGCTGGGCATCGCCGACGACTACCTGCTGCTCGGCCACTCCTGGGGCGGCCTGCTCGGCGCCCAGCACGCGGCGTCCCGCCCCGCCGGACTGCGCGGCCTGGCGATCGTCAGCTCACCGGCGTCCTACCCCCTGTGGCTCGCCGAGGTCGGCAGACTGCGCGAGCAACTCCCGGACGGCGTCAACGAAACCCTGCTCCGCCACGAGGCCGCGGGCACCACCGACAGCGCCGAGTACACCGCCGCCATGCGGCCCTTCTACGAGCGCCACGTCTGCCGGATGGACCCCTGGCCGCGCGACTTCATGGCCTCCTTCTACGAGATCTACAACGACCCCACCGTCTACTACGCGATGAACGGCCCCAACGAATTCCACGTCATCGGCACCCTGCGCGACTGGGGCGTCACCGAGGTCTGCCCCGACATCACGGCCCCCACGCTGCTCCTGGCCGGCGAGCACGACGAGGCGACACCGGCCACCATGCGGCCCTTCCACGACCGCATCCCGGACACCCGCTGGGAGATCGTCGAGGACGCCAGCCACGTCCCGCACCTGGAGCAGCCCGCACGCTTCCGCGCGGTGCTCGCCGGCTTCCTCAAGGAGATCGCCGGCTGACCTCCCCCTCGTACATCTGCGACGGGCCGCCTGCCGACATGATCCCCATGCCGGCAGGCGGCCCGTCGCCCGTGCTGTCCGCGCTGCGGTCAGGCGCTCGCCCCGCGCAGCTCGTCGAGCGTCGACCACAGCCGGGCCGGGGTGGCGAACGTCTCCAGGGTCAGGGCGTCGTCCACGAACCGCAGGTCGTACGCGTTCTCCAGAGCGCTCAGGAGCTCCACGGTGCCCAGCGAGTCCAGGCCGAGGTCGCGCAGCGACGCCTCCTCGGCGAGCTCCTCGTCGTCGCCGAGAAAGGGCAGGTGCCCCCGCACGATCGTCTCGAACTGCTCATTCCACATGTGCACTCCCTGTCGTAGAACCGTCGGCCGAACCCGCCGGGCGGAGCCCGGCCCCGGCCGGGAACCCGCGGAAAACCTTGCGGCTCCATGGCAGCCCGAGCGGCGGATCCGGGGAACCCTTAGCAGCCCCTAACCCGCCGCACCCCCGGGCGAGCGGCCCCCGACCCCGCGCGAACGAGCCAACAGGCGCCGCCCCGCCTAGGGGTGGCTAGGGGTGTGGCCGCCACCGGCGCCGTCCCTAGGGTGCCCGAGCAGCGGGCCTTCGAACGGCGGCTTCGCAGCACAGACCCACACCCCAACTCCCAAGAGATCACCGGGGATTTCGAGCCACCGGTGGAGAGGCGAGGCAGATCATGGAGGGACTCGCGAAGTCGGACGACGCCCCCCAGGTGCTGGCCCCCGGCACCGAGCGCGTGCACGACTTCCTCGACGAGGCCCTGCTGACGGCGGTGGACGCACCGGCGGTGCGGGACGCCAACGGCGGCTGGACCTACCGGCAGCTGGCCGAACGGAGCCGGCAGTTCGGCGCCTGGCTCGACGCGCAGGGCGTGCGCCGCGGCGACCGCCTCGTCGTCCAGGCCCCCAGCCGCCGCGAGCTGGTCGCGATGCTCTACGGCACCCTCGCCCGCGGCGTCGTCTTCGTGCCCCTCAACCCCGGCATGAAGCCGTTCCACCTCAGATCCGTGCTAGCCAATGCCGAGCCCAAGCTCGTCATCGGCGCAGGACCGGGCCTCGCCCGCCTCCGGGAGGTCACCGAGGCACCGGTGCGCGACCAGGACGACGTGTGGCGCGAGACCGACGAACTGGCGCGGCGCTCCCCGGCCGGGCCGCCACCGGCCGCGGTCGGCCCCGACGACCTCGCCGTCCTCGTCTACACCTCCGGCTCCACGGCCACCCCCAAGGCCGTCATGTCCCACCACTCCCACATGGTCTTCGCCGCGCGCGCCATCGCCGCCGTGCTGCGCTACCGGCCCGACGACGTGGTGTTCTGCCGCTTCCCGATCTCCTGGGACTACGGCCTGTACAAGGTGCTCCTCGCCTGCCTCGGCCGCTGCGAACTGGTCCTGGCCGACGAGGAGTCCGACCTGACGCTGCTGCGCCGAATGAGCGAGACCGGCGCCACCGTGGTGCCGATCGTGCCGTCCCTGGCCCAGATGATCGTCGCGCTCGGCAGCCGCGCCCGCGACCGGCTGCCCGCCGTACGGCTCTTCACCAACACCGGCGCCGCCCTGCCGGCCGCCACCATCCGCGCCCTGCGCGAGCTGTTCCCCGGCGTGCGGGTGGTGCGCCAGTACGGGCAGACCGAGTGCAAGCGGGTCACCGTCATGCCGCCCGAGCAGGACACCGAACGCCCCGACTCCGTCGGCGTGCCGCTGCCCGGCACCCGGGTCCTGATCCTCGACGACGCGGGCAAGGAGGTCCCCGCCGGCGAGGTCGGTGAGATCGTCGCCGCCGGACCGCACGTCATGCCCGGCTACTGGCGCGCGCCCGAGCAGAGCGCGCGTGTCTTCAGGCCCGACCCCGACACCGGCGAACCCCGGCTGCACACCGGCGACTACGGCTGGCTGGACGAGGACGGCTACCTCTACTTCCAGGGCCGGCGCGACGACATGTTCAAACGCCGCGGCATCCGCATGAGCACCGTCGAGATCGAGGCCGCCGCCACCGACGTGCCCGGCGTGCGGGCGGCCTGCGTCGTACCCCCCGCCGACGGCACGGACCTGGCGATCGTGGTGGAGGGCGAGACGGAACCCCACGCCGTCCTGCGGGAGCTGGCCGCACGCCTGGAGCCCGCCAAGGTGCCCGCGCTGTGCCGCGTCGTCCCGCAGCTCCCGCTGACCGCCCACGGCAAGATCGCGCACCGGGAGATCGCCGCGCTCCTGAAGGAGGAGAACCTGTGACCGCCGAGCCCCGCCACGCCGAGCTGGCCGAACGCTTCGGAACCCCCCTGTACGTCTTCGACCTCGACGAGGTGGCGGCCGCCCGCGACGAGCTGCGCGCCGGCCTGCCCGAGGGCAGCGCCCTCTACTACGCGCTCAAGGCCAACCCGCACCCCGACGTCGCCCGCGCGCTGCGCGAGACCACCGACGGCACGGAAGGCTGCCGCGCCGAGATCTCCTCCAGCGGCGAGCTGGCCGTCGCCCTCGAAGCCGGCTTCGACCCCGCCGACTGCCTCTACACCGGGCCCGGCAAGACCACCGAGGAACTGACCCGGGCCCTGGCGGCCGGCGTGCGCACCTTCTCCACCGACTCCGTCACCGACGTACGGCGCGTCGGCGCCGCCGCCGTCGCCCTGGGCCTGGTCGCCGACTGCGTGCTGCGCGTCAACAGCGCCTCGGCCGCCGCGGGCACCGGCGTGCGGATGACCGGCAAACCCTCCCAGTTCGGCTTCGACGTCGAAGACCTGCCCCACTCCGTGCGCGAACTGGCGGGCGAGCAAGGCGTACGCCTGGCCGGCCTGCACTACTTCCCGCTGAGCAACGCGGCCGACGAGGAAGGCCTGATCACCGAGTTCCACAACACCCTGGAACAGGCGACCGGACTGGCCGCGGAGCTGCAGATCCCCCTCTCCCTGCTCGATCTGGGCGGCGGCTTCTCCGCGCCCTACGGCGTGCCCGGCGGCCGGGCCCGCTACCCCAAGCTGGCGAGCGAACTCACCACCGCCCTGGACATCCACCTGCCGCAATGGCGGGAGGGCTCGCCGCGCATCGCGTTCGAGTCCGGCCGCTTCCTGGTGGCCTGCGCGGGGACCCTGCTGCTCGGCGTCACCAACCTGAAGGTCAGCCGGGGCCGCACGTTCGCCGTCCTGGACGGCGGGATCAACATCTTCGGCGGCATGTCCGGCCTGGGACGCCTGCTGCCCACCAGCGTCCGGCCCGAGGGCGGCCCCGCCACCGGCACCGCGACCCTGGCCGGCCCGCTGTGCACCCCGGGCGACATCCTGGGCCGCGACGTCCAGGTCGCCGACCTCGCGCCGGGCGACGTGCTGAGCGTGCCCAACGTCGGCGCCTACGGCGTCAGCGCCAGCCTCCTCGCCTTCCTCGGACGGCCCGCACCGGTCGAGGTGGCGGTGCGCGGCGGCGAGGTCGTATCGGCCTCCCGCCTCGACTACCGGCGCGCCTACCTGCAGCCCGCCGAGGCCACCCGATGACCGCCCCCGCGCGGCGCACCACGCACGGCCCGGCCGCCCCCGGCGGCACCGTCGTGCTCGGCACCGTCCCCTCCGACTCGCACACCTGGAACCTGGTCCTGCTGCAACTCCTGCTGGAGGAGTGCGGGTTCGAGGTGGTCAACCTCGGCCCCTGCGTACCCGAGGAACTGCTGGTCGAGGAGTGCCTGCGCCACCGGCCCGAACTGGTCGTCATCAGCAGCGTCAACGGACACGGCTACGCCGACGGCCTGCGGATCGCACCCCGGGTGCGGGCCAGGCCCGAACTCGCCGAACTCTCGATGATCATCGGCGGCAAGCTGGGCGTCGGCGGCGAGGCGGCCGACCGCGCACAGGGCTCCACCGCGCTCCTGGAGGCCGGCTTCGACGCGGTCTTCTTCGACGCGGCCGCCGCCGACCTGCGCCGCTACCTCCTCTCCGGCGAACGGCCCGGCACCCAGCGGGCGTACGGCCGCCGGGAGCCGGTCCGGGCCGAGCTGGCGGGAGTGTCGAGCGCGCCGTGACCGAGGATCCGCTCCCCGCCGTCGGGGCGGTCGACTTCGACGCGTTCGTCCGCCGCCGGGCCCGCGCCAATGCCCTGGTGGTGCAGCCGCGCATGGGCCTCATGAGCCCCGCGGCGATGCGCGCCGGGCTCGCCGCCACCAAGGCCGCCGACGCCACCACCGTCGGCACCCTGACACTCGACAGCTACACCCGGCTGCGGGACGAGGCGGCGCTCGCCACCGCCCTCGCCGAGGGCCGGCCGCTGAACGGCTACCCGTTGACCACTCACCCGCCCGAGGTCACCGCCCGCATGCTGGCCGGGCTGCGCGGCCCCGACTTCCCCGTCCAGGTCCGGCACGGCTCGGCCGTGCCGCAGCACATCTTCGAGTCGATGACCGGGCTCGGCCTCAGCGCCAGCGAGGGCGGCCCGGTCTCGTACTGCCTGCCCTACGGCCGCACCCCGCTGGCACAGTCCGTACGGAACTGGACGGCAGGCACCCGGCACTTCGCCACCCTGCGCGACCGCGGCGCCGAACCGCACCTGGAGTCCTTCGGCGGCTGCCTGCTCGGACAGCTGTGCCCGCCGAGCATGCTGGTCGCCGTCTCCGTACTGGAGGCGCTCTTCTTCCACCAGCACGGCGTGCGCAGCGTCTCCGTCAGCTACGCGCAGCAGACCAGCCCGGCCCAGGACCTGGAGGCCGTCGCCGCGCTGCGCCGGCTCTGTACCGAACTGCTGCCCGGCCCCACCTGGCACGTGGTCATCTACGCCTACATGGGCCTGTACCCGGTCACGCCGCGCGGCGCCTACCGGATGCTGGCCGCGGCGGCCGAACTCGCCGTGCGCTCCGGCGCCGAGCGGCTCATCGTGAAGACCGTCGCCGAATCCATGCGCATACCCACCGTCGAGGAGAACATCGCCGCCCTGGAGTTCGCCGCGGCCGCCGCCGACACCGTCCGCGCCCGCACCGGCGGCCAGGACACCGCGGCCGACGCCGACAACGAGGTGTACCGGGAGGCGGCGGCGATCGTCCACGCCGTCCGCGACCTCCACCCCGACCTGGGCACCGCGCTCTTCGAGGCGTTCGCCAAGGGCTACCTCGACATCCCCTACTGCCTCCACCCCGACAACCGGGGCCGCACCCGCAGCTACCTCGACGGGGACGGCCGGCTGCGCTGGGCCGACACCGGCGACCTGCCCTTCGGCCGCCCGCGCCGCGCCGGCCGGGAGCGGGCCGTCACCTCCGCCACCCTCCACGCCGACCTGCACCACGTGCGCTACGCCTACGACGCCGACGAGGGCCCCGCCGACGACATCCTCGAAGCCCTCGCGGCCTCCGGGACAGTGGCGCTCCCCGCCCCGCCGGCGACACACCGGAGCACCTGAAACGGCCGGTGACCCCTCGAGGTCACCGGCCGTCGCACGGCGCTCGACGGCGTCAGCGGGCCGCCACCGGAACGTCCGCCAACTCCTCGGCGATCGTGCGCACATACGCCCCGTACGCCGAGGACGCCTGCTGGGCGCCGAGCCGGTAGCAGCTGTCGGAGTCGATGAAGCCCATCCGCAGTGCCACCTCCTCCACACACGCGATCCGCACCCCCTGCCGCTCCTCGAGGGTCTGCACGTACTGCCCCGCCGCGAGCAACGACGCCGGGGTGCCGGCGTCCAGCCAGGCGAAGCCGCGGCCGAGGTCGACCAGGCGCGCCTTGCCCCTGCGTACGTACTCCAGGTTGACGTCGGTGATCTCCAACTCGCCGCGCGGCGAGGGCCGCAGGTTCTTCGCGATGTCGACGACGTCGTTGTCGTAGAAGTACAGGCCGACGATGGCCCGGTTGGACCTCGGGTTCGCCGGCTTCTCCTCCAGCGACACCAGCCGGCCCGCACCGTCGGTCTCGCCCACGCCGTACCGGCGCGGGTCCTCCACCGGATAGCCGAACAGCACACAGCCGTCGATGTCGTCGCGCGCGTGGGTCTGGAGGATGTCGTAGAAGTTGTGGCCGTGGAAGACGTTGTCCCCGAGCACCAGCGCGACGGGCCCGTCGCCGATCTGCTCCGACGCCAGGATGAACGCCTCGGCCAGCCCGCCGGGGTGGCTCTGGCTCACGAAGTCGATGCGCAGGCCGAGCTGGTCCCCGTCACCGAGCAGCCGCTGCAGCTGCGGCAGGTCCGTGGGCGTGGAGATCACCGTGATGTCGCGGATGCCGGCCAGCATCAGTACCGACAGCGGATAGTAGATCAGCGGCTTGTCGTTGACCGGCAGCAGCTGCTTGGAGACCGAGAGCGTCAGCGGATGAAGGCGGGTGCCGTGGCCACCCGCGAGAATGATGCCCCTCATGACGAAAGACCGCCTTCGGCGGCCAGCGCCTCGAGCTCCGCGACAATGTCGCTCGGCGCCGGCCGCGCCAGCAGCTCCTCCCGCAGCCGGCCCGCCTCCTTGGCGAACCCCGGCTCGTCCAGCACCCGGCCCAGGCTCTCGCGCAGCGAGTCGGCGGTGAACTCCTCCGGGTCGACGCACAGCCCCGCGCCCTCGCCCGCGACCGCCATGGCCGTGGCCTTCTCGTCCCACAGCCAGCCGGGAACGATGATCTGCGGGGTGCCGTGGCGCAGCGAGTTCTGCAGCGTGCCCCCGCCGCCGTGGTGGATGATCGCCGAGCAGCTGGGCAGCACCTCGTTGAGCGGTACGAAGTCCACCAGGCGCACGTTCTCCGGCAGGCTCTCCAGGCCCGGCAGCGAAGTGCCGCCCGCACCGACCGTGGTGATCAGCTCCACGTCCAGGTCGGCGGCCGCCTTCAGCAGATCGGCGACGGGGAAGCCCTGGTGGTTGGCCTCGGGCAGGGTCAGCCCGAGCGTGAGGAAGACCCGGGGCCGCTTCGGCGTCTCGTGCACCCAGTCCGGCACCACCGAAGGACCGTTGTAGGCGACGGGCCGCACCGGGATGCGGGTCTCCGGCTCGCCGGGGACGCGCAGGAACTCCGGCATCGGGTCGATGGTGCGCTGGCCGTAGACCAGGTCCTCGCCGAACGCCTGCGCCGGGTCGAGCCCCAGCCCCTGGAGGCGGGCGCGCAGCCAGTCACCCAGACCGTCCCGGCGATCCTGCGGCGCCTGCTCCGCGCTGAGCTTGAGGAACAGCGACCGCATCCGCGCCCAGTGGTCGGTGCCGAACACCAGCCGCGCGTGCGCCGCACCGCAGGCCCGCGCCGCGACCGGGCCCGTGTACGTCATGGCGTCCCAGATCACCAGGTCGGGACGCCAGCTGTCGCAGAGCCGCGCCAGGTCCTCCAGAGTCTGCTGGTCGGCCGCCAACTCCGCTATCTGCGTGTACGTCGTCAGGGTGTCGCGTACGTACTCCCAGGTCAGCTTCGCGGGATCGGTCTCGGCGATGTTGCAGCCGAAGCCGTAGCCCGGCTGGTCGCCGCCGTCCGCCTTGCGGTTCTGCTCCATCAGCTTCAGATCGGGGCCCACCGGAACGGCGGTGAGGCCGGCGCGCGTGATCGATTCCGTGAGGTCGGGCTGGCTGGCCACCCGCACCTCGTGGCCCGCCGCGCGCAGCGCCCAGGCGATCGGAACGGCGTTGAAGAAGTGCGAATCGAGGGCCAGGGTGGTGATGAGGACTCGCATGGCTCAGTCTCCAGTTCGACGGAGGTCCGCAGCGCGGACGGACCGGCTCGACCGGCCCGCTCGTCCGTCTTGGGTCTCGGGGAGCGCCCACCGGGGTTCGCTCACGTGCGGGCCCACCGTAAGAGGGGGGCATCCTCCGACCAACCCCTAGCCACCCCGCCTCGGTTAGGGGTTATTCCCCGCCCCGGCCGCCACCCATAGTGAACCGGCACACGCGAGAACCTGCGGATGCGGAGGATGGGGTAGCGATGGAGAGCGAAGAGCGAACCGGTGCGGCGGTCGTGTTCCCCGGCATGGGGGCCATGTCCTTCGACGACGTCGGCAGGTTCATGATGGTCAACCCGCAGGCCCGCGCGCTGCTCGCCACCGCAGACGACGTCCTCGGCTACCGCGTCGTGGACCGCTTCCGCGAGGCCGAAGGCGACTACTCCGAGGCCGCCCAGGTCGTGTTCCTGGTCAACAGCCTCGCCCTGGCCCGCTGGGCCGAGGACCGCCACGGTCTCGACCCGCTCCTGTGCGCAGGCCCCAGCTTCGGCGGCAAGGCCGCCGCCGCCTACGTGGGCTGCCTCTCCGACGAGGACACCGTGCGGATGACCGCCCGCCTCGCCCGCCTCCAGGACGAGTACTTCTCCCTCGAGCACAAGGACGTCGTCACCCAGTCGTTCGTCCGCACCCCCTCGCACCGGCTGACGGAGATCCTCGCCGACATGGACGCGCGCGGCTGGTGGCACGACATGGCCTGCTACATCGACGACGACATGCACATGGTCTCGGTGCGCGAACACGCCCTGGACTGGTTCAAGGAACGCATCAGGAGCGCCGGCGGCCTCTCCCTCTACACGATGCGCCCGCCCCTGCACTCCGGCGCGTTCGGTCCACTGCGCCGCCGCGCCGAGGACGAAATCCTCGCCGAACTCTCCTTCGCCCAGCCCCGCATCCCCGTGGTCTCCGACCACGACGGCACCCTGCTGCACACCGGCGAGGCCGTACGGACCCTGCTGCTCGACGGCATCGTGCGCCCGCTGCGCTGGCCGCTGGTCGTCGACACCCTGCGCGGACACGGCGTCGGCACGGTGCACGTCGCCGGCCACGACAACCTCTTCGGCCGCGTCCGCCGCACCACCGCCCACTTCGACGTCGTCCGGCTCACCCCGCGCACGGCCCTGCGCCCGCGCGAGGCGGCTGACCGCACCTGAGAAGGACACCGTGATGCCGATGCACCCCGCGCCCGACACGTCACCCGCCTCAGCCACCCCCAACAGCGCAGGCCTCGCCGACCGCTTCCTGCGCGGCCTCGCCCTCAACCCCCGGGGCGCCGCGGTCCGTTCACCCGGCTGGTCGCTCACCTACGAGGAACTGCACCAGCAGGCCCTGACCTGGGCCGGCGCCCTGCCGCCGGCCCACGACGGGACACCCCCCGCCACCGTCGGAGTCCTCGCCGGCAAAGGACCCGCTGCGTACGTGGGGATCCTCGCCGCGCTCTACGCCGGCGCCACCGTCGTCCCCCTCAACCCGGACTTCCCCGCCGCCCGCACCACCGCGATGATCGAGGCCGCCGGCGTCCGGGCCGTCCTCGCCGACACGCGCGGCCGCACCCTGCTCGCCCAGGCCCCCGGCGGCACCCCCGCCCTGCCCGTGCTCGTCCTCGACGACGGCCCGCCACCGGCCGCCGCAGCCCTGACGGCGCCGCGCCCCGCGGACCCCGAAGGCACCGACTACGTGCTGTTCACCTCGGGCTCCACCGGACGCCCCAAAGGCGTCCGCATCCCGCGCGCCGGCACCCGCCACTACTTCGAACTCCTCGACAAACGCTACGACTTCACCCCCGACGACGTCTTCTCCCAGACCTTCGACCTGAACTTCGACTGCGCCATGTTCGACCTGTTCAGCGCCTGGGGCGCCGGCGGCACCCTCCAGCTGATCCCCGGCACCGCCTACCGCGACCTGCCCGCCTTCGCCGCCGGCCACGGCCTGACCGTGTGGTTCTCCACACCCAGCGCCATCTCACTGGTGCGCCGCATGGGCGGCCTGACCCCCGGCGCGCTCCCGGGACTGCGCTGGAGCCTGTTCGCCGGCGAGGCACTGCGCTGCGCCGACGCCGAGGACTGGCAGCGCGCCGCACCCGCCGCCACCGTGGAGAACCTGTACGGACCCACCGAACTGACCATCACCATCTGCGCCTACCGCTGGTCGGCCAAGGAAACCCCCGCCCTCGCCGTCCACGGCATCGTGCCCATCGGCGAGGTCCACGAGGGCCACCGCCGCCGCCTCCTCGACCCCGCGGGCCGGCCCGTGTCCGGCGCGGGCGCCGAAGGCGAACTGCACATCGCAGGCCCCCAGTTGACCGGCGGATACCTCGACCCGGCAGACGGGCGGGGACGCTTCGTCGACCACGACGGACACACCTGGTACCGCACCGGCGACCGGGTGCGCGAGGTCGCCGACGGCGTCCTGGTCTACGTCGACCGCCTCGACGCCCAGGTGCAGGTCCAGGGGCTGCGCATCGAACCCGCCGAGATCGACCAGGCACTGCGCGCCTGCCCCGGCGTCACCGAGGCCGTCACCGTCGCCGTGCGCGCCCCCGACGGCGACACGGCCCTGGTCGGCTTCTACACCGGACAACCGCAGCCGGCGGCCAGGCTGGCGCGCGCCCTGCGCGGCGCCCTGCCGGAACGCATGATCCCGCGCCGCTTCGCCCACCTGCCGGAACTGCCCCTGAACGCCAACCGCAAGACCGACCGCGCCGCCCTGCGGGCGCGCGCCACCGAACTGCTCGACGGCTGACCGTCCCCCGCGGACAGCCTCGCAGCGGGAAGGGCGCGGGTGGTGGACTGTGAGTCCACCACCCGCGCCCTTTCCCGTGCGCCGCGGCGTGCGTGCCGCGTCCGCTCAGCCGTCGGCCAGCAGCGGCTGCCACCAGCCGGGATGCTCCACATACCAGCGGACCGTGTCCGCCAGGCCCTCGTCGAAGTCGGTGCCGGGCCGGAACCCCATCGCCCGCAGTTTGCTGTCGTCCAGGGCGTACCGCAGATCGTGGCCCTTGCGGTCCGCCACCCACTCGATCCGGTCCGAGCCCAGCTCCAGGGCGCCCAGCAGCCGGTGCGTCAGCTCCAGATTGGTCATCGGCTTCGACCCCGAGATGTGGTGCACCTCGCCGGCCCGCCCGCGCTCGGCCACCAGCTGGATGCCCCGGCAGTGGTCGTCCACGTGAATCCACTCCCGCTCGTTCAGGCCGTCGCCGTACAGGGGGACCGTACGCCCCTGCAGGAGACGGGTCACGAACAGCGGGATGACCTTCTCCGGGTACTGGTAGGGCCCGTAGTTGTTGCCGCAGCGCGTCACCCGTACGTCCATGCCATGGGTCCGCGCGTACGCCAGCGCCAGGTGGTCGCCGCCCGCCTTCGCCGCCGAGTAGGGCGAGTTGGGCGACACCGGCGCGTCCTCGGTCCACGCGCCCTCGGCGATCGAGCCGTACACCTCGTCCGTCGACACCTGCACGAAGACCCCGACCTGCGCGTCGGACGCGGCCCGCACCAGGCGGTGCGTGCCCAGCACATTGGTCTGCGCGAACACGTCGGGCCCCGTGATGGAGCGGTCCACGTGTGTCTCCGCCGCGAAGTTGATCACCACGTCGTGGCCGGGCACCACCCGCGCGAGCAGCTCGGTGTCGCAGATGTCGCCCCGCACGAAGTCGAAGCGGCCCTCCACCGGTGCGAGCGACGCCAGGTTGCCCGAGTACGTCAGCTTGTCCAGGACCGTCACCGAGGCGCCGGCCCACGCCGGATAGCCGCCGGTCAGCAGCGTGCGCACATAGTGCGAGCCGATGAACCCGGCCCCACCCGCGACGAGAATCCGCCTCACCATGTCCCTGCCTCCGGTCCGCATTCTCCGGCGCGCACCAGGCGCCGTATGTCGGTATCTGCTGTGGTCATCACGTGTAGAGCTCCTCGGTCGTGCCGAACAGGCTGTAGAGGCAGGCCGTCAGGCTGCGTGACTCGACGTTGACGTGGTAGCTGTGCCGCGTCAGCGCGGACAGCTGCCGCAGGGTCATCCACCGGAACGCGTCGTCGCCGAGGGAGTCCTCCACCACCCCCGCGCCGTCGTCGAGTTCGACGATCAGATACCGGTTGCGGGCGTGGTAGAAGCGCCCGCCCTCCTCGGACTGGACGCTGTCGAAGACGATCCGGTCGGCCGGCGCGTCGAGCACCGCGTCCAGATACCGCAGATGCGTCGGCCGAGGCCCCGGCAGATAGTTCGACGGAGTGCACTGCACCGTCGGCGCCAGCTCGACCCTGTCCAGCAGACCGGGCTGCGGCCGCGCGTTGACCAGCGCGTGCAGCACCCCGTCGAACCTGGCGACCAGGAACGCGATCAGCCCCTGACCGCACGGCTCGATCATCGGCTGCGTCCACTGCGCCACCTCCCGGCCGCCGCCGCGCACATCCACACCCACCACCCGGAAGAACCGCCGGTCCTCGTGTTCGACGACGCCCTCCGAACGCTCCCAGCCCGACACCTCGTTCAACGGAACCTGCCGGGTCCGCATCTCGGTGAGCACCCGCTGGTCGTTCAGCCAGCAGCGGATCTCCGTCATGCCGTGCAGCTCACCGAACCCGCCCTGACAGGACCGCACCAGGGCGGAGCGCAGATCGTCGCCCAGCTCCTGCCCCGGGCGGACCGCGCCGTCCCCGGTGATCGGCAGACAGCCGAGCACCGCACGGGAGCCCATGCTGATCACATCGTCCTCGGCCAGGAGCCGGTGGATCTGGCCGAGGGTGAGCCAGCAGAAGTTCTCCAGCTGCTCGATGTCCTCCTCGACCTCCACCACCATGGTGCGGTTGCGCTTGCGGTAGGACCACGAGCCCTGTTCCGACTGGAGGACGTCCGTCCACAGCCGGTGCCGGTACGCCGCCTGGAAGTACTCCGCATACGGCACGGCCCGGTCCTGCTGCGCCTGGATGTGGTTGCCCCGCGTCGCCTGCACCGTCGGCGACAGCTGTACGCCGTTGTGGTTGCCCGGCTCGTTCTTCGCCTGCATCAGGAAGTGCGGGGTGCCGCCGAACCGCTTCACGACGAGGCCGAGCGTCCCGATCTCCGGCTGGATGAGCATCGGCTGCCGCCACGACTGCCACGGCTCGCCCGACAGCTGGACGTCCACCCCCTCCACGGAGAAGAACCGCCCCGTGTCGTGCACGATGTTCCCCGTGCCGGCCTCGACGTGCCAGCCGGCCAGCTCGTCCAACGACACCTTCGCCACGTCGGCGACATCCAGCTGCCGGCGCCGCGCGTACCAGGCGCGGAACTCCGCCGTACTGACGACCCCCTCGCCCGCCCGGGCCGACTCGGCCATCCGCGCCACGACATCGGCGTGAGCCGGCCGGCCCGAGGGCTCTCTCGCACGCGACGTCGAAGGAAACTCTTCCGTCATGGAAAACCTCTCTGGCCGTGCACGGCTCCTGAAATACGGGACGCGACGCCGCCCGCATTTCGACGGTGGCAGGGAAAATGGCGCTCAATCGAACTCGATGCTCCGTCACTTGCCCCGGCCGGGGGAGGAGTTTCCGATCGAGACAGGGGGTGAACGCGGCGGCTAGGGGCCCGGCCGCGGCCGCGCACCGCACGTTAGGGGGTCGGCCGGCCGCTGGTAGGGGTTAGCCGTAACGCCGCTGCTCTTTACGCTGCCCCGGTGTCCAAACTTCCTGCATTCCGCGAGCCGTTGCACGTGGGGCGACCGAATATAGGCGACCGAGACCGGCTGCGGGAGAGAATCGACGCCGCGCTCGACCGGCGCTGGCTCAGCAGCGGTCCGCTCGTCCACGAGTTGGAGGAGCGCGTCGCCGCGCTGTCCGGCACCGCCCACGCCGTGGCCGTCTGCAACGCCACCATCGGCCTTCAACTCGCCGCGCGCGCCGTCGGCATCGAACCGGGCGCCGAGGTCATCGTCCCCGCGTTCACCTGGGCCGCCACCCCGCACGCGCTCAGCTGGATCGGCATCACACCGGTCTTCTGCGACGTGGACGAGGAGACCGGCAACATTGACCCCACGCACGCCGAGAAGCTGATCGGCCCGGCGACCGGCGGCATCCTCGGCGTGCACGTCTTCGGCCGGCCCTGCCCCGTCGACGAGCTGACCGCGCTCGCCGAACACCGCGGGCTGCCGCTGCTCTTCGACGCCGCACACGGCTTCGGCAGCACCTACCGCGGCCGCCCTGTCGGCGGCTTCGGCGCGGCCGAGGTGTTCAGCTTCCACGCCACGAAGTTCATCAACAGCTTCGAGGGCGGCGCCGTCGTCACCGACGACCCCGAGATCGCCGCCCGGGTCCGCGCCATGCGCACCTTCGGCATCCAGGACGACGGCCAGGTCGGCATGGTCGGCATCAACGCCAAGCTCAGCGAGCCCAGTGCCGCCATGGGCATCACCTCGCTGGAGAGCCTGGACGCCCTGATGGCCCACAACCTGCGCAACCACCAGGCCTACGAGGAAGCGCTGCGCGACCTGCCCGGCGTCACCATGCGCCGCCAGGAACCGGGCGAACGCGCGAACCACCAGTACGTCGTCATCGAGATCGACGAGGCCGTCACCGGAGTCCACCGGGACCGGGTCCACGAAATCCTCGCGGACCACAACGTGCTCTCGCGCCGCTACTTCTACCCGTCGTGCCACCAGGTCGAGCCCTACCGCTCACACCTGGACAAATACCGGCCGCTGCCCGTTCCCCACGCGGAGGCACTGTCCGAACGCGTCCTGTCGCTGCCGACCGGTTCGACGATCGAGGCGAGCGATATCGCGGGCGTTTGTGACGTCGTCCGGTGGGCCGTCCAGAACAGGGGTTGACCCGAAAAAGCGTTCACCCACTGAATGCACCAGTGGTCTGAAGAGCGGGAAACAGAACACGAGGGCCGGGTGCCGCTGAATCGATAGCCGGTGAATTCCGCTGGCCACGCGACGCCCACCTCTTGCCTCTTGACGTAGAAAAGCAGGTGGGGTCGGAGAGATGTCGAATCAGCCGAAGCAGTCGAGCCAGCCGAAGCAGCAGAGCCAGCAGAATCGGCCGAGCCGGCCGGATCAGTCCAGCGAACAGAAGCTCCTTGACTACCTGAAGCGGACGACGGCCGATCTCCGCGAGGCCAAACGCAGCCTGCGCGAGGCCGAGGAACGCGACCACGAGCCGATCGCCGTCGTCGGCATGAGCTGCCGCTACCCCGGCGGCGTACGCAGCCCCGAGGACCTGTGGCGCCTGGTCGCCGACGGCGTCGACGGCGTCGGCCCGTTCCCCACCGACCGGGGCTGGGACGTCGACGGCATCTACGACGCCGACCCTGACCGCACCGGCCACAGCTACGTCACCGAGGGCGGCTTCCTCGACGGCGTCTCCGGTTTCGACGCCGGCTTCTTCGGCATCGGCCCCCGCGAGGCCCTCGCCATGGACCCCCAGCAACGCCTCCTGCTCGAAACCTCCTGGGAGGCGCTGGAACGCGCCGGCCTCGACCCCCGCAAGCTCCGCTCCACCCGCACCGGCGTCTTCGGCGGCGTCATGTACTGCGACTACGGCGCCGCACTCGCCGCCATCCCCGACGACATCGAGGGCTACCTCGCCGCCGGCAGCGTCTCCAGCATCGTCTCCGGCCGCGTCTCCTACCTCTTCGGCCTGGAGGGCCCCGCGCTCTCCGTCGACACGGCCTGCTCGTCCTCCCTGGTCAGCCTGCACCTGGCGGTCCAGTCACTGCGCCGCGACGAGTGCTCCCTCGCCCTCGCCGGTGGCGTCACCGTGATGTCGACGCCCAACATGTTCGTCGAGTACAGCCGCCAGCGCGCCCTGTCCAAGGACGGCCGCTGCAAGGCGTACTCGGGAACGGCCGACGGCACCGGTTGGGCCGAGGGCGTCGGCGTACTGGCACTGGAGAAGCTGTCGGACGCCCAGCGCAACGGCCACCAGGTCCTGGCCGTCATCCGCGGCTCCGCCATCAACCAGGACGGCGCCTCCAGCGGCTTCACCGCCCCCAACGGCCCCGCTCAACAGCGGGTCATCCGCGCCGCGTTGGAGAGCGCCCGCCTGTCGGCGGCCGACGTGGATGTGGTCGAGGGCCACGGGACGGGAACGACGCTCGGCGACCCGATCGAGGCGCAGGCGCTGCTCGCGACGTATGGGCAGGAGCGGCCGGAGGGCGGTGAGCCGTTGTGGCTGGGCTCGCTGAAGTCGAACATCGGGCACGCGCAGGCCGCCGCCGGTGTGGGCGGCATCATCAAGATGGTCATGGCGATGCGGCACGGTGTCATGCCGCGCACCCTGCACGTCGACGAGCCCTCCCCGCACATCGACTGGTCGGCGGGTGCGGTGGAGTTGCTGACGGAGGCGCGGGAGTGGTCGCGTCAGGGGCGGCCGCGTCGTGCGGGTGTCTCGTCGTTCGGGCTGAGTGGGACGAATGCGCATGTGATCGTGGAGGAGGCATCGGAGGCATCGGAGGCGCCGGAGGTCGAGGAGCCCGACGTTTCGTTGGCGGCTGTGCCGTGGGTGGTGTCGGGTCGTTCGGCCGAGGCGCTGCGGGCGCAGGCCGGGCAGCTGGCTTCCTTCGTAGGGGAGCGGCCTGAGCTGTCCCCGGTCGAGGTCGGCCATGCGTTGGTGACCGCGCGGGCGTCGTTTGAGCACCGGGCTGTGGTGGTCGGCGGGGACCGGGAGACGCTGCTGCGGGAGCTGGAGGCTGTCGCGGCGGATGGTGCTGGGCCGGTGGGTTCGGCTTCGGGTGCGGTGGCGTTCGTGTTCTCCGGTCAGGGGTCGCAGCGCCCGGGTATGGGGCGGGAGTTGTATGACTCGTTCCCGGTGTTCGCGGCGGCTTGGGATGAGGTTCTGGGGCTGCTGGATGTGCCGCTACGGGAGGTCATCTGGCCGGAAGAGGGAGTCACGTCTCAGCTGGACCAGACGCTGTATACGCAGACGTCGGTGTTTGCCTTCGAGGTGGCCCTGTACCGGCTGCTGGAGTCGTTCGGGCTGCGGCCCGACTATGTGGCCGGGCATTCCATCGGTGAGCTGGCCGCCGCGCATGTGGCTGGGGTGCTGTCGCTCGAAGACGCCGTAACGCTGGTGGGTGCGCGAGCCCGGCTGATGCAGGCGCTGCCCGAGGGTGGGGCGATGATCTCCCTCGCCGCCGACGAGGCGACCGTACGTGAGCTGGTCGGCGACCGCGAGGACGTCACTATCGCGGCGGTCAACGCAGCCCGTTCAGTGGTGATTTCGGGTGTCGAGGACGCGGTGGTGGAGGTCGCGGCGAAGTTCGACGGGAAGACGAACCGACTGCGGGTCTCCCACGCCTTCCACTCGCCGTTGATGGACCCGATGCTCGACGAGTTCCGTGAGATCGCCTCGCGGATCAGCTTCCAGGCTCCGACGATTCCGCTGGTCTCCACCGTCACCGGTGACCTGGTCGCGGCGGACACGATGACTGCCCCCTCGTACTGGACAGACCAGGTGCGCGGAACCGTCCGCTTCGCGGACGCAGTGACCACCCTCCATGGGCAAGGTGTCGGCACCTTTCTCGAGGTGGGCCCCCAGCCCGTCCTCACCCCCCTGATTGACGACGCCGTACCGACCCAGCGCCGGGACGGCCACGAAACCGCCAACCTCCTGCGCGCCCTCGGCGCTCTGCACACCCAGGGCCGGACCGTGCAGTGGCAGGCGGCCTTCCCCACCACCCCCAACCGACCCATCGACCTGCCCACCTACGCCTTCCAGCACAAGCGCTACTGGTTGGACGGCAGCACCCCCTCCGGTGACCCCACCGGGCTCGGGCAGCGGCCCGCCGACCATCCGATGCTCGGGGCCGTCGTGGCGCTGCCGGAGACCGATGGCCTGCTGCTGACCGGCCGTCTGTCGCTCGCCACCCATCCGTGGCTCGCCGACCACGCCGTCCTGGACACCACCATCCTGCCGGGCACCGGCTTCGTCGAACTGGCCCTGCACGCCGGCGCCCGCGTCGGCTGCCCGGTCGTCGAGGAACTGGCCATCGAGGCCCCGCTGGTCGTGCCGGACGCGGGCGGCATCGCCCTGCAAGTCGTCGTCGACGGACCGGACGACACCGGCCGGCGGCCGGTGGTCATCCACTCCCGTGCCGACTTCGCCGCCGCCGACGAGCCCTGGGTCCGGCACGTCACCGGCGTACTCGCACCGTCCACGAACGCCGCCCCCACCGATCTGCGGGTCTGGCCCCCACAGGGCGCCACCCGCATGGACGTCACCGGGTTCTACGACCAGCTCGCCGACCGGGGCTTCGGTTACGGTCCCGTCTTCCGCGGGCTGCGCGCGGCCTGGCGGCGCGACGGCGAACTGTTCGCCGAGGTCGCGCTGCCGGACGAGGCCATCGGTGAGGCCGCCTCGTTCGGGCTGCACCCCGCGCTGCTCGACGCCGCGCTGCACGTCAGCATCCTGGACGAGCAGGGTGCCGACGACGGCCCCGGGATCCCGTTCTCGTGGAACGGGGTCGCGCTGCACGCCGCCGGCGCCGCCGTCCTTCGGGTGCGGATCTCGCCGGACGGCCGTTCCGTCTCCGTCGCCGACGCGGCGGGGGAGCCGGTGGCCGAGATCGCCGACATCGTGGCCCGCCCCGTCTCGCCCGAACAGCTGGGCGCGGACGTGGAACGCCCCGAGCTGTACCGGGTCGCCTGGCAGCAGATGTCCGGCCCCGCCACACCCATCGACTCCTGGGCCGTGCTCGGCGACGATGCCCAACTCGTGCCCGCCGACGGCACACCGCTCCACCCGGACGTCGCCTCGCTCGTCGCCGACATCGAAGCCGGGCTCGAAGCGCCCCGACACGTCCTGCTCGACGCCCGCGCCCTCGGCGCACAGGGCGCGCCTGGCGACGGGACCGGCGATGTGCCCGACGGCGTGCGCGCCGCCCTCGCACCCGTGCTCGCCGAGCTCCAGGAGTGGCTGTCCCACGACTGCCTGACCGGCTCCCGGCTCGTCGTGGTCACCAGCGGCGCCGTGGGCGCCCGCCCGGACGCGGCAGGCACGCCCGAAGACGTGACCGACCTGCGCCTGGCCCCGCTGTGGGGCCTGGTGCGCGCCGGTGCCGAGGAGACCCCGGGACGCTTCGGGCTGCTCGACACCGACCCGGCCGACGCGCTGACCGCCCCCGAACCCGCGCTGCTCGCCGAGGCCCTGGGCAGCGGCGAGGGCGAGATCGCGCTGCGCGCCGGCCGGGTCCTGGTGCCCAGGCTCACCGCGACCGCCCCCGAGCCCCCCGCCTCCGGCGGGCGGCCGACGCCGTGGAGCGCGACCGGGACCGTCCTGATCACCGGCGGCACCGGCGGCCTCGGCGGCCTGGTGGCCAAGCACCTGGTCACCCGGCACGGCGTGCGCCGCCTGCTGCTCACCAGCCGTAGCGGACCCGACGCCCCGGGCGTCGACGAACTCGTCCGGGAGCTGACCGAGCACGACGCCCACGTGGACGTCGTCGCCTGCGACGTCGCCGACCGCGACGCCCTCGCCGCCGTCCTGGCCGACATCCCCGCCGAGCACCCCCTCACCGGTGTCGTGCACGCCGCCGGCATCGCCGAGGGCGGACTGGTCACCACCCTCACGCCCGCATCGCTCGACCGCATCCTGCGGCCCAAGGCGGACGCGGCCTGGCACCTGCACGAGCTGACCCGGCACCTGGACCTGTCGGCGTTCGTCCTCTTCTCGTCCTCCGGCGGCCTCATCCTCGCGGCGGGACAGGGTGACTACGCCGCAGCCAACGTCTTCCTCGACGCGCTCGCCCAGCACCGCAGGGCCCAGGGCCTGGCCGCCACCTCGCTCGCCTACGCCACCTGGGACCCGCCGGTCGGCCTGACCGCGCAGCTCACCGAGGTGGACCTCAACCGCATCCGGTCGCTCGGCGTGCCCGCCCTCGGCCACGACCAGGCACTCGACCTGTTCGACCAGGCGCTGACCACCGAGCACCCGCTCCTCGCGCCGCTGATCCTCAACTCCGCCATTCTGCACACCCGCAGGCGCGGCTCCTGGATCGGCGGCGGCACGGAACTGCCGCCACTGCTGCGCCCCACCACCCGCGGCCAGGCCGACACCGGCCCAAGGACCGCGGCCGCGGGATCCGGCACCTCCTCACTCGCCGAACGGCTCGCCGGGCTGACGCCGGACGCGGCGCACAAGACCACCCTCGACCTGGTGCGCAGCCACACCGCCTGGGTCCTCGGCCACGACTCGGCCGACCCGATCGACCCGGAACGCCCGTTCCTGGAGCTGGGCTACGACTCGCTGACCGCCCTCGAGCTGCGCAACCGGCTCAAGATCGTCAGTGGGGTTCCGCTGCCCACCACCGTCGTCTTCGACCACCCGAGCCCGCACGCGCTCGCCGAGTACCTGCTCGGCGAGGTCCGGGGCGCCGAGGTGACGGCGCCCGCCCCGGTGGCGCCCCTCGCGGCCGGTGCGGACGCCGGTGACCCGATCGCGGTGGTCGGCATGTCCTGCCGGTTCCCGGGCGGGGTGAGCAGCCCCGAGGACCTGTGGCGGCTGGTCTCCGAAGGCCGGGACGGCATCACGGAGTTCCCGCGCGACCGCGGCTGGGGCGTGGAGCGGCTCTACGACCCCGAGTCGACCCGCGCGGACACCAGCTACACCCGCGAGGGCGGCTTCCTTCACGAGGCCGCCGAGTTCGACCCGGTCTTCTTCGGAATCAGCCCGCGTGAGGCGCTGACGATGGACCCGCAGCAGCGGCAGCTGCTCGAAGTGGCCTGGGAGGCCCTGGAACGGGCGGGAATCGTACCGAGCACACTGAAGGGCAGCCGGACCGGCGTGTTCGCCGGCCTGATGTACCACGACTACCTGACAGGACGCAGCTCCGGCAGCGTCGTCGCCGGCCGGATCTCGTACACGCTCGGCCTGGAGGGCCCGGCGATGGCGGTCGACACGGCCTGCTCGTCGTCCCTGGTCAGCCTGCACCTGGCCGCCCAGGCACTGCGCGGCGGCGAGTGCTCGCTCGCCCTGGCCGGCGGCGTGACGGTGATGGCGACGCCGGACAGCTTCATCGAGTTCAGCCGCCAGCGTGGGCTCTCCCGCGACGGCCGCTGCCGTTCCTACGCGGGCGCCGCGGACGGCACCGGCTGGTCCGAGGGTGTCGGCGTACTGGTCCTGGAGCGGCTGTCGGACGCCCGGCGCAACGGCCATGAGGTCCTGGCCGTCATCCGTGGCTCCGCCATCAACCAGGACGGCGCATCGAACGGCCTGACCGCCCCCAACGGCCCCTCCCAACAGCGCGTCATCCGCGCCGCGTTGGCCAACGCGAGCCTCGCTCCCGCCGAGGTCGACCTGGTCGAGGGCCACGGAACGGGCACCACGCTCGGCGACCCGATCGAGGCGCAGGCCCTCCTCGCCACGTACGGGCAGGAGCGCCCCGAGAACGGCGAGCCGCTGTGGCTGGGCTCGCTGAAGTCGAACATCGGGCACGCGCAGGCGGCGGCCGGTGTGGGCGGCATCATCAAGATGGTCATGGCGATGCGGCACGGTGTCATGCCGCGCACGCTGCACGTCGACGAGCCGTCACCGCACGTGGACTGGTCGGCGGGCGCGGTGGAGTTGCTGACGGAGGAGCGCGAGTGGTCGCGCAACAACGGGCGGCCGCGCCGGGCGGGCGTCTCGTCGTTCGGCTTCAGCGGCACCAACGCGCACGTCATCGTCGAGGAGGCACCGGAGACCGACCGCCCGGACGAACACGCTGCACCAGCAGCCGAGTTGACGGAGGTGCCCTGGGTGCTGTCCGCGAAGTCGGTTGAGGCGCTCCGGGCGCAGGCCGGCCGCCTGGCCTCGCATCTCCTCGGCCGACCGGAACTGGCCCCGGCCGAGGTCGGCCACGCCCTCGCCACGACCCGGGCCACCTTCGACCACCGCGCGGTGGTCGTCGGCGGCGACCGGGAGACGCTGCTGCGGGAGCTGGAGGCCGTGGCGGTGGACGGTGCCGGGCGGCCGACGGGTTCGGCTTCGGGTGCGGTGGCGTTCGTGTTCTCCGGTCAGGGATCCCAGCGCCCGGGCATGGGGCGGCAGTTGTACGACGCCTTCCCGGTGTTCGCGGCGGCTTGGGATGAGGTTGTGGGGCTGTTTGATCTGCCGCTACGGGAGGTCATCTGGCCGGAAGAGGGAGTCACGTCTCAGCTGGACCAGACGCTGTATACGCAGACGTCGGTGTTTGCCTTCGAGGTGGCCCTGTACCGGCTGTTGGAGTCGTTCGGGCTGCGGCCCGACTATGTGGCCGGGCATTCCATCGGTGAGCTGGCCGCCGCGCATGTGGCTGGGGTGCTGTCGCTCGAAGACGCGGTCACGTTGGTGGGTGCGCGGGCGCGGTTGATGCAGGCGCTGCCCGAGGGCGGGGCGATGATCTCGCTGGCCACCGATGAGGCGACCGTCCGGGAGCTGATTGGCGATCGCGAGGACGTCACTATCGCGGCGGTCAACGCGGCCCGTTCGGTGGTGATTTCGGGTGTCGAGGATGCGGTGGTGGAGGTCGCGGCGAAGTTCGACGGGAAGACGAACCGGCTGCGGGTATCCCATGCCTTCCACTCGCCGTTGATGGATCCGATGCTGGATGAGTTCCGTGCGGTCGCTTCGCGGGTCCGCTTCCAGGCTCCGACGATTCCGCTGGTCTCGACTGTGACCGGTGACTTGGTCGCGGCGGACACGATGACTGACCCCTCGTACTGGACGGGCCAGGTGCGCGGAACGGTCCGCTTCGCGGACGCCGTGACCACCCTCCGTGCAGAGGGGGTGGTGACGACGGTCGAGGTGGGCCCCCAGCCCGTACTCACCCCGCTGATCGAGGACGCCGTACCGACCCAGCGCCGGGACGGCCACGAGACCGCCAACCTCCTGCGCGCCCTCGGCGCTCTGCACACCCAGGGCCGGACCGTGCAGTGGCAGGCGGCCTTCCCCACCACCCCCAACCGACCCATCGACCTGCCCACCTACGCCTTCCAGCACCAGCGGTACTGGATCGACGCCGCCGACCAGGCGCCCGGCGACGCGGAGCACCCGGCGGCCGACGGTTTCTGGCGGGCCGTGGAGAGCGGTGACGCCACCTCGCTCGCCGCCGACCTGGGCGTCGAGCCGGGCAGCCTGGAGACGGTGCTGCCCGCGCTCGCCACCTGGCATCGGCGCAGTCACGCGCGGGCCGCCCTGGACCGGCTGCGCTACCGCGTGGACTGGTACCCCGTAGACGCGGAGGCCGCCGAGGCCGCCCCGGCCGGGCTCGGCGGCAGCTGGCTGGTCGTCGCGCCCGCCGCGCTCGGCGAAACCCCGCGCGTCCGGGCGGTCCTCGACGGGCTCGAAAGGGCCGGAGCGCGCGCCGAGTTGCTGTTGGCCGATGGCCAGGAGCGTGACTCGTTCGTCGCCCGGCTCCGCGACCGCGTCGGGGAGCCGACGCCGACCGGCGTGCTCTCCCTGCTCGCCCTCGACACCGAGCCGGACCCCGCCGAACCGACGCTCACGCGCGGCCTGACCGCGACCGTCGGCCTGGTGGGGGCGGTCGACACCCTCGGGATCAAGGCACCCCTGTGGTGTGTGACCTCCGGCGCCGTCACCGTCGGCACCGAAGCCCCCGACCCGGCGTCCGCCATGCTGTGGGGCCTGGGCACCGTGCTCTCGCTCGACCACCCCGACACCTGGGGCGGGCTCGTCGACGTACCGGAAACCCTCGACGACGCACTCGCCGACCGCCTCGCCCATGCCCTCGGCCGGACCGACGGCGAGGACCAGCTGGCGCTCACCGCCACCGGGCTGCTCGCCCGCCGCATGGTCCACGCACCCCGCCGGAACGCCACACCCGACGAGCTCTGGCGCCCGCACGGGACGGTCCTGGTGACCGGCGGCACCGGGGCGCTCGGCGCGCACGTGGCGCGCTGGGTGGCCCACCGAGGGGCCGACCACCTGGTGCTGACCAGCCGCCGGGGCGAGAACGCCCCAGGTGCCGCCGAACTCGCTGCGGAACTCCGCGAATTGGGTACCCAGGTCACCGTCGCGGCCTGTGACGTCGCCGACCGGGACGCCGTCGCCGCCGTCCTCGACGCCATCCCGGAGGACCAACCGCTCACCGCGGTCTTCCACGCGGCCGGCGTCATGCACGAACCGATGCCACTGCCCGAGATGAGCGTCCGCGAGTTCGCCGAGATCGGCAGGTCCAAGACTGAAGGCGCCTCCCACCTGGACGAACTGCTCGCCGAGACCCCGCTGGAGGCGTTCGTCCTCTTCTCCTCCGGCGCCGCCGTGTGGGGTACGGCGGGGCAGGGCGCCTACGGCGGTGCCAACGCCTACCTGGACGCCCTCGCCCACCGGCGCAGGGCACGCGGCCAGGCGGCGACCTCCCTCGCCTGGGGACCCTGGCAGGGCGGCATGGTCGACGCGGAGGCCGACGCGCAGCTGCGGCGGATCGGCGTCCGTGCCCTGGACCCCGAGCCGGCGCTCGATCTGCTCGGCCAGGCCCTGGACGATCGCGAAACCTACCTGGTCATCGGCGACTTCGACTGGGACAGGTTCGCCGCCGCCTACTCGCTCGCCAGGCGGCGCCCGCTGCTCGACGCGCTCCCCGAAGCCGTCGGCGCCCTCGCTCCGCCGGAGCGCTCCGCCGCAGCGGACGACGGCGGGCAGGCGGCCCTCGCCGCCCGGCTGGCCGCGCTGCCTCCGGAGGAGCGCGAACCGGCACTCGTCGAAGTGGTGAAGGAGCAGGCCGCCCTCGTACTCGGCTACACCGGCGGGACCGGCGGTATCTCCGGCGGTATCCCCGGCGGGACCGGTGGGGCCGGTGGGAACTCCAGCAGGGCCGGCGATACCGGTATCGAGAGTGAGCGGGCCTTCAAGGACCTCGGGTTCGACTCGGTGACGGCGGTGGAGTTCCGCAACCAGCTCAGCAGGGTCGCGGGCGTCCCGCTCCCGGCGACGGTCGTCTTCGACCACGCTTCGCCCGCCGCGCTAGCCCGCCATCTGCGCAGCGAACTCTTCGGACAGGAAGAGGGAACCCTCGACCGGCTGCTCGCCGACCTGGCACGCCTGGAAGCGGCCTCGACCGCGCTGCCGGCCGACCAGATCGAACGCGCCGGCCTGACCACCCGGCTGACCGCCCTGGTCTCCCGCCTCACCGAGGGCACCGACGGCTCCGCCGGCGCTGACGGCACCGGTGAGAAGACCGACGTCGCGGACCAGCTCAAAGAGGCCAGCGCCGCTGACGTGCTGTCCTTCATCGACAAGGAACTCGGACTCGACTGACCGGGACTCGGGCTCGACTCACCCGGGCCGGGGGACCACCGGCCCGGGAAACGGGGCCAGTAGGGGCGGCTAGGGGTAGCTGCCCCTACCGGCCTCTCTGGACTCTTGTTCATGATTCGCGGATTCGGCCGGGCCCGTGCCCGTCCGGTACTGGTGCCCGTCCGGCCAAGGCCGCTCGGTACCGAATCCGCTCCGTATCTGCTCGGTAGGGTGATGTTGGTGGCGGACGAGAAGACGATTCTCGACTACCTCAAGAAGGTCAGCGCCGAACTGCACCAGACGCGTCAGCGGTTGTGGCAGGTCGAATCCCAGGACCAGGAGCCGATCGCGATCGTCTCGATGGGCTGCCGCTACCCCGGCGACGTGCGCTCGGCCGGTGACCTGTGGCAACTGGTCGCCGAAGGGGGCGACGGCATCGGCCCCTTCCCCGAGGACCGGGGCTGGAACCTGCGGGCGCTGCTCAGGGCCGACGGCGAGCGGAACGGCGCCTCGCAGGTCGGCGAGGGCGGCTTCGTATCGGACATCGCGGGCTTCGACGCCGCCTTCTTCGGTATCTCCCCGCGTGAGGCGCTCACCATGGACCCCCAGCAGCGACTGGTGCTGGAAGTCGCCTGGGAGACCTTCGAACGCGCCGGCATCGACCCCCACACCCTGCGCGGCGGCCAGGTCGGCGTCTTCACCGGCGCCGGCAGCCACGACTTCGGCGAGGTCGTCTCCTCCCGCCCGGAGGTCGCCGCCGACCACATGAGCACCGGCGCGGGCGGCGCCGTCATCTCCGGCCGCGTCTCCTACACCCTCGGCCTGGAGGGCCCCGCGGTGACGGTGGACACCGCCTGCTCCTCCTCGCTCGTCGCCCTGCACCTGGCCACGCAGTCGCTCCGCCGCCAGGAGTGCTCGCTCGCCCTCGCCGGTGGCGTCGCGCTCCTGGTGAAGCCGGACCCGTTCGTCGCCTTCAGCCGGCAGAGCGGCCTGGCCACCGACGGCCGCTGCAAGCCCTTCTCCGACAGCGCGGACGGCACCGGTTGGTCCGAAGGCGTCGGCCTGGTCCTCCTGGAACGGCTCTCCGACGCCCGGCGCAACGGCCACGAGGTGCTGGCCGTCATCCGCGGCTCCGCCGTCAACCAGGACGGCGCCTCCAACGGCTTCACCGCCCCCAACGGCCCCTCCCAGCAGCGCGTCATCCGCGCCGCGCTGGCCAATGCCCGACTGACCGCGGCCGACATCGACGCGGTCGAGGGCCACGGGACCGGCACCACGCTCGGCGACCCGATCGAGGCACAGGCGCTGCTCGCTACGTACGGGAAGGACCGGCCGCAGGAGCGCGGGCCCCTGTGGCTCGGGTCCCTCAAGTCCAACATCGGACACGCGCAGGCCGCCGCCGGGGTGGGCGGCGTCATCAAGATGGTCATGGCGATGCGCGCCGGCGTGCTGCCGAGCACACTCCACGTCTCCGAGCCCAGCTCCCGCGTGGACTGGTCGGCCGGTGCCGTCGAACTCCTGACAGAGGCCCGCCCCTGGGAACCCGACGGACAGCCGCGCCGGGCCGGCATCTCCTCGTTCGGCCTGAGCGGCACCAACGCGCACCTGATCCTGGAGGAGGCACCGGAGGCCGCCGCCCCGGCCTCGGATGATGTGCCCGAGGCGGGTCCTGAGCCGGTCGCGGTGCCGTGGGTGGTGTCGGGCCGGTCGGCGGACGCGCTGCGGGCGCAGGCCGGGCAGCTGGTGTCCTTCGTACGGGAGCGGCCTGAGCTGACCCCGGTGGAGGTCGGCCACGCCCTCGCCACGACCCGGGCGACCTTCGACCACCGCGCGGTGGTGGTCGGCGGGGACCGGGAGACGCTGCTGCGGGAGCTGGAGGCCGTGGCGGTGGACGGCACGGGGTCGTCGGTGGGTTCGGCTTCGGGTGCGGTGGCGTTCGTGTTCTCCGGGCAGGGGTCCCAACGCCCGGGTATGGGGCGGGAGTTGTATGACTCCTTCCCGGTGTTCGCAGCCGCTTGGGATGAGATTCTCGAATTGCTGGATCTGCCTCTACGGGAGGTCATCTGGCCGGAAGAGGGAGTCAAGTCCCCACTGGACCAGACGCTGTATACGCAGACGTCGGTGTTCGCCTTCGAAGTAGCGCTCTACCGGCTGCTGGAGTCCTTCGGGCTGCGGCCCGACTACGTGGCCGGTCACTCCATCGGCGAGCTGGCCGCCGCACATGTGGCTGGGGTGCTGTCGCTCGAAGACGCCGTAACGCTGGTGGGTGCGCGGGCACGCCTGATGCAGGCGCTGCCTGAGGGCGGCGCCATGATCTCCCTCGCCGCCGACGAGGCGACCGTGCGCGAGCTGATCGGCGACCGCGAGGACGTCACCATCGCAGCCGTCAACGCAGCCCGCTCGGTGGTGATTTCGGGCGCCGAGGACGCGGTGGAGGAGGTCGCGGCACAGTTCGACGGCAAGACGAACCGACTGCGGGTCTCCCACGCCTTCCACTCACCCCTCATGGACCCGATGCTCGACGAGTTCCGTGCGGTCGCTGCGCGGGTCAGCTTCCAGGCCCCGAAGATTCCGCTGGTCTCGACCGTCACCGGTGACCTGGTCGGACCGGACACGATGACTGACCCCGCGTACTGGACGGACCAAGTCCGTGGAACCGTCCGCTTCGCAGACGCAGTGAGCACCCTCCATGGGCAGGGCGCCACCACCTTCCTCGAGGTCGGCCCCCAGCCCGTCCTCACCCCGCTCATCGACGACGCCATCCCCACCCAGCGCCGGGACAACCACGAAACCGCCAACCTCCTCCGCGCCCTCGGCACCCTCCACACCCAAGGCCGCGACCTCGACTGGGCGGAGATCTTCCGGGGCCGTGCGTCGTCGCGTGCCACCGAACTGCCCACCTACGCCTTCCAGCACAAGCGTTACTGGCTGGACGCCAAGGCCGCCGGAGACCCCGCCGCCATCGGTCTGCGGGCGTCCGGACATCCGATGTTGAGCGCGACCGTCGCGCTCGCCGACTCCGAAGGGGTGGTGTTCACCGGCCGCCTTGCGCAGGAGTCGCACGGCTGGATCGCCGACCACGCGGTGATGGGCACCGTTCTGCTGCCCGGCACCGGCTTCGTCGAGCTGGCCATCCGCGCCGGTGACGAGGTCGGCTGTCCGGTCGTCGACGAACTGACCATCGAGGCGCCCCTGGTGTTCTCCCGGCCCGACGGTGTGACGCTCCAGGTGGTGCTCGGCGCGCCCGACGCCTCCGGCGGCCGATCCGTCGCGATCTACTCGCGCGAGACCGGCCCCGAGGACACGACGGACGTCACGCAGCAGCCCTGGTTGCGGCACGCCAGTGGCGTCCTGATGCCAGCACCGGCCGAGGCCGCCGAGGCGCAGGCCGCCTCCGATCTCACCGTCTGGCCGCCGCGGGGTGCGACCTCGCTGCCGGTCGACGGTCTCTACGAGCGGCTGGTCGAGCAGGGCTTCGCCTACGGCCCCTCGTTCCAGGGCCTGCGCGCGGCCTGGCGCCTCGGCAGCGACCTCTTCGCCGACATCGTGCTGCCGCCCGAGGCCGGGGACGCCGCCGCGTTCGGCGTTCACCCCGCTCTCCTGGACGCGGCGCTGCAGACCCGCTTCCTCGACGGCGCGGGCGACGGCGACGGCCTCGGCGACACGTCGATCCCGTTCTCCTGGAATCGGGTCACCCTGCACGCGGCCGGCGCCGGCACCGTTCGGGTGCGGGTCTCGCCGCACGGCGAGGGACTGCGGATGCTGGTCGCCGACAGCACCGGTGCGCCCGTGGTGACGGTGGATTCGTTGCTGGCCCGCCCGGTGTCCGCCGAGCAGTTGAGTGCGTTCGGCGGGAACCAGGAGTCGCTTTACCGGGTGGAGTGGGTCTCCACACCGCAGCCTGCACCGGCGTCTGTCGAGGATCCGGTGCTGGTGCATGAGGCGGTGGCGGGCGGGGGAGAGGCCGGTGTCCTCGCGGATGTACGAGGAGTTTCGGCCGGGGTACTGGAGGTGTTGCGGGCGTGTGGTGAGGATCAGCGTCTGGTCGTGGTGACCCGTGGTGCGGTCGCGGTCGGTGATGACGCGGGTGTCGTGGATGTCGCGGCCTCGGCTGTGTGGGGGTTGGTGCGGTCGGCGCAGGCGGAGATGCCGGGCCGGTTCGTACTGGTCGATGCCGCCCCCGGCGAAGAGGTGGACGCCGCGTCCGTGCTCGCGGTCGGCGAGCCCGAAGTCGCCCTGCGCGCAGGCCACTGGTTCGTGCCCCGCATCACTCGCGCCGGCGCTGCCGCCGACGAAGGTGCCGACGGGCCGGTGTGGGACACCTCGGGTGCCGTCCTGGTCACCGGTGGCACCGGTGGCCTGGGCCGTCTGGTCGCCCGCCACTTGGTGACTGAGCACGGGATACGTCACCTGGTGCTGGTCAGCCGTAGCGGCCCGGCCGCCGAAGGCGCAAGCGACCTCGTGGCGGAACTGGAGGCCCAAGGCGCGACCGTCGCCGTCGAGGCCTGCGATGTGTCCGACCGCGCGGCGCTGGCGCAGGTCCTGGACGGGCTGCAGGTCCCCTTGCGGGGCGTGGTCCACGCGGCCGGCATCGCCGACAACGGGATCATCGCTGATCTGACCCCGGAGCGGCTGAACACGGTCTTCGCCCCGAAGGCGGACGCCGCCTGGCACCTGCACGAACTCACCCGCGACCTCGACCTCGACCTGACCGCATTCGTACTGTTCTCCTCCTCGTCCAGCCTCATGGACGGTCCGGGTCAGGGAAACTACGCGGCAGCGAACCAGTTCCTCAACGGACTCGCCTCCCACCGCGCCGCCGCAGGCCTCCCCGCCCACGCCCTCGCCTGGGGCCTGTGGGACGAGGACCACGGGATGATCCAGCAGCTCAGCGAGGCCGACGTGCAACGCGTCAACCGCTGGGGGATCACCCCGCTGACCGCGACCCAGGGACTGGCACTCCTGGACGCCGCGACCAGGACCGGCGCCGAGCCCTGCCTGTTGACCGCCACCATGGACACGGCAGCCATACGCGCACGGGCCGAAGGCGTCCCGCACATCCTGCGCGGACTGGTCCGGGTGCCCGCCCGGCGAGCCGCCAGCAGCGCGCCCACGTCCGAAGGACCCGCGCTGGCCGCCCAGTTGGCCGCAGCGCCCGAGGACGAACGAGCCGGGATCGTGCTCGACCTGGTGCGGGCACACGTCGCCGCCGTGCTCGGCCACGACTCGCCGGGCGCCATCGAGAGCGAAGGCGCCTTCCGCGAGATGGGCTTCGACTCGCTGGCCGCCGTCGAACTCCGCAACCGCCTCCAGACCGCGACCGGCCTGCGGGTCCCGGCCACCGTGGTCTTCGACTACCCGCGGCCGCGCGTCCTCGCGGACTTCCTGCTCGCCGAGGCGATGGGCAGCGAGCTGGCCGTGGCGGCCCCGACGCTTCCGATGGCCAGGGCCGAGGGCGACGACGACATGATCGCCATCGTCGGCATCAGCTGCCGCTACCCCGGCGGCGTCCGCAGCCCCGAGGAACTCTGGCGACTGGTCTCCGACGGCGTCGACGCCATCACCCCCAACCCCCCGACCGACCGCGGCTGGAACCTCGAACGGATCTACGACCCCGAGCTGTCCCGCCCCGAGACCACTTACGTACTCGAGGGCGGATTCCTCTACGACGCCGCCGAGTTCGACCCGGTCTTCTTCGGCATCGCGCCCCGCGAGGCGGCCTCGCTCGACCCCCAGTTCCGCCAGCTGCTCGAAACCTCCTGGGAGGCACTGGAGCGCGCCGGCATCGACCCCGGCACACTGAAGGGCAGCCAGACCGGCGTCTTCGCCGGCCTGATGCACCACGACTACGTGACCAGCGCCATCCAGGGCAGCGTCATCTCCGGCCGCGTCTCCTACACGCTCGGCCTCGAAGGGCCATCGGCCGTCGTCGACACCGCCTGCTCCTCCTCCCTCGTCGGCCTGCACCTGGCCGCGCAGGCGCTGCGCAACGGCGAGTGCTCCCTCGCCCTCGCGGGCGGCGTCTCGGTCATGGCGACCCCCGACATGTTCACCGAGTTCAGCCGGCAGGGCGCCCTGTCCAAGGACGGCCGCTGCAAGGCGTTCTCCGGCGCCGCCAACGGCACCAGCTGGGGCGAGGGCGTCGGCGTACTGGTCCTGGAACGGCTGTCGGACGCACGACGCAACGGCCACGAGGTCCTGGCCGTCATCCGCGGCTCCGCCGTCAACCAGGACGGCGCGTCCAACGGCTTCACCTCTCCCAACGGCCCGTCCCAACAGCGCGTGATCCGGCAGGCGTTGGCCAGCGCCGGACTCGCCCCCGCCGACATCGACCTGGTCGAGGGCCACGGCACGGGCACCGCCCTCGGCGACCCGATCGAGGCGCAGGCCCTCCTCGCCACCTACGGGCAGGACCGGCCGGAAAACGGCGAGCCGCTGTGGCTCGGCTCCCTCAAGTCCAACATCGGCCACGCCCAGGCCGCCGCCGGCGTCGGCAGCATCATCAAGACGGTGATGGCGATGCGGCACGGCGTCATGCCGCGCACCCTGCACGTCGACGAGCCCTCCCCGCACGTCGACTGGTCGGCGGGCGCGGTGGAGCTCCTGACCGAGGCACGCGAGTGGTCACGCAACGGACGCCCGCGCCGCGCCGGCATCTCCTCGTTCGGACTGAGTGGGACGAACGCGCATGTGATCGTGGAGGAGGCGCCGGAGGCCGCCTCGTCCTCGGATGATGTGCCCGAGGTGGCTCCTGAGCCGGTCGCGGTGCCGTGGGTGGTGTCGGGCCGGTCGGCGGACGCGCTGCGGGCGCAAGCTGGGCGGCTGGTTTCCTTCGTACGGGAGCGGCCTGAGCTGACCCCGGTGGAGGTCGGGCACGCGTTGGTGTCGACCCGGGCGTCGTTCGAGCACCGGGCTGTGGTGGTCGGCGGGGACCGGGAGACGCTGCTGCGGGAGCTGGAGGCCGTGGCCGTGGACGGTGCTGGGCGGCAGGTGGGTTCGGCTTCGGGCCCGGTGGCGTTCGTGTTCTCGGGGCAGGGCTCCCAACGCCCGGGTATGGGGCGGCAGCTGTATGACTCGTTCCCGGTGTTCGCGGCCGCCTGGGATGAGGTTCTGGGGCTGCTGGACCTGCCGCTACGAGAGGTCATCTGGCCCGAAGAGGGCATTCGGTCCCCGCTCGACCAGACCTTGTACACGCAGACGTCGGTGTTCGCCTTCGAAGTGGCCCTGTACCGGCTGCTGGAGTCCTTCGGGCTGCGGCCCGACTACGTGGCCGGTCACTCCATCGGTGAACTGGCCGCCGCACATGTGGCTGGGGTGCTCTCGCTCGAAGACGCCGTAACACTGGTGGGCGCGCGAGCCCGGCTGATGCAGGCGCTGCCCGAGGGCGGGGCGATGATCTCCCTCGCCACCGATGAAGCGACCGTGCGCGAACTCATCGGCGACCGCGAGGACGTCACGATCGCCGCCGTCAACGCAGCCCGCTCGGTGGTGATTTCGGGCGCCGAGGATGCGGTGGTGAAGGTCGCGGCACAGTTCGACGGCAAGACGAACCGGCTGCGAGTCTCCCACGCCTTCCACTCACCCCTCATGGACCCGATGCTGGATGAGTTCCGTGAGATCGCCTCGCGGATCAGCTTCCAGGCTCCGAAGATTCCGCTGGTCTCCACCGTCACCGGTGACCTGGTCGCGGCGGACACGATGACTGACCCCTCGTACTGGACGGACCAGGTGCGCGGAACGGTCCGCTTCGCGGACGCAGTGAGCACCCTCCACCAAAAGGGAACCGGCACCTTCCTCGAGGTCGGCCCCCAGCCCGTCCTCACCCCGCTCATCGACGAGGCCATCCCGACCCAGCGCCGGGACGACCACGAAACCGCCAACCTCCTGCGCGCCGTCGGGGCCCTCTACGTGCGAGGCCGTTCGGTGAAGTGGGACGCGGTGTTCGGTGACAGGCCGGGGCGGGTGGACCTGCCCACCTACGCCTTCCAGCGCCAGCACTACTGGCTGGACTCGCTGGAAGGCGGCGCGGCGGAAGTGGAGTTGGCCGGACTGAGAGCGGTCGAGCACCCGCTGCTGCGGGCCGTGGTGGAGGTGCCGGGCTCGGATGGCCTGGTGCTGTCGGGACGGATATCGCTGGAAGGGCAGCGGTGGCTGGCCGACCATGCGGTCTTGGGATCGGTGCTGTTCCCGGGGACCGGCTTCGTCGAGCTGGCGATTCGCGCTGGTGACGAGGTGGGCTGCTCGGTCGTCGAGGAGCTGACGCTGCATGCGCCGCTGGTGCTGCCGCCGGTGGGCGGGGTCGCGGTACGGGTCGGCGTGGGCGGCGCGGATGAGTCAGGCCGCCGTGAGGTGCGGGTGCATGCGCGCGCGGAGAACGCGGCCGCCGATGACGAGTGGACCTTGCACGCCGAGGGGACCCTGGCCACCGAGCCCGGCTCCCAGCCCGCCCCCGGGGCAACTGCCACGGCCGACGCGGACGGGGCGCAGGTCTGGCCGCCCGAGGGCGCGACCGCCCTCTCCCTCGACTCGTTCTACGACAACCTCGTGGACTACGGCTTGCAGTACGGCCCGATGTTCCAGGGGATGCGTGCCGCCTGGCGGCGCGACGGCGACCTGTTCTGCGAGGTGGCGCTCCCCGAGGACACCGAGGACGGCGGCGGTTACGGCATTCATCCCGCTCTCCTGGACGCGGCACTGCACATCAAGTCCTTCGCCGACGATGACGCCCAGGATGCGGGTGCCGGGCCCTCGATTCCCTTTGCCTGGCGCGGAGTTCGACTGTTCGCCTCCGGGGCGACGGTGTTGCGGGTGTCGGTCTCATCCGCGGACTCCGGCCTGCGGCTGTCCTTCGCCGACGCCACCGGCGCCCCCGTGGCAGCGGTGGACTCGATGGTCTCCCGCAGTGTTTCGCCCGGGCAGTTGGAGGGCGGGGGTGGCCGTAACACCCATCGCTCGCTCTTCGAGCTGACATGGGCGCCCGCACATGCCGTTGAGACGGCAGACGTTGCCGAGGACTCGGTGCTGGTGCATGAGGCGGTGGCGGGCGGGGGAGAGGCCGGTGTCCTCGCGGATGTACGAGGAGTTTCGGCCGGGGTACTGG
>NZ_JBVITX010000017.1:0-183722 GCF_055597165.1 Streptomyces sp. NPDC039480 | reverse complement strand
TCCCGGGGAAGGGGGGTGGGCGTTCCCCCCCCCCCCCCCCCCCCCCGGGCGCACAGTCAAAGCCCGTTTCCACATCGACAGTTGAGGTCGCCGACAGACCGCGTGGCCCATTGTGGGAGTAGGTGCCGCCGAGCATGATGCGCTCGCTCTGGTCCGTGGAACCGTACTGACCGTCATACTTCTTGCCGCCCACGGTGAGCGAGGTGAGTTGGCTGTCATCCAACCACCTCTCGCTGGTGCGGGTGCCCTCCGGTGTGGACGGGCCAGCCGTCTCGTTGGCCTTCCGCGTCGTAGGTCCAGCTGGTGGAGGAAGCCTTCTTAGCGGTGATCTGCTAGGCGTCGTTGATGGTGTAGGTGGTGCCGTCCGGACGTCCACGGCGGAGTTGCGATAGCCAGCTGGCGGCTCGTACTGCTCCGTCTGTGCCACTGGTCGCTAGCGGTCACTGAGTGAGTGAGGCTCCCGAGTTGCTGAGTTGAGATATCAAGCGCCTCTCTCAACGGCCCAGGCACCTGGCGCGGTGTGGACGCCCGCCCCGCTACCGTTCAGTGGCCACTGAAACGCTCAGTTCATGCGATGCGGTCCGGAGCCACTGGCAGTCGACGGCGCACCTGTAATCCCCCCCCCCAGCACGTCGCACTAGCCGCCGGCGTGCTGGCATAAGCCCCCGTTGTCATAACGACGCGGCGAGCCCGGCAACTGCCTGATCCTCGCCCGGCTGTTCTAATCTCCTTCCATGACCTCGGACGAGACAGCGGGTACGTCTTCTGATGCGAGCACAGTCTCAGAAACCGCCTCTGCGGTGATCCTGCCCGGACGCCGCCGCGGCTTCGAGGCGCGGCTCGAGCAAAGCACGCTGATTCTGAAGACACCGGCCTGCAACAGGCGCATACCGATCGCTGGCATCGAACGGATAGAGACGCCTGGGTCCGACAACCGTAGTTTTGTCGTCGTACTTACCGCGCCGCAGACGATCCGTCCGACGTCTTGGACGGTGCACGGTCACAGCGCCCCGGCGGTGCGGGCCTTCATCGATGCACTCCAGCGGAAACTGCCCGTCCGGGACTCGGCCGAACCCAGAGCCGACGGCACCTTGCTGGTGACCGAGACACCGGTCGCGAAACCGCCCACAGACCGCCGCCGGACCGCCTCACGCGTCGCCGTGACCCTCTACCTGCTGGCGGCCGCAACGATGCTGACTGACTGCCGGTGTCCTCGGCGCGTACGAGTGGTATGTCGCGTTGGTGTACTGGTTGTTCGCTTCCGTCGCGATACCACTGCGCCACTTCGTGTACGGGGGCTGGGATTTCACATGGGAGACGTGGCGGTTGCGCAACCACGGCGCCCTCGTGGAAGGCCGGCGGCTGTACGCCGGTGCCTATGAGTTCACCGACCTGGAGGGCCGGGCGCGTCGGCTCACGGGTACGTCCGAGCGTGCGGAGCAAGTAGAGATCCTGGACGACCCGGAAGGCAGGGCGGAGGCACAGGTCGGCCGCGGCACCACCGGCACACTGATCTTCGCCGTCTTCGTTTTCCTCATCAGTCTCGCCATGACCACGGCCCTGACAGTCCTCACCCTGGCAGGTCCGCTCGGCGCCTCGCACTTCATTTCTCTCAGCCTGTAATGAGAAATAACGGAAGTTCCAACGGCGGTATAGAAGATGACCATGGTGACCCACTGGATCGGCATGCGCGACAGGTCGAGTGCAGCAGCAGGGCAGATCAGCGGGGCTCCCGTGCCACGGGTTGAGACGTGGAACGCCTCGCCCAACGGCACGGGAGCCCCTTCTGCTGAGGGGGTCTCTGCCTGCCCCGTCTGCAGGACCGCCGAACGCTGTGATGCCAGGACCGGCATGTCGACGCGCGCGCTCATGCGGAAGTACGGCGACGGCTGAACCTGGCGCGGGTGCCCGCGCGGAGCAATCGTGGTCGACCTACTCCTGGACTGAAAATCATAGGCTCGCAGCTACAGCTGTCATCCCTTCACCGGCTTCGATCACGGTGGTCACCGTGCACTTCCAGGCACCGGGAAAGAAACCGGGTCTAAGAGCCCAGTCCAAATACCCATGCCCACCCGAGCCAAAGGTTGCCGTCACGAGCAGGTGGCTGTTGGCCCAGACCCATCCTCCTGGCCCTAACGGTGCGAAGTGGCTCCAGATTTTCGGTTCTGGGCTGGCCCCACGTCCGTGTGGACTGATGGGCCATAAGAGAGAATGCTGCGCATGACGACTTGAAGAGCACCGGCCGGGCGACAGCACTGGATCAAGGTGGCGACCTGGGACACAGTCAGGGACGGTAATGGCCGAGTCTGTGCTGTCTGCAGGACGGAAGTCCGCTCCTACCAGTTCCGTCTCCGCCCGCCCGAGTCCTCGATGTTTGAGCGGTGCGTCGGCTTGGCATGGTGCTCCGGGTGCCGGATCTACTCCGGTGCGATGGTCCAGATTCCCCGAACACGTGACGTCGTCGACGCACTAGGGTCCCTGCCTGAGGACGAATCTGCTCGACTGCGTCGCAGCGAGGCGAAACTGGTCGACTATCTCGATCGCCAAGGTCACCAGCGGCCGTGAACCAAAGCAGGTCGGAGTCGGCGGCGACCACGGCCTCCCACTCCTGCTCAAGTTGTTTGGGGCGTGCGTCACGAAGGTGAGTAGTGGGATGTGGCGTTGCTGACGTCTGCCCCAATCCGGTGCCGTCGTTGGTTCGGCCGCGACAAGAAGGGGGAGCCGACAGCGTAGGAGACGAACATGAACGCAGCGCGAGTGGTTGTAGTCGTTGTTGTGGGTTTAGGTTTGTGGGTGCTGTGGAGGCGGCACAGGTATCCGGGTGGTGAAACCTTGAGCGAACCTTGGATGTCCAGGTCCGGGACACTGGATCGCGTAGCCGGCTGACACTTGTACCGCGAGATTCGGCCCCATTCAAGGTTTAGCCAAGGTGAGGGTCAAAAGCCGCCGCATGGTGATCTTGAAGCGCCGGAAAGGGTGGAGCGTGTGCGGCACTCCGTCAGTTCCCCTGAGCTGGCCCTGCTTCTCGCATAGCTGCGATGAACGGACATGTGGCGCTGGCGGATGCTCTGGGTTGGCTCTGGTGCGAGAGTCGGCGGTACGGCGGAGGCGGTGGCGATAGCCGATTGCTCCAGTTCAAGATCGGCTTGTCGCACCTTCACTCATGGCTGCCCATCAGGCCGGTGCCGCAGTTGATGCCGAATTTACTGCGGCGGGGTGTTCCGGCCGCCGGTGCGAGGTGTACGCCTTAACTGCGGCAGTAATCGCCCCAGGACACAGGTCAGCCGACGGCCGGTACAACCCACTCTGAGGCAGGCGCGGCCTCCAGCCGGTCCAACCCTTCGTAGAGGCCGCGGGACCGACGGGCGCGGTTCTGAACGCAGTACACGCCGCCCTCCAGCGTCGCGGGCAGCCAGGTTTCCGCCTCGCGCAGGGCGACGTCGGATAGTGCCCCGGGGGCCGCTGCCCTCCGGGAGCTGGGCGGCGGCCGCGGCGGACGTCGGAGGCAACAGCGCGGGCATGGCCGGTGAGCAGCAGGACAGGGTACGCAATCACGAGAGGGACGGCCCCAGGGAGGAGGGCCGACCCCTCCCCGTTGCCGAGCTGCGCACGCATCCCGGACAGCAATCTGGCGGCCTCCGCTTCGGCTGTGACAACGGCCTGATCGCCCCTCAGTCTTCGCGCTCACCTGCTGCGAAGCCCCGTGTCGGCGTACGGCTGACGTACACAGCTACGTACGGATGGACGTGCACAGCAATGCGTGCGTACGTGCACTGCCTCAATCCGAGTGAGGGTGCACGGCTTGTTTCACATGCCCTGACCGTGGTGATCCACCAGGGCCGCGAGGAGTCGGGTCAACTGCTCTCGCTCCGACGGGGTCAGTGGCGCAAGCATTTCGTTTTCCACCTCAGCAAGCAGCTTGTCCAGCTTCGGAAGTTGCCGTCGCCCCTGCTCGGTGAGGGCGACGACGTTCTGCCGACGATCGGCGGGGTTGGGCGAGCGTTCCACCAGTCCGCGATCGGTCAGCTCGTTGATCACCGCGACCATGTCGCTGCGGTAGATCCCAGTGCGGCGGCTCAGCTCCGCCTGGCTTGCGGATCCGAACTCGGCCAGCGTGGCGAGCACCGCGTAATGCCATTTGCGGGCGCCGACGCGCGCCAACTCCTCGTTCACCAGGCGATCCGACTGGATCGCGGCCAGCGACAGAAGCCGGGTCCCGAGATTCTGCAACCGCGCGGCAGTGTGCTGGTCGGTCGAACGCGCTGCATCTGGCGGGCTGTTGCTCATGCCATGACCCTACCGTTGCGTTAGTCTCACTAACAAACTACCGGGAAGTTAGTGGGACGAATGATTGAGAGGGTGTCATGCCGACGACGCACGTGCTGGACTCGACGATGTTCCACGAGGAGGCCGGCGACGGCATCCCCTTTGTCTTTCTGCACGGCAACCCGAGCTCGTCCCACCTGTGGCGCAAAGTGCTGCCCGCAGTCGACCTGCCCGCCCGATTGCTCGCCCCCGACCTGATCGGCATGGGCCTCTCCGGCAAGCCCGACGTGCCGTACCGATTCGCCGACCACGCTCGCAACCTGGACGACTGGTTCGACCAGCTGGATCTGCACGAGGTGGTACTTGTCGGTCATGACTGGGGCGGGGCACTTGCCTTCGACTGGGCGGCCCGCCACCCTGACCGGATCCGCGGAATCGCCTTCTTCGAGACCATCGTGCGGCCGATGTCCTGGAGCGAACTGGGGGATGGACCACGCTCGCGCGCCCAAGCCATACGGGGGCCGCAGGGTGAAGAGCTGGTGCTGGCCCAGAACTTCTTCCTGGAGTCGGCCTTCACCGGCGGGGTGCTGAGCCCCGTGAGCGAGGAGGACATGCGCGCCTACCGGGCGCCCTACCCGACTCAGGAAAGCCGTCGCCCAATGTTGGAATGGGCGCGCTCGCTACCACTGGACGGGGAGCCCGCCGATGTCGCCGAACGGGTCGAGAGCTACGGCAAATGGCTGGCGGACAGCGGCGAGGTCCCCAAGCTGCTGCTCACCTTCGACTCTTCGCCGACCCTGCTGATCGGTAAAGAGATGGCCGATTGGTGCACGACGAACATCACCGCACTCGAAACCCGGCACTGCGGCCCAGCCGGACACCACGCACCCGAGGACCAACCCCAGGTCATCGCCGACACGATCAGTGCATGGGCTCGGCGGCAGGCTCTGACCGACCACTGGAAACGCTGATCACCTTCGTCACCGAACACCAACCCCTCGCGACACCGAGCCCCCGGGCACCTGAACACCGAGAAGACGGCGACGAACGCCAGCAACGCGACTACCGCGCGCCCGCAGCGGGGAACGGGCGCGGGCCACCACGCTCATCCACTACATCAAGCCGCCCACCACGCAGAACAGCACGGCAGCAGGACGGGCTGCATCCAACGCGCGACGTCGTCGCGGGGCAGCAGCTGCCTGGTGAGACAGCCGGCCTGGGCCACCACACCAGGTGCACCGGCACCCCGATGGCCATCACCACGCACATCAAGATCTGCAGGCCCGAGCGGGCGGTCAACCTGAGGCTGCACGTACCGCTTTGCGGATACCGCTTGGTGGTCCGGTCAAGGGCTGTGCTGCTCGGGCCTGTGTCCTCAGCATGGCACAGAGCGCGGATTACCGGTGGTGCAGGACCTCGGTCAACTCCTGGTGCCAGTCGGAGCACTGGAGAGTCGTCGTCGAAAGGATTCCGGGCCCAGTGCCACCACGTCGTCGGTGATCTGGAAGGTGAGCCGATAGGCCATGACCTGGACGGCGAGCTCCATCCACCCCTGCGTGTCGCGGGGGGGGGCGGCACCGGCCCGAGCACAGTCACGAACCACATGGGCACCAGGGCACGGTCGCGAACCGCCTCCGCCAGATGGCTGCGCAGGGTCAGCACGAGTTCCTGTTCGGCCCCTGCGCCGGCGGCGATGGTGTCCGCGGTCGCATCCTGCTGGGCCGCGTCCGCATCCAGGGCGATCTGGCTTCGCCAGGCGCGCGGGCGGTGGAGGCGAGGACCCCGGCAGCCTTGATCGCGGCGCTGCGCTGCTGATCCCGTTCGGTGACGTTCTGGCTGTAGTGCTTGATCTGAGTGCGGCGGTGGAGGCGCAGGTGCTCGGTGAGCAGGACGGTCCGGGCTTGGCGGACTTGCAGGGCGGTGTGGGCCATTGCGCGCTGTTCAGCGGTGGCGCTATCGAGGTCGGCCGGTGGTGCGCCGTCGGCGAGGCGCAAGTGGGCCTCCAACGGCTGAAGGCACCCGGCCAGTTGCTGAATGGTCTTCTCGAAGTCCTTGATGTGGCTGCGCACCTCGGTGTCGAGGTCGCCGAGGTCGCTCTCCAAGCCGCTGAGGTGCTTTCGAGACCGCCGACCTGGTTGTCCAGGTTGCGGATCTTGGGCCGTAATGGTCGTAGCTCCTGCCCGCCGTTCCTTTCCACTTGAGGAGGGGGCCTCGCTCAGTGCCAACGAGGTGACGATCCACACGAGGACGAGGAACCAGGCGGGGTCACGCTCAGGCTGATGCGGGCGGCCAGTGCACCCGCAAGGTGCACGCCGATGCACGCCTTGCAGCGGAGCAGGTGGTCCACGATCGCAACCGGCTGGAGGGTTCCGGGCGGAACGGCGATGAGGTGCGGGAGCAGCAGGAGTAGCCACCACCGGCTGTGGTCCAGCACGATAAGGGACAGGGCGAGCACGCTCTGGCCGCGCTAGGATCAGTGCACGATGCGCTCGGAGAGCTGTCGGTCCGGTCCGGCGAAGCCGTCGCGGAGAGGTCCTCCAGCCGGGCATGGTGATCCGGGACGCCGACGGCCGCAGCCGCATCTCAGCAGAAGATGCCGCCCTCGCCCTGGTCGACGAGGTGGAACTGCCCAGCTTCGTCCAACGCCGCTTCACTGTCGGCTACTGACACGCCGCTGCCGCGGCCGGTGCAGTGGAGGCGCCCCCCTGCGGTGGTTGGGGCTGGTATTCCTCCGGCCTCGGGCGCGCGATGGGGGTGGGGGCGGTGCGGCGTGTGGTCGCCTGTGCGTGCCGGCAGTTGGCCGCCACCACCCGGTGGGTGCAGTGGTGCGGCGGGCGGGCCCACTGCTACGAGGCCTCCTGCCCCTCCCCTGGTGATGTGCCGCGGTAGAACGCGGGTAACCGACCGGCAGCAGCCGCGGCGAACGGAGCCTGGCCTGCGACCGACGGAGGAGGTCAGGCTGTGGAGCACCTGTACTTAGCCGCCGACAACCCCACGCCGTTCTGGCCCGCTGGGGTAATCATGCTCGTCGTCATCACGCTCATCTCCGGGTCGATCGGAGTCTGGCGGACCCGCAGGATGCAGAAGGGCAAGAGGTACTGAAGGCCTGACCCCAGGGGTTGGAGAACTGAGGCCGGTCGGGAATCGGCTTTGACCGGTGGTCGGGCTGCCTGCGGGTGCCGTTCCCGCTGCGTCGGCGGACGCTGGCCCCGCGGAGTATCCCGTCGCTGTCACTGTCACTGTCGCTGTCGCGCTCGCCGAGAACGTCGCCCGTCTGCCCTCGGGCGAGGGGAGACGGTATGACGGTACGTACGCGGCATCAGGCATACCGCCTCAGATCCAGGGCAACAGCACACCAGACAGCTCGGCTCCCCCCCCTTCCGAGCTCGACGGCCCCGTCACCATCCCCCCGGTGGCGGGGCCGTCCACCCTTCACACCTCTGCCGAGAAGCACGGGCGGCGCCGTGTTCTGCCTCACAGGCGGGGGCGGCGGTGTGACGAGAGGCAGGCGCGCACCGTCTGGGAGGGCATGAACGACATGACCGATGAAGACATCGTCCGTGCGGTGCGCGGGATCGCCGCCATGGAGTCTTCCCGCGACGCGCTGGCCGACCGCGTCACAGCGCTGCGCACCGCCACGGCCGCCGAAGACCTGGCCGAACGCGACCGCTGCGGCAATGCCATGGCCGATGCCGACACCCGGATCCTGCTGGAGTCCATCGAGGTACTCGACCGACTCGGAATGGCGGCCGCGGCCATGGCCTGCACCCACGTGGCCCAGGAGGAAGGCATTCTGCCGTCCCACTGATCCTGCACGGTCGCTCTTCGCCCTCGCGGTTGCGCAGGTGCTGTCGGGCATACGCCTCGACGGCCTCCCGCTCGATACACACAGTCCGTTCGAATACGGGGCGAGATAGCGCGTCGTCGTGCCGTCGGCGGGGTGGGCGGAGATATGGGTGGTCAGAGAGGGACGGCCTCGTGGACCCGGTGGAGGTGGATGAGTACGTCGTAGGCCTTCTTGACGGCGAGGGTGGGGAGTGGGTCGTTCTTGAAGGACGAGCCGGCGTCGTACACGGGGCGTGGCGTGTCGAGCCAGTTGCGGGCCGCGGCAGGGAGTGTGCGCAGGTCGACGTAGTAGTCGCGGTGGTGGACCTGGTCGAGGGTGTGCTCCTGCATGTCGGGGGTGGCGGGTGGGACGGTGACCTTGTTCCACGGGCTGCCGAGGGTGGTGGCGGTGAGGAAGGACCCTCGGTTGAAGGTGAAGCCGAGGGCGATGTAGCGGCTGCCCAATGCGTTGCGCAGGTACACGCCCTGTGTGGTGGGGTACATCACCGGGTCGGTAGAGAGGTAGCCCACGTGCCCGTTGTGTGCCGACAGCAGCATCTTGTCGCCGGTGCGGCGGTGCCACCAGGCGGTGTTGGCGGCCATGGCCTGGTCGCGGAGGTGCTCCGCCGCGGAGACGGACTGCGGGTCGGAGAGGTCGAGTGAGGCGAACGCGAAGGTCTGGTGGATGTTACGGGCGTGCTGTTCCGCCCACTCATGGGCCTCCCCACCCGTCTTCCTGCCCGTGGCGACGAGGTCGAACGCCTGCTGGGCGGTGACGGCGTTGCGCTGCCGCTCGGCCAAGGGCCGACCAAGGTAGGTGAAGATGTCGTCGAGCGGCGGCAGTTGGGCGTACAGCACTTCGAGGCGGGCGAGGTCTCGCGGGCGGTTCACGCGGGCGTATGTAAGGACTCGTTCGAAGATCGCGCTGCCGAGCTTGGGTGCCCCGATGTCGTTGCCCATGAAGTGGACGCGGCGGCCTGGGTGGCGGTCGTTGTGTCTGCGCATCCAGGTGAGGAGGCTGACGAACTCCTCGCGCTCCCACGGGGAACCGGCCAGCGCTTCCTTGGCGACCTGCCGGGCGGTGCCGGGGCCTCCTTGCAGGTACTCGTCGATGCGCAGGCCGGCCGTCCAGCTCATCTCCAGGGCGAAGGTGGTGAAGCCCTTCTCTTTGACGAGATAGCGGAAGACCCGTTCCTTCATTGCGAAGAACTCGTGGGAACCGTGGGTGGCTTCTCCCAGACCGACGACCTCCGAGTCGTCGATCATCGCGCCCAGTGCGCGCAGGTCGGGGGTGCGTCCGTCTGGTTCCGTCGATCTCAGCGGGTGTGCGGCGCGCTGCAGCCCGCGGACCGCAGCGGCCTGGCTGTTCCTCGGTGCCGGGCCCCCGTGTGCACGATTTTCCGGTCTGATGGTGGGGGCTGCGTAGGCCGCCGGGGCCAGGAGGGCGGTGGCGGCGAGTCCGGTCGTCGCGGCCAGCAACTTCCGTCGGCCCATCACCTGCCGGTGCACGGTCATCCTGTTCTCTCCTCGCTTCGGTGATCCGCCGGGGGAGGCGGGCGCGGTGGAATGATCATGGCTCGGGTGGGGTGCGGGGCGCGCTGGTACTGTCCGCCCACCTGCCAGGGGGAATACCCCCGGGACGGCCCGGGCGCCTGGCCATGTCGCTGTGCGCTGCCGGTCGAACAGTCCGAATCCGAAGAAGGAGTTGTGGAGCCGACCGGATACGGGATGGGCGTTCTGCCCACCCACCACTCCCCCCTCCTACTGACGTGGGGCCGCTGGTCGCGCCGCCTTCGCGGTCCAGCGACTGGACGCGGTCAGCGGCCGTCGGCCGTCCGGAGCGTGCTGAACCACCGCACCACCTCCGCTGTTGCCCGCACGTTCGAGCCGAGGTGCCGTGACTTCTGGTGGTCGACGGCGCCGAGGTCGACGACCGACACCCGCGTTCCCCTCTTCTGGAAGTCGGCGGCGCAGTTGGCCGTGTTCCGGACGGTCGCCTGCTCATCGCCCTGCGCCATGTAGAGCCTTGTCGGGGCCTTGGGCTTCCAGTCCTTGCACACGCTGTCGGCCGCGCGCAGCCCGGCCGCGAGACCTCCCTTGGGGCGGGCCAGCAGCTCGCGTCCGTAGGGCGTCAGCAGTTCGTCCAGCGAGCGGGGCAGCGCACTGATCATCTGCGGCCCGGTGTGCATCCCGTCGAACAGATCCTCCACGTCGGGGTCGCGGAACACCTCGCCCGGGTTCTCGTACACATCGTGGACGCGGTCGAAGGCGACCAAGGTGTATGCGGCGTACGCCAGACTTGACCTCGGCTCCAGTTCGCCGTCGCCCGCGAGCAGCGCCGGTAGCTCCGCGCCTGCGAAGTCGTATGCCCCGCTGACAGGGGCGAGGGCGCCGAGTCTGAAGTGCCGGTCCTCGCCCGCCTGGAGGGCTCTGCCGAGCCCGAGAGCGGCCGACGCGCCCTGCGAGAAACCGGTGACCAGGACGTCGCGGTCCAGGGTGTGTCCGGTGCGGGGTGTGAACTGGCGGGCGGCACGGAGCAGGTCCAGGGAGGCCGAGGTCTCGGACGGCACGTCCATCCAGGGGTGCTTGCCGGAGCCGGTACCCATACCGACGTAGTCGGGTGCGACGGTGGCGAAGCCCGCGGAGGCGTACGCGATGGAGGGCCCGGACAGGAACACCTTCCGCTGCATCGAGGGTGCGTCGATACGGTGGACGCCGGTGCCGTGGGCGAAGGAGACGGTGGGCAGGCGCCCTTGGACTCCGCGCGGGACAGTGAACAGTCCGCTGGCCGTGGCGGGCCGGCCCTTCGCGTCGATGGTGCGGTAGACGAGGCGGTACGCGTCCACTCCGTGGCGGGCGGCGCCGGGATCGTACCCGGAGGAAGTGAGTTCGGCTGCGGAGTCCGCGGGCGACGTGAGGGTGTAGAGCAACTCGGCGGAGAGCAGGGTGCCGCGCGGGGAGGCGGTGTTGGACGAGGGCGCGGTGGACGCCCGTGATCCGGTGCCCGTGCCCGTGCCCGTATCCATGTCCGTGTCAGCGCCGGCGACGCCCGCCCCGGCAAGGATCGTGGCGGCGGCGACCGTGGCGGCGGTCGCGGTGACTCTACGGTGGCGGCGCGAAGTGCGGGTGGCGGGCATGGTGCGTTCTCCCTCATCAAGTCCGGGTGATCCGAAGCGAGTTCAGCTTCCACCGGGAGGGGCATCGGGGGCACTGGGGCCCACCCCCCAGGTGTGGGGAGGGCTAAGCCCCCCCGCGGCCGCTCCGGCGAGGCCGCCCAGATCATGCCTGGGATGAGCCACCGCAGGGTTCGCCCCATGTAGGTACGGCCGGGGCGGTACCGCGCGCGGCGCCCCCGGTCCAGGTCGGACCGGGGGCGCCGTTGGGTGGAGGGGCCTGCTAGCCGCAGGGGATGACGTAGCGGACGGGGTTCCAGTCGCCGTGGGCGTCCGAGCTGTACGCTCGCGGCGTCTTGTAGATCATGGTGCCGCTGGGGTTGTACATCCGGGCCCGCCGGCTCTCGACGTTGCGGGTCTGGTCGTTGACCCAGGAACCGCCCCTGCCCCAGGTGGACACGTAGTACTTCGTGTTGCACTGCCACATCTTGATGATGGTGCCCTGGAAGTTGTCCCTCTGGTAAGCGCAGAAGTTCCCGGACACCCCCGGAGCGTCCAGGCACGGGTCGGCTGCGATGCGCGTCCCGTTGCCCGAGGCGAAGTCGCGCGGGCGGGCCTCGCCCGGGAGGGCGACGAGCACCTCGCCCTTGCCCTTGAGGTCGATCTTGTTGAGCGCGACCTGGGTCCCGCCCATCTTCTTCAGGTAGCCGTCCACCTCTGCCTGCAGCGCCGTGGTCTGGGCACTGGTCAGGCGCCCGGACTCGGCCTGCTGGGCGAAGCGCGAGGCCGCCGGTGTTGCCGACCCCGCTTCGGCGATGCCCACGCCCGTGACGAGCATGAGCACTCCGCCTGCCGCCGCGATGGCGACGCGACCCTTCGTGACTGCCATGTCTTTTCCCCCTGCCTCTTCGCGGTTCTCCGCTGAAGTCGCCGCCCTTCGCGGCGCCCTCAGAAGATCCCATCGAGGGCAAGCCACGGCGTCCACCCAGGAGTTGAGCCGGGGTAAACCTTCGCGGTAAGCGCTACGGACGACGGAGGTTTCGGCCAACAGTGTTGTTCTGGACCGTCGTCGAAGCCTCGCTATGAGCTGGTGCGGGGCCGGGCGTGGAAAGGCCTGGGAGCGCTCGCCGTCCCTCATCACCCGGAACGCTCGCGGACGGATCCGCGCCCGTCGCCGGGTTCGACGTCTCAGGCCCTGACGCCGCCACGACCAGCCGACAACAAGCGCCGAGGGTGAGACTGGACCACGGGGACGCGCCTCGACCTCAGGAGTCCAGTCGTGAACCAAGTGAACTTCCGTGCCGTGTTGGGACGTTGTCCGACGAGCGTGGTCCTGATCACCGCTCCCGCGGTCGAACCCGGTGGCACGCCGTTCGGCATGGTCGTCGGCACGTTCACCTCCGTGTCGCTGGAGCCGCCGCTCGTCGGTTTCCTGCCCGCGCGGACCTCGACGACGTGGCCGCGCATCCGGGCATCCGGGCGGTTCTGCGCCAACGTGCTATCGGCCGGGCAAGTCGACGTGTGCCGAGCGTTCGTGCGCAAGGACCCCGATCGCTGGAGCCTGCCGTACGGACGGTCCCCGTCGGGCTGTCCCGTGCTGCCGCAGGCCGTCGCGTGGGTCGACTGCGCGTTGCGCTCGGAGACGGAGGCGGGTGACCACTGGTTCGTCATGGGAGCGGTGCTCGCGCTGGAGGCGGGTCCGAACGTCCCCCCTCTGGTGTTCGCGGGCGGGCGCTACCTGGCCGCCACGCCACCGTCCGTCACAGCCGCCGCCGGCGTTCGGTCGGGCCGCCCCTAGCCCTTTCCGGCACCGGATACCGGCACCGGATGCCCGCACCGCACCAGTCGAGCGCAGGGAACGCGCAAGGAGGCCGTCCACCCCACCACAAGGCCCGCTCGGCACAGTTGGCGTTGCTCGCGGAACCACGACTCTCCGGCTCCGCGCCCCCTGCGTGGCACCTACGCCGTGGGCGCGGTCTCGCATCGTTCTCACGCGGAGGAACCGCCATGTCCCGTGTCTCCACCGGCCCGAGCACCAACCCGACCACCGCTCACGCCCTGTTGCGCCGTCTCCACGACCACGGGGTGCGCACCGTGTTCGGCGTGGTCGGCCGTGAGGCCGCGTCGATCCTGTTCGACGAGGCGGACGGCATCGACTTCGTGCTGACCCGGCACGAGTTCACCGCGGGCGTCGCGGCGGACGTGCTGGCCCGCATCAGTGGCCGCCCGCAGGCGTGCTGGGCCACGCTGGGCCCCGGAATGACCAACCTGGCCACAGGGGTCGCCACGTCCGTCCTCGACCGGTCGCCGGTCATCGCGCTCGCCGCCCAGTCCGAGTCGCACGACATCTTTCCCAACGACACGCACCAGTGCCTCAACTCGGTGGCCGTCATGCGCCCGATGACCAAGTACGCGGCGGAGCTCCAACGCCCCGACGACATCACGGACCTGGTGGACTCGGCGATGGCCGCGGCGATGACCGAGCCGGTCGGACCCAGCTTCCTCTCGCTCCCGGTCGACCTCCTCGGCAGCGAGATCGTCACCTCACTGCCGCGCCCCGCGCCCAGGACCCCCGCCAAGCCCCTCGGCGCGGTGGAGGACGGCTGGCAGGAGGCCGCGGACAAGGCCGTCGAGCTGCTCCGGTCGGCGCGGCACCCCGTGCTGGTCGTCGGCGCCGCGGCCATCCGGTCCGGGGCAGTGCCCGCCATCCGCGCGCTGGCCGAGCGTCTGAACCTCCCCGTCATCACGACGTACATCGCCAAGGGCGTCCTGCCGCACGCACACGAACTGAACTACGGCGCGGTCACCGGCTACATGGACGGCATCCTGGACTTCCCCGCCCTGGAGACGCTGTTCGGCCCCGCGGACGTCGTCCTCACCCTCGGCTACGACTACGCCGAGGACCTGCGGCCCTCGATGTGGCGGCGCGGCGTGGAGAAGAGCACGGTCCGCGTGTCGCCCACCGCCAACCCGATTCCGCGCGTCTACCGCCCGGACGTCGACGTGGTCGCCGACGTGCTGGCCTTCGTGGAGCACGTCGACCGCCACACGGCCGGCCTGGCCGCGAAGACCGCGCACGACATCACCCCGCTGCGGGAGCGGATCGCCGAGTTCCTGGCCGATCCCCGGCACTACGACGACGGTCTGCGGGTGCACCAGGTCATGGACACCATGAACACGGTCATGGCGGAGACCGCCGAAGCGGGCGAGGGCACCATCGTCTCCGACATCGGCTTCTTCCGGCACTACGGAGTGCTCTTCGCCCGCGCCGATCAGCCCTTCGGCTTCCTCACCTCCGCCGGGTGCTCCAGTTTCGGCTACGGCATCCCGGCGGCGATCGGCGCACAGCTCGCCCGGCCCGGACAGCCGACCTTCCTCATCGCGGGCGACGGCGGCTTCCACTCCAACAGCGCCGACCTGGAGACCGTCGCACGGCTGAACCTGCCCATCGTCACGGTGGTCGTCAACAACAACACCAACGGGCTGATCGAGCTCTACCAGCACCTCGGCCACCACCGCTCCCACGATCCCGCGGTGCGGTTCACCGACGTCGACTTCACCGCGCTCGCCCGCGCCAACGGCGTCGAGGGCGTCCGGGCCACCAGCCGTGAGGAGCTCCTGGCCGCCCTGCGCAAGGGCGCGGGACTCGGCCGTCCGTTCCTGATCGAGGTGCCGGTGACGTACGACTTCCAGGCCGGCGGCTTCGGGGCCCTGAGCATCTGATGACCGGGCATCCCACGACGGCCCGGGACCTTCCCGCCGCCACCGGGTTCCTCGCCCACCTGGGCCCGGACGGCGGCGAGCCCCGCAAGCCGGTCTTCGCGTCCCGCGGCTCCCGGGCGACCTGGCGGGAACAGGGCGCCGACCGTGCTCTGCGCGCCGTCCTCCTGCACTCCGGGGCGCCGGACGGTGCCCACGCCCGCGGCCGGGGCGGGACCGTGGTGCTCGCCGGAGAGCTGTACAACCGCGACGAACTGGTGCGGCTGCTGCCCGCCGGCGCCCGGCCGGGCAGTGACGCCGGGCTCGTCCTCGGGTTGTTCGAGACGTACGACGTGCACGCCTTCCGGCTGCTCAACGGCCGGTTCGCCGCGCTGGTGGGGGCTCCCGGGCGGGCCGTGCTCGCCACGGACCACGCGGGGTCGGTGCCGCTCTACGCGTCCGCCGCCCCCGGCCGCGTACGGGCCGCGACGGAGGCGAAGGCACTGCGGGCAGCCGCTCCCGCGGGGCGGCCGCTCGCCGCCCGGCGGGTCCGCGGGCTGCCCGGCGTCCACCAGGTCCCGGCCGGGGCGGTCCTCGACGTCGAGGTGGCCACCGGCCGGTGCCGTACGCACCGCACGTGGATGCCACCGCCGGCGCGACGGATCCTGCGGGAGGAGGAAGCGGTCGAGGCGGTCCGCCGCGCCTTGGAGCACGCGGTGCGGGTCCGCATGAGCCGGTCGGCGCCCCTCGTCGTCCTGTCCGGCGGCATCGATTCCTCCTCCGTCGCGGCGCTGGCCGCCCGCCACGCGGCCGGGCCCGTCGAAACCGTCTCGATGGGCACCGACCGGGCGGACGAGTTCCCGCAGGCGCGCGTCGTCGCGCGGCACATCGGCTCGACGCACCGGGAGGTCGGCCTCACCACCGACGACCTGCTGCGCCGGCTTCCGCACACGGTGTGGGCGGCGGAGTGCCTCGAACCGGACGTCGTCGAGTACCTGCTGCCGCTGGTGGCCCTGTATCTGCGCCTGGACGACACTGGAGGGGCAGGGTGGCGGGGCGGCACGGGCCGGCGCGTCCTGACCGGCTACGGGGCGGACATCCCGCTCGGCGGCATGCACCGCGAGAGCCGACTCCCCGAGTTGGAGACGGCCGTCTGCCACGACATGGACACGTTCGACGGGCTCAACGAGATGACGCCCGTCCTCTCGGGGATCGCCGGCCACTGGTCCACCCACCCGTACTGGGACCGGGACGTCCTCGACACCCTGGTGCCGCTGGAGGCCGGCCTGAAGCGCCGCTACGGGCTGGACAAGTGGGTGCTCCGCGCGGCCATGGGCGACGTACTGCCGCACGAGGTCGTGGTCCGTCCCAAACTCGGCGTGCACGAGGGGTCGGGCACCACGTCGTCCTTCACCGCGCTCCTGACGGACGCCGGCGTCCCACCGGGCCGCGTGCGCGAAGCCAAGCGGCTGGTCGTCCGGAAGATCTTCGACCACGTCGTCGTCGACGGACGGCATCCGGACGAGGTGTCCACCGGCGCGGTGGTCGAACTGGTCGCCGACCGGCTGGGATCCGCCGCCCGCCCCGTCCCGCGATGACCGCCCGCCAGGACGCACCACAGAGGAGGGACCACACCGTGGAACGCGTCGACACCAGCATCTCCCCGCGCTACGCGCAGATCTCCACCTTCATGCGCCTTCCCTACGACCCCTCCCCCCGGGGCAGAGACGTCGTGGTCGTCGGCGCACCCTACGACGGCGGCACCAGCTACCGGCCCGGCGCCCGCTTCGGGCCACGAGCCGTGCGCGACGAGTCCGGACTCATCCACGGCGTGGGCATCGACCGCGGCCCCGGCACCTTCGACCTGATCGACTGCGTCGACGCCGGAGACATCGACCTGACCCCGTTCAACATGCTCCTCGCGATGGACACCGCCCAGCGGCGGCTGAGCGCCCTGCTCGACGACAACGCCGCCTTCCTCATGCTGGGCGGCGACCACTCCCTGACCCTCGCCGCACTGCGCGCCGTCGCGGCGCGGCACGGGCCGGTCGCCGTCCTCCACCTGGACGCGCACTCCGACACCAACCCCGCCTGCTACGGCGGCGAGTACCACCACGGCACGCCGTTCCGGCACGCCATCGAGGAGAAGCTCGTCGATCCGCGGCGCATGGTGCAGATCGGGATACGGGGACACAATCCGCGGCCGGACTCGCTGGACTACGCCCGGGGGCACGGCGTACGGATCGTCACCTCCGACACGTTCTGCGCGCTCGGCCCCGCGGCCGCCGGACGGGCGGCGCTGGACGTCATCGGTGACGCGCCGGTCTATGTGTCGGTGGACGTGGACGTCGTCGACCCCGCGTTCGCGCCGGGCACCGGCACCCCCGCCCCGGGCGGGCCCACCTCGCGGGAGGTGCTCGCCCTGCTGCGTCACGTCGGCGACCTGCGTCCGGTGGGCTGCGACGTCATGGAGGTCTCCCCGCCGTACGACCACGGCGGGATCACCGCTCTTCTCGCCGCCGAGATCGGCGCCGAGCTCCTGTACCAGTACGCCCGCGCGCACACCCGAGAAAGGAGTTCCTCATGACCGTGTCGCACTGCGCCGCACACTCCGCGGAGCTGCTCGCCCTGACCGCCCGGCTGCCCCGTGTCCCGCGCCGGGACCTGCACGGCTTCCTGGAGGCGGCGCACACGGCCGCCGCGGCGCTCCCCGCGCCCCTGGCGACGGCCCTGGACGAGTTCAACGCCGACGGCAACCTTGACGGTTACCTGCTGTTGCGCGGCCTGCCGGTGGAGGACGACGACGACCTGCCGCCGACCCCCACGAGCACGCCCGCGCCGGTGGACCGTCCGCTGCTGCGCATGGAGGCCATGCTGGCCGTCGTCGGCCGCAGGCTCGGCCTGCACACCGGCTACCGCGAGCTGCGCTCCGCCTCCGTGTACCACGACGTGTATCCCTCCCCCGGCGCCCACCACCTCTCCTCCGAGACCTCCGAGACCCTGCTGGAGTTCCACACGGAGATGGCCTATCACGTGCGGCAGCCGAACTACGTGCTGCTCGCCTGCTCCAGGGCGGACCACGAGCGCGAGGCGGCCACCCTCGTGGGGTCGGTCCGCAAGGCGCTGCCCCTGTTGCCGGATGACGTGCGCGCCCGCCTCTTCGACAGGCCCATGCCCTGCTGTGTCGATGTCGCCTTCCGTGGTGGCGTCGCGGATCCGGGCGCCATCGCCGACGTCAAGCCGCTGTACGGCGACCCGCTGGACCCCTTTCTCGGCTACGACCGGGAGTTGCTCGCCCCACGGGATCCGGCCGACGTCGCGGCCGTCGCCGTGCTCTCGAAGGCACTCGACGAGGTGCGCGAGGCGGTGCGGCTCGTCCCGGGTGACCTGCTGATCGTGGACAACTTCCGTACCACGCACGCCCGCACGCCTTTCGTACCGCGCTGGGACGGCAAGGACCGGTGGCTGCACCGGGTCTACATCCGGACCGACCGCGGCGGGCAGCTGTCCGGTGGCGAACGGGCCGGCGACATCGTGGACTTCGTGCCCCGCCACTGACCGACGGCGCACGCGTGGGCCGCCCCGACAGGCGGCCCATCGGCACGTCCGCCAGCACCCTGCCCCACTACTCTTATGCATAGCCAATCAGAAAGGGGCATGATTATGCACACCAGTACGACGGACGAGCCACGGGGCTTCGCTGTGCACACGGCACCGGTCGGGCTCGCGGACGACGGACGGGACGACTTCACCGTGCTGATGTCCACGGCGCCCGCGGTGGTGAGCGCGGTCTTCACCCGCTCCCGCTTCGCCGGACCCAGTGTGACTCTGAGCCGTGCGGCGGCCTCCGGCGGCTCCGCACGCGGAGTGGTCGTCCTCGCCCGCAACGCGAACGTCGCCACCGGCACGCAGGGCCTGGACAACGCCCGCGAGGTACGCGGCTCGACGGCGCGGGCGGTCGGCCTCGCCGAGCACGAACTCCTGATCGCTTCCACGGGTGTGATCGGCCGTCAATATCCGATGGGCGGCATCCGGGACCACATCAAGACCCTGTCCCCGCCCCTCCCCGAGGGAGGCTTCGACCGGGCGGCGCGGGCCATCATGACCACGGACACACGCCCCAAGACGGCCACCGCGCGGGTCGGCCGGGCCGTGCTCACCGGCATCGCCAAGGGCGTCGGCATGCTGGAGCCGGACATGGCCACACTGCTGACCTTCTTCGCCACCGACGCCCGGCTCGACCCCGCCGAACAGGACCGGATCTTCCGCAGGGTCATGGACCGGACCTTCAACGCCGTCAGCATCGACACGGACACCTCCACGAGCGACACGGCGGCGCTGTTCGCCAACGGTCTGGCCGGCCCGGTGAGCCCCACGGAGTTCGAGGCGGCCCTGCACGAGGTGGCGCTGAAACTCGTCAAGGACATCGCCAGGGACGGCGAAGGCGCGGGCAGGCTCATCGAGGTGCGGGTGCGCGGGGCGCGGGACGCCGCGCAGGCCAAGCGCGTGGGCAAGGCCGTCGTCAACTCTCCGCTGGTGAAGACCGCGGTGCACGGCGCCGACCCCAACTGGGGCCGGGTGGCCATGGCGATCGGCAAGTGCTCCGACGACACCGACATCGACCAGGACAAGGTCGTCATCAGCTTCGGTGACGTGGCCGTCTACCCACCCGGGCGGCAGGGCCTCGCCGGCCGGGACGAGGACGAGGTGCGCGCCGCCGTGGCCGAGCTGCTGCGCGCCGACGAGGTGGTCATCGGCATCGATCTCGCCATCGCCGACGGCGACTTCACCGTGTACGGCTGCGACCTCACGGAAGGGTACGTCCGGATCAACGCCGACTACTCGACGTGATCCACGGCTTCGGCGGCGGCCCGGATACCGGGCTAGGAGAAGAACAGCGGCTTGTTCGCGTAGTAGTCGACGATCGCTTCGCTCATGCTCGTCCGCGACGGGGGGTGGAAGACGACGGCCTGGGCGGCGGCCGCGAGGTAGGCGATCTTCGGGGAGGCGATGTAGGCCATGCCGCCCAGCATCTCCACCGCCCGGCCGACCACCTTGATGATGAGGTCCTGCACGGAGTACCGGGTGAACAGTGAGGCCGCGGCGCAGTCGTTGCCCAGGTCACCGTCCATGATCCGGCGGGCCACCCCTTCCACGAGCGACACGGCGGTCCCCATCAGGAGACACAGGTGCGCGTGCTCCGCCGCCGAGCCCCGCCCGGAGCGCAGCACCAGGTCGACCAGGGCGCCTGCGACACCGGTGTACGAGGCAGCGATGATCATCTGGAACCAGATCACGCCGGACTCGTTGAGCTCGTCCAGCTTCTCGGCGGCATTCCGCGGAGTCCGGAGAATGTGCTCCTTGCCGACAGCCACGTCGGTGAGGCGCACCTCGTCGCTCTCCGCGGCGACCAGCGGGAACGTGGACCAGAAGTCGTGGACGGAGATGCCGGGCGTCCCGGCGGGGAGCACCAGCAAGCCCATCTCGGGAGCGCCGTCGGCGCCGCGCAGCGCGACGCTCGCGGTGAGGAGGTCCATCGAACGCGAGAGGCTGCACGGCTTCTTGGAGCCGCTGACGAGGTAGCCGCCGGGTGTCTCCCGCGCCTCGACCGTCGGGCTGAGAATGCCGTGTCCTGACCGTCCCTCGGCGAATCCCGAGGCGATCAGCGAGCGGTTCTCCGCGATCACGTCGAGCACGGCTGTGCGGATGCTGGTGGTGCTCTCGTACAGCGGGCCGATGGCGAAGAGCATGCCGACGGAGAAGTGGTGCATCGCGGTGGCCACCGCCAGGGAGGGCGCGAGCGACGCCACCGCACGGACCACCCTGACGGCTTCGAGGGCGGAGGCGCCCACTCCTCCATGGGCGCGCGGCACCAGGAGGTTGGTACCGCCGTACTCCTTGAACAGCGGGATGGCGGGGCTTCCCGGGGACTCCAGTCGGTCGAACGGTACGTCGGCGAGGCGGCCGGCGAGGCCCGGCAGCAGCCGCTCGCAGGTGTCGAGGTCGAGGTCCAGGAATCGCATGGGTTTCGTGGTCCTTTCAGTTGTCGACCAACCGCATGAGGAAGGGTGGGTACCGTTCGCCGTGCACGGCCGCGGCGGGCAGGGCGGCCTCCATCGCGGCTCTCTCCTCGGCGGACAGGGGCAGGGACGCGGCCCTGATGTTCTCCTCCAGGTGGTCACGGCGGCTGGTTCCCGGTATGGGGACGACGTCGCCGCCCTGGTGGTGGAGCCAGGCCAGGGCGAGTTGTGCGAGGGAGACGTGGCGCTCGGCCGCCAGTGGCCGCAACGCGTCCAGGGCCGCCGCGTTGTCCTGGAGACGAGGTGCCTGGAACCGCGGCAGGCCGCGCCGGAAGTCCGTCGGCGGGCCGAGGTCCGCGACCGAGCCGATCCTGCCGGTCAGGAAGCCGCGGCCGAGGGGGCAGGACGCGATGACGCCGATGCCCAGTTCCCGGCAGACGGGCAGGACGTGCTCCTCGATGCCCCGGCTCCACAGCGACCACTCGCTCTGCACGGCGGTGACGGGGTGCACCGCGTGGGCCCGGCGGATCGTGTCGGCGGACACCTCCGACAGGCACAGATGGCGCACCTTGCCCTCGGAGACGAGCTCCGCCAGGGCGCCGACGGCCTCCTCGATCCGTTCTCCCGGGGCCGCCCAGTGTTTGACGTAGAAGTCGAGGTGGTCGACGCCGAGACGGCGCAGTGAGCTGTGGCAGCGCTGCCGGATGTAGGCCCGGTCGCCCCGCACCCCGAGGAACTCGCCCGCCCGGTCGCGTTCCAGGCCTACTTTCGTGGAGATCAGCACGCGGTCCCTGCGCCCCGCGACGGCCTTGCCGAGCAGCCTCTCCCCCTCGCCGAGCCCTTGCACGTCCGCGGTGTCCAGCAGCACGATCCCGCGGTCGATCGCATGCCGCACGGTGGCGACGGCCTCGGCGGGGTCCGCCCGCGCATAGAAGGACGTCATGCTCAGGCAGCCCAACCCCTGAGCGGGCACAGTCAGTTCGCCGAGTCGGCGGGTCGGAAGCGGTGCGCCGTCGGTCTCCATGACTGCCCCTCACCACGTGTCGATGTGCAGAACCTGTTCGAGCGGCTGCCGCGCGGCGGGCCTGAAGTCGGTGCCGAGCGAGAACGCCGTGGGGATCAGGGCCGCCTGGACGACTCCCTCGGGCAGACACAGGAGTTCGGCGATCTCCTTCTCGTACATCAGGTGGAGGGTGGTCCAGGCGGTCCCGAGTCCGCGTGCGCGGGCGGCGAGCATGTAGCTCCAGCCCGCCTGGATGATCGAGCCCCACATGCCGGCTTCGTTGTACTCGGGGGCCTGGGTGGCGTCGAGGCAGGGCAGGACGAGCACGGGTACGTCGCCCATCCGCTCGCCCAGGTGGGCGACGCTGTCACCCACGCGCCGCTGCACGGCGTGGCGCTCCGGGTCCTCCGGGAACAGGGAGCCGCACGCCCCCTCGGACCGCAGGTAGGTCCGCACCGCGCGCCGGTAGTACTCGCCGATGCCGGCCCGCTGCTCCGGGTCCGTCACGACGACCCAGTGCCAGGTCTGCCGGTTGCTTCCGGACGGGGCCTGCAAGGCGATGCGGACGCACTCCTCGACGAGTGGCAGCGGCACCGGGCGGGTCAGGTCGAGCCTCTTGCGTACGGAGCGGGTGGTCGTCAGGAGTTCGTCCGGTGTGAGGTTCAAGAGCGGCATGGGGGTCTCCTCGCGTTTCTCAGTGCCGGATGCGGCCGTCGGGCCCGACGCGTTCGAGGACCGCTCGCAGGGCGTCGGCCAATTCGTCCGCGGTGCCGTGGTCCATCACCAGGGGCGGATTGATCAGCAGGGCCCTGGGGTTGCCGCGCACGATGACGCCCTCGTCCTCCCGAAGCGCCTGGGCCACCGGTGCGGTGCCGGTGGGCAGTTGGGTACGCGCCGCCTTGTCCGCGACGAGCTCGACGCCCAGCATCAGACCGAGCTGGCGGATGTCCCCCACGACGGGAAGGTCTCGGAGCGGCGCCAGCCTGCCTGCCAGATAGCCGCCGATCTTCGTCGCGTTCTCCAGCAGGTCTTCCCGTTCGATGACGTCCAGGTTGGTCAGGGCGACCGCGCAGGCGGTGGGGTGCCCGGTGTAGGTGAAACCGATGGGGAATCCGGTGCCGCCGGTCACGGTGGCCGCCACCTCCTCGGTGACGAGGACGGCGCCGTGCGGGATGTAGCCGGAGGTGATGCCCTTCGCGGTGACCAGCAGGTCAGGCCGGACTCCGAAGGCTTCGGCGGCGAACCAGTTGCCGGTCCGCCCATAGGCCGTCACGACCTCGTCGAGGATCAGCAGAATGCCGTGGGAGCGCAGCAGCTCCGCGACGCGCGGCCAGTACTCCGGGGGCGGAACGACCGCGCCGCCGACGCTCATGACCGGCTCGCCGATCATCGCCGCTATCCGGTCCGGGCCGATCCGCTCGATGGTCTCCCGCAGTTCCCGCAGGCAGAACTCGGTGACGTCCTCACCGCCGTACGCATCGCGCTGGTACGGGTCGGGCGGCGTGAGGTGGTGCACGTGCGGCAGTACGGGGCCGAACCCCTGGTGGTACACGGGCAGCCCCGACACACTGCCGCTGCCGTAGGCGATGCCATGGTAGGCGGTCCTGCGCGACAGGATCCACGTGCGTTCGGGCTGCTCCCTGCGGTAGTGGAAGTAGCGTGCCATGCGGAGGGCTATCTCGTTGCCCTCCGCACCGCCGCTGGTGAAGAAGACACGTTCCAGGCCCGGGGGCGCGAGGTCGGTCAGCCGTACGGCCAGCTCGATCGCCTTGTCGTTGCTCATGGACTCCCAGAGGTGGAAGCACTCCAGCGCGGTCATCTGGGCGGTGGCCGCGTCCACGAGTTCGCGGCGCGCGTGGCCCACCTGCACCATTCCGAGCACCGCCGCGGCGTCCAGGTACCGCCTTCCCGAGCTGTCCGTGACGTGGCACCCCTGGCCCTCGACCATGACGGTCCGGTCCGTCCGGCCGTCGGGGAGGTTGGGGTGGATCAGCCGGTCGCGGTCGGCACGGGCCCAGCGGGCCGTACGGTCCGAACCGGAACGCGGTGTAGGTGCGGATGCGGGCATGACGTGGACTCCTTCGCAGTGGTCCTGACGACGGTCCTTGCAGCTGGTCGCTGAGGGCACTGGATCGCAGGCAGTCTCACAGCCGCCCGTTGTGCCCGGCTGGCGGCGAACGCGAGCGGAGCGTCAAGCGGTCCGCAAGGCGGGGGCGCCGGGCGACGGCGTGCCACGGTTCACGGGCCTCCGCTGCGGGCCTCTGAACCAAATGCGCGGAGCCTTCGTACCCATGAGAGGAGTGGGTGTGCTTCGGGCCGACGGGGGCCGAAGCTCAACAGGGGGAAGGACAAGCATGAGAAGGTCAGCCGAGGCTGGTCAGCTCTGCCATGGAACGACGCAGCGGACGCAGCGGACCCGGACACCTGTCACGGGCGCCGAATCCGCCGCCGTGATCTCCGCGTTCGGCAGACTGACCGTGCGGTTACCCGGGGGGCCGCTGGAGCTGGGGCCGCCACGTCGGCGTGCCGTGCTCGCACTGCTGCTCATCAACGCCGGGAAGGTCGTGTCGACGTCGTCCATGGTCCGCAGCATCTGGCAGGACGAGCCCCCTGACCAGGCCGTCGCCACGCTGCAGTCGTACGTGTCCCGTTTACGCGGATTGATCTCCACTCAGCCGCTCTTCGACGGGACTGCGCTGCGGTTGGCCTACCGCTCGCCGGGATACATCCTCGACGTGCTCCCGCGGCACGTGGACGTCATGCGGTTCGAGCAGATCGTCGAGCAGGGCCTCGCGGCGCAGCGCGGCGGTGAGCCCCTGGAGGCGTTCGCCCTGCTGTCGCGGGCGTTGCGCCTGTGGACCGCCCCGCCCTTCGAGGACCTCGCCGACTACGACTTCACGGACCGCGAGGCGGAGCGACTCGACCAGGTCCGGCTGACCGCGGTCGAGGCCCGCGCCGAAACGGCCTTCGCCCTCGACCGCAGCGCAGAAGTCCTGCCCGACCTGCGGAGCGAGGCGGCCCGCCATCCGATGCGTGAACGGCTGGTGCACCAGCTGATGCGCGCGCTGTACCGGAACGGCCAACAGGCGGACGCGCTGCGGCAGTTCGAGCACACACGGCGGTACCTGGCGGAGGAGCTGGGCGCGGACGTCAGCCCGGAGCTGCGCCAGGTGCACGAGGAGATCCTCCGGCACGATCCGTCGCTCGCCGCCACCCTCAGGACAACGGTGAGCCCGATCGTCGTCGCGCGCTCCGCCGAGCGCCGCGCGCCGACGGCACGGCCGGTCGCGGCGCCCGGTCGGCACGGCATGCCGGGCGGGGGCGCGAACGGTGCCCCTTCGGCGTTCATCGGGCGGCGGGACGACCTGCGCCGGTTGCTGGCGGCCGGGGAGGCGGTCCGCCACCGTCAGGGCGGGCACGCTCTGCTGGTGGTCGGTGAGGCCGGCGGGGGCAAGACGCGCCTCGTGCAGGAGTTCGGCCGGCTGTGCCGGCAAGGCGGTACCGATGTGGTCACCGTCCACTGTCCGCAGCGGAAGGACACGCCTCCTTACTGGCCGTGGTCCCAGGCCCTGCGCCGCGCGGCGGCCGGCCGACCCGGCCCGGTGGCGGCGTTGCCCGGCAGTACGCGGCGGGTCCTGGCGTCGCTCGTGCCCGAGCTGGTTCCCGACCTCGTCGCGGAGGAGCGTCCACGGCCGACCGGAGCGGGCCGGTTCGAGTTCCACGACGCCTTGAGCCAGGCCCTGACGGGGCTGGCGCACCGTCCGCTGGCGCTGGTCGTCGAGGACTTCCACTGGGCCGACGCCGCCTCGCTCTCCCTCCTGCCCTTTCTCGCCCGGCAGGCAGCCGAATTCCGGCTCCTGCTGGTGGTCACCTCGCGCAGCTTCCGCATCGCCGACGACCCCGACTTCCGCGCGGCTCGGGCTGCCGTGCTGCAGCTGCTTCATACGGAGGAGATACGCCTGCGCGCACTCCCGCACCGCGACACCCGGCGGATCATCACCGCCAGGCGCGGCCCCGACGTCCCCCCGGAGCTCTGCGCCGCGCTCCACGAACGCTCCGGTGGCAACCCCTACTTCCTGCTCGGCCTGATGGAAGCGCTTCCGGACGGGGCCACGGCCGAGGAGGTGAGGACACTGGTGCCCGCCGTGCTCCGCGAGGTGATCATGGAACGGCTTTCCGACCTTCCTGCGGACGTCCTCGCGGCACTCATCGCATGCGCCGCCCCCGACCTGGACGGCGACCGCGGTGCCGCGCCGGCGCAGACAGACGCGGCGTCCGGCACACGCGTGCCACCGGAAGCCACCCGCCGAGCGATCCGCGGCGGCCTGCTGCTGCTCGACGAAAGGACCCCGCGGCGGGTCGAGTTCGTCCATCCGCTCGTACGCGACATAGTGCGCCAGGAACTGACCCCCGGGAAGCGCCGCCCGCCTCGGCGTCTTGCCCGTCCCCATTAGGGGGGTTGGTTGCGGGCGGCAGGCACGGGACGGTTGGGTCCGGTCCGCGGCAGCGTCGCCCGCAAGGTGTCGCCCTCATTCGAACCACAGTTGGCAAGTTTTCCCCGCGGAGGCGTGGGCAGGCCGGCCGCCAGGAAGACGGCCTGGTCGCAGCTCGCGGACACGACGACAGTCCCGACCGTTCCAGGCGCTGATCGCCGGTGACGAACTCCCGGACAGGACACGGCTGGTGGACGCCCCGTTCGTGGCCGGATATCCCGGTTTGTGCGCCGCTGCCCACCCGTCCCGGCGATCACATCCCGACTGCCCACACCCCAGCCCTTGATGTGCCCTCGTCAGCTGTGTCAAATAGGTCCGGGCCTATTGGTCCGGACCTATGCCGTCGAGTGGAAGGCAGCACCGTGCGACGGATCCCCCGCCTGTCCGCCCCTCTGGCCCTGCTGACGGTGACGGCCGCGGCCGCGGCCACGCTGAGCGGCTGCGCGTGGGGCGGTGGTGACACCAAGGACACCGACACCAGGCCGCCGGCGGCCCCCCGCGGCCTCACCGTGCAGGCGGGCAGCGCCACCACCGCCCACGTCATGTGGAACCAGGCCACCGACGACACCGAAGTCACCGGGTACGAGGTGTACCGGGGGAGCAAGAAGGTCAAGGAGGTGCCTGGCCGGGAGCACATGGTGGACGTCGTCGGGCTGCGGCCGTCCGCCACGTACACCTTCACCGTCCGGGCCCGCGACGCCGAGGGGAACGTCAGCGAGGAGAGCAAGGAGCTCTCCGTCACGATGCCCGCCGCGGCCGCCGCCGACCACAAGCCCCCGAGCAGGCCCGGGCGCCTGACGGGCGAGGCCGAGGGGAGCCGGGCCGTGATGCTCTCCTGGGGCAAGTCGTCGGACAACAAGAAGGTGGCCTCGTACGAGATCTTCCAGGGCGGCACGAAGATCCACAGTGTGGGCGGGGGCCAGACCGCGACGCTCGTCACCGGGTTGCGGCCCGGCACCGACTACACCTTCACCGTCAAGGCACGCGACGCCGCCGACAACTTCTCGCCCGCGAGCCCCCAGGTCCGCGTCACCACCGCGGCGGGCAAGGGCTCGGGGCGCGGCACCGCGCCCACCGGCTTCCGCGCGGACACCCACCGCGCCGACGGGGCGTACTACATCGACCTGTCGTGGACACCGCCGCGCACCGGCGGCGCCGTGACGGAGTACCAGATCCAGCTGGACGGCCGCACCGCCACCTCGCTCGTCTTCGGCGGCACCGCGCCGCGCGACAAGGCCGAGCACAGCTTCTACATCGGCAGGGAGGCCGGGGAGCGGCACCGGGTGCGGGTCCGGCCCAAGCTGCCGGACGGGACGTGGGGCGGCTACTCCCCCGAACGGACGGTCACCACCGGCTGAGCCGCCCGCGGACCGACTCATGCGGGAAGAGACAGCACGCCCCAACCGCCCCGAGGCTCAACCCCGCCCGCGCGCGGCGGCCTCCCGCTCGCTCAGCAGCGCCGCCGCGCGCCGGCACCAGTCGCGGGACTCGCGCTCGAAGGCGAGTCCGCGCAGGCAGGTCAGATAGGGGCCGACGCGCTCGCCGGTGCGCAGGAACTCGTCCTCGTCCGCGCCGCCCCGCAGTCGTACGAGCAGCTTCTCCAGGACCTCGATCTTCGCGTCGGCGACCGCCGCCCGCTCCGAGAGCTGCTCGATCACCGGCGCGGCGGTCACGCCGTCGACGGCCTGCACCTTGACCAGCAGGTCGTCGCGGATGAAGGACGGCTTCGCGGCCCGCGCGGCGAACCGCTCCATCTCGGCGAGGCCTTCGTCGGTGACCTTGAACAGCCGCTTGTTGGGGCGGCCCTCCTGGACGACCTCCCGCCCTGCGACCAGGCCCTCTGTCTCCAGCTTGGCCAGCTCGGCGTAGAGCTGCTGGGGCAGCGCGTGCCAGAAGTTGGCCACGCCGATGTCGAAGCCCTTGGCCAGCTGGTATCCGCTGTACTCGCCGTCCAGCAGTGCCGCGAGCACCGCGTGTCGCAGAGCCATCGTCCGGTATCCCCTTCCCCTCAGCCGCCCTTCACCCCATCATAGTCATCATTCTGACTAGTCAGAATGATGACTATGCACCTGGCTACCTAGGGAGGAACCATGACTCATCCCACCGCCGCACGCTTCCGTGCCCTCGTCGAGCAGCGCGATCTCGACGGCCTGGAGGAGCTGTTCACACCGGACATCCGCTTCTACAGCCCGGTGAAGTTCACGCCCTTCGAGGGCCGCCCCATGGTGCTCGGGCTCTTCGGCGTGCTGCTGCGGACCTTCGAGGACTTCCGGTACGTCGGCGCGTACTCGGGCGAGGCGCGGACCAGCTCCGACGGCGGCGAGGCGGAGTCGGACGTGCTGCTCTTCCGCACCACCGTGAACGGGAAGGAGATCCACGGCATCGACCTGCTGCACTTCGACGAGGAGGGGCGGATCAAGGAGTTCACCGTGATGGTGCGACCGCAGTCCGCGGTGCAGGCGCTGGGGCAGGCGGTGTACGAGGGGCTCGTCGCGGACGGTCTCGTGCCCGCCCCCCGCTGACACCTCCGCTCGACACCGCTGGCTCCGCTCGACACCGCTGCCGGACACGCCTGCGCCGGCCCCCCTGCGCCGGATGAAGGATTCCGTCACCTGCCCGGCGGCCGTCCGCATGCGGTGGCCGCTCGCGGCACGTTGGCTCTTCGTCAGGTAGCACGGGCGTTCCCCGACTCTCGGCGGCGCATGGGTTGTACCGCCTCCCGTGTCACCGGAGGGCAGACTCATGCGTACTACTCAGATATGTGTCCGTACCGGCCTGACCGTCGCCGCCGCCGCGTTGCCGCTGATCATGGGTGCTCCTTCGGCGTCCGCGGCCGACGATCTCACCGTCACCGCCACCGGCTCCACGGTGCGGGCCACCACCGCCGCGTGTCCCGACGGCGGTACGGCCTCGCTCATGGGCGCCGCCAACGCCAGCTTCGCCGGCGGTCAGCAGGTGGCGCTGGTGAACGGCAGCGCTTCCTGGCGGAACGTCAGCGCCGGTTCCTACACCGTGCTCGTCTCCTGCAAGGACGGCACGCAGGTCGGACCTCGGACCGTCACCGTCGGCACCACGCCGACGGCCTCCTCGACGACCACGCCCGCGCGGGGCGTCCGCGGAGGACTCGGGGGCGGTTCCGAGGACCGGGGCACGATCACGCTCGTCATCGGCGGGGCCCTGGTGGCCGTGGCCGCGGGCGGCGGCGTCTGGTACCTGCGCCGCCGCGCAGCCGCGGGGCGCCTCTGACCGAGGGCCACGGCACGGCACCGACGACCGCCGCCCATCCGGCACACTCCGGGTGGGCGGCGGTCGCACGCCGAGGGCACGCCTGCCGACGCACGCCGAGGCACCCTTGCCGACCCCACCGAACCGCCTTACCGTCCTCCCAGCCGACAGGGGAGGGCGCGTTCATGCCACGACCGCTCAGCGTTCAGCTCTACACCGTGCGCGACCAGCTCGTCGCCGACCGGGAGGGGACGCTGCGCCGCCTCGCCGGTCTGGGGTTCGGCGCGGTGGAGGCGTACGACGTGCTCGGCGACCCCAAGGGGCTGCGCCGCGTCGTCGAGGACCTCGGCCTCACCGTGTCCGGCACGCACGCCGTGCAGCTGCTCGGCCCGGAGCCGAAGCACGTCCTCGACGCGGTGCGGACGCTCGGGACGGATGTCGCGATCGTTCCCGCGGGCATCCCGCCCGAGGAGTTCGCCTCCCGCGACGGGCTCGCGCGCACCGCCGACCGCCTCAACTCCCTTGCCACGCTGGCCCGTCAGCACGGTGTACGCATCGGCTACCACAACCACTGGTGGGAGATCGAGCCCCGCTTCGGCGGTGACGACGCCGAAGCCCCGCACGCCGTCGACGTGCTCGCCGGGCTGCTCGACGCGGACGTCTTCCTGGAGATCGACACCTACTGGGCGGCGGTCGGCGGCGCCGACGTCCCGGGTCTGCTGCGCCGCCTCGGCGACCGGGTGCGGGCCCTGCACCTCAAGGACGGCCCCGGCACCCGGGAGGACCCGAACGTGGCGGTGGGCAGTGGCACCATGCCGGTGCCGGAGATCCTCGCCGCCGCGCCGGACGCCTGGCGGATCGTCGAGTTCGACTCCTGCGCGGGCGGCGCGGACGCCCTCTTCGACGAGCTCGCGGCCAGCCACGCCTACCTCACCGCCCTGGAGGCGCTGTGACTCCCGCCCCCGTCGGCTCGGGCCCGGTCGGCGTCGCCGTCGTCGGCGCGGGCGTCATCAGCGCCGAGTATCTGCGTACGTTGAGCGGGTTCCCGGACGTCCGGGTCGTGGCCGTCGCCGATCTCGACGAGGAGCGGGCGGCCGCCGCGGCCGTCACCCACGGCATACCCGTGTCGGGCGGCGTCGGGACGGTGCTCGCGCTGTCCGAGGTCGAGCTCGTCGTCAATCTCACCGTTCCCGTCGCGCACGCGCAGGTGGCGACGGCGGCCCTGCGCGCCGGGAAGCACGTCTATGGCGAGAAACCCATCACGCTCGCCCCTGGCGAGGCGGAGAAGCTGCTCGCCGAGGCGTCGGAGCGGGGGCTGCTCGTGGGCAACGCGCCGGACACGTTCCTCGGCGCGGGGCTCCAGTCGGCGCTGCGGGCCGTGGCGGCCGGGCACATCGGCGCACCCGTGGCGGCGACGACCGTGACGCAGAGCCTGGGTCCCGAGGGCTGGCACCCCGATCCGGCGTTCTTCTACCAGCCCGGCGCGGGACCGCTCTTCGACCTGGGGCCGTACTACCTGACCGCGCTCGTCGCCCTGTTCGGCGGCGTGGAGCAGGTGGCGGCGACGGCGGCACGCGCGCGCGTGGAGCGCGTCGTCGGGTCGGGGCCGAAGGCGGGTCAGGCGTTCCCCGTCGACGTACCGACGCATGTGTCGTCGCTCCTCCGGTTCGCCTCCGGGGTGCGGGCCGCCTCGACGTTCAGCTTCGACTCCGCGCTGCCCCGGATCCGGTTCGAGGTCACCGGGACCGAGGGGACCCTCGCGGTGCCCGACCCGAACACGTTCGGCGGTCCGCTGAAGCTGCTGCCCAACGGCTCCGACGAGTGGCGCGAACTGCCCGTGCGGGGGCGGACCGACGGGCGGGGCCTCGGTGTGGTCGACATGGCGCGCGCCCTGCGGCACGGCACCGCGCACCGGGCGTCCGGCGCGCTCGCGCTGCACGTCCTGCAGACGATGACGGCGATCGCGGACTCCGCCGAGCACGAGCGGTTCGCCTCGCTGGCCACACAGGTCGTGCCGCCGCAGCCGCTGCCCGTGGACTGGGACCCCCGGGAGGCCACGCTCGGCTAGGGGGCTGCGTCGGGAGCCCCTACGGCGCCTCCAGCTCCTCGATGGTGCGCGTGAGCCACTGTGTCCAGAACGTCTCCAGGTCGATGCCCGCCCGCAGCACCGCGTGGCGCAGCCGGTCCTCGACGGCGTCCTTTCCCGGCGGAAAGTCGCGCCGCTCGATCTCCTCGTACTCGGCCAACTGCCGCCGGTGCAGGTCGAGATGGTGGTGCAGGTCGTCCTGTACGCCCGTGATGCCCGCCGGGCCGACGACCGCCGCGGCGCGCAGGCGCAGCAGGAGGGTGTCTCGGAGCGGCTTGGGGTCCTGGCTCGCGGCCGTCCAGCGGGCCAGTTCGGCGCGGCCCGCCGGCAGGACCTCGTACTCCTTCTTCTGCCCCCGCGTCGCCCCCTGCCGCGGGAGCGCGCGGATGGCGCCCTCGCGCTCCAGCCTGCCCAGCTCGCGGTAGATCTGCTGGTGCGTGGCCGACCAGAAGTAGCCGATCGACTTGTCGAACCTGCGGGTCAGTTCGAGGCCCGACGACGGCTTCTCCAGGAGGGCGGTGAGGATCGCGTGCGGGAGTGACATGGGGCAATCCTAGGGAGGCGATCCTGGGGACGGGCCGCGCCGGGCGCGGGGTCATGGCACGGGCTCTCAGAGCGCGGCGGCCAGCTCCGTGCCCTGCTTGATGGCGCGCTTGGCGTCCAGCTCGGCCGCGACATCCGCGCCCCCGATGAGGTGTGCCGCGACGCCGGCCGCGACGAGCTCCTCGTACAGGTCGCGGCGCGGCTCCTGCCCGGAGCAGAGCACGACCGTGTCGACGGGGATCACGGACGACTGTCCGTCGACGGTGATGTGCAGGCCCGCGTCGTCGATCAGGTCGTAGCTGGCGCCCGCCACCATCGCGACGCCGCGGTGGCGCAGTTCGGTGCGGTGGATCCAGCCGGTGGTCTTGCCGAGGCCCTTGCCGACCTTGGACGCCTTGCGCTGCAGCAGATGGACGGTGCGCGGCGGCGTCGGCCGCTCGGGCTTCGTCAGACCGCCGCGCTCGCGGAAGTCCATGTCGACGCCCCACTGCCGGAAGTACGTCGCCGGGTCCAGGCTCGCCTTCTCGCCACCGTCGGTGAGGAACTCGGCGACGTCGAAGCCGATGCCGCCCGCGCCGATGATCGCGACCCGCTCCCCCACGGGCGCTTCGTCGCGCAGCACGTCGAGGTAGCCGACGACGCTGGGGTGGTCGATGCCGGGGATCTCCGGGATGCGGGGGGTGACGCCGGCGGCGACGACCACTTCGTCGTACGCCTCCTCGGCGAGCCCGTCCGCGGTGACGACGGTGTTCAGCCGGACGTCGACGCCGCGCAGGTCGAGCTGGGTGCGGAAGTAGCGCAGGGTCTCGTCGAACTCCTCCTTGCCGGGGACCTTGCGGGCGACGTTGAGCTGGCCGCCGACCTCGGCTGCCGCGTCGTACAGCGTGACGTCGTGGCCGCGTTCGGCGGCGGAGACGGCGAACGCGAGTCCTGCGGGGCCCGCGCCGACGACGGCGATGCGCTTCTTGGTGCGGGTGGGCGAGAGCACGAGCTCGGTCTCGTGGCAGGCGCGCGGGTTCACCAGGCAGGAGGTGATCTGGAGGTTGAAGGTGTGGTCGAGGCAGGCCTGGTTGCAGCCGATGCAGGTGTTGATGGCCTCGGGCCGCTCGGCCCTCGCCTTGTTGACGAAGTCCGGGTCGGCGAGCAGCGGGCGGGCCAGCGACACCATGTCGGCGGCGCCTTCGGCGAGCAACTGCTCGGCTATCTCGGGGGTGTTGATGCGGTTGACGGTCACGAGCGGCACGGAGACCTCGCCCATGAGCTTCTTCGTGACGAAGCTGTACGCGCCGCGCGGCACCGACGTCGCGATGGTGGGGATGCGTGCCTCGTGCCAGCCGATGCCGGTGTTGATGATCGTGGCGCCCGCGGCCTCGATCTCCTTGGCGAGGTGGACGACCTCTTCGAGGGTCGAGCCGCCGGGCACGAGGTCCAGCATGGAGAGGCGGTAGATGATGATGAAGTCGGCGCCGACGCGTTCGCGGGTGCGGCGGACGATCTCGACGGGGAAGCGGATGCGGTTCTCGTAGGAGCCGCCCCAGCGGTCGGTGCGCTGGTTGGTGGGGGCGGCGATGAACTCGTTGATCAGGTAGCCCTCGGAGCCCATGACCTCGACGCCGTCGTAGCCCGCGAGCTTGGCGAGTTCGGCGGCGCGCACGAAGTCCTCGACGGTCTGCTCGACCTCGTCGTCGGTGAGCTCGCGGGGCACGAAGGGGCTGATGGGCGCCTGGATGGCGCTGGGTGCGACGAGCTTGTCGTGGTAGGCGTACCGGCCGAAGTGGAGGATCTGCATCGCGATCTTGCCGCCCTCGGCGTGCACGGCGGCGGTGATCGCCGCGTGCTCCTTCGCCTCCGCCTCGGTGGTGAGCTTGGCACCGCCGTCCCAGGGCCTGCCGAGCTCGTTCGGGGCGATGCCGCCGGTGACGATGAGGCCGACGCCACCGCGCGCACGGGTCGCGTAGAACTCCGCCATCCGCTCGAAGCCGTTGGGCGCCTCTTCGAGGCCCACGTGCATGGAGCCCATCAGGACCCGGTTGGGCAGGGTGGTGAAGCCCAGGTCGAGCGGGTTCAGCAGGTTCGGGTAACGGCTCATGCGGCCCCTCCGTACGCGGTGTCTACAGGACAGTTGTAGACCAGGCGCGGGCATTGTGCAACTAGTTGCATAACCTCGTCGGAGGGGACCGCCGCGGCCGACGCGATGTCCGAATCCCGCCAGCCGCGCCGTCGCGCACGCCTCAGACTGGAGGCAGCACCCGAACGCTTGAGGAGAGTCCGATGACCGTCCACACGACGATCGACAGTCCGCTGGGCGAGCTGCTGCTGGTGGGAGAGGAGTCGGCCACCGCCAAGGGCGGCACCGCGCTGGCCTCGCTGTCCATGCCGGGCCAGAAGGGCGGCGCCGTCGTCCTGGACGGCTGGGTGCGCGACGACGCGGCCTTCGACGTGATCACCGCGCAGCTGCGCTCGTACTTCGCCGGGAGCCTGACCCACTTCGACATCGAGTACGCCGCCGGGGCGGGCACCGAATTCCAGCGCAAGGTGTGGACAGCGCTGGACACGGTCCCCTACGGCACCACGACCACGTACGGGCGGCTCGCCGAGCAGCTCGGCCTCTCCCGCGCCGCCGTCCGCGCCCTCGGCACCGCCATCGGACGCAACCCGCTCCTGATCGTGCGCCCCTGCCACCGCGTGATCGGCGCCGACGGCTCCCTCACCGGTTACGCCGCGGGCCTCGACCGCAAGCGGCGGCTCCTCGACCTGGAGGCGGCCTGACCGCCACCGCACGGACGCCCCCGCCGGTCATCACCCGTCGCTGAAGCCGCTGACGCGCAGCGTGATGTTCAGCCGCCCGGTCAGCCCCAGCTCCGGCGGCGCGGTGCCGGGGATGACCCGCGGCACCCCGTGGTGGGCGAGGCGGGAGGCGCCGCCGAAGACGACCAGGTCGCCGCTGCGCAGCTCGACGTCCGTGTACGGCTTGGTGCGTGTCTCCGTGTTGCCGAAGCGGAAGACGCCCGTGTCACCGAGGCTGAGTGACACCACGGGTGCGCCGGACTTCTCGTCGGCGTCGCGGTGCATGCCCATGCGCGCGTCGGCGTCGTAGAAGTTGACGAGGGCGATGTCGTACGTCTCCTCGACGGCGTGACCGGCCGCTTCGGCCGCCCGGCGGCCCAGCTCGGCGAGCCACGGCGGCATCGGCTTCACGGGGGCGCCGTCCCCGTCGACCACGGTCCGCGCGTACCCGTACGGATACCAGTGCCAGCCCAGACAGAACTGCCGCGCCGTCATCGCGCCGCCGCCGGGCGTCCTGACCTGCCGCAGCCCGGCGGGCGGCGCCGCCCACGCCCGGCAGGCCGCCACCAGACGCAGCTGTTCCTCCGGCGCCAGCCAGTCCGGCAGGTGCACCGCCCCCGGGCCGAGGACGGTGCGGCTCCGGGGGAACAGTTCGTAGTTCGCCACGTCGTTCAGTAGGGCCACGTCCAGTCGGCGACCTCGGGCAGGTCCGTGCCGTGCTCGCGGATCCAGGCGTCGTGCCGGGTGCGGACGTCGGCCATCGCCTGACGTACGGCCGTGGCCCGCACGGCCAGGCCCGGGACGCGGTCGATGACGTCCATGACGAGGCGGTACCGGTCGAGGTTGTTGCGGACGACCATGTCGAAGGGCGTGGTGGTCGTGCCCGCCTCCGTGTAGCCGCGCACGTGCAGGTGCTCGTGGCCGGTGCGGCGGTAGGCGAGGCGGTGGATGAGCCACGGGTAGCCGTGATAGGCGAAGATCACCGGCTTGTCGCGGGTGAAGAGCGCGTCGTACTCGGAGTCGGCCATGCCGTGCGGGTGCTCCTCGCGGGGCATCAGCCGGGCGATGTCGACGACGTTGACGACGCGCAGGGTGAGCTCCGGCAGGTACTCGCGCAGCAGCGCCGCGGCGGCGAGGACTTCCTGGGTGGGCACGTCACCCGCGCAGGCGAGCACCACGTCGGGTTCCCGCGAGCCGTCGTCCGTCCCTGCCCACTCCCAGACGCCCGCCCCGCGCGCGCAGTGGGCGCGGGCCTCGTCGAGGGAGAGCCAGTCGAAGCAGGGCTGCTTGCCCGCGACGACGACGTTGACGTAGTCCCGGCTGTGCAGCACGTGCTCGGTCACGGAGAGCAGGGTGTTGGCGTCCGGCGGGAGGTAGACGCGTACGACGTGGGGGCTCTTGTTGAGCACGTGGTCCACGAAGCCGGGGTCCTGGTGCGAGAAGCCGTTGTGGTCCTGCCGCCACACGTGCGAGGTCAGCAGGTAGTTCAGGGACGGCACGGGCGCGCGCCAGGGCAGGGTGCGGGAGGTCTTCAGCCACTTGATGTGCTGGTTGACCATCGAGTCGACGATGTGGACGAACGCTTCGTAGCAGGAGAACAGGCCGTGGCGGCCGGTGAGGGTGTAACCCTCGAGCCAGCCCTGGCAGAGGTGTTCGGAGAGGACTTCCATGACGCGGCCGTCGCGGGCCAGGTGCTCGTCCGTGTCGAGGATCCGGGCCTGCCAGGCCTTGCCCGTGGCGTCGTAGAGCGCGCCGAGCCGGTTGGACTCGGTCTCGTCCGGGCCCACGACGCGGAAGTCGCGGCGACCCGCGGTGTCCGCCATGACCTGCGCGAGCAGTTTGCCGGTGATCCGGGTCGGCTCGTGCAGGGTCGTGCCGGGCTTGTCCACGGGGACGGCGAACTTCTCCAGGGGCGGGACGGGCAGCCTGCGGGTCAGGCGGCCGCCGTTGGCGTGCGGGGTGGCACCGAGGCGGCGCTCGCCCCCGGGGACGCAGGCCAGGACCTGCTCGGTGGGGCGGCCGTCCGCGTCGAAGAGCTCCTGCGGGCGGTAGGACTTCAGCCACTTCTCCAACTGCCGCAGGTGGTCCGGGTTCTCGCGGACCCCGGAGAGCGGCACCTGGTGCGCGCGCCAGGTGTTCTCGACGGGCTCCCCGTCGACGGCCTCAGGACCCGTCCAGCCCTTGGGCGTGCGCAGCACGATCACCGGCCACCGCGGGCGGCCCTGCACTCCCCCGCCGCCGCGGGCGGCCCGCTGGACCGCGGCGATGCGGTCGAGCGCCTGGTCCATGGCCTTGGCCATCGCCTGGTGGACCTTGCGCGGGTCGTCACCGGCGACGTACAGCGGCTCGTGGCCGTAGCCCTTGAGGAGCGCGTCGAGTTCGGCCTCGGGGAGGCGCGCGAGCACGGTCGGGTTGGCGATCTTGTAGCCGTTGAGGTGGAGGATCGGCAGGACCGCGCCGTCGTGCGCCGGGTCGTGGAACTTGTTGCAGTGCCAGGAGGCGGCCAGCGGCCCGGTCTCGGCCTCGCCGTCACCGATCACGCAGGCGACCAGCAGGTCCGGGTTGTCGAGGGCGGCTCCGTAGGCGTGCGCGAGCGAGTAGCCGAGCTCACCGCCCTCGTGGATCGAACCGGGCGTCTCGGGCGCCACGTGGCTCGGCACACCCCCGGGGAACGAGAACTGGCGGAACAGCTTCGCCATGCCCTCCGCGTCCCGCGAGACATCGGGATAGACCTCGCTGTACGAGCCCTCCAGCCAGGAGTTGGCGAGCACGGCGGGACCGCCGTGGCCCGGCCCCCACACGCACAGGGCGTCCAGATCCCGCTCCTGGATGACGCGGTTGAGGTGGGTGTGGACGAAGTTGAGGCCGGGCGACGTGCCCCAGTGGCCCAGCAGGCGCGGCTTGATGTGCTCGGGCCGCAGCGGCTCGGTCAGCAGGGGGTTGCTCATCAGATAGATCTGGCCGACGGCCAGGTAGTTGGCGGCGCGCCAGTGGGCGTCGAGCGCCGCCAGGTGGTCCTTCGCCACGGGTGCCACGGGTCCTCCTCGCGAGATTCGGGGCATACGGCTGGGTCAGGCGTGCCGATCGGGTTCCACGTGAGTGGCGGGTCAGTCGTGCGGGACGCTGTCGTCGGTGCTTTCGTACGGCGGGTCGGCCGTACGGGGCGGCTGACTCCGCGTCCAGCACATCAGCCGTGCGGGGTGACCGCCACCGGGCGGGCCGCGCGGCGGAGCACGGCGTGGCTGACCGGCCCGCCCGGTGGCGCCCCCGCCTTCACCGCCTGCCCTTCACCGCCTGCCCGTCACCGACCGCCCGTCACCGATCGCCTTTGACCGCCCGCAGCAGGACGAACTTCGGGTCGCTCGCCACGACCTCCGCGTTGCCGAAGAGCTTGCGGAGGCGTACGTGGTAGCCGAGGTGGCGGTTGCCGATGACCCACAGTTCGCCGCCGGGGCGCAGCGCGGCGCGGGCGCCGGTGAACATGCGGCGGGCGGTCGCGTCGGTGGTCGCCTGGTGGCTGTGGAAGGGCGGGTTGTTGAGGACGAGGTCCACGGTTCCCGGCGGTACGGCGGTGAGGGCGTCGCCCGCCACGAAGTGCGCCTTCGCGTCGTCGGCGGCGTTGGCGCGGAAGGTGGCCTCGGCGGAGGCGACGGCCTGGAACGACTCGTCGATGAAGGTGACCGTGGCGTCGGGGTCCGCGACGGAGGCGGCGGTGCCGAGCACGCCGTTGCCGCAGCCGAGGTCCACCACGTGGGCCGTGCCGCGGGCGCGCGGCAGATGCTTGAGGAAGAAGCGGGTGCCGATGTCGAGCCGGTCGGCGCAGAAGATGCCCGCGTGGTTGACGACGGTCAGGCCCGCGCCGGCGCCGGAGTCGGCGGGCAGCACGTAACTGCGGGGCCAGGGGCTGTCTCCCGACGCCTGCCCCTGGCCGGGGGTGCTGAAGATGAGGCGTGCCTTCTGCCGGGCCAGCGACGTCCTGGTCGGGCCGATGATCCGTTCGAAGAGCTCCAGCGTCGACGTGTGGATCTCGGTGACCATGCCGGTGCCGACGACGACCGTGCCGTCGTGCAGGGCGGGCGCGAGCCGGTGCAGCTGGTCCTCGAGGAGCGCGAGGCTCTTCGGTACGCGGACCAGGAGTACGTCGACGCGGGCGGGCGGAGTGTCCCTGGTCGTCAGGAGCCGTGCCGCGTCCGGCGGGTGTCCGGCCCGTGCCAGGTTGGCCCGGGTGGCCTGCTGGGCGAGGAAGGAGTCGGTGATCTGCACCGGCACGCGCGCGTGCCCCGCGAGCGCGGTGGTCAGCGCGCCCCATCGGTCGCCGACGACGGCCACGGTCCCGGAGAGGTCGACGGCCGCCGTCCCCTCCTCGCCCGCCAGGTGCCGCAGCAGATAGGCGTCGGCCGCCGACCAGGCGCGCAGCTGGTCGCGGGGGTCCTCCGGGAAGCGGGTGAGGTCGTACGCGCCCCATGACGTGCTCAAACGGTTCATCGTGCCCTCAGGCTAACGGAGGGCCCCCAGCGGCCGTGGCGCAGCCCGCGGGCCGCACCCGGCGCGGGCACGGACTCTCACTGGCCCGCCGGGGCCTGTTCGAACCAGGTGGGGCCGTCGGCCATCGCGTACTTGATCCGGGACAGCGCGAACTCGTTCAGCGGGGGCAGCGCGTCCACGTCGAACCACGCCACTTCCAGCGACTCGTCGTCGTTGACGCGCGCCTCGCCGCCGACGGCACGGCAGCGCAGGGTGATGTCCATGTACTGGCAGGTGTCGCCGTTGTCGTAGGTGACCGGCCGGAGGGCCTGCACCATGACCACGCGCTCGGGCACGCAGTGCACGGCCGTCTCCTCGTACACCTCGCGCACCGCGCACTCCGCGGGCTGCTCACCCGGGTCGGGGATGCCGCCGATCACCGCCCACCTGCCGTTGTCGGAGCGCCGCCCGAGCAGCACCCGGCCCTCGTCGTCGAAGACGACGGCGGTGACCCCGGGGAGCCAGAGCAGCTGCTGGCCGGCGGCGGCCCGGATGGTGCGGATGAAATCAGGAGTAGCCATGGTCCGACCCTAATGGCGCGGCACCGGCGTCCCCGCCGAGGACGGGGCTGCTCCGCTCCGGTGCGCTGAGGCCGGGACCTACTCCGCTCCGGTGCGCCGGGTCCGCGCCGCCGAGGTCACGGCCCAGCCGAGCCCGCCCGCGGCGAGCAGCACCAGGACGGCCTCGGGCAGCACGCCGAGGCGGGTGGCGGGGGTCCGCGAGGAGCGCAGCGGCACCTCCTGTACGAGTGAATCGGCGGTGTACCACGTCGTCTTCGCCGTCACTTCGCCGTCCGGCATGATCATCGCGCTGACGCCGCTGGTCACGGGCACCGTGACGGCGCGGCTGTGCTCGACCGCGCGGATCCGGGACATCGCGAGCTGCTGGTAGGTCATCTCGCTGCGGTCGAAGGTGGCGTTGTTGCTGGGCACCGAGATGATCTGCGCGCCGTGGGTGACGGTGTCGCGCACCGCCCAGTCGAACGCCGCCTCGTAACAGGTCGCGATGCCCACCTTCGTGCCCGCCATGGTGAAGACGCCGGGCTCCGAGCCGCGGCTGAAGTCCTGGCGCACCTTGTCGACGTCGCTGCTGAAGGCGCTGATGAGCGAGCGCAGCGGGATGTACTCGCCGAAGGGCTGGATCTGCCGCTTGTCGTAGGTGTCCGTGGGACCCTTCGCCGGGTCCCAGAGGATCTGCTCGTTGTAGAGCCTGCCGTCCTTCTTCTCGACGACGCCGCCGACGGAGACGGGCGCCCCGATGGCCTTGACCGCGCCCTCGATCGCGAGGCGCGCGTCGGGGTTGGTGAAGGGGTCGATGTCGGAGGAGTTCTCCGGCCACAGGACGAGGTCGGGACGCTTGATCTTGCCGGCCTTCACCTCGGCGGCGAGGCGTTCGGTCTCGCGCACGTGGTGGTCGAGGACGGCGCGGCGCTGCGCGTTGAAGTCGAGCCCCGCGCGCGGGACGTTGCCCTGGATCGCGGCGACGGTCGCGGTGCCGTCCTCCGCCTCGTCACTGACGAGCGCCCGCGCCGCGAAGGCGCCGGCCACGGGCACGAGGACGCTGAGCGCCGCGACCGCCGCCGCGCCCCTGCGCACGACACGGGTGCCGCGTACGTCGACGACCTGACGCTCGACTTCGTAGAGACCGAACCCGCACAGGACGACCGCGAACCCGAGCACGGGGGTGCCGCCGAGCGCGGCGAGCGGCAGGAAGACGCCGTCCGCCTGGCCGAAGGCGACCTTCCCCCAGGGGAATCCGTTGAACGGCACACGCGCGCGTGCCGCTTCCCCCGCGATCCACAGGGCGGCCGCCCAGAGCGGATACGCGGGCAGCCTCGAGACGGCCGCGATGCCCGCGCCCACGAGCGCGACGAAGACCGCCTCGACCGCCGCGAGCGCCAGCCACGGGCCGGGGCCGACCTCGACGCCGGTCCACACGAGGAGCGGCAGCAGGAAGCCGAGGCCGAAGAGGTAGCCGAGGCCGAGGCCCGCCTTCCAGGTCCGGCCGCGCAGACACCAGGCGAGGGCGGCGAAGGCCGGAAGCGCCAGCCACCACAGCGTGCGGGGCGGGAAGCTGACGTAGAGCAGCACTCCGGAGAGGGCCGCCACAGCGGCGGGGACGAGCCGTCGCAGGACGCGCACGGCCCGGTGGGCCCGCGGGGGCTGCGGATCGAGCTGGTCCGGCTCGTCTACGGAGGTGGTGGTGGCGGTCACCCGGGGAGTGTACGGCGCGTCACCTGGGCGCCGACAGCTCGGTCGGCCGGGGCGACGGGGGGCCTCGCGCGGCGCCGCCGGCCGTATCGTTCCTGCGCAACCGGTCCCGCGGTGCGGCGCCAGCCGTTAGCGTGTGGCCGAGTCCTCTGCCTCCGGCCCGTTCGCGTCACCGCGAGCGCGGCCCGCGTCGGCGGGGGCCCGTCATATACCGGGGGGCGACGGGGTGGGGTCAACGGGGACGGCCATGCCGGCCGGTCCGGCGGCGGCGCGGGAGCGCCCTGCCACGTCCGACGCGACGGGCGGCGCGCTGCTCGGGGCGTGCGCCGCCTGGTCGCTGATCACCGCGGGCGTGCACGGCGGAAGCCCCGAGGGTGTGCTCCTCGCGGTACTGGCCGTGGCCGCGGGTTACGCGGGCGGCCGGATCTCCGGGGCGCTGCTTCCGGTCGCCGCGCCCTGCGCGGGCGCGCTCGCGGGGCTGGTCCTAGCCGTGGCGGCGCCGCGTCTCACGCTCGGCCCGTCCTCATCCCTGGGCCACACCGGTGCCACGGCCGCGCTGCTGATCCTCTCGGCCGGTGCGGCCTGCTGCGCGGCGTGGGCGGCCCGGACTCCGGCGGCACGCCTCGCGCTGCGGCTGCTCGCGGCGGGGATCGCGGGTGCCGCGGCGGCGCTGGGCTCACCGGTCGGCTGTGCGGGGGCCCTCGTGGTGCTGCTCTGTTCGCTGGCGGCGGCCCGGCTGCGCGGCAGGGCGCTCGGAATCGCCGGGCTCGCGGTCGCGTCGGTGCTGATCACCGGCGTTTCGCTGGCGGTGGCCGACGACGCGCTGCCGGGCGGTCTGACGGAGCCGGTGGAGAGCGGCCTCGGCCGGCACCGGGTGCTGCTGTGGCAGGACGCGCTGGTCCTGGCGGAGCGGGAGCCCGCGATGGGGGTGGGCCCCGGCCGGTTCGGCGAGGTCAGTCCGGTGGCCGCCGAGTATCTCCTGGCGGACGGCAAGCCGCATTCGGCGCCGCTGCAGCAGGCCTCGGAGCAGGGCTTCGTCGGGGTGGGGCTGCTGGCGGCGGTGTTCGGCTGGCTGCTGTACGCGCTGTGGCGTTCGCCCGGCTCCACTCAGGTCGTGCTCTCGGCGGGCGCGGCCCTGACGGCGCTGACGGCCGTGGCGACGGTGGGCAACGCGCTGAGCGTGACGACGGTGACGACCGGGGCGGGACTCCTCGCGGGCATCGCGACGGCCCGGCCCCTGCACGAGGACCCGTTGCGCGGCGACCGTCCGGTCAGCCCGAGTTCCCCATGAGCCGCAGCCTGGCCCGGATGGCACGCACCGCCGACTCGGCGTTGTCCACCGTCACCGTAAACTTGTGGCCGTCGCCCAGGCTGAGCACCAGGCCCTCGCCGCGCCTGACCACGACGGCGGTGCCCTTCTCGGGCCGCCAGCGGTAGCCCCAGCCGCCCCACTGCCGGGGTGTCACAGCGGGGGCGAACTCCGCGCCGACGACATGGGAGAGCGGGATGAGGCGGCGCGGCAGCCCCAGATGACCGCAGCGCACCTCCAGGAAGTCCTTGTCGACCTTCACGGCCACATGGACGAAGGCGAGCGTCCCGAAGAGCATCAGGAGGCCGACCGCGATGCAGCCCACGACGGACATGACCAGAGGTGCGATGCCCGAGGTCCACATGGAGCCGACCGCGAGCTCGATGCCGAGCGCCAGACAGGCGGCACCGGCACACGCAAGGAGCCACTGGACGCGGTTGGTCGCGCGTCCGGTCCAGACCTCGTGCGGGTTGTCGGATGCGGCCCGCTCGTCGTGCTCGCCGCGCTCGTCGGGGGCGTGGTCCTTCATGCCATCGAGACTACTCAGATTCCGCGCCGAAGCCACCGCGTAGCGGAACGTCACCGACCGTTCACGCGGAAACCGCCGCGCGGCGGAAACCGGTGCGCGTCAGAGCGCCGGGCTGGTCTCCGCGAGCATGCGCCCCTCCGCGTAGGTGAGCGCTGTCCGCGGCAGCTGCTCCGCGCGGCCGCTGAGCAGGACGGTGAGGCCGGGGGCGGCCGTCGTGGGATCGGTGCCGGTGGGGTCGGTGCCGGGGCGGGCGCCGATCCTGCGCAGCGCCTGGGCGGCCACCGCACCGGCCGATCCGTGCAGGACCAGGGGCGGCAGACCCGGCTGCTGCACGGCGGCGCGAATACGCTCGGCGACCAGCTCGTAATGGGTGCATCCCAGGACGACGGCCCTTACATCACGCGGGGTGAGGGCCGCGGCGGCGGCGATCGTCTCGTCGATGGCCTCCTCGTCCGCGTACTGCACGGCGTCGGCCAGGCCGGGGCAGGGCACCTCGGTGACGTCGATGCCGCGCGCGAACTCGTCGATCAGGCCGCGCTGGTAGGGGCTGCCGGTGGTTCCGGGCGTGGCCCAGATGGCGACGGGCCCGCCGTCCGCGGCCGCGGGCTTGATCGCCGGCACGGTCCCGATCACCGGGATCGCGGGCTCCAGACGGGCGCGCAGGGTGGGCAGCGCGTGTACGGACGCGGTGTTGCAGGCCACGATCAGTGCGTCGGGACGGTGCGCGGCGGCGGCCTCGGCGACGGCGACGGCCCGCCCGGTGAGGTCCTCGGCGGTGCGGGGCCCCCACGGCATTCCGTCCGGGTCCGAGGAGAGGACGAGATCGGCGTCGGGTCGCAGGCGACGCACCGCGGCCGCCGCGGCGAGCAGTCCGATGCCGGAGTCCATGAGCGCGATCTTCACCCGGTCACCATAGTCGATGGGCCCCACAGGCCCCTTCCCGTGGGGCAGACTGCGTCGGATGAGCGCCGTTGCGTGGATCGCCGCCGGATCGCTTGCCGCGTGGCTGTGGCTGCTGTGCGGGCAGGGCTTCTTCTGGCGTACGGACGTGCGTCTGCCACCGCGCCGGGATCCCGCGCAGTGGCCGTCGGTCTGCGTCGTCGTCCCGGCCCGGGACGAGGCGGCGGTGCTGCCGATGAGCCTGCCGTCGCTGCTCGCGCAGGACTATCCGGGGCGGGCCGAGGTCTTCCTCGTCGACGACGGCAGTTCGGACGGCACGGGGGAGCTGGCCCGCGCCCTGTCCGAGCGGCACGGCGGTCTGCCGCTGACCGTCGGCTCCCCCGGCGAGCCGCCCGCGGGCTGGGCGGGCAAGCTCTGGGCGGTACGCCACGGCATCGCCCTCGCACGCGCGCGTGCCCCCGAGTACCTGCTGCTCACCGACGCGGACATCGCCCATGAGCCGGACAGCCTGCGCCAGTTGGTGGCCGCGGCGGACCACGGGGGCTTCGACCTGGTCTCCCAGATGGCCAGGCTGCGGGTGGAGAGCGGCTGGGAGCGCCTGGTGGTCCCGGCGTTCGTCTACTTCTTCGCGCAGCTCTACCCGTTCCGGTGGATCGCCGGGAAGGGCTCGCGGACGGCCGCCGCGGCGGGCGGCTGTGTCCTGTTGCGCACGGACGCCGCCGAGCGCGCCCGGATTCCCGACGCCATCCGGCACGCGGTGATCGACGACGTGGCGCTCGCGCGGGCGGTGAAGCGCTCCGGCGGTCACATCTGGCTCGGCCTCGCGACCCGCGTCGACAGCGTGCGCCCGTATCCGCGCCTCGGTGATCTGTGGCGGATGGTGTCGCGCAGCGCGTACGCCCAGCTGCGGCACAGCCCGCTGCTGCTCGTCGGGACGGTCGCGGGGCTCGCCGTGGTGTACCTCGCCCCGCCGGTGGCGCTGTGCGCGGGTCTCGCCACGGGGAGCGCGGCGGCGGTCGCGGCCGGTGGTCTCGCCTGGCTGGTGATGACGGCGACGTACCTGCCGATGCTGCGCTACTACCGGCAGCCGCTGTCGCTCGCCCCCCTGCTGCCGGCCACCGCGTTCCTGTATCTCCTGATGACCGTGGACTCGGCGGTGCAGCACTACAGGGGGCGTGGTGCGGCGTGGAAGGGCCGTACGTACGCGCGTCCCGACACCACCGCTCCGGACCCTGCCCCCGACCCGGCCCCAGAGCAGCGCTGACGCGTCACTTCCTGCCGGGCGTCCAGTTCATGCCCCACCCGTAGGTGTGGTCCATGGTGCGCTGCGGGCTCACGCCGCGCTCCGGCACCAGGTAGCGGGCCTCACGCTGGACGACGAGGTCGCCGCCGTCGTTGGTGAGCAGCGCCAGCGCGCACACGGTCGAGGGGACCGTGCACTCGTCGAGCGAGAAGTCGACCGGGGCGCCGTGCTGCGGCTGGAGGGTGACCGTGGCGTTGAGGTCGGCGAAGCTCCGCGCGCCTTGGTAAATGGTCACGAAGATGACGATGCGCCGGAAGTCCTTGATGTGGTCGAGGTTGATGGTGAGGTTCTCGCCGGTGGCGACGGCTCCGGTGCGGTCGTCGCCGTCGAGCAGGATGTACGGCGGCTGGTGCAGCGCTCCGAAGGCGTTGCCCAGCGCCTGGACGACTCCCTTGCGGCCGTCGGCGAGTTCGTAGAGGGCGCAGAGGTCGAGGTCCAGATCGGCGTGCATGGCGACGGCCCTGCCCAGTTTGGCGCCCCACCCCTTGAACTGCTTGCGCACCTCCCAGTTGAGGTTCACGCGCATGCCGCCCGAGGTGCCGCCCTGCTTGGTCAGGGAGACGGACGGCGCGTCCTTCGTGAGGGTGACCTTGGTCAGGCGTACGGGGGCGGGGGCGGGAGTGGCGGCAGCGGGCGGGGGCGTGGGGGCAGCCGGGGCCACCGGGTCGGGTGTGGCCACGGGGGCAGGCGCCGCTACCGGGGCCGGCGCCGCCACCGGGGCGGGCGCCGCCTGCTGCGGCTCGTCCACCGAGATGCCGTAGTCCGTCGCGAGGCCTTCGAGCCCGCTGCCGTACCCCTGTCCGACGGCGCGGAACTTCCACGCGCCCTGGCGCCGGTAGAGCTCGCCGAGGACGAAGGCGGTCTCCACGGTCGCGTCCGCGCTGTCGTAGCGCGCGAGTTCGGCGCCGCTCGACGCGTCCAGGACACGGATGTGGAGGTCGGGCACCTGTCCGAACGTGCCGCCGTCGGCCGACACGGCGAGCACCACGGTCTCGATGCCGGGCTCCACGCGCGCGAGGTCGACCGTCAGCACATCGATCACACCGGCGCCGGAGCGCTGCTTGCCCTCGTGGCGCACCGCTCCGGAGGAGTGCTCCGGCTGGTTGTAAAAGACGAAGTCCGCGTCCGAGCGCACCTTTCCGGAAGGTGACAACAACAGCGCCGACGCGTCGGCGTCCGGCACTCCGGCTCCGGAACCCCACCCCAATTCGATCCGTACCGCGGGTGCCGGTACGGGAACGTTCGATCCTTTAGGCATTGTCATGTCCGCCCCCAAAGCAAGTCGCCGTCCGGCAGGGCCGCCGTTTTCCGTTCACGGCCAACCTATTACCCGGACCGCAGAGAGGCCCACGACGGCACCCCGAGGGGCCTTCCCGGCCAACCGCGGGTAACCCGCCAGGAGCTCGGCCTTTACACGATCCGTACGCCGTTGAGCGACCGATTTTCCCAAGTTCGCTCGCATTGGGGAGCCACGACCACTGTCGACACGTAAAACAACCCTCTTATCGGTCTCCCCAACCAGCACATCAAGGGCTTAACTTATGGAGCATGACCTCCCCCCGCTCCACCTATGGCGGCGGTTACTACTCCGCGCCGTCCTTCCCGGACACCCCGATCTATGACTCCCTCGTCGCAGAGCGGGGCACTCCTCAGATCGCCCCGATCCGGGTCCCTTCCGCGTACGACACGGGTAACCACCTGCCCGCACTGCCGGCCGCGCTGCCCGCGCTGCCGGCCGCCCCTTCCCACCCCAACCAGGCGTACGGCTATCCGCAGGCCCAGCAGCCCGCACCGCTGCAGCAGGCCCCGGCGCCGTACATCCCGCAGCAGGCCGCGGCCCCGCGTGGCTACCCGGGCGCCCAGCCCCAGCGCCCGGCGCCCGGTACGGGTTACGAGGCGATGCGCCCGGCGGCCCCCCGCCCGGCCCCCGCGAGTTACGAGGATCCGTACAACCGCCCCTACCGCGGGTACTGACCTTAAGAGCGGCCGGGGGCACGCTCTGCGTGACGCCGCCGTCGGGCCTCGGCCCGGCGGCGGCATCCGCATGCCCGCGCCCGGGTGGGGAACCCGGCGCCGGGGCATGGACGTTGAGACGTACGCGGAAGGGGGTACGGGGCAGTGCGGGCAATCGTCGGCCTCTGGCGGTGGCGGCACAATCCGCTGTGCCGCGGCACCGACCTCGCCGAGGCCTGGCTGGCCCTGGTCGCTCTGGTGGCGATCATCGTCGCCGTCCCTGTCGTCGGCGTGTGGACCACGGGCATGGCGCGGGACGCCCTCCTCGCCTCGGTGCACCAGCAGCGCGCGGAGCGCCACCCGATCACCGGCACCGTCCTGCGGAAGGTCGAATCGCCACCGGTCGACCCCGACCCCGAGACCTCTTCGGCCCGCGACGCGCACAGTCGTGTCCTCGCGCGCTGGCAGGCACCGGACCTCACCGAGCGTCGCGGTGTCGTCCTGTCCGACCTCAAGTCCCCGCGCCCCGGTGACCGTTTCCGGCTGTGGACCGACGAGCGGGGCCGGGTCGTCGGCCGCCCGCTGGACGACGCGACCGCGACGACGCACGCGGTGCTCGCCGGGTTCGGCGCGGCCACGGCGGGCGTCGGGGTCGTCGAGGGCACCCGCAGGCTGATCCTCTGGCGCATCCTGCAGGGGCGTTACGCGCGCCTGGACAGGGCGTGGGAGAAGGCGGGCCCGGACTGGGGCCGCACCGGCACCGGTTCCTGACCCGGCCGCCCCGGCCATCGGGTCAACTCCGCCTGCCCGCGCGCGCTACGGTGGACCGGCCGAACTCCTCGGCCCCTTGCGCACTGCCGCGACACGCGGTGACACGGCACATCCCGCAAGGTCCGGCGTACGAACAAGGTGGGGGCAGAGCAACTCCATGGCACAGGGCACGGTCCAGGTGACGCACACCGGCACGTCGCGGTGGCGGCGCCGCACCGGCGAATACGCATCGCTCGCCGCTGCCTTGGAGGCCGCGAGCGACGGGGACGTACTGACCGTCGCCGCGGGCACCTACCGCGAGAACCTCGTCGTCCAGCGCGCGGTGACGCTGCGCGGCCCCGAGAGCTCCCCCGGCTCGGTGCGCATCGCGCCGTCCGACGGGGTGCCGCTGACCGTCCGCTCCTCCGCGGTGGTGCAGGACCTGCTCATCGAGGGCCAGGACTCGTCCGCGCCCGCGCTGCTCGTCGAGGACGGCGCCCCTGAGCTCATCGGCATCCGCGTGGTGACGCGGTCCGCGGCCGGCCTTGAGGTGCGCGGCGGCGCGCGTCCGACGGTGCGCCGCTGCACCGTCGACAACCCCGGCGGCATCGGCATCGCGGTGCTCGACGGCGGGGGCGGCGTCTTCGAGGAGTGCGAGATCGTCGCGGCGGGCCAGTCCGGTGTCGCGGTGCGCGGCGGCGCCCATCCCCGCCTGGAGCGCTGCCGGGTGCACCACACCTCGGGCGCGGGCCTCTCGGTGACCGGGGAGCACACGGGGCTGGAGGCCATCGGCTGTGAGGTGTACGAGGTCAAGGGTTCGGGTGTGCAGGTCACCGGGCGGGCCGCGGCGCACCTGACCGACTGCGACGTGCACCGCACCACGTCCGACGGCGTCACGCTCGACACGGACGCCGTGCTCACCCTCGCGGACTGCCGCATCCACGACATCCCGGAGAACGCGATCGACCTGCGGTCGCGCTCCGTGCTGACCCTCACCCGGTCCACGGTGAGCCGGTTCGGCCGCAACGGACTCTCGGTCTGGGACCCCGGCACGCGCGTGGACGCCAACCAGTGCGAGATCCACGACAGCACGGGCGACTACCCGGCGGTCTGGGTCAGCGACGGCGCGACCGCCGTCCTGGAGTCGTGCCGGGTGCACGACGTGCCGGACGCGCTGTTCGTCCTGGACCGCGGCTCGCGCACCGACGTCGTCGACAGCGACCTCTCGCAGGTGCGCAACACCGCCGTGTCGGTGAGCGACGGCGCGACCGCGCAGCTCGACGACTGCCGGATCCGCGAGGCCGCCACGGGCGCCTGGTTCCGCGACCACGGCAGCGGCGGCACCCTCGCCAACTGCACCATCGACTCCGTGCAGACCGGCGTGATCGTCACCAAGGGCGCGGACCCCACCATCGAGCGCTGCACGGTCACTTCGCCCGCCGAGGCCGGTTTCTACGTCTCCGCGGGCGGCCGCGGCGGCTTCCACGGCTGCCGGGTCAGCGGCAGCGACGGCTACGGCTTCCACGTCATAGACGGCTGTCGTACGACGCTGAAGAAGTGCCGCACGGAGCGGTGCGCCCGCGGCGGCTTCGAGTTCTCCGAGGAGGGGCCGCTCGTCGAGGAGTGCGCGAGCGACGAGAGCGGCGGCCTGCGCACCCCCGCGCCCGCCGCGCAGCCGACGACGCCCGCCGTGCAGACGGCCACGCAGACCGTCGGGCTGCTCGGCTCCCTGCCGGCCCAGCAGACCCCGCAGCCGGCCGCGCCGGCACCGGAGAAGACCGCCCGTGCCTCCAAGGAGGTCCTCGGCGAACTGGACGCCCTGGTCGGCCTGGACAGCGTCAAGCGGGAGGTGCGCGCCCTCACCGACATGATCGAGGTGGGCCGCCGCAGGCAGCTGGCCGGGCTCAAGGCCGCGTCGGTCCGCCGCCATCTGGTCTTCACCGGCTCCCCCGGCACGGGCAAGACGACCGTCGCCCGGCTCTACGGCGAGATCCTCGCCTCGCTCGGCGTCCTGGAGAGCGGCCATCTCGTCGAGGTGTCGCGGGTCGACCTGGTCGGCGAGCACATCGGCTCGACGGCGATCCGCACCCAGGAGGCCTTCGACCGCGCACGCGGGGGTGTGCTGTTCATCGACGAGGCGTACGCCCTGTCGCCGGAGGACTCGGGACGTGACTTCGGCCGCGAGGCCATCGACACGCTCGTGAAGCTGATGGAGGACCACCGCGAGGCCGTCGTGGTGATCGTCGCGGGTTACACCGCGGAGATGCAGCGGTTCCTGTCCGTCAACCCCGGTGTGGCGTCCCGCTTCTCACGGACCATCACCTTCAGCGACTACGCCCCCGAGGAGCTCCTGCGGATCGTGGAGCAGCAGGCCGACGAGCACGAGTACCGTCTCGGCACCGGTGCGTCCGAGGCGCTCCTGAAGTACTTCACGGTGCTCCCGAAGGGCCCCGCGTTCGGCAACGGCCGTACCGCGCGGCAGACCTTCGAGGCGATGGTGGAGCGGCACGCGGGGCGGGTCGCCCAGCTCGACGAGCCGAGCACGGACGACCTCACCCTGCTGTATCCGGAGGATCTGCCGGAGCCGGTGTGACACCTTCGGCCGTCGCGGGCCTCGGAGGCGGCACGCAGGGCTTGAGGCGGGCGAGGAGCCGTGCCCGCTCCTCGGCGAACGCGGGGTCGGCCTGGTAGTCGCTGTGGCCGAGGATCGGCGCGGGCAGCGGGTGTTCCTCCGTACGGCCGTAGGCGAGGGGGTCCTGGAGGGCGGCGCGGTCGACCTGCGGGCCGCAGTCGCCGTGCAGCTGGATGGGGCCGCCTATGGGGTCGGTGGTGCGGTAGAGGTTGCGCCAGCAGTCGACCTCGCGGTGCAGGGAGGAGAGGGCCGCGGGGCCGAAGTGGGCGGGGAACCACCGGCCGTACAGGCGCTCCAGGGGTGAGCCGTAGGTGAGCAGGGCAACGCGCCTGCGGACCGAGGGGCGCAGCTGCCAGGCGGCGGCCGCCGCGAGGACGCTGCCCTGGGAGTGGCCGGAGAGGACGAGCCGGCCTCCTGTGGCGTGGGTGGCGCGCGTCCAGCTGGCCATCCGCCAGGTCAGGTCGGGTACGGCGCGCTCGGCGTAGCACGGGGGTGCGAAGGGGTGGGCCGCGCGCGGCCAGAATGTGCCGACGTCCCAGAGGATGCCGATGGTGCGGCGGGCCGAGGGGTCCTTGTAGGCGCGGCGGCCCCAGGTGATGAAGAGTATGAAGCCGAAGCCGATGAGCCAGGAGCCGAGGGCCTGGGAGGTCTCGGCGGCGCCCTCCAGGACGTTCGGCGCGCCGTGCGCCGCTTGCGCGGGCACCTCGTCCGTGACCCATGCGCCGGTGAGCGCGGCGGCGCCGAGCAGCAGCGTCACGGCGGAGATGATGCCGACGAGGAGGGGCGCGCGGTCGGTGAGGGCGGCCCGCGCGCGGGTGCCCGCGATGCGGCGGGTGCGGGTGAGGTCGGTGCGCTCGTCGGGGTAGTCCCGCGCCAGCTGCGCCATCTCGCGGCGCTTGCGCTGCATGGTGCGGACGCCGAACCAGCCGCACAGCACCGCGACGACCACCAGGAGCAGTGGAATCACCGAGGCCTGCCAGGTGAGCACCACAGCTGGTCCCGCGATCGAGCCCTGGGTGCCGTCGAGCCAGTCGGACACGCGCTGCGCGCCGCCGCCCGTCATGACGCCGCCGAGCGCGCAGGACAGCATGGCGACGGCGGGTCCTCCGAAGCCGCGGATGGCGGTGCGGGAGTCGGGCGAGGTGCGGTACAGGAGGTGGGCGGCCACCGCGAGGCACAGGACGAGGAGGCCCTGGACGAGCGCGATGCCGCCGAAGGTGGCGTCACCGGGCAGTCTGCCCGCGGAGCGCCAGCCGGGGCGGGACCAGCCCGCGTACACCAGGACGAGCGTGAGGAGGGCGAGGGCGCTCAGCGGCAGCCAGCGCACCAGGGTCCGGTCCAGCTTCCGGTCGAGCCGGTTCTCGGTGCGCCCCCTGCGGCACACGACCCAGACGACGACTCCCCCGCTCAGGACGAGTGTCGCGCCGAGGGCCCAGCCGAGGGCGTCGAGCGGGGCGGGGCCGCCGGGCCGCCGGTCGTGCCGTGCAGCCGCCGTGCCGACCGCGGCGGCGACGGTGAGCAGGCCCGCGGCGGTGTGGGCGGCGCGCAGCCGGGCCACCAGGCGCCGGCCGTACCAGAAGCCGGGCCTGCCGAGCGCGGTGCGGCTGGTCTCCTCCTCCGGGTCGGGCTGCTGGGGCAGCGGCTGCTGGGATTCGTACGCGCTCCAGGTGCGGTGCGACAGATACCAGAGCAGGCCGGTGAGCGCGGCGGGCAGCAGCGCGGCGACGGCGAGCCGGCGGCCGGGCTGGGACCACCAGCCGCCATGGCCCGTGGCGTCGGTGGCGAGGAAGCCGAGCCAGGAGCGGTCGTCGGCGCACTCGGGGGTGCCCGCGCACTGCCACGCCGTGAGGTCGAGGGCGAGCTCGCAGGCGGCGGCGACGAGCAGCACGGTGAGGGTGAGGCCGACGAGCCGCACCAGGAGGCCGTAGGTGCGCACGAGTCGCTTGCGGTGGCGCGAGGTGGGGCGCATCCAGTGGGCGAGGTTGACGACCATGAAGGGCAGCAGCAGGAGCCACAGGGCGCGGGAGCCGTTGCCCGACGTCAGGTTGCACCAGACGTACGCCTCGGGCACCGGTTTGCCCCGGTAGTCGTCGGGGCGCCGCTCCGCGTCGGCGTCCTCGGTGCGGCGGAACATGGCCGCCGTGTCGTCGCCGGTGATCCGCACGGTGCGCGGGTCGTCCAGCATGCGTTCCGGTGTGGTTCCCCCGACTCCATGGACCAGGAGTTCCAGGGCGGTCTCGTCCTGCGTGGCACGCTCCACTGTTCCGCTTCCCCCGAGATGCGCATGGTGAGAGCACAAGGATCTCGGGTCGGGGCCCGCCGCGCACCCCTCGTCACGCAATCTCCTCCTTCCTGGTGAGCTTCGCGGCTGTTTCCGGCTGTTTCCGGTTGTTGCGGCCCGTGCGGGGGCCGCCGGTCGGTGGCACTGCTGTCGGTCGCGCGTGCGAGGATGAGGCAGCGCGCCGGGTGGGCGCGACGGACGTGACGAGGCAGAAGGGCCGGACCGGGCGTGAGCGACAATCAGAACCTCCTCGCCGAGCAGCGCCGCGCCCTGATCCTCGACGAGGTGCGCCGCCGCGGCGGCGTCCGTGTCAATGAACTCACCCGCAAGCTCGGGGTGTCCGACATGACGGTCCGCCGCGACCTCGACGCGCTGGCCCGCCAGGGTGTGCTGGAGAAGGTGCACGGCGGCGCGGTCCCGGTGGTCGAGGCGAGCACGCACGAGCCGGGGTTCGAGGCCAAGTCGGGCCTGGAGCCGACCGCCAAGGAGGACATCGCGCGGACGGCGGCGTCCCTGGTGGCGCCCGGCACGGCGATCGCCCTGTCCGGTGGTACGACGACGTTCGCACTGGCCCACCATCTCCTGGACGTCCCGGACCTGACGGTGGTGACGAACTCGGTGCGGGTGGCGGACGTCTTCCACTCCGCGCAGCGCACCTCGGGGCAGCGGCAGGGCGCGGCGACGGTCGTGCTGACGGGCGGCGTGCGGACCCCGTCGGACTCGCTGGTCGGCCCGGTCGCGGACCAGGCGATCGGGGCGCTCCACTTCGACGTGCTCTTCCTCGGGGTGCACGGCATATCTCTGGAGGCCGGTCTGTCGACGCCGAATCTGGCGGAGGCGGAGACCAATCGGCGTCTGGTGCGGTCGGCGCGGCGCGTGGTGGTGGTCGCGGACCACACCAAGTGGGGGACGGTGGGACTGAGTTCGTTCGCGACGCTCTCGCAGGTCGACACGCTGGTGACCGACGCGGGGCTGCCCGCGGAGGCGCGGTCGGAGATCTCCGAGCATCTGAACCGGCTGATGATCACGGGCGAGCAGGCGACGTCCGAAGAGACCGACGGTTCCGCCGCGGCGGGCGCCGACAACTCCGAGGACGACGCAGACATCTGACGGCCCGCCAGCTATGGTGACGGTGCTCGGTCAACCGTCCGTCCGCTGGGGGGCAGAGTTACATGGCGCGCCGACTTCGCCCCGTGGGGCTTGAGTTCGTGGATTCCGCTCCGGTACGCCTGGTCTTCGTACGCGAGGTGAGCGCGCCGCCCGAGGTGGTCTACCGCGCCCTGGCCGAGGATGTGACGGGCTGGCCCCGGTGGTTCACCGCGGTCACCCTGTGCCGGCCGACCGGCGGGGGCACCGGCCGCGAGGTCCGGCTCAAGGGCGGGACGCGCTTCCAGGAGTCGATCCTCGCCGCCGACGGGCCTGAGCGGTACACCTATCGCGTCGACGAGACGAACGCGCCAGGCCTGCGCGCCCTCGTCGAGGAGTGGCGGCTGGCCCCGGCCCGGGCCGAAACCACCGGAGCCACCGACGCCGGAGCCACCGGCACCCGGGTGCAGTGGACCTTCGCCATGGACGGCACCGCGCCACTGCGCGGCGCCATGAGGCTCGTACGCCCGGGCCTCGGGCGGTCGTTCCGCGACGCCGTCACGGCGCTGGACCGGCAGCTCGCCGCAGCAGGGGCATAGGCTCCGGGTCGGGGAGGGCGGCTACTCGGGCCACGCCCCCGTGGTCAGCAGCGTGTCGATCGCGAGCGTGTACGGCGCGATGTCCAGGCCCTGCTCGGCCAGCCACGTGTCCGAGTAGTACTTGTCCAGGTAGCGGTCACCGGGGTCGCAGATCAAGGTCACGACGCTGCCCGTGCGGCCCGCGGCCACCATCTCGGCGACGATCTTCAGGGCGCTCCACAGGCCCGTGCCGGTCGAGCCGCCCGCCTTGCGGCCGATGGCCTGTTCCAGGGCGCGCACCGCGGCGACGGACGCCGCGTCCGGCACCTTCATCATGCGGTCGATCGCGCCGGGCACGAAGCTCGGCTCCATGCGGGGCCTGCCGATGCCCTCGATCCGGGAGCCGCAGTCGCTCGTGGCGTCCGGGTCGTTCTTCGTCCAGCCGTCGAAGAAACAGGAGTTCTCCGGGTCGGCGACGCAGATGCGGGTGTCGTGCTGCATGTAGTGGACGTAGCGCGCGATGGTGGCCGAGGTGCCGCCGGTGCCCGCCGTGGCGACGACCCACGCGGGCTCCGGATAGCGCTCCAGCCTGAGCTGTTGGTAGATCGATTCGGCGATGTTGTTGTTGCCCCGCCAGTCGGTGGCCCGTTCCGCGTAGGTGAACTGGTCCATGTAGTGCCCGCCCGTCTCGACGGCGAGGGCCGCGGACTCCGCGTACATCGTGCGCGGGTCGTCCACGAAGTGGCACCGGCCGCCGTGGAACTCGATCAGGCGGATCTTCTCGGCGCTGGTCGTGCGCGGCATCACCGCGATGAAGGGCACCCCGATCAGCTTCGCGAAGTACGCCTCGGAGACGGCCGTGGACCCGCTGGACGCCTCGATGACCGGGCGGCCCGGGCGGATCCAGCCATTGCACAGGCCGTAGAGGAACAGCGAGCGGGCGAGGCGGTGCTTGAGGCTGCCCGTCGGGTGGGTCGACTCGTCCTTGAGGTACAGGTCGATGCCCCACTGCTCGGGCAGCGGGAAGCGCAGCAGGTGGGTGTCGGCCGAACGGTTCGCGTCCGCCTGGACCTTGCGAACGGCTTCTTTGAGCCAGGAACGGTACGTTTCGTCGCTGTGGTCGACGTCGAGCGTCGGCATCGGCTCGTCGGCTCGAATCTGCTGTGGGGTGCTCACGGCGGGGCTCCTTCGCGTCGTGCCGGACGCGATTCGACGCGGCCGTACACCTCGATCTTAAACACCCGCCACACGCTTCTCACCTGCATAAACACACCTTTGAGCACCTCAAAGGCACAGCTGGCGCAGCCACGGGGGGAGCGCGCGGAGCACCGCTGTGGGCCGCTCCGAAGTGCCTGCCCGGCACCCCCGTGCGCACTGGTGCTCGCCGCCGGGTGCGTGCAGACTTCACCGCACGGGACGCCTGTCCCGGTCGGAGCGATTCACCGAAACGCACAAGGGGGCACAGAGCCATGGCGGAGCCGGAGTTCACGGCTACGGGCGTGCGGATCGGGCGGCGCTTGCGCTCCCTCACGCGTGCCGGTCAGGTCCGTATCGCCGACGGCAGGCTGGAGTTGCTGACCAGTTACGGCACGGAGATCGACAGCGCGCCGCTGCAGGCGGTGCGGACGGGAAAGCCGTGGTTCGCCCCGGAGGACCGGGCTCTCGCCGAGGTGAACGGCACCCGTTATCTGCTCACACTCGCCGACCACGAACCACGTCCGGGTGAGGCCGGGCCGCCGACGGTGCGCAGGTTCATCGAGGCGGTGCGCAGCGCCACGGAACACCAGCGTCCGCGGAGCTGAGCGGACTCGCCGCACGACGCGCGACTTGCACGCCCCCACCCCCTGGGTCACTCTGGTCTCACATCACTCTGGGTTTACCGGCGATGACGCTGCGAACCAGCCCCGCCGGCCACACAGCAGGCGGCAGACCACGCGGCCCCTGCTGGATCCGATCGTCGTCTTCTTCCGGACCTCAATTCGGGGAGTCGCAGCCGTGATCAGCCAGCCAAGCAGGCATTGCACGGTAGAGCTCCAAGCCCTGCCGTCGCGGATCCGCCAGGTCCGCAGAATCGTATCTGCGCAGTTGCGCTACTGGCATCTCGATCCCTTGATAGACCAGGCCGCCCTCGGTGTGACGGAGTTGCTCACCAACGTCCACCTGCACGCCGAGCCGGACAAACTGTGCACCGTGGAGATCGAGCTGCTGCTCGACCGGCTCACGGTCTCCGTCCACGACCACGATCCCCGGCTTCCCCAGGTCCATGACGCGGAGTCGCTCGCCACCTGTGGCAGAGGGCTCGCGATGGTCGCCGCGGTGAGCGAGAGCTGGGGCGTCCGCCCGCAGGGCGACGCGGGGAAGGTCGTGTGGTTCACGCTTCCGGCCCCCTCCCCCGCGGTGACCGTGTCCCCGTATCCCGTGTGCGGGGTGGTCGAGAAGACTCCCGCCCGGTCGGCCGTTGTCGGCTGACCGGGCGGTGACGTCCCGTTCCGTGTGCGACAGGCACGTCATTCGGTGGCGATGGCCCGCAGCACGTCGAGCCGGGCCGCCCGCCGAGCCGGGCGCAGGCCCGCCAAGGCGCCCGCGGCCAGGCCCACCAGGGCGACCACCGCGAGCCGCGTCGGCGGCACGGCGAACGCGAAGGCGCTCGCGGTCGCGCCGTCGGACGCCCTGACGAGCACCCAGCCGAGGAAGCCGCCCAGTGTGAGCCCGCCGGCCGTGCCGAAGGCGGCGACGAGCACCGACTCCCAGCGGACCATGGCCCGCAGCTGGGCCCTGGTCTGGCCGACCGCGCGCAGCAGACCCAGTTCGCGGGTCCGCTCGTGGATGGCGAGCGTCAGCGTGTTGGCGATGCCGAGCAGTGCGATGAGCACCGCGAGGGCGAGCAGCGCGTAGACGAGGGTGAGCATCATGTCGATGCCGCCCGCGGAGGCCGCCGCGTACTCGGAGCGGGTCTGCACGTCCGGATCGCCGTGGTCCCGCACCGTCCCCGCGATGGCGGCCTTGCCTTCGGCGGTGCTCACGCCGTCCTTGAAGGTGACGGACACGACGCTGTCGGCGTCCTGGACGCGGTGCGGAGCCCAGGCCTCACGGGTGATGACGTAGTCACCGGCGAGTTCGGAGAGGCCGTAGACCGCGCGGACCGTGAAGGTCTCCTTCTTGCCGTCGGCGAAGGCCAGCCGGACCCGGGAGCCGACCTTCAGGTCCTGCTTCTCCGCCTCGGTCCTGGTGATCGCGATGCCGTCGTCGCCGAGCGCGCCCAGCGCGCCTTCGACCTTCCCGAGGTCGAAGGAGTCCGCGAAGGGCTTCGGGTCGGTGACGGTCAGCGCGCGGCCCTCCCCGTCGACCTCGGCGGCTCCCCTGCCGAGACCCACGGCGGTCTCGACCTCCGGCCGCTCGGCGAGCGCGGGGGCCAGCTTCGGGCTCAGACCGGCGCCGCCCCCGCCGAAGCCGGGGGCGCTGACCGCGACGTCACCGGCGAAGGAGCGGTTCACGGTCTGGTCCATCGTGGCCTTCAGCGAGGCGCCGAAGACCGTGAAGAGGGAGACGACGGCGACGCCGATCATCAGCGCGCTCGCGGTGGCCGCGGTCCGCTTCGGACTGCGCAGGGCGTTGCGCCGGGCGAGGCCGCCGGTGACGCCGCGCAGCCGGTCCAGGGGCCCGCCGAGGATGCGTACGGCTCGCGAGGAGGCGACCGGGCCGAGCACCACGAAGGAGACGAGGGCCAGCGCCGCCCCGGCCCCGGCGAGCCAGACCGAGGGGCTGACCAGGACGCCGGTCAGGGTGAGCCCCACGGCGGCGGTCGCGAGGCCCGCGCCCACGACGGCGCGGCGGCGCGAGGAGCCCGAGTGGTCGACGGCGGTCTCGCGCAGCGCGGCGAGCGGGGCGGTGCGCCCGGCCCGTACGGCGGGCAGTACCGCGGAGCCCAGGCAGACCACGACGCCGACGGCGAGCGGCAGCAGCATCGAGAGCGCGCTGATCACCAACTCGCCCTCGGGGAACGGGAATCCGATGGCGGGGAAGAGCGCCTGCAGCCCGGCCGCGACCCCGACGCCGCCCGCGAGGCCTGCGGCCGACGCGACCGCGGCGACGGCGCTCGCCTCGACGAGGGTGGCGGCGGTGACCTGGCGGCGCGAGGCGCCGAGCGCGCGCAGGAGGGCGTTCTCGCGGGTGCGCTGGGCGACGACGATGGCGAAGGTGTTGTGGATGCTGAAGGTGGCGACCAGCAGCGCCACACCGGAGAAGACCAGCAGGAAGCTGGTGAAGAGGTCGAGGAACTGGCCCGAGATGTTGTCGGTGTTCTCCGCGGCCGACGCCTCACCCGTGATGGCCTCGACTCCGCGCGGCAGCACGGGGGTCAGCGCGTCGACGAGCTCCTGTTCGCTCACGCCGGGGCCGGCCCGGACCCGGATCGCCGAGGCCTCGCCGGGCTGCGGCATGAGGTACTTCTCGGCGTCGGCCCGCGTCATGCCGGTGAACGTGGTCTGCGCCATGCCGTCCTCGCCGCCGAAGGTCGCGAGGCCCACGATCCTCACCTCGACCGGGTCGGGGGTGCGGAGCGTCGTCGTGTCGCCGATCTTCAGGTTCCCGGTCTCGGCGGCGCCGCGGTTGACGACGACCTCGCCGGAGCGCGCCGGGGCCCGGCCTTCGGCGAGTCGGTACGCGTTCAGCTCCTCGTCGTCGATCCAGTTGCCCGCGAGGGTGGGCGGGCCCTGACCGCCGATGGGCTCGCCGTCCTTGCCGAGGAGCTGGCCCGCGCCCTCGATGCTGGGGGCGGCGGCCGCCACCGGCCCCGTCTTCCCGATCTTCTCGACGAGGTCGGTCCTGACGGGCTCGCGGGTGCCCTGGCTGTCGTCGGGGGTGGTGATGGCGGCGGCGCTGCGGACGACGGCGTCGGTGCCGCTGGTGGCGTTGCCGAACATGGTGTCAAAGCCGGCGCGCAGGGTGTCGCCCATGACGAGCGTGCCCGCGAGGAAGGCGACGCCGAGCATGACGGCGAGGAACGTACCGGCGAAGCGGCGTTTGTGGCCACGCAGCGAGGCCATGCTGATGCGCGCGGAGGCGGTCAGGGCCCTTCTATGGTTGGGGGTGTTCGGGTAGTCCGGGGTGTTCGGGTAGTCCGGGGAGTTCGGGGAGTTCATGACGCCGGGCCCTTCGTGCGGGTGCCCGGGGCGGGGCGCGTGGGCTGCTTCGTGTCGAACGCCTTCAGCCGGTCGAGGACCTTGTCCGCGGTCGGCCCCGCCATCCGGTCCACGAGACGTCCGTCGGCGAGGAAGACGACCTCGTCGGCGTGGGCGGCGGCCACCGGGTCGTGGGTGACCATGACGACGGTGCGGCCCATCCGGCGCACCGCGTCGCCGAGCAGGTTCAGCACCTCCTCACCGGAGCGCGAGTCGAGGTTGCCGGTCGGCTCGTCGGCGAAGACGACGTCGGGCCGTCCTGCGAACGCCCGTGCCACGGCGACTCGTTGCTGCTGCCCGCCGGAGAGTTCGGCGGGCCGGTGGTGCAGCCGGTCGCGCAGCCCGACGACGTCGACGAGGGCGTCCGTCCACTCGCGGTCGCCGTCGATGCCCGCGAGGTCCATGGGCAGGGTGATGTTCTCGGCGACGGTCAGCGTCGGGACCAGGTTGAAGGCCTGGAAGACGAAGCCGACGCGGTCCCGGCGCAGCAGCGTCAGGCGCCGGTCGTCCAGCTTCCCGAGCTCCGTGTCGCCGATGAAGGCGGCACCCGAGGTGAGCGTGTCCAGGCCTGCCGCACAGTGCATCAGGGTGGACTTGCCCGATCCTGACGGGCCCATGATCGCGGTGAACCGCCCGGCAGGAAAGGCGACGCTCACCCCGTCGAGGGCCCGTACGGCGGTGTCTCCGCTGCCGTAGACCTTCACGGCGTCGGCGACGCGGGCGGCGTCGGCGCCGGCGCTGGTGGCTGTCTCCACGGGGTGGGTGGGCCGACCGGTCCCGGCGCTCATGCCGCGCCGCCCTTGGACGCGCCGCCGAACTCCTCGTTGAGGACGGTCAGCCTGCGCCAGTACTCGTCCTCGTCGATCTCACCCGCGGCGAAGCGGCGGCCGAGCACGGCGATGGGCGAGTTCTCGTCGATGCCGACGGGAGCGCCCGACGCCCGGAGCGGTCCGCGACGGCCGCGCCACACGGTGCGGCGGAGCAGGGTGACGGCGCCGATGACGACGGCCGCCCAGATCAGCGGGAAGAAGAGGATCCACGGGCCGGGCCCGCCGTCCCAGTGCGCCAGGGTCTGCATCTGAACTCATCTCCTACGAAGCGGTTTTCGGGTGTGCTGCCTGATGCCTCCAAACTCGCCCCTGAGGTGCCCTCACGTCGTCGTACGGCCAGCGGCACCACGCGTACCACCCGGGGAGTACGTGCGGCGTGCGCGCCTGCTTCCACCGCCTGATGGATCTCTGTACCTACTAGTATGTACAGTGAGCGCATGAGCACTCCGGAGCGTCTGATCGAGTCCACCCGCGAGCTGCTGTGGGAGCGGGGGTACGTCGGTACGAGCCCCAAGGCCATCCAGCAGCACGCGGGCGCCGGGCAGGGCAGCATGTACCACCATTTCGCGGGCAAGCCCGACCTCGCGCTCGCCGCGATCCGGCGTACTGCCGAGGAGATGCGGGCCACCGCCGAGGCCGTCCTGAGCGGCGACGGCCCTGCGTACCCGCGCATCGAGGCCTATCTGCTGCGCGAGCGCGATGTGTTAAAGGGCTGTCCGGTCGGCCGGCTCACGATGGATCCGGACGTCATCGCGAGCGACGAGCTGCGCGCGCCCGTCACCGAGACGCTCGACTGGCTGCGTGACCGGCTCGCCGGAATCGTCGAAGAAGGCCGGACCCAGGGCGAGTTCACTGCGGCGCTCGACCCGCGGGACACCGCGTCGGCGATCGTCGCGACGGTGCAGGGCGGCTATGTCCTGGCCCGCTCGTCGGGCGCGCCGGCCGCCTTCGACGCGGCGGTACGCGGTCTGCTCACGCTGCTCGCGGCCTCTCGTACGACCACCCCGCCCCCTGCCACCTCCTCCCCCGCCTCCACCACCCCCGCGTAAGGATGCCTGCGTTGCACATCACCCGGAACCGACCCGACAGCGTGCGCGGGAACGCCGAACACTTCACCGGAACCGTCTGGCTCGACGAGATCGCCGCGCCCGAACCCCCGTCACGGCTGCGCCTGTTCAACGTCCACTTCGCGCCGGGCGCCCACACGGCCTGGCACCGCCACCCCCACGGCCAAGTCCTGCACGTCACCGAGGGCGAGGGACTCGTGCAGCGCGAGGGAGGCCCGGTCGAGTCGATCAGGGCGGGCGACACCGTCCGGATCGAGCCCGGCGAAGCGCACTGGCACGGCGCCGGTCCGCGCACGTTCATGACGCACCTGGCCGTGGTCGAGGCGGCTGCGGACGGGACCACCGCCGAATGGGGCGCCCTGGTCGAAGCCGGCGCCTACCCCAACTGAGGCTGCCCCAACTGATCCCGACCCAACTCACCGTGCCACCAAGGGAGTACACCACCGTGCATGCGATGCAGTACGAAATCACCCTGCCCGCCGACTACGACATGGGCGTCATCCGTCACCGAGTCGCGTCGAAGGGCCACCTCCTCGACACGTTCCCCGGGCTCGGGTTCAAGGCGTATCTGATGCGCGAGCGCGGCAGGGACGGCTCGCCCGTGAACCAGTACGCGCCGTTCTACCTCTGGAACACCGCCGAGGGCATGAACTCCTTCCTCTGGGGGCCCGGGTTCCAGGGGCTCGTCGACGATTTCGGGCGGCCGGTGGTGCAGAACTGGACCGTCCTCGCGTACGAGGAGGCCGACGCACCCGGAGCCGTACCGAGGGTGGCCGTCCGCCGGCGCCAGCGGATCCCCTCGCAGGCCAGGCTGCCCGAGCTCGCGGGCGAACTCGCCGCCGAGGCGCGGCGGACGGTGCGGGAGGACGGCGCGTCGAACGCGCTGGCCGCCGTCGACCCGCGCACCTGGGAGGCCGTGCACTTCTCGCTCTGGGAACACGAGGCACCGGACGGTCTCGGCGACGTGTTCCAGGTACTGCACCTCTCGGCGCCCGAGCGCGAGAAGCTGCCGCGCGGGCGGCAGTGGTGAAGGAAACGCAGCCGGTTCGCAGGGTTCGTACCGTCCTCGGGGACATCGACCCGACCGACCTAGGCGTCTGTGACGCCCACGACCATCTCTTCCTGCGCAGCCCCCAACTGCCGGGCCAGGAACTGGACTCGGCCGACGCCGCGGCCGCCGAGCTGGCGGCGTTCCGCGCGGCGGGCGGCCGGAGCGTCGTGCAGTGGACACCCCACGGGATGGGGCGGTGCGCCGGACGGCTGCCCGAGCTGTCCAGGGCGACGGGCGTGCACCTCGTCGCCGCGACAGGGCTGCATCAAGCGGTGCACTACACCCCGGAGTTCATCGACGGGCTCCGCGCGGACGGGCTCACGGATCTCTTCGTCCGCGAACTCACCGAAGGCATCGGGGGGTCCGGCGTGCGAGCCGGACTGATCAAGGTCGCGGGCGGTTTCCACGGCCTCGACGGCCATGCGCGCCGGACGATGGCGTCGGCGGCCGAGGCGCACCACGCGACGGGTGCGCCGATCGCCGTCCATCTGGAGCTGGGCACCGGCGCTCCGGACGTACTCGACCTGCTCTGCGGCGAGTTCGCCGTGCCGCCGCACCGGGTGATCCTCGGCCACCTCAACCGCGCCCCCGATCTCACCGACCATCTGCGGGCCGCCGAGTCGGGTGCCTATCTGGCCTTCGACGGCCCGTCGCGCTCCCATCACGCCACGGACTGGCGCATGCCGGACGCCGTGCGCTCCCTGGCGGACGCGGGTTTCGGGGACCAACTCCTCCTGGGCGGCGACACGACGACCGCGGCGGCACGGTCGGTCGACGGAGGACCCGGCATGCCGTATCTGCTGCGCAGGGTGCGGCCCCGGCTGGCCCTGGAGGTGGGCGACGAACTGGTGGAGCGGATCCTGGCGGTGAATCCGGGGCGCGCTTTCGGGGTGGAGTGGAGATAGAACCTCGCCTCGCCGTCAGCGACGTGTAGCACTGCCATCACCCACGTATCGCAGGACCGCGGGACACGTATTGCACCGTCCGTTCCAAAACCTGTACGGTACCGACATGGCCCGACCGAGGAGTTTCGACGAGGAGCGGGCCCTGGACGCGGCGATGCACGCTTTCTGGGCGAACGGCTACGAGGCCACCTCGACTCAGGACCTGTGCGAAGCCACCGGCCTGGGCCGCAGCAGCATCTACAACACGTTCACCAGTAAGCACGACCTGTTCCGGCGAGCCCTGTCCCGGTACATGGACATGATGAACGCCTCGCAGGTCGAGATTCTGGGGGATGTGGAGCGGTCCGCCACGGAGCGCATCCGCGCACTGTTCACCCGGATCATCGACGGAGAGTTCGAGCACCGCGAGAACGGCCACAGCGTCGGCTGCCTCACCGTCAACACCACGGTCGAACTGGCCGGGCGCGACCCCGAGGCCGCCGGCATGCTGGAGCGCGACCTCGCGGCGCGGCTCACCGCCCTGCGCGACACGATCCGGACCGGCCAGCAGGCGGGCGACATCACGTCCCGACGGGACGCCGACACCCTCGCCCGCTACCTCAACGCGGTCATCGGCGGCATGCGGGTCTCCGCACAGGGCGGCGCCGACCGAGCGAGCCTGCGGGCCATTGCCGAGACGGCACTGGATGCCCTGACGGCCCGGTAGCGACACCGGCCCTCCCCCCCTAAATCCCGGCCACGGCCAGCCCTAGCGCCGTGCCGCGCCCTTCCATGCCTTCATTCTGTACTGACTAATCCAAAACTCGCCCCTCACCCGACAGGAGCACTCCGCCATGCCCCGCGCCGTATACGTACTGGCCCTCGGCATTTTCGCCATGGTGACCAGTGAATTCGTGGTCGCAGGACTGATGCCGCAGATGGCCGACGGACTGGACGCCACGATTTCCGAGATCGGCTATCTCATCACCGCCTTCGCCGCCGCGATGGCCCTCGGCGGGCCCTTCCTCACCGTCGCCGTGCTGAGGATGCGTCAGAAGTCCGCCCTCATGCTGTTGTTCGGGGTCTTCCTGGCGGGCAATGTGCTCGCGGCCCTCGCGCCCGACTACCGCACCATGCTGGTCGCCCGCGTGCTCACGGGCATCGCCTCCCAGGCGTTCTTCGGCGTCTCGATCTCGCTGGCCTCCAGCCTCACCCGGCCCGAAGTGCGCGGCCGTGCCGTCGCGGTGGCCCTCAACGGGCTGATGCTGGGCACGCTGCTCGGGCTTCCGTTCGCCACCGTCGTCGGTGAACACCTGGGCTGGCGCGCCGCGTTCTGGGCGATCACCGTCCTGACCCTGTTCGCCGCCGCGGCCACTCTGGTCGGCGTGCCGAGCGGCGACGACGGCGCGGGCGAGCAGAGCGGCGGCCTCCGGCAGGAGCTGGGCGCCTTCCGCAACCCCCGGCTGTGGCTCGTCCTCACCACGAGCACCTTCGTGATCGGCGCGACGTTCTCCGCCTTCAGTTACCTCAACCCGATTCTCACAGAACTCACGGGCTTCTCCACCGGAACCGTGCCGCTGCTCCTCATCGCGTACGGCGCCGCCACCGTCATCGGCAACACCGTCGTCGGTCGGCTCGCCGACCGCCGCACCGTCCCCGTGCTCGTCGTCGGCCTCACGCTGAACCTGGCCTTCCTCGTCGGATTCGCGCTCTTCGCCGGGCTGAGCGTCCCCGCCGTCGTGTTCATGCTGGGCATCGGCCTGGTCGGCGTCACCATGAATCCCGCCCTGGTGACCCGCGTCCAGCGCGTCGGCAACGCCCGGTCGCTGGTGAACACCGTCCACTCGTCGTTCATCACGCTCGGCATCATCATCGCCACGTCCGTCGGCGGCCCCGCCATCGACACGTTCGGGCTGCGGGCGCCGCTGTGGATCGGCGCGGGCCTCGCCGCTCTCGGCCTGCTCTCCCTGCTGCCGGACCTGCTGCGCGGCCGGACCTCGGCCGGGGGACGGATCGCGCCCGCCGACACCGCGCGCGAAACAGCGGACGACGTACCCCAGCCCGCCTGACCATCCACCGGCCCCGTCCACCGGCCCCGGCGGAGCCCGGCTAAGCGTCCACCCGCCCCAGCGCCCCCAGGGGGTCGTCGAGCACCGGCTGCCAGGCCAGCTCGGCGGCCCCCACCAGGCTGTTGTGGTCCAGCGTGCAGGCCAGGATCGGGACGCCGCCGCTGCGTCCCCACAGGCTTCGGTCCGCCACGACGGCGCGCAGCCGCTCCGGGTCGGCCTCCAGGAGGGCGCGGTGCAGCCCGCCCAGGATGATCCGGTCGGGGTTGAGGATATTGACCAGACCTGCGAGCCCGAGGCCGAGCCGGTCGATCAGCGCCTCGGCGGCGGAGCGCACCGACAGGTCGCCGTACGCGTTCCTGAGCAGGTCGCGCGCCTGCACGAGCAGCCCCTCCGGGCCTGGCTCACGGCCCGCCTCCGTCAGGAAGGCGAGGGGATCCGTCTCGACGTCCAGACAGCCCCGGCTGCCGCAGTGGCAGGGGCGCCCCTCGGGGTTCACGGCGAGGTGCCCCACCTCCAGGGCGAGACCCGAACTCCCCGTGTGCAGGCGCCCGTCGAGGACGAGGGCGCCGCCGACACCGCGGTGCCCCGTCGCCACGCACAGCAGGTCCCGGGCGCCGCGGCCCGCGCCGTGGCGGTGCTCGGCGAGCGCGGCGAGGTTCACGTCGTTGCCCGCGAAGGCCGGCCCCGTGATGCCCGCGTCCCGTACGCGGTCCGCGAAGATCTCGCTGACCGGCGCGCCCGCGCGCCACGCCACATGCAGCGGGTTGAGCGCGGTGCCCTCCGGCTGCGCGACCGCGGACGGCACGGCGAGGCCCGCGCCCACACAGCGCCTGCCGGTCTCGCGCAGCAGCCGCGCACCCGCGTCGACGACCGCCCCGAGCACCTGCGCGGGGTCGGCGTCCACAGTCTCGCAGCCCGGCGCGGTCGCCACGATGCTCCCGCCGAGCCCGACCAGGGCGGCCCGGAAACCGTCGGCGTGCACCTGCGCGGCGAGCACCACGGGCCCCTCGTCCGCGACGGCGAGCCGGTGCGAGGGCCGGCCCTGCGAGCCCGCGGCCGCACTCGGCTTCGCGTCGATCCGGATCAGCCCGAGCGCCTCCAGCTCCGCGGCGACGGCACCGGCCGTGGCACGGGTGACGCCCAGCTCGGCGGTGAGCACGGCACGGGTGGGAGCGCGTCCGGTGTGGACCAGTTCGAGCGCCGGGCCCAGCGCGCCGCGCCCTCGCTCCAGGCGGGTACGCGTGGTCACTTCCCCCTCGGCACGGGGGTCAGCCTTGCCGTTCATGAGGGCGAGTCTCCCATGATCCGTACACGGCCTCGCCGTTCAGCCGTCATCTGTTCGTTCCTCCCCCGCACCGCCGCGCGAGAAGTGACACCCGTCTCGTACACCGCCGCACCACTGTCTTGTACACGCCCCCGCGCGCACCCTACCCTGACTTTGTGCCGCTACTAAACAAACTCGGGTTCGCAGCGCCGCGGCCCTCCGTCCCCGCCCCCGCTCCCGACCTCCGCCGCCTGCGCATCGCCCTGACCGTCTTCTTCGCCCTGGACGGCTTCGTCTTCGCCGGCTGGGTCGTCCGCATCCCCGCCATCAAGGAACAGACGGGAGCCTCGGCCGGTGAGCTGGGGCTCGCGCTGCTCGCGGTCTCCGCCGGGGCCGTGGTCACCATGACGCTCACCGGGCGGCTCTGCCGGCGCTTCGGCAGCATCCCGATGACGGTGGCGTGCGGGGTGGCGCTGCCGTTGAGCGTCGCGCTGCCGCCGCTGACGGGCTCGGTCGTCGTCCTCGGTCTCGTACTGCTGTTCTTCGGGGCCGCGTACGGCGGCATCAGCGTGGCGATGAACAGCGCCGCCGTAGATCTCGTACGTGCCCTCCGGCGGCCCGTGATGCCCAGTTTCCACGCGGCGTTCAGCCTGGGCGGCATGCTCGGGGCGGGCCTCGGCGGACTGGTCGCCGGGCACCTCTCCCCCACCCCGCACCTGCTCGGCATCACCGTCGTCGGCCTCGCGATCACCGCAGTGACGGCGCCCGCGCTGCTCCGGCACGGGGCGGCGGCCGGTCTCGGCGGAGCCACCGAGGCGGCGAAGAGCGAGAGCACTGCTGCGGCAAGCACTGCTGCGGACGCGGCGGCCAAGAGTACGGCTGCGGACACCGCTGTCGGCGCGGCGGCTGGAAATACGGCTGCGGATACCACCGCCGGCGCCTCCGCCGCGCGCGGCGGTTCGTCCCGCATGGACCGCCGCACCCGCGGTCTCGTCATGGTCTTCGGGCTCGTCGCGCTGTGCACCGCGTACGGCGAGGGCGCCATCGCGGACTGGGGTCCGCTGCACCTGGAGGAGGACCTGCACGCGCACCCGGGCGTCGCCGCCGCGGCCTACTCGTGCTTCGCCTTCGCCATGACGATCGGCCGGCTCTCCGGCACCGCGCTCCTTGAGCGGCTCGGCAGAACCCGGACGGTGGTCGGCGGCGGTGCGACGGCCTGTGCCGGAATGCTGCTCGGCGCGCTGGCCCCGTCGACGGGCCTGGCCCTGGCGGGGTTCGCCGTCACCGGGCTCGGGCTCGCCAACATCTTCCCGGTGGCGATCGAACGCGCGGGCGCGCTCGCCGGCCCCGGTGGGGTCGCCGCCGCGTCGACGCTCGGCTACGGCGGCATGCTGGTCGGGCCGCCGCTGATCGGGTTCATGGCGGACTGGTACTCACTGCCCACCGCCCTGACGAGCGTCGCGCTGCTCGCCGCCGTCGCCTCGGTCATCGGCCTCGCGACCCGACGTACGGAGACCGGGGAGCGTACCGAATCGGTCTGACATCACCCGGAGGTTCCGGTTCCAGCGCGCTCCGTCCGACACAATCCCCCCATGGATATTTCCGAGCACATACAAGTCGTGGACAGGGAAGGCCTGTTGCTGGCCCGGGCCGCCTCGGAGGCGGGGACCGACGCCAAGGTTCCCACCTGCCCCGACTGGCAGGTGCGGGACCTGCTCCGGCACACGGGGATGGTGCACCGCTGGGCCGCCGCGTTCATCACCGAGCGGCGCACCTCGTACCGGCTCGGCGGTGAACTCCCCGACCTGGACGGCGAAGAGCTCGTCGACTGGTTCCGCGAAGGGCACGCCGCGCTGGTCGAGACGCTCACCACGGCGCCGCCCGACGTCGAGTGCTGGGCGTTCCTGCCCGCTCCCTCACCGCTGGCCTTCTGGGCGCGCCGGCAGGCGAACGAGACGACCATCCACCGGGTGGACGCCGAGTCCGCGCGCTCGGGCACCCCGGCGCCGATCGATGTCGACTTCGCCGTGGACGGGATCGAGGAGCTGCTGCTCGGCTTCCACGCCCGCGAGAAGAGCCGGGTGCGCAGTGATGTGCCGAGCGTGCTGCGGGTGCGGGCCACGGACACGCCGGACGAGCGGTGCTGGACCGTACGCCTCTCCGACGGGCCGCCGGTGACGGAGCGCGGCAGGGCGGCGCCCGCCGACTGCGAGGTGTCGGGACCCGCGGCGCGGCTCTATCTGGCGTTGTGGAACCGGCTGCCGTTCCCGCGGGTGACGGGCGACCAGGCACTGGCGGCGCTGTGGCGGGAGAGGTCAGCGATCGTGATGGGGTGACCGGCGACAGGAGTGGCCGGCGACAGGGGTGGCCGTCAGTCGGCGGGGGCGTCGAGCATCCGTTTGAGGACCGCCCGCTGCAGGGGCCGCACCTCGTGGTGCAGGGCGCGCCCCTTGTCGGTGAGGGAGACGCGCACGCCCCGCCTGTCCTCGCTGCACATGCCGCGCTCCACGAGGCCGTCCTTCTCCAGACGCCCGATGAGGCGGGAGAGCGCGCTCTGGCTCAGATGGACCTGCGCGGAGATCTCCTGCACACGGAACGTACAGCCGCCGTCGTCCGAAGATCCCTCGGCCAGCACGTCGAGGACCTCGAAGTCGCTCGCCCCGAGCCCATGCGGGTGCAGCTCCCGGTCGAGCTCGCACAGAGTGCGCGCATGCACCGCGAGGATGCCCCGCCACTGATCCACGAGCCCACGCTCGGCCGTTTTCGCCGCCATGACACGCACGGTAGCAGAGATCCGCCGATTCGTTGCACTAGCATTTATTGCACATGCATTCACATGAGAGGCCCCGCCACCACCTGACGCTTGTCCGCATAGTCCGCGCACCGCACACTTCAAGGATGGGGCGACGGACACAGGCCGAGCGCGACGCGAACACGGTCGAGATCGCCTACGCCCTGTTCATCGCGACGTCCCTCGCGGGCTGCACGGTACTGGCCGTGGCGTCTCCGGCGTTCTTCTTCGGAGTGCGGTCGCCCAGCGAAGGGACCCTGGTCAGGGCCGGCCTGATCGCCGGGGCCTGCGTCTTCGTCGCCGCCCTGGTGACGATCCTCGTACGACACCGGCGCGCGACGCGTCAGCCCAGCCAGCCGGGGCGCACGAGCCCCGACTCGTAGGCGAGTACGACGAGTTGGGCGCGGTCCCGGGCGTTCAACTTCACCATGGCTCTGCTGACGTGCGTCTTGGCGGTGAGCGGGCTGACCACGAGGCGGCGGGCGATCTCCTCGTTCGAGAGGCCGATGCCGACCAGGGCCATGACCTCCCGCTCCCGTTCGGTCAGCGCGCCCAGGGCGTCGGCGGCCGCGGGCTCCTTGGAGCGGGCCGCGAACTCGGCGATGAGGCGGCGCGTCACCCCGGGTGAGAGCAGCGCGTCGCCTCCGACCACCGCCCGTACCGCACGCAGCAGTTCCTCCGGTTCGGTGTCCTTCACCAGGAACCCCGACGCTCCGGAGCGGATCGCCTCGAAGACGTACTCGTCGAGCTCGAAGGTGGTCAGCATGACCACCTTCACCTCCTCGAGTGCCGGCTCGTCGGTGATGCGGCGGGTGGCGGCGAGCCCGTCGAGCAGGGGCATGCGGATGTCCATCAGGACGACGTCGGGGCGCAGTTCCCGCACCAGCCGCACCGCTTCCTCGCCGTCCGCGGCCTCCCCGGCGACCCGGATGTCGGGCTGCGCGTCGAGGAGCGCCTTGAAGCCTGCCCTGACCAGGGACTGGTCGTCGGCGAGCAGTACGCGGATCACTGGGCCTCCCGGGGTGCGGTGCGGGCCTCGGGATCCCGGCCCGCCGCCATCGGCAGTACGGCGGTGACGCGGAAGCCGCCGTCCGGACGCGGGCCCGCCTCGATCTTGCCACCGAGGGCGGCGGCCCGCTCCCGCATCCCGGCAAGTCCGTTGCCGCTGCCGCCCGCGTCGGAGGCGGTAGCGGGTCCGTCGTCGTCGATCCGCAGGGTGAGCGACGCCGTCCCGTGGCGCACCAGCACGCGCGCGTGGCGTGAACCGGAGTGCCGTACGACGTTCGTCAACGCCTCCTGGACGATGCGGAACGCGGCGAGGTCGGTGCCCGGCGGCACCTTCGCCCGCGCGCCTTCGGTCGTGACCTCGACGGCCAGCCCCGCGCTCTTCGCCTGCTCGACCAGCTCGGGCAGGCGGTCGAGGCCCGGCGCCGGCGCGCGCGGCGCCTCCCCGGGGGCGCGCAAGGTCCCCAGGACCTGCCGCACCTCCCCCAGCGCCTCCTTGCTCGCGGCCTTGATGGTGGTCAGCGCGGTGCGGGCCTGTTCCGGGTCGGAGTCGAGCAGCGCGAGACCGACGCCCGCCTGGACGTTGATGACGGAGATGCTGTGCGCGAGGACGTCGTGCAACTCCCTTGCCATCCGCAGCCGTTCCTCGTCCGCGCGCCGCTCGGCGGCCCGCGCGCGTTCGGCCCGCTCCTTGGCCCACTGCTCACGTCGTACGCGGCCGAGTTCGGACACGGCGACGATCGCGACGACCCAGACGGCGACCACGAGCTCCTCGCCCCAGGGCCGGGGGCCGTCGTCGCCGGGCGGCAGCCACTCGTAGAGCCAGTGCGCGATCAGCAGATGCCCCGCCCAGAGCCCGCCGACGGCGCCCCAGGCCGCGCGCCGGTGCCCCGCGACGATCGCGGCGAAGCAGCTCACGGCGACGGCGAGGAAGATCGGCCCGTACGGGAATCCGGCACCGATGTAGACGAGGGTGAGCCCGGCGGTGGCGCAGACGACCGGCACGGGGTGGCGGTGGCGCAGCAGGAGGACCGCCGTGGCCAGGAACAGCAGCACCCGCCCGAAGGGGCCGAGGTCCACGCGGTCGAGCTGACCGTGCCCGGCGAACCCGGAACCGACCTGCACGAAAAGGGTGAGCGCGGCTGTCGTCAGCCAGGGGAGCCGGTGGTGTGCCGGGTCCGCGGCACCAGGGCCGGGCCCGGGTGCGGCATCGGCGCGGGACCCGCCTCCAGCCCAGGCCCAGGCCCCGGCCCCGGCGTTCCACCAGGGTGGCCTGCCGCCGGGCCTGCGTTCGCGCTGCTCATCCATGACGGTCACGCTAGACCGGCACGGGTCCCGTGGGCGTCCGACGGGCGTGGCGATCACGCGTACTCCCCAGGGAGTAGACGGGGCGTGAGACGACCTGCGGAGACGCTTGGGGACCGCTGACCGCACGCGGTGGCGGGCGGCGCTCAGCCCAGGGTGAGCAGGACGACCGCCGCGACCGCTCCCACCAGGCCTGTCGTCTGGGCCCGGGTGACTCGTTCGCCCAGCACCGCGAGCCCGAGCGCCGTCGGCACCGCCGGATACAGGGAGGCCAGGACGACGGCGACGGCGAGCATCTGCTGCTGGGTGGCCCAGAAGTAGAGGATCAGCCCGAGGGCCGCGCCCGCACCGATCAGTACGGCGAGAGCGGACAGCTTGCCCCCGGTCCGGGGTCGCCCTGGCCCCATCCCGGCCCCCGGCGCCAGCCCCGGCCGACGGAACGTGTCGGCGTGTCGGCACGCATTCGGCAGCAGCAGGAGAACCGCCGCGACGCGTCCGGCGGCCACGGGCCACACGCCGCTCGCCGGATCCGCCTGCGCGAGTCCGATGTACTGCACCGCCACGCCCGCACTGGCGATCAAGCCGTCCACGGGCACTCGCGCGGAGGACTCCCCCACGCCACCGCCGCCCGTGGCACCGCCCGACGCCCCGCCCGCCGAGACGAGCCAGAGCGCGGGAACGGTGACACAAATGCCGAGCCAGGCCAGCGGAGTGGGCCGGTCACCCAGGAACAGCACGCCGCACAGCACCGACAGCGCCACCCCCGTGACGGCGCTCACGGGGATCACGACGCTCATGGCGCCCCGGCTGAGACCGCGGTTGAGGAACTGCATCGCCACGGCACTGCCCACTCCGGAGGCCGCTCCCCACGCCACGTCCGCGAACCGGACCGCCTCCGCGGGCACCGCGAGCGCGATCACGAGGGCGAGGAGCAACCCTCCGACCTGCCCGAGGAACGTCACCACGGTGAAGTGGATCCGGCGTGACAGCAGTCCCCCGGCGAAGTCGACGATGCCGTAACAGGCCGCTGAGGCCAGTGCGAGTAAAGCGCCCATTCCTGGCGGGTGCCCCTCAAGCCACTTCCGACTCGCCCCACCCGCCCCTATCCCACCGCCCCGCTACTAACGCGTGTCAGCTCTGCCGCAGCAGACCCACACCGTGAGCCAGCTGCCTCACCGCATGCGTGAAGAACGCCGACCGTTCCTCGACAAGGCGGTTGAACTGCCCGAACACCTCGAACCCCACGAGCCCGAAAAGCTGCGCCCATGCCGCGACCAGCGCCGTGACCACCGCGGGCGGCAGATCGGGCGCGAACTCCGCCGCGAGCCGCTCGCTCTCGGCACGCAACGTCTCCGGCAGGGGCTGGAGGGCGATGCCCCGCCCTCGGTGGGCGTCGCGCACGATGTCGATGAGCAGCCGGCCCACGCGCGCGGCCGCCGGGACGGTCGAGTCCGGCGCGCGGTATCCCGGGACGGGCGAACCGTAGATCAGCGCGTACTCGTGCGGATGCTCCAGCGCCCAGGAACGCACCGCTTCACACACCACCGTCCACCGCCGAACGGGCTCCTCCGCCGCCACACCGGCGTGCGCGGCCTCGGCGGCGGCACCGAGAGAGTCGTACGCGTCGATGATGAGTGCCGTCAGCAGGTCGTCACGGCTGGGGAAGTAGCGGTAGAGCGCGGACGACACCATGCCGAGCTCGCGGGCGACGGCACGCAGGGAGAGCTTCGCGGCGCCGTCGGCGGCCAGCTGTCTGCGCGCTTCGTCCTTGATCGCCGCGGTGACTTCTTCGCGGGCGCGGGCCCGCGCTCCCTTGGTGGCGCTGGTGCTGCTCATGCGGGTCAGTGTGCCATGGCACCGGAGCAGTGCACACGGTCGAGAGCAGGGGCCACTTTCCGGATCGACGCACTCATTCGAGAGCACTGCTCTTGCTTCGGAGCACCAGCCTCGTGCACACTGCTCTCAAGCGAGAGCACCGCTCTCGAAATCCGGCCAGGGCCGCCTCAGGCGCAGCCCCAAGGAGGGCCCCATGTCTGCCACGTCTACGACGTCCGCCACCTCGTCCCCCTACTACCTCAAGGGCGGCCGCCTCAACGTCCGTCTGAACAGCGTGATCGGCTGGCTGGCGCGGCACGGCGTCAGCCTCATGGGCAGCGCCGAGCTCTCCGTACGAGGCCGTAAGAGCGGCAAGATGCAACGCGTCCCCGTGAACCCGTATACGCATGAGGGCGACGGCGGCCAGTACCTCGTATCGGCGCGCGGGCACTCGCAGTGGGTGCGGAACATGCGCGCGGCCGGCGGCGGGGAGCTGCGAGTGGGGCGCAAGGTGCGGGAGTTCACCGCCGTGGAGGTGCCCGACGCCGAGAAGGTGCCGCTGCTGCGCGGCTATCTGGAGAAGTGGGGCTGGGAGGTCAATCAGTACTTCCAGGGCGTGACCGCCGCCTCTCCCGACGAGGAGATCCTGGCGGCCGCGCCCGACCACCCCGTCTTCCGGATCACCGCCGACGCCGCGCAGCCGCGGAAAGCCGAGAAAAACAGTAAGGGGAGCGGAAAGGCGGAAAGCAAAGAAGGGCCCGTGGCCGCCTAGCGCTCCCGGGCCTGCAAGGCGCGGCCCACCATCGGATGCGTGCGGACCAGTTCGCCCAGCGTCGTCGAGCCGCGGGTGATCTTCGCGAAGGCGTTCCACGCGGGGCGGAAGCCCGTGATCGCCGTGTGCAGCATGCCGGGGCGGCGCTCGAAGGTCTGGAGCATGCGGCGCCCCACGCTCATCTCCACGCCGAGGCCCGCCTTGATGGCGAAGGCGTAGTTCAGGGCCTGGCGGCGGGCGTCCACCGCGTCGTGCGCCTCGGCGATCCGCACCGCCCACTCCCCCGCGAGCCGTCCGGAGCGCAGCGCGAAGGAGATGCCCTCGCGGGTCCACGGCTCCAGGAGTCCCGCGGCGTCGCCGCAGACGAGCACCCGGCCGCGGGAGAGCGGCGAGTCGTCGCTGCGGCACCGGGTCAGGTGCCCGGAGGAGATGCTGGGCTCGAAGCCGGCGAGGCCGAGCCGGGCGATGAAGTCTTCCAAGTACCGCTTGGTTGCCGCACCTTCGCCGCGTGCGGAGATCACGCCGACGGTGAGGGTGTCGCCCTTCGGGAACACCCAGCCGTAACTGCCCGGCATGGGGCCCCAGTCGATGAGGACCCGGCCCGCCCAGTCCTCGGCGACGGTCTCCGGAACCGGGATCTCGGCCTCCAGGCCGAGGTCGACCTGGTCGAGCTTCACGCCGACATGCGCGCCTATGCGGCTCGCGCTGCCGTCGGCGCCGACCACGGCGCGGGCCAGGACGGTCTCGCCGCCCTGCAGCACGACGGCGACGGTGCGCCGGTCGGGGACCTCGGGTCCGTGCTGCTCCACGCGCGCGACGGTGACGCCGGTGCGGAGCTCGGCGCCCGCCTTCTGGGCGTGCTCGACGAGCTGCTGGTCGAACTCGGGGCGGTTGATCAGCCCGAAGAGCATCTGCCGGGAGCGGCGGGTGCGGGTGAACTTGCCGTCGAGGGTGAACGTCACCGCGTGCACCCGGTCCCGGAAGGGCAGCTCGAAGCCCGGCGGCAGGGAGTCGCGCGAGGGGCCGATGATGCCGCCGCCGCACGTCTTGTAGCGGGGGAGCTCGGCTTTCTCCAGGAGGAGGACGGTGCGTCCCGCGACCGCCGCCGCGTATGCCGCCGAGGCACCGGCGGGACCGGCTCCGACCACGACGACGTCCCACACGTGCCGGGTGTCGTCCGCTGAGTTCTCGCTGCTCACGTTGGTCTACCGCTCCTGATCCCGCTGTTGGCCGCGCTTTCCCCAGGCATCCTACGGCGGAGGTCCGGCGGCGCCGCCTGTGGGAGGATCACATGTACCCATACATACAACGTCGCACCTACGAGGAGCGTGCCCATGTCGCCCGATCCGATCGCCGAGACCGTCGCCTCACTGATGCCGCAGGCGAAGGCGGAGCTCACCGAACTGGTGGCGTTCAAGTCGGTGGCGGACTTCGAGCAGTTCCCGAGGAGCGAGAGCGAGGCCGCCGCCAACTGGGTGGCCGACGCGCTGCGCGCCGAGGGCTTCCAGGACGTGGCGCTGCTCGACACCCCGGACGGCACTCAGTCGGTGTACGGCTTCCTGCCGGGCCCGGCGGGCGCGCCGACGGTCCTCCTCTACGCGCACTACGACGTGCAGCCGCCGCTCGACGAGGCCGCGTGGGCCACTCCGCCGTTCGAGCTGACCGAGCGCGACGGCCGTTGGTACGGCCGGGGCAGCGCCGACTGCAAGGGCGGCGTGATCATGCACCTGCTCGCGCTGCGCGCCCTGAAGGCGAACGGCGGCGTTCCCGTGCACGTGAAGGTGATCGCGGAGGGCTCGGAGGAGCAGGGCACGGGCGGCCTGGAGCGGTACGCGGAAGCGCACCCGGAACTGCTGGCGGCCGACACGATCGTCATCGGTGACGCGGGCAACTTCCGGGTCGGTCTGCCGACGGTGACGTCGACGCTCCGCGGCATGACGCTCGTCCGCGTCAGTGTCGACACCCTCGAAGGGAACCTGCACTCCGGGCAGTTCGGCGGCGCGGCCCCGGACGCCCTCGGCGCGCTGGTGCGCACCCTCGACTCGTTGCGCGCCGAGGACGGGACGACGACGGTCGACGGCCTCACGAGCGACGAGGCGTGGGACGGACTCCAGTACGACGAGGCCGTCTTCCGCAAGGACGCCAAGGTCCTCGACGGTGTCGAGCTGATCGGTCGGGGCACGGTCGCCGACCGCATCTGGGCGCGGCCCGCCGTCACCGTCCTCGGCATCGACTGCCCGCCGGTGGTCGGCGCGACGCCGTCGGTGCAGGCCAGCGCGCGGGCGCTGATCAGCCTGCGGGTGCCGCCGGGCGTGGACGCGGCCGAGGCGACGAAGCTGCTCCGGGCACACCTGGAGGCGCACACGCCGTGGGGCGCGCGGGTGCGGACCGAGCAGATCGGGCAGGGCCAGCCGTTCCGCGCGGACACGAAGAGCCCGGCGTACGCGGCGATGGCCGAGGCGATGAGCGAGGCCTATCCGGGCGAGGAGATGCAGTACGCGGGGCAGGGCGGCTCCATCCCGCTGTGCAACACCCTCTCGTCGCTCTACCCGAGCGCGGAGATCCTGCTGATCGGCCTGAGCGAGCCGGAGGCCCAGATCCACGCGGTCAACGAAAGCGTGTCGCCCGAGGAGCTGGAGCGGCTTTCGGTGGCCGAGGCGCTGTTCCTGCGGAAGTACGCGGCGAACTGACCGATGCGGCACGGGGGCCCGGCGAGAGGCCGGGCCCCCGAGGTGCCGCGCCCGGCTATCCGCCGATCGGAACACCCGCCTCGAGGTAGAGCACGGCCCCGCGCTCCCGGGCGCGCAGTGCCCAGCGCAGCCGTTCGTAGCGCACGGCGGGCAGCAGGTCGGCGGCTTCCTGTTCGGTGACGAAGCGCCAGCCGCGGAGTTCGGGTCCTGGCAGCAGCATGCGGACCGCGCCGCTGTCGAGCCGCCCGCCGTCGAAGAGGAACCGCATCCCTCCATAGCCGGGCGGGTTCGGCGGTTCCCAGTCGGCGACCAACAGGCGCGGCGTGTCGGCCAGTTGGATACCGGTCTCCTCGGCGACCTCGCGCACGCCCGCGCACGCGGGGGCCTCGCCGGGCTCGACGACGCCCCCGGGGAACTCCCAGCCCGCTTTGTACGTGGGGTCGACGAGCAGCACCCGGTCCTGTTCGTCGAAGAGCAGCACCCCGGCGGCGAGGGTCTCCGCGGTGGGCTCCGGTGTCTGCACGATGTCGCAGATGGGCGCGGCCCCGCTGCGGACGGCGTCGGCGACGTGTTCGGCGGTCTCGTACGGGGTGAGGGCGCTGGTGTCGACGAGGTGCGCGTCCATGTCGAGCCAGTCGGCGCGGGCGGCGCGGTACGGCTCGATGTGGTCGAACGACCACTGCCGTACACGCAGATCACCGTCGGGCAGGTCCGGCGGTACGGGCCGGCCGGCTATTCGCTCCCGCAGGATCGTTTCGTCCGGGGCGAGCAGGACGTGCCGTACGGGAATCCTGCGCGCGGCGAGACCGCCGAAGATCTCGTCGCGGTACGCCTGGCGCAGCAGCGTCATCGGCACCACGAGGACGCCGCCGACCTCGGCGAACAGGGCGGCAGCCGTGTCGATGACCATACGGCGCCAGATCGGCAGGTCCTGATAGTCGCTCACCTCGTCGAGGCGCTTGGGCGGCAGCAGGTAGGGCAGCGCGCCGCCGATGACCTCGGGGTCGAAGAGTGTGCTGTTCGGGATCAGCTCGATCAGTTCCCGTGCGGCGCTGGTCTTTCCCGCACCGAACGCGCCGTTGATCCAGACGATCACGGTTCCCCCTCTTCTGTTGGCCCCCTGTGGCTTGCCCGCAACACCCTGCCATGGAAACCCGGCGCTGTCGGGAGCGGAGCAACCCACGGCGCAGCGGTTTCGCGACGCCCCTGGAGTCTCCGCCACCCGCCCCCAGGAGACGCAAGCCGACACGTCAAGCAAACCGCCTCAGGTTCACCCCAATGTGTGGCGGCGCCCTTCATGAATCGTTCCCTCACTCCAGAGCGCCCCGGTCCCCGCTAGCGTTCTGCGACAGGCACCCCGGCCCCCGGTGTCCTCACGACTGGCACACCTGTTGCGCCACGCTCCCGCGGGAGCACCTCGGCGCCGGCGCTGGGGGGATGGATGCTCCAACACGAACTGCTCGAATCCGCACGCGACGACTGCGATCACGCTCCACGGGTGTACGGACTCGACCACGCGATCGTGATCGAGATGCACGGAGAGCTGGACCTCGTCACCTACCAGCGGATGGCTCCGCTGGTGGACACCGTGACCGCGGGGCCCGAACCCCTCGTGGTCGTCGACCTGACCCCGGTCACCTTTCTCGACTGCTCCGGGCTCTCCCTGCTGATGCGGGCCCACCGACGGGTGACCCGCAGAGGCGGCCGCTTCCGGCTGGTGTGCACGCAGCCGATGACGCTGCGCATGCTGCGCGTCACGAAGCTCATGTCGGCCTTGTCACCGGCACCGACGCTGGAGGCGGCGCTCCGCGAACCGCAGGGTCACGGCGAGGTCTGACCGGCCCACGGCTTGGTCCGGAGTGTCGGCAGCCTGCCGTGGTCGAGGGCGAACCGGGGCAGCGAGGCGTCGAACGTCGCCGCTATCGCGTCCAGGGCACGGCCCTCGTCCGAGCGGTCGGTGGCGGGCCCGGCGGGGTCCGGGAACAGGTGGTCCGGGGAGAGCGCGGCCGGGAGGTCGCCCCACTGGTGCCGCTCGGCCCCGTGGACCGTAAAGCCGTACCGCTCGGCGCCGTCCTCGGCGCAGGCGAAGTGGAACAGGCCCTGCCGGCACCAGACCGTGAGGGCGCGGGTGCCGCGTGACAGCTCGGTGCCCGCGTGGGCCGGACGGTCGGGGGTGAAGCCGGTCCGCAGGGCCGACTCGAAGGCGAAGCTCCAGCCGTCCCGGGCACCGACCCGGGCCACGGGACCTCGGCGCCCCTGCTCCGTGAGGAACTGCCCCACGAACTGCCCCTGCTGCGGCGGGAACTGGAGCTTCCACATCTCGGCCTCGCCCGCCACGGGATCCAGCGGCCCGGTGCCGAACCGCTCCACGAGCTCTTCGGGAGGCATGCCCTCCACCAGGAGGAACCGGTACGTGGCCCGGCGCGGTCCGCCGCTCGCGTCCCGGGCCAGCCACCCGAGTCCGTCATGCACCGCCTCCGTGTCAGCCGCAGGCACGGGCGCCGCTTCTCCTCCCCCGGTCGCTCGCGGCGTCGTCAGCAGCTGTCGGCCCCGCTCCGGCGTGACGACCGGCCCGAGCAGGGGATCGCCGAGAAGGCCGAAGGGCGCCACATGGTCCTCGCCGTACGGCTCCCACTGCGGGACTGCCGCCGCGATGGTCCGCCAGGCGCCGTCCGTGTCGCCCCGGCGCGCCAGCTCCCTGGCCTCCTGGACCGCGCGCCCGAAGGGGCCGGGTGAGCTGTACTCGTACGTGCGCCGTCTGACCTGTTCCAGGACGACCTTGGCCCGCTCTCTGTCCGTGGCGTAGTCGTCGGTCATCGGGCCGAGTACGAACGCGTCGTCCCAGCCGTGGTGGCGCAGGTGGTCGCGGGCCTTCAGGGGCAGGAACTCGCCCGCGTACAGCGGATCGTCCATGCGTGGGTCGACCGGCACCCAGCCCTGCCCGTGGAGCAGCACCCGGAGCTGTGCCGCCAGCAGGGCCGCCCGCGGTCTCCCGAACTCCCCCGCCTCGTCGAAGACGGCGAGCGCCGCGTCCAACTCCCCTCGCAGGCAGGCGAGTCGGGCCTGCTCCACCTTGTCGTCGAGCTCCTGCGTCACCCCGTTCCCGAAGTCGGCTTCGCCGCCGCCCAGGCGGTAGAACTCCTTGTACATCTCCTCCATGAACGCACGGAACGATCCGTACCTATCGGGGCCTTCGCCGCTCCATCCATGGCGTACATAGACCGCCCACTCCCCGTCGGCGTCCACGTCTCCGGGGTCGAGCAGCACATCCGTCATGTCCGAGTCGACCGCCAGCTGCAGGGCGCGCCCCCACATGCCGGCCTCCAGCACCTCCTGCTCGGTGGCGTGCTCGTCCTGGCGCTTCTCGTACATCTCCTGCAAGTCGTACGGATCTCCGTACGGGGTGATGTCCTCCGCACCCGCCAGCAGATGGACGAAGCCGCCCGCGAAGCGCCAGCCGTCCGTCGTCTCCAGGAAGGAGCGGAGGGACGGCGGCAGCGGCACCTCTATGCCGAGGCCCCGGACCCGCTCCTCCAGGTCCGCGAGCCGTGCCGGATCGGCCGGCCCGAACCCGAGCCAGCGCCCCCGCACCAGGTCCTCGTCCAGCTCCTCGAACTCCTCCGGCTCGCTCGCGGCCAGCGCGTCCAGCCATTCCTCGCTCCACCGCTTGAGCAGCGGCCCCCACTCGAAGATCTCCATGCACGCCATCGTGGCACCGACCACTGACAGTGACGGCGCCTCGGGCTGTCACCTGCGCGGATTCGCCGGGCAGGCGACATGCACCCGCACTGTCGCCCCTCCCGCGGACGCGCTGTGGATGTCGTGTGTGGTGTACGGCTGGCCCGGCAGGATCGGCCGGTCACATCGGGCGCAGAGCACGGCGCGCCTCCCGGACCTGCCGCTGCAGCAGCCTGCCGACGGGGCAGTACTTGAAGCTTTGGCAGACTGCGCATCGGTCGAGGTGATCGAGGAGCCGGCCCTGCCGTTCGACGGCCGACGGCCGCGTCATGCCGCTCCCCCTTCGACGTGTTCCCCGCTGTCTGGCCGGCCCGTCCGAGGGCGCCGCACATTCATGGTGACTCCGCGTTGCTTGATCAGTTCTGACGTGACCGTAGAACCGCCGTAGGACAAAGTGCAGCACTCGATGTGCGTGTCTCGTGTCCTTCATGCCGCTGGCGTCGGGGTGCGTGAACACCCGACGCCAGCGGCGGCGCGAGGGCGTGCCCGGTCGGGGGTGCCGAGCCGTTCCCCGCGCCGGATACTTCGCCCTCGGGGGCGGTTCCGGATGCAGTAGGCGGCAACAACCGTGGGCTCAGCCCTTCCCCGCCCCCAGCGTCAGCCCCGCGATGAAGTGGCGTTGCAGGAGGAGGAAGACCAGGACCGTTGGGAGCGCCACCAGGACCGATCCCGCGGCCAGCAGGTTGTAGTCCGTGAAGAACTGGCCGCGCAGGTTGTTCAGCGACGAGGTGATCGGGAGTTTGTCGGGGTTGGAGATGAAGATCAGGGCCCAGAGGAAGTCGTTGTAGATCCAGGTGAATTCCAGCGTGGCGAGGGCCGCGAGCGCCGGGCGGCACAGGGGCAGTGTGATGCGCCAGAACTGGGTCCAGACTCCCGCGCCGTCGACGACCGCCGCTTCCAGGATCTCTTTCGGCAGTGTCCGCATGAAGTTGGAGAGGACGAACACGCAGAAACCGATCTGGAAGCCGATGTTGACGACGATGAGTGCCCAGAAGGAGTCGTAGAGGGTGAGCGAGTCGGACATCCACCAGGGCAGCGGGATCTTCAGGAAGAGCGCGTAGAGCGGGGTGACGATGACCTGTGGCGGCAGCAGGTTTCCCGCCGTGAACAGCATCAGGAGGAACATGCCGCCGCGGATCCGCAGGCGCGCCACCGCGAACGCGACGAAGGACGCGAGGAAGAGCGTGACGAGCACCGCGGGGACGGCGATCAGAAGCGTATTGGTGAAGTACTTGCCCATACCGGATTCGGTGTAGGCCTCGCGGTAGTAGTCGAGGGACAGCCGGTCGGGCCAGGAGAAGTAGCCGTGTTCTGCCGTCTCTTCGTATGGCCGCAGCGACGCGTAGACGGCCAGCAGGAGCGGGGCCAGGAAGGCGAGGGACACGGCGGCCATAAAGAGGGGGACACCGAAAGCGCCACGGCGGCGAGGAGGCGCGGTGCGTGGTTCTGCGGTCATCGGTCGCGCGCACCTCGCAGCTCTTGGACCAGGAACGTCACGATGAATCCCAGGGAGACGGTGAGCAGGACGACCGCGATGGCCGAGCCGAATCCGATGCGGCTCGCCTCGCCGATGATGTTCTCGGTGATGAGTACGGAGAGCAGTTCGAGGCCGTTGCGGCCCTTGTTCACCGCGTACACGATGTCGAAGGCGCGCAGCGCTTCGATGACCGTGATGACGCCGACGACGACATTGACCGGGCGCAGCGTCGGGAGGACGACGCGGAAGAAGGTCTGGCGCGTGTTCGCCCCGTCTATCTGGGCCGCTTCCTTGAGTGCCGGATCGACCGATTTGAGCCCGGCCAGATAGAGGATCATGACGTATCCCGTGTGCCGCCAGCTCGCGGCGAGCATCATCATCCAGAGGTTGAGGTCGGAGTCGCCGAGCCAGTCGATCGGATCCTTTTCGTCGCCGAGGGCCGTGTTGACCACGCCCTGGTCGGTGCCGAGGAGCAGTTGCGCCATGAAACCGACGACCGCGAGCGAGAGCACCACCGGCATGTAGAGCACGGATTGGTAGAAGCGGCTGAACCGGACACCGCGGTCGATGAGGACCGCGAGGAGAAGTCCGAACGGCGTGGCCACGAGGCCGAGGAAGGCGATCCAGAGAAGGTTGTGGCGTACGGCGGGCCAGAAGGCGGGGTAGTTGTCGACGAGGCTTTCGTAGTTCTTTCCGCCCACCCACTCGATGTCGCCGATTCCGTCCCAGGAAGTGAAGGACAGGCCTATGGAGGCGAGGGTGGGGCCCCAGATGATGACGGCTTCGATCAGGACGGGAATGCCCAGGAGCACGCCGAGGACGACCGTGTCACGGCGGGTGAACCGGGTCGGCCGGGCCATCGTCAGCCGACGTCCTGCGAGAAGATGTCCTTCTTCTGCCGTTCGATGCTGTTGACCAGGCCGTCGACGTCGTTCGGGTCGTCGATGAAGTCCTGGAGCGCCTTGATCATGACGGTCTGCGCGAAGTCGGGGCGTGTGTCGCGGTCAAGGAACTGGGAGATGTGCTCGGCGCCGGAGACCAGTTCGGCGGATTTCTTCTGGAGCGCGCTGTACTTGGAGGTGTCGGCGCCGTCGTTGACGGCGACGTTGTTCGGGTCACCGGCCAGATAGACGTCCTCGGCCTCGGGGGTTCCCAGCCACCTGAGGAGGTCCTTGCCCGCTTCCTTGTTCTTCGCCTTGTCGGCCATCAGGAATCCGTCGATGGGTGCCTCCACCGCCTTCCGGCCGTGCGCGGGGTCGATCTCGGGGAAGGCGAAGAAGTCGATGTCGTCGCGCTCGTCGGCGGGGAACTGCTGGCCGGGGTGCGGCATTCCGAAGACGGCCATGCCGGTCCTGCGCCGCTGGAGTCCCTGTCCGGCCTCCTCCCAGGTGCGGCCGAGTGCGCCTTTCTGGTAGTACGGCATGAGTTCGCGCCACAGGTCGAAGACCTTCTTGACCTTGGTGTCCGTCCAGGCCTCCTCCCCCGCCATCAGGGCTTTGTGGAAGTCGTAACCGTTAAGGCGGAGGTTGATGTAGTCGAAGGTGCCCATCGCGGGCCAGCCGTCCTTGTCGCAGAAGGCGACCGGAATCCCGTCCTTGTGCATCTTCTTGGCCAGGGCGATGAAGTCGTCCCAGTTCTTGGCCTGTTCGTACCCCTGTTTCTCGAAGAGGCTCTTGCGGTGGAAGACGGCCCACGGATAGTAGTAGTACGGCACGAAGTACTGCTTGCCCTCGTGCGTGGACTGATCCTTGAGCGCCTCGGAAAAGCCGCTGAAGTCCTTCCACACATCGCTGATGTCGACCAGCAGATCCTTCTCGGCGAAGTACTGCATGCGGTATCCGGCGAACCACATGAAGACGTCGTCGGGTGTGGCGCGGAGATAGCGTGTGATGTTCTGCTGGAATTCGTTGTGCTCTGTGGTGTGGACCTCGACCGTCTTCCCGGTCTTCTTCTCGTACGCGTCGAAGGCGTCCTGGAACGCCTTCTTCGGCACGGCGTCCGAGGAGTTGGAGCCCATGGTGACTTCGTTCTTGTCGCTGCCCGGCTTCTCGCCACAGGCGCCGAGCAGCGCGGGGAGCGTGACCGCCCCAGCTCCGGCGGCGGTGCCCCGCAGGAGATTGCGCCGGGACATCCGATGTCCTGTCATGCCCTTCAGAGCGCCGGGACCGCTGAACGTTGACTGTGCCATGTCCCCCTCCTCGGGGTTCAACCGAACACAACCGCACGCGAGGGTTGGATCTCACTCCCAAGAGGCACCGCCGTCAAGGGGTCCGGCGCCGGGTGGCCGAACCGGTAACGCTCCTCTTCCAACAGAGTCCAACAAGCCCTACCGTGAGCGCCCGCGTGACACGTGCATGCAAACCCCCCATCTTCCGCGAGTACGGAGGAACGTAACGATGCGTCATCTCCCCGCCCGCACCACCCGCAGAAGAGTGGTCGGATCGCTGACCGCCGCCTTGCTGTGCGCCGCCGGGCTCGCCATGCCCGCCGCGGCACGTGACACCGCCGCCCCGCCCGCCGCCGGGCAGGCCGCCGACGCGCCCCGCGTGAAGCTCCCCGACGGGCTCGCGCTGACCCCGCCCATGGGATTCAACAACTGGAACTCCACTCACTGCAGAGCCGAGTTCGACGAGGCGATGATCAAAGGGATCGCGGACATTTTCGTCGAGAAGGGTCTCAAGGACGCCGGATACGAATACGTCAATCTCGACGACTGCTGGGCGTTGCCGCAGCGTGACGCTAACGGCAAGCTGGTGCCGGACCCGGTGCGATTCCCGAACGGGATCAAGGCGGTCGCCGACTACGTCCACGCCAAGGGACTCAAGCTCGGCATCTACACCAGCGCGGGCACCAAGACCTGCAACTCCGCGGGCTTTCCCGGCGCGCTCGGCCATGAGCGCAGTGACGCCCAGCAGTTCGCCGACTGGGGCGTCGACTATCTCAAGTACGACAACTGCAACAACCAGGGCGTGGATGCCAAGAAGCGGTACATCGCGATGCGTGACGCGCTGAAGGCCGCATCCGAGACCACCGGCAGGCCCATCGTCTACAGCATCTGCGAATGGGGCGAGAACAAACCGTGGGAATGGGCGGCGGACGTCGGCCATCTGTGGCGCACCACGGGTGACATCAGTGACAACTGGGGTTCCATGCTCTCGATCATGAAGCGGAACCTGCCGCTCGCGAAGTACGCGGGACCGGGTCACTGGAACGACCCCGACATGCTCGAGGTCGGCAACGGCGGCATGACGGACACCGAGTACCGCACGCACTTCTCGATGTGGTCGATCATGGCCGCGCCGCTGCTCATCGGCTCCGACCTGCGCAAGGCGTCCCCCGAGACCTTCGAGATCCTCGGCAACGAAGAAGTCATCGCCGTCGACCAGGACCCGCTCGGCAAGCAGGGTGAGGTCGTCTCGTCCCAGGGCGGGCGCTGGGTCGTCGCCAAGGAGATGAAGGACGGCAGCCGTGCCGTCGCCCTCTTCAACGAGACCGGCACCGCGCAGTCCGTCTCCACGACGGCGAAGGCGGTCGGCCTCCCCGGCGCGCATGCCTACACCCTGCGCGATCTGTGGGAGCACAAGAGCTACAACACGGCGGGCCGGATCGCCGCGACGGTCCCGGCGCACGGCACCGTGCTGCTGCGCGTGTCCGCCGACGGAAAGTGGGCGCACCACCCGCCGGCCGTCGAACTCGGCGTCGACGGCGGCCTGTTCGTGGAGGCCGGTGAGCCCGCGAAGGTCACCTCCAAGGTCACCAACCTGGGCCGCACACCCGCCCGGCGGGTCGCCGTGACGCTCGACGCGCCCGCCGGCTGGACCGTGCGGGCGACCTCACCGAGCACAGCACGCTCGTTGCGGACCGGGCGGACGCTCGCCACGTCCTGGACGGTCACCGCGCCCACGGGCACGCAGCCGGGCTCGTACGACGTGACCCTCAAGGCCACCTACCGCTCGCCGCACGGCGCGCGGGCCACGAAGGTGCTGCCGCTCACGGCCCAGGTCGTCGTCGCGCCGCCGACGGGCACCTCCCTGCTGGGCGATCGGCCGTGGCTGTCGGCGACCAACGGCTGGGGGCCCGTGGAGCGCAACACCAGCAACGGCGACAGGGGCCTCGGGGACGGCAGGCCGATCACCATCGGCGGAAAGGTGTACGCGAAGGGCCTAGGAGTGCACGCGGAGAGCGCCGTCGAGTACTACACCGGAGCGGCCTGCGAGAAGGTCACCGCGCAGGTCGGCGTCGACGACGAGACGATCACGAAGGGCACGATCGCCTTCGAGATCTGGGCGGACGGCGAGAAGACCGCGTCCACCGGAGTACTCACCAACGCCATGCCCGCACAGGAACTCTCCGCGGACGTGAGCGGCGCCCAGGTCGTCCGCCTCGTCGTCACGGACGGCGGAGACGGCATCGACTCGGACCACGGCGACTGGGCGGACGCGACGCTGAGTTGCTGAGGGGTGGGGGCGGAGGCGCCGCACGCGTGCGCCTCCGTGACCTCGCCGTCAGGTGAGCGTCACGCCGGCGGCCGGGCGAGTTTGGCGGCCACGGCGTCGAGGACCCAGTCCAGGCCGGTCGCGAAGGATGTTTCGGCGTCCACGTCCGTGCCCTCGTACACGGCCTTGGTCAGCGCCGGGAAGCGGCCCGTGGCCAGCATTCTCGTCAGGTGCGGGCCGCGGGCGCGCTGCCAGTCGTGCTTGGACAGGCCCGTGGTGCGCTCGGCCCGCAGATTCGTGATCTCGCGGCGGATCGCGCCGTTGAAGTAGGCGCTGACGGTCTCGACGGCGCGCATGACGGTGTCGATGTCGGCGAGGCCGTCGAGGGCGGACAGGGTGGACTCGGCCACGGCGAGGCCGTTCGGGCCGAAGGCCGGGCGGCCGCCGAGCAGGTCGGCCAGCCATTCGTGACGGAGGGCGGCCTGCCTGGTGCGGTGGGCGAGGACGCGCAGCGCCTCCCGCCAGTCTCCGGGTTGCTCCTCGGGGAGAATCTCGGCCTGGACCTCGTCCACCATGAGGTCGAACAGCTCCTCCTTGGTGGAGATGTATCTGTAGAGTCGCATCGGACCGGCGTCCAGGCGAGCCGCGACCTTGCGTACCGACACCGCCTCCAGCCCGCCCTCGTCGGCCAGCGCGATGGCGGCGGCGACGATCCGCTCCCGGTCGAGCGGCACGGGGCGAGTCGGCGGCTCCGGCCGGTCCCACACGGTCATGGTCACTCCGAACTGTTGCGATGCATCGTAACGAGTAAATACAGTGTATCGGTATGAGACACCGTATCGCTGTGGTCGGGAGCGGCCCCGCCGGCCTCACCTTCGCCCGCGTCCTGCACCGCCATGGCCATCCCGTCACCGTCCTCGAACGCGATCCCGCCCCCGACGCCCGCCCCCCGGGCGGCACCCTGGACCTGCACGAAGGGCTGGGCCAGCTCGCGCTGGACAAGGCGGGGCTGCTGGCGGAGTTCCAGGCGCTGTCCCGTCCCGAGGGGCAGGCCATGCGCATCCTGGACACGGCCGGGACCGTCCTGCGCGACTGGCAACCCCGTCCGGACGACCTGGCCAATCCCGAGATCGACCGCGGACAACTCCGCGACCTGCTGCTCGGCCCTCTGGACGTCCAGTGGGGTCGGGGCGTGACACAGGTGGTGCCGGGCGCCCGGGATGGCGTACTGGTGCATTTCGCGGACGGGCGGCAGGAGGCGTTCGACCTCGTGGTCGGCGCGGACGGTGCCTGGTCCCGGACCCGCCCGGCGGTCTCGTCGGCGACACCGCACTACACCGGCGTCACCTATGTCGAGACCTTCCTCGACGACGTCGACACCCGCCACCCTGACCTCGCCCGGCTGATCGGCGACGGTTCCGTGGCTGTGTACGGCGTGAACCGGGCTCTCGTGGCCCAGCGCAACAGCGGCGGCCACGTCAAGGTGTACGCCCAGTTCCGCGCGCCGCTGGACCGGCACACGAACCTGGACCTGGCCGACGTCGAGGCGGTGCGATCGAGCCTGCTGGCTCTGTTCGACGGCTGGGCCGCTCCCATCCTCGACCTCCTCCGCCACGGCACCGCTTTCGTCCACCGCCCCCTCTACGTCCTGCCCGTGTCCCACACCTGGACCCACGTCCCCGGGGTGACGCTACTGGGCGACGCCGCCCACCTGATGCCCCCACTGGGGGCGGGCGCGAACCTCGCGATGCTGGAAGGCGCCGAACTCGCCGAGTCCATCGCCACCGGCCCTGCAGATCTGGACGAGGCCGTCCACGCCTTCGAGGAACAGATGTGGGCACGGGCCGGCAGATGGGCGAAGATCACGACGGCCGGTCTGGAACGCCTCGTGAGCCCGGACCCTGCCGAAGCCCTCGCCCTCTTCGACCAAGTCCAGCCATCCTGACGGGCGGCGCCTGTCGTCATTCGACCGTTCCCGTGGGCTTACTCCCTGACCCGTCGCCCCCGCCTCAGCCCCCCACCGCCGACCGAAGATCCACAGCCGCGCTCGGCGCCCCGTCGAGTGCGGCCGCCGCCGCTCCTACCAGGCCCGCGTCCGTGCCCGTCAGTGCGGGGGTCACCGTCAGGCGGCGTACGAAGGAGAGCGTGGCGTAGTCCCGCAGGGCGCGGCGGAGCGGTGTGAAGAGGACGTCGCCCGCCTTCGCCACTCCCCCGCCGATCACCGCGATGTCGATCTCGACGAGCGTGGCCGTGGCGGCGATCCCGGCGGCCAGCGCCTGGGCGGCCCGTTCGAAGGAGGCGAGTGCGACCGGGTCCCCGGCGCGGGCGGCCGCCGCCACCGCGGCCGCCGATGTGTCGCCGTCGGCGCCCGGGCGCCAGCCGTTGGCCACGGCGCGGCGCGCGATGTTCGGGCCGCTCGCTATCCGCTCGACGCAGCCGCGCGCCCCGCACGGGCAGGGGTCGCCGTCGAGGTCCACGCTGATGTGACCGACGTGGCCCGCGTTCCCCGTGGGGCCCGGGTGCAGCTTGCCGCCGAGGACGAGGCCGCCGCCGACGCCCGTCGACACCACCATGCACAGCGCGTTGTCATGGCCGCGGGCGGCGCCCTGCCAGTGCTCGGCGGCGGTCATCGCAACGCCGTCGCCGACCAGGACGACGGGGAGGCCGCCGGTGAGCGCGCGGACGCGGTCGACCAGCGGATAGCCGCGCCAGCCCGGTACGTTGACGGGGCTGACCGTGCCGGCCGACGCGTCGACGGGGCCTGCGCTGCCGATGCCCACGGCCGCCGCCCTGCCCCACAGCTCACTGCCGGTCAGCTCGGTGAGGACCTCCTCGACCGCCCGCATCACCGTGTCGCCGTCCTCACGCGCGGGCGTCGGCCGCTGTGCGCGCAGGAGGATCCGGCCGCGCCCGTCCACCAGGGCGCCGGCGATCTTGGTGCCACCGATGTCGAGTGCGGCGACGAGGTCCATGTGCATCTGTGTCGGGTCTCCTGGTGTATCGGCAGGCCGGAGAGTGCGAAGGTCAGTCTCCCCTGCATCTGACAACGTTGTCCAGGCCCTATGCTCGACGCCGTATGCTCGACGACTCCGTGGACGACAGGACAGGACTGCGCACCGTGGCCGAGATCGCCGCTCGACGACCCGCGAACCGTTACGGCAACCGGCCGACCATGAAGGACGTGGCCGCGCGCGCGGGAGTCGGCCTGAAGACGGTCTCGCGCGTCGTGAACGGCGAGCCGGGCGTCACGCCCGACACCGAGCGCCGCGTCCAGGAGGCCATCGAGGCCCTGGGCTTCCGCCGCAACGACAGCGCGCGCGTGCTGCGCAAGGGCCGCACCGCCAGCATCGGCCTCGTCCTCGAGGATCTCGCCGACCCCTTCTACGGCCCGCTGAGCCGCGCCGTGGAGGAGGTCGCCCGGGCGCACGGCGCGCTGCTCATCAACGGATCGAGCGCCGAGGACCCGGACCGCGAGCAGGAGCTGGTGCTCGCCCTGTGCGCGCGGCGGGTCGACGGGCTCGTGGTGATCCCGGCCGGTGACGACCACCGCTATCTGGAGCCGGAGATCGCGGCGGGGGTCGCCACCGTCTTCGTCGACCGGCCGGCCGGGAAGATCGACGCCGACGTGGTGCTCTCCGACAGCTTCGGCGGCGCGCGGGACGGCGTCGCGCATCTCATCGCCCATGGTCACCGCCGTATCGGCTTCATCGGTGACCAGCCGCGCATCCACACCGCCATAGAACGCCTGCGCGGCTACCGCGCGGCGATGGAGGACGCGGACATCCCCGTCGACGAGGCATGGGTGTCGCTCGGAGTCACCGATCCGGAGCGGGTCCGGACGGCGGCCGAGACGATGCTGGGCGGCCCGGAGCCGGTCACCGCGGTCTTCGCGGGCAACAACCGGGTGACGGTGACCGTCGTCCGCGTCCTTGCCGCCCTCGACCGTCCCGTGGCCCTGGTCGGCTTCGACGACATCGAGCTCGCGGACCTCCTGGACCCGGGCGTGACGGTCGTGGCGCAGGACGCGGCGCAGCTGGGCAGGACGGCGGCGGAGCGGCTGTTCCGCCAGCTCGACGGTGTGTCGGAGGCTCCGGAGCGGATCGAGCTGCCGACGCGCCTCATCACGCGCGGATCGGGCGAGCTGCCGCCCGCCGACTGACTCGACCGACTCGGGGAAGGGAGCCTGTCATGACCACCGCATTGATTGTCGGCGACATCCAGCAGGGCATCGTGAACGGCTACCCCTTCGCCAGGCGTGTCGTGCCGCCGCTCACCGAACTGATCCCACGGGCCCGCGCGGCCGGCGTCCTCGTCGTGTTCGTGCACTTCGCCGTCCGGGCCAACGGATCCGACCTGCCGCCGGACAACGAACTGTTCAGGACGTTCTACGAAGCCGGTGACACCTTCCACGAGGGGTCGGCCGGGACGGGGATCGCTCTGCCGGTCGAGGACGAGGACGTCGTCGTGCTGAAACGCCGCGCCAGCGCGTTCGCCGGCACGGATCTCGAACTCGTGCTCCGCGCGCGGGGCATCAGCACGGTCGCGGTCGCCGGCGTCGCGACCAGCGCGATGGTGGCCGCGACGTGCTACGACGCGGCGGACCGCGACTACCGTGTGACCGTGCTGCGGGACGGGTGCGCCGACGGCGACGTGGCGATACACGACTTCTTCATGGACTCCGTCTTCCCCAGCCGGGGTTTCGAGGTCGTGCCCTGCACCGCGTGGCCGGGAGAACGGCTCTGACGGTGGGCCGGCTACGGCCAGAAGCCGACGGCGAGAGCGATGAGCGTGCCGAGGGCCAGCAGTCCGCCGACGGCTCCGAAGACGAGGCCGGTCCGCTGACCGGCGGGCCGGAGCTCCGTCCAGCCCAGCTCCTCGGCCACGCCGCGGATCAGACGGTGGCCGTCGGCGGACGAGAAGGACGTCCGCTCACTGCCGTCCAGTGAGCGGCTCCACGTCCGGTAGCGGCTCCGGCCGATCTCGACTTTTCTCTGCGGCACTCCGAACGGGCCGCGCTCGCTGGTGCGGACGATGTCCGTGATGGTGAAGGTCTTCTCCCGCGGGCGCAGTTCGACGCGGTAGGTGTGCACCTGTGTGACGCGCCGGCTCAGCTGCGGGACGTCCACGACCAGGTCGAAGCCGCGCTCTGTCCGCCGCAGACGGTACGCCGTGCCCGTCACGGCGTCCGCGACGCGCGCGTACACCGCCTCGGCGTCGCCTGCACCGCCGGTTTCGCCTGTGCCGCCGGTTTCGCCTCTGTCGAGGTTTTCGTTCATCGGCTCGATTTCCGTCTCGTCCGGCCTCAGCAGGTGGGCAGGCCCGGCAGCGGCTTGTCGTTGTCGCCGCCCTTGATGTAGACGTCGCTGACGAAGACGTCGGTGTTGCCGCTGTCGTCGTCCGTCTTCGCCCACCAGACGTTCGTCCACTGGCCGTGCGTCTCGCGGCGGCCGAGATTCTGTTGGCAGTAGAAATAGTTGGTGCCCGCGTTCAGCGTGCCCACGTGGGCGCCGCCCGCCGTGTACGACTTGGCGGTCTGCCATACGTCGCAGTTGTACTTGCCGCCGCCGGCCGGATGGCAGACGGGGGTCGCCGCCGAGCCGTCCTCGGTCGGCCGGGTGGCGTCGGGGCGTGCCGCGGCCTCGTCGCCGCCCTTGTCCGTCCCCTTGCCCTTGTCCCGGTCGGACCGGTCCTTGCCGTCCGGGTCGCCCTCGTCGCCCTTGTCGCCCTTGTCGGCGCCTTCGGCGTCGCCGGAGTGCTTCGTGTCCGGCTTGCGGGGCTTCTTGTCGCCGTGCCCCGACGGCTTGGGACGCTTGGACTCGCCACCGCCGAGCGGGCCCCGGCTGCCGTCGTCATCGGCCGAGTCCGCGCCTGCGGGAGCCACGCCCTCGCGCGCCTGGCTTCCGCCGTCGTCCTTGCTGCTGAGCACGGCCACGGTGGCCCCCGTCGCCGCGAGGACGACGGCGGTGGCGGCCGCGGCGAGCCATGCGCGGCCACGGCGCGGGCGCCGCCGCGTGGAGCGGGTCTCGGCGCGGCTCGCGGAGGGGGCCGGCCCGCTCGGCGTCGCGTACGGGGTGGAAGCGGGGGACGGCGCCGGGGACAGTGCAGGACCGGGGGACGGCGCCGGGGACGGGGCGGGAGTGGGGGCGGGAGCGGGCGAGGGCGCCGGGGACGGTGCGGGGCCGAAGCCGGGTGGCGGCGTGCTGGGGATGCTGCGTTGTGTCGTGCCGTACGGCTGCTCCTGTACGGGCGCGCCGTGCACGCCCCGCGCCGCAGCGACGCGGTCGAGCAGCATGCGGGCCGTGTCCGCGTCGGGGCGCGCCTGCGGGTCCTTGTCCATGAGCTGTCGCAGTACGGGGGTCAGGGGCCCCGAACGCCGCGGCTCGGGCAGCGGGTCGGTGACGATCGCGGTGAGCGTGGACCACGTCGACGTACGGCGGAAGGGCGAGGCGCCCTCGACCGCGGCGTACAGCGTGGCGCCGAGGGCCCAGACGTCGGAGGCGGGGCCGGGGTCCTGGCCCTGGGCGCGCTCGGGCGCCAAGTAGTCCAGGGAGCCGACCAGTTCGCCGCTGCGGGTGAGGTGGGTGGCGGAGCCGTCGCCGGGGTCGTCCATCGTGGCGATGCCGAAGTCGGTGAGGACGACGCGGCCGCCGGACTCCAGGAGGATGTTGCCGGGCTTCACGTCGCGGTGCAGGACGCCCACGCGGTGGGCCGCGGCCAGGGCCTCCATCACCTTGGCGCCGATGGCCGCGGCCTCGTGGGGGTCGAGTGCGCCGCGGTCGCGCAGCACGTCGTCCATGGAGGGCCCGTCGACGAGCTCCATGACGATGAGGGGACGGCCTTCGACCTCCGCCACGTCGTGCACGGCGACGACTCCGGGGTGGCGCACGCGGGCGGCCGCCCGGGCCTCGCGCTGCATGCGCAGGCGCAGGTCGGCCAGTTCGGGTCCCGCCGCGTCCGTGAAGGTGCGCAGTTCCTTGACGGCGACCTCACGGTGCAGCACCTCGTCGACGGCGCGCCAGACGACACCCATGCCGCCGCGGCCGAGCTGTGCGACGACGCGATAGCGCCCGGCGAGGAGTCTGCCCACCCCGTCGGCCTGTTCCTGGTTGCCTGGCTGTTCCTGGTTCCCCGGCTGTACCTGATCCCCCGAAAACACCGCTGCCCCGTTCTGTGACGCCACTTTCCGTGGCGTACAGACTACGGGGCAGCCGAGACGGCAGAGGCAGATGTTACTTGCCCGACCCCGTGAGGTCGCCGCGGCGCGGGCCCGCGAAGCCCTGCAGGCGGGCCAGGGTGAGGCCGGTGAGGCGGGTGACCTCACCGGCGTCGAGGGCGCCGCAGTCGAGGCCGCGCAGCAGGTAGCCGGCGAGGGCCTTGGCGGTGGCGGGCTCGTCGGCCACGCCGCCGCCCTCGTGGTGACCGGCGTAGGCGGCCAGGCGGGCGGCGGCCGCCTCGAAACCCTCGCGGTAGAACGCGAACACCGCGGCGTACCGCGTGGGGATGTGGCCGGGGTGCATGTCCCAGCCCTGGTAGTAGGCGCGGGCCAGGGCGCGCCGGGTGAGGCCGTAGTGCAGCCGCCAGGCGTCGTGGACCTTCTCGGTGGAGCCGACGGGCAGGACGTTGGTGGAGCCGTCCGAGACGCGTACTCCCGTGCCGGCGGCGGCGACCTGCATGACGGCCTTGGCGTGGTCGGCGGCCGGGTGGTCGCTGGCCTGGTAGGCGGCGCTGACGTGCAGGCAGGCGCTGTAGTCGAAGGTGCCGTAGTGCAGCCCGGTCGCGCGGCCCTCGGCGGCCTGGATCATACGGGCCACGGCGGCGGTGCCGTCGGTGGCGAGGATGGACTGGCTGGTCTCGATCTGGATCTCGAAGCCGATGCGGCCGCGCTCCAGGCCGCGCGCCTTCTCGAACTCCTCCAGGAGGCGCACCATCGCGGTGACCTGCTCGGGGTACGTCACCTTGGGCAGGGTGAGGACGAGTCCGTCGGGCAGGCCGCCCGCCTCCATGAGGCCGGACAGGAAGACGTCGAGGGTGCGGATGCCGCGGTCGCGTACCGACTCCTCCATGCACTTCATGCGGATGCCCATGTACGGGGCGGCGGTGCCGTTCCTGTACGCCTCGGCGATCAGGCGGGCGGCGCGGGCGGCGTCCTGGTCCTCGTCGGCGCCCTTGTAGCCGTCCTCGAAGTCGACGCGCAGGTCTTCGATCGGCTCGCGCTCCAGTTTGGTGCGCACCCGCGTGTAGACGGCGTCGGCCAGGTCGTCGTCCAGGCCGAGGACGGCGGCGAAGGAGGCGGCGTCCGGGGCGTGCTCGTCGAGCATCTCCAGGGCCTTGTCGCCCCAGGTGCGGACGGTGTCGGCGGCGAACTGCTGACCGGGGACGTACACGGTGTGGACGGGCTGGCGGGTGCCGGGGTCGCCGGGATAGCGGCGGTCGAGCTCCGCGTCCACCGGGGCGAGGGAAGCGCTGATGCCTTCGCTGACCGCGCCGGCGAGGCTCGTCGCCACCTTCTCTTGCTGACCCATTCCTGCATCCTCCACACGCTCGGTGCCGCGCCCGGCATTTCCGCTTCACGGAATCAACAATCCGTATAGCGAAGTTATCCGTGACCTTCGTGCTGGTCAACACCTTCCCGTGTCCTGCATCCGTAGCGGACCGCGCGCGTTGACGCGTGTCCCGGACCCCGGCGGGGACCAACGCGGCCAGTCTGTGGCCCACATCCTCCCGCGCCCCCACGGTGCCGACCGCGCGGACCGACCTCAAGGAGCTTGCGTGCCCATCGACTCCCCCTTCACGCGCCGTTCCGTCCTGCGGACCGCGCTCGCCGCCGCCGTGGCGGTCCCCCTGTCGGGCAGGGTGCTGTCCGGCGGCCCGGCCCACGCCGCCGAAGTGCCGGAAGCGCCGGAAGCGCGCCTGGAGGTCATGTCGTACAACGTCCGCTTCGCGAGCAACAGGCCACCGCACACCTGGGCCGAACGCCGCCCGGTGATGAAAGAGATGCTCCTGCGCGCCCAGCCGCACATCATCGGCACCCAGGAGGGCCTCTACTACCAGTTGCAGGACATCGAGACGGATCTCGGCGCGAACTACGACTGGGTCGGTACGGGTGTCGGGGGCGGCAGCCGGGACGAGTTCATGGCCGTCTTCTACGACAACCGCCGGCTGTTTCCGCTCGAGTACGAACACTTCTGGCTGTCGGACACCCCGTACACCATCGCCTCGAACACCTGGGGCGCCAACTCGCCCCGCATGGCCTCCTGGGTGCGCTTCCTCGACCTGGTCACCAACACCCAGCTGTACGTCCTGAACACGCACTTCGACCACGTCAGCCAGAACGCGCGCGAGCGTTCGGCGAGCCTGATGGTCGAGCGCATCGCCCTGATGACGACGACCACGCCACTCATCGTGACGGGTGACTTCAACGCGACGGCGCACGCCAACTCCGTCTACACGACGATGCTGGGCGCCGGTCTCGTGGACACCTGGGACGCCGCCAAGGAACGCGGTCCGGCGTACGGCACGTTCGGCGGTTACCGGCCGCCCGTCCTGGGCGGCGGGCGCATCGACTGGGTCCTGACGAGGCCGACGGCGACGGTGCACGCGGCGTCGGTGAACACCTTCTCGCTCGGCGGGCAGTACCCGAGCGACCACTGGGCCGTCCAGGTCACGATGACGCTGTGACGCGGCGAGGCCCCCGCTCCGCTGTGCGCGGGGCGAGGGCCTCGTACCGACAGTGGGGTCAGCCCTTGCGGGACTTGACCTCTTCGGTGAGCTGCGGGACGACCTCGAAGAGGTCGCCGACCACGCCGTAGTCGACGAGGTCGAAGATCGGGGCCTCGGCGTCCTTGTTGATGGCGACGATGGTCTTCGAGGTCTGCATGCCGGCGCGGTGCTGGATCGCGCCGGAGATGCCGGACGCGATGTACAGCTGCGGGGAGACCGACTTGCCGGTCTGGCCGACCTGGTTGGAGTGCGGGTACCAACCGGCGTCGACCGCGGCGCGCGAGGCGCCGACGGCGGCACCGAGCGAGTCGGCCAGGGCCTCGATGATCGAGAAGTTCTCGGCGCCGTTGACGCCGCGGCCGCCGGAGACCACGATCGCGGCCTCGGTCAGGTCGGGGCGGCCCGTCGACTCGCGCGGGGTGCGCGCGACGACCTTGGTGCCGGTGGCCTTCTCGGAGAAGGAGACGGACAGGGCCTCGACGGTGCCCGCGGCCGGGGCGGCCTCCACGGCGGCCGAGTTCGGCTTGACCGTGATGACCGGGGTGCCCCGGGAGACCCGGGACTTGGTGGTGTACGAGGCGGCGAACACGGACTGCGTGGCCACCGGGCCCTCGTCGCCGGCCTCCAGGTCGACGGCGTCCGTGATGATGCCGGACTTGATGCGGACCGCGAGGCGGGCCGCGATCTCCTTGGCCTCGGCGGACGAGGGGAAGAGCACGGCGGCCGGGGACACGGCGTCGTACGCGGCCTGGAGCGCGTCCACCTTCGGTACGACGAGGTAGTCGGCGAACTCGGGGGCGTCGGCGGTGAGGACCTTCACCGCGCCGTGCTCGGCGAGCGTGGCGGCGGTGGCCTCGGCGCCGGCACCCAGGGCGACGGCGACGGGCTCGCCGACGCGGCGGGCCAGGGTCAGCAGCTCCAGGGTGGGCTTGCGGACGGCGCCGTCCGCGTGGTCGACGTAGACCAGAACTTCAGCCATGGGACTTCAATCTCCTGCGGTACGAAGAAGTGGGGCGGTTGAGGGGATGACTGAAGCTCAGATGAACTTCTGGCCGGCGAGGAACTCGGCCAGCTGCTTGCCGCCCTCGCCCTCGTCCTTGACGATCGTGCCGGCCGTGCGGGCCGGACGCTCCGAGGCGGAGTCGACCTTGGTCCAGGCACCCTCGAGGCCGACCTCTTCGGCGTCGATGTCCAGGTCGTCCAGGTCGAGCGACTCCACCGGCTTCTTCTTGGCGGCCATGATGCCCTTGAAGGACGGGTAGCGGGCCTCGCCCGACTGGTCCGTCACGGACACGACGGCCGGCAGGGACGCCTCCAGCTGCTCGCTGGCGGAGTCGCCGTCACGACGGCCCTTGACGACACCGTCCTCGACCGAGACCTCGGAGAGCAGCGTGACCTGCGGGACGCCGAGGCGCTCCGCGAGGATCGCCGGCAGCACGCCCATGGTGCCGTCGGTCGAGGCCATACCGGCGATGACCAGGTCGTAACCGGTCTTCTCGATGGCCTTGGCGAGCACCAGCGAGGTGCCCATCACGTCGGTGCCGTGCAGGTCGTCGTCCTCGACGTGGACGGCCTTGTCGGCACCCATGGACAGCGCCTTGCGCAGCGCGTCCTTGGCGTCCTCGGGGCCGACGGTCAGCACGGTGATCTCCGCGTCGTCCGCCTCGTCGGCGATCTGCAGCGCCTGCTCGACCGCGTACTCGTCGAGCTCCGACAGCAGGCCGTCGACGTCGTCGCGATCGACGGTCAGGTCATCGGCGAAGTGCCGGTCGCCGGTGGCGTCGGGCACGTACTTCACACAGACAACGATCCTCAAGCTCACGCCGGCTCTCCTACTGCATCGTCTTTATTGGGCTGCTGCCTTGGCTTATGGCTACTGCCTTCTTGCAGGCAGCATAGGCGCCTGAAGCGGCGGATCCCGGTCGGGGCGGCCCGCGCTCCGATCGAAATATTACTCATGAGTACACCCAGTTCATTCCCACTGAGCAAGCGCTTTGAACTGTGACCTTCCCAACGCTCCGTAATCACCCGGAGCGCCCGTCCCGCGGGAACTCTCAGTCGCGCAGAGCGTTGAAGCGCCCCTGGTGGTACAGGAGCGGGCGCCCCTCGCCCTCGCGGTCGCCGACGACGGCCTCCGCGAGCACGATGCGGTGGTCGCCCGCGGGCACGCGCGCGACGATCCGGCACACCAGCCAGGCGAGCGCGCCGTCAAGCACGGGCACGCCCTCCGGCCCCTCGCGCCAGCTCGTGGGCGCGCCGAAGCGGTCGGCGCCGCTCCGCGCGAACGTCGCGGCGAGCTCCTGCTGCTGCTCGGCGAGCACATGGACGCCGACGTGCGTGGCTTCGGAGAGCGCGGGCCAGCACGAGGAGCCGGTGCCGATGCCGAAGGAGAGCATCGGGGGCGCCGCGGAGACCGAGGTGAGCGAGGTGGCGGTGAAGCCGACGGGCCGGGAGCCGTGTGTGGCGGTGATCACGGCGACGCCCGCAGCGTGCTGCCGGAAGACCGAGCGCAGCAGCTCGGGCGTGGCGAGCCGGGGGGTGGTGAGGGCTGACGATGCCGTCATGGAGTTGTCCTTCTGCCGGGGGTTGCCGGAGGTGCGAGCGGAGGCGTCGTTGCTCAGCACTGCGGACAGCGCGCGCTGGCGTGGCGGCCGAGGTCCACGTGGACGCGCTCGTACAGAAGGAGGTCCCGGGGCATGGAGGAAGGCTCGCGATAGATGCCGCGTGCAGTCAAGTCCGTTCCGCAGAGTGAAAGAAGCGTCACGCTCCCGGGCCGCCCGTCGCGACCTGCGCGGCAGTCGCTCCCACGGCCTGTCACACGGCCTCGCCCAGCGCGGCGATCACATCGGCTTTGCGGGGCTGCCCGGCGGCCCGGCGCACCACCTGTCCCGCCGCGTCAAGGACGAGCACGGTGGGGGTCTTGAGGACGCGCAGCTCCCGTACGAGATCGAGCCGTGCCTCGGCGTCGATCTCCACGTGGGCCACGCCGGGGACCAGCTCCGCCACGTCCGCGAGCACTCTGCGGGTCGCCCGGCAGGGCTGGCAGAAGGCGCTGGAGAACTGCACGAGCGTGGCCCGCTCCCCGAGCCGCTCGCCGATGTCCGCCGCGCCGAGCGGCCGCCCGGTCCCGCCTGTCCGCACGTCCGCCTCCGCCCCGGCGCTCCGCCGCACGCCTGTTCCGATCGTTCTGGAGTACAGCATCCGCGGGCCGCGGATCATTCCCACGTGACGAGAATCTCCCGGATTGAAGGCACCAAGGCTGGTCACTCGTCCGTTCTTGGGGCACGATCTGCGCAACGCCGAAAAACCTACGGCTGCGTAACTTCCCGCCGGGAACCCCCTCCCCAGGCAGAAACGAAGGGTCATCCCCACCCATGGCAGAGCTTGTCTACCGTCCGGTCATCGGTGCCGCGAAAACCCTGTTCAAGGCATGGGACCTGAAGATCGACTGCAAGGGGTCGGAGAACATCCCACGCTCCGGCGGCGCGGTCCTGGTCAGCAACCACATCAGCTACCTCGACTTCATCTTCGACGGTCTCGCCGCGCTGCCGCAGAAGCGTGTGGTGCGGTTCATGGCGAAGGAGTCGGTGTTCCGGCACAAGATCTCCGGGCCACTGATGCGCGGGATGAAGCACATCCCCGTCGACCGCGACAAGGGCGAGACGGCGTACGCGCACGCGCTGGACTCGCTGCGCTCCGGGGAAATCATCGGCGTCTTCCCCGAGGCGACGATCTCGCAGTCGTTCACGCTGAAGACGTTCAAGTCCGGTGCCGCGCGGCTGGCCCAGGAGGCCGGGGTGCCGCTGATCCCGATGGCCCTGTGGGGGACGCAGCGGCTGTGGACCAAGGGGCATCCGCGCAACTTCAAGCGCAGCCACCTGCCGATCACGATCCGTGTCGGCGAGCCGGTGGAGGCACCGAAGGACCAGTACGCGGGTGCGATCACCCGGCGGCTGCGCGAGCGCTGCCAGGAGCTCCTGGAGGCCGCGCAGCGCGCCTACCCGGTTCGCCCCAAGGGTCCGGACGACACGTGGTGGATGCCGGCGCACCTGGGCGGCACCGCGCCGACCCCGGCCGAGGTGAAGGCCGCCGAGGCGGGCTGAACAGGCCGCGCCCCTCTCACAGTTCTGAGGGGTAGATCTGCCAGAGGTGGAGCCGGTCCCGGGCCTCTTTGAGTGCGCGGAGCGCCACGGGGCTCGGTTCGGCGTAGAGGGCCGGGTAGTCCACTTCATTGGACTCCGGGTCGACCGGCCAGGCCAACTGTTCCTTGCCGAGGCGGAACTGCGCGTCGACGCCGTCAGGGATGTTGCCGCGCGGGTCCTGCCGGTGCCAGGCGCCGTCGAGCCGCACGGCGACCAGGCCGTGCACGGAGTAGCCGCTGGTGTTGTCGTCGCGCAGGCGCTGGTAGCAGAACCCCGTGGGGATGTCCTCGGCCCGCAGCAGGGCGGCCAGCGCGTGGGACTTGGCGGTGCAGATGCCGGTCCGTTCGCGCAGCACGTCGGAGGCGCGCCAGGTGACCTCCATGCGGCCCGAGTCCTGCGAGTGCGGAATGGTGTCGCGCACGAACTCGAAGGCGGCGCGTGCGTAGGCGTACGTATCGGCGGATGTTTTTGCGAGACCGGCCGCCGTCTCGCGGACCAGCGGGTGATGGTGGTCGACGACCTCGTCTGCGGCCAAGTACGCAGACAGGTCGGGGTTTTCCTGGATCAGCTGCATGCCACGGGAGCATAGGAATACGGCCGCCCGTACGTCAATGACTTTACGGTCGACCGTATATCTATGCAGCTTTATGCAGCGGAGGGGGCGGCGCGGTCAGCGCGCCATCTCCTCCTTGAGTGCCGCCAGGAACCCGTCGACGTCCTCCTCGCGGGTGTCGAACGCGCACATCCAGCGGACGTCGCCCGCCGCCTCGTCCCAGAAGTAGAAGCGGTACTTCTTCTGGAGGCGCTCGCTCACGTCGTGCGGCAGACGGGCGAAGACGGCGTTGGCCTGCACGGGGTAGAGGATCTCCACGCCGTGCACGGAGCGGACCCCCTCGGCGAGGCGCTGCGCCATCTCGTTGGCGTGCCGGGCGTTGCGCAGCCACAGGTCCTTGGTGAGCAGGGCCTCCAGCTGCACCGACACGAAACGCATCTTCGACGCGAGCTGCATGGACATCTTGCGCAGGTGCTTCATGTGGCGCACGGCGTCCTGGTTGATGACCACGACGGCCTCGCCGAACAGCGCGCCGTTCTTGGTGCCGCCGAGCGACAGGATGTCGACGCCGACCGCGTTCGTGAACGTCCGCATGGGGACGTCGAGGGCCGCGGCGGCGTTGGCTATCCGGGAGCCGTCGAGGTGCACCTTCATGCCGAGCCGGTGCGCGTGGTCGCAGATCGCGCGGATCTCGTCGGGCGTGTAGAGCGTGCCCAGTTCGGTGTTCTGCGCGATGGAGACGACCTGCGGCATCGCCCGGTGCTCGTCGTCCCAGCCGAACGCCTGCTTGTCGATCAGCTCGGGGGTGAGCTTGCCGTCCGGCGTGGGCACGGTGAGCAGCTTGAGGCCCGCCATGCGCTCGGGGGCGCCGCCCTCGTCCACGTTGATGTGCGCGGACTCGGCGCAGATCACCGCGCCCCAGCGGTCGGCGACCGCCTGGAGCGCGACAACATTGGCTCCCGTGCCGTTGAAGACCGGGAAGGCCTCGGCGGTCGGTCCGAAGTGGCCGCGGATCACCTGCTGGAGGTTGGCCGTGTAGTCGTCCTCGCCGTACGCGATCTGGTGACCGCCGTTGGCGAGGGCGAGGGCGGCCATGACCTCCGGGTGCGCGCCCGCGTAGTTGTCGCTGGCGAAGCCGCGGACGTCCGGGTCATGGTGGCGCCGGGCGTCCGTCTTCGGCGGGTTCACGGCTTCTCGGGCGGCAGCGGTCACGGCTTCTCGGTCAGCCACAGGCGGTTTCCGTTCACTTCCTTGGCGGGCTTCTCCCAGACGCCGGCGATGGCCTCGGCCAGCTCCTTGACGTCCGTGAAGCCCGCGAACTTCGCGTCGGGCTTGGCCTCGCGCATCGCGTCGTGCACCAACGCCTTGACCACCAGGATGGCAGCCGCCGCGCGCGGTCCGTCATCGCCCCCCGCCTTGCGGAAGGCGTCGGCGAGGGCGAGCGTCCAGGCCTCGGCCGCCGCCTTGGAGGCGGAGTACGCCGCGTTGCCCGCGGTCGGCTTGGACGCGCCGGCCGCGCTGATCAGCAGGTAACGACCGCGGTCGCTGCGCCGCAGGCCCTCCTCGAAGGCGAGGGAGGTGTGCTGCACGGTGCGGATCAGGAGGTTCTCCAGGTGGTCCCAGTCCTCGAGCCTGGTCTCGGCGAAGCTCTTGCTGCCGCGCCAGCCGCCCACGAGGTGCACCAGGCCGTCGATCCGCCCGAACTCCTTCTCCGTGCGCGTCGCCCACTCACGGGCGGCACCCAGATCGAGGAGGTCGACCGTGTCGCCGACGACGGTCGCACCGCCGTGCGCGTACCGCGCGGCGTCCACGGCCTCGGCGAGGCGGGTGGGATCGGCGTCCGATGCGACGACCGTGGCGCCGGCCTCCGCGAGCCTGAGCAGTGTGGCGCGTCCCGCGGGTCCGGCCGCGCCTGCGACCGCGACGACGGCTCCATCGAGTGCGGACATGGTCCTCGCCTCCTCCTGGCGGCCGCTCACGCGGCGGCCTTCTCGGCGCTCGTGGAAGCGGTGATCCCCTTGGTGGAGGCGATCACGTGCTTCAGCTTCTTGGAGAGCGCCTCATAAAACATGCTGAGCGGAAACTCGTCGGGAAGCACCTCGTCGACGAGTTTGCGCGGCGGCAGCGACGTGTCAAGGGCGTCCGGGCCCTTGGCCCAGCGCGAGCCGGGGTGCGGGGCGAGGTAGGTGGACACCAGGTCGTACGCGGCGAACCAGTGGACCAGCTTGGGGCGGTCGATGCCCGCGCGGTAGAGGTCCTCGATCTCGCCGCAGAGCTGGTTGGTGACCTCCGGCGCGCGCTGCCAGTCGATCCTGAGCTGGTTGTCGGTCCAGCGGACCACGTCGTGCTTGTGGAGGTAGGCGAAGAGGAGCTGGCCGCCGAGTCCGTCGTAGTTCTTCACGCGGTCGCCGGTGACCGGGAAGCGGAACATCCGGTCGAAGAGGACGGCGTACTGCACGTCGCGCGCCTGCGGGACGCCCTCGGCCTCCAGCTTCACGGCCTCCTTGAAGGCGGTGAGGTCGCAGCGCAGCTCCTCCAGGCCGTACATCCAGAACGGCTGGCGCTGCTTGATCATGAAGGGGTCGAACGGCAGGTCGCCGTGGCTGTGGGTGCGGTCGTGGACCATGTCCCACAGGACGAACGCCTGCTGGCAGCGGTCCTGGTCGCCGACCATCTCGCGGATGTCGTCGGGCAGTTCGAGCCCGAGGAGGTCCACGGCGGCCTCGGTGACGCGGCGGAAGCGGGCCGCCTCGCGGTCGCAGAAGATGCCGCCCCAGGAGAAGCGCTCGGGGGCCTCGCGCACGGCGATGGTCTCGGGGAAGAGGACGGCGGAGTTGGTGTCGTACCCGGCGGTGAAGTCCTCGAAGGTGATGCCGCAGAACAGCGGGTTGTCGTAGCGCGTGCGCTCGAGCTCGGCCAGCCAGTCGGGCCAGACCATGCGCAGCACGACCGCTTCGAAGTTGCGGTCGGGGTTGCCGTTCTGCGTGTACATCGGGAAGACGACCAGGTGCTGGAGGCCGTCCCTGCGGTTCGCCGCGGGCTGGAAGGCGAGCAGCGAGTCCAGGAAGTCCGGCACGGCGAAGCCACCATCGGACCAGCGGCGCAGGTCCGCGACGAGCGCGCGGTGGTACGCGGCGTCGTGCGGCAGGAGCGGGGAGAGCTCCTCGACCGCTGAAATCACGCGGTCCACGGCGAGCTCGGCGATGCTCTTCGCCGGGGCGTCGGCCGCCTCGAAGTCGATGGATCCGTCGGGCGACTGCCAGGGCCGGATGTCCTCCACGGCACCCTTGAGCACCGGCCACGCCGGGTGGTCCACCACCCGCTCACCGGGCTCGGCGGCGGAAAGAACCGCGCCCTCCGTGCCCGACTGCACAAGAATTTCCGTCATGCCCCATCCTCCCCGGGAGAACCTCACGTCAGGACACCGTATGCATGCGAGGTTCTCCGGGACAAGGGGGGTCTCCGTAAATTATCCTGCGCCACCCCCACTGGCACCGCTGTTTTTCCTGCCGCCCGCCGCAGACTCGATTGCTTCTGCCGCTTCCTGTAGTGCCTTCGCCGCATCGGGGAGTACGTGGGGGAAGCCGAGGAAGCCGTGGAACATGTGGGGGTAGTGGGCCGGGGTGACGTCCACTCCGGCTGCCCTCAGGCGCTCGGCGTAGGCCAGTCCCTCGTCGCGCAGCGGGTCGCAGCCGGCCGTGACGAGGTGCGCGGGCGGCAGTCCGGTGAGGTCGGCGGCCCGCAGCGGCGAGGCGAGGGGGTGCGTGCCGTCGCCGTCGGGCCCGAGGTACTGCTCCCAGAACCAGCGCATGTGCGCGGCGGTCAGGAAGTACCCGTCCGCGTTCTCCCGGTAGGAGACGGTGTCCTGGGCGGCGTCCAGGGCGGGATAGAGCAAAACCTGCAGCGCGACGGCGGGTCCGCCCGCGTCCCGCGCCCTGAGGGTCACGGCGGTGGCGAGCCCGCCCCCGCTGCTGTCCCCCGCGGTGACGAGGGCGCCCGGGTCACCGCCGAGAGCGGCGCTCTCGTCGGCGGCCCAGCACAGTGCCGCGTACGCGTCGTCGACGGCTGCCGGGAACCGGTGTTCAGGGGCGAGGCGGTAGCCGACGGAGACGGCGACGGCACCGGACCGGGCGACCAGACCGCGGACCGTGGCGTCGTGGGAGTCGAGGCCGCAGAGGGTGTAGCCGCCGCCGTGGAAGAAGACGACGGTCGGGCGGGGGTGGTGTGGGTGCTGGTGTGCGTCCGGGGTCGGGAGGTAGACGCGTACGGGGATGTCGGGGGCGCCCGGCGGGCCCGGGATCGTTCTGTCGGTGACCGTTCCGACGGCGGGCGGTGTCTTGCCGGAGGTGGGTGCGGCGGCCAGGATCCGTCGGGCCTCGGCTGCGTCGGTGACGGTGCCGCCTAGGTCGGGGAAGGCGGCGGTCAGGGCAACTACGAGGGGGCGGGCGCGGGGGTCGAGGCGGTCCGGGGGCCCGGTGGGCTCGGGCCGCATCAGGTCAGGGCCGGACCGGCCGCCGCCGCTTCCCGTTCCTGGGCGCGGAAGTGCGGGATGACCTTCTCGCCCCACTGCCGCAAGGTTTCCAGGCAGGCCTCCTGCGGGACGGTGCCCATCTGGACGAGGCACATGATCTCGTCGGCCCCGGCGTCGCGGAGCCGCTCCACATAGGCGATGGCGTCGTCCGCGGTGCCGTACGCGTGGTCGGCGTTGAACGTGGCGGTCGAGGTGGGCCGCACCGGGATGTTCTGCTCGTGCAGGCGCGCCACGACCTGCTCGGCGGCCCTGCGCATCTCGGCGGCCTCGTCGCTTCCCTCGACGACCGCCTCGTCGGGTATGCCCGCGCCGCCGTACCAGTGCCCGATGGACTGCGCGAAGAACCGCTGTCCGCGGATGCCGACGCGGCGCGCCGCCTCCCCGTCGTCGAGCACGATCGTCGGACAGAGCACGGAGAAGTGGTCGTTGACGACGCTCGACACGAGGCGGGCGTCGGTGCGGGCCGCGACGGCCGCGTCGTACGCCTGCCTCATCGCGGCGATCGACTCGGGCCCCGCGAAGCCCATCACCAGGGCGCCGATGCCGAGTTCGGCCGCCTGGGTCAGTGTCTCGGTCCTGCTGCACGCGAGGAAGAGCGGCGGGTGCGGGGTCTGCTTCGGGCGCGGCAGGATCGGGTGCGGGCCGATGTCGAGGAGCTCGCCGTGATGCTCCAACTCCTCCTTCTCCCAGGCCTTCCCGATGATCCGCAGCGCTTCCTCGACCTCTCGGGCCGTACGGTCCCTGTCGACTCCGCAGAGCGACGTCTCCTGCTCCGTGCCGCCACGCCCGGCACCCAGGTCGAGCCGCCCTCCGGAGAGCAGGTCCAGCATGGCCGCGCGCTCGGCGACCCTCGCCGGATGGTTGAAGTTGAACGGCATACAGACGACGCCGTGGCCGATCCGGATGGTGCTGGTGCGGGCGGCGACCCAGGTCAGAAAGATTTCCGGCGCGCTCATGTGCGCGTACCACTTGAGGGAGTGGTGCTCGACCGCCCAGACGCGGTCGAACCCCATCTCCTCCGCGAATACGGCCTGTTCGACGCTGTCGTGGATGACCTGATGCTCACGCTCGACGGTCGGATCGGCGAGCTGTGCCTCGAAGATGACGGAGAACTTCACGTGCCCTCCAGGGAGTTGTGCCGGTACGGCATGGCCCTTGGTGTTTCGATTAGTCATATGACTAGCCGTCAGGTCGTGAAGTCGCAAGGGCTAGGGCGCGGTGTTCGCGAAGGGGGCGCCCGGTGCGAAGGCTCGGGTCGCGAAGCGTTCGCCTATGCGTCGGTGGGTTGTGGCGTCCGGGTGCAGGTCGTCGGGGAGGGGGAGTTCCTCGACGTCGTCGGGGCCGTACAGGTCGCGGCCGTCGAGATAGTGGAGGTTCGGGTCTTCGGCGGAGCGCTGCTTCACGATGCGGGCGAGCTCGTCGCGGATGACGTTGAGAGTGAGCTTGCCCATCGCCCGTTCCGCGGGGTCGCCCATGGCCTTGAAGCGGAGCCGCCCCTCACCGAAGTCGCTGAAGTCGGGTGCGCTGGGCCCGGGGGTGTCCTCGTGGATGGGGCACAGGATCGGCGAGACGACCAGCAGGGGCACCTGCGGGTGACCCTCGCGGATCGTGTCGAGGAAGCCGTGCACGGCGGGGGCGAACGCGCGCAGCCGCATCACGTCGGCATTGACCACATTGATGCCGATCTTGACGCTGATCAAGTCGGCGGGGGTGTCCCGCAAGGTGCGTGCGGTGAACGGGTCGAGCAGGGCGCTGCCGGCCAGACCGAGGTTGATCAGCTCCACACCGCCCAGCGACGCGGCGAGCGCGGGCCATGTGCTGGTGGGGCCCGCGGCGTCGGAACCGTGGCTGATCGAACTGCCGTGGTGCAGCCACACCTTGCGGCCCGGGTCGCGTGCGGGCTCGACGGGGGCGTCGGTGCGCAGGGCGATGAGCTCGGTGGTCTCGTTGTGCGGCAGCCAGATCTCGACGTCCTTCATGCCGTCGGGCAGCGCGGTGAAGCGCACGGTGCCGGGCTCCCCGGCGGTGCGCTCGGCGGTTCCCGCGGTCATGTCGATGGTCAGGACGTTGCCGCCCGTCGCGGTCGCGCTGCCCGCCGGGCGGCCGTCGACGAGCAGTTCGTAGACGCCGTCGGGGCGGGGCGGCGCGCCCACGTAGAACCGCTTCGTGGGCAGCGTGTCGAGCTCGATCGCGGTGGCCCGGGTGCGGAACGCCAGACGTACGCCGGAGGGCTGGGACTCGGCCATGGCGAGCTGGCCGTCGGTGTTCTGGGCGCGGGCCCAGGCGGGGAGCCGGTGCGGGAGCACACCGTGGTCGGTGTGCTCCACGTCGAGCGCGCCGCGCAACAGCTCGGCGGTGACGGGCGTGGTGGTCCAGTGGTGATGGTCGTTATGCATTGCCTCAACCTGTTGATCAAGTGTGTGGACTGGACGGTCAGACGGACGGGGCGGGCCAGTTGCGCAACAGGGCGTCAAGGGCGTCAAGGGCACGCGTCCATGACTCCTGCGAGTCGGGCGCGCTGTGGCTGAACCCGCCCGCGAGCTCCAGGCTCACGTAGCCGTGGAAGACGCTGCCGAGGAGGCGGACCGCGTGCGTCTGGTCGGGTTCCGTCAGGTCGTATCCGCGCAGGATCGCCCGCGTCATCTCCGCGTGCCGGCCACCGGCGCTGGCGGCCGCCGCCTCGGGGGTGAGCCGCAGCTGGGAGGCGGCGTAGCGGCCGGGGTGCTCGCGGGCGTAGTCGCGGTAGACGTTCGCCAGGGCGACCAGCGCGTCCTTGCCCGCCCGGCCCGCCAGGGCGTCCGCACCCCGGTCGGCGAGCTCGGCCAGGGCGAGCAGGGCGATCCCGGTCTTGAGGTCCTGGGAGCTCTTCACGTGCGAGTACAGGCTCGCGACCTTGACGTCGAAGCGGCGGGCGAGCGCCGAGACGGTGACCTGGTCGAAGCCGACCTCGTCGGCCAGCTCGGCCCCTGCCCGGACCAGACGCTCCGTGGTCAGCCCTACGCGCACCATGACGTTCCCCTCTCTCGGCATAAGCGATTATGCAGTTGCCTAAAGCTTTTAGGCAACTGGTCGCGCCGATTAGGGGGCGTCCAGAGTGACCGTCCCGGCGGTGAGCAGCCGGTCGGCCTTGGCCATGGCGGCGACCAGCCGGGCACGGCCCACATGGTTGTCGTGGAGCGCGCCCAGCGGTCGGCGAGTGGCTGTTCAGGGTCAGGGCACCGTGATGTGGCCGGGGGCGGGCAGGCGTGGGGCGGTGGCGGGCTCGTTGATGTCCGCGAGGGCCATGAAGAGCAGGGCGACGGCCAGGGCGCCGGGGTCCGGGACGCCGAGCGCGTGGTCGCCCACGTAGCTGGCGCGGCCGCGCCGGGGGCGCAGGGACGCGGTGGCCAGGGCGCCGCGGATGGCCGCCTGGGCGGCCTCGGTGAGCGGAGCCTCGGCCTCGGTGGTGTCGCGTGCGGCCGCCAGGGACTCGGCGGCGGGCGCGAGCGCGTCGACCAGCGTGCAGTCGCCGGGCACCGCGCCGCCCACCCGGTGGATGGCGGCGTGCCCGGCCGCGGCGGCCTCCGCGAGCGCGGCGACCGACGGTGCCCCGCCGTCGGCCGGCGACGCGGCGGCCAGGTGCTGGAAGAGGAGCCCGAACAGGGGCCCGCTGGTGCCGCCGACGTCGTTGAGGAAGGCCTCGGCCAGCGCCGTCGTACCGTCCACGCCGGTCTCGTCGGCCAGCTTCACCGCACGGCGTACACCGCCCGCGAGGTTGTCGCCGAAGTCGCCGTCGCCGACGAGCTGGTCGAGCTTGGTGAGGTTGTCGCGCACCTGCGTGACGGTGAGCGCGTAGCGGTCGAGCAGGGCGCGGTCGCCGCCCGTGCGCGGCGCGGGTGCCGGGGAGCTCGCGGACGTCCGCACCGGCGACGCGGGCTCGCCCGGGGCGAGCGAGGGGCGCGGCAGGACGAGCGGGGTCCGGGTGGGAGCGGTCCACAGGTCGGCCCACCCGTCCTCGAGCCGCGTGAGGGTGAGCGAGAAGCCGGCCATGTCCAGGGCGGCGGTGAAGGTGCCGGGGACGACGAGGACCGGCCGGAGGCCGCGGGCGGTGAGCTCGTCGCTCAGCAGCACGGCGATGGCGTTGAGCTCCAGCTCGGTGGTGGCGCCGAGGCCGTTGACGAGGGCGAGCACCTCGTCGGGGCCGTCGGGCAGCGCGTCAAGGAGGTCGTCCGTCATGCGCCGGACGAGGTCGCCGGTCGCGGGCCTGGCGATGGTGCGGGTGCCGCGCTCGCCGTGGATGCCCACTCCGTAGTCGAGGGTTCCCTGCTCCAGCGCGAACGCGGGGCTCACCGTCGTGGGCGACGTCTGGGCGCGGGCCGCGACGGCGATGCTGCGGGACCGGGCCACGATCCGCCGGCCGAGCTCGGCGAGCTCGTCCAGCGTGGCGCCCCGGTCGGCCGCCGCACCCAGGAGCTTCTCGACGACGACCGTGGCCGCGGTGCCCCGGCGGCCGGTCGCGCTGTCCGCGCTGTCGGTGGCCAGATCGTCGTCGACCAGCACCGTGGCGACGGGGATCCCGTCGTGCCGCAGGCGCTCCGCCGCGATCTGGAAGTTGATCACGTCGCCGGTGTAGTTCTTGACGATGTGGAGGACGCCGCCGCTCTTGGCGGCCGCCGCGCTCGCTTCGTAGATCTGCCGGTTGTGCGGGGAGGCGAAGATCTCGCCGGGACAGACGGCGTCCAGGCCGCCCCGCCCCAGGAGCCCGGTGTGCAGCGGCTCGTGCCCGGAGCCGCCGCCGGAGACCAGGCCGACCGTGCGGGCCGGGTCGGCGTCGCGCGCCCGCAGATAGAGCGGGCTGCTGTTCACCTCGATCAACCCGGAATGCGCCAGGGCCAGCCCGCGGGCGGCGGTCAGCACGGCGTCGGTCTCCGGCAGGAAGTGGCTCATCGGGCTCTCCGTAGGTGTGCGGTGGTGCGTGGCGTACGCGGGCGACCGGGCATGCGTACGACGGGCATGAGACGTACAACGTACGACTGCTCCCGCCACCCGGCACCGCGGAGTTCCGGCCGCACCGGGTGGCGCGGCGCTCACCATGGCCCTCCGCCCCACCCCAAGGTCGGCACGCGCCGATACCGGCACTCTCGCGTTCCGGTCGTCGGGACGTTGTGCGAGGCTGACACCGTGCACCGGCGCGGGCGACGATCCGCGACGGGCGCGCGGCACTCTTCGTACGACAGCCCCATCTTTGCGAGGTCTTTACAGTTGCTGGACGCGCGACGCGAGGATCTCGGACGAATGCTGCGTGCCTGGCGGATGGCGCGGGACCCCGCGCTGCTGCCCGGCCCCGTGCCCTTCCGCGGCCACCGGAGGTACCTCACTCAGCTCGATATGGCCCTGCTGCTCGGGGTCTCCGAACGCTGGTACCGCGCCTTGGAGCGCGGCGAGGACCGCAAGTACGCGCGGGAGATGATCGCCGGTGTCGCGCGCATCCTGGACCTCTCACCCCCGCAGGCGACCGCCCTGTATCGCGGCACCGGTCACCCGCCGCCGCGCCGGCGAGCCGAGGGCGCGCGGCCGGACGCCGCGCTCCTTGAGCTGATGCACCAGCAGCGCCGGGTGAGCTGGCTCTGCGACGAGGCCTGGGACGTGGTCGCCGCCAACGCCGTGGCGGCGCGCCACTGCCCCTGGCTGGCCCGTGCCGATGCCAACGTCATGACCTGGGCGTTCTCCCCGGAGGCGCGGTATCAGTTGCGCGACTGGGACACGAAGTGGGCGGCCCCGCTGCTCGGTCGGCTGCGCCTCGCCTGGCAGCGCCGGCCGGACAACGAACGCCTGGACGAGGTGGTGCGGACCGTGCGGCGCGAGCCGGGCGTCGCCGAGCTGTGGGAGCGTACGGCCGACGTCCCGGATCCTGCCGACGACGCGGCACTTCCCATGTACTTCCCGCTGGTGGCGCCCGACCCGGTCGACGTGCGCGTCGCGGCCTTCGGCCGGTTCGGCGACACGTCGCTGTGCTGGCTGGTCCTCACCCCGGTGGACCCGGCCGTCACGTTTCCCTGAGAGGTGTGACCCAGATACGGGCCAAAGGGGCAATGAGTTGATCTTGAGGCCCTGATGGACATCCGGGCTCACTTGGTGCTGTCGGATCTGCGGGACGGGGACGCCGTTGGTCCGCAAGGACCGGGCGCAGGCGGCCATGTCGCCGTCGACCACCTTGGGCCTGCCGCCGTGTCGGCCGCGTTCGCGGGTGATGCGGGTGCTGATCTTCTTGTCTCGGGTACCGCGGCGTCGATTGCCGGGCCCATCTCCCACGCGCGGCCGGGGCCGCGGTCGGCGGGAGTCTTCACCTCCAGCTCGGCGCGGAGCTGGGGGGTGAGGGTCCGCGATCTCTCAGAACTCCTCATTTCTGCGAAAGGAGTTCATCGGACAGGCCGAGGTGGCGGCGGAGTGCCTGTCGGCCGAGGAGGGTGACTGCGACGGCACGCGTGGTACCTATGGGAGTGATCCAGCCCGTGTCGAACGCGTGACGGCACAGGGCGGCGCCGACGGCGCCGGCCAGGTGGGGGCGGCGTTCGGTCCAGTCCAGGCACGACCGTACCGATGGTCGGGGCGTGCCGGTCGGGACGGTGATGCCGAGATCTTCGAGCCAGGTCGCTCCGGCGCTGGTGAGCCCGAGTCCGTTCGCCAGGTCCAGCAGCCTTCGGTCGAGCATCGCATCGGTGATGGCGACTCCGACGGTCCCGGCGAGGTGGTCGTAGCAGGTACGGGCGTGGGCGAGGGCCTGACGGCGGCCGGACGCCGACAGGGAGCGGGGTGCCGGGGTGCGCTCGGGTGCCATGGAGGCGAGGCTCTCGATCAGCTCGGCTACGTGCGGACCGGCCAGACGCACGTAGCGGTGGCGGCCCTGCCGTTCCTCAGCCAGCAGGTTTCCGCGGACGAGCGCGTGCAGGTGCTCAGTCGCGGTCGAGGGCGCCACCCCCACGTGACGCGCCAATTCCGTCGCTGTCCAAGCCCGGCCGTCGAGCAGGGCCAGACAGAAACCTGCCCGCGTGCCATCGGCCAGAAGCTTTGCCACGGTAGCCAGGTCGGGACCGGCTACATGTGCACGCTGCGTGTCCATGCGGTCCATTGTCCCTTGTGACACTTCGGCCCCGGCCGAAACAACCGGACCCTAGGCTCCGGGCCATGAACACGGCACCCCCCAGCACCCTGCCCGCACAGACAGTCGCCACCCACCTGGAGATCGAGCCGAGCATCCTGTACTTCGGGACGCCAGTGGTGCTCCTGTCGACAGAGAATCAGGACGGCTCGTTCAACCTTGCCCCGATATCGTCCGCATGGGCCCTCGGGAAGACGGTTGTGATCGGACTGGGCCGTGAGGGGCAGACCGCGTACAACCTCGGCAGCCGCCCCGACCTGGTCATCAACCTGCCGGCCCCCGCCCAGTGGCCGGCCGTGGAGCGGCTGGCGCCACTGACCGGCCGGGATCCGGTGCCCTCCAGCAAGCCCAAGGGCTGCCGCTTCGAGCCCGACAAGTTCGCCGCCGCAGGCATGACCAGCGAGCCCTCCCATCGGGTCCGGCCGCCTCGCGTCGCCGGATGCCCGATTCAGCTGGAGGCCCGTGCCGAACGGGTACAGCCGGACGTCTCCGGGGACTTCGTCATCGTCGAGGCAGTCGTGTGCAAGGTGCACGCCGACTCCCGGATCGTCGTTCCGGGCACCGACCACATCGACCCCGCCGCATGGAGCCCCCTCATTTACAACTTCCGCCACTACTTCGGACTCGGCTCGGAACTCGGCCACTCCTACCGCACCCAGACACCCCGCAGCTCCGAGGGGCCTGCCGCAGAGCCCGCACTCGCCGACACGGCGCCCCACTGAGATCAGGCGGCCCGGCCGAAGCCGACGGCAGCAGGGCCCTGGTCCCGCAGTGCAGTGAAGTCGACGTCCAGCTTGGAGTCGTACGCGTCGGGCCGGATGCCGAGTTCGTGCGTGGAGTACTCGCCGAACCGGTTGATGTGCTCGGTCAGGCAGGGCGAGATGTGGGCCAGGTCCTCCGGGGTGATCTCCCAGCCCTCCTCCAGCAGCTGCCGGACGATTTCCGCGATGTCCAGGGCGTTGTGGCGGATCACCGCGTTCGTGAGCAGGGCGTTGAATTTCATCGCCTTCTCCTGCTCGACGGGGTCGTTGTCGGCGACGACGCCGCGGTTGCCGAAGCCGAGCCACTGGGAGAAGCCGTTGAACGCCTCGAGCTTGTTGGTCGCCGCGGTGCCGAACGGGTGGTGGGCCGGTCCCTTCAGGGATTCAAGATCAACGCATTGCCCCTTTGGCCCGTATCCGGGTCACACCCGCCTGAGGCCCGTGCGAGGGTCCCGCCCTGCCCGGCGGCGGGCCCGCGACACCAGCAGCACGATGCCGAGGACCGCTCCCGCCCCGGTGTACCCGACGACCATGTCCGGCTCGGCGGGGGACTCGCTGATGTGGGCGACGCCCTGCGCCGACACCCAGACGCGGTCGCCGGTGATGCTGCTCGTCCCCTCCCCCTCCTCGTCCCACACGCCGTCCTCCGGGACGCCCCGGACGGCGCCGCGCACTGTGCGGCCCTGTGGGTCACGCCACGCGAAGTGGTCCAGTTCGTCCCCTTCGGTGACTGTCGCCCAGTACCCGGAGAGGTAGGTGTCGGTGGCGACGAGCGCGTGGCGCAGCGGTACGGCGAAGGCCACCAGGACAGTCGCCCACACCGCTACTGCCAGCATCTTGCGGAGCCCGCTCCTGCTCCCCCGCGTACGCCGACCAGCACTCACACCCTGTCTCCCGCCCCACGGTCACCTGCAGCCCCGCCCGGGTGTCACCATACGGCCGTCAGGCAGGCAGGCCGGCGAGCCAGGCGACCAGCAGACGGTTGACCTCCGCGGGGCGTTCCTGCTGGAGCCAGTGGCCGCAGCCGTCGAGGATGTGCGAGGAGCGCAGGCCGGGCAGCGTCTCGGGGAAGGCCGCGATCGCGTCGGCGAGCCAGGTCGTCGAGGCGTCCAGCGCGCCGCCGATGAACAAGGACGGCTGGGTGAGCGGGGCGCCCGCGAAGCCGGGGGTGAGGTCCTCCCAGTCGCGGTCCATGTTCCGGTAGCGGTTGAGCGCGCCGGTCAGGCCGGTCCGCTCGAACTCCCCGGCGTAGACGTCGAGGTCGGGCCCGGTGAGCCAGCCGGGCAGCCGCCCGTCGGGGAACCGGTCCCGCAGCCGTCCGCCGCGGCTCGCGAAGTGCGGGTCCGGCGCGTCGGGGCCCGGCATGGTGTCGCCGGAGAACGCGGCGTAGAAGCCCGCGAGCCAGCCCCGGACGTCGGGCTCGATCTCGGCCTCGGCGCGGCCGGGCTCCTGGAAGTACGCGACGTAGAACTCGTCGTCGCCGCCCATGCCCGCGAACACCTCGCTGGGGCGTGGGCCGCCCGGCGGCGTGTAGGGGACGCTCAGCAGGCCGACCGCGCGGAAGACGTCCGGCCTGACGAGCGCGGCGTGCGCGGCCACGGTCGCGCCCCAGTCGTGTCCGACGATCACCGCGGTCTCCTCGCCGAGCGCGCGTACCGCCGCGACGCTGTCCTCGACGAGGTCGAGCATCCGGTACGCGGAGATCTCCGCGGGCCTCGACGAGCGGCCGTAGCCCCGCACGTCGACGGCGGCCGCGCGGTACCCGGCCGCGGCGAGGGCAGGCAGCTGGTGGCGCCAGGAGTACCAGGACTCGGGGAAGCCGTGCACCAGCAGGACGAGGGGGCCCGTGCCCTGTTCCACCAGGTGGATCCGGCCCGCCGGCGAGGGGACCATGCGGTGGGTGCGGTCGGTGGCGGTCGGTGGCTGGGTCGGGGACATGAATCCTCCTGGCGGCATGGGCCCTTGGGGGCTCCGGCGGCGACTCCGGGCACGATCATGCGGGGCGGGCCGGCCGCGGGACGACGTTCTTTGCCGTTCCGGCAAAATCCCGGCACGGTGGTACGGGCTGCGGTACGGGCCCGAGCCGCCTCCCCACCGGCTACGGAACGATCGAGTCCACGTACCCGCCGTCGACCCGCACCGCGCCACCGGTCGTCGCCGACGCCAGCGGCGAGCTGAGGTAGACGACCATGTGCGCGATCTCCTCCGGCTCGATGAGCCGCTGGATCAGCGACTGGGGGCGGTGCTCGGTCATGAACTTCCGCTGCGCCTCGTCCCAGGGCAGGGCCCGGTCCACCAGTTCGTAGACGAAGTCCTCGACGCCGCCCGTGTGCGTCGGCCCCGCGATCACGGAGTTGACGGTGACGCCCGAACCCGCCGCCTCCTTGGCGAACCCCCGGGAGACCGCGAGCAGCGCGGTCTTCGACATGCCGTAGTGGATCATCTCCGCGGGCGTGACGAGCGCCGAGTCACTGGCGATGTTCTGGATCCGTCCCCAGGAACGGTCCTTCATGCCCGGCAGGTAGTGGCGGATCATCCGCACCGCCGTCAGGACGTTGACCTCGAAGTAGCGGCGCCATTCGGCGTCGGTGATGTCGAGGGCGGGCTCGGCGCCGAAGATGCCGAGATTGTTGACGAGGACGTCGGTGTGCGGCACCGCTTCGAAGACCTGCCGGGCGCCGTCGTCGGTGGAGATGTCGCCCGGCGCGGGGATGAACTCGGCGCCGCCGCACTCCCCCTTCAGCCGGTCGACGGCGGCGTCGACGGAGCCGCGGGAGCGGCCGTTGACCGCGACGCGGGCGCCGGCGCGGGCCAGGCCCACGGCGATCGCGGCACCGATTCCCTGGGTGGAGCCGGTGACGAGCGCGGTCTTGCCGGAGAGATCGACGAGCACGGTGCGTACCTCCTGGAACGGTTTCCGGACGGGGCGCTTCACCCCGGTATCCACTCCCCCGCCCCAGTCATACGCCAAGTCCGGTCCCTACGCCGGGGGTTGACACGCCTGGTGGCCGGAATACGTTACATGCAATATGGAACATGCCGTCGAACAACCGGGGGCTCTGTGCCACACACCAGCGATCAACGTCCGCGTCCGTGCGATCTTCTGCTGTCGCGCGCCCATGTGGTCACCGTCGACGACCGTCGGGCGGTGTACGAGCCGGGGTCGGTCGCCGTCGTGGGCGGCCGTATCGCGGCCGTGGGGCCCGCCGTCGAGGTCGACGCGGCCTGGCGGGCGGCCAGGACCGTGGACTGCCGGGGCCGGGCGGTGCTGCCTGGCTTCACCGACGGGCACACCCATCTGTTCCAGTCCCTCGCCCGCGGCCTGGGCGAGGGACTGCCCATCTGGCCGTGGCTGTGCGAGTTCATGTGGCCGTACTCCATCGCCATGGGCCCGGACGACGCCCGGGTCGCGGCGACGCTCGGCGCGGTGGAGGCGCTGCGCTCGGGCATCACGACGGTCGTCGACAACCATTACGCGCCCACGGACGCCGAGACGGTCCTCGCCGTGGCCGACGCGATCGAGTCGGCGGGCCTGCGGGGCGCGGTCGCCCGCGGCATGCTGGGCGACCGGACGGCCGTGGCGGCGGCGCGGCGCCTGCCCGAGGAGCTGTTCCGCCACTCCACCGCCGAGGAACTGGAGCTCACCCGCGAGTGCCTGACGAGGCGTCCGCCGGGGTCGCGGGTGAGCGTGTGGCCCGCCCCGCTGAACCTCAGCTATGTGGACCAGAAGCTGGTCACCGGCTCGGTGGCGCTGGCCGAGGAGTTCAACACCCGCTGGCACACGCACTGTTGTGAGGGCGCGAAGGATCCGGCGAGCTACCTGGAGGCGTACGGCCTGCGTCCTGTGGAGTGGCTCGAACGGGCGGGGCTGCTCGACGCGCGGGCGACGCTCGCCCACGCCGTGTGGCTGGACGACGACGAGATCTCCTGGCTGGGTGCGCGCGGGGCGGGGGTCGCCCACAACCCGGCGTCCAACGCCTACCTCGCCTCGGGAGTCATGCGGCTGCGGGCGCTGCGGGCGGCCGGGGCCGTGGTGTCGCTCGGCACGGACGGGCCCGCCGCGGGGCACCGGCAGGACATGTTCGAGGTGATGAAGCAGGCCCTGTTCGGCCAGCGTCAGCACACCTCGGACCCGGCCGCGCTGCGGGCCGAGGAAGCCCTGGAGCTGGCTACTCGCGAGGGGGGCAGGTACGCGGCGGTGGGCGCGGAGCCCCTGCACGTCGGTGCGGGCTCGCTGTGTGTCGGCGCACCCGCGGATCTCGTCGTGGTCGGCCTCGACCGGCCGCATCTGCGTCCGCTGCACCGCGTCGTGGCGACGCTCGTCTACGCGGCGCGCGGCGCGGACGTCGACATGACCGTCGTCGACGGACGGGTCGTCTTCGAGGACGGCCGCTGCCCGTTGGTCGATGAGGAAGCGCTGCTCTCCGAGGTCCAGGAGCGGGCCGACCACCTGGTGGAGCGGGCGTCGTTCGGCGGCCTGCGAACCCCTTGGCTGCACTGAAAAGCCACCCCATACGTCAGTCAACGCGTCTCCGGCTGCCCGTCCGCGGCCTCGTACGTGCGCCACAAGTCACGCCCCGTCGGGTCGTCGGCTCACGCCCCATGGGCGGAGGGAGAACGCACATGCCGCACCGGAATCGAGCCCGGAACCGGGACCGTAACCGCGAAGCGCACCGGAAAGAGGCCCCGGATCCCGTGGAGGCCGTGCCGTCCGTCTGGCGGCTCGGCGTCTACGGCCTCCAGCACGTCCTCGCCTTCTACGCCGGGGCCGTGGTCATGCCGCTGCTCGTCGCCGAGGGCATCGGCCTGTCGGGCGACGACATCGGCCTGCTCGTCAACGCCTCGCTCCTGACCTGCGGCATCGCCACCCTGCTGCAGTCCGTGGGACTGCCGGGGATCGGCATCCGGCTGCCGGTCGTCCAGGGCACGTCGACGACCGCCGTCCCCTCGCTCGTCTCCGTCGGCCTCGCGGCGGGCGGCGCGCAGGCGGGGCTGCCGACGGTGTTCGGCGCGGTGATCGCCGCCGGGCTCGCGCTGTTCGTGATCGCGCCGGTCTTCAGCAGACTGGTGCGGTTCTTCCCGCCGCTGGTCACCGGCACCATCGTCACGATCGTGGGCATCACCCTGCTCGCGGTGGCCGCACGGCAGGTCGGCGGCGGCGATCCATCGGCCCGTTCCTTCGGTTCACCCTCCCACCTGGGCCTCGCCGCGGTCACGTTGGCCGCCATCCTGCTCTTCAACAAGCTCTCGCGGGGCTTCCTCGCCACCGTCGCCGTCCTCGCCGGACTCGTCATCGGTACGGTGGTCGCCGCGCTGGCGGGGCGTACGGACTTCTCCGGGATCGGGGACTCCGCCTGGCTGGGGGTGGCGGCGCCCCTGCACTACGGCACGCCACGGCTCGACGCGGTCGCCGTGCTCTCCATCTTCCTCGTCATGGTCATCATCGCGGTGGAGTCCATCGGGCAGTTCTTCGCCGTCGGGCGGATCGTGGGCCGGGAGGTGTCGGGCCGGCACGTCACGCGCGCCCTGCGCGCCGACGGCCTGGCCACGGCTGCGGCAGGCGCCCTCAACTCCTTTCCCAGCACGGTCTATTCGCAGAACATCGGGCTGATCCAGCTGACCCGGGTGAAGTCGCGCTGGATCGTCGCGGCGAGCGGCGTGATCATGATGCTGCTCGGCCTGGTGCCGAAAGTGGGGGCCGTGGTGGCGTCGATGCCGACGTCCGTGCTCGGCGGGGCGACGATCGTGCTGTTCTCGACGATCGCGGTGGTCGGCGTGCAGATACTGGGCCAGGCGGACCTGACGGACCAGCGCAACACCATCCTCGTCGCGGCCAGTGTCGGCGTCGGCTTCCTGCCGACCGCGTTCCCGCAGTTCGCCGAGCAGATGCCGGGGCGGCACCTGCATGCGCTCTTCGAGAGCGGCATCATCCTCGGCACCCTCACGGCCGTGCTGCTCAACCTCTTCTTCCACCATCTGAGGCTGCCGGGCCAGAAGAAGCCGCCGGGGCGGCAGGAGAGGGACGCACGCTCCATTGACCGGTCAGAACATTACATGCAACATGAAGAACAGGCGGCCGGGTCCGGTACACCGGCCAAGGAGGCGCCGTGACAAGGGAGTTGGGGATGTCCACGCAGAGGGCGGTGAATCCGGTGGCGGCGGGGAGCCTGCTGGCGGAGCGGGCGTACGAGGAGCTGAAGAGCGCCGTGCTCGCGGGCCGGCTGCGCCCCGGCGACGCCCTGTCGGTGCCCGCCCTTGCCGTGCAGATGGGCATCAGCCGCAGCCCCGTCCGCGAGGCCGTGCAGCGGCTCATCCACGACGGCCTCGCCACGCACGCCGCCCACCGGGGCGCCGTCGTCTCCACGGTCGACATCGAGGACGTGCGCCAGCTCTATGTCGTGCGGGAGGTGATGGAGGGCCTGGCGGCGCGGCTGGCGACGGAGCGTCTTGACGCCGCCACGGTCGACGAGCTGAGCCGCCTCCTGGAGCGCCACGAGGCCGTCGTCGCCTCGGAGTTCGACGAGCAGGCGCACATCGAGATGGACATGGCGTACCACCGGCTGATCCGCGAGGCGGCGGGCAACGACCATCTGACCGCCGCCCTCGACACCATTCAGGGCAAGGCGCATCTGGCCCTCCACTCGCTGTGGCGCAGCCCGCAGGCGCCGCGGCTCGCGGTCGACGAGCACCGGCGCATCTTCGAGGCGATGACGGCGGGCGACCCGGACGCCGCCGAGCAGGCCGCCCGGGACCACATCAGGCGCCTGCGGACCCGCCTCTCCCAGGCCGTGACGGCGGACCCGGCGCAGGACACGGACCACCGGGCGGTACGCCCCATCGCATAGCCGCAGGACCCATCACCCCTACCAGCAAAGGGATGTGACTGCCCGTGAACACCGCCACCGGTGTGCGTCGCGGCGTCGGCGAGAGCGTCCGGCGCCCCGACGGCAGGCTGAAGGTCCGTGGCGACTTCGCCTACGCGTCCGATCTGCGCTGGGACGGCATGGTGTGGGGCGCGACCCTGCGCAGCCCGCACCCCCACGCCCGCATCCTGCGCCTGGACACCGCCCGGGCGAGGCGGCTGCCGGGCGTGGTGGCGGTGCTCACCCACGAGGACGTGCCGGGGCGACGGCTGTACGGGATGAAGGTCGCCGACCAGCCGGTGCTCGCCGTGGACCGCGTGCGCTATCAGGGCGAGCCGGTCGCCCTGGTGGCCGCCGACCACCCCGAGACGGCCCGCCGGGCGCTGCGCCTCATCGAGGTGGAGTACGCGGAGCTGCCCGCGCTCACCGACCCCCGGCAGGCGCTCGACGGCACGGGTCCGCCGGTGCATGAGCGGCGGGTGGACGGCGGGCAGGGCAATGTCGTACGCCACGTCCGCATCCGGCACGGCGACCTGTCCGCCGCGCGGGGGTCGGCGGACGTGGTGGTCTCGGGGACGTACGAGGTCGGGATGCAGGACCAGGCGTTCCTCGGCCCGGAGGCGGGGCTCGCGATACCGGGCGAGGACGGCGGCGTGGACGTGTACGTGTCCACGCAGTGGCTCCATGACGACCAGCATCAGATGTGCGCGGCGCTCGGTCTGCCGCCCGAGAAGGTGCGGCTCACGCTGTCCGGCGTGGGTGGCGCCTTCGGTGGGCGCGAGGACGTGTCGGTGCAGATCCACGCGGCGCTGCTCGCGCTGAACACGGGCCGCCCGGTGAAAATGAGCTACCACCGCGAGGAGTCCTTCTTCGGCCATGTGCACCGGCATCCGGCGCGGATGTGGTTCGAGCACGGTGCCACGCGCGAGGGCAGGCTCGTGTTCGTCAGGGCGCGGCTGCTCTTCGACGGTGGGGCGTACACCTCGACGTCGCAGGTCGTCATCGCGAACGGCTCGTACTTCGCGGCGGGCGCCTACGACGTGCCGAACGTCGAGATCGACGGCTACTCCGTCTTCACCAACAACCCTCCCTGCGGGGCGATGCGGGGCTTCGGGGCCGTCCAGTCGTGTTACGGCGTGGAGTCCAACCTCGACAAGCTGGCGCGTGAACTGTCCCTCGATCCAGTCGAGTTACGCGTACGCAACGCCATGAAGACCGGGACCGTACTGCCGACCGGGCAGGCGGTGGACGGACCCGCGCCCGCCGCGGAACTCCTCGAAAGGCTCCGCGCCCGCCCGCTCCCGGCCGCCCCCGATGGCCCCTTCGGGCTCCCCGGCGGCCTCAACAACACCTCGCACGGCGAGGGCATCAGGCGTGGTGTCGGATACGCGATCGGGGTCAAGGCGATCGGCTTCTCCGGTGGTGTCGACGACCGCTCGGTGGCCCGTGTGCGGCTCTTCCTCGTGAACGGCGAACCCGTCGCCGAGATCCACACGGCGGCGGCCGAGTGCGGGCAGGGCATCGTCACGGTCCAGGCGCAGATCGTCCGCACCGAGCTGGGCGTGGACCGGGTCGTGGTCCTCCCCGCGGACACCCGGGTCGGCGACGCGGGCTCGGCGTCCGCGTCGCGGATCACCTGGATGAGTGGCGGTGCGGTCCAGGGCGCGTGCAAGGAGCTGCGGGAACGGCTCGCCGGGCTCGGCGACCGTCCGCTCCCGGACCTCCTCGCCGAGCACGGGCCGCTGGAGGCGGAGTACGAGTTCGCGCACCGCCGCACGTACCCCGTGGACCCCGAGCGCGGGCAGGGCGACGCGCACATCGCCTTCGCGTTCGCGGCGCACCGGGCGGTCGTCGATGTGGACACCGACCTCGGACTGGTGAAGGTCGTGGAGCTGGCCACCGCGCAGGATGTCGGCAAGGCGATGAATCCCCTGGCGGTGGAGGGGCAGATCGAGGGCGGCAGCGCGCAGGGCCTGGGGCTCGCCCTCATGGAGGAGCTGCGGGTCTCCGACGGGCGGGTGCGCAATCCGTCCTTCACCGACTATCTGATCCCCACCATCGCGGACATGCCGCCCGTCCCCATCGACCTGCTCGAACTCCCGCACCCGGACGCGCCCTACGGCCTGAACGGCGTGGGCGAGCCGCCGACCCTGTCGTCGACTCCGGCGATCGTGAACGCGCTGCGCGACGCGACAGGCCTGGCCCTGCCCAGGGTGCCGGTGCGCCCAGAGGACATCACCGGGCCGCCGCCAGGGCGTTCCCACGACCCCGAGCGTCCCCACGACCCCGAGCGTCCCCACGACACGGAAGGGAGGTGAGGCGGGCCCTCCCCTGGGTCCCCGAACGGTCCACCACAGACACACGGTCGGCACCAGCCGGGAAGGAACGAGCACCTTGATCATCGACACCCATATGCACCCCACGAACATCGTGGACCAGGCGTGGCGGCACGACGGCTCCCCGTTCACGGGCGAGCGCACCATCGAGATGATGGACGGCCCGTACATGATCAACGGCAAGCCGCGCCGGATCGACTACGGCTGCATCATGCCGCCGCCCGGCAACAGCGTCTGGCAGGACGGGATGCGCACCGGCCGCGAAGGCATCCGCGACTACATGTCGTACATCACGGAGCTGGTCCAGCGGTACCCGGACCGGTTCATCGGGAACTTCATGTACAACCCGCGCTTCGGTCCCGAGAACGGCGCGAAGGAGCTGGAGTTCCACGTCAAGGAGTACGGCTACAAGATGGTGAAGCTGCATGCCAACATGCATGCCTACCGTCCGGACCGGGCCCTGGACTGGCTCCGCCCCGTCCTTCGGGTCTGCGACGAGCTGGGGCTCGTCGTCCTGATCCACACCGGGGACGGCCCCTACTCCATTCCGACCCAGTTCTACCCGATCATCCGGGAGTTCAAGGACGTCAACTTCATCCTGGCGCACTTCGGGGTGCAGACGGGCGGGGTGTACTGCTTCGAGGCGCTGTACATGATCCTCGACTCGCCCAATGTGTACGGGGAGTCGGGCTGGCTGCTCCAGTCACGGATCGTGGAGTTCGCCCAGCAGATGGAGCGTCATCAGCTGGTGTTCGGCACGGACTCGCCGCCCAACGAACCGGGCATGTGGGCGCGGGAGTTGGAGGTGCTGTGCGGCCCGCCGCCGCAGGGCATGCACCTGTCCGAGGATGACCTGGAGGGCTACCTCGGGAACAACATGGCCAAGCTGCTCGGCCTCAAGCCCACTCCCCCGCCGCGCGACCAGGCGGAGGCACAGCTGCGGCTGAAGGACACGTACGCCTCGCCGGCCACCGTGTCGGGTCCGTAACCGCGCCCTCGGGGCCGCCCCCGGCGTTCCGGGGGCGGCCGCCCTGCCCTCCGCCCGTCTGCACGGCGACGAGAAACGGACTCCCCCATGCGGCGCATCGGCCACCTCCTCCCCTCCACCTCACTCGGCGCCGAGCGCTGGGCGGCGCAGATCTGCGCGCCCCTCTCGGTGGAAGCCGTGCACCCCACCGCGCGGGCCGCGCTGCCGGAGCAGTTGTGCGGCCCCGCGATCGCGGGCGCACAGGCGGCCGAACTGGAGCATGGCGCCGACCAGTTGGCGCAGGCGGGCGTGGACGCGGTCGTGTGGAACGGCGGCTCGGGCGGGCTGCACGGCCTGGCGCACGCCCGCGCCATCGCCCGCACGATCGAGGCCACGGCGGGCGTGCCGGCCTCCACGGTCACGCTCGGCCAGCTCGACCTCCTGTCCCGCCACGCCCTGCACTCCCTGGCCCTGGTCACCGCGGGCTCGCGGGAGAGCGCCGGGCGCGTCGCCGACACGTACGTCGCCGCGGGGCTGCGCGTCACCTCGGTCACCGCGCTCGGCCTGGGGACACCCCGGGAGGCGGCGGAGCTGCCGGTGGCGCGGCTGCGGCGGCTGCTGCTCGACGCCGGCACCGGCGACGCGCGGTGTCTGGTGGTGGCGGGCACGGAGCTGCCGGTGGCGCCGGTGGCGGCGCTCGTGGAGCGGGAGCTCGGCAAGCCGGTGTTCGACGGGGCGCGGGTCGCGGTGCACACGGGCCTGGGGCTCCTGGGACTGCACGTCAACTCCCCTGCCTGGGGTCGGCTGTTCGCCTCCGGCACCCACGCGGGAGTGTGCTGTGACACGCACTGATGAGGCATCCGCCGAGGCGGCCACGTACGCGAGTGCGCAGGATCTGCGCGCGTTCCTGCGCGCCCACGGCCCCGGGCAGGCCGACGACGTACTGACCGTGGAGCAAGAGATCGAGGGCGAGGACGTGGCCGCGCTGGTCATGGAGCTCGCCGGGCGTGGCCGCGCCGATCTCCTTGTGTGTCCGCGGGTCGTGGGGCTCGGCACGACGCTGATCACCAATGTCTTCGCCTCGCGGGACCGTATCGCCCGGCTGCTCGGCACCGACCGCGCGGGCCTGCACCGCGTCTACCAGGCGGCCGCCGCGCGCCGCCGGGAGCCCCGTGTGGTCGCCGACGGGCCCGTCCTGGAGGTGGTGGAGGAGGGTAACGCGGTGGACCTCGGCACGCTGCCGCTCATCCGCCACTTCGCCTCCGACCGCGCCCCGTACATCACCAACGGCATCATCACGGCGGAGGCACCGCCCGCCACGCCCGGCCGAGCGGGCAACCTCAGCTACCACCGCTCCATGGTCCACTCCCGCACCGAACTCGCCACGAGCCTGCACTCGCGCGGCCATCTGTGGCAGCTCCTGAGGCTCGCCGAGAAGCGGGGCGAGGTGCTGCCGGTGGCGATGGTGATCGGCGCGCACCCGCTGTTCCTGCTCGCCGCGTCGGCCCGGGTCGGCCCCGACGTCGATGAACGCACCATCGCGGGCGGCCTGTTCAGAGCCCCCCTCGATGTCGTGCGGACCCCGCGCCGCGGCATCCGGGTGCCGGCCGGGGCCGAGATCGTCCTGGAGGGGTTCATCGATCCGGGGCGGCGGGCCGCGGAAGGGCCGTTCGGGGAGTTCTCCGGCTACTCCTCCGACCGTTCCACCAACAACGTCCTCACCGTGGAGACGGTCCTGCGCCGCCGTGACGCCCTCCTCCTCGATGTCGTCGGCGGCAACACCGCCGAGCACCTCAACCTCGCCAGACTGCCCCGCGAGGCGGAGATGGCCGACCAGCTCCGCCGCCGCTTCCCCGAGGTCACCGCCCTGCACTACCCCACTTCCGGGACGCACTTCCACGCGTACGTCGCCCTGCGCCAGGCCCGCCCAGGCCAGGCGCGCCAGATCATGCTGGCGCTGCTCGGCTGGGACCCGTATCTGAAGACCGTCGTCGCGGTCGACGAGGACGTGGACGTCACCCGTGACGCGGACGTGCTGTGGGCGATGGCGGCCCATCTGCAGCCGCACCGCGACCTGTTCGTCGTCGACGGCCTGCCCGGCAGCCCCCTCGATCCGTCGTCGACCACGGACGGCACGACCTCCCGCATGGCACTGGACGCGACGCGGGGCGCGGACTTCCACGGCGTACGCATCCGCGTGGAGCCGCGACGCATGGAGACCGCGCGGCGTCTGCTCGACGGGGACGCGCCACGCGGCTGACCGCTCCGCGCCGGCTCACGATGACTTGAGTACGTCGGCCAGGACCCGCACATGTCCGTGCGGCAGGTCCTTGGTCGCCGTGAGGAGGGTCAGCCGTCCCGTGCGTGCGACGGCGCGCAGCCGGTCGAGCTCAGCCGCCCGGCCGTCGTCCGCCAGCTCCTGGCGGTAGCGCTCGGCGAACGCGTCGAACCGCGCGGGGTCGTGGTCGTACCAGTGGCGCAGTTCGGTGGAGGGCGCCAGCTCCTTGTCCCACGTGTCGAGAGCGGCCCGTTCCTTGGAGACGCCCCGCGGCCACAGCCGGTCGACGAGGACACGGGTCCCGTCGTCCCGCTCCACGGCGTCGTAGATCCGCTTGACCTGCACGTCGAGAGAGCGGCTCGCCATCATGTCGACATTGTCCGTCCGCCGGGCGCGGACCGCGCGCGTGACCCGTTCGGGCGAGCAGCACGGGCCGTGGGTCCCGCGCGCTGTTCCAGTGAGGCCATGAGGCGACGGATCGGCAGCATCGACCGGCGGTGGTTCGAACGGGTGGCGTCGGCGCGGCTGCCCGGGGCGGAGCAGGTGCTGCCGCCGCTGAGCGCGGCGGCCAATCACGGGCGGCTCTGGCTCGGTTCGGCGGTGGCCCTCGCGGCCGTCGGCGGGCCCGCGGCCCGGCGTGCCGCGCGGCGCGGGGCGGGTTCCCTCGCGCTGGCCTCGCTGACGACGAACGTGGTGGCCAAGTACGCGGTGCGCAGGCGCAGGCCCGGCCTCGACGCGGTGCCCCTGGTGCGGCGGCTGTCGAAGGCGCCGTGGACGTCGTCGTTCCCGTCCGGGCACTCCGCGTCGGCGGCGGCGTTCGCCGTGGGGGTGGCGCTCGAGGCGCCCCGGTACGGCGCGGTGATCGCTCCGGTCGCGGCGGCCGTGGCCTTCTCCAGGGTGTACGTGGGGGTCCACTATCCCGGCGACGTGCTCGCGGGCTGTGCGCTGGGGGCGGCCGCCGCCGCGCTCACCTGCTACTGGTGGCCGCCGCGCCCTTCGCCCGCGCGGCAGCGGCGGACCCGGGTGCGGGTGCCCGCCCTGCCGGAGGGCGAGGGCCTTGTCGTGGTCCTCAACTCCGGTTCCGGAAAGGGCGTGCCGGGGCGGCTGCCCGCGCGCGAGCACCTGGAGCTGCTGCTGCCGAAGGCCGAGATCGTGGCGTGCGACCCGGCGGACGACCTCGGTGAGGTGCTGGACAAGGCGGTGGCGCGGGCGGCCGCGTCGGCCGGTGTGCTCGGCGTCTGCGGCGGCGACGGCACGGTGAACGCCGTCGCCCGGCGGGCCGCGGACGCCGGGCTCCCCCTCGCGGTGTTCCCCGGGGGCACCCTCAACCACTTCGCCCTCGACGTGGGGGTGCCCACCTTCGAGGACACCGCGCACGCCGTGCTGCGGGGCGAGGCCGTCCGCGTCGACCTGGCACGGGTGCGCGACGGCGAGGGCACGGACGTGACCGGTTTCGTCAACACCTTCAGCATCGGGCTGTACCCGGAACTGGTGCGCAGGCGCGAGAAGTTGGAGGGCCGCATCGGCAAGTGGCCCGCCGCGGCGTGGTCGGTCGTGGAGGTGCTGCGGACGGCGACGCCGCTGCGGATCCGGCTCGACGGCCACGACCGTGTGCTGTGGCTGCTCTTCGCGGGCAACGGTCAGTACGTGCCGGACGGTCTCGCGCCCACGCACCGGCCCCGCATGGACGACGGTCTGCTCGACATCCGTACCGTCGACGCCGAGGCGCCGCTTGCCCGCACCCGCGTCGCCCTCTCCGCCCTGGGCGGCGCGCTGCGGCGCTCCCGGGTCTTCCGCGCCGAACGGGTCGAACAGCTCGGGCTCAGCGGCCTGGAGGACGTGGCCGCCCTGGCGTACGACGGCGAGACCGCGCCCGCGCCGGACTCCCTGCACCTCGACAAGCGGCACGCCGCGCTGACGGTCTACAGCCCGGCCGCGCGCCTGGACGAGATCGCGCAGCGGGCCCGCACCATGACGCGGGCGGCCAACCACCGCCCGCGCCACGATCCGGCCTGATCTCTCCGGCCCGCCAACTCCCGCGCGAGGAGTGGGGTGTTCGGGCCGATGTGTGGGTCGGCGCCGCCCTGCGCCGAGCCGCACCGTGACGCGCCGGCCTGCGACGCCGCGAACCTCGCGGCCGCGTCCCGGGCCACGCGGGCCCTGGCGGGCGCACCCGGCCCGGCGGTAGCGGTGAGCGACTGGATGCGGGCCGTGCCCGACCGCACCCGTCCGGAGCGCCCGCCGCCACTTCGGCGTCGCCGACCGGGCGACCGCGGTCACCGCCCGTGCCGCCCTCGCGCGCCGCGGCGACGTCGTGCAGGAGCAGGAGCAGGAGCAGGAGAGGGTGCGGGGGCCGCCGCGCGCTGCGCGGGCAGACGCCGGTCGGGCACGCCCTTGCGCCGGGAGCGTGCCGTTCACTTCAATGCGGCGTATGGCAGCCCGTCGAACGACCCCGCAGCAGCAGGTGGCCGCTGACCCCGCCGGAACCCCTGACGGCGGCGGGCTGCCGCCGACCGCGTGGGCCGTGCTCGGACTGCTCTCCTTCCCCGGGGAGCGGACCGGGTACGAGCTCAAGAAGTGGGCCGACGCCTCGCTCCGCTTCTTCTACTGGTCGCCCGCCATCAGTCAGATCTACGCCGAGCTGCGCCGCCTCGAAGCGCTCGGGTACGCCACATCACGGCGCTCGGGGCCGGAGGCGCCCCGCACCAAGCGCGCGTACACCATCACCGAAGAGGGCCGCGCCGCGCTGACCGCCTGGGCGGGCGGCGGCCAGGACGTCGGCCCGCCCGTCCTCAAGCACCCGCTGCTGCTGCGGATCTGGCTCGGTCACCTCACCGCCCCCGAGCAGTTGCGGGCGCTGGTCGCCGGGCACATCGCGCGGACCGAGGCCGAGCTGCGGGAGGTCAGGGCCGCGCTCGCGCGGGCGGACGGCGCGCCGGCCTGGTCCCACCCCCAGGTCGCGCTGCGGTGGAGCGAGCGGCGCCTGGCGGCGGAGGTGGAGCTGGCGGAGGCGATGCTCGACGACCTCGACGAGTTGGACACAGCGACGACCTCCACAGGCTCGACGGGCTCGACCGGCTCGGCGGGTTCGACAGGCTCGACGGGCTGAGCGCGCGACCACCTCGCCCCCCGACGAACCGACCGCGAAAGCACCCCCGGTCAACGTCTGGAGGACTCGCCCACGCCCGGGTGAAGCGACTCGCCCCCGTGGCGCTCCCGGCGGTAGGACGGACGGGCCAGCCGTCCCCCGCCGTACGGAGCCGCGTACCCGTGAGCACCCGCGCCGTCCTTGTCGCCGCCCTGATCACCGGGCTCCTGCTCGGCATCTCGGGAACCAGAGCGGACAGCTCCACTCACTCGCGTCCACCCGGTTCCCACGCAGAGGCGGGCCATTAGGCTGCGACATTGCCGCACGGCTTCATCCGTCCTCGCCGCGCGGTAGCCGAGCCTCCGTCGACGGAAGCGAGTGGATCTTGAACTTCCTCACCATCGGTCATCGCGGGGTCATGGGTGTCGAACCCGAGAACACCCTCCGTTCGTTCGTCGCCGCGCAGGCGGCGGGCCTCGATCTCATCGAGCTCGATCTGCATCTGAGCAAGGACGGCGCCCTCGTCGTCATGCACGACGCCGACGTGGCCCGTACGACCGACGGCAAGGGGCCGATCGCCGAGAAGACCCTCGCCGAACTGCGCGAGCTCGACGCGGGACGCGGCGAGCGCGTCCCCGTCTTCGAAGAGGTCCTGGACGCGGTGAAGGCGCCGCTGCAGGCCGAGATCAAGGACGTCGCGGCCGCGCGCGCCGTCGCCGAGGTCATGCACCGCCGCGACCTGGTCTCCCGGGTAGAGGTGATCTCCTTCCACGACGAGGCGATCGCCGAGATCGCGCGCCTGGTCCCCGGCGTGCGCACCGCGCTCGTCGCCAGCCGCTACGGCACCGACGTCGTGCAGCGCGCCACCGCCGTCGGCGCCACCACGCTCGTCCTCAACATCCGGCGCCTGACCCTGGAGATCGTCGAGCACGCCAGGAAGGCCGACCTGCGGATCATCGGCTGGGTCGTGAACACGCAGGACGACCTGCGGCTGGTCCGGGCGCTCCAGCTGGACGGGGCGACCACCGACTACCCCGAGATCAAGCGGACGGGCCGCTTCACGGCCTAGGGGCGGCTCGGCGAGGCCCCGGCCCCGACCCCGGTCTCAGCCCAACCTCAGCCTCAGCCTCAGCCGAGATCCTTGACCAGCAGCTCGAACTGCAGGTCGTCGCGCTGCGGGATGCCGAAGCGCTCGTCGCCGTACGGGAAGGGGGTCATCTTTCCCGTACGGCGGTAGCCGCGCCGCTCGTACCAGGCGATGAGGTCCTCGCGGGCGGAGATCACGGTCATGTGCATCTCGCGGACGCCCCACGTCTCGCGCGCCGCCCGCTCGGCCTCGGCGATGATCTCCTTGCCGAGACCCGCGCCCTGCAGCGCCGGGCTCACCGCGAACATCCCGAAGTAGGCGTGGTCGCCGCGGTGGGCGAGCTGGCAGCAGGCGACGAGGAGGCCGTCCCGCTCGACGGCGAGCAGCCGGCTCGTGGGCGACTCTATGACCTCGACGACGCCCTGGGGGTCGGTGCGCTGCCCCTCCAGGAGGTCGGCCTCGGTGGTCCATCCGGCCCTGCTCGCGTCCCCTCGGTACGCCGATTCGATCAGCGCGACGAGCGCGTCGACGTCGGCGGTGTCGGCGTCGCGGAAGGTGAGTTCGCCGGAAGTGGGGCGCGGGGCGGTGTCCATGGAGCTGACTCTCCGGAATTCTTGGCGCGATATCGGGCGCCGTCGAGCCTAACGCCCGGCGGGGACGGCTAGGGTGCGGCCGCATGGTGCACGTACTGAGCGGCAGGACGCTGCTGCGCCCCACGGATCCGGAGCGCTCCCGCGCCTTCTACGGCGAGGCGCTGGGACTCGCCGTCCACCGGGAGTTCGGCACGGGCCCCGAGCGCGGCACCGTCTACTTCCTCGGCGGCGGCTTCCTGGAACTCTCCGGCCGCTCCGACGCCCCGCCCGCGCCCGGGATGCAGCTGTGGCTCCAGGTGGCGGATGTCGGGGCGGCCCAGGCGGAACTGGCGGAGCGCGGCGTCGAGGTGCTGCGCCCGCCGGTCCGGGAGCCGTGGGGCCTGATCGAGATGTGGATCGCGGACCCGGACGGCGTCCGGATCGTCCTCGTCGAGATCCCGCGCGACCATCCGCTGCGCTACCGCCCCGGGATCTGAGACGGACCATGAGTTCCCATGGGCGGGACGGCTCGCAGATGTGAAGCACATCACACGAGCAATCCATCCGGGATGCAGGGGTACATGGCCACGGGTACGGTCCGCAGAAGATCTTCCACAGCCCTGACAGGCCCGACGGCCCAGCACCGGACAGGCCCGACAGCCCTGAAGTCGATCTCCAACAGCCCAGGAGAGACATCACATGGCAGCTCCCCGGATCCTCATCGTCGGCGGCGGTTTCGCCGGCATGGAGTGCGCTCACAAGCTGGAGAAGAAGCTCTCGCCGCACGAGGCGGAGCTGCGGCTGATCAGCCCAATGGACCACCAGCTGTATCTGCCTCTGCTGCCGCACGTCGCCTCCGGAGTCCTCACTCCGCAGTCGGTCGCGGTGCCCCTGCGCCGGATGCTGCGCCGCACCAGGATCGTGCCCGGCGGCGCCATCGGCGTCGACCCCAAGGCCAAGGCCGTGGTCGTACGGAAGATCAACGGCGAGGAGGTCGTGGAGCGCTACGACTACCTGGTCCTGACCCCCGGCAGCGTCACGCGGCAGTTCGACATCCCCGGCGTCGACAAGCACGCGGTGGGCGTCAAGACGCTCGCGGAGGCCGCCTGGATCCGCGACCACGTCATCTCCCAGCTGGACCTCGCGGCGGCGAGCACGAGCCGCGAGGAGCGCGAGCAGCGGCTGCAGTTCGTGGTGGTCGGCGGCGGGTACGCGGGCGTGGAGACGGCCGCGTACCTCCAGCGTCTGACGTGTGCCGCCGTCAAGCGCTACCCGGGCCTCGACGTGTCGCAGATCAAGTGGCACGTGGTGGACGTCGCTCCGAAGCTGATGCCCGAACTGGGCGCGCGGCTCGGCGACAAGGCGATGGAGATCCTCCAGCGCCGGGGTGTGAACGTCTCGCTCGGCGTGTCCGTGGCGAAGGCGACCGAGGACACCGTCACGCTCACCGACGACCGGGTCCTGCCGTGCCGCACGCTGATCTGGACCGCGGGGGTCGCGCCCAGTCCGCTCATCGCGACGCTGGGCGCCGAGACGAACCGGGGGCGGCTCGTCGTCCGACCCGACCTGACGGTTCCCGGGCTCGACGGCGTCTTCGCGCTCGGCGACGCCGCGGCCGTGCCGGACGTGGTCAAGGGCGGCGACGCGATCTGCCCGCCGACCGCGCAGCACGCCATGCGCCAGGGCTGGGCCGCGGCGAAGAACGTCCTCGCGGCGCTGCGCGGCTTCCCGCTCGCCGACTACCGGCACAAGGACATGGGCCTCGTCGTCGACCTCGGCGGCATCCAGGCGGTGTCCAAGCCCATGGGCGTGCAACTGACGGGGCTGCCCGCCCAGGTCGTGGCGCGCGGCTACCACCTGGGCGCCCTGCGCACCGTCACCGCCCGCTTCCGCACGGCCGCCAACTGGGGGCTCAACGCGCTCGCGGGCGACGACTACGTACGCACCGGCTTCCAGGCCCAGCGCCCCGCCACGCTCAAGGACTTCGAGATGACCGACGCGTATCTGACGCCGGACGAGATCAGCAAGCGCGTGGCGGCCTGAGCCCCGGCGCCACCGGGCCTCGGCGCCGGCACGCCCTCAGCCCCTGCGCACCCCGAGGCGGCCCTCCAGCTGGGCGAGCAGCTCCCCGAGGAGCCCGCTCAGTTGGCCCTGCCCGGCCCCGTCGAGGACCGACAGCACCACGGTCTCGTACGCGAGCTGTTCGGGCAGGATCGCGTCGACGAGGTCGCGCCCGGCCTCGGTCAGGCCGACGTGGGCGACCCTGCGGTCCCGCGCGTCGGCGCGCCGGTCGACCAGCTCCCTCTCCTGGAGCAGTTTGAGGCGCTTGGTGACGGCGGCGCCGGAGGAGAAGGTCTCGCGGGCCAGCTCGCCGGGCGTCAGCTCGTGCCCCGTGCGGCGCAACGCCCCGAGCAGGTCGAACTCGGCGCGGGTCAGGCCCGCGCGGCGCAGCGGGGCGTCCTCGGCCTGCTGGAGGAGGGCCGCGCAGCGGTTGATGCGGCCGATGACCTCCATGGGCCCGGTGTCGATGTCGGGCCGCACCGCCCGCCACTGCCGCACCACCGCGGCCACGGTGTCCCCACCGGGGCCTGCCGCCGGGCCGTTCTCCGTCGTCATGCTCGTGCGCCCTCCCAGGCGTCGGCGGCTCCCGCGCGGGGCCGCGTCCCCTGACCGTTCTCACCGCGCTGACCAGTGGGTCGGCGGACCATCGCCGCGAGCGTACGGTGTCCGGCGCGCTCGGCGTCGAGCACCCGCTGTTCGGGCAGGGCGCGCTGCCACCATTCGCCGGCCGCCGCGTCGGCGGCGGCGCGCAGTTCGACGAGGGCTTCGGTGAGGCGGCGCCGCGCGGGTTCGACCGCGCCCGCCCCGGCGAGCCCGGCCTCGGCCCGCTCCCTGGCCCGTTCGGTGGTCTCGATGGCCCGCTCGATGTGGTCGGCGGCGCGCCGGTTGGTGACAAGGACGGCGGCCGCGACGCCGAGCACGGCGCCGACGAGGGTGTCCACGACGCGGTCGAGGATCAGTTCGCCGGGCTGCTGGAGGCGTGCGAACTCCGTGACGAGCAGCGCCATCGGCGTCACGCACACACTGCCGAGCCAGTAGTTGCGGGTGATCAGCGCCTCCGCCCCAAAGGCGAGGACCAGGCAGCTGACGATGAGCTCGGCGTGGCCCAGGTGGGCGAACGGCGCGATGGCGGCGAAGGCGCACACCCCGACGAGGTTCCCGACCACGCGCTGCACGCCCCGGCTCCAGGTGAGGGCGAGGTTGGCCTGGTAGAGGGAGGCCGCGGTGACCAGCGCCCAGTAGGGGCGGCCGATGCCGAGCGCGAGCGAGGCGTAACCGGCGAGGGCGCAGCCGACGGCGGTGCGCAGCGCGATGGGCAGCAGCGGGGAGCCGGGAGCGAGCCGCCGCCACAGCGGGACCTTCGGAGCGGCGAGTTCGGCGTCCAGGCCGAGGAGTTCGTCCTCCTCCCCCGGGTGTACGCCGCCGGGGCGCGGGACGGCGCCCGTGCCACGCAGTCCCGCCGCCCAGGAGCGCAGCGCGGCCGGGTCCGCCCCGGCGGGCGCGGCGAGGGCTTCCTCGGCGCGGACGACGAGCCGGCACAGGGCACGCCGGGCCGCCGTGGTGCGGGCGCCGGTGGCGAGCAGGGACTGCCAGGCGGCGTGCACGGCGCCGGCCGCGGCGGCGCGGGCCCGCGCGGTGCCGGGTCCTTCGGCCGCGGGCCCGTCGGCGTCGGCGCGCGCGGCCTCGGCGTACGCGGCGGCGGCGTTCAGGGCGCGCGCGGTGGCCCGGCGCTCGGGCCCGTGCGGGCGGATCAGGGCCGGTGCCATGCCGACGAGCCAGGCGAGGGCGCCGCCGGTGAGGGTCAGGGCGAGGTGGCCGGGGACCTGGCCCAGGGTCTGCGGCGCGAAGAGGCTCGCGGAGCTGATGAAGGTGAAGATCAGGTGCCCGGGCGGGCCGATGCGGGTGGCGTCGCAGAGCGTCTTCTGCGCGGCGGCGAGCAGCGCGCCGACCGCGACGAGGATTGCCGCCGAGCTCGTCAGCGAGGCGGTGACCAGGGCGACGGCGACGCTCGCGGTCATCCCCGCGACGACACCGGCCAGGACGCGGGCGCGGGCGGCGTAGGGGAGGTTGTGGGCGTACAGGGCGCAGAAGGACCCGGCCATCGTGTACATCACCAGGTCGAGCCGACCGAGGGCGAGCAGCGTCAGGTTCGGTGCCGCGTTGGCCACGACCACGCTGGTCGCAGGCTTGAACCAGATGTCGGACGGCTTGCCGGGGCGCAGCACACCGGCGAGCGGGAGCCGACGGACGCGGGCGGGGCGGGGGGACGGGTGCGGGGACGGGTTCAGGGACGGCGGCGTACTGCTCATACCCAAAAGATTAGCAAGTGTTTTACTCGCAAACGATCTGGGTCCGAGAGGCGCGCCGCGAGGTCCGCGTGAGGTGTGCCGAGACGCGCGCGCCCACCCGGCCGCTCCCCCTGCGCTCCCTTGCACCCCTGTGCGCTCGCGTACGGCCCCGCGGACCCGGGCATCGACCCGACGACACCGTCTACAGGGGGAGGGTGCGGTGCACGGACCTGCACAGGCCGCCTGGCTGCTCGTCGCGCTGTGCGCGGCGACCGGGGCCTACTGTCTGCTGCGGATGCGCAGCCGGATCGAGGAACAGCGCCGCACGGCCGGCGGCGAGGCGCTCATGGGGTTCGGGATGGCGGTGATGGCGGTGCCCGCGGCCGTGGTCGCGCCGCCGCGCTGGGCCTGGCTGGTCTACGCCGCGGTGTTCGGCGCCGCCGCGCTGCACACGGTGTGGGCCGCCCGCGCGCACCGCCACCACCTCCACCACCTGGTCGGCGCGTCCGCCATGGTCTACATGTCGGTGGCGATGGCCACGGCGCCCGGCGCACACACCGGGCACGGCGGCACCGGCGTCCCGCTGCTCACCGGCGCCCTCCTGCTCTACTTCGCCGGGTACGTCCTGTGGTCGGGCGCGCGCCTGGCGCCCCGTGCGGTCGCCTCGGCGGCGGGCGGTCCCCCGATGCCGGGGTGGGCGGACCGGCCGGAGGTGGCGTCGGCGTGCCGGTTGTCGATGGGGATCGGGATGGTGGCGATGCTGCTCACGCTGTAGACGGCCGCCCGCGCGTCGGCGCGGTTTCAATGGTCGATCAGCCCGGCCAGGGCGGTGTCAGTGCGCGATCAGCCCCGCCAGCGCGGTGTCAGTGCTCGATCAGCCCGGCCAGCGCGGTGAGGCTGTCGATGCGCCAGTCCACCGCGTCGGCGACGGCTGGGTCGTTCGCCCAGTAGTGCCCCCACGGGCCGCGCCGGATGTGTGCCGCGAGCAGGCCCGCCCGCTTGGCGGGGAACACGTCGTGCGCGGGGTGGTCGCCGACGTACAGGGTCTCCTGCGGTCCGGCCTGGGCCACTTCGAGCACCCTGGTGAAGAAGGCGGGGTCCGGCTTGGCCACGCCCCAGTCGCCCGACGTGACGACGAGGTCGGCGGGCAGGTCGAGGTCGCGCAGGAGTTCGGCCGCGCGTGGCGTTCCGTTGCCGGCGACGACGACGCGGACGCCCAGCTTCTGGAGACCGCCGAGGGCGGGCCGCACGTCCGCGTAGAGGTCGGCCTCGCCCAGATGCTCGCCCCGGCCCGCGGCCTCGCGCGCGTGGTGGGCGGAGGCGATGTCCATGTCCGGGCTGACGAACCGCAGCGCGTCGGCGCCGTCGCCGCCCTGCGCGACGGCGGCGCCCACGAGCGCGGAGAGGGTGTGGCGCGGCACCTGCAGCCAGTCCGCCCAGGCTGCCCAGTAGCGGTCGTCTTTGGTGAGGGTCTCCCCCACGTCGAACACGATGGTCTCGATCACCGTCCGCACACTAACGCCGTCCCGGCCCGCGGGCCGCGGTCGTCACTCGTACGTGAGATGCGCCCGTGTCGGCCGTGGCGTGCGTCACTTGGGACGGCAGCCCATACCCTCGGGCAGCCCGACCCTCATAGGCTGGGCGGCATGATGGTCCCCGTCGCGCTGTTGCTGCTGGGCGCCCTGACCGCCGTCGTCGCCCCCCGGATGCTCGCGCGGGCCGACTGGCCGGAGCGCGAACCCGTGGTCGCGCTGTGGGCTTGGCAGTGCGTCGTGGCGGGTGTCCTCGTCTGCTGCGCGCTCTCGATGACGCTGAGCGCCGCCGCCGCGTGGCAGGCCGTGCGCGGACACGTCTTCGCTCCCGCTCCGCACGCCGTGGTCGAGGCGTACGCCCTGCAGGCACCCGGCCCTTGGGCCGCGGCGACCGCCGTGGTGCTGGCCTGCGGAGGCGTGTGGACAGCGGTCATGCTGACCCGGGAGATCGCCCGGGCGCGGGCCCGGCGGTCCGGCCGGCGGTCCGAACTGCTCGTACGTTCGCCGCTGCTGCCCGGCGAGGAGCCGGGGAGCAACCGTCTCGTGGTCCTCGAGGGTGAGCGCCCCGACGCCTGGTGGCTGCCGGGCCAGGCGCCTCAACTGGTCGTCACCACCGCCGCGTTGCGGCGCCTGAAGGGCCGTCAGCTCGATGCCGTCCTCGCGCACGAGCAGGGGCACGCCCAGGCCAGGCACGACTGGCTGCTGCACTGCTCGGGCGCGCTGGCGGTCGGGTTCCCGCAGGTGCGGGTGTTCGCGGCGTTCCGCGCGGAGATGCACCGCCTGGTGGAGCTCGCCGCCGACGACGTGGCGTCGCGCCGCTTCGGCCGACTGACGATCGCCCTCGCCCTGGTCGAACTCAACGAGGACCGCGGTGTGTTCGGCCCCTGCCCGGCCCATCAGGCGCACGTCCCGCAGCGCGTGCACCGGCTGCTCGCGGCCCGCCCGCGCCTCACGGCGGGGCGCAGGCTGCGCCTGACGGCGACGGCGGCGCTCGTGCCGGTGATCCCCGTCCTGGTCACGTTCGTACCGGGCCTGCGCGCGCTGGGCTAGGCAGTCGCCCCCGCGGGCCGACGCGCCCGGCTCCGCCCCCCGGGATGGCCTCCGCCCCGCCCCGTCGGCGAGGATCAATGCATGTACCCCGCGCCCCCCGACTCCCCGACCCGACCGCCCGGCTCCCGCGCCGCCGTCACCGCGGCGGCCCTCGCCGTGCCGTCGCTCCTGCTGCTCCTCCTCGTCGCACTGGAGTGGCGGCCCCTGCTCTCGCTCGACGACGACATCGCGCGCACCACTCACCGCTGGGCGGTGGACGACCCCGGCACCACACGGGTCAGCCGGATCCTCACCGACTGGGTGTGGGACCCGTGGACGATGCGCGCGCTGACCGCGGTGGTGGTGATCTGGCTCGTGGTGCGGGGGGCGCGGTTGCTCGCGCTCTGGGTCGCCGGCGCCTGCCTGACCGGGTCGGTCGTGCAGCAGGGGCTCAAGGCGGCGGTCGACCGGCCGCGCCCGGTGTGGCCGGACCCGGTGGACTCCGCGCACTACGCGGCGTTCCCCTCGGGGCACGCGATGACGGCTGCGCTCGTCTGCGGACTGCTCCTGTGGTTGCTGCGCGTGCACGGCGCGGGCCCCGCCCTGTGGCGGACCGGCCTGGGTCTCGCCGCCGTTTCTGTCGCCGGGGTCGGTCTGACCCGGATCTGGCTCGGCGTGCACTGGCCTACGGACGTCGTGGGCGGTTGGCTGCTCGGGGCCCTGACGGTGGCGCTGACGGTGGCGACGTACGCGTACGGCCCCGGCAGGCACACCACGGAGAACACGCACGACACGGACAGCACGGGCAGCACGGACTGACCCCTCTCCCCCCTCGGCTCTTCCCTCGACGACGCTTCGGAGGACTCCGCACATGACGATCAAAGGCGTGCTCTTCGACTTCTCCGGGACGCTGTTCCGGATCGAGTCGGCCGATTCCTGGCTGCGGGCCGTGCTCGGTGAGCTCGAAGTCGCGTGGCCCGCCGAGGAGTCGGGGCCGGCCGCCGCGGCGCTGGAGCGGGCGGGCGCGCTGCCCGGCGGGGCCCACCCCGTCGCCGTGCCCGGGCATCTCGACGAGCTCTGGGCCGTCCGCGACCGGAGCGCGGAGCTGCACCGCGCCGCGTACACCGGCCTCGCCCGCGAGGTGCCGCTGCCCGATCCGCGGCTGTACGACGCGCTGTACGACCGGCACATGACGCCGCCCGCGTGGCAGCCCTACGCCGACGCCGCCGAGGTCCTGACGGGGCTGCGGGAGCGGGGCATCGGTGTCGCGGTGGTCAGCAACATCGGCTGGGACCTGCGGCCCGTCTTCCGCGCCCATGGGCTCGATCCGTACGTCGACGCGTACGTCCTGTCGTACGAACACGAGATCCAGAAGCCCGACACGCGTCTCTTCGCGCTGGCCTGTGACGCGCTCGGCGTCGACCCGCGGGACACCCTCATGGTCGGTGACGACCGGAGAGCCGACGGGGGCGCGGCCGGCCTGGGGTGTGTGGTGCACTTCGTCGACCACCTGCCGGTGGACCGGCGCCCGGGCGCCCTGCGCCCCGTGCTCGACCTCGTCGGATGACGGACGGCCGCACGGACGCACGCCTGTGGGCAGGCAACACTCCCCCGCGGTGCTGCCTGCCCCAGGCTCCAGCGACCCGCGCGAGGTCTCTGTCGAGACGCCGCCTCGGGACGCACTGAGTATATTGGCTCGGAGCCAGTCAACGCAGGAGTTACAGAATGTCCCCGCGTAGCCCATCGGTCAATGAAGAATTGCGCAGACGTTCCCGGGAGCGGCTGCTGCAGGCGACGGTGGAGCTGGTGGGCGAGCGGGGTTACGAGGCCACGACGCTCGGCCACATCGCGGACCGGGCGGGCGCCGCCCGCGGGCTGGTGTCGTACTACTTCCCCGGCAAGCGCCAGCTGCTGCAGTCCGCGGTGCACCGGCTGATGCACCGCACGCTGGAGGCGGCGCTGGAGCGGGAGCCGCGCACCGATGACGGGCGTGAGCGGATGGCGCGGGCCGTCGACGCGATCCTGGGGCTTGCCCGCGACGAGCCGCTCCTGATGCGGACGCACATGGCGGGCATCCTCCAGGCGGAGGGCTTCGTGCAGTGCCCGGAGCAGCAGCGGCTCGCGGAGCTGCTGCGCGACACGGTCGTGCGGTACGGATCGCACGACGTGGACCGGGACTATCCGCTGCTGCGGGCGCTCCTGATGGGCGCGGTCTTCGCGCTGCTCATTCCCGGGGCGCCGATGCCGCTGGTGACGCTGCGGGCCGAGCTGTTCCAGCGGTACGAGCTCGACTGGGGGCTCGGTGTCCCGCCGGGCGGCGCACCGCCCGACGGGACCTCCACGAGTCGGCCGCTGGGGCCGCTGCCGTCGGTGCGGCCCGGCTAGTCGAAGTAGTCGGGCTGCGTCTGGACGTTGAGCTCGTGCAGGCGGACCCGCTGCGCGGGGTCGGTCCGCTTGTCGTTGATCTTCAGGACGTCGAGGCCCTTGGCCATGTCGTTGGAGTAGACGCGGCCGTTGTAGTAGTACGCCGACCAGGAACCGCCTGTCGTGATCTTGTCGGTGGAGAGCGGGCCGCGCTCGAAGTAGCCGATCTCCTTGGGCTTGCTCGAGTCGGTGAAGTCCCAGACGGAGACGCCTCCCTGGTACCAGGCCTGCACCATGAGGTCCTTGCCCCTGACCGGGATCAGCGAGCCGTTGTGGGCCACGCAGTTCTCGGTGTCCGCCTGGTGGCGGGGGATCTTGAAGTAGCTCTTGAAGACCAGCTTGCGCTTGTCGCCCTTGCCCTGGATGTCGTAGATGCCGTTGGCGCCGCGCTCGGGGCCGGTGGCCGCGTTGCAGGTGGCGCCGGAGCCGCCGCCGAGCTCGTCGGTGAAGACGATCTTGTTCGCCTTCTGGTTGAAGGTCGCCGAGTGCCAGAACGCGAAGTTCTTGTTGTCCTGGACCTGGTCGATGATCTTCGGGTTCTCCGGGTCCTTGATGGAGAAGAGGATGCCGTCGCCCAGGCAGGCGCCCGCCGCGAGGTCCTCGGAGGGCAGCACGGTGAGGTCGTGGCAGCCGGTGGTCTTGCGGACGCCCGGGTTGGTGGGCCCGCCCGGGTTGCCGCCGCCGTCGGGGCCCTCACCGGGGAAGAGCACGGGGAAGTTCACGACCGCGGCCCGCTCCGGGGCCTTGCGCGGCACCTTGATGACGGAGATGCCGTCGTGCGGCGGTTGGCAGTCGGGGAACGCTGCGTCCGGGGAGTACGAGGAGACGTACACGTAGACGTTCCTGCGCTCCGGCACCAGCGTGTGCGTGTGCGAGCCGCAGGCGGTCTCGACGGCGGAGACGTACTTGGGGTTCGCCTTGTCGCTGATGTCGAAGATCTTCATGCCCTCCCAGGAGGACTTCTCCGTCGCGGGCTGCGTGGTGCTGTTGCAGGAGTCGTCGCTGCGCGAGGAGTCCGTGGAGAGGAAGAGGAGGTCGCCGGAGACGGAGACGTCGTTCTGCGAACCGGGGCACAGGACCTGGGACACCGTCCTGGGGGCCTTCGGGTTGCTGATGTCGTAGATCCGGAAGCCGTCGTAGTTGCCGGCGAAGGCGTACTTGCCCTGGAACGCGAGGTCCGTGTTGTTGCCGGGCAGCGCGTCCTTGGGGATGTTGGCCAGGTGCTCGATGTTGGCGGAGTGGGCGATCTCGTCGGGCGCGGGTATCTCTCCGCGCTCGATGGCCTTCCTGGTCCGGTCGGCGTCGCTCTTGGAGACGCTCTTCGGGGCGGTGGGAGTGTCACCGGGGTCGGGGATGGCTCCCGCGGGCGCCGCGGTCAGCAGCGCGGCCAGCAGTCCGGCTGCCGCCGCGCCGACGGTCAGCCGTCTGCGCCGGGTTCGGGGGTTGCTCAACAGGGTCACTGCGTCCTCCCTTGTCGCCGTTCGCAGGGGAACGGGTCACGGACACCCGCAGTATCGTGCTCATCATGCACATATCAACAGGGGGCAGGCGCTTGACCGAACTCGGAAACGGACCCGCGAACCGACAGGAGGCCGCTGTGCTCAACCGTCGTACGTCCGCCGCCACCGCGCTCATGGCCGCCGCGGCCCTCGTCCTCGCGGGGTGCGACTCCGGCACGGGCGGCGGGGGCAAGTCCGACGCCGGGCGCGAGGCGCCCTCGGGGCCTTCGGTGATCGTGCCGGGCAAGCCGGGCGAGACCGCGGCGACGATGTCCGCGAAGGACGCCGCACGGCAGAGATCCGATGACGACTCCCCCAACACGGCCGACTTCACCTACGCACAGATGATGATCGTCCACCACGGCCAGGCCCTGCGGATGACCGAACTGGCCTCGAAACGGGCCGAGTCGAGCCGGATCAAGCGGCTGGCGTCCCGCATCGGCGCGGCCCAGCGCCCGGAGATCGACGCGATGAAGGGCTGGCTCAAGAAGCACGGCGGCCCGCGCGGACAGGCGGGGCACGATCACTCGACGATGCCGGGCATGGCCAGCGCAGTGCAGCTGAAGCAGCTGCGCGCCGCGAAGGGCAGGGCGTTCGACCAGCTCTTCCTGAAGCTGATGATCACGCACCACAGCGGGGCGGTCACGATGGCCTCGGATGTGCTCTCCGAGGGCAACAACATCCAGGTCGAGGAGATGGCGAACGACGTCGTGGCGCAGCAGTCGAGCGAGATCGGCAGGATGCGGGAGATGGGGTGACGCGGGGCGTGCAGGGGTCAGTCGACGTGGAGCAGGCCGGAGCGGCCCGCGGCGGCTTGTTCCATGGCCCGGACCAGACGCGAGAACACCGGAGTGTTCCGCACGTCCACCGGGCGGACGTCCACCGTGCGGCCTGAGCCGCTGCGGACCTCCCGGTAGAGGCTGTGGCCGATGAGGTGACGCCGGGCGCGCTCCCAGGCACCCGCTCGAGGGTGCCCCGGTGCCAGGCGCAGAGCACTCTCCAGGAAGCGCAGACGGAGCGGCTCGTCCTCGTGGGTGTCGCACACGTCGAGTCCGTGGATGCTGACGGCCAGTGCGTAACGTGGTTCCTCCACGTGCTCCAACAGAGCTGCCAGCTGCCGGAGTTGGCGCAGCAGCGTGGGCGCGTCCTTGGGGCGGCTCGGCAGGGCCTGCGTGAGGAAGGCGGCCAGTTCCACCGTCTGTCGGCGTGCCTCGTCGACGTCCCCGCGCAGGACGAGACCTGTCGCCGCGTGCAGCCGGAAGGCAGCCTCGTCGTAGGCGGAGGCGGGGTCTCCCGAGCCGGCCCGTGCCACGGCCTCGTCCGCTCTGCCCTGGTGCAGGAGGCACAGGATCTCCCCCTCGGTGAGGAAGGAGTGCCACGCGGTCGGCACGGTGCTCCGTAGCCGGGCCAGGGCGGCTGCCATGCCGGGGAAGTCCCGCCGCCTGAGGTAGCACCTGGCCGTTTCCAGCGTTTGCGCGTTCCAGAGCACGTCGTGCAGTGCCGGTGCGGCGTCGAAGATGTCCGGCCAGGCGTCCTCCGGTACGTGGCAGGGTCCCAGGGAGACGGGGCGCCGCGCCGCCGCCTCTTCCGCGACGGTGAAGTGCGGCAGCGCCCGCTCCAGGTCGCCTCGCAGGCCGTGCAGGCGCCCCGTGTTGATCCACGGCTGGAACGCGTGCGCGAGCATTCCGGCGTCACCGCAGTCGCTGTGGCGCTGCGCCACCCAGCGGAGCTGGCACTCGCACGCGTGCTGTGCAAAGTACGTGTCTCCCGTGGCGGCCAGCACGAAGCCCGCCTTGTTCATGAGGGACGAGACGGTGTCCATGACGCCCGGCTCTTCGGCGCTCGCCGCGTCGAGCGCGGTCAGTTGCTCGTACAGCTCGGTGGCCCAGAGGTCCAGCGGTGGCCTCAGCAGCCTTTCGTGGTGGCGCAGGAACTCCCTGGCGGGCAGCGCCGGAACGGCGGTGTCCGTGCCGGGCGGCCGCGTCATCGGCGCTCCCTGTGGGGCGCCGGGGTGATCTGCAGGAGTACGGGTTCCGGCGGGGCGGGCGCGTCGGCGTCCCGCAGGGTGAATCCGTCGGCGGGACACGCGAGAGCCTGCCGGTCGCCGCTCTGCCAGCCGCGCAGCCACGGGGCGAGGAGTCCGTCACGGAACCGCAGGGTGCCGTCGGGACGCAGCTCGCCCAGGTTGTTGGCCGGGTCGTCGAGCGACACCGTGCATTTGCCGAGCCGGCCGTTGGCCCGGATCACGAGGGAGTTCGGGCGGGCCGCGTAGCAGACCGGCGCGTCCGGCACGGTCGGGGTGCGGCCGCCCGTTCGCAGCAGGGCGGTGAGGTCCGCGATCGTACGGGGCCGGGTGGATTTGTCGACGACGTCCATCCGGTCGTCGCCCGGGCCTCCCAGCCGCTCGACGGTCTTGAGGTGCACGGAGAAGCGGGGGTCGTCCAGGAAGGTGTCCCTGAGCAGCACCAGGAACTCCGGCATCGCCGGCAGGTTGGCCGGCGTCAGGTGCACCCGCAGCGTCACCGTGACGGGCAGGTCGCCCCGCCGGATGGCCAGCAGGTTCTGCCACAGCCTGCGGAACGAGCCCCGGCCGTCCGCCCTCACACGGGTCGTGTCGTGCAGCCGCTCCGGACCGTCCAGGGAGATCTGGTAGGAGGTCACCCCTACCGCGGCGAGCCGTTCCGCCACGGCCGTGTTGAGCAGATAGCCGTTGGTGGTCACATCGCCGGAGAATCGCGGCCCGCCGCTCCGGTCCGCGCCCGCGGCAGCACCGCCGCCCGCGCCGGTATCCGCGCCGGCCCCCGCGGCCAGGCGGGAGACGTCCTCGATGATGTCCACCGCGAGCAGCGGTTCGCCACCGAACCAGGAGATGTTGAGAACCCTGAGATCGGTGAGCCGGTTTTCGATGAGCTTCTTCACGCCCTGCACGATCTCCGGACGCATCCGGCCCACCGAGAAATCCTCGTAGCAATAGGTGCAGCGGAAATTGCACTGCTCCGTAGGGAGCAGGATGAGATGGAAGACGTCATTTCGCAGGGAGTGGATGCGCTCCCGCTGGAGGACCGAGCCTCCGTCGTTCTTCTCCGACCCTGCCCCCATCGAGGACACCTCCGCCGTGGTCGCCGGTCAGCCGCCGCAGCCGTGGTTGCAGGACTGGTTGGGCACGAGCATGGCCGTGCCGTCCGACAGCTCACGGAGCTGCTTCGCCACCTCCGGATCCGTGATCACGATGCGCCCGAAGGAATCGACCACGACATCGGACGGCGTCAGCCCGGAAAGGATTTCGGAAAGTTTGTCACTCACGCAACTCCCCTTTCTTCTGCACCCCGCGGTAACCCGGAGTTCCATGCTCCCGCGAGCAATAGAACCCGTCCACACAGGTAATTGGACATTTATCGGGGCATTGCGTGCGGCCCTGACAGCGCGCGCACGGACGGTCGCACACCCCTGACATCGCGCGGCTCTCGGTGCGATCCTGAAATCGTCCCGGGCGCGTCTCGCGGAAGGAGCACCACAGTGCTGCAGGTCGCCGTCGTCGGTTCCGGCCCCAGCGGGGTGTACGCCGCACAGTCCCTCGTCCAGCAGGACCGCGTGCCGGACGTGCGGGTCGACGTGCTCGACCGGCTTCCCTGTCCGTACGGCCTGGTGCGTTACGGGGTGGCGCCGGACCACGAGAAGATCAAGTCGCTGCAGAACAATCTGCGGACCGTCCTCGAACACGAGCGCGTCCGCTTTCTCGGCTCCTTGGAGATCGGCTCCGGCGCCCTCACCCCTGCTCGGCTGCTCGACCTCTACCACGCGGTGGTCTACTGCGTCGGCGCGGCGGCGGACCGCAGGCTCGGGGTGCCCGGCGAGGATCTTCCGGGCAGCTATTCGGCGACCGAGTTCGTCTCCTGGTACAGCGCGCATCCGGACGCGCTCACGGACGGATACGCGCAGGACGGGTTCGTGCAGGGTGTGGACTCCGCCGTCGTGATCGGCGTCGGCAACGTCGCGGTGGACGTGGCCCGCATGCTGGTCCGCGGCGCCGCCGAACTGCTCCCCACCGACATGCCGGACGCGCCGCTCGGCGTGCTCGCGGGCAGCGGGGTGCGCGAGGTGTCCATGGTGGGGCGGCGCGGGCCCTCGCAGGCGCGGTTCACCACCAAGGAGCTGCGGGAGCTCGGCTCGCTCCCAGACACCGAGATCGTGTTGGATCCGGCGGAGCTGGCGCTGGACCCCGCGTACACCGACCCTTCGGGACTGCCCGCCGCGAGCCGCCGGAACGTGGAGGTGCTGCGTGGCTGGGCCGAGCGCCCGGTGCGGGGCCTGGCGCGGCGGATCAGGCTCCGCTTCTTCCTGCGGCCGGTCTCCCTGACGGCGGGGGCGGCGGGCCGGGTCGCGCTGACCCGGTTCGAGCGCACGCTGCCGGACGGCCGGGGCGGGGTGACGGGCTCCGGGCAGTACGAGGACATCCCCGCGCAGCTGGTGCTCCGCTCGGTCGGCTACCGCGGAGTGCCCCTGGAAGGGCTGCCGTTCGACGCGGGGCGGGGCACGGTGCCGCACGCGGCGGGGCGGGTGCTGCGCGACGGCGTGCCGTCGCCCGGCGAGTACGTGGCGGGGTGGATCAAGCGCGGCCCGACCGGCGTGATCGGCACGAACCGCCCGTGTTCCAAGGAGACGGTCCAGTCCCTGCTGGACGACGCCCCCGCCCTCGCCCTGCGCCGGCTCCCGGAGGATCCGCTGACGGCGCTGCGGGCCGCGGGCCTGTGTCCGGTCGAGTGGCCGGGCTGGCTGGCCATCGAACGTGCGGAGGCTCGCCTCGGCCACTCCCTCGGCCGGGGCGTGGTGAAGATCCCGGACTGGGAGGGGCTGCGGGAGGCGGCGCGGGGGGTGCCGGGACCGCAGAGCTAGGGACGAACCCCCGTGCGGTGGACCGGACCGGCCGGTGGACCGGGGCCGGGGCCGGTCAGCCCTCTTCGCCGAGGCGGTCGGCCTGGCGGGCCGCCGCGGCCAGGACGCTGTCGAGCAGGCCGGGAAAGAGCACGTCGAGGTCGTCGCGGCGCAGCACGTTCAGCTTGGCCGTGCCGCGGTAGAGCTGCCGGATGACGCCGCTCTCGCGCAGCACCCGGAAGTGGTGCGTGCACGTCGACTTGGTGACGGGCAGCTCGAAGTAGGAACAGGAGAGTCCGGCCGCGCCCTCCTCCCGGGCCAGCGCCCGGACCACCCGCATCCGCATCGGATCGGCGAGGGCGTGCAGCACGGCTTCGAGGCGGATCTCCTCGGGCGCGGGGTGGGCGAGCGTCCTGCTGCTCGCGCTGCCGGTCGCGGCGGCGGTCGTCATGGCGGCTCCACTTCGTCCTGTGCGCCCCGAGCGCTTGGTCCCCGGGCGATCCATGCGCACCATCGTACGAGACTCATCGTAGTTTGACATCCGCCGTACTACGAGGTCTATCGTACGAGGAGCACATCAGCCCCGACGAATGGGAGCCCGCCGTGAGCGCGCTGTTCGAGCCCTACACCCTGCGATCGCTGACCGTCCCGAACCGGGTATGGATGCCCCCGATGTGCCAGTACTCGGCGGCGCCCGAGGGTCCCGGGGCGGGAGTCCCGCAGGACTGGCACTTCGCGCACTACGCGGCGCGCGCCACCGGCGGCACCGGCCTGATCATCGTCGAGGCCACCGCGGTCAGCGCCGAGGGCCGCATCAGCCCGTACGACCTGGGCATCTGGAACGACACCCAGGCCGAGGCCTTCCGCCGCGTCACGGACTTCCTGCGCAGCCAGGGCACCGTCCCGGCGATCCAGCTCGCCCACGCGGGCCGCAAGGCGTCCACCGACCGGCCGTGGAAGGGCGGCGCCCCGGTCGGCGCGGACCAGTACGGCTGGCAGCCGGTCGCGCCCAGCGCGGTCGCCTTCGACGAGCGGCACCCCGTGCCGACGGAGCTCACCGTCGAGGAGATCCACGAGGTCGTGGAGCAGTTCGCCGCCGCCGCGCGGCGCGCGCTCGACGCGGGCTTCGACATCGCCGAGATCCACGGCGCCCACGGCTATCTGATCGGCGAGTTCCTCTCCCCGCACAGCAACAAGCGCACCGACGCGTACGGCGGCTCGTACGAGAACCGCACGCGCTTCGCGCTGGAGGTCGTCGACGCCGTGCGGGCCGTGTGGCCCGAGGACAAGCCGCTGTTCTTCCGCATCTCCGCCACCGACTGGCTGGACGAGGCGGGCTGGACGGCGGACGACACGGTCCGCTTCGCCACCGACCTCAAGGAGCACGGCATCGACCTGCTCGACGTCTCCACGGGCGGCAACGCGGCAGGCGTCAGGATCCCCGTCGAGCCCGGCTACCAGGTCCCGTTCGCCACGCGGGTGAAGGCCGAGACGGAGCTGCCGGTCGCCGCGGTCGGTCTGATCACCGATGTCGCACAGGCCGAGAAGATCCTGGCCAACGGCGAGGCGGACGCCGTCCTGCTGGGCCGCGAACTGCTGCGCGACCCCTCGTGGGCGCGGCGCGCGGCGCGTGAACTGGGCGCCGAGGTGCACGTGCCGGACCAGTACCACCGCTCCGTCTGAGAACACGAGCGCGTCGGCGGGGGCCTGGGTGTGCCTAGTTGTCCCCGCACGACGTCTCGGCGAGCGCCTCGAACTCGTCGTCGGTGGGCTTGTACTGCTGCTCGTAGTCGGCCAGGCGGTCGGTGATGTCGGAGAAGTGGGCTCGGAAGGCGAGCGTCCACTGGGTGTCGAGGAAGCGCTTGATGGCGCCGTTCAGTTTGCGGCAGTCGGCCTCGTGGCCCTCGCGCAGGCCGATTCCGTAGAACTGCAGCTTCTTGACGGTGATGTTGCGGACCACCTTCACGTCGTTCTTGTACCGCGGGTCCTGCGCGAAGCCCTCAAGGATGATCTTGTCGGTCCAGACGGCGTCGAAGTTGCCGCGCGTCAGCTCCCTCACGCACGTCTTGTAGCTGTTGCGCAGCTCGGCCACCACGTTCGGGCCCAGGGCGTCGCGCACGGACTTCTTCGCCTTGTCGTCCTGCTCGCTCTCGGGGTCACCGGTGGACCCGCGCACGCTGCACACCCGCTTGCCGTCGACGTCGGCCAGCCTGTCGATGCCCCGCTCCTTCTCACGGACGAGCACGCCCTGGTAGGTCTTCAGGTAGGGGGCGGTGAAGTCGATCTTCTTGTCGCGGGGTTCCGTGATCGAGTACGTGGCCACCACCAGGTCCATGCTGCGCTCGCGCAGCACCTTCTCGCGGTTGCGGGACTGGACGTCCCAGTCCGCGGCCTTGAAGTCCAGGTCGGAGCCGAGGAACTGCACCAACTGCGCCTCGAAACCGGCGAAGTCGTCCTCCTCCTCGCTGCGGGTGCTGAAGCCCGGCTGCCCCTTCTTGACGGCGATGTTGAGCGTCTCCTTGTCGAAGAGGGACGCGTGGCCGCCCCCGGCGGAGCCGCCGGTGCGGGAGGGCGACGCGGTGCCGGGGCCGTCGTCGGTGCCGCCGCCACCGCTGCACGCGGCGACCAGGGTGGCCAGGGAGAGAGCCAGCAGGCATGTGGTGGGCCGTCGAGGGCGCGGCACGCGACGGGACGACGATGTTCTGCCGGGCATGGGCACGGTGGCACTCTCCTTGGGCTACCGGCGGTACTCCGCCTTCTCCAGCGTCAGCTCGACCCGGCAGGCCGCGGCGCCGACCAGCTGGATGTCGACCGACACCTCGGGGCCGGGGTCGTCGAGCGTGAGGGTCGTGCTGAACGTCTCCTCCAGGTCGACGGGCGCCTCGGCCGCGACGTCCTCTCCCTGGAACCTCAGCTTGCCCATGCGCAGGCACGGCGATGCGCCCGCCGCACTGTCCCGTGCCGTGAACGAGAGCCTCAACTCGTCGTTGCCGCCCGGCTGCGCCTTGACGTCGAGCCGCACCGTCGCGCCCGCGGCCAGCGCGCTGCCCGTCAGGTGCGCGTCGCCCGTGACGTCGTCGGGCCGCGCCGCGAGGACCCACCACAGGACGCCGCCGATGACGGCCGCCGCGGTGAACGCCGCGAGGAACGCCAGCAGATGCTGCGTGACCTCCTTGCGCTCGTCCCTGCGCGCGTAGAGCGTCATCGCCGACACGTACGCGATGAAGCCGCCGCCCGCGACCGTCAGGGCGGTGGCCGAGTCGCCGATCACCGCGATGGCGACGAGGATGAGCATCAGGACGAGGTGGACGGTGAACAGCACCGTGAAATAACGCCTGCCCTCGGGGTCCGGCGCCGGCCCGCCGTCTCCGCCCGGCCCGCCCGCGCCCTCCTGGGCGGCCCCGCCGCCCGGCGGCACGGGCTTCGACTGCGCGACCATGTGGAACCCCTCCCCCGAGCGAGCTACATGCGGACGGCAAGGATGCCACAGAGAGTGATGCGAGAGGCATCAATAGACGCCAATGGACGTCAAGACGCGCATACTCGGAGGGAGTTGTGAGGCCTGAGAGGGGTGACGATGACGACAGACCGGCTTCCGGAGCACGAGCAGCGCATCCTCGACGAGATGGAAGCGGCCCTGCGGAACGACCGTCGGCTCAAGACCCGCATGTGGTTCCTGCGCGCCGGGCGCCGCGTACGCGCCGTCCTCACGCATACGCCGCGCCCGCTCACCGTGGCCTTCCTCGCCACCGTGTCCTGCACGCTCCTCGTCATCGGCATCCGCACCCCGAACCCCGGCGCGATCTGGGCCTTCGCCTTCCTGTGGCCGCTCACGCTGATCGGGTTCCTGCGGCTGCTGTGCCGGTGGACGGAGCCGTGAGGCGGACCGGCCGGGAGGGTCAGCGGCGCAGCTTCACCCGGTCGAGGGCCGCGACGCCGAGGGCCGCGAGCGCGATCTGGATGAGCCACTCGACCCAGTCCACGCCGTCGGTGTCGGCCACGCCGAGGCCCGCCGCCACGGCCGTGCCGATGAGCGCGGCGACGATGCCGACGACGATCGTCCACAGCAGACCGATGCGCTGCCGCCCGGGCAGGACGAGCCTGCCCAGGATGCCGATGAGGGCGCCGATCAGAATCGCGCTGATGAGTCCCGAAATCTCCATCACTGCCCCTTGGTCGGGTCCATTCGTCACTGTGTTCGGACCCACCGGGTGCCCGTGGACGGGCCCCGCAATCCGGCTCCGGACGCGGGCTCCGCGATACGGCGGGGCTCACGCCCCGGGCGGCTCGGGGCGTTCGGCGCTCACTCGGGGATCGCGGCCAGCGTGAAGGAGTGCCCGGCCGGGTCGGAGTAGGTGCGGGTGTCGCGCGGCCCGTTGTTGTCCTTCGTGTCGACCGGGCGCGCGCCGAGGCCGACCGCCTCGCGCTCGGCCTCGTCCATGTCGTACCGGGCCACCATGATCCTCAGGTGTGCCTGCTGCGAGTCCTCCGGACGGGGCCAGCTCGGCGGGATGTAGTCGCGCTCCCTGTGCACGGCCAGGCAGACGCCGTTCTCGTTGGTGACCTCTACATAGTCGGGGTCCTTGCTCAACTGCACCTCGGCGCCCAGGAGTCCGGCGTAGAACTCGGCGAGCCTCTCGGGCTCCGAGCAGTCCAGTACGAGCACGGTGTTCTTGTGGACGGTCATGGTGGCCGGGTCCCCCGCGCCCTTCCGCCCAAACGGGCCCCGGTTTCCGGGCTTTGGCCCTGGGAACCCGCGCGGACATGGAGTTGTTGAGCATGGAGTGGCTGAAGAAAGCCGCCTGCACCGAAGAGGATCCCGATCTGTTCTTCCCCGTCGGCACGACGGGACCCGCCGCACGGGACACCGCCGCCGCCAAGGAGGTCTGCGCCCAGTGCGAAGTGCGGGTGCAGTGCCTGGCCTGGGCCCTTGAGGCCGGGGAGTCCGGCGTGTGGGGCGGGACCTGCACGGAGGAGCGGGCGGACCTGCGGAGAAGGGCTCAGTGGGCGCACTCGGCCCGGTCGGCACGGTCCGCCCGGTCGACGCGGTCGTCGCGCCCCGCCCGGTCGGCGCGGTCCGCGGCGGTGTGACGCTGCCGCGGGCCGCGCGGCCGCACGCCGCGCCCTGACGGGGATGTGCCCGCAGGGCCGGCCGTGGCCTTATCCGCGCGTGCCCGGGCCGCCGCTGCCGAAGGCGCCGCTGCTCCCCCGGTTCCAGCGCCGGGGCCGCTGGTCGTCGCTCCGCTTGGAGGCGACGTTGCCCGACCCCTTGAGCTGGTGGGGCGTCAGCCTGCCGCCGTCCTGCGGGACTTCGTCGGGCTCGCGGTGCTCCACGACCGACCCGACGGGCCCTTCGGCAGGCAGCTTCGGCTGCTCCTGCGGCTTCGGCGGACGCTGTTCCCTGCCGCGGACCCGGATCCCGAACCACACGGCCCAGACCAGCAGGACGGCGATCCCCAGTCCGGTCAGGAACGGCGCGAGTCCGCCCCCGGGCACGGCTGCCAGTTGTTCCACGCTGAGATAGGTCATGGGCGCCGAGTACCCCCGCCGTCCGTCACCATCCGGGAAGCGCCCGTCCGGACCCGCTCACCCCATCCACTCGGCCTCGTACTTCGCATACGTCCCGTCGTGCGTCGCGAGGTGCACGAACTGGTCGACGTACGCCTTGAACTCGTCGTCGCCGCGCGGCATCGCGTACGCCTTCTCGGAGAAGGTGAAGGGCCTGTCGGGGTGGAGGGCGCACAGTTCGGGGTGGATCTTCGACTGGTACAGCGTCTCGCTCGCGTCCGTCATCATCACGTCCGCCCGGCCGTCGATGATCTCCTGGAAGATCGTGGTGTTCTCCGGGTGCAGCTTGATCGTGGCCCGCTTGATGTTCGCCCGGGCGAACTGCTCGTTCGTACCACCGGGGTTGACGACGACGGTCGTGCCCGGCCTGTCGATGTCCGCGAGCGCGCCCGCCCCGAACTTCTCCTTGTCGGCGCAGCGCACGATCGGGGTCTTGCCGTCCTCGCGCGTGGGCTCGCTGAAGTAGACCTGACGGGCGCGCGGCAGGGTGATGGAGACGCCGCCGACGCCGATGTCGCAGCGCCTCGCCACCACGTCCTTGGTCAGGTCCGCCCAGGTCGTGGCGGTGAACTTCGGCTTGGCGTCGAGGCTCTTCGCGAGGTCCCGCGCCATCTTGATGTCGACGCCGCTGTACGTTCCTTCGGCGGGGTCGAGCTTCGTGAAGGGGGCGTAGTCACCGGTCGTGCAGACCCTGAGGACACCCTTCTTCGGCACGGTGTCCAGGAGGCTGCGCGCGTGGTGGCCGTCCGGCCGACGGCCCGCTTCGGGAGCGGCGGGTACGGCGGGCGCGGCGGCCGTGGCGGCCAGCAGACAGACCAGCGCGGACAAGGTGGCGACACGCTTCACAGAGAGCTCCTTTGCGTCGGTGGTCCTCCCTTTTCAGGGAGCGAGCGGGGTGAGCAGGGCCGGGGTCAGGTCGGGCGTCCCGCCGTCGTGGGCGTCCTCGTCGAACGGGTACAGCGGCCGCTCCACCCGGTGGTGGCCGAGGCGCGGCAGGTCCTGGTCGACGCCGCCCGGTGTGAGGGCGAGGAGCCAGTCGGCCGCCATGTCGTGGAGTTCGGGCTCCAGGTAGCCGATCTTCACGACCACGAGATCGTACGTACGGGGGTCGATGCCGAGGCCGCCCTCCGCCGGGCCCAGGAAGTCGGCGAGTGTGTGGAACGGCTTGCGGCGCTCGACGAGGACGACGGTGAGGCCGCCGCTGCGCACGGCCGCCATGTCGACGCCGCGGTCGTACGCGCCGCCCTCCGCGCGGTCCTTCCGGTCGGTGGCGCGCTGCAACGCGACGACGGTTCCGGTGAGTTCGTACGGTCCGCCGTGATGCGGGTCGACCTTGCCGCCGACGCTCAGCGTGACCTGCGCGCCCACGCCCGCGTCGAAGCAGTGGGCGACGGCGACCGGGTCGGTGATGCCGGGGTGGACCGCGGTGACCCGGCCGTCGCGGATCGCGTCGTTCTCGAGCAGCTTGCCGAGCATGTACGCGAGGTCGCCGGCGCCGCCCGCCGTCGGGTTGTCGCCCGAGTCGCTGATCAGGAAGGGGCGCCGGGGTGAGGCCACCGCCTTCTCGATGCACTCCTCGGCGGAGCCCGTCGGGCCGACGAAGACGAAGTCGCGGCGCGCGTCCCAGTAGCGGCGGGCCAGCTTCTCGGCCTCCGCGGCGGCGAGTTCGGCGTCTTCGCCGGTGACGACGACGGCGGCTTGGCAGCGCGGTTCGTCGGCCCAGGCGTAGCCGACCCACAGCGCGGCGTCGAGGATACCGGGCAGTCGCTCGATCTCGGCGAGGGAGGCGTAGAGGGACCTGGCGGGCTCCAGGCGGGTGCTGGTCTTCTCGCCGGGCAGGAGGACCGGGACCTGGACCCAGGCGCGGTGCGGGCGGGTGCCGTCGAGGAGGCAGCGCACGAGGTTGCGGGCCGCGCGTTCGCGGGTCTCCCAGGCGTCCTCGTGCGGGGCGAGGCGGTGGGCGGTGAGCAGGTCGACGGGCTCGGCGAAGCGGCGCGAGACGTTGCCGTGCAGGTCCATGGCGGCGGAGATCATCGGCCGTCCCGTGCCGTCCGGGGTGCCGACGGAGTCGAGGGCCGCGCGGACCGCTTCGGTGAGGTCGGCCTCGGCGTCGGTGAGGCCCATGACGCTCATCGCGCCGTGGATGTCGTACACGAGGCCGTCGAGCGGGCCCGCCGCCCGTATGCGCGTGACCAGTTCGTCCTTCAGTGACAGGTACGACTCCGCTTCCACCGGTCCGCCGGGCAGTGAGGTGGCGTGCAGCAGGGGCACCCATTCGACGGTGTCCGCGAGGTCGGAGTCCGCCCGCGTCCAGGTGTAGCGGTCGAGGAGCTCCTGTCCGCGGGTCTGGCGGAAGTCGTCGGTGGTGGAGCGGTGCGGGCAGAAGGTGGACGACTCGATGCCGATGCCGCCGATGCCGATGCGCAGGCGGCGACGGTGCGCGGAGGGGGTCATGCGGGTGCGCTCTCTTCCTGGGGGGCGGGGGCCGCCGGGGTGGTCGGGAGGTGGCGGCGCAGGGCGGTGAGGCCGGCGCCGAGGAGGCCCGCGTCGACGCCCGTCACGGTCGTGGTGATCTCCAGGTCGGCCGTGGCGAGGGGCAGGCAGCGTTCGTAGAGCACCCCGCGCACGGCGGCGACCAGGGGTTCCGCCGTGGCGAGGACGCCGCCGAGGGCCACGGCCTGCGGGTTGAAGAAGTTGACGACGACGGACAGGACCGTGCCGATGTGCCGTCCGGCGGTGCGGACGAGGGTGGTGGCCTGCGGGTCGCCGTCCGCGACGAGCCGCAGCAGTCCTGCGGTGTCGGTCACTTCGGCGCCCTGCCGGGCGAGTTCGCGGATCAGGGCCGCGCCGCTCGCGACGGTCTCCAGGCAGCCGATGTTGCCGCAGCTGCACGGGCGGTCGCCCGCGGCGTCGACGCGGACGTGGCTGATGTCGCCCGCGCTGCCGTTGGCGCCGTCGTGCGGCCGGCCCGCGGAGATGACGCCGCTGCCGATGCCGCGGCCTGCCTTGACGACGACGAGGTGGTCGAGGTCGGGGCGTGCGACGCGGTGCTCGCCGACGGCCATCATCGTGGCGTCGTTGTCGACGGTGACGGGGATGCCGAGCCGCTCGGCGAGGACGTCGCGCAGGGGGTAGCGGTGCCAGCCGGGCATGCGGGACGGGCTGAGGACGAGACCGGTGGCGGGCTGCACGGGGCCGGGGAAGGCCACGCCGAACGCGCGCACCGTCCGGCCCTCCTCCCGCTGGCGGGCGATCAGCGCCTCGGCCTGGCCGCAGAGCCAGTCCACCGCGGACTCCGGGCCCGCGGTGATGTCGTGCGGCAGGTCGACGGCGTCGGTGACGGTGCCGCCGAGGTCGACCGCGCCGAGCCGCGCGTGGTGGCTGCCGAGGTCCGCGGCGAGGGCGACGCCTCCGTGTGCGGCGACGCGCAGCAGCCGGGGTCTGCGGCCGCCGCGCGAGGCGCCCTCGCCGGACTCGCTGAGCAGTCCCGCGTCGACGAGTTCCTGCACGCGCAGGGACACCGTCGAGGGGGCGAGGCCCAGCTCGCGCACGAGGTCGGCCCGGGACGTGGCCGCGCCCGAGGAGACCAGATGCACGATGTGCTGCGCCGAGCCGGGCTCGCCGCGTGGTCCTTCGGTCATGCCACCCCCAGTTGTTTCGGAGCCTTCGTTCGAGACCGACACGAACTCTAGGTTCGATCAAAGCAAGTTGGCCAGCCCCCCCGGGTTTTCCACTTCTTGCCGAATGAAGCTATTGACTTGGTTTTCACGCCCGGCCTAGCGTTCGGGCGCCGCCCCGTCGTTTCCCGGCACGGGCCGGCGCCGTACCCCTTGGAGGCGTATCGCCATGCGCTCATTCAGGTCCGCCAGGTCCGCGGCGGCCGCGCTGCTCGCCCTCGCGGCGGTCCTCACCGGATGCACCCGCGAGGGCGGCCGCATCGACATGGGTCCCACCGGCGGCACGCCCGTGGAGGGCGGCACGGCGACGATGGCGCTGCCGCCCGCCGCGACGCCCAACTGGATCTTCCCGATCGGCGCGCCGGGCTATGGCGCCTCGTACAACTACGGGATCAATTCGCTGCTGTTCACACCGGTGTACGACGCCGTGCTGGACGAGGCGGGCGGCGAGCTGACCACGCACGGGCCGGGCACGCTGGGCCTGGAGCCGCGGTACAGCGACGGCAACAGGACCGTGACGGTGCCGCTTCGTGAGGGCGTCGAGTGGTCCGACGGGAAGCCCGTCACCGCACGTGACCTGGAGTTCTGGTTCCACCTGGTGAGGGCCAACAAGGCGGAGTGGGGCAGCTATTCGGTCGGTACGATGCCGGACAACGTCAAGCGGTTCGAGACGCTCGACGACCACACCGTGCGGCTGCACCTGACGCGTGCGTACAACCCGGACTGGTTCACGGCCAACCAGCTGACCCTGCTGCGCGCGCTCCCCCAGCACGCCTGGGACGCGAAGACCGACGGCGGGCCCATCGGCGACTGGGACCGCACGCCCGCCGGCGCCAAGGCCGTATTCGCACGCCTGACGAAGCACGCCAAGAGCCTCGGCTCGTACGGCTCCGACCCGCTCTGGAAGACGGTCAACGGGCCCTGGAAGCTCGCCGGATGGCGCGACAGCGGACAGGTCACCATCGTGCCGAACGAGAAGTACACCGGCCCGGAGTCGGAGCGCCCGCACCTGGACAAGGTGGTCTTCAAACCGTTCACGACGGCCGACTCCGAGTACAACGTGCTGCGTTCGGGCGGCGTCGACTACGGCTACATCCCGCCGTCGGTGCTGGCGCAGAAGGAGAAGTTCCAGGACAAGGGCTACCGGGTCGATCCGTGGGAGGGCTGGGCGGCGACGTACATCGTCTACAACTTCAACTCCACGCACGGCGGCCCGATGATGGACCAGCTCTACATCCGGCAGGCCATGCAGCACCTCGTCGACCAGAAGGCGATGAGCGACGTCATCTGGCAGGGCAGCGCCACACCGACGCTCGGCCCGGTGCCGGTGACACCGAAGAGCCAGTACCTCTCCCCCGAGATGGAGAAGAACAAGTACCCGTTCTCCGTCGACAAGGCCCGGCGGCTGCTCGAAGCCCACGGCTGGCGCACGAAGGACGGCACGGCACGCTGCGTACGCCCCGGAACGGGCGAGGGCCGGTGCGGCAAGGACATCGAGAAGGACGCCCCGCTCGAACTGACCCTGCTCTCCCAGTCGGGGTCGACCGAGACGACGAACATGATGCAGGAACTGAAGTCGTCCCTGTCCAAGGCCGGCATCCAGCTGACCGTCCGCCAGCAGCCGTTGAACTCGGTGCTCGGCAACTCTGTCCCATGCAAGGAGAAGGACCCCGGCTGCGACTGGGACATGTCGTTCTTCGGGACGGCAGGCAGCTGGTACTACCCGCTCAACCCCAGCGGCGAGCAGCTCTTCTCGACGGGCGCGTCCGCCAACTTCGGCAACTACAGCGACAAGAAGGCGGACCGCATCCTGCGGGGCATGCAGTACTCCCCCGACATGAAGCCCGTGCACGAGTACGGCGAGTACCTCGCCGAGCAGCTGCCCGTCATGTGGATGCCGAATCCGGCGTACCAGGTCTCGGTGATCCGCAACGACCTGCGCGGGGTCGAGCAGAACCCGACCGTCACCTTCGCTCCCCAGCACTGGTACTACGTCAAGAAGAAGGGAGCCGAGAAGTGACAAGATCCGCCGGCCCCACCGGCTTCACCGGGTTCCTGGTCAAGCGCTTCCTCCAGGCGGTCGTCGTCCTCTTCCTGGTGTCGGTCATCGTCTTCGTGCTCCTGCACCTGCTGCCGGGCGGCCCCGCCCGCGCCATCCTCGGCCCGAAGGGCACACCGCAGCAGATCGAGCACTTCAACCACCAGCAGGGGTACGACCGTTCGCTGCCCATGCAGTACGCGATGTACCTGAAGCGGCTCCTCACGGGTGATCTCGGCGAGTCCTTCAAGCTCAACTCGCCCGTCTTCGACCTGCTGAAGCAGCGGCTGCCGAAGACGCTGCTCCTGACCGTCCTGTCCACCGTGCTCGCCGTGGTCATCGCGGTCCCGCTCGGGCTGCTGCAGGCCGTACGACGCGGCAAGGCGTCGGACTACGCGCTGACGGGCCTCGCCTTCCTGCTGTACGCGACGCCGGTGTTCTTCCTCGGCCTCATCATGATCATCCTGTTCGCGCAGGTCATGCCCATCCTTCCGGCGGAGGCCCCGCAGGGCGTGACGATCGGTGAACTCCTCGGCGACTTCACGGGGTTGGTGCTCCCTGTTGTCACCATGGCGTTCGGCATCGTCGCGATGTTCAGCCGCTACATGCGCTCGGCGGTGCTCGACAACCTCACCGAGGAATACGTCCGTACGGCGATGGCCAAGGGCCAGTCGAGCCGCCGGATCATGGTCAGGCACGTCCTGCGCAACGCGCTGATCCCCCTCGCGACGCTCCTCGGCCTCTACCTGCCGACGCTGTTCAGCGGCGCCCTCGTCGTCGAGTCGATGTTCAACTACCCCGGTATGGGGCTGCTGTTCTGGAACGCCGCGCAGGGCTCGGACTTCCCCGTCCTGCTCGGCGTGACGCTCGTCGTCGGTGTCGCCACCGTCGTCGGCTCGCTGCTCACCGATGTCCTGTACGCCGTCCTCGACCCCCGGATACGGAGCGTGGCATGACCACCACCGCTGCCCCCGCGACCGCGCCGGGCCACGAGGACGCCGAGCGGGCCACGCCCTCGCTGGCCCGCCGCACGCTGCGGGTCTTCACCGGCAACAAGCTCGCCCTGACGGGCGTGGTGGTGCTGGTCCTGCTGCTCGCGTTCAGTTACCTCGGCCCCCTCGTGCACGACACCGAGCAGGTGCACACCGACCTGTCGCAGGCGAACCTCCCGCCCGGCAGCCCCGGCCACCTCCTCGGCACCACCGACCTCGGCTACGACATGATCGGCCGCCTGATGGTCGCCGGACAGACCTCACTGGAGATCGGCCTGGCGGCAGGTCTCCTCGCCACGCTCTTCGGCACCGTCTACGGCGCGGTCTCCGGCTACTTCGGCGGCTGGGTCGACGCCGTGCTGATGCGGATCACGGACGCGGCGCTCGCCATCCCCGCGATGTTCCTGCTCGTCGTGGTCGCCGCGATCGTCACCCCCAGCAAGGGCGTCCTCGTCATGATCATCGCGGCTGTGGCGTGGCTGTCCCCCGCCCGCCTGGTGCGCGGCGAGGCGCTGTCGCTGCGCGACCGCGAGTACGTACAGGCCATGCGGATGATGGGCGGCGGCGGCACGCGGGCCGTCTTCAAACACATCGTGCCGAACGCGATCGGCACGGTCATCGTCAACTGCACGTTCCAGATCGCCGACGCGATCCTCTACGTCAGCTACCTCGCGTTCCTCGGCCTGAGCATCCCGCCGCCCTCGGCGGACTGGGGATCGATGCTGTCGGCCGGCATCACCTACACCCAGAACGGCTACTGGTGGCTGATCTTCCCGCCGGGCATCGCGATCGTGCTGGTCGTCGCCGCGTTCAACTTCATCGGCGACGGGCTGCGGGACGCGTTCGAAGTACGGCTGCGGAAGTAGAGGGAGAACCGGACATGACCGAGCCGCTGCTCACCATCGACGACCTGAGCGTCGACATCACCTCACGCGACCGCACCGTCCACGCCCTCGACGGTGTCTCCCTGACCCTCGACCCCGGCGAGGCCCTGGGCATCGTCGGCGAGTCCGGCTGTGGCAAGACGATGACCGCCCTCGGCGTCCTCGGCCTGCTGCCGCCCGGCGGCCAGATCACCGGCGGCCGCGTCCTGTTCGACGGGCGGGACCTGGCCACCGCTCCCGCGCCCGTCCTCCAGGACGTCCGCGGCAACACCGTCGGGATGGTCTTCCAGGACCCGCTGACGTCCCTCAACCCGACGATGACCATCGGCGCGCAGGTGGCGGAGCCACTGCTCCTGCACCGCCCCGGCATCGGCAGGAAGGAGGCCTGGGCGCGCGCCCAGGAGATGCTGCGCCTCGTCGGCATGCCGCAGCCCGCCGAGCGCATGAAGGCCTACCCGCACCAGCTGTCGGGCGGTATGCGGCAGCGGGTGGCGATCGCCATGGCGCTGGTCTGCGAACCGAAACTGCTGATCGCCGACGAGCCGACCACGGCCCTCGACGTGACGACGCAGCACCAGATCCTGGAGCTCGTCGACGATCTCCGCACCCGCCTCGGCATGGCGCTGATCCTGGTCACGCACGACCTGGGCGTGATCGCCAACCGTGTGGACCGGGTGGCGGTGATGTACGCGGGCCGGATCGCTGAACAGGCCGACGTACGCGACCTGTTCGCGCACCCGCGCCACCGCTACACCGAGGCGCTGTTCGCGGCGCTGCCCGAGCGGACCGCCGACCGCGGCACCGAGCTGCACACGATCCCCGGCCTGCCGCCGAACCTGGCGGTGCGCCCCACGGGCTGCCGCTTCGCCCCGCGCTGCACCTTCGCCACGGCCGAGTGCCGGGCCGTTGAACCGCCGCTCGCGGACGACGGTGTGCGCGGTGCGGCGCACCGGTTCGCGTGCTTCCACCCGGTGCCGGACGAGGCCGTCTCCGAGGACGACGTCGTGACTCCGGCGACCGTGCCCGCCGCGGCGGCCCCGGGTGCCGTGCTCCTCGAAGTCGACGCGCTGGTGAAGGAGTTCCCTTTGAAGGGCGGCGCGTTCTCGCGCAGCCGGGGGACGGTCAGCGCGGTCGGCGGGGTGTCGCTGGCGATCCGCAAGGGCGAGACGTACGGCATGGTCGGCGAGTCGGGCTGCGGGAAGACGACACTCGGGCGGATCGTCGCGGGCCTGGAGGAGCCGACGGGCGGCGCGGTGCGCTTCGAGGGCGCCGACCCGGCGCGGATGTCGCGGGCGGAGCGGCGCGCGCACCGGCGCCGCGTCCAGCTGATGTTCCAGGACTCCACCGCGGCCATGGACCCGCGCATGCGGGTCGGGGAGATCCTGCGCGAACCGCTCGTCATCCAGGGGGTCGGCGACCGCGCCGAGCAGGAGGAGCTGATCGCCGGACTCCTCGACGCCGTCGGCCTGCCGCGCGGAGCCGTACACCGCTACCCGCACGAGTTCTCCGGGGGCCAGCGCCAACGCCTCGGTCTGGCGCGGGCGTTGACCCTCTCCCCCGATTTGGTGGTCGCCGACGAACCGGTGTCCGCGCTCGACGTGTCCGTGCAGGCGCAGATCCTCAACCTGATGCGGGAGCTGCAGCGCGAGCGCGGCCTGACCTATCTGTTCATCTCGCACGACCTGGCCGTCGTACGCCATCTGGCGGACACCGTCGGCGTGATGTATCTCGGCAAGCTCGTGGAGTCGGGCCCGGCCGAGCAGGTGTACGCGCATCCGCTGCACCCCTACACGCGTGGCCTCCTGGACACGGTCAACCTGCCCGACCCGGAGGCCGCGTCCGGCACCCACCGCACACCCCTGGAAGGCGAGACCCCCTCGGCGGCGCGGCCCCCGTCGGGCTGCCGCTTCCGCACCCGCTGCCCCGTCGCCCAGGAGGTGTGCGCCACGAAGGAACCGCAGGTCAGTACGCCGAACGGAGCGGGACACGAGGTGGCCTGCCACTTCCCTCTGGCGGCGCCTCGGCTAGCGTCGCCGGTATGAGACTCGCCGACGCCCTCGCCCAGCGCCCGATCGTGCTCGACGGGGGCCTCTCCAACCAGTTGGAGGCAGCGGGGCACGACCTGAGCGACGCCCTGTGGTCCGCGCGGCTGCTCGCCGACGAGCCGGACGCCGTCGAGGCCGCCCACCGCGCGTACTACGAGGCGGGCGCAGAGGTCGCGATCACGGCGAGCTATCAGGCGACGTACGAGGGGTTCGCGCGGCACGGCATCGACGCGGGGCGCACGGGCGAACTCATGGGTCTGAGTGTCGAGTTGGCCCGACGCGCCGGGGCGGGGCTCGGCCGTGAGGTGTGGGTGGCCGCGTCGGTGGGGCCCTATGGGGCGATGCTCGCCGACGGCTCCGAGTACCGGGGGCGGTACGGCCTCTCCGCGGACGCGCTGGAACGCTTCCACCGGCCGCGCCTCGAAACCCTCGCCGCAGCGGGACCCGACGTCCTCGCCCTGGAGACGGTTCCGGACGCCGACGAGGCGCGTGCCCTGCTGCGGGCGGTCCGCGGCCTCGGGGTACCGGCCTGGCTGTCGTACAGCGTCGCGGGCACGCGCACGCGTGCGGGGCAGCCCCTGGAGGAGGCCTTCGCGCTCGCCGCCGACGTGGACGAGGTGGTCGCGGTCGGCGTGAACTGCTGCGATCCGCGGGACGCCGACGCCGCGGTGGCGCTCGCCGCGCGGGTCACCGGGAAACCGGTGGTCGTCTATCCGAACAGCGGTGAGACGTGGGACGCGGAGGCCAGGGCCTGGCGGGGTCCGGCCCGGTTCGCGGCCGGGCAGGTCGCGGGGTGGCGGTCGGCGGGGGCGCGGCTGGTCGGCGGGTGCTGCCGGGTGGGGCCCGCGGCGATCGCGGAGGTGGCGGAGGCGCTCGCGGGGGCGGGGTCATAGGGCTGAGGACACGGCGTTGACCTGCGGGAACGTGGCGTCGGAGGGTGACTGTCAGTGGTGGGGTGCAGACTGACGGATACCTGAGACAACGACGTCGCGGAGGTGGCCACGATGGCCGATGTACTTCTGACCGTAGGCACACGCAAGGGCCTCTTCATCGGCCGCAGGCGCCAGGGCGTCTGGGAGTTCGACGACAGCCCGTACTTCAACGCGCAGGCGGTGTACTCCGTCGCCATCGACACCCGCGGCTCCACCCCCCGGCTCCTCGTCGGCGGTGACAGCGCGCACTGGGGCCCCTCCGTCTTCCACTCCGACGACCTCGGCCGCACCTGGACCGAGCCTGCCAAGCCCGCCGTGAAGTTCCCCAAGGACACCGGGGCCTCGCTGGAGCGGGTCTGGCAGCTGCACCCGTCGGCCGCCGAGCCGGACGTGGTGTTCGCGGGCACGGAGCCCGCAGCGCTGTACCGCTCGGAGGACCGCGGCGAGTCCTTCTCGCTCGTCCGTCCGCTGTGGGAGCACCCCACCCGCTCCAAGTGGGTGCCGGGCGGCGGCGGGGAGGGCCTGCACACCGTGCTGACCGACGCCCGAGACGCCGCCGCGGTGACCGTCGCGGTGTCGACCGCCGGGGTGTTCCGCACCCTGGACGGCGGCGCGAGCTGGGCCCCGTCGAACAGCGGCGTGTCCGCGGTGTTCCTGCCCGAGCCGAACCCGGAGTTCGGCCAGTGCGTGCACAAGGTCGCGCGGGACGCGGCCGACCCGGACCGGCTGTATCTGCAGAACCACTGGGGTGTGTACCGCAGCGACGACGCGGGCGCGCACTGGACGGACATCGGCGCAGGGCTCCCGTCCACCTTCGGCTTCGCGGTCGTCGCCCACCCGCACCGCGGCGGCACGGCGTACGTCTTCCCGATCACCGCGGACAGCGACCGCGTCCCCGCCGACCACCGATGTCGCGTCTACCGCACGGCGGACGCGGGCAGCACCTGGGAGCCGCTGAGCGCGGGCCTCCCCGAGGAGGACCACTACGGCACCGTGCTGCGCGACGCCATGTCCAGCGACGACTGCGACCCGGCGGGCCTCTACTTCGGCAATCGCAACGGAGAGGTGTTCGCGTCGGCGGACGACGGCGACAGCTGGCGGCAGCTCGCCTCGCACCTGCCGGACGTGCTCTGTGTACGGGCCGCGGCCATCGGTTGATCGACCCCGCCGTTACGGCAGTAGGGTGACGCCGTGGCACCACGACCCTTGCATGAAATCGTCGAGTCCGGCTGGGCCAAGGCCCTGGAGCCGGTGGCCGAACGGATCGCCTCCATGGGGGACTTCCTGCGCGCGGAGATCGCCGCGGGACGCACCTATCTCCCCTCGGGGGCGAACGTCCTGCGCGCCTTCCAGCAGCCCTTCGACGACGTCCGCGTCCTGATCGTCGGCCAGGACCCCTACCCCACGCCCGGTCACGCGGTGGGCCTGTCGTTCTCGGTCGCCCCCGAGGTGCGGCCGCTGCCGGGCAGTCTCATCAACATCTACCGCGAGATGAACAGCGACCTGGGCCTGCCCCCACCGTCGAACGGCGACCTCACACCCTGGACCCAGCAGGGAGTCCTGCTGCTCAACAGGGCGCTCACCACCGCCCCGCGCAAGCCTGCGGCCCACCGCGGCAAGGGCTGGGAAGAGGTCACCGAGCAGGCGATACGAGCACTGGCCGCGCGCGGGAAGCCGCTGGTGTCGATCCTGTGGGGGCGGGACGCGCGCAATCTGCGGCCGCTGCTCGGGCAGTTGCCCTCGGTGGAGTCCGCGCACCCGTCCCCCATGTCGGCGGACCGCGGCTTCTTCGGCTCACGCCCCTTCAGCCGGGCCAACGACCTGCTGGTCCAGCAGGGGGCGCAGCCGGTGGACTGGCGGCTGCCATGACGGACGAGCATCCCGCCGAGTACTGCGTACTCGGCGTGGATTCGGGCGGCTCCGGCCTGCGGGCCGCCCTGTACGTGCCGCGGGGCGGCCCCCGCCTCTCCGGCCCGTCCCTCTCCGACTCGTCCCTCTGGGGCCCGGTGCGTTCGGCGGAACCCGTGCGCACCGGACCGCGCGGTATCGACGCCGGGCACCTCATGGAGCAGCTCCTGCCCATGGCGCGGGGCTTGCTGGAGCGGGCGGGCGGCGGGCGGATCGCGGCCGTCGCCATCGGCGCGGCAGGCATGGCGAGCCTCGGTGACGACCTCCGCGCCGAACTGCCGTCGGCGCTCGGACAGGCCCTGGGGGTACGCCGCACGGCGCTCGCCGCGGACGCCGTCACGGCGTACGCGGGCGCGCTCGGCGACCGCCCCGGCGCGGTGGTCGCGGCGGGCACCGGCCTGGTCGCGATCGGCACGGACCTGACCGCCTGGCACCGCGCCGACGGCTGGGGGCATCTGCTCGGCGACTGCGGCGGTGGTGCCTGGATCGGCCGCGCCGGACTCGACGCGGCGCTGCGGGCGCACGACGGCAGACGCGGCGGTTCGAAGGCGCTGCTCGCTCGCGCCGAAGAGATGTTCGGCCCGGCCGCCGAGTTGCCGGCCCTGCTCTATCCCCGTACCGACCGGCCCGCGATGCTCGCCTCCTTCGCGCCCGAGGTGGCCGACTGCGCGGCGGACGACCCGGTGGCGGGCGGCATCCTGCGGGCCGCGGCCCGCCATATCGCCGAGGCGGCGGCGGCCGTCTGCCCGTGTCCCGAGATGAACCCCGGGGCGCCTTCCGGGTCGGCTCCCGGGGAGAGCAAAGTCGCCCTCACCGGCGGCCTGTTCAAGCTGGGCGAGCCACTGCTCGCACCTCTGCGCGACGAACTGGCGGACCAACTGCCGCACGCGCGGCACGTTCCCGCGGCCGGTGACCCGCTGGACGGGGCCCTTCGCATAGCGGCCGATATCGCCGCGGACCGGCTGCGACTGCCGCGCGACGCGCGCATGCTCACCGTCCACAACGAAGACGACAGTTGACCTCTGTTGACCTCTACGTAATTCATCAGACAAAAACGGACTTATACCGCCCACCTGCACCCTCCCCGAACAGGGATGGCCCGCAAGCCAGTAGCATGCGGGCGCATGAGCTCCCCCACTGGGCCCGCATCCGGCCTGCCTGTACGAATGCCGCGCCCCCGTCAGCCGGGCCGGCACCGCCGTCCGGAGCCCGTCGCGGCTCCTGAGGGCGCGCCCGCACTTGTTCTCGCCGTGCCGGGCGCCCCCAGCACGTCCACGCGCAGCCTCGCCGAGGAAGTCGTGAGCATCGCCCGCTCCGAGCTGCCCGGTCTCGACGCCAGAATCGGTTACGTCGACGGTGAGGAAGACGCCACCGTCACCTCCTTCCCCGAGTTCCCCTCGCTGCAGTCCGTGCTCGCGCGCGCGGCCGCCGAGCGCGCCGCCCGCCTCGAGCGCGCGCGCGAGGCCGGTGCCGAGGTGGCCGAGGCCGCCCAGGCGGACGGGCCCGTCGCGGTCGTCGTCCCGCTGCTCGCCGGCCCCGACAGCGCGCTGATGCGCCGCATCCGGCAGGCCGTCATGGACAGCCGTGCCCCGGCCGAGCTGACGGATGTCCTCGGCCCCCACCCGCTGCTCGCCGAGGCGCTGCACGTACGGCTGTCGGAGGCCGGCCTCGCCCGCGCCGACCGCGCCCGCCTGTTCACCGTGGCGACCGCCGCGGACGGCATCGTCCTTGCCACGGTCGGCGGCGAGGAGGCCGTGCAGGCCGCCGGGATCACCGGCATGCTGCTCGCCGCGCGCCTCGCGGTGCCGGTGATGGCCGCCGCGCTCGACGAGGAGGGCGCCATCGCGGCGACCGCCGAGCAGCTGCGCGGCTCGGGCTCCGCCCAGCTGGCGCTCGCGCCGTATCTGATCGGCCCCGAGCTCGACGGCGCACTGCTCGACGCGGCCGCGAAGGAGGCGGGCTGCTCCGTCGCCGAGCCGGTCGGCGCCTACCCGGCGATCGGCAAGCTGGCGCTCGCCAAGTACACGACGACGCTCGGCATCACGCCGCAGCAGCCTTCGGGCGCGCCCGTGCACTGAGCCGTTGCACCTGTACGCCGATGGGCCCGCCCCGATGTGGGGGCGGGCCCATCGGCGTACATCGACGTACGTCGGTCGTGTATCGACGTACGTCGGCCGCGTGTGTACCCGCCTCAGCCGAAGATCACGCAGGAGGCGGCTGGCACCTCGACGGAGCCCGCCCGGCTCGGGATGCCCGTCTCCTGGTCGATGGTGAACCAGGTGACGTCTCCGGAGCGCTCGTTCGCCGCGTAGAGGTGTCGTCCCGTCGGGTCGACGGCGAGGTCGCGCGGCCAGTGCCCGCCGCACGGCACGGTCGCCGTCAGCCGCGGCGCGTCGCCCTCCTCGTCCAGCGCGATGACCGAGATGACGTCCGTGCCGCGCGTGGCGGTCCACAGGAACCGCCCGTCGGGAGCGACGACGACCTCCGAGGGATACGCGTCCCCTTCCGGGTTCTCCGCGAGGACGGGCAGCTCACCGAGCGGCGCGAGCACGCCGTCGGCGGCGTCCCACGTGCAGACGGTGAGGGTGGGGCTGAGCTCGTTCAGGACGTACGCGCGGTCGCCGCGCGGATGGAAGACGAGGTGCCGCGGCCCTGAGCCCGGGCGCAGCGCGACCTCGCGGTGCAGGGCGAGACCGTCGTCCCCGAACGCGCAGACGCGCACGGAGTCCGTGCCGAGGTCGACACTGACCGCCCAGCGGCCGCTCGGGTCCGCGAGGACCTGGTGGGCGTGCGGGCCCTGCTGGCGCTGCGGGTGCGGACCGGAGCCAGTGTGCCGGAGTTCGCCCACCGCGGCGGCGGCGAGGGTTCCGTCGCCGCTCAACGGCACGGCGGTGACGCTGCCGGAGCCGTAGTTGGCGGCGAGTACGTGCCCGTCGTACAGGGCCAGGTGGGTGGGCGCCGAACCGACGGGCACGGGCGGCCCCGCGAGCTCGGCCGTGTCCTGCCCGGTCCTGAAGGCCGCGAGGGCGCCGTCCGGGGTCTCGCTGACCGCGTAGAGCGTGTCGCCGGACGGGGACAGGGCCAGATAGGAAGGGTCGGCGACCGCGTCCGTGGCGCCGAGGACGGTCAGCGCGCCGGTGTCAGGGGCGACGGCCGCGGTGACTACGCCTGGCCCCCCGGCCCCGGTGAAAGATCCGATGTACGCCCGCTCCGCCTGCCTGCCGACGACCACTGCCAGTTCCCCTCTCGCCGGGGCGCCGCATCCGAGGCGCCGCTCGTGCGGCCGACGCTAGCAGCAGGTCTGGACCAGATGGCGACCGGAGGTCCTGCCGGAGCCTCCCCCTGGAACCCCGGCGGGGACCTCGGCGGGGGCCTCGGCAAGGGCAGTCGTGGACGGGGCGCGGACCGCTCCCGCACGGCCCGCGCCCGTTGCCCGCGGGGTTACCCCGCGGACAGGCTGATCCACCGTGTATGTGCCCGATGCACATGCTCGATCCGGCCGCGAGACGTCGCGGCCTCGGCGGCCGGCGGCCGCGCCGGGCTGGCCGCGGGTCATGCAGGAGGCGATGGTGGGCAGGTGGATCACATGACTGACCTCGGCTTTCACGTCCGCGGCTACGGGCCTCCGCCGCGCGAGGACCGGCCGGCCACGGTGCTCGTGCACGGACTCGGGCTCTCGGGGCGGTACTTCGTGCCGCTGGCGCGGCGGCTGGCCGCGGGCGGGGCGACCGTGCTGGTGCCGGACCTGCCGGGCAACGCCCGCTCGCGGGCCGCCGTACGCCGCGCACCCGATGTCGGACGGCAGGCCGACGCGCTGGCCCGCCAGTACCAGCGGCTGTCCTCGGCCCCGGGGCCGCTCGTGGCCAACTCGGTCGGCTGCCAGGTCGCCGCCGCCCTGGCCGCCCGCCACCCCCATCTGGTGAGCCATCTGGTGCTGATCGGTCCTGCGCTCGAACCGGGGGTCTCCGGCGCGCGCCAGTTCGGGCGGCTCGTCGCGGATGCCCCCAGGGAGCCGCTGGGCCTGCTGTCGCTGGCCGCGTTCGACTATCTGGTGACCGGTCCGCTGCGCTGCGCCGCGTCCTTCCGGCACGCGCTGCGGGACGCGGCAGAGTCATTCGAGGTGAACCTGTCCCGGGTGCGCGCGCCCACGCTCGTCGTACGGGGAGCGGGTGACACCATCGCCTCCGGCGCATGGACCCGGCGCGTGGCGGAGCTGGTCGCCGACGGGCGCGCGGCGGACCTTCCCGGCGCGGCGCACGCGGTCCATTACAGCGCGCCGGACGCGATGGCCGCACTGATCGGGAAGTTCACGGCGGGAGCGACGGGAGTGTCTGTAGAGGCGGGAGTGACGGGAGCGACTGTGGCGGGAGGGACGGGAGAGGTGGGAGAACGCGGATGAAGTCCTCGGAGAAGTCCGACCACGCACCGTCCGGACATCAGGAACGCCCCTCCCCCTGGCTGCGTCTGCTGCCCGGCATCTCCCCGAAACGCCGGGGCTTCGTCCTGGCCTGGTGGGGTTTCGCCCTCACCTTCGGCGGTATGCGGCTGCTCACCTGGCTCATCCACATCGACGTGGCAGGCATCGGTGACATGCAGGCCGGCGGGGTGCACATCCACCACTACGTGTGGGGGATCCTGCTGCTCGTGGTGGTGGGCGCGGCGGGCCTGGCCGAACGCTCGGCGCGGGCACGCGCGTGGATGGGTCTCGCCTACGGTGTGGGGCTGGCCCTCGTCGTCGACGAGGCGGCGCTCCTGATCAGCCTGGAAGACGTGTACTGGGACACGGAGGGCGGGGTCAGCATCGCCCTGGCCATCGCCGTCATCGCCGTCGCCGGCAGCGTCCTCGCGGTCACGCGGGGGCGGCGCGCCTCGAAGAACGATCCGGACGACGACAGCGGCTGACGCCCGCGCGCACGGGCGGCGGCTGCCTTTTCCTAACCGGGGTCCACGTCGGCGTACAGCATGTGGTGGTCGGAGTGCGGGCTGGGGCGGACGTCGTGGGTGATGGGGGCGACGCCCCGCAGGAAGACGTAGTCGAACTTGCTGAGCCAGTCGGTGGTCGGCTCGCAGGTGGCGGCGGTCGAGGGACGGCAGCGGGAGCCCGTGCCGTCGGCCAGTGACCACATCCGGGCGAGTTCGGGCGCGTCCGGGACGGCGTTGAAGTCGCCGAGCGCGATGGCGTGGTCGTGCCGGGCGACGGCTCCGGCGAGTACGCCGACCTGTTTCGCCCTGACCTCTTCCTGACGGCGTTGGGCGAGGTGGGTGTTGAAGACCCGGACGGGCCGGCCGCCCACCATCGTGGTGACGGCCATGTATCCGCGGTCCTCCGAACCGCCGTCCGGGTACTCCACGCTGACGGCGTCCGCCATCGGCGCCGCCGAGAGCAGCGCCTGACCGAAGGCGCCCGGGCTCCACGGCACTCCCCCGCAGCGGCCCCAGTCCCGGAGAACCATGCCGTACTTCACGTGGTAGACCAGCCCGTAGAAGCGCTTCAGGTAGTCCCGGATCTGTTCGACGTCACGCGTGCACGCTTCTTGCAGGCCGATGACCTGGGGCGCGTACGTGGCGATCTCCGCGGCCCGGTCGACGTTGCTCTCCTCGCAGGGATTGCAGATGTTCCACGTCATGACCCGGTTCGGCACGATGTCCTTGACGGCGTGCACGGGCAGCGGCCTGCCGAAGGGAACACCTCTCGGCGCGCTGGGACCGACGAACACCAGACAGGCCACGCTCATCGCGGCCACGAGCAACCACGTGCCCTTTCCGAGCACCATCGCCTCCTCGTCGTGCATGCGTACGTAGGACGTGTGATCCGCACCCTACTTCTGGGGCCGCTGCTGAAGTCCCTGGAGGAGGAGGGCGATCAGGCGTCGGGGGTCGTAGCGGGGGTCGTTGTCGCGTCCGACGCAGAGATTGCCGATGCCGCGCATCAACTCGTAGGGCTGCGTGCCGGGCCTGATCTCACCGGCCTCGACCGCGGCGTCGAGCAGTTGGGCGCAGACGGGCAGCAGCCGGTCGAGGAAGTAGGCGTGCAGAGCGGCGAATCGGTCGCTGTCGGACTGCAGGGCGTCGGCGAGTCCGTGCTTGGTGACCAGGAAGTCGACGAAGAGGTCGATCCATTGCCGCAGCGCGTCGAGCGGTGAGTCGGCACTGGCGAGCAGCTGCGGACCGGCCTCGGCGCATGCCTCGATCTGGTGGCGGTAGACGGCGGTGACGAGGTCGGCGCGGGTCGGGAAGTGGCGGTAGATCGTGGCCATCCCGACGCCCGCCCGGGCCGCGATCTGACGGATGGGCGCGTCGACGCCGGAGGTGGCGAAGACCTCGGCGGCGGCGGTGAGCAGCGTCTGCCGGTTGCGCTGGGCGTCGGCCCGCTTGCTTCGGGAGGGGGGCTCCCCGGTGCTTCGGGAAGGCGGCTCCCCGGCGGGGCGGTCGGCGCTGTGGTCGGCAGGTTGCTCGGTGGGCATCACGTTCTCCTTCGACCGACGGTTCGACACCGGTGGTTCGAACCGGTTGACAAAACGGATCAGTGATCCGGATAGTAAATGGAGCAGTGTTCCGCTTCAGGTTAGCCGAAGCGGGCCGCTCCTCATCAGCCTGTTCGTCCGTCGATCACCCGAGACGACGGACACCAGGTGCCACCGAAGGGGAACCCACACCGTGAGCACAGCCACAGCCACAGCCGCCTCCACATCCACACTTACGCCCACACCCGCCCCCGTCCTGTCCTTCAGCCCCGTCACCCTGCCCGTGCCCGGGCGCCCCGTGGACCTCCAGGTGCGCGTCTCCGCCCCCGCCGCCGGGACGAGCGCCGGAACGGGAACCGGAACCGGCCTCCCCGTCGTCCTCCTCTCCCACGGCCACGGCCCCTCCCACCATCTCTCCTCCCTCAACGGCTACGCGCCGCTCGCCGACTTCTGGGCGGCCCACGGTTTCGTCGTCATCCAGCCCACCCACCTCACGTCCAGGACACTGAGCCACCTGGTCGCCGACGCCCCGGGCGCACCCGACTTCTGGCGGTCCCGTGCCGAGGACATGACGCACATCCTCGACCGGCTCGACGTGATCGAGAGCGCCGTGCCGCAGCTCGCGGGACGGATCGACCCCAGCAAGGCCGCCATCGCAGGGCACTCATTCGGCGGCTTCACCGCCGCGCTCCTGCTCGGCGCGGGGCTCACGGACCCCGACACGGGCAAGGTGGTGCACCTCGTCGAGCCCCGGTTCAAGGCGGGCGTGCTGCTCGCGGCGCCCGGCGGGGGCGGCGACTCCTTCAACGGCCCCATGGCGGAGCAGTGGCCGGTCATCGGGGCCGTCGACTTCTCCACCATGACCACACCCACGCTGGTCGTCGCCGGCGACAAGGACGACCCCTCGCACTTCACGGACACGGGGCCGGACTGGCACGCCGAGCCCTACACCCTCTCCCCCGGCCCCAAGACCCTGCTCACCCTGTTCGGCGCGGAGCACGGACTCGGCGGGGTGGCCGGATACGACGCCGCCGAGACCACCGACGAGAACCCCGAGCGAGTGGCCGCACTCGCCCGGCTCACCGCGGCCTACCTCCACACCCGCCTTCACTCCGGCAGCGATGCCTGGCAGACCGCGGTCGAGGCACTGACGACCAGCCCCGACCCGGTGGGACGCATCGAATCCAAGTAGCCCCGGCGGTCCGGGTAACCCCTGCGGTCCGCTACGCCGGTTCCTGCCGCTGCAGCGGTACAGCCATCGCCGCGAGGGCCCGCTCCAGGCCGTGCAGGTGGGTGAGGGCCGGATGGTGGCCCGCGGCCTGCGCGAGGGGCGGCTGGGGCTCGCCCGCCCGGCGGGAGCCGGTGGGGGACGTCAGCGCTTCCACGGCCACTTCGACTCGCCAGCACGCGGCCGAGAGACGGTCGTCGTGGGAGGCGACGGGGTCCGAGGCCGCCGCGGCGAGCGAACGTACCTCCTGCGCGCAGGTGTCGAGCAGCGCAAGCACCTCGCGGGCCCGCGCCTTCCTCTCCCTGCTGAAGTGCAGCGGATGCACCAGCGGGGAAACCGCGAGACGCACGCGGGCGAGCAGCACCTCCAGCTCGGCCACGCGCGGCCCGGGGTCCGCGTCCGGGGTTCCGGCGAGGCGGGCGGCGGTCTCGGCCGCGCAGGCGTGCACACAGCGCAGAGCGCGGCGGATCCACTCGTCGGTGACCGCGTGGGTGGTCACCGGCAGCACGAGCAGGACGGCGAGCACGGCTCCGAGCGCGCCGACGGCGGTCTCCGCGACGCGCAGCACCAGCAGCGACGCGTCGAGGACGCCGAGCAGCCCGTACAACATGGAGGCCATCGCGGTCACGAAGAACATCATCCAGCTGTAGGAGACGGCCGCCGTGTAGAAGATCCCGAAGATGCTCACCGCCACGACCAGGGCGGTCGGCACGGCCGCCCCCTGCACCGGCAGGGCGACGACGAAGCCGACCACGATGCCCAGGACCGTGCCGAGGACCCGGCGGAAGCCCCGCACCAGGGTCTCGCCGCGCGACACGGTGTTCACGAACACCCACCACGTGGCGCCCACCGCCCAGTACCACCGCTGGTCGGACAATGCCTGTCCTACCCCGAGCGCGAACGCCACGCCCGCGACGGCCTGCACGGCCTGCCGTGTGGTCACCCGGGCGAGGCCTCGCGCCTGCGACAGCGCGGGCACGGCCGCCGGCACGCCGCCCCGCTCGTAACACCACAGGCCGAACCGCACCGCCGAAGAGGCGCACAAGGAGAGGAGTACCGCCGCGTACAGCTCGGGGAGCTGGGCCGGGACCGTGTGCAGGAACTGGGCCGCGAAGAAGGTCATGAAGGCGAAGACCCCGAGGGAGTGGCCGCGGGGTCCCCAGCGCCGCGCGTAGACGCCCGCGCCGACCACGGCGAGGAAGGCCGCGTCCCTCGCGAGGGGGTAGCTGTGCAGTCCGGCGGCCACGGCGAGGACGGGGAGGCCCACCACGGGCAGCAGGGCGGTCGTCACCGTCTGGCCGCGCACGGTCGGGTCGGTCACGGTGAAGAGCGCGAGCAGCGCCGCGAGCCCTCCGACGATGGCCGCGGAGAGGGAGTGTCCGGCCAGCCCGCACACGGCCACGGCCAGGGAGATGCCGATGACCGCGCGTGTGGCGCTGCGCAAGCGCAGCCGCCCCGGATCCGGAGCCACGAACACCCTCTTCAGCACAGCTTCCCGCCCCTCTCGGCAAACAGACACAAAGAAGGCGCCACGGAGTCCGCAGCGCCATCGACATGACCATCAGACCATCTTGTCGCCCTCCGGCTCAACCGGAACCGGCATGAGTGGGCCAATGGCCTAGTCTCGGCGCTCTCCGTCGCGCCGGAGGCGGGCCAACGGGTCACCCCGCGGGGGCGGCCACCTGTGAGGCCGCCGGTGCTGTCGTGGGCAGCTCCACCGTGATGCGGAGTCCGCCCGTAGGGCGCGGGGTGAGGGTGAGGGTTCCGTCGTGTGCCCGGGTGATGGTGCTGACGATGGCCAGGCCGAGGCCGACGCCCGCGTGGTCGCTGTGGGTGCGCTCGGTGCCGCGCTGGAAGGGTTCCGTGAAGGTCGAGACCAGCCGGGGGGTGAGCTGCTCGCCGGTGTTCTCGACGGTGAGCACCACCGTCGTGGGGCGGACGCCGGTGTGGACCCGGACGGTGCCCCGGCCGGGCAGGTTGTGGACGATCGCGTTCTGCACGAGGTTCGTGGTCAGCTGCAGCAGGAGCTCCGGCGATCCGGTCGTGGGGGCGATGTCGCCGGACGTCTCGATGGTGACGCCGTGGTTCTCCGCGAGCGGGAGCAGTGTCTCGGTGGCCTCTTCAGCGATGAGGGACAGGTCGACGTGTTCTCGGGTGAAGGACCGCTGGTTGGCGCGGCTGAGCAGCAGCAGTGCCTCGGTGAGGTCGATGGCCCGGGTGTTGACGGCGTGGAGGCGGCCGACGAGTTCGCCGGTGTCGTGGTGCGGATCGGTGCGGGCCACGTCGAGCAGCGCCTTCGAGATCGCCAGCGGGGTGCGCAGCTCGTGCGAGGCGTTGGCCGCGAACCTCTGCTGTTCGGCGACGTGCGCTTCGAGTCGTTCCAGCATGCCGTCGAAGGCGTCGGAGAGTTCACGGAACTCGTCCTGGCGGCCTTCCAGCCGGATGCGGTGGGCGAGTGATCCGTCGGCGGCCAGGCGGGTGGCGTGGGTGATGCGGGTCAGCGGGGCGAGGACGCGGCCGGCGAGGATCCAGCCTCCCACGAGCCCGAACACCAGCAGCAAAGCCATCGCCACGGCCGCCGCAGGGGCGAAGGTGTACACGAGGAGCTGCCGGTTGGGATTCTCGTGGAGCATGCGCCGGTCCCAGTCGTCGGGCACGTACTGCAGGAGGAACACCCACACGGCGGCGAGCAGCAAAGCTCCCGCGAGCATGGTGAAACCGGCGTAGCTGAGGGTGAGTTTGAGGCGGACGCTCAGCCCGGGCGGCCGCCTGGCGCCGCTAGCCACGGGATTCCCCTTCCCGCTGACCACGGGGTTCCCCTTTCCGGTACTCACGGGGTTCCCCTTTCCCGGTCGGTCTCCGGCCGCGCGTCGATGCGGTAGCCGACCCCGGGCACGGTGGCGATGACCCAGGGCTCGCCGAGCCGCTTGCGCAGTGCCGAGACGGTGATGCGTACGGCGTTGGTGAACGGGTCGGCGTTGTCGTCCCACGCCCGCTCCAGGAGCGCTTCGGCGCTGACGACACCACCCTCCGCGGCGACGAGGACTTCGAGGACGGCGAACTGCTTCCGGGTGAGGGCGACATAGCGGCCGTCCCGGTGGACCTCGCGACGGAACGGGTCCAGGCGCAGGCCCGCGATCTCTCGCACGGGCGGTCTACTGTGCGCGCGCCTGCGGTCGAGTGCTCTGAGTCTGAGCACGAGTTCCCGCAGTTCGAAGGGTTTCGTGAGGTAGTCGTCGGCGCCGAGTCCGAAGCCGGTCGCCTTGTCGTCGAGCCGGTCGGCGGCGGTGAGCATGAGGATCGGCATGCCGCTGCCGGAGGCGACGATGCGTGTGGCGACCTCGTCGCCGGAGGGGCCGGGGATGTCCCGGTCGAGGACGGCGATGTCGTAGGTGTTGACGCTCAGCAGCTCCAGGGCGGTGCCGCCGTCCCCGGCGATGTCGGCCGCGATCGCTTCGAGGCGGAGGCCGTCGCGGATCGCCTCCGCCAGATAGGGCTCGTCCTCCACGATCAGTACACGCATGGTCCGAGGCTACGAGCCCGCGCATATCGTCGGCGTATCGAAAACCGCATACGCCTCGGCAACACCGCGCTGCCTTGACTGGCGGCATGAATCGAACCCCGCCTTCGGCACGGACGACAACGCCCCGCGGAGTGCGCCGGCTCCTCGGCGTGGGCCTGCTGGTCGTCATCACCCTCACGGCACTGGTCGTCACGGCAGTGCGTATCGCAGGCACCGGACACCCGGGGTCACAGTCCTCGCGTTCCTTGCTCTCCTCCGGGCCACCCTCCGGCGTGGCGGACTTCGACCTCAAGGGCCCGGCGCCGGCCGAGCTCGATCCGGAGCTGCGTGACGCCCTCCGCCGGGCCGCGTCGGCCGCCGCGGACGACGGAGTCCGCTTCCACGTCAACAGCGGCCGGCGTTCGCCGGAGGAGCAGGACCGGCTCTTCCGCGAGGCGGTCGCCGAGTACGGGTCCGAGGAGGAGGCCGCCCGCTGGGTGGCGACCGCGGCGACGTCTCCTCATGTGTCGGGCGACGCGGTCGACCTCGGGCGCTCCGACGCGACGGCATGGCTGTCGGAGCACGGCGCCGCGTACGGGCTGTGCCAGATCTACCGCAATGAACCCTGGCACTACGAACTGCGCACCGAGGCGGTCGGATCCCGGTGCCCGCGGATGTACGCCGACCCCACCGAGGACCCGAGGATGCGGCGGTGACCGGGCAGCGGGCGGCGGACGCCCAGGTCACCTCCCGACCGGTGCCCCAGGTCAGCTCCCGGCCTGGGCCCCAAATCACCTCCGAGCCGGAGCCCCAGGCCACCTCCCGGCCGGACGCCCGGGTCAGCTCCCGGCCGGAGCCCCAGGTCAGCTCCCGGCCTGGGCCGTGGAGGCGCGGCCCGGTCCTCGCGGCGCTCGCGCTGCTGCTGGGCCTTCTCATGCTGCTGCACGAGCAAGTCCCCAACCGGATCGGGAACCTCGGCAGCCTGCTGGAGACCTTCCTGCCGTGGTTCGGCCTCTTCGTCCCGGTGCTGCTGGCCGGGACGCTGTGGCGCCGTTCGGCCTCCGCCGCGGTCGCGCTGCTGCTGCCGGTCACGGTGTGGCTGAGTCTCTTCGGCGGACCGCTCGGCGGACTGGTGGGCGGGCTGTTCGGTGACGCGTCCCGGCCTGCCGGTGATCTCACCGTCGTCAGCCACAACGTCGGCGCCGACAACCCCGACCCGGCCGGCACCGCACGCGACCTGGCCGCCTCCGATGCGGACCTGCTGGCGCTGCTCGAACTGACCCCGCAGGCGCGGGGCACGTACGAGAAGGAGCTGGCGAAGGCGTATCCGCACCACGTGGTGCGGGGCACGGTCGGACTGTGGAGCAAGCTGCCGCTGACCGGCACCCGGCCGGTCGACACCGCGACGGACTACGGGCCGCTGGCGAAGACCAAGCCGATCGCGGCGAGGCTGGCCGACACCCGGGCGCTGCGCACCACGGTGGCCACGGACCACGGGCCGCTCGCCGTGTACGTCGCCCACCTGGGGTCCGTACGGGTCACTCCCCGGGGGGGCTTCGGGACGGCCGACCGGGACCGGGGCGCGCAGGCACTCGGCAAGGCCGTCGCCGCCGAACGGAACAAGCGGATGGTGCTGGTCGGCGACCTGAACGGCACCATGGACGACCGTGCGTTCGACGGTCTCACCGCACAGCTGCGCCCCGTCCAGGACGCGGTCGGGAGCGGCTTCGGCTTCAGCTGGCCCGCGGCGTTCCCGGTGGTGCGGATCGACCAGATCCTGGTGCGGGGTGTGGATCCTGCGAGCTCGTGGGTGTTGCCGGCCACCGGCAGCGACCATCTGCCGGTGGCCGCCGGGATCAACTGGTGACCACTCGTTCGGGGCGCCTGCGCGCGGGCCGGGAGAGCAGGAGCAGGCTGTGGGGGCCCATGGAGATCTCCCCGCCCGCCTTGTGTTCGACCTCGTCCGCGATCCCCTCGGGGTCGGTGGTGTCGATGCGGGTCGTCCAGCGCTCGCCGTACGTGGCGTCCGGCAGCCGGAAGAGGATCGGCTCCCGGTGGCTGTTCAGCAGGAGGAGGAAGGAGTCGTCGACGACGGGCCTTCCCTGGGCGTCGGGCTCCGCGATGGCGTCGCCGTTGAGGAAGACGCCGACGGCGTGCGCGTCGGGCCACTGCCAGTCCTTGTCCGTCATCTCGCGCGCGTCGGGCCGCAGCCACACCAGGTCCGGCAGCGGCTGGTCCTCGTGGGTGGCGGTGTCGCCCCGGAAGAAGCGGCGCCTGCGCAGCACGGGGTGGGCCAGGCGCAGGTGGATGGCGCGGCTGGTGAAGCCGATCAGGTCGCGCTGCGCGTCGGTGAGGTCCCAGTCGATCCAGGAGATCTCGCTGTCCTGGCAGTAGGCGTTGTTGTTGCCCTGCTGGGTGCGGCCGAGTTCGTCGCCGTGGGCGAGCATCGGTATGCCCTGCGAAAGCATGAGCGTGGCCAGGAAGTTGCGCTGCTGGCGCGCGCGGAGTTCGAGGACCGCCTCGTCGGTGGTGGGTCCCTCGACCCCGCAGTTCCACGAGCGGTTCACGCTCTCACCGTCCTGGTTGCCCTCCTGATTGGCCTCGTTGTGCTTCTCGTCGTACGACACCAGGTCGCGCAGGGTGAAGCCGTCGTGCGCGGTGACGAAGTTGACGCTGGCGCGCGGGCGGCGGCGGTCGTGCTGGTACAGGTCGGAGGAGCCGGTGAGCCGGGAGGCGAACTCGGCGAGCGAGTGGTCGGCGCCGCGCCAGAAGTCCCGTACGGAGTCGCGGTACTTGCCGTTCCACTCCGACCAGAGGGGCGGGAAGTTGCCGACCTGGTAGCCGCCGTCGCCGACGTCCCAGGGCTCGGCGATGAGTTTCACGCGGCTGACCACGGGGTCCTGCTGGACCAGGTCGAAGAAGGCCGAAAGACGGTCCACGTCGTGGAACTGCCGGGCCAGCGTGGCCGCCAGGTCGAAACGGAATCCGTCGACGTGCATCTCGGTGACCCAGTACCGCAGCGAGTCCATGATGAGCTGCAGGACGTTGGGGTGCCGCATCAGCAGGCTGTTGCCGGTGCCCGTGGTGTCGAAGTAGTGCGCGGGATCGTCTTCCGCCAGGCGGTAGTACGAGGCGTTGTCGATGCCGCGGAAGGCGAGCGTGGGGCCGTTCTCGTTGCCCTCCGCGGTGTGGTTGTAGACCACGTCCAGGATCACTTCGAGCCCGGCCCGGTGGAGCGCCTTGACCATGGACTTGAACTCGGTGACCTGCTCGCCGCGCGAGCCGTGCGCCGCGTAGGCGTTGTGCGGGGCGAAGAAGCCGATGGAGGTGTAGCCCCAGTAGTTGGACAGGCCCCGGTCGCGCAGGAAGCCGTCCTGGACGTACTGGTGGACCGGCATGAGCTCGACCGCGGTGACGCCCAGGGACGTGAGGTGGTCGATGACCGGGTCGGTGGCGAGGCCCGCGTAGGTGCCGCGCAGCTCGGCGGGGACCTCGGGGTGCGTGCGGGTGAGGCCGCGCACATGCGTCTCGTACACGACCGTCTCGGCGTACGAGCGCCGGGGTGGCCTGTCGTCCTCCCAGGAGAAGGACGGGTCGGTGACCACCGAGAGCGGGGTGTGCCCGGCGCTGTCGGCGGGGTCCGGGCCCTCGGCCGCGCGCTCGAAGAGGGCCGGGTGGTTGTCCGTCTGCCCCTCGATGGCCCTGGCGTAGGGGTCGAGGAGCAGCTTGGCGGGGTTGCAGCGGTGGCCCGCGGCGGGGTCCCAGGGGCCGTGCACCCGGTAGCCGTAGCGCCGGCCGGGGCCGATCCCCGGCAGGTAGCAGTGCCAGACGAAGCCGTCGACTTCGGTGAGGGTGATGGTCCGGTGGGTGCCGTCGTCGTCGATGAGGACGAGGTCGACCCGGTCGGCTGTCTCGCTGAAGAGGGCGAAGTTGGTGCCTTCGCCGTCGTAGGTGGCTCCGAGGGGAAAGGGGGCGCCGGTCCAGGTGCGCACGCAACTGCCTCCGTACGGAAGGGGGTCGGACGGGAGCGCGTGGCCGCGGCCGCTCACTGGGGCGGCCGCGGCCGGCGCGTCGCGTCTCCACGGATACGGCGTTCACGCGTGTCCGGCGTTCACACCGCGGGTTCCTTCTCCGCCATCCTTGTCCGGAATGCGTCCGGCCGCAGCGCGTGACGCGGTCCGTGGGCGCTCGCGGCGGCCGATGTGGCCACGGCGGCCGGGACCGGAGCCTCCGCTTCGTTCGGGTTCGCGAGGACGGCGTGGCGTACCTCGCGCGGCAGTTCCAGCGCCTCGCGCAGGCTGGGGGCGGGTGCCGCGGGGGCCAGCGGGGCGCGTTCGGGCGCCCGGGCGCGGCGGGAGAACCAGATGATCTTGCCGTTGGTCGCGGGGAAACTGCCCCAGCCGTCGCTCAGGGCGGCGATCTGCGTGAGACAGCCCTGCGGCCCGTAGTGCCGCTCGGCCAGGTCGCGGTTGTTGTCCGACACGGCGGTGATGAGGTGCTGGCCGCTCCACCACATCTCCACGACGGTCTTCTTGTCGGCTCCGTACTCATCGATCTCCCGGAGCAGCACTCCGGTGCAGTGGCAGACGGATTCGACGAGAACTTCCAGCCCCCAGTGCCGGAGATGCGCGGTCAGAATGCGTCTGACCTGGTCGATCCTCTCCGGGCTGACCTCGACATCGAGGTGGTAGTAGCAGGGGATCGCGGATTTCATTGCTCTTGGCTCCTCTCGGCGAAGCTTTATCGCCCCGCCCCGGTCTGTCCGACCGAGCCCCGAACACGAAGCGTGAGCACTGATCGCTTCTGAGTCAGTCTCAGAGTGAGAGCACTACTCCATCCGCGCAACACGAGACGGAACACGAGACGCCCCGGAACCGGATAGTTGAATGGCCAACAGGACGCTTTGTGCTCGTACGTGCACCATGAGTCAGAAGATTTGAAAGAAGGTGACGAGCGTGATGCTGCTGCCTGCCAGAGCCGAGGTCGCTCGGCATCTGCGTCAGTACCGGTCGTGGGAGCGGCGGTTGCTCGCCCACCCCGCCGACCTGGCCGTGCGCATGCGCTTCGAGGACACGGCGTACACGCTGTGTGTGCTGATGGGTGAGTCCAAGGCGCGGGTCGCCGCGGACGCCGCCGAGCTCTTTCTGCGTCCACGCGCCACGCGCAGGCCGAAGCCGCCCCCGGCTCCCCGGGGCCTGTGACGAACGCGCGGCACCTGCGGGACAGACCGACTGCACGCAAGCCCGGCGGAGGAGGGACCGATGACGTCAGCTCCACGGACGACCCCTGTCTCCGCCCCTGTGCCCATGTCGCCCGGCGTGCCCGTCCTGGACGTCCACCCGGTCGTCGACTGCGGCCGGCGCCCCGCGAAGGCGGTTCCCGGCGAGACCTTCCAGGTCACGGCGACTGTCTTCGGCGAGGGCCACGGAGCGGTCGGCGCCAATGTGGTGCTGCTCGGACCCGGCGGTCGCCGCGGGCCCTGGACGCCGATGCGGGAGCTGTCCCCGGGCAGCGACCGGTGGGGCGCGGACGTCACTCCGGACGCCGAGGGGCACTGGACGTACCACGTGGAGGCCTGGACGGATCCCGTGCGGGACTGGCGGCACTCCGCCGAGATCAAGGTCCCGGCCGGTATCGACGCCGGGCTGATGCTCGAAGAGGGCGCGCTGCTGTACGAGCGTGCGGCGACCGGGGTTCCGGCGGGTCCCGAACAGCGGGTCCTGCTGGCCGCGGCCGACGCGCTGCAGGACGAAGCACGGTCACCGGCCGCCCGTCTGGCGGCCGCGCTCGCCCCGGAGGTGGAAGCGGTCCTCGCACGTCACCCCTTGCGTGAGCGGGTCTCCCGCTCGCACGACCTCCCTCTGCTGGTGGAGCGGGAGCGGGCTCTCTTCGGGTCCTGGTACGAGTTCTTCCCGCGCTCGGAGGGTGCCATCGTCAAGGAGGGCGCCCCGCCCGTCTCCGGGACGTTCCGTACCGCGGCCGAACGGCTGCCCGCCGTCGCCGAGATGGGCTTCGACGTCGTCTACCTCCCGCCGATCCACCCCATCGGCTCCACCTTCCGCAAGGGCCCCGACAACTCCCTGTCCTCCGGCCCGGACGACGTCGGCGTGCCCTGGGCGATCGGCTCCCCGGAGGGTGGTCACGACGCCGTCCACCCGGACCTCGGGACGCTCGACGACTTCGACGCGTTCGTACGCAGGGCAGGCGAGCTCGGCCTCGAAGTCGCCCTGGACTTCGCGCTCCAGTGCTCGCCGGACCATCCATGGGTGGAGAAACACCCCGAGTGGTTCGCGCACCGGCCCGACGGCTCCATCGCGTACGCCGAGAATCCGCCGAAGAAGTACCAGGACATCTACCCGATCGCCTTCGACAAGGACATGCCGGGGCTGATCGCCGAGACCGTGCGGCTGCTGCGGTTCTGGATGGCCCACGGCGTCCGCATCTTCCGCGTCGACAACCCGCACACCAAACCCGTCGTCTTCTGGGAGCGGGTGCTCGCCGAGGTCAACGCCACCGACCCGGACGTCGTCTTCCTCGCCGAGGCCTTCACCCGGCCCGCGATGCTGCGGACCCTCGCCGCCATCGGCTTCCAGCAGTCGTACACCTACTTCACCTGGCGCAACACCAAGCAGGAGCTCACCGACTACCTCACCGAACTCTCCGGCGAGACCGGGCACTTCCTGCGCCCGAATTTCTTCGTGAACACCCCGGACATCCTGCCGGGATATCTCCAGGAGGGCGGCCGTCCCGCCTTCGAGGTGCGGGCGGCGCTGGCCGCCACGCTCTCGCCGAGCTGGGGCATGTACGCCGGGTACGAGCTGTGCGAGAACACTCCGGCGCGGCCGGGCTGCGAGGACTACCTGCACTCGGAGAAGTACGAACTGCGCCCGCGCGACTGGGCGGCGGCCGACCGCGAGGGCCGCTCCATCGCGCCCCTGATCACGCGGCTCAACCGGATCAGGCGCGCACACCCCGCGCTGCGGCAGCTGCGGAACCTGCGTTTCCACCAGGCCGACAACGACGCGGTGCTCGTCTACAGCAAGCGTGCAGGTCAGGACACCGTTCTGGTGGTCGTGAACCTCGACCCTCACCACACCCAGGAGGCCACGGTCACGCTGGACCTGCCGCAACTCGGCCTCGAAACGGACGGGTCGGTGCAGGTGCGCGACGAGCTCACCGGCGAGACCTACCACTGGGGCAGGGCCAACTACGTGCGCCTCGAACCGGGCCGCGCCCCCGCGCACATCCTCACGG
>NZ_JBVITX010000016.1:0-195400 GCF_055597165.1 Streptomyces sp. NPDC039480 | reverse complement strand
CTATCAGACTCTTTCGTGTCCGATTTCCTCGGTGCCTTTCCGGTTCCCGCTCCGGCCTTTCGGCTTTCGCGTTTCCCTTTCCGGCGGTTCCGACTTTATCAGAAGTTCTTGGCCGGTCTTACCGGCTTCGGATTCCGAATCATCGGGGGTGGCTTCTCGATCAATGAAATTCAAGAAGCAGGGAAGACTTTAACTGTCGCCGCCGGACTTGTCCAGCTCTAGGCAACTGTTCGAATCTACCTCCCCGGTCCTGCCGTGTCAACGGTTTTTCCGGGGCGATGAGGAGACTAGCAGGTCAGCCGGGACGTACGCACATCACGCTGCGAGGGGGACCGAGGCGCTGCGTTCGTCCTGGTCCAGGTCCCCCGTCTCCCCTGCTCGGGCCGCCCTGCCGCCCAGCACATAGACGTACGCGAGGAATGCCAGCTCGGCGCCGATTCCGATGGTGATGCGGGCCCAGGTCGGGAGGCCCGACGGGGTGACGAAGCCTTCGATGGCGCCGGAGACGAAGAGGACCAGGGCCAGGCCGATGGCCATGCCGAGGGCTGCGCGGCCCTCCTCGGCCAGGGCGGTGCGACGGGTACGGGGGCCTGGGTCGATGACGGTCCAGCCCAGGCGCAGGCCTGTACCGGCGGCTACGAAGACTGCCGTCAGTTCGAGGAGGCCGTGCGGCAGGACGAGGCCGAGGAAGGTCTCGAGGCGGCCGGCCGAGGACATCAGGCCGATGCCCACACCGAGGTTGAGCATGTTCTGAAAGAGGATCCAGATGACGGGGAAGCAGAGGAAGGCGCCCAGGACCAGGCACATCGCGGCCGCCTGGGCGTTGTTCGTCCAGACCTGGGCGGCGAAGGAGGTGGCGGGGTGACTGGAGTAGTACGTCTCGTACTGGCCGCCTGGGCGGGTCATCTCCCGGAGCTCACTGGGGGCGGCGATCGAGGACTGGACCTCGGGATGAGTGCCGATCCACCCTCCGATCACCGCTGCCAGGACCGTGGAGAGCAGGGCGGTGGGTATCCACCAGCGGCGGGATCGGTAGACCGCTGCCGGGAAACCGTGTGTCAGGAAGCGCGTCACGTCTCTCCAGGAGGCGCGGCGTGTGCCGGTCACGGCGCTACGCGCGCGTGCCACCAGATGGGTGAGGCGTCCCGTCAGCTGCGGGTCGGGTGCCGTGGACTGGATCAGGGAGAGGTGGGTGGCGGCGCGTTGGTAGAGGGTGACCAGCTCGTCGGCCTCGGCTCCGGTGAGGCGGCGCTGGCGGCGCAGCAGGGCTTCCAGTCGGTCCCACTCGGCTCGGTGGGACGACACGAAGACATCGAGGTCCATCGGTTGACTGCTCCTCGTAGCTCCTCGTACTGCGGCGCGTGATTCATCAGCTTGGCAGACTGGCCAGTCCTACGGCAGTGCAGGGAGAGGGGTGGCGGCGTGAGTGAGCTGGTGACGGGCGAGGCGGTGGCGCTGGAGCTGCGGCCCGCGAAGCTGCCCAGTCGGGCGCTTGCCGTGCTGATCGACCTGGTCGTGGCATGGGCGGTCTATCTGGGCGTGACCATCGGGATCGTCGCCTCGACCTCCTCCTTGGACGATGCTGCGGCTGCCGCGGTCGCGGTGGCCAGCTTCGTACTGATCCTGGTCGGTGGGCCCATCGCGGTGGAGACGCTCAGCCATGGGCGGTCGCTCGGGAAGCTGGCGTGCGGGTTGCGCGTGGTGCGGGACGACGGGGGGCCCATTCGGTTCCGGCATGCACTGGTGCGGGGGGCCATCGGGGTCGTCGAGATCCTGCTGACGTTCGGGGTCGTCGCGTGCATTGCGTCGCTCGTGTCGGCGCGGGGGCGGCGGCTCGGGGATGTGTTCGCGGGGACGCTGGTCGTGCGGGAGCGGGTGCCCGCGGGGCGTACGGCGTTCGTTCCCCCGCCGCCGCCCTGGCTGGTGGGGCAGTTCTCCGGGCTGGATCTCTCCGGGGTGCCCGAGGGGCTGTGGCTCGCCATTCGGCAGTACCTGACGCGGATGCAGCAGCTTGATCCGCAGGTGGGCTGGGCCATGGCGGAGCGGCTCGCCGGGGATCTGGCGGAGAGGACCGGCGCTCCGGCACCGCACGGGGTGCCGCCTGCCGCGTACTTGGCGGCCGTGGTGCACGAGCGGCAGACGCGGGATGCGCGACGGGCGGCTGGTGGGGTGAGTGGCCCTGGTGGTGTGGCGGGTTCTGCGGATGTGGGTGGCGCTGGCCACGTCGCCGGGGACGGTGGCTATCCGTCCGCTTCTGCCCCGCCTCCCGTTGATCCGGCTCCGGCTCCTGCTCCTGCTCCTGCTCCTGCTCCTGCTCCTGACGACCAGGGGTCGGAGGCGTCTCGTCCGGTTACCGGGTTCCAGCCGCCTGCCTGACCGGTCTCAGGCGAAGACCGACGGTGGGGTTTCGAGGTGCTCCAGCTCGATGCCGGGGGCCGCCAGCACGACGTCGCCGGTGATGTGGACGGCGTGCTGTTCGCCGGTGTCCAGGGCTGTGACCTGGTATTCGTCCACGATCAGCGGGCCGTTGTCAGTGGCGTGTGCTTCGCTTTTCAGCAAGGTCCAGGACTGGTCGAGGGTGCGGGGGGCCAGGACCGGATCGGTGAAGGCGACCAGGCGGATGCGGGTCGCGGGGGAAGCGGGGGTCAGGCGCAGGAGCCGGGCCGTCGCGACGAGGAAGGCGGGGGATGTGCCGGTGAAGGCATGTGCGGGGGCGTTGTCTTCGGTGGCGTTGGCGCCGGTGGGGTCGGTGCGGACCCAGGTGACGCCGTTGAGGGCGCCGGCGCGGACCTGCCAGTCGCCCGCGTGGAGTTCCAGACGGATGGGGCGGCCGCGGTCGTCGAGTGCGAGGTCGACGGAGCCGGCGGGGGTGCCCGAGGGGGTGGTCCGTTGGGAGACATAGCGCCAGCCGGAGGGGCCGGGCGCGCAGTGGAAGTGTTCTTCGCCGAGGGAGGTGTGATCGTGCGGATCGTGGAGCGAATAGCGGCCGCGGGGCATGGGGTGGGTCCTGGTCCTCGGTCGGGTCTCTCAAAGGGGCAGGCCCCCGCCGCGGGGGCGAGGGCCTGCTGAAGTGGGGCTGACCGGCGGCCGGTCGGCTGTCAGTAGCGGTAGTGGTCGGGCTTGAAGGGCCCCTGTACGTCGACGCCGATGTAGGCGGCCTGCTCCGGGCGCAGCGTGGTGAGTTTGACGCCCAGGGCGTCGAGGTGGAGGCGGGCGACCTTTTCGTCCAGGTGCTTGGGCAGGACGTAGACGTCGGTGGGGTACTGCTCGGGCTTGGTGAACAGCTCGATCTGGGCCAGGGTCTGGTCGGCGAAGGAGTTGGACATCACGAAGGAGGGGTGGCCGGTGGCGTTGCCCAGGTTGAGCAGGCGGCCCTCGGACAGCACGATCAGTACCTTGCCCTCGGGGAAGGTCCAGGTGTGCACCTGCGGCTTGACCTCGTCCTTGACGATGCCCGGGATCGCGGCCAGGCCGGCCATGTCGATCTCGTTGTCGAAGTGGCCGATGTTGCCCACGATCGCCTGGTGCTTCATCCGGGCCATGTCGGCGGCCATGATGATGTCCTTGTTGCCGGTCGTGGTCACGAAGATGTCGGCCGTCTCCACGACCTCGTCCAGCGTGGTCACCTGGTAGCCGTCCATCGCCGCCTGCAGCGCGCAGATCGGGTCGATCTCCGTGATGATCACGCGGGCGCCCTGGCCGCGCAGCGACTCCGCACAGCCCTTGCCCACATCGCCATACCCGCACACGACGGCGGTCTTGCCGCCGATCAGGACGTCGGTGGCGCGGTTGATGCCGTCGATCAGCGAGTGCCGGCAGCCGTACTTGTTGTCGAACTTCGACTTGGTCACCGCGTCGTTCACATTGATCGCCGGGAACAGCAGCTGGCCCTCGCGGTGCATCTCATACAGGCGGTGCACACCGGTGGTGGTCTCCTCGGTCACCCCGCGGATCTCCGAGGCCAGCCGCGTCCACTTCTGCGAACCCTCACTGATGGTGCGGTTGAGGACCTGCAGGATCACCCGGTGCTCGTCGTTCTCCGCCGTGTCGACCGACGGGACCTTGCCGGCCTTCTCATACTCCACACCCTTGTGGACCAGGAGGGTGGCGTCGCCGCCGTCGTCCAGGATCATGTTCGGGCCGCCGGTGGGCGTGTTCGGCCAGGTCAGCGCCTGCTCCGTGCACCACCAGTACTCCTCCAGGCTCTCGCCCTTCCAGGCGAAGACCGGCACACCCCGCGGATCCTCCGGCGTGCCCTCGGGGCCGACGGCGATGGCCGCGGCGGCGTGGTCCTGGGTGGAGAAAATGTTGCACGAGACCCAGCGCACCTGCGCGCCCAATGCCACCAGGGTCTCGATGAGGACGGCGGTCTGCACCGTCATGTGCAGGGAACCCATGATGCGGGCCCCGGCCAGCGGCTGCGAGGCCGCGAACTCCTTGCGGATCGCCATCAGACCGGGCATCTCGTGCTCGGCCAGCGTGATCTCCTTACGGCCGAAAGCCGCCAGGGAGAGGTCGGCGACCTTGAAGTCCTTGCCGTTGATGAGAGTCATGAGTGAGCTGCTCCTCGTGAATGGGTCGAGGGTGGACATGGCTGACCTGCGGCACCGGGCACAGGGTGCACCGACGCGCGCAGCGCAGTCCGTCGGAGGCCCTCTCTCCCTCGGACAGTCCGTGCGCGGACCGCCCGACCGCCATCAGCAGCGACGTCTGGCTCGGTCACCAAGCTACACCGATCGGCCCAGCAAGCCCCAGCCCGCCTTCGCGTACCCGATGTTCGGCGGATAGACCGTCAGAGGCGGACGTTATGGGACCTTTGCGCCTTTGATCCTGCGGTTATGTGTTGCAGGATGCCTTGAGATCGGGAACATATGCGCGATCTTGTGCGGCAAAGGCGTTAGGAGATCCACGTGACCAGTCCGGCCGATCCCCCCATGGGCGGGGGCACCAGCGGGCAGCGGAGGCTGAAGCTGCTCGCCGTCACCGCCTGTCCGACCGGTATCGCCCACACGTACATGGCGGCGGAGAAGCTCTCGCAGGCCGCGGAGAGCCTCGGCGTCGACATGAAGGTGGAGACGCAGGGCTCCATCGGCGCCGAGAACGTTCTTTCTGACAACGATGTCAGAGACGCCGACGGCATCATCATCGCAGCCGACAAGGATGTGGACCGCAGCCGGTTCGCCGGAAAGCGCGTGCTGTCCGTCGGGGTGTCCGAGGGCATCAGCCACCCCGAGCGGCTGATCGAGCAGGTGCAGACCGCTCCTGTGCACGGCGGAGGCGGCGGTGCGGCGGAGGCTCCCGCCGGGGGCGGTGGCGGCGGCCGGGAGCGGAGCGTCGCGTACAAGGCGCTGATGAACGGCGTCTCGTACATGATTCCGTTCGTCGTGGTCGGTGGTCTGCTGATCGCCATCTCGCTGGCGCTCGGCGGCGACGCCACGACCAAGGGTTATGTGATCCCGGAAGGGACCTTCTGGGCGCACGTGAACGCCATCGGGGTCATCGGCTTCACATTGATGGTGCCGATCCTGTCGGGGTACATCGCGTACGCGATCGGGGACCGGCCCGCGCTGGTGCCGGGCATGATCGGCGGGTGGATCGCCAACACCGGTGAGCTGTACGACTCCAAGGCGGGCGCGGGCTTCATCGGGGCCATCGTCACCGGTTTCCTGGCCGGTTATCTGGTGCTGTGGATCAAGAAGGCCAAGGTCCCGAAGTTCGTCCAGCCGATCATGCCGATCATCGTGATCCCGATCGTCGCGACCACCGCGCTCGGACTGTTCTTCATCTACGTCATCGGCAAGCCGATCTCCTGGGTGTTCGAGCATCTGACGAGCTGGCTGAGCGGGATGACGGGCACCAGCGCGATCCTGCTCGGGGCGATCCTCGGCCTGATGATCGCGTTCGACATGGGCGGTCCTGTGAACAAGACCGCGTTCCTCTTCGGTACGGGGCTCATCGCGACCGGCAACCAGACCGTGATGGGCATGTGCGCCGCGGCCATCCCCGTGATGCCGCTCGGTCAGGGTCTCGCCACGCTGCTCCGCCGCAAGCTGTACTCGGAGCAGGAGCGCGAGACCGGGATGGCGTCGCTCTTCATGGGCTTCTTCGGGATTTCCGAGGGCGCCATTCCGTTCGCCGCCGCCCGGCCCGCGCAGGTCATCCCCGCCAACATGCTGGGCGGCGCCGTCGCCGGTGCGATCGCCGGCATGGCGAGCGTGAAGGACGCGGTGCCGCACGGCGGACCGATCGTGGCGGTGCTTGGCGCGGTGGGCGGCGTACCCATGTTCTTCGTGGCCATCGCCATCGGTGCGGTCGTCACGGCGCTCACGACCGTGACACTGGTCGACCTCAGCGAGCGGAAGCGGCGCGGGGCTCCCCTGGTCGAGGTGCCGGGCGGGCCCGAGCCGGTGCTCGCCGGGGCCCCGCGGAAGGCGCCGTCCGCCCCCGTCGCCGCCTCTCCCGAAACCGAACACCCGGAGCCGAAGCCGGAGCCGGAGCCGGAGCCCACTCAGCCGGCCGACGACGTTCTCTCCGGGTACCTCACCCGGCAGACCGTCAAGGTCCGGCTCCACGCGGGCGACAAGGAGGCCGCCATCCGCGAGATGGCCGCGCTGCTCGCCGCCACCGGCAAGGTCAACGACGTCGACGAGCTCGTGCGGACCGCGCTGCGGCGCGAGGAGCAGGGCACCACCGGGCTCGGCGAGGAGATCGCCATCCCGCACGCCAAGACCGACGCCGTGGACGCCCCGGTCGTCGGGTTCGCGCGCTCGTCGGAGGGCATCGAGTGGGGCTCGCTCGACGGTACGAAGGCCAAGCTGATCTTCATGATCTCCGTACCGGAGGCGGCCGCCGGGGACGAGCACCTGCGGATTCTCGCCCTGTTGTCGCGGAAGCTGATGGACACGGGCTTCCGGGAGCGGCTGGAGGCGGCGCCCGACGACGCGGCGATCCTCGACGTACTCCGTGAGGTCCGGTAGCGGTCGGCGGTCAGGAGCTTCTCGGATACGCGGACGGGGCCCCGCACCACACCCGGTGCGGGGCCCCGTCTGCGTACGGACAAGAAGGCTCAGTGGCCGCCGGGCGCCTTCGCCGGGTTCTCGCCCGCGGCGGCCGCCGATTCGTTGTAGATGTCCGGTTCGAGGTAGATCACCCGGGCGATCGGGACCGCGGCGCGGATGCGCTCCTCCGCGGCGTTGATCGCGGCGGCGACCTCGGTGGCCGTGTCGTCGTGCTGGACGGCGACCTTGGCGGCGACGAGCAGCTCCTCGGGGCCGAGGTGCAGCGTGCGCATGTGGATGACCTTGGTGACCGTGTCGCCGTCGACCAGGGCCTTCTCGATCTTGCCGACCTCTTCCATGCCCGCGGCCTCACCGAGCAGCAGGGACTTGGTCTCCGCGGCGAGGATGATCGCGATGGCGATGAGCAGGACACCGATGCAGAGCGTGCCGATGCCGTCCCAGACGCCGTCGCCGGTGGCCAGCGCGAGGCTGACGCCGACGAGGGCGAGGATGAGGCCGACGAGCGCGCCGAGGTCCTCCAGGAGGACGACGGGCAGCTCCGGGGCCTTGGCGCGGCGGACGAACTGCGTCCAGGTGAGCTTGCCACGCGTCAGGTTGGACTCCTTGATGGCCGTCCGGAAGGAGAAGCTCTCCGCGATGATCGCGAAGACCAGGACGCCGACGGGCCAGTACCAGTGCTCGATCTCGTGCGGGTGCTTGATCTTCTCGTAGCCCTCGTAGATCGCGAACATGCCGCCGACCGAGAAGAGGACGATGGAGACGAGGAAGGCGTAGATGTACCGCTCGCGGCCGTAGCCGAAGGGGTGTTGTGGGGTTGCCTCGCGCTGCGCCTTCTTGCCGCCGAGGAGCAGGAGTCCCTGGTTGCCGGAGTCGGCGAGGGAGTGGACGCTCTCGGCGAGCATCGAGGACGAGCCACTGAAGATGAACGCGACGAACTTCGCCACCGCGATCGCGAGGTTCGCGGCCAGTGCCGCGACAATCGCCTTTGTTCCGCCTGACGCGCTCATGAGTGCGGGGTTCCCCTTCGCCTTCGTACGTATCGACCACGCTGTCGGCGGTGCTTTGCCCGCCCTTTGCGGTGGGTCATTGTTGCAGCACGGGAGGGCTCCGGTGTGTCAGGCCACCACGGTGGCTCGGAAAACGGTGCCGGGACCGGACACTTCGGCCTTTTCGCCTGCGGGGACGAATGCGGACTGACCGGGCGTCAGGGTCAGTTCGCCCGCGCGGACCGTGCCCGCCGTGCAGAGCAGGATCTGCGGTGTGGCGGCGGTGAGGTCGTGCGGGGCGGCGCCTTCGGGCAGCACGAAGCGGGAGAGGCGGAACTCGTCGATCGGGGTTTCGTAGATCTCTTCGCCGGTCTCGGAGGCCTCGGGGCGCAGGACGCCGGGGTCGGTGGCGTCGAAGCGGACGATGCGCAGCAGTTCGGGTACGTCGACGTGCTTGGGGGTCAGGCCGCAGCGCAGGACGTTGTCGCTGTTGGCCATGATCTCGACGCCGAGGCCGTCGAGGTAGGCGTGCGGGACGCCGGCGCCGAGGAACAGGGCCTCGCCGGGCTGCAGTCGGACGTGGTTGAGGAGCATGGCCGCGATGACGCCCGGGTCGCCGGGGTAGTGGTGGGCGATGCCCGCGTACGGCTCGTACACCCCGCCGAGGCGCTGGGCGGCGGCCGTGACCTCGGTGACCGTCTCGGCCATCTCCTCGGGGTCGGCGCTCAGCACGGCCGTCAGGACCTCGCGCAGGGCGGCCTCTTCGGGCTGGGCGCGCAGCAGGTCGACGTACGGCTTGAGGCTGTCGACCTCCAGGGCTTCCAGGAGGGCCGCGGTCTCGGCGGGGACGCGGAAGCCGCACAGGCCGTCGAAGGGGGTGAGGGCGCAGATCAGTTCGGGCTTGTGGTTGGCGTCCTTGTAGTTGCGGTGCGGCGCGTCGACCGGGACGCCGCGGCGCTCCTCGTCCGCGTACCCCTCCTTCGCCTGCGCGAGGTCGGGGTGGACCTGGAGGGAGAGGGGGGCGCCCGCGGCGAGGATCTTGAGCAGGAAGGGCAGGCGGGGGCCGAACTTGGCGGCTGTGGCCGTGCCGAGCTCGCGCTCCGGGGCCGCGTCGATGACCTCGTTCAGCGCGCCGCGCTCGGTGCGCGAGGGCGCGCCCGGGTGGGCGCCCATCCACATCTCGGCCTGCGGCTCGCCGCTCGGCTCGGCGCCGGTGAGCTCCGCGATGGCGGTGGTGGAACCCCAGGCGTAGGGGCGGATGGTGTTGGTGAGGCGGTCCACGGAGGGGCTCTCCCTTACTGGGTACTACTACTGCGTACGCGAATGCTGGACTCCGGCAGCGGTGACCAGCGCGGTGACCGGTGCCGTGGTCATGATCCGGCCCCCGAGGCGAGCGCCAGGTAAACGGCGGCGAAATCCGTGACGGCGATCAGCTCGGCGAGCGCTTCCAGTTCGTCGCCGTCCTCCGGTTCGAGCTCGCTGAGCGCGACGTCGTGGCCGTGTGCCAGTTCGCGGGCGGCGGGGGCCGCGGTGAGGCCTCCGGCGTCCACAGGACGGTCGCGGAGCAGCACCACGCGCGCGCGGAGGGCCGCCGGGTCGTCGACGCGGTCGCGGAAGAAGTCGTCGGTGTCGTCGCCGCCGGTCGGGCTGCCGGCGAGGACGGCGCCGTGCGCGGGCAGCGCCTCGGGCAGTTCGGCGGCGAGCGCGGCGTGCCCGGCCTGCTCGGCGAGGGTGGCGGCGAAGCGGCGTCCCGCGGCTCCCGCGGACTGGCCCTCGGTCCAGATCAGCGGCAGGGAGTCGGCCAGCTCGGCGGCGAGCGTCTTGGCGGGGTTGCTGTACGTGGAGATGGCGGGGCCGCAGCGCTCCGCGACGCGGTCGAGGCGGTCGGCGACCTTCTGCAGGGTGTCGGCGGGGGCGGCGACCAGGCCGGTGCGGTCGAGGAGCACGAGGAGCGGCACGAGCAGGGCCCACAGGGTGCAGGGGGTGCCGGGCGCGGCCTCGTCCTCGACGCGGCGTGCCTCGTACGAAGCGGAGCGGGTGGTGTCGTCGTGCGGGCCCTCGTAGGCGCCGTAGGGCGAGGTGGCCATGGGGACGGTGAGGCCGTGGCTGCCCTCGACGCTCTCGGCGAGCGGGGTGCGCGCGGGGGCGACGGCGACGACCGTGCAGCCGCGGCGGTAGGCCTGGTCGGCGAGGAGGGAGAGGCCCGGCTCGGTGCCGTCCGGGGTGGCGATGAGGAGCAGGTCGACGGGGCCGACCCAGCCGGGCAGTGTCCAGCGCAGGGCGCCCGCGGCGGGGGCGACTCCGCTCGGCGCCAGCCGGATGACGGGGCAGCCGGTGCCCACGAGGCCGTCGAGGATGTCGGCGACGCAGGTGGCGGCCGTGCCGGGACCTGCGATGAGGACGGCGCGGGGCCGGCCGTCGGGCTTGAGCTCCGTGAGCCCCGCCTCCGCGGCGTGCCGGGCCGCGGTGCGGACGCGGGCGCCCGCTTCCGCAGCGCCGCGCAGCAGTCCGCGGCGGTCGGCGCGGGCGAGCGCCTCGGGGTCGTCGAGCAGCGACTCGTCGAGCATGGGGTCAGGTCTCCGATCGCCGTGCGCGGCTTCCTGCAGGTGGCCCGGGGGTGCGCCGGGCGGGTGCCGCTATGCGGGGCGGCGTGCCTCGTCGACGAGGAGTACGGGGATGCCGTCGCGGAGCGGGTAGGCGAGGCCGCACTCCTTGGCGTCCGCCGTGCAGATCAGCTCGGTGTCCGTCTCCTTGAGGGGGGCGTGACAGGCCGGGCAGGCGAGGATCTCCAGGAGGCCGGCTTCGAGCGGCATGGGGTGGGTCCCTTCGAGCGGATGCGGTGGGGTGTGCGCTGTGCTGGCGCACAGGATGCGGCCTGGTCAGCCTACCTCCGTGCGGGGCGGCGCGTGGGGGTGCGGGAAGGTCGCGGCCGGGCTGCCGCGGCCGTCCCGCTCTCTGTGCACGACCGCCCCCCAGTGGCGGGTGTCAGCCGCGGATGATGGCGAGGGCCTCGTCGCGCACCTTGGCCATGGTCGCCTCGTCGCGCGCCTCGACGTTCAGGCGAAGGAGGGGTTCCGTGTTCGACGCGCGTACGTTGAACCACCAGTCGGCGGCGGTCACGGTGAGGCCGTCCAGCTCGTCGAGGGTGATGCCGTCCTTCCCGTCGTACGCCGTCTTGATCGCGGCGAGGCGGGCGGTCTGGTCGTCGACCGTGGAGTTGATCTCTCCGGAGCCTGCGTAGCGGTCGTACTGGGCGACGAGGGCGGAGAGCGGGCCTTCCTGGCCGCCGAGGGCCGCGAGGACGTGGAGCGCGGCGAGCATGCCCGTGTCCGCGTTCCAGAAGTCCTTGAAGTAGTAGTGCGCGGAGTGCTCGCCGCCGAAGATCGCGCCGGTCCGCGCCATCTCGGCCTTGATGAAGGAGTGGCCCACGCGCGTGCGCACGGGCGTGCCGCCGTTCTCCTTCACGACCTCCGGGACCGACCAGGAGGTGATGAGGTTGTGGATGACGGTGCCCTTGCCGCCGTGCTTGCCGAGCTCGCGGGAGGCGACCAGGGCGGTGATGGCCGACGGGGAGACCGGGGCGCCGTTCTCGTCGACGACGAAGCAGCGGTCCGCGTCGCCGTCGAAGGCGATTCCGAGGTCGGCGCCCTCTTCGCGGACCCGCTTCTGGAGGTCCACGATGTTGGCCGGGTCGAGGGGGTTGGCCTCGTGGTTGGGGAAGGTGCCGTCGAGCTCGAAGTACATCGGCACGAGCTCGAGGGGCAGGCCGTCGAAGACGGTGGGGACCGTGTGCCCGCCCATGCCGTTGCCCGCGTCGACGACGACCTTGAGGGGGCGGATGGCGGTCAGGTCGACGAGGCCGCGGAGGTGGGCGGCGTAGTCGGTGAGGGTGTCGCGCTCGGTGAGGGTGCCGGGGGCCGCGGCGCTCTCGGGGGCGCCGGACTCGCTCCAGCGCTCCACGAGGGCGCGGATGTCGGCGAGGCCAGTGTCCTGGCCGACGGGGGCGGCGCCCGCGCGGCACATCTTGATGCCGTTGTACTGGGCGGGGTTGTGCGAGGCGGTGAACATCGCGCCCGGCAGGTCCAGCGCGCCCGACGCGTAGTACAGCTGGTCCGTCGAGCACAGGCCGATCTGTGTCACGTCCACGCCGAGGGCGGCGGCGCCCCGCGCGAAGGCGCGCGAGAGGCCGGGCGACGAGGGGCGCATGTCGTGCCCGACCACGATCGCGTCCGCCTCCGTGACCTGTGCGAACGCCGCCCCGAACAGCTCGGCGAGCGACTCGTCCCACTGGTCCGGGACCACCCCGCGGACGTCGTACGCCTTCACGATCTGGGACAGATCAGCAGTCACGGCCAACCCTCTCTGCAGGTTCTGCGAGTTCAGCGAGTACGGAGAGCCCTCCGCGGTCACCCCAAAAGTACCCGCTGTGACCGACAGCAGGCCGCGTCTGTGGAGAGCGCGCTCACGGCAGCATCCAGCCGAGCACCGCCGTGCTCTGTCCGACGACGATCAGGCACATGACGAGGAGCAGTCCGAGGCTCCAGGGCAGCACCTTGCGCAGCAGGTCGCCCTCCTTGCCCGCGAGTCCGACGGCGGCGCACGCGATCGTCAGGTTCTGCGGGGAGATCATCTTGCCGAGGACGCCGCCGGAGCTGTTGGCGGCCGCGAGGAGTTCCGGTGACAGGCCGGACTGCTGAGCGGCCGTCACCTGGAGGGCGCCGAAGAGGGCGTTGGCCGAGGTGTCGGAGCCGGTCACCGCGACGCCGAACCAGCCGAGCACCGGTGACAGGAAGGCGAGTCCGGCGCCGGCGGCGGCTACGTAGTGCCCGATCGTGGCGGCCTGGCCGGAGAGGTTCATGACGTAGGCGAGCGCCAGCACGGACGTCACGGTGAGGATCGCGAAGCGCAGTTCGTGGACGGTGGCGGCCCATTCGCGCACCGCCACGCGCGCGTGGACCCCGATGACCGCCGCGGTGCCCACCCCGGCGAGCAGCACGAGTGTGCCGCCGGTCGCGACGAGCGGCAGCGAGAAGACGTTGCCGCCGACGGGGTCCCCCGAGGGGTCGCCGACGTTCAGGAAGGGCCAGTCGAAGGTGCGGGTCGCCTTCGCGAGGAGGTCCTTGACGGGCGGGATCTGGGCGATGGAGAAGACGGCGACGATCAGGGCGTACGGGGCGTAGGCGCGCAGCACTTCGGGGCGCGGGTCGTCGTGGTCGAGGTCTTCGCTGCGGGTACCGGTGAGGACCGCGGCGCGGACGGGCTCGGGGGCCGGCCTGCGCGCCTGCGGGACCGCCATCAGCGCGCCCGCGCCCGCCAGCGCGGCGCCGATGTCGGCGAGTTGCGCCGAGACGTAGTTGGACGCGGCGAACTGCGCGACGGCGAAGGCGAGTCCGCAGGCGAGGGCGGGCACCCAGGTCTCGCGCAGGCCGCGCCGCCCGTCGACGAGCCACACGAGGAGCAGCGGCACGACGAGGGCGAGCAGGGGCGTCTGGCGGCCGACGACCGTGGCGACGGTGTCCAGTGGCAGGCCCGTCACCTGGGCCAGCGTCAGCACGGGGGTGCCCATGGCGCCGAAGGCGACGGGCGCGGTGTTGGCGACGAGGGCGACGACCGCGGCGCGCACCGGGTCGAAGCCGAGGGCGACGAGCATGACCGCGCTGATCGCGACCGGCGCCCCGAACCCGGCGAGCGCCTCCAGGAGCGCTCCGAAGCAGAAGGCGACGACGAGGGCCTGGATGCGGGGGTCGTCGGAGAGCCTGCCGAAGGAGCGGCGCAGGATGTCGAAGTGCCGGGTGCGGACCGTCATGCGGTACACCCACAGGGCGTTGACGACGATCCACAGGATGGGGAAGAGCCCGAAGAGTGCCCCTTGCGCGGCGCTGGAGGCGGTCTGGCCGAGCGGCATGCCGTACACGAGCCACGCGACCAGGACGGCGACGGCAAGACCGATGAGCCCTGCCCGGTGCGCTTTCATGCGGACGGCGCCGAGGAGGACGAGGACGGTCAGGAGGGGCAGGGTCGCGACGAGTGCGGACAGGCCGAGCGAGTCGGCCACGGGCTCCAGTTGCTGCACGAACACGGAACGCCTCCCGGCTGTGGGGTGGCGAAATCGTCAGTGCCTCGGTGAACGGACGTCAACGTGCCGGACGGCGAAGATCCAGTGAAGGGTGCGTCCGTGGAGCGTCGGTCAGGAGCCGGTCAGGAGTCCGGTGAGCGGAGCACCCTGAGGTGGCCGCGGCGTGCGACCTCCATGGGGTCCGCCCGGCGGGCGCCGCCGCCGGCCTCGGCCGCGCGCTCCTGCGGGCGGGCCGCCTCGCGCACGGCGTTGGCGAGCGCTTCGAGGTCGTCGCCGGAGGGGCGGGCCGGACCCGAGGCGTCGGCGAGCCGGACGACGTCCCAGCCGCGGGGTGCGGTGAGGCGCTCGGAGTGCTCGGCGCACAGGTCGTAGCAGTGGGGTTCGGCGTAGGTGGCGAGGGGGCCGAGGACCGCGGTCGAGTCGGCGTAGACGTACGTCAGCGTCGCGACGGCGGAACGGCCGCAAGCGGTGCGCGAACAGCGACGTACAGGGCTCACGATGTTGGACGGTACCGCACTCTTGAGCGGGCCGCGACGACTCTCCATGAGGTCACTCCACCGTGTCGTGTCCGGGCCCGTGCGTCGGCGCAGTGCACGCGCACGTCGTTGACCTGCGTGGACGCCAGTGACCACAGGGGCGCATGGTGTTGAATCCGGTCACCACATGGCGCGGATCACGTCATTTGGCGCGAGATCGACGGTCCAGGAGAGATACGGAATTGAGTCCAACCGCGGCCGGAACGGTCAGGAACCGACATGTCGCGCCCCACATGGAACATGTCGTGCCCCCCATGGAAAGGGCGATCTCGGGGACTACGCTTCGTCAGTGATGGACGACCCCGTACAGCCCCGCTCCGCAGACCCGAGGCCGCGCCGCCGCGACCGCCACGGCAGGGGCATGCGCGGACCCGTGGCGCCGCCTCAGGTTCCGCTGTCCGCCAGCCGCGGCGAGGCCTTCACCGATCTCGTGCAGGACTCCGTGGAGCGGCTGGAGCGGCGCTGGCCGCAGCTCACGGAGATCGAGTTCATGGTGCTCGAGGTGCCGCCCCTGGGCCGGGCCGGCGTCGAGTGGCAGGACGAGGTGGTGCCCTTGGGCGGCTCGATCACGGCGTCCGAGGGGCGGCCCGCCCGCGTCGTCATCTACCGCCGCCCCGTGGAGATCCGCACCAAGGGACGCGACGAGCGCGCGCACCTCGTGCACGAAGTGGTCGTCGAGCAGGTCGCGGAGTTGCTCGGCATGTCCCCGGAGTCGGTCGACCCGCGCTACGGGGACGAGGACTGAGCCGACCGCCCGTCACTTCTGAAGCACCGCCAGGTCCCGCTCGGCCCTCGGCACGGCCACCGTCCCCCGGTCGTCGGGCAGCGTCTGAACGGTGAACATCGGAAGGCCGTCCGTCGGCTGTGACAGCGTCCGCGCCGCGTGGACCGCGCCGCCGGACACCGGCTCCACCGTGAGTGCGTAGGCACCCTTCAGGCCGTCGGGCCTCGGCGGGTCCGCGATCTCCAGGGTCGTGCCGCCCTTGACCGTGTACGTCTTCGTCACCGGGGAGCCGCCCTCGGTCCCGGCCGACGCGGTGACCTTCACCTTCGCCGACTTCTCCGGCGCGACCAGCGAGAGCGTGGAGCCCTTGGCGCGGTTGCCCGCGGCCGTCGCGCGCGTGCCCACCTCTGCCGTCGCCGGGATGAACGCCGTCTCCTGTTTGCTGCCCTTGCCGCGGGTCACCCGCAGCGCCGCCACCACGGGGACCGGCGTGTCCGTCGGCGACAGGAGCAGCGAGCCGGCCTCGCCCTTGGTGACGTCGCCGAGGTCGACGGCGGCCGTCATGCCGGACTTCACGTGCAGGTTCTCGTTCCCGGCCGGGGTGAGCGTGCCGTTCGGGGAGGCCAGCTGGACCTTCAGGTCCGCGTCCCGCGCCCCGGGGGCGTAGGCGACCAGGCGCACCGAGGTGGCGTCCTTCGGGATGCCGGGCAGGACGAGGCGGTCCGCCGGGTCGGTGGACGCGGGCAGCCAGTCGCCGCCCAGCTTCTCGTCGGAGGACTGCACGGCGGCCGCGACCCGGCCGCTGCGGGCGATCACGTGCATGGTGAGGTTCGGATACGCCTTGTCGGCGAGCGTGGAGAGCAGCACCGGGACGCTGGAGTGCGGCTGGACCTGGATCGAGTCGCCGACCGCGGACGTGACCTCGCCGTCCGGGCCGAACAGCTCGACGTCGATCACGGCGGCGGAGTCGTCCGGGTTCGTCAGGTGGATGTAGTCGCCGCGGTCCTTGGCGGTGCTCGTGCCGGGGAACCAGAAGTCGGTGTCGGGCGCCGTGCAGTTGGTGCCGTGCATGCCGCGGCCGCTGCCCGCCGCGTACGTCGTGGTCTGCTGCACGGTCCAGCCGGGGGCGAGCCCGCCGTCGGCCGTGCCGATGAGGGCGGGCGCCTCGGCGCCCGACTCCTCGCCCGCGACCGGCTCGCCCGGCGCCTTCTGGGTGAGGAAGGGCTTGGCCTTCCTGTCGTTCTGCTTGGCCGCGTCGGTCAATGCCTTGCTCACGGGCAGCAGTTCCGCCTTGCCCGTGGCCTCGGCGCCGCTCGCCTTCGGCGTGAAGGCGGTGTACGAGGTCTCGGCGAGGTCGGAGAGGCTGGGCACCGGGCAGAGCAGGCTGGTGCGCTCGACGGGGAGCCGTGCGGCGGCCTTCGCCCCGGCGTCGTCCGTGCCGTCCGTCCCGCCGAACGCGGCGAACCCGGTGACGGCGCCGAGCGCGACGACCACGGCGATGAGGGACTGGGTGGTGCGGTTCACTGCTGGCTCCCGTCGGGGCGCTCACTGTCGGTGCCGCGGGGTGGGGTGCCGTGCGGCGGCTGCGGGGGCGGGGGCGGCATCGGGGGCTGCCCCTGGTCGTACGAAGTGTCGTACGGCGGGTCGTACGAGGTGTCATAAGACTGCCCGTACTGCTGGTCGTCCGGCTGCCCGTACTGCTGCTCGCCCGACTGGCCGTACTGCTGCTCGCCTCCGTAGACACCGCCCGCGCCTCCGTAGGACGCGTACGGATCGTACTGGCCGCCCTGGTAGGCGTCCGCCTGGTACGCCGGCTGCTCGTACGCCCCGGCCGGGTACTGCCCGTTCTGGTACGCACCGCCCTGGTACTGACCGCCGTACGTGCCCTGTTCGGCGCCCGTGGAGGCGGGGGTCTCCCACTCCTCGTGGGCCGGCGGCTGCTGGTGCGGGACGGCGGCGAAAGCCTCCTCCGAAGGAGGAGGCGGTACGTCCTGGCCCGCCTCCTGTGCGGCCAGCTCGCTCTGGGCCCGCAGCCTGCGCGCCCTGCGGCCCTCGCCCTCGACGGCCTGGGCCGGGACGACGGGCTCTTCGGGGAGGTCGTCGTCGACGTCGCGGCGGCGGCCCGGCAGGGCGAGGACCACGAGGACGACGGCGAGCGCGCCCTGCGCCCACAGCCAGGCCGTGTGGGTCAGCGGGGCGTCGAAGGTGACGTCCAGGTGGCCGCCCGCGGTGGGCAGTTCGAAGCCCTGGGCCCAGCCGTCGACGGTGGTGCGGGGCAGCGGGTGGCCGTCGAGGGTCGCCGTCCAGCCCGGGTCGGCGGAGTCGGCGAGGCGCAGGACGCGGCCCGCGTCGCCGGACTCGATCTTCGTGTGGAGCTCGACGGGGCCGGCGGCGACGGGCTCCGGGTCGCCGGTCTTGTGGAGGACGGCGGCGCGTGCCACCTGCCGGTCCACGCGCCACAGGGCGCTGCCGTCCTCCTGGCTGAGCCGGGTGAGGCCCGGGGTGGCGTCCAGGGTGCGGCTCATCTGGCGGGGCGCCCCGTCGCGTACGAGGACGTACCGCACGGCGAAGCCGCCGAGCTGGTCGGCCTGGTCGGCGCCGGAGCCCGCGATCAGCCGGGCGACGATCTTGTCGAGCCGCTCGTCGTCGGGGGCCGCCGCGGCGAGTTCCGCGTCACCGAGCCGGGCACCCGAGCCCCGTACCAGCGTGTAGGAGACCTCGGCGGCGGAGTCGCTGCCGAGGACGAGGGTGCGGGCCTGGTCCTCGGTGCCGCTCTCCTCCGCGACGAACGCGGGCACCTGCACCGGATCGCGCCGCTCCAGAGGGCCGTCGGCGCCGCCGATCATCCAGCCGGCGGCGACGAGCAGCGGCCCGGCGGCCGCGGCGAACGCGATGAGCGCGGCCACCGGCTGGCGCCAGCCGAAGCTCTGTTCGGCGACACGCGCGCGTGCCCCGTCGGCGCCGAGCGCGGCGGCGGCCAGGAGCGCGATGCCGTAGCCCAGGGTGGCCGGGCCTGCCCACGCCGAGCCGTTCGACAGGACGGCGAAGACGAGGGAGACCAGGGCGGCGGTCCAGGCGGTGCGGACCGCGAGCTGCCGCTCGGCGCGCAGCAGGGCGCCGAGCGCGGCGAGGACGATGCCGATGAGCAGCAGGCCGTGCACGGTGCCGGGGCCGCCGGGGCTGGCGCCGAGCAGGTCGAGTGCGGTGGCGGAACCGGTGCCGAACTCCAGGCCCGCTTCCTGGAAGAAGCCGAAGGGCAGCAGCGAGAGGGACCAGGGCGCGAGGACGAGCAGCGGGGTGCCGAGCGCGGCGAGGAAGCGCAGTCCGTACGCCGTGATGTCGCGGCGGCGCACCACGAGGAGGGCGAGGCCGAGCACCAGGGCGATCGGCCAGACGATCGGCGTGAAGGCCGTGGCGAGGGTGAGGAGCAGGGTGTACGCCCAGGTGGCGCGCCAGGTGCCGCGGGTGCCCCGCGGGGTGGCGAGGCCGCTCGCCGCGATGCCCGCGCGCGCGATGAGCGGCAGCAGGACGGCGAGGACGGCGGTGCCGACGCGGCCGCCCGCGAGGGCGCCGGTGGCGGCGGGCAGGAAGGCGTACGCGATGGACGCCCACGCGCGGAGCAGCCGCGAGGTGACGAGCGGGCGCGAGGCGAAGTACGCGGCGAAGCCGGCCAAGGGGACGGAGCCGACGAGCAGCACGGTGACCGCGAGCCCGGTGGAGCCGAAGAGGAGGGAGGAGAGGCTCGCGACGAGTGCCACGTACGGCGGGGCGCCGTGGGTGCCGCCGGTGCCGACGGGGTGCCAGGCGTCCGTGTAACGCGCCCAGAGGTCCGCGGAGTCGGCGGGTGCGGGCAGCAGCGCGCCGCCCGCGAGCGCACCGGTGCCGAGCAGGGCGCGGCAGGCGATGAGCGATGCGAAAAGCAGTACTACGAAGAGGACGGGTCCCGGTTTGCGGGCGACGCGCTTGAGGCGGGCGAACTGCTCGACCTCCAGGAAGTCGGCGTCGTCGCCGCCGGGTCCGGACTCGACGACTCCGTGCCGTCCCGCGCCGGCCGGGGTGTCGGCTTCGGTGCGGCCGATGAGGCTGCCCGCAGCCTGTTCGACGGTGGCCCGGACGGTGGCGCCGGGCGGTGGGAAGAGGGGCCGCAGCTCGCCGGCGTCGGGCAGTGGCTTGCCGCGCTGCTTGCGGGCGCCGAGGATCCGGCCGGGCCGCAGCAGTGTGGCGAGGAGGCCGGCGACTTCGTCGAGGGCCTGGCCCGGGGCCTTGCCGATGAGGTAGGCGAAGGTGCGCACGAGGGTGCCGACGACGATGCGGAAGAGCACCCAGGGCAGCACGGCCGAGCGGGCGTTGACCAGCAGGGTGTAGGTGGCGCCCGCCTTGTCCACGCGGTGCGGCGAGGTCGCGGTGCGGCCGACGCAGTCGACGGTGCGGCGCTCGCGGGAGGAGGCCTCGGCGTGCCGGACGACGGCGTCGGGGGCGACGAGGACGCGGTGGCCGGCGGCGTGCGCGCGCCAGCACAGGTCGACGTCGTCGCGCATGAGCGGCAGGCGGCGGTCGAAGCCGCCGAGCTGTTCGTAGACATCGCGGCGGATCAGCATGCCCGCGGTGGACACGGAGAGCACGGGCCGCACGTGGTCGTGCTGGCCCTGGTCCTGCTCGCGGCGGTCGAGGCCGGTCCAGCGGCGGCCGCTGTTGGCGATGGAGACGCCGACTTCGAGGAGCTGCCTGCGGTCGTACCACCCGCGGAGCTTGGGGCCGACGACGGCGACTTCCTTGCCGAGCTCCTGTTCGTTCTCCACGACGCGGAGCAGTTCGGCGAGGGCTTCGGGCTCGGGCGCACAGTCGTCGTGCAGCAGCCAGAGCCACTGCACGGGCTCGCCGTGCGGCAGGTCGGGCATGTCGTACGCGTCGTCGCGCCAGCTGCGGCTCACCGGGTCCCAGCCGCTGGGGCGCTTCAGATAGGGCAGCTCTTCGGGAGTGAGCACGGCGGCGGTGCGGACGGCCTCGTCGACGGCGGTGCCGAAGCCGGAGCGGCGGGCCAGGTGCAGCACGCGGTCGGCGCCGAGGGCCTCGGTGACCAGCTGGGCGGAGTCGTCCGCGCTGCCGGTGTCGGCGGCCACGGCGCCCTGGACGGGCCGCTCCTGGCCGAGGAGCCCCGCCAGGGCGTCGGGCAGCCAGCGGGCGCCGTCGTGGGAGATGAGGACGGCGGTCACGACATGCCGCGGGAACTCGGGCGGGCGGGTCGGGTCGAACCCGGTGGCAGCGTCGTGGGCTGCCGGATGGCTGTGCACGGACATCGAGGTACGGGCCCCGGTTCGCTGGACTGCGGTGGACGCCCGCGCCCTGCTGGGGCGCCGGGTCGTCTCGGACGGGGCCCCACACTAACGGCTGGCACCGGAACGGCCCGCCGCCTGTGGATAACCCACGGGTGACGGGCCGTTCGTCGCGCATTGTTTGAGGGAGATGTGTGGCGAATCGATCGTCGGCACGCGGTGTGGGCGCGCCGCTCAGACCGCGGCCTTCTTCAGTCGGCGGCGTTCTCGCTCCGACAAGCCGCCCCAGATGCCGAAACGTTCGTCGTTCGCAAGTGCGTACTCAAGGCATTCCGAGCGGACTTCGCAGGCGAGGCAGACCTTCTTGGCCTCACGCGTGGAGCCGCCCTTCTCGGGGAAGAAGGACTCGGGGTCGGTCTGGGCGCACAGTGCGCGCTCCTGCCAGCCGAGTTCTTCGTCCGCGTCCTCGACCAGCAGTTCCTGAACCAGCTCGGTCATGTGCGCCCCTCGTCTGTCTGTGCGTCCCCGTGGTGCGGCCGTCACCGGTTTCGGATGAACGACACGAGTGAAATTACAAGTGCGCCGATCCGGGCCAGTCAAGCCGAGATCTGCTATTGGGCCCCTTATTCACTCTGCGGAACCAAGGGTATGCGGAAAGTGTTCAAATCGGCCTAAACCATGACACCCTCGATGACCCGTCCGGCGCCCCGCCAACGAGTTCCCCCGAAATTCGATCTCAGTCGGATCTCGCTCGGGTCACATCAAGGAGGACGTCGATGTTTGAGTGCCGGTTGCTGCGCCATGTGTCCGGACGGTCGGCTGCACAAACCTTTCGCCTGACAGAACAACCGGATGAGGTGAAACATAGCCCACATAGTGGACACCGAGTTGACAGCTACAGGTGTGAGCGGCTGTTCTGGTGGGCATGCTCGCGAACCTGGCTTTTTCGATGACCCGCACCTGCGGTTCCATCGGTGCTGCCCACGCGCGCTGTCGCTGTTCCTGCTCCAGCTGTTGAGCCCATCCAGCTGTTGAGCCGCACGTCCCTTTGTATGCCGCGCCTCGTTTGCAGGCCGTACCCGGCCTGTCCGCAGAGCCACACTCTCCCTCGCGACACCCCAGCACTCTTACGTTGAGGAACCACCGCACCATGAACAGCGACAGCGACCTCCAGATCGCCGGCGACATCCTCGAAGTCCCGCACCTCCTGCAGCCCGCCCGCGAGCATCCCGCCACCGTGGCCGAGTTCGTCGGCCTCGCCCGCACCATCGCCGCCGACCGCTCCCAGTGGGCCCACCTCGTCCAGTACGACGCCACCAGCCGCTGGTACCACCGCCTGCGCACCGGGCCGGGGTACGAGGTGTGGCTGCTCTCCTGGGTGCCGGGACAGGGCAGCGGCCTGCACGACCACGGGCGCTCCTCCGGCGTGCTCACCCTCCTCGAGGGTGAGCTGACCGAGCACACGGAGCGGGGCACCCGGGCGCTCGGCGCGGGCGCACAGCGCGTCTTCGCCCCCGGGTACGCCCACGAGGTCGTCAACGACTCCCTGGAACCGGCCGTCAGCCTGCACATCTACTACCCCGGCCTCACCGAGATGCCGATGCACGCGGCCCGGTGCGCCGCCGCCGTCGCGGACGGCGTCGCGGAGGATGTCGTAACCGCCTGACGCGGTGTCGGACCCGCCTGACATGCTGGGGGCCATGCGCATTGTGGTTCTGGCCGGCGGCATCGGCGGCGCCCGATTCCTCCGCGGGCTCAAGAAGGCCGCGCCCGACGCGGACATCACGGTCATCGGCAACACCGGTGACGACATTCACCTGTTCGGGCTGAAGGTCTGCCCCGACCTCGACACCGTGATGTACACGCTCGGCGGCGGCATCAACGAAGAGCAGGGCTGGGGGCGTACGGACGAGACGTTCAAGGTCAAGGAAGAGCTCGCGGCGTACGGGGTCGGACCCGAGTGGTTCGGCCTCGGCGACCGGGACTTCGCCACGCACATCGTGCGGACGCAGATGCTGGGCGCGGGATATCCGCTCAGCGCCGTCACCGAGGCGCTGTGCGAGCGGTGGCAGCCCGGCGTGCGGCTCATCCCCATGTCGGACGACCGCATCGAGACGCACGTCGCCGTCACGATCGACGGCGAGCAGAAGGCCGTGCACTTCCAGGAGTACTGGGTCCGGCTGCGCGCCTCCGTGGACGCGCACGCCGTGGTGCCCGTCGGCGCCGAGCAGGCCAAGCCCGCGCCCGGCGTCCTCGCGGCCATCGCCGAGGCCGACGTCGTGCTCTTCCCGCCGTCCAACCCCGTCGTCAGCGTCGGGACCATCCTCGCCGTGCCGGGGATCCGCGAGGCCATCGCCGACGCGGGCGTGCCGGTCGTCGGCCTCTCCCCCATCGTCGGCGACTCCCCCGTGCGGGGCATGGCCGACAAGGTGCTGGCCGCCGTCGGCGTGGAGACCAGCGCCGCCGCCGTCGCCGAGCACTACGGCAGCGGACTGCTCGACGGATGGCTCGTCGACACCGTCGACGCGGGAGTGGTGGACCGGGTGGAGAGCGCCGGCATCCGGTGCCGGGCCGTCCCGCTGATGATGAGCGACATCGACGCCGCCGCGCAGATGGCCCGCGAGGCCCTCGCCCTCGCTTCGGAGGTACGCGCGTGACCTCACCGTCGTACAGGGTCTGGGCCGTCCCCGGACTGCCCGAGGTGCGGGAGGGCGACGACCTCGCCAAGCTCATCGCGGCCGCCGAGCCGGCGCTCGCCGACGGGGACGTCGTCCTGGTCACCTCGAAGATCGTCAGCAAGGCGGAGGGGCGGCTCGTCGAGGCGGCCGATCGTGAGGCGGCCATCGACGAGGAGACCGTGCGGGTCGTGGCGCGGCGCGGACCCCTGCGCATCGTCGAGAACCGGCAGGGGCTCGTGATGGCCGCGGCCGGTGTCGACGCGTCGAACACCCCGGCCGGGACCGTGCTGCTGCTGCCGACCGACCCCGACGCCTCGGCCCGTGCCGTACGGGAAGGGCTGCGGGGCGCGCTGGGTGTGGACGTCGGCGTCATCGTCACCGACACCTTCGGGCGGCCCTGGCGGGCCGGGCTCACCGACGTCGCCATCGGGGCCGCGGGAGTGCGGGTCCTCGACGACCTGCGGGGCGGTGAGGACGCGTACGGCAATCCGCTGAGCGCGACCGTCGTCGCCACGGCCGATGAGCTCGCCGCCGCGGGAGACCTCGTCAAGGGCAAGGCGGCCGGGCTGCCTGTCGCCGTGGTGCGTGGGCTGCCCCACGTGGTGGGCGGCTCGGTGGAAGGTTCCGCGGAGGGCTCCGCGGACGACGGGGCGCGGGCGCTGGTGCGGGCCGCGCGGGACGACATGTTCCGGCTCGGGACGTCCGAGGCGGTGCGGGAGGCGGTGACGCAGCGGCGGACCGTCCGGGAGTTCACGGACGAGGAGGTCGACCCCGGTGCCGTGCGGCGGGCCGTCGCCGCGGCGGTCACCGCGCCGGCGCCGCACCACACGACGCCCTGGCGGTTCGTCCTCCTGGAGTCCGCCGCGTCGCGCGTCGAGTTGCTCGACGCGATGCGGGACGCGTGGATCGCGGATCTGCGGCGGGACGGCAAGTCGGAGGAGTCCATCGCGAAGCGGGTCCGGCGCGGGGATGTGCTGCGCAGGGCGCCCTATCTGGTGGTGCCGTGCCTGGTGATGGACGGCTCCCATACGTACGGGGACGCTCGGCGGGATGCCGCCGAGCGCGAGATGTTCGTGGTCGCGGCGGGGGCAGGGGTGCAGAACTTCCTGGTCGCGCTGGCCGGGGAGCGGCTCGGGTCGGCGTGGGTTTCGTCGACGATGTTCTGCCGGGATGTCGTACGGGAGGTTCTGGGGCTGCCGGAGTCCTGGGATCCGATGGGGGCGGTGGCTGTGGGGCGGCCTGCTGGGGAGCCGGGGGCTCGGGGGCGGCGCGAGGTGGACGACTTCGTCGTCGTCCGGTAGCGCCCAGCCCGGGGCGGGGGTCTTTTTGCGCAGTTCCCCGCGCCCCTGGGATCCGTTCCTCCGGCACGATTGCCGGTGCGGGTCGTGGGTTGTTTGCGCAGTTCCCCGCGCCCCTGAAGTCGTTTCCCCCGCGGTGCGATTTCGGGTGCGGACCGTGGGTTTTTTGCGCAGTTCCCCGCGCCCCTGAACCCCTGGCCCTCGGCCTCCCGTCCTGATCCCCGGCGCTGAGCCCCCCTGAGCCCTCGGCTCTGAGCCGCCGGCCTGAGGCCCCGAGCCTGAAGTGGTCCCTTCGGCGGAGGGGGTTACCACGTGGCGATGTTTGTTTTGCGCATTCGGGGGGCTCTGCGGGGTGGGGTGTGGCCGCTGAGGCAGAGGAGGCGGGTGGCTCGGTGGCGTTGGCCTGCGTAGGGGGTGAGGAGCTCGAGCATCTCGGGGTCGGTCGCGTCGCGGTTGTTCGCCAGGGCGTGGCCGACGATGCCCGGCAGGTGGACGTCGCCGACCGTCACCGCGTCGGCGGCACCGTGGCTGCGCTGGACCGTTTCCGCCGAGGTCCAGGGGCCGATGCCCGGGATCAGTTCCAGGCGGGCCTGGGCCTGGGGCGGCTCCATGGACGACGCCTCTTCCAGCCGGGCCGCGCGGGACACCGCGCGCAGAATCGTGGAGGCCCGCTTGTTGTCCACGCCCGCCGCGTGCCACTCCCAGGAGGGGATCAGGGCCCAGGTGCGCGGCTCCGGCATCACGTGCATGCGGGCCTGCACTGGGGTGGGACCCGGCGCAGGCTCACCGTACTTGCGGACCAGGAGCCGCCAGGCGCGGTAGGCCTCGTCCGTCGTGATCTTCTGTTCCAGGATCGACGGGATCAGGGACTCCAGGACCAGCCCTGTACGGATCAGCCGGAGGCCGGGCCGCCGGTGGACCGTCGCGGCGATCAGACGGTGGCGCGGGACGAACAGGCCGGGGTCGTCCGACGCGCCCAGCATCGCGGGCAGTCGGTCGAGGAGCCAGGCCGCGCCCGGCCCCCACGCCTCCGCCTCCACGGAGCCTGCGCGCAGGGCGACCCGGAGGGTGCCGGCGCCCTCCGGGGTGCGGCTGGCGCGCCAGACCGAGCCGTCGGGGGTCGTACGGAAGGTGGGGTCCGCCGGGCCGCGGCGCAGGGGGCCGAGGGTGAGGCCCAGGTCCAGGGGGTAGGGCGGCCGCCAGGTGCGGGTGTGCGTGGCCGTCGAAGGGCGCGGGACGCCCGCGGAGATCGCCGTTTCGCCGCCGCGCACGGTGGTGCGGGTGGGGCGCGGGGCGAAACGGGATGACATCTGTACGAGGGTAGGGGACGGCGGGCAGCAGCCGCCCCGGAGTCGTCCTACTGGTCCGAGGAGAAGCGGACCGCGCCCGCCGGAAGTGTGGCCTCGCACCAGACGCGTACGCCCGCACGCAGTTCGTTGTCGGCGCCGACCGTCGCTCCGTCGCCGATCACCGTTCCCGAGAGCACCGAGCGGGCGCCGATCCGCGCGCCCGCGCCGATCAGGGAGTCCGTGACGACCGCGCCGGGTTCGACGACGGCGCCGGCGAGGATCGTGCTGCCGGAGATCCGGGCGCCCTCGCCGACGCGCGCGTTCTCGCCGACCACCGTGCCGCCGGTGAGCTTCGCGTCGGGGGCGACGGTCGCGGTGGGCAGGACCAGGCGGTCGCCGCAGCGGCCGGGGACCGCCGGGGAGGGCGCGCGGCCGAGGACCAGGTCCGCGGAGCCGCGTACGAACGCCTGGGGCGTCCCCAGGTCCAGCCAGTACGTCGAGTCGACCATGCCCTGGAGATGGGCGCCGGAGGCGAGGAGGCCGGGGAAGGTCTCGCGTTCGACGGAGACGGGGCGTCCGGCGGGGATCGTGTCGATGACCGAGCGCCGGAAGACGTACGCGCCCGCGTTGATCTGGTCGGTGACGATCTCCTCGGGGGTCTGCGGCTTCTCCAGGAAGGCGGTGACCCTGCCGGACGGGTCGGTCGGGACCAGGCCGTAGGCGCGCGGGTCGTCGACCTTCGTGAGGTGCAGGGAGACGTCGGCGCCCGAGCTCTCGTGCGTGGCGACGAGGGCGCGGATGTCCAGGCCCGTGAGGATGTCGCCGTTGAAGATGAGGACCGGGTCGTCGGGGCCCGAGTGCAGGCGCGCGGCCACGTTGCGGATGGCGCCGCCGGTGCCGAGGGGCTCAGTCTCCGTGACGTACTCGATGTGGAGGCCGAGCGCCGAGCCGTCCCCGAAGTACGGCTCGAAGACCTCGGCGAGGTAGGAGGTGGCGAGGACGATGTGCTCCACGCCCGCCGCGCGGGCGCGTGCCAGCTGGTGGGTGAGGAACGGGACGCCCGCCGCCGGGACCATCGGCTTGGGCGTGTGCACCGTGAGGGGCCGCAGCCGGGTTCCCTTGCCGCCGACCAGGAGGATCGCTTCTGTCACCTGTCGTCTCTGCTTCCTGCTGGGGCCGGCCGAACTTGAGTTTCGGCCGGCCAGTGTATGCAGACGGATGTGCAGATCGTGCAGTTCGCGCGGTGCCTCGGAGCTCAGCGGCCCTGGAGTCGGGCCGAGGTGGTGCGGGTCGTGCCGAGCTTCTGGTAAAGCCGCTTACCGGGGCACTCGGTGCGGAACCCGTCCCGATGCCCGGAGATCACACGGAGCCGGACTTTCCTGCCTTTCTTGTAAAGATTGCCCCCGCCCGACTTCAGGTATGTGGTGCCGCGCGGATTGGCGCCGTACAGGCCGAGCTTCCACGCGGTCAGCCGGCCGACGGCTTTCACGGCCGCCTTCGGCGGGTTGACGGTGCTGTACGAACCGATGACGGCGATGCCCGTGCTGTTGCTGTTGAATCCGAGAGTGTGGGCCCCGAGGACCGGCTTGGCCACACCTCCGGCACGTCCTTCGTAGATGTTTCCGCACTTGTCGACCGCGAAGTTGTAGCCGAGGTCACGCCAGCCGCCGCTCTTGACGTGGTAGCGGTAGATGCTCCGCAGCACGGATCCGGCCTGTGAGCAGCGGTAGTGGTTGCCGGAGGCGCTGTGGTGCACGAAGGCGACCTTCACGGTCTTCGTGTACGCGAAGTTCTTCTCGCGGAGTTTCTCGTTGGCGCCCCAGCCCTTGCGCGTGATGATGCGCGGGCGCGGGCCGACGTACGGGCGTGCCTTGCCGGCGGCCTCGGGGCCGCCGCGGGAGGCGATCAGGTCCTCCTCTGTCTGCCGCTTCGTCAGTTCGGGGATGGCGGTGGCGTCGAGGGGTGCGAGGTCCGCGTTCACGGCGGCGGCCGCGGCGCTCTCGGCGGACAGCGCGCCGGTCCGCGGCGCGTCGAGGATCTGGGTGGCGCCCTGCGTCGGGGGCTCGTCGCCCGGGTCGACGAGTTCGAGGCGCAGCCCTTCGGGGAGCAGGCCGTTTTCGGAGGGGACTGTTGCGGCGCGGTCCGCGGGTGAGTGGCGTTCCGCCCGTACGCGGATCTCGACGCCGTCCGAGGCGCCGACCCACAGGGGCGCGGTCGAGCCGCGGACCGCGCCGGAGCCGCGTTCGGGGGTGCCGGGGTCGGCGGCGTGTTCGTGGTTGTGTGTCTCGACGCTCTGCCAGCCGGACCAGGTGGTGGTGCCGACCGCGCGGGTACGGACCTGCACGGTGCCGTCCAGGTCCACGTCGGGGTCGTTCCAGACGACGCCCACCAGGGAGAAGGGGCGGACGTCGCGCCGGGCAAGGCCCTGCTCGTGCGCCTCGGTCGGGCCGAGGGAGCGGTCGGAGGCGAGCGGGGCGAGGGGGAGGGACTGGGTGCTGCCGGGGATCGCCTCCGCGGCGGGCCCGGCGGCCGACGGTACGCCGGGCGACGTCGCGGCTCTGGCGCCGGACGCCGGCAGGGTCAGGGGCAGGGTGAGGGCGGCCGCGCACGTGACGCCGATCGAGGAAGCTAGAAGTCCACGCATACAGCTGATCGTTGACATAACGGCACATATCTGTCCATTGGGAAACTGACGGGCCGTCGGCCCGGAGCGGGTGATCCGGCGCTCGTGCTCCCCCGCCACGCCGGGGGGGCGCGCGGACGCCCGCGTACGCTTGCGCCCGTGAACGCCAACGACCGCACCCCTGCCGACCTGCTGCGATCCGCGCTCGCCTCGGACCCGGGCCGCCCCCTAGTCACCTTCTACGACGACGCCACCGGTGAACGCGTGGAATTGTCCGTGGCCACCTTCGCCAATTGGGTGGCCAAGACCGCCAATCTGCTCCAGGGCGACCTCTCCGCCGAGCCCGGCGACCGGGTCGTCCTGCTGCTGCCCGCGCACTGGCAGACGGCCGTGTGGCTGCTCGCCTGTTCGTCGGTGGGCGTGGTCGCGGACGTGGGCGGTGATCCGGCGTCGGCCGATGTCGTCGTCAGCGGGCCCGACTCGCTCGACGCCGCGCGTGCCTGCTCCGGGGAGCGGGTGGCGCTCGCGCTGCGGCCGCTCGGCGGGCGCTTTCCGCAGGCGCCGGCCGGGTTCGCCGATTACGCGGTCGAGGTACCGGGGCAGGGGGACCAATTCGCTCCGTACGCGCCGGTCGACCCGGACGAGGTCGCCCTCGCGGTGGGCGGGGTCGAGCTGACGGGGGCGGAACTGGTGGAGCGGGCGCGCGCCGAGGCGGGGGCCCTCGGGGTGGGGCCCGGGGCGCGTGTTCTTTCGGGGCTGCCGTACGACTCGTGGGAGGGGCTGGTCGCGGGGCTGTACGGGGCGTTGGCTGTGGGTGGGTCTGTGGTGCTGTGCCGGCACTTTGACGCTTCGGAGGAAGGGGTGCGGAAGAGGGTGGCGGATGAGCGGGTGACTGTCACCTTGCGGTGACTGGCCGGGGGCCTTGGGGGGTTGTTTCGGGTGCGGGGGCGTGGTGGCTGGTCGCGCAGTTCCCCGCGCCCCTGAGATCGTTCCCCCGTTCGTCGTCCCCTGCGGGCCGGTCCGCCGGGCAGTCGCGCCCACGCGGCGCAGCCGCACATGCCACAGGTCCGCGCCGCCCCCGGACCGGCGCGCCCGGCACACCACCTGCCGTAGGGCCCCTCTTTCGGGTGCGGGCTCGTCGTGGCTGGTCGCGCAGTTCCCCGCGCCCCTGAATGGTCCCCCCCGTTCGTCGTCCCCCGCAGGCCGGTCGCGTCCACGCGGCGGAGCCGCACGTGTCACCAGCCCCGCCCCCTCCGCCCCCGATAAATCCCCCGTTCGGCGCACGGGTGGCCCGGGTCCGGAGGCCCGGTGTCGGTTGGGGGGGCATGGTCGTCGGTACGGGCCATGCACCGACGCAGCCATGAGGGGTGGACGCTCACGTGACCGAGAATGCCGGGGAGCCTTCTGGAGGGGGCGGGGAGACGGCGGCGTACGGGCCGGGGGTGGGGGCCAGTGCGAGTGGGGTGGGGGTTGCTCGGCGCCGGCATCGTTGGCTGCGCTACACCGCGCTCGGCGCCGCCGTCGTCGTGCTCGGTGCGGGCGGCGTGGGCTGGGTGGCGTACGAGAAGCTGAACGGCAACATCACCAAGGACACGGACGCGGCCGCCGAGCTGGCCCGCTTCGAGAAGGAGCGCCCGACCGCCCTGGTGCGGGGCGCCCAGAACATCCTGCTCCTCGGCTCCGACACCCGCGCGGGACCGGACAACAGCAAGTACGGCAGGGACCCCGGCACCCAGCGCTCGGACACCACGATCCTGCTGCACCTGGCGGCCGACCGGCGGAGCGCGACCGCCGTGTCCATCCCGCGCGACCTGATGGTGGAGATCCCCGGCTGCCGGGGAACGGACGGCTCCCGGGCCGAACCCCGCTTCGCCCAGTTCAACTGGGCGTTCCAGCTCGGCGGGACGGCCTGCACCATCCGTACCGTCGAGAAGCTCACCAAGGTCCGCGTCGACCACCACATGGTCGTGGACTTCGCCGGGTTCAAGGACATGGTCGACGCGGTCGACGGCGTACAGGTCTGCCTGCGGGCGCCGATCGACGACAGCGACGCACACGTGAAGCTCGCCCCGGGGCTGCGGACACTCAACGGCGAACAGGCACTGGGTTACGTACGCGCCCGCAAGAGTCTCGGCAATGGCAGCGACACCGAGCGGATGGACCGCCAGCAGGAGTTCCTCGCCGCGCTCGTCAACAAGGTGCAGAGCAATGACGTCCTGCTGAATCCGACGAAGCTCTATCCCGTTCTCGACGCGGCGACTTCTTCGCTGACGACCGACCCCGCGCTGGCGAGTCTGCGGGGTTTGTACGAACTGGTGCGCGGGATGCGCAATATCCCCACAGAACGGGTGCAGTTCCTCACCGTCCCCCGGCAGTCGTACACGTACGACGCCAACCGTGACGAGCTCGTCGAGCCCGCCGCGGAACAGCTCTTCACGCGGCTGCGCACCGACACCCCGGTGGAGGTGACCCCCCACCAGCCCGTCGGGCAGGCGCAGGAGGAGCCTGCCGGGGAGGAGCCCTCTGGAGAAGAGGGGTACGAGGATGAGTATGGCGACTCCGGTGAGTCGTGGAGCGACGAGAAGCCGGACGACCCCTCGCATACGCCGTCCCCCGCGCCGACATTCCGGGGCAACACGGCCGCACGCGCCACCTGTGAGTAAAACGATCCCCAAGGGAAGACGGCGCGCCACTAAGAAATAGGGCGGATTGCCCAGTTGTAGGGGAGTGGAATTTGTCACCGGCGTCGCTCGGCGCTGAACTGGGCGGATAGTGTGAGCGATCCGGTGCGCCGGGCCCTCTCGGCCGCGCATCGCTGGAACGACTGACCGAGCGCCTTCTTGAGGGGGGAAAGGCGCCGCGTGGCCCCGACGGAGGACGCAGAAAACCGTGGACGCGCAAGGCCGTGGGCGGGCAGAGAACATCGACCCCGCAGACCAGTGGGTGCTCAACCCGGACACCGGCGATTACGAACTGCGACTGAGCCCTTCCGCAGGGCAGTCGGCGGTCCCGAAACCCCGTGCTTCGTCACCCCGCGAGGGCGGCCGCGGCCGCTCGGCGCCGGGGCGTGAGCGCCCCCGTCAGGGTGAGCGCGACGAGCGCCGGGAGGTGCCGGGGCAGCGCAGACGGCGCGTCAAGGAGCCGGAGCCGGGGAGCGGCGGCCGGCGCAAGCAGAATCCGCGCAAGTCCAAGGGCAAGAAGACCACCAAGGGCAAGAAGGTGCTGGTCTGGACGGGCGGCACGCTGGCCTTCCTGCTCGTCGCGGGCTGCACCGGCGGCTACCTCTACTACCAGCACCTCAACGACAACATCACGTCGATAGACGATGACGGCGCGGGCACCGGCGGCTTCAGCAAGGACCGGGCCATCAACATCCTGGTGATGGGCACCGACAAACGCAGCGGCAGCGGCAACAAGGGGTACGGCGACGAGGGCAGTGCCGGGCACGCCGACACGACGATCCTGCTGCACGTCTCCAAGGACCGGACGAACGCGACCGCGCTGAGCATCCCGCGCGACATGATCGTCGACATCCCGGACTGCCCGACGCGGCAGGAGGACGGCAGCACGAAGAACATCGCCGGCACGCCGAACGCCCGCTTCAACGAAAGCCTCGGCCAGAACGACCGCACGCCCAGCTGCACCATGCGTACCGTCAAGGCGATCACCGGCATCACGCCCGACCACTTCATGGTGGCCGACTTCAACGCGGTGAAGACGCTCTCCAGCGCCGTCGGCGGCGTCGAGGTCTGTCTGGCCAAGGACATCGACGACCCCAAGTCGCATCTGAAGCTGGCCAAGGGCAAGCACACGATCGAGGGCGAGGACGCGCTCGCGTTCGTCCGCACGCGCCACTCCGTGGGCAACGGCGGCGACTTGAGCCGCATCGAGCTGCAGCAGCAGTTCCTCAGCTCGCTGATGCGCAAGCTCAAGTCGAGCGACACCCTCTCCAACCCGAAGAAGATGTTCAGCCTCGCGGAGGCGGGCACCGAGGCCCTCACCGTCGACTCCAAGATCGCCGACATCATGAAGCTCAAGAATCTCGGCATGGAGCTCGGCAAGCTCGACATGAAGAACCTGAGTTTCACCACGGTGCCGGTCATCGACAACCCCGCGGAGAAGGTGCACACCACGGTCGTGCCCGCCCCGGGCAAAGCCGAGCAGCTCTTCGCGATGATGCGCGCCGACGAGTCGCTGACCGCGGTGAAGAAGAAGCAGAAGAAGGAGAAGGCCGCGGTGGCCGCCCGTCTCAAGGGCCCCAAGGCCGACGCCGCCGACGTGCGGGTCGACATCTACAACGGCAGCGGCAAGACCGGCGCCGCTCAGACAACTCTCACGTGGCTGCAGAACACTGAGGGCGTGCTCAAGTCCAGCCAGCTGGGGAACGCGCCCTCGGTCATCAAGAAGACGACGCTCGAGTACGCGCCGGACCAGGCCGACCAGGCCCGTCGGCTCGCCGACATCATGGGTCTTTCGGGCGGCGCCCTGAAGCCGGGCAAGAGCGAGAAGAACGCACAGGGTCTCCCGACCATGAAGCTGACACTCGGTGGCGACTTCAAGGGCGCGGGGGTGCCCATTGATGCACCGACGAAGGCGCCGAAGGACCTGAAGAAGGTCGAAGCGGACAAGACTGTGTGTGCCGAGTGACCTGAAGCGGTTGTTCTACGTCTAACAATGCGCCAAGGCGCCGTGGAACGGCCGCAGTTCAGGAACGGGGCGGGGAGGGGCTGGGGATGAGGCAGGACAGCGTGCGTAAGGAGGGGGCGCGACGGCGTGCCCCGCGCGCGAGTGATCGCGGTCGGAGCGGCCGTGCGCGCGACGGCGCGGCGGGCTCCGGGAAGCCCGCGGAGGGCGGCGACCCGCCGGAGGGCAACGGCAGGCACCGGCGCGGCACGAGCGTCGCCGAGCGGCCGCCGCGCCGCAAGCGCGGCATACTGCGCTGGTCGGCGACGGTCCTGTCCGTGCTGATACTCGGCACGGCCGGCGCCGGATACCTCTACTACCAGTACCTGAACGGCAACATCGAGACGGACGACCTGAACCTCGGCGAGCACCGGGCGCCCGAGCCCACGCCCAACGCCGCCGGGCAGACGCCCCTGAACATCCTGCTCATCGGGTCGGACGCACGGGACTCCAAGGCGAACCAGAAGCTCGGCGGCGCCAAGGACACCTTCGGCTCGCCGCCGCTCGCGGACGTGCAGATGCTGCTCCACCTCTCGGCCGACCGCAGCAACATGTCCGTGGTCAGCATGCCGCGCGACACCCTGCTCCAGATCCCCAAGTGCACGGACCCCGACGGCAAGGTCTATCCCGAGACCGGGCCGCGGTTCATGACGAACGAGTCCCTGGGCCGCGGCGGCCCCGGCTGCACGGTCGCCACCTGGGAGAAGCTCACCAACATCCACATCAACCACTTCATGATGGTCGACTTCGCGGGTGTGGTCTCCATGGCGGACGCCATCGGCGGCGTGCCGGTCTGCGTGGACAAGAACATCCACTCGCGCACCAGCGGGGGCAAGGGCTCGGGCCTGAAGCTGAAGAAGGGCACCACGGAGATCCAGGGCGAGCAGGCCCTGCAGTGGCTGCGCACCCGCTACGGCTTCGAGGGCGGCACCGACATCAGCCGCGCCAAGGCCCAGCACATGTACATGAACGCGCTGGTCCGCAAGCTCCGCGAGAACACCGGCCTGACCAGCCCGAACCAGCTGCGCAAGCTCGCCGACAAGGCGACGAGGGCGCTGAAGGTCGACGACGGCCTCGGCACCATCAAGAAGCTGTACGACCTCGGCAACGAGCTCAAGAAGGTCCCGCCGTCGCGCACGACGATGACGACCATGCCGTTCGAGTACGTCGGGGCACGCGTCATCCCCAAGCCCGGCGACGCCGAGCAGCTGTTCCGTCTCGTACGCGACGACATCCCGCTGGACGGCAAGGGCAAGAAGAAGCCGGCCAAGGAGAAGGCGTCGGACGACCCGGCGGCCGCGGACGACGAGATCGCGGTGCAGGTCCAGAACGGCACGCGCAGCGACGTCGAGCCGCCGGTCAGCGGCCGGGCGAACACCGTGGCGCAGCTCCTCGTCGGCAAGGGCTTCACGAAGGCGACACCGGACTCCGCGACGGCGCTCGCCGAGGAGAAGACGGTCGTCCGCTACCCCAGCAAGGAGCTGGAGGGCGATGCCCAGCGGGTCGCCAAGTCGCTCGGTCTGCCACTGAGCGCGGCGAAGAAGTCGACGGACGTCTCCGGGGTGACGCTGGTCGTCGGCGCCGACTGGCGCGAGGGCGACGCCCCGCCCAAGGCGAAGAAGAAGGACGACACGACGCCGGACTCGGCGGACGCGCTCAGCGGGTCCGACAAGAAGGCGTGCATGAAGGTGGACCCGGCCTTCACCTGGTAGCCGCCCGCGAGCAGCCGTAAGGACGCGAAGAGGGCCCCGGCTCGATGCCGGGGCCCTCTTCCTTTACGTGTACGCGTCTCAGGCCTGCTGGGTCTCGCCGAGCACGGCCGGGCGGCGGGAGGCGATGACCTTCTTCGCCAGCGAGCGCGGGCTGGTGAGGAAGCCCCAGCCCCACGACATGTGCATGGTCGCGAGCGCCACCGGGATCCGCAGGCGCGCCTTCAGCGGCAGGCCCTTGCCCGCGGGGACGGAGCCGGCGACTATCGCCGCGAGGTAGCCGCCGGGGACGACGAAGCCCCACGGAGTGAGGGCCGCGCCCACGACGACGCCCGCCGCGATCGCGCAGACCGCGGTCGGCGGCGCGAGGTAGCGGAGGTTGATGGAGCCCTCGTGGTAGCGGGCGACGACGTGGCGCCAGCGGCCGTAGTCCTTGTACTGCTTGGCGAGGGCCTTGACGCTCGGGCGGGGGCGGTACGAGACCTTCAGCTCGGGCGAGAACCAGATCAGGCCGCCGGCCTCGCGGATACGGAAGTTCAGCTCCCAGTCCTGGGCGCGGATGAACTCTTCGTTGTACCCGCCCTGCTGCTCCAGGGCCTCGCGCCGGAAGACACCGAGGTAGACGGTCTCGGCCTGCTGGGCCTCGCCGCCGGTGTGGAAGGCGGCGTTGCCCACGCCGATCTTCGACGTCATGGCGGCGGCGACCGCGTGCTCCCAGTCGTTCTGCCCCTCGGCGTGCATGATGCCGCCGACGTTCATCGCGCCGGTCTCCGCGAGGAGGCGGACGGCCGTGGTGATGTACCCCGGCGAGAGCGCGGCGTGGCCGTCGACGCGTACCACGATCGGGTGGCGGGAGGCCTTGATCGCGGCGTTGAGCGCCGCCGGCGTGCGCCCCGTGGGGTTGGGGACCGTGTGCACCCGGGGATCCTCCGCGACGAGCTCCGCGGCGATCTCGTCCGTGCGGTCGGTGGAGGGGCCGAGCGCGACGACGACCTCCATCTCGCCCGCGTACTCCTGCTGCAGGATCGCGTGCACGGCCTCGCGCAGGTGCCGCTCCTCGTTGAGGACCGGCATGATCACGGATACGGCTGGAGGCTGCGCCTCGGACTTCGCGTTCATCACGCGTCACGTTACCGCGAATGGGGGACACGGGTGCGCGCCGTCCGGGTCGCTACCCCGGGCCGCATTTCGTATGGGCTTACGTTTCTCGGGTCACCGGCTCGTCCCCGCCCGCGCCACGGCCCGTCACGCGGAGGTGCTCCCCAACGTGCCCACACCGCCCCGCTCCCCCACTCCCCGACCGCGCCGCCCCAGCCCTCCGGCCAGAAGGCCCGTCCAGAGGCGCGCGGGGCGGGGGAAGCGGCCGCGCTGGGTGATGCGGGTGGTGACGGGCCTGTCCGTGGCGGTCCTTGTCGCGGCCGGTATCGGGCACTCGGTGGTCACGAGCCTCGACACGGGCATCCGGCGCGTGGACGCCTTCCGGGACATGAAGAACAGGCCCGCGCAGGGCAACGGCATGAACGTGCTGCTCGTCGGCACCGACGGCCGCGACAAGATCACGCCCGAGGAGAAGGAGAAGTACCGCCTCGGCGGCTCCCCCTGCCACTGCACGGACACGATCATGATCGTGCACATCTCGGAGGACCGGAACCGCGCCAGCGTCGTCAGCTTGCCCCGGGACAGCTACGCCGACCTGCCCGCGCACACCGACCTGACCACCCGCAAGAACCACCGCGCGCACCCCAACAAGCTCAACGCGGCCTACGCGGAGGGCGGCCCGAACCTCACGGTGCGCACCGTCGAGCACATGACGAAGGTCAAGATCGACCACTATCTGGAGGTCGACTTCCTCAGCTTCATGAAGACCGTGGACGTGCTCGGCGGCGTGGAGATCTGCACGACGCGGCCGCTGAAGGACTCGCACACCGGGCTCAGCCTGGGCGAGGGCACCCACCTCATGAACGGCGGCGAGGCGCTCCAGTACGTCCGTTCTCGGTACGTCGACGGGGCGTCCGACCTGGGCCGCATGCAGCGCCAGCAGCGTTTCCTCGCGGCGCTGATCGCGAAGGCGACGAGCGGCGGTGTCCTGCTGAACCCGGTCAAGTTCGGCGATGTGACGCGGACGCTGCTCGGCTCGGTGCGGGCGGACGGCGGCTTCGGCACGGACGAGATGCTGGACCTCGGGCGGGCGATGCGGGGCTTCTCGCCGTCGTCGTCGGAGTTCACGACCGTGCCGCTGGCCGCCCAGGGGCAGGTCGTGCCGGGCATCGGCGCGACGCTGAAGTGGCACCCGGAGAAGTCCGCGCGGCTGTTCCAGGCGCTGCGCGAGGACCGGCCGCTCGCGCCCCACCGGGTCCGGGCCAAGGGCACGCTGGTCGATGTCGCCCCGCAGCAGATCCGGGTCCAGGTGGACAACGGCACCGGGGCGCCGGGGCTCGGGCAGCAGGTCGACGCGGGGCTGCGGGCGACCGGCTTCCGGACCACGGGGGTGCCGGGGAACGTGCCGGGCGCCCCGGCGAAGCCCGTCGAGCGGACCGTCGTCGCGTTCGACCCGCGGTGGGACCGGTCGGCGAAGACGCTGGCCACGGCCCTGCCGGGGTGCGAGATGCGGCAGGTGCCCGGGCAGGGCGCGACGTTGAAGGTGGTCGCGGGCAAGGACTTCAAGGCGGTGCGGCCGGTTCGGGCCGAGGACGTCCACGAGGGCGAGTTCGGGGCGGTCACCGGGGATCAGGTGGTCTGCCCCTGACCGGCGGGCGCTCCCGGCACGGCCGTCCGGCGCCCCGGTCGCTCAGTCGCTCCGGTCGCCTCAGTCGTCGAAGCCCTCGGCGGCCCGTGCCTCCCGCAGCTCCTTGATCGCCCGGCGGCGGGCCAGGCGGTGGGTGCGGCGGATCTGGGCCTCCTGGTAGCGGCGGCGGTCGCGGTCCGTCTCGGGGACGACCGGCGGGACCGTGCGGGGCTTGCCGTCCGCGTCGACCGCCGCGAAGACCAGATAGGCCGAGCCGACCTGCTGGGCGGGCGTCGACTCGTTCCAGCGCTCGGCGAGGACCCGGACGCCGACCTCCATGGAACTGCGTCCGGTCCAGTTGACCTGGGCTTTCACATGAACCAGATCGCCCACACGGACCGGCTCCAGGAAGACCATCTCGTCCATCGAGGCGGTGACAGCGGGCCCGCCCGAGTGGCGTCCGGCGACGGCTCCCGCCGCGTCGTCCACCAGCTTCATGATCACGCCGCCGTGCACCGTGCCGAGGAGGTTGGTGTCGCTGTGGGTCATGATGTGGCTGAGCGTGGTGCGGGACGCCGAGGTCGGCTTGCCCGGAATCGCCCCGGGGGTCCGGTCGTTTTCCCCCGAAATGGACGCTGCCGAACGGGGAGCCTGGTCTGTCATGCCCTCCACCCTATGTCGGACGTATGTCCGACCTCTCCCCGGTCGCTTTGCATCAGCTCTGCAACAGCCCTGCCTCGAATTCCCGACCGCCCTGTAAGGCGCGGGCCCCCGCGCGGCACACTGGGCCACATGAGCGATTGGCCTGACGATCAGGGTGGCGGCCGGGGATACGGCCGCGGCAGCGGGAACTCCCAGCCCGAGGGAGCCCGCGCGATGCGGCACGTCCAGCGCGGCCGGCCCTCCCGTCCGGCCGGGCCACCCCCCGGCGGGGTGCCGCAGCAGCCCGCGTACGACGACGGGTACGGCGACCGGCAGTACGGCGACGGGCAGCCGTACGGCGACGCCCGCGACGAGGTCTTCGAGCCGCGCACCCCGCGCCGGGACCCGTACGGCCAGGGCCCCGACAACGCGTACGACAGCGGCTACAACACCGGCCAGGTCTACGGCCAGCCCAGCGGGGGCGGCGGTGGCACCGGACACCCGCCGCGCGCCGCGCGCCCCGCGCCGAACTGGCGCAAGCGCATCAAGTGGGGCTCGATCACGCTTGTCAGCGTGCTGGTCGTGACCTCCGTCGCCACGTACTTCTGGGCCGACTCCAAGCTGAAGCGCGAGGTCGACCTCTCCAAGGTCATCGAGCGGCCCGAGGGCGGCGCGGGCACGAACTACCTGATCGTGGGCTCCGACAGCCGCGAGGGCATGTCCGACGAGGAGAAGAAGGAGCTCCACACGGGCTCCGCCGAGGGCAAGCGCACCGACTCGATGATGATCCTGCACGTCGCGGACGACGGCGGGAACACGATGATCTCGCTGCCCCGCGACTCGAACGTCACGATCCCCTCCTTCAAGGGCGCCGAGTCCGGCAAGCTCTACCCGAACCAGGGCCGCCAGACGAAGCTTAACGCCGCGTACGCGGAGGACGGCCCCGAACTCCTCGTACGGACCGTGGAATACAACACCGGCCTGCGGATCGACCACTACGCCGAGATCGGCTTCGGCGGCTTCGCCAAGATCGTGGACGCGGTCGGCGGCGTCGAGATGGACATCCCCAAGGGCTTCAAGGACAAGAAGTCCGGCGCCGACTTCGAGGCCGGCAAGCAGACGCTCGACGGCCAGCAGGCCCTCGCCTTCGTCCGCACGCGGTACGCGCTGCCCGGCAGCGACCTGGACCGCACGAAGAACCAGCAGAAGTTCCTCGCGGCCCTCGCCAACCAGGCCGCGACGCCCGGCACGGTCATGAACCCGTTCAAGCTCTACCCGACGATGGGCGCGGGCCTGGACACCCTGATCGTCGACAAGGACATGGGCCTGTTCGACGTGGCCTCCATGTTCTGGGCGATGAAGGGCGTGACCGGCGGCGACGGCAAGTCGATGAACATCCCGATCGCCGGCATGGCGGGCGGCAACGTCCTCTGGGACAAGGCCAAGGTCAAGCAGCTCGTCGAGCAGCTGAACAACGACGAGAAGGTCACGGTCTCCGGGTAACCGGGACCGGCGGGTACTCCGAACGCTCCGTCCGCCGCGAAGCCGTGGCCGCTCCGTGCCACGGTTTATTCGAACTGCCACCCGCCGACGTCCGGAGCACCCGCCATGGCAGACCTGCAGGAGGAACTGAACACCACCGCCGAGGCGGGGGCGCTCGACCCGCCCCTCGCCCCGCCCGATCCCGAGCCCGGTGCTGTGCCCGGCCCTGTGCTCGACCCCGGCCTCGGTGCCGACCCCGAACCGCAGCAGGAGCCCGAGCCGGCCCGGTCCACCGACCCGGCCGAGCGGGCCCGCGCGCTGCTCGCCGCGCATCCGGTCGCCGACGGCTACAGCGGCCTGCCCTGGGCTCTGCGCCAGCTCGCCTGGTACGACTTCGAGACCGGCGACAGCGTCCTGGAGAGCGATGTCCCGCGGCTGCGCGGGGGCCGCGTCGGCGCGCAGTTCTGGTCCGTGCACGTGCCCGAGGGGCAGGCCGCCGACAGCGCGGACCGCACCATCGGCGCCACGCTCGACCAGATCGACCTCGTGAAGCAGGTCGTCGCCGCCCACCCCGAGGCCCTGCGGATGGCCCACAACGCCTCGGAGGCCGCCGACGCGCGCAACTGCGGCCGCATCGCCACCCTCATCGGCCCGGCCTGCGGCACCGCGCTCGGCGACTCCCTCGGCACCCTGCGCATGCTGCACAGCCTCGGCCTGAGCGTGGTGACCCTCTCCGGCACGGCGTGGGCGGGCACGGGCGGCCTCACCCCGTTCGGCGAGGAGGTCGTCCGGGAGATGAACCGGCTCGGCGTCCTCGCGGACCTGTCCGGCGCGGCCGAGGTGACGGCGCGGCGGGTGCTCGCCGTCTCGAAGGCCCCGGTGGTCTTCATGCGCTCGGGGGCCCGCGCCCTGAACGACCACCCGGCCAACCTCACGGACGAGATGCTGGCCGCGGTGGGCGCCGCCAAGGGCCTGTGCCTCGTGCCGCTGACCGCCGAGCGGACCGGCCCCTCGGTGCGGGACGTGGCGGACCACCTCGATCACGTACGCCGGGTCGCGGGGCCTGAGTGCGTCGGCATCTCCGGGACATACGACACCTACGAGGCGCACCCGCAAGGGCTCCCCGACCCTTCGGGCTATCCGCGACTGATCGCCGAGCTCATCGAACGCGGCTGGGACGAGACCGAGTTGGCACTGCTCACCTGGGGCAACGTGCAACGCGCCCTGCGCGGCGCGGACTTCACGGCGCGGGCCGCCAGGCAGCGGAGGCCCGCGTCGACGGCGACGAAGGACAGCCTGGACGGCTGACCCGCCGGCCCAGGGTCCGGACGAGGGTCAGGGGATCTTGCAGAGGCAGAACGGGTGGCCGACCGGGTCCGCGTAGACGCGGAAGTCGCGCTTGCCGCCGTCGTCGTCCAGGTCGAGGGGGCGCGCGCCGAGCGCGAGCACCCTCTCCTGGGCGGCGTCGAGCTCCTCGACGGTGCGGCCCGCGTCCAGGTCCAGGTGGACCTGCTGCGCGTTCACGTCGGCGCGCGGCCACTCCGGCGGGTGCAGGTCCTCGACCTTCTGGAACGACACCTTGACGCGACCGGGCGTCACGAGGTCGACCCAGTCGCCGTCCTGCTCGATGGTGCCGCCGATGAGCTCGGCGTAGAACTCGGCGAGGGCGCGGGGATCGGGGCAGTCAAAGACGACGTTGCGCAGTCGGGCGATGGGTTCCGTCGTGTCCATCTCGTCTCCTCGTGTCTCTCGTGCTTCCCCGGGTGCACATCGGCACCGGGACTGGACGAGTGCCCACTCACCCCATCATCACCCCTACGCCGCGGGACGTCCCATCGCGCGGTACGTCCAGCCTGCGGCGCGCCACGCCACGGGGTCCAGCGCGTTGCGGCCGTCCAGGACGATGGGGGCGGTCGCCACGGAGGCGAGCTCCGCCGGGTCCAGCTCGCGGAACTCGCGCCACTCCGTCAGGTGCAGGACGACGTCGGCGCCCCGGACGGCGCCCAGTGCCGTGTCCGCGTACCCGAGGGTCGGGAAGAGCCTGCGGGCGTTCACCATGCCCTTGGGGTCGTAGACGGTGACCTGGCCGCCCTGGAGGTGGATCTGTCCCGCCACGTTCAGGGCCGGGGAGTCGCGCACGTCGTCCGAGTCAGGCTTGAAGGTGGCGCCGAGGACCGCGACCCGCTTGCCGAGGAAGGAGCCGCCGCCCAGCGCCTCGCGCGCCATCTCGACCATCTGGCCGCGCCGCCGCATGTTGATGGAGTCGATCTCGCGCAGGAAGGTCAGGGCCTGGTCGGCGCCGAGCTCGCCCGCGCGCGCCATGAAGGCCCGGATGTCCTTCGGCAGACAGCCGCCGCCGAAGCCGATCCCGGCCCGCAGGAACTTCTTGCCGATCCGGTCGTCGTGGCCGAGGGCCTCCGCCAGCTTCACGACGTCGCCGCCCGCCGCCTCGCACACCTCGGCCATGGCGTTGATGAAGGAGATCTTCGTGGCGAGGAAGGAGTTCGCCGAGGTCTTCACGAGCTCGGCCGTCGGGAAGTCCGTGACGACGAAGGGCGAGCCCTCCGCGATCGGCGTCGCGTACACCTCGCGCAGCAGCTTCTCGGCGCGCTCGCTGCGCACGCCGACCACGATCCGGTCGGGGTGCAGCGTGTCCTGCACGGCGAAGCCCTCCCGCAGGAACTCCGGGTTCCAGGCCAGCTCGACCTCGTCGCCCGCCGGGGCCAGCTCCGCGAGGCGCGCCGCGAGCCGGTCCGCGCTGCCGACCGGGACGGTGGACTTGCCGACGACGAGCGCCGCCCTGGTGAGGTGCTTGGCGAGCGACTCGAAGGCGGTGTCCACATAGGACATGTCGCAGGCGTACTCGCCGTGCTTCTGCGGGGTGTTCACGCAGATGAAGTGGATGTCACCGAAGTCCGCGGCCTCCGCCGGGTCCATCGTGAAGCGCAGCCGGCCGCTGGAGCCCTCGATGCCCGCGACGTGCTTGCGGAGGAGCTCTTCGAGGCCGGGCTCGTACATGGGGACCTCGCCCCGCTGCAGCATCTCGACCTTCTCGGGCACGACGTCGAGCCCCAGCACCTCATAGCCCAGCTCGGCCATGGCCGCGGCGTGCGTGGCGCCGAGATAGCCGGTGCCGATCACGGTGATCTTGAGGGCCATGCGCTGCTCCAGGGGTCTGCGGCTTCAGTGCGCTGACGAGCATAGTTCGCGCGTGTCCCGCCCTCTCACCGGGCACGATTCCCGCTGTCGCCAAGCTCACGTATCCCTCGCGCCGGGGACGCCACTAAAATTTGGGTTACTTAACGGTAATTAGCATCCTTGGAGCGTGAGAGACCTTGGCCGGATCGGCTGATTTCGACCTGTACCGCCCGTCCGAGGAGCACGACATGCTCCGGGACGCGATCCGCTCGCTGGCCGAGGCGAAGATCGCCCCGTTCGCCGCCGCGGTGGACGAGGAGGCCCGCTTCCCGCAGGAGGCCCACGACGCGCTCGTCGCCAACGACCTGCACGCGGTCCACGTACCGGAGAGCTACGGCGGCGCGGGCGCCGACGCGCTGGCGACGGTCATCGTGATCGAGGAGGTGGCGCGCGTCTGCGCGAGCTCCTCCCTCATCCCGGCCGTCAACAAGCTCGGCTCGCTGCCCGTCATCCTCTCCGGCTCCGAGCAGCTGAAGAAGAAGTACATGTCGCCGCTCGCCGGTGGCGAGGGCATGTTCTCGTACTGCCTCTCCGAGCCGGACGCCGGTTCGGACGCGGCCGGCATGAAGACCAAGGCCGTGCGCGACGGCGACTACTGGGTGCTCAACGGCGTCAAGCGCTGGATCACCAACGCCGGCGTCTCCGAGTACTACACGGTGATGGCCGTCACCGACCCGGAGAAGCGCTCCAAGGGCATCAGCGCGTTCGTCGTCGAGAAGGGCGACGAGGGCGTCTCCTTCGGCGCCCCGGAGAAGAAGCTCGGCATCAAGGGCTCCCCCACCCGCGAGGTCTACCTCGACAACGTCCGCATCCCCGCCGACCGCATGATCGGCGAGGAGGGCACGGGCTTCGCGACCGCCATGAAGACCCTGGACCACACCCGCATCACCATTGCGGCGCAGGCCCTCGGCATCGCGCAGGGCGCCCTCGACTACGCCAAGGGGTACGTCAAGGAGCGCAAGCAGTTCGGCAAGCCGATCGGCGACTTCCAGGGCGTCCAGTTCATGCTCGCCGACATGGCGATGAAGGTGGAGGCCGCGCGTCAGCTGACGTACGCGGCGGCCGCCAAGTCGGAGCGCGGCGACAGCGACCTCACCTTCCAGGGCGCGGCCGCGAAGTGCTTCGCCTCGGACGTGGCGATGGAGGTCACCACGGATGCGGTGCAGCTCCTTGGGGGGTACGGGTACACCCGGGACTACCCCGTCGAGCGCATGATGCGTGATGCGAAGATCACGCAGATCTACGAGGGGACGAATCAGGTTCAGCGCATTGTGATGGCGCGGAACCTGCCGTAACGCTCCCCCGGCGCCGGGGCTGGACCCTGCTTTCCAGCACCCGGCGCCTTCGGGCTGTGCCCACCCGTTCCGCCGTGCGGAACGCCTGCCCACAGCGGAAACAGCTACCCGTCGAGTTGCTCCAGTGTGGCGATGGACGGGCCGCGCCGGGACTGCACGTCTCGGGCCACGGATTCCGCGGCGTCGAGCACCCGTACCGTGTTCTGCCACGTCAGCTTCGCGAGGTCGGGGCTTGACCAGCCGCGGGTGAGGAGTTCCGCGAGCAGGTTCGGGTAGCCCGACACGTCGTCCAGGCCGGCCGGGGTGAACGCCGTGCCGTCGTAGTCGCCGCCGATGCCGATGTGGTCGATGCCCGCCACCTCGCGCATGTGGTCGAGGTGGTCGGCGACCGTGGCGGCCGTCGCGACGGGACGGGGATTGCGCTCCTCGAAGGCCGCATGGACCTTCATGGCCTCCGGTGTCGTGTCCAGGTGGTGGAAGCCGTGCGCGCGCATGTTCTCGTCGGCGGCCGCCGTCCAGTCGACCGCCGCCTGGAGGACGAACTTCGGGACGAAGGTCGCCATCGCCACGCCGCCGTTGCCGGACAGCCGCTCCAGGACGTCGTCCGGGATGTTGCGCGGGTGGTCGCAGACCGCCCGTGCGGACGAGTGGGAGAAGATGACCGGCGCGACCGACGTGTCCAGGGCCGCCCGCATCGTCGTCGCCGCCACGTGCGAGAGGTCCACGAGCATGCCCATGCGGTTCATCTCGCGCACGACCTCGTGCCCGAACGGCGAGAGGCCGCCGACGCCGGGATCGTCCGTCGCCGAGTCCGCCCACGCGATGTTGTCGTTGTGCGTGAGGGTCATGTAGCGGACGCCGAGCGTGTGCAACGCCCGCAGCGTGGCCAGGGAGTTGTTGATGGAGTGGCCGCCCTCGGCCCCCATCAGGGAGGCGATGCGGCCCTCGCCGCGGGCCCGCTCCATGTCCGCGGCGGTCAGGGCGCGGGCCAGGTCCGAGGGGTAGCGGGTGAGCAACTGGCCGACGCAGTCGACCTGTTCGAGCGTGGCGCTGACCGCGGCGTCGCCCGCCAGGTCCGTACGGACGTAGACCGACCAGAACTGCGCGCCGACGCCGCCCGCGCGCAGCCTGGCGATGTCCGTGTGGAGCCTGCCCGTCTGGTCGGCGGCGATGTCGAGACGGCCGATGTCGTAACCGGCCTTCTCGCGCAGCGCCCACGGCAGGTCGTTGTGACCGTCGGCGACGGGGAACTCGGCGAGCAGGGCCCGTGCTTCTTCCAGCTTCTCCGGATGCGTCATACCCGTCACTGTGCCGGTCACTTCCCCGGGCCGAAGCCGAATCCGGAACCCGCTCCCTCGACCTTGGTGCGCAGCCGCTTGCCCTTCTCCGTCGCCTGGTCGTTCAGCTCCTGCTGGAACTCCCGCATCCGGGCGAGCAGTTCGGGGTCGTGCGCCGCCAGGATGCGGGCCGCGAGCAGCCCCGCGTTGCGCGCGCCGCCGACCGAGACCGTCGCCACGGGGACGCCCGCGGGCATCTGCACGATGGACAGGAGGCTGTCCATGCCGTCCAGGTACTTCAGGGGGACGGGGACGCCGATGACCGGCAGCGGGGTCACCGAGGCCAGCATGCCGGGCAGGTGCGCGGCGCCGCCCGCGCCCGCGATGACCGCCTTGAGACCGCGCTCCGCGGCCTGCTCGCCGTACGCGATCATCTCGTGCGGCATGCGGTGCGCGGAGACGACGTCGACCTCGAAGGGGATCTCGAACTCGTCGAGGGCCTTGGCGGCGCCCTCCATGACGGGCCAGTCGGAGTCCGAGCCCATGACGATGCCTACAACAGGTGCGGTCATTCGGTGATCGTTCCTCTGAGGTAGCCGGCTGCGTGGCGGGCGCGGTCGAGGACCTCGTCCAGATCGTCGCCGTAGGTGTTCACGTGACCGACCTTGCGGCCGGGCTTCACGTCCTTGCCGTACATGTGGATCTTGAGCTGCGGGTCGCGGGCCATGCAGTGCAGGTACGCGGCGTACATGTCGGGGAAGTCCCCGCCGAGGACGTTGGCCATCACGGTCCACTTGGCGCGCGGGCGCGGGTCGCCGAGCGGCAGGTCGAGGACCGCGCGGACGTGGTTGGCGAACTGCGAGGTGATCGCGCCGTCCTGCGTCCAGTGGCCGGAGTTGTGCGGGCGCATCGCCAGTTCGTTGACGAGGATGCGGCCGTCGGGCGTCTCGAAGAGCTCGACCGCGAGGTGGCCGACGACGCCGAGCTCCTTGGCGATACGCAGCGCGAGCTCCTGGGCCTCGCCCGCCAGGGCCTCGCTCAGGCCGGGGGCCGGGGCGATGACCGTGTCGCAGACGCCGTCGACCTGCTGGGACTCGACGACGGGGTAGGCGACGGCCTGGCCGTGCGGCGAGCGGACGACGTTCGCCGCCAGTTCGCGCACGAAGTCGACCTTCTCCTCCGCGAGCACGGGGACACCGGCCCGGAAGGGGTCTTCGGCGTCCTCGACGGAACGTACGAACCACACCCCCTTTCCGTCATAGCCGCCCCGCACCGTCTTCAGGATGACCGGGAAGCCGTCGCCCTCGGCCGCGAAGGCGGCCACGTCGGCCGGGTCCCTCACGATCCGGTGGCGCGGGCACGGCACGCCGATCTCCGTGAGCTTCGCGCGCATCACGCCCTTGTCCTGGGCGTGCACCAACGCGTCGGGCCCCGGGCGCACGGGAATGCCGTCCGCCTCCAGGGCCCGGAGATGCTCGGTGGGTACGTGTTCGTGATCGAAGGTGATCACATCGCAGCCCCGCGCGAAGTCACGCAGCGTGTCGAGGTCGCGATAGTCGCCGATCACGACTTCGCCGACGACCTGCGCCGCGGAATCCTGCGGGGTGTCACTGAGGAGCTTGAATTTCAGGCCGAGGGGGATACCCGCCTCGTGGGTCATGCGGGCGAGCTGACCGCCGCCGACCATGCCGACTACCGGGAACGTCACACCCCCAGGGTATCGGCCGGTATCGGCCACCCCGCAACGGCCGGATCCGGCGCCTCGCGGTGCCGGTCGTCACAGCGCGGGCACAGTGTCCGGGCGCCCGCGCGCGCCCGGGTGGCCCGCTGGTTAGCATGGCTGGGTCGACACGACCGAATCACCAATCCGTCGGCACGTACACGACCGGTACGAACGACCGGTACGGAATCGACGGGGGCTGGGGCGACACCATGACGGAACGGGGCGCACTGCGCGTGCGGCTGGACCAGGTCTGGCGTGAGGTCGCCAAGTTCGGGGCCGTGGGGGCGGTCGGCACGCTGGTGAACTTCGGCGTCTTCAACCTCGTGCGGCACGTCACCGACCTCCATGTGGTGCGCGCGAGCGTCGTCGCCACGATCGTCGCCATCGTCTTCAATTACGTGGGGTTCCGCTACTTCACGTACAGGGACCGTGACAAGACCCGCCGCACCAAGGAGCTCTCGCTGTTCCTGCTGTTCAGCGCGGTCGGCCTGGTGATCGAGAACGGCGTGCTCTACGCCGCGACGTACTGGTTCGGCTGGGACGGCAGGCTGCAGGCCAACTTCTTCAAGTTCCTGGGCATGGGCATCGCGACGCTGTTCCGCTTCTGGTCGTACCGGACCTGGGTGTTCAAGGCGCTGCCCGTGCACGCGCCCGTCGCCCATGCCGAATCGTTCCTGGAGAAGACGGAGACCACGGACGAAAAGCCCGTGGCCCGCTAACGAACCGTCTTGTCCCTGTCCTTCTCCTTCTCCTTGTCCTCCGGCTCGCCGTCCGTGCCCTTCGACGACGGCGTACGGGACAGGAAGAGCCCGAAGACCGGCGGCTGTGTCTGCAGCATTTCGAGGCGGCCACCGTCCGCCTCGGCCAGATCCCGCGCCACCGCGAGGCCGATTCCCGTCGAGTTGCGGCCGCTGATGGTCCGCTCGAAGATGCGGGCGCCGAGGTCGGCCGGGACGCCCGGGCCTTCGTCCGTGACCTCGATGACCGCCTGGTTGCCGGTGACGCGGGTGCGGAGCGCGACCGTGCCGCCGCCGTGCATGAGCGAGTTCTCGATCAGCGCGGCGAGCACCTGGGCGACCGCGCCGGGCGTGCCCACCGCCTCCAGGTGCCGTTTGCCGGAGCTGACGATGGCGCGGCCCGCGCTGCGGTAGGCCGGGCGCCACTCCTCCAGTTGCTGCTTGACGACCTCGTCCAGGTCGAAGGCGACGGCCGAACCGGTGCGCGGGTCACGGGAGTTGGTGAGCAGCCGCTCCACGACGTCGGTCAGCCGCTCGACCTGGGCCAGCGCGATGGTCGCCTCCTCCTTCACCGTGTCCAGCTCGTCGGTGACGGTGATCTCCTCCAGGCGCATGGAGAGCGCGGTCAGGGGTGTGCGCAGCTGGTGCGAGGCGTCGGCGGCGAGCCGCCGCTCGGCGGTCAGCATGCGGCCGATGCGCTCGGCAGAGGAGTCCAGGACGTCGGCGACGCGGTCCAGCTCGGGCACCCCGTACCGCTTGTGGCGCGGCCGGGGGTCGCCCGAACCGAGGCGCTCGGCGGTCTCGGCGAGGTCGGTGAGGGGGGATGCGAGGCGGTTGGCCTGGCGCACGGCGAGGAGTACGGCGGCGACGATGGCGAGGAGCGCCACGGCGGCGATGATCAGCAGGGTGCGGCCGACCTCGCGGTTGACCGCCGCGCGCGGCTCCTGGACGGTGACCTTCTCGCGCTGCTCGCCGGGGCGGGTGGCGCTGATGACGTCGCCCGTGGGGCGGGTGCCGATCTCGATGGGCTTGCGGCCCGGGATCTCGATGCGGGCGTAGCGGTCGGTGGCGACCTGGTCCCTCAGGATGGCGCCGGTGATCTTCTCCTCGCTGATCAGCCGGCTGTCGACGATGCTGGCGAGGCGGAGGGCCTCGGAGTCGACGCGTTCCTGGGCGCTGCTGCTGATGGTCCTCGTCTCTACGATGACGAGGCTCACCCCGAAGACCGCGATCACTACGAGGACGACGGCGAGAGTGCTGTTGATCAGGCGACGGCGCATACACACAGTCTCGCGGATCGCGCCCGCCCCTGACGGGGGCGCTGCCGCAGGCTCCCCCCCCCAGGGGCGCGGGGAACTGCGCGCCCGGCCCCCAACAACCCGCAGCCGCGTCTGCCTCCGGCGGTCGGACGGCGAGTGCGGCCTCGCCTTTGGCCGCTCGCGCAGTTCCCCGCGCCCCTAACGGGGCGCCGACCGCAGGCTCCCTCAGGGGCGCGGGGAACTGCGCGGCCAGCCCACAACAAGCCGCAGACGCGTCTGCCACCGGCGGTTCAACGGCGGGTGCGGCTTTGCCTTTGGCCGCTCGCGCAGTTCCCCGCGCCCCTAACGGGGCGCTGCCGCAGGCTCCCTCCAGGGGCGCGGGGAACTGCGCGGCCAGCCCACAACAACCCGCAGCCGCGTCTGCCACCGGCGGTTCAACGGCGGGTGCGGGTTTGTTTTTGGTTGCTCGCGCAGTTCCCCGCGCCCCTGGAGGGGCGCTGCCGCAGGTTTCCGGGACCGGGGGGAGAGCGGGGCGCCGCCCCCGGAGGGGTGGCTGTCAGCTTTTTTCGAAGCGGAAACCTACACCCCGCACCGTCGCGATGTACCGAGGATTGGCCGCGTCGTCCCCGAGCTTCTTGCGCAGCCAGGAGATGTGCATGTCGAGGGTCTTCGTGGAGGACCACCACGTCGTGTCCCAGACCTCGCGCATCAGCTGGTCACGGGTGACGACCCGGCCCGCGTCGCGCACCAGGACCCGGAGGAGGTCGAACTCCTTCGCGGTGAGCTGGAGCTCCTCCTCGCCCATCCACGCCCGGTGCGACTCGACGTCGATGCGCACGCCGTGCGTGGCGGGCGCCTCCTTCGGCTCCGTGGCCCCGCGCCGCAGCAGCGCCCGCACCCGGGCGAGCAGTTCGGCGAGCCGGAAGGGCTTGGTCACGTAGTCGTCGGCGCCCGCGTCGAGCCCGACGACGGTGTCCACCTCGTCGGCGCGCGCGGTCAGGATGAGGATCGGCACCGTGAGCCCGTCGGCCCGCAGCCGGCGGGCCACCTCGAGCCCGTCCATCCCGGGCAGCCCCAGGTCGAGTACGACAAGATCCACACCGCCCTGCAGACCTGCGTCGAGAGCGGCCGGGCCGTCCTCGCGGACTTCGACCTCGTAACCCTCCCTGCGCAGGGCACGGGCCAGCGGCTCCGAGATGGACGCGTCGTCCTCGGCGAGCAGTACACGGGTCATGGGGTGATGGTAGTCCGCTGTGGACAAGCCCCGGGAGGTGATCGCACAGTGGAGCGGTACGCCTACGGCTATGGGAAGCGATTCCAGGAAACACCTTTGATTGTGCGCTGTTGGTTGCAGCGAAACCTGTGATCCATGTCTCAAGTCCTTCCATATGCATCCCTGCCGTGTCGTATGGTGACCCAACGCCTCATGCACTACTCAAGGACCTTTGGCCCGCTGTGCGCGCCTTAGGTCTCTTTTATGTGCGGGCCGGCTCTGCTGGCCTTGAAAGGAATGACCTGTGGTCGGGCCCTGCGCGCGAGGATGCGCCCAGGGTGTGGATCCCGGAGTCGCCGCTCCTCACCTCCTCGTACGGGGGTGAGAACCTCCCCCGGGCGTGGGGTCGGGCGGTACGACGACGGTGCCGACCGCCCCCCACCGGGCGCGCTCACGCTCCTGCCGCGCGCGTCCCGAACCCACGAGGATCGACCCATGGCGTCCAGCCTGACGAAGGACTCCGCCAGTACCCCTGGCTCCGAGAAGACCTTCTTCGGCCACCCCCGCGGACTGGCCACTCTGTTCATGACCGAAATGTGGGAGCGGTTCTCCTACTACGGCATGCGCGCCCTGCTCGTGCTCTACCTGGTTTCCGGCGGCGCCGACGCGGCGACCGGCAGCCAGGGCGGCGGCCTTGCGTACACCGCGGCGGCCGCCACGGCCATCTACTCCGTCTACGTGGCCATGGTCTATCTCATGGCCATGCCCGGCGGCTGGATCGGCGACCGCATCTGGGGCGCCCGCAAGACCGTCGCCATCGCGAGCTGCGTGATAGTCGCCGGCCACGTGTGCCTGGCGCTGCCGAGCTCGGCGATGTTCTTCGTCGGCCTGGCGCTGGTCGCGGTCGGCTCGGGTCTGCTGAAGGCCAACATCTCGACGATGGTCGGCCAGCTCTACAGCGACCCGAAGGACCTCCGCCGCGACGGCGGCTTCACCATCTTCTACATGGGCATCAACCTCGGTGCCTTCGCCGCGCCCTTCGCCATCGGCATCCTCGGCGAGAAGGTCAACTGGCACCTGGGCTTCGGCCTGGCCGCGATCGGCATGGCGCTCGGCGCGATCCAGTTCATGGTCGGTTCCCGTCACCTCTCCGCGGAGAGCAGCCTGGTCCCGAACCCGCTGTCGGCCGAGGAGAAGCGCGGCGTCATCGTCAAGACGCTGGGTGCCGTCGCCGTCATCGCGGCGTTCTACCTCGTCGTGGCCTTCACCGACGTCTACCGTCTGACCCTGAACTGGGCGCTGCTCCCGATCACCGTCGCCGGTCTGCTGATACCCGTCGCGGTCCTCGTCAAGATCAAGCGCGACAGGGAGCTCAACAACGAAGAGCAGACCAAGATGACGGCGTTCATCTGGTTCTTCGTGGCCGCCGCGATCTTCTGGATGATCTTCGACCAGGGCGCGTCGACGCTGTCCCTCTTCGGTGACTCGCACACCTCCCGGGACATCTTCGGCTGGGAGATGCCGAACACCCTGTTCCAGTCGCTGAACCCGGGCTTCATCATGCTGCTCGCCCCGGTCTTCGCCGCCCTGTGGATCAAGATGGCCCGCAGCAACCGCGAGCCCAGCACCATCGTGAAGTTCTCCTTCGCCCTGGTGATGGCCGGCGCCTCGTTCTTCGTGTTCCTCGTCCCGATGGGCATGGCCACCGGCGACACGAAGGTCACCATGTGGTGGCTGGTGCTGATCTTCCTGATGCACACGGTCGCCGAGCTGTGCCTGTCCCCGGTGGGTCTGTCGCTGACCACGAAGATGGCGCCGGCGAAGTACGCCTCCCAGATGATGGGTGTCTTCTTCCTCGCCGTCACCGCGGGCGACAGCGTGACCGGCATGCTCGCCATCGCCGGGGTCGACCTCAACGGCCGGGGCATGGTCGCCCTGGAGGCCGCGGCCGCGGTGCTCGCGGGCGTCTCGGTCTACATGGCGCGCAAGAAGGTCAGCGGGCTGATGGGCGACGTGCGCTGACCCGTACACACGGCAACGGTTGACTCGCTCGAACTGAGGGCCGCCGCACCACCCGGTGCGGCGGCCCTTGGCGTTTCTCCGGATGCGGGGGCGCGGGGCGGTGCAGCATCTGGGGCATGGCCATGCGTCGTACGTTGCTGACCCTCACCGTGTGCGGGGCGTTGCTCTCGTCCAGTGCCGCCGCCCAGGCGGCCCCCGAGCCGCCTGGGCAGGGCCGGCTCTTCCATTACGGCGGCCACGCCCGCCAGAACATCACCGTGTACGGCGACCGGGGCCCCGCGCTGATGATCGTGCACGGCGGCTACTGGTCGAAGGACACCGACTGGAGCAGCCGGGCACGGTGGTTCGCGGCGCGCGGCTTCACCGTGTACGACACGGACTACCGGCTCACGTCCGATGCCGTCTGGCCCGCGCAGCGCGACGACGTGCACGCGGCGCTGCGCTGGGTGCAGGGCTTTCACGGCGGGGCCCTGCCTCTCGTCCTCGGCTCCTCCGCGGGCGGGCACCTGGCCCTCCAGGCGGGGACGTACGGGGCGGGGCGGGCGCGGGTGCGCGGGGTGGTCGCGCTGTCCCCCGTGGCGTCGCCGTACCGCGCGTGGCGGGACGGGGCGGAGCGGGGGGCGTCCGCCGAGCGGCGGGCGCTGCGGAGGGCGGCGGAGCGGCTTGCGGGGTGCGTGCCGACGTGGGCGGCGGGGCGGGGGTGCTCGGCCCGGTGGGCCGACCTGAACGTGGCCTCCCATGCCTCCGGCGCGGATGACGCGCCGCTGCTGCTGGTGCACTCGGAGGGTGACTTCGTCCCGCCGGTGCACTCCGCGGACCTTGCGGAGGCGCAGCGAGGGGCGGGGCTTTCCGATGTGACGGTCCGCACGGTGTCAGGCCCCGCACACGGGGGCCCGCTCCTCCGCGCCCCGGCCACGTCCCGCTCGGTCCTCCGCTGGCTCCGCACCCACGCCTGACTGCGCGAGCGCGCAGCCGCGTCTGCCAGCGACGGCTCGCGGGCGGCTGCGGGCCTGTCGGTGGCTGATCGCGCAGTTCCCCGCGCCCCTAAAAACCCGCAGCCGCATCTGCCTGCGACGGCACGCGTGCGGCTGCGGGTTTGTTTGTGGCTGGGCGCGCAGTTCCCCGCGCCCCTAAAAACCCGCAGCCGCATCTGCCTGCGACGGCACGTGGGCGGCTGCGGGTTTGTTTGTGGCTGATCGCGCAGTTCCCCGCGCCCCTAAAAGCCCGCCGTCGCGTCTGCCTTCGGCGGCTCAGGGGTGGGTGGCTGCGGGCGTCCTGGGTTGCTTCCCCGGGCCCCTTACGGGGGCGCCGCCGCGGACCACCTAGGGGCGCGGGGAACTGCGCGGCCAGCCACATACCACCCGCAGCGGCGAACAGGCGCGAGCCCGGCAGACGCGTTCGGGCTAGCGCAGGCGCCGGTGCCTCGGGAGGAAGGTGAAGACTGCTCCGCCGAGGAGGATTACTGTGCCGGCGACGAGGCCGAGCGCCCGCAGCGCTCCGTCGTCCTCCGCGCCCGTCTCCGCAAGGCCGCCGCCCGAGGACGACGAACCGCCCCCCGTGGCCGGGGAGCCACCTGTCGTGGCCGGGGAGCCCCCCGCCGTACCGCCGCCGGAACCGGACGCACCGCCCGGCTGCGCCGCCGTGTCCAGTTCCAGGGAGACGTCACTCTTGACCGGCGTACAGGTCGTCGTCGTGCCGAGGGCCTTGACTGTCAGGACACCCGGCGACAGCGTCGACTTGCCGTCCGCGCCCGGCTTGTACGTGCCGGTGAGGTCGGGGATCGTCATCGGGTCGCCGGACTTGATGGGCTCCTTGTTGGTGGGCCCCTCCACATGCACCGTGCCCTTGTCCGCGCCGCCCAGCGTGACCTCCATCGACGGCTTCACCGAATCCGCGGGGATGTCGGCCGGACTGTCCATGACCGACTTCTTGAACTCGACGGTGAGCCCGTAACTCCCGCCGTCCTTCTTGGCGTTGATCTGGACGGGCGAGGTGGCGTCCTTGTCGCCGATCGGCGTCTTGCACTTGTAGGGCGTCTGGACTTCCTTGCCGGGGAAGTCGGTCTGCCCGTCTCCCCCGCCACCGGAAGCACCACTAGAGGTACCACCAGAGGTTCCGCCGCCCGAACTGCCCCCCGCCTCCGTCACCTTGATCGTCGCGCCCGCCTTCACCTGCTCCTTCGGCGTGCACTTCGTGTCGGTCGAGATCGGCTTGTTGACGTTGATGTTGTACGCGTCCGGGGTGAGCGTCACCTCCCCCGCCGCCGTCAGCTTCAATTTGCCCTTCATGTCGGACAGGATCATTGGGCTGTTCTTCTTGATGGGCGGGTTCTTGCGCTCACCCGTCACCTTGAGGTCCCCGCTCTGGCCACCGGCCAGTTTCACCGTGCCGGTCGGCTGGACCGTGTTCTCGGCGAGGTCCAGCACGTCCGGGTTGCTGGACGCGGCCTGCGTCGTCTTCCACACGATCTCGACCTCGTCGCCGACCTTCGCCGTGGCCGGCGCGGTGATCTCCACCTTGGTCGTGCCCTGTACGGGTGGCAGGTTGGAGATCGGCGGAGGGACGCACTCCGTCTTGTAGGCGACTTCGGCGGCCTGCGCCGGGCCCGCGCCGAGCAGGATGCCCGCTCCGCCCAGCAGGAGCGCGACCGAGGCCGCGCCCGCTCTCCGTCGTAGCGTGATCACGTGGTTCCCTTCGTCGGACTGTCGTCGGACGGTGCGGAGAGCCGGCCTGCGGGTGCGCCGGGGTCTGTGTCGGGGGTGAACCAGGGCAGGGAGGCGGTCGGCGACCCACCGGTGCCGTGCGGGGCGCCGGGGCCAGGTGTGCCGGGCCCGCCAGCCGTCCCCTCTCCCCCCGTCGGTTTCGTACGAGGTGCGGGCGCCGCGTGGGACGGGCGCGGGCCACCCGGCGCCCGTCCCCTCCGGTCCGCGTCGACCGCCCCTTGCGGCAGCCTCAACTGCGGCAGGCGCCGGGCGAGTTCGGCGATGCGGCGCCCGGTCCGGTGCCGGCCGCCGCGCGAGACTCGGCGCCGGTTCGGGCGGAGCCGGTCGACGATCGCCATGCCGATGCGGAAGACGGCTGCGGGCACCACGACGCCGAGCAGGATCCAGAACAGGGTGACGCCCCAGGGGCGCCCCACGCCCCACGGCTGCTCGGCCAGCACCTTCCCGCCGAACTTCAGCGAGACCAGGTAGTCGCCGTGCGACCCCGCCGCCAGCTCCACCGGCAGCTTGATCTGCGCCTTCTTGCCGGGTGCGATGGTGCCGCGCCACTGCTGTTCCTCCCACTCCGGGGCGAACACGCCGTGGGAGGTGCCGACTTGGAAGACCGGGTCCTTGACGGGCGCGGAGCCGACGTTGCCGACGGTGAATTCGAGGGTCCGCTGCGCCGGGGCGCCGAACCAGGTCAGCACCCCGCTGGAGCCCTCCAGACGGGTGTCGGTCAGGACGGACAGCTTGCCGCCGCCCGCTTGCCGGGGCAGCGGCTTCACGGGGTGGCCCGCGACCTTCAGTACCGCGTCGACCTGCTGCTTCTCGCCGGTCACCGTGGAGACGTGGACGACGCAGGGGCAGGGCTCGGGCGGCTCGGCCACGGGGAGCCTCTTGTCGAAGGCGCCGTCCTTGTCGGTGGTGACGGCCCGGCCCTCGGAGTTGGCGCAGGAGTTGGTGCCGCCGATGACGCCCTTGCCGGGCGCGGACTGGCCGCAGACGAGCATCATCAGCAGGGCGTCCGGCCGCCAGCCCTCTCCCTTGACGGTGACCGAGCCGCCTTTGCCCGCCTCGGAGGTGGAGAGCTTCACGGTGGGTTTGTCGGCGGCGGTGGTGGCGGCGGCTGCGCCGGTCTGCGGGAGCAGTACGAGGGTGAGGAGGGCCAGTACGGCGAGTACGGCGGGTACCGCCCCGGAGGCCGGGCCGGGACTCTTCTTCCGGTTCACAGCTCGTCTCCCGTCCCCGTCCGCGCCAACTCCCGCGCTTCTTGCCCCTGTTCGACCGCCGGGCCGGGCGGCTCCTCGTGACGCCGTCTCCGTGTGCGTATGCGGATGCGTATACGTACGAGATATGTCGTCGCGGCCGCGACGGCGAGCAGCAGGGCGCCGCCGCCCGCCACCGCGCCCCATGGCACGAAACGGGCCGTGGTCGTCGCCGTGTCGCGGGCGCCGCCCGCCGCCGTGGCCGTGAGCTCGACGTCGACGGAGTCGAGGGCCGGCGGGTCCGGCCACGGCTCGGTCAGGGAGATCCGGCGGCCGGGCAGGAGCTCGACCGGCAGCGTGCGCGCGGGGCGGTCGACGAGGGTGCCGCGGACGCCCTCCGCGTGCACCGCCAGCTTCGGGGTCAGCACGGTGTTGCCGCGGTTGACCAGGTCGTACGTGATGCGCTCGGCGTCGGCGTCGACCTTGACGCGTTCGACGGTGAGCGCGGAGAGGGTGGGCCCGCCGACGCGCAGGTGCACGCGCACGCCCACCGTGCGGCCGCCGCCGCTCGCGACGATCGCCCCCGGGTGGTCGCCGGGCACCGCGCTCGCGGGCACCGTCAGCGTGAACGGCACCTCGGCGCGGGTGCGCGGCGGGACCTTCACCTGCCGCTTGGCGAAGGTGATCCACGCGCCGGTCTGCTTCGGCCTGACCTTGGCCGGGGTGACGGAGAACGCGCCGGAGCCGGTGTTGCGGGCGTCCGCGCCCCGCAGGGAGATCGTGCGGGGCTTCGGGCCGGGGTTGGTGACGGACAGGGTGTCGTGGAGCACGGTGCCGGGGGCGCCCTCCGCGTAGAAGGAGGGGCGCCCGTCCTTCGCGGGGCGGGTACCGGCCCCCGCGGAGGGCGCGACGGACCAGTCCGCGGAGCCGCCGCCGTCCGCGTACGCGGGGGCCGTGGCCGCTGCCGCAAGGACCAGGGCGGTCGCGCAGAGCACGACCCGCCCGGAGGACGTCATCGGCGGCTTGGGCGGCATCGGCGGCTCCTGATCCTCTGGCCCGTTCCTCTGGCCTGTTCCTCTTGCGCGTGGCGCGTGACGCGCGGTCCGGCTCCGGGGTTTCCGGGACCCCGCGCGCTACCGCGAGCGCGCGGCCTGGTTCCTGCGGGTCAGCCAGAGCGCGCCTGCCGCGCCCGCGAGCAGGACGGTGCCGCCGAGGGTGCCGAGGGCGACGGCGGAGTCGGCCGGGCCGGTCTGCGGGAGTTCCGCGCCGCCGGACGCGGCGCTGTCGGAGCCGCCGGTCGCGTCGGACGCGCCGCCCGAGGCGCTGCCGGTGTCGGACCCGCTGTCGGACCCACTGTCGGAGCCGCCGCCCGATCCCTTGACGTCCAGTTCCAGGGAGGGCTTGGGGTTGTTGGACGGGGTGCACGTCGTGGTCGTACCGAGCGCCTTGATCGTGAGGACGCCGGCCGTGAAGGTGACCTTGCCGCTCTTCTTGGGCGTGTACGTGCCCGAGAGGTCGCTGATCTTGATGGGGGTGTTGGCGGGGATCGCCTCGGAGTTCGGGGCGCCGGAGACGGGGACGGTGCCGCTGTCGGCGCCGCCCACCTTGATCACGGCGCTCGGCTTCATCGCGCCCTTGCCGAGCTCCACGGGGCTGGAGGAGACGCCCTTCTGGAAGGACATGGTGAGCTTGTAGCCGCTGCCGCTCTTGACGCTCTTGATGTCGATCGGCGAGACGGCGCCCTTGTTGCCGATGGGCGTCTTGCACTGGTAGTTGACGTCCTGGACGGTGGCCTGCGCGGCGGGGGCGGCCAGCAGCACCGCTGAGCCGCCGGCCAGGACGGTGGCGAGCGCGAGCGCGGCCGATTTTTTCGTGTGCGACACCTCGTTTGTCCCCTCATGCCGGTCGTGGCGTGCCGCGGTGCGGAGTTGCTCGTGTTACTGACGGCACATCAGATTGGGCGCTCAAGGTACGCCCGTGCCCTTGCCGAGGGAAGACAAAGGACGCGCCGGATCCGCGACGCTCCGCCCCGCACCCGAACCGCGGGTAACAGCCGTGGCCCAAGCTGGGTCATAGGCAGGCAGCATCCCCCTGAGGGGCGGGCCAACCGGGCGGGTAGGGCACCCGGACAGCCGGCGGGCAGCCGGGCGGCCAAGCGGCACGGGCGCCAGACGGGCACATGGGCACCGGACGGGAACCAGGCGAGTCCCCCAGGCACCGGCCGGGAACCGAGCGAGCGCCCCAGACCCCGCCCGGGAACCGGGCGAGGCCACAGGCACCAAGAGCACGAAGCGGGCGTCCACAAGCGCCGGGAGCGAGCTGAGCAAGCGCCACAAACGCCAGGCGGAGACCAATCGGCGCCACAGACGCCAGGCGGGGACCGAGCAGCACCATAGGCGCGGGACGGGAACCAAACCGGGCACCCTGGGTGCCAGGCGGACGCCACAGGCCCCGGACGGGAACCAGGCGAGCGCCACAGGCGCTGGGCGGGACCAAGCGAGACCGCGGGCCCCGGACGCGAACCAAGCGAGACCACAGGTGTCGGGCCCAACCAAGCGGCACCCTAAGCCGCAGCAGGCACCCCGGGCGCCAGGCAGACGCCGCAGGCGCCCGGACGGCAACCAGGCGGCGCCACAAGCGCCGGCGGGAACAGAGTGAGCGCCACAAACACGGGGCGGGACCAAGCGAGGCCACAAGCACCGGGTGCGAACCAAGCGGCGCCACAAGCGCCGAACGGGCACCCAAAGCACCACGCAGACGCCACAGACACCGGGCGGCAGTCGAGCGGCACCACGAGCGCCGGACGGGGACTCAGCGGCGTCCCCCGTGCCGGCCGGCAACCAAGCAGCAGGACAAGCACCGGGCGGAGGCCAAGCGAGGCCCCAGGCAGCAGGCGGAAACCGAGCAAGGCCGCAGGCGCGGGCGGCGGGAACCTGGTGGGCCGCGGCGCACGCTAGGCGGCAGCGCCGGGTGGCGGGAAACGACTAGGCGGCCGGACAGAGCGGGCCGCGGCGCACGCCAGGCGGGCGGCGCCGGGCGGCCGGAAACGACTGGCGGCCGGACAGGGCGGGCCGCGGCGCGCGCTTCGGGCGGCGCCGGGTGGCGGGAAACGGCTGGGCGGTCGGACAGAGCGGGCCGCGGCGCGCGCTGAGCGGGCGGCGCCGGGCGGGCGGAAATGGCTGGCGGTTGGACAGGGTGGGCCGCGGCGCGCGCTGAGTGGGCGGCGCCGGGGGGCGGGGTCGAGAGGGCGAGGGGGTCGTGGTGCCGCTAGGCGGGGGCGCCCAGTTCTGCCCAGACCGTTTTGCCTGTGCCCGCGGCGCTCCGTACGACCCCCCAGTCCAGGCACAGCCGCTGGACGATGAACATTCCGTGGCCGCCGGGTCGCCCCGCTCGGTGCGGGGTGCGCGGGGCGGGCTGGCCCGTGCCGCGGTCGGAGACCTCGATGCGCAGCACTTTGCCGTCGCTGGAGAGCCAGAGCTCGTCGGGGCCCTCTGCGTGCAGGCAGGCGTTGGTGACCAGCTCGGAGACGACGAGGAGGACATCCTCGGCGGCGGCGCGCCGGTCGGCGCTCTCCGCGGGCAGCCAGCCCCACGCGTGGAGCGCCTCACGCGTGTAATCACGCGCGAGAGGGACGATGCCGCTCGCCCCGTTCAGGCTCAGCCTGCGGACCTGCCGGGAGGGCGTCCCGGAGATCCGGTCCGCAGGAGCGTCCGCGACTGCGGCCTCGGAATCCGGGCCGCGGTCGCCCGGCGAGTAAGGCCGGGTGGTGCTCATCAGCGCTTCACCTCACCGACAAGAGGAATGAGGGCTCTGAACTCTGGACAAGTTGAGAACTCTGGGCGAGTAGGGGACATCGGCTGCTTGCCGTTCTGACTGTTGATTTTGCGGACCGCCGTCGGCGGATCCAGGTCTCTCCTGCCCGGACGAACCGTGAGAACACCCACTTGTTCGGCACGGTCCCGTGTGACGCTGGTAACGCCATGATCACGCAGAGGCAACCGACGCGTAACGGTCGCGTGTGACCAGCGCGGATTCATGGGAACTCATTCGTCCAGAGCCGCTTCGAGCGTCTCGTGAAGCGTGAAGACCGCCTCGGCCCCAGTGATCTCGAAGACCCTGGCGACCACCGGCAGCATCCCCGCCAGATGTACGCCGCCGCCCGCCGCCTCGGCCTTGAGCCGGGCACCGAGCAGCACGTTGAGCCCCGTGGAGTCACAGAACTCAAGGCGTGAGCAGTCGACGACCAGTCGTGCATAGCCGTCCGTGAGGCAACTCTCGAGTGGCTCGCGCAACACGTCGGCGGTGTGGTGATCCAACTCACCCGCCGGGGTCACGACGGCACTCGTGCCCACCTTCCGGACTTCGACCAGAAGCCGGCCCCTGTGTGCGCTGCCGACCGTCCCGCGGTCCATCGTCACTCTCTTCCGACCGTCGTGGCTGTTGATGACGCCCCTGAACATTACGCCCTCCTGGCGGTCCGGGGTACCCGAACATCCCCCCGAATTCGGACATTTACCCTCAGAACGCACTTGCGACCGGCACGCGGAAGCGGGTAGGGGTAGAAGAGACATCAATCGACACGGACGGCTTTGGAGGCGCCGCACACCGCAGTGCACGTATTGGCATCGGCAGCCATATGCCGAGAACGATGGAGGACACCATGTCACCCCGGCTCGACGAATCGCGTACTGACCAGGCGACGTCGACACTCCCGCCGCACCGCTCCGCCAACGAGATCGCGAGCCCCGCTCCCGAGTCCGTACCCGCCCAGCGCGGGTCCATACCTGCCCAGGACGGACTCGAAGGCCTCGAAGACCTCCCCGAGATCCCGCCGTACGACGAGGTGGGGCCGCTGGACGCCAGGGCCCTGTCCAAGACCCTCTTCGGGCGCCTCGAGTCGCTCGAGGAAGGGACGCACGAATACGCGTACGTCCGTAACACCCTGGTCGAGCTGAACCTCGCCCTGGTGAAGTTCGCCGCCTCCCGGTTCCGCTCCCGCAGCGAGCCCATGGAGGACATCATCCAGGTCGGCACGATCGGCCTCATCAAGGCCATCGACCGCTTCGAGCTCAGCCGCGGCGTCGAGTTCCCCACCTTCGCCATGCCGACGATCGTCGGCGAGATCAAGCGCTTCTTCCGTGACACCAGCTGGTCGGTGCGAGTCCCGCGCCGCCTGCAGGAGCTCCGACTGGACCTCGCCAAGGCGGGCGACGAACTCGCCCAGCAGTTTGATCGCGCACCCACGGTGGGCGAGCTCGCCGAGCGCCTGGGCATCTCGAACGACGAGGTCGTCGAGGGAATGGCCGCCTCGAACGCCTACACCGCGAGCTCCCTGGACGCGCAGCCCGAGGAGGACGACTCCGAAGGCGCCCTCGCGGACCGCATCGGCTACGAGGACCACGGTCTCGAAGGCATCGAGTACGTCGAGTCGCTGAAGCCGCTGATCGCCGAGCTGCCGCCGCGCGACCGCAAGATCCTCTCCCTCCGCTTCGTCGCCAACATGACGCAGTCGGAGATCGGCGAGGAGCTCGGCATCTCGCAGATGCATGTGTCGCGCCTGTTGTCGCGAACTCTCGTCAAGCTCCGCAAGGGGCTGACGGTCGAGGAGTGACCGCCGCCGCGTCTCTCTTGAACGGCCCCGTGGGGCCCGCCCCTTGAACGGGGGCGGGCCCCACTGCCGTTCCGGTCCCCCGTGCACGGCTCAATAGTCGGTGAGATCCAGCAGGCAGCGGCAGTGCGGGTCGTCAGCCGGGGCCGAGGTTCGCCATTCCTCGTCGAGCAGGGCGGGCAGTGCGGCCAGGAGAGCGGTCAGCGCGCCGCCGGGGCGTACATCGGCGCCGATCACGCCAGGGACCCTGTCGCTGTCCAGGTAGAGACGCAGCAGGCCTCCTTCGGTGAACAGGAATCCGCGCAGGCCCGTCCCCGGCCGTTCCCCCGCCGGGTGAGCGAGGCACCGCAGGAGGGTGGACGCCCAGTCGTCCGTGGTGAAGGGGGCTCCCTTCTCCTGTGCCGGGTCGACCAGGTACAGGACCATGCCCATGACGGAAGTGACCCTGTCCGAGGGGTAGATGTGCGTCCCGGTGTGCACCGCGCGCAGCAGGGCGACGATGTCGTGCGAGGTGCGCAGTTCGTCGCCCGTACCGAGGGGGATCTCGTACGCCGTCAGCCGGGAGGGCGTGCATTCGTTGCGGTCGCCGAGGGCGACTCGTACGGCCGGGGCGCCCGAGGGGGCCGGCAGGACGCCCCGTACGTGCTGGTTCGCCAGCAGGGGCGCGTGGACGAAGTTCAGCAGGAGAGCGGCCACTTCCCTCTGCAGGTCTTCGATCTCGTGGTCGTCTTCGCTCACCGGGTCGCTCATCCGCCCATTCTGGGCGCTTCCCTGTGCCCCGTCGGTCGCGTTCGTCGCTCACCCCTTTGGTCGAGTTGATCCGGATTTCGAACACGCCCTACGCTTTTCGGTGAGACAGCGGCTGTCGCCGGATGGGGACGTGCGTGGGCGGGGGCGGTCGTGGGGTCGGGGGAGGGCGGGGGCGGGCAGGGGCTGCTCGGGCGGGGGGAGTTTCTGCGGGCGGTGCGGGACGAGTTGGAGCGGGCCCGCGAGGGGCGTGGCGGGCTGCTGTTGGTCACCGGTGAGGCGGGGATCGGCAAGACGGCTCTCACCGGTTGTGCGGTGCACGAGGCGCGCCGTGCGGGCATGGCCGTGCTGCGCGGGTCGTGCTGGGGCGCCGACGGCACTCCGGGGTACTGGCCCTGGACGCAGGTCATACGCGGTCTGCGCAGGTCCCTGCGGGCAGAGGCGTGGGAGGCCGCGTCGGAGGCCGCCGGTGTGGTGTGGCAGGTGCTCCTGGACGGCGGGGGCGGGGCGGCGGAGGAGTCGGGGCGGTTCGAGCTGTTCGACGCGGTCACGACCATGCTGGTCACCGCGGCACAGCACCAGCCCGTCCTGGTGGTCCTCGAAGACGTGCACTGGGCCGACCGGGCGTCGGTCGCCCTCCTGGAGTTCGCGGCCCAGCACGTGTCGCTGGAGCGGGTGTTGATCGTGGCGACGTGCAGGCTCGTCGAGGTCGAGCGGCCCGACCACTCCCTGCGCGACCGGCTCCGGTCGTTGACGGCCCGGGCGACGACCCTCACGCTCACGGGTCTCGGCGCCGACGACGTCGCCGAACTGATGCACCGTACGGCGGGCAGCGCACCGGACGGCGAACTCGTCGCCGACGTGCTGCACCGGACGGGCGGCAACCCCTTCTTCGTACAGGAGACCGCGCGCCTGTGGGCCGGCGGTCACGAGGTGAGCGGGATTTCGCCGGGGCTGCACGCCTCGCTCCGGCAGCGGTTGCACCTGCTGGACGGTGCCGTCGCCGACTGTCTGGGGGCCGCGTCCGTCCTCGGGCGGCGGTTCCGCGCCGACACCCTGGCGAGCGTCATGGGCGCCCCGCCCGGAGAGGTGCGCCGGTGGCTGGACCAGGCCGCGGGCGCGCGGCTCGTGGCGTACGAGCCCGACGGGGAGGCCTCCTCCCGGGACTCGCTCTCCCGGGAAGTGGTCTCCCAGAAGGTGGTCTCCCGGGAAGTGGTCTTCGAGCATGATCTCGTGCGCGAGACCCTGTACGGCAGCCTGGACACCCGGCGCGTACGCCGACTGCACGCCGCCGCCGTGCGCGCGCTGCGCAGCACCACGGACGCACAGGACGTGACCCTCCCGGTGGAGCTGGCCCGCCACGCCCACCTCGCCTTCGAGGAGCTGGACCGTGACGAGGCCGTGGACCTGCTGCTGTCCGCCGCACGGCACGCGGAGAACCGCATGGCGCACGAGGAAGCGGCCGGGCACTATCAGCGCGCCCTCGACCGCCTCGGCGACGCGGCCCCCGCGCGCCGGGTGCTGCTCATCCTCCACTTCGGGACGGCGCTCCAGATGCTCGGTGAGCATGAGCGCTCCTGGCGGGTGTACGCCGATGCCGCAACCCTGGCGCGCGGTCTGAACGATCCACTGCTGATGGGGTGGACCGCCCTGACCCTGTACGGCTCCGACGGGCGCGGCGACACCGCGCTGCTGAAGCCACGCGTCCTGCGCTGGGCCCACGAACAGCAACGCGCCGCTTCCGGGGAACCGGCGACGGCGGGGGACGACGGCGAACCGACCCTGTCGCAGTGCTCCCTGGCCCGGCACGTGGCGGCCGGTGTGATCGCCGGGGCCCGCGCGGCGGGCGATGACGACACGTTGCACATCGGGCTCTGGGCACGACTCCAGTCGGAGTGGGGTCCGCGGACGGTGGGCGAGCGGCGGGCCCTGGCGGAGGAGCTCGTCGCGGTGTCCCGGCGCCGTGGCGACCGGTGGACGGAGCACGTGGCGATGTCCATGAGCTGGGTCGCCGCACTGGAGGCGGGCGACCCGCGCTTCATGGAGGACTTCCACGCCATGGTGGCCCTGGGCGCCGACGACGGCTCGGCCCGTCTGCGGCTGCACTCCGTGATCGACCACAGCATCATCGACGCCCTGACCGGCAGGTTCACCGAGGCGACCGAGCTCCTCGAAGCCTCGGAGTCGATGAGCGCGTCGAGCGCCAACTACTACCAGTACTTCGTCTCCCACCACCGCTGGAGCCTGCTCGTCCTGCGCGGCAGGTTCAGCGAGGCGCGGCGGCTGCTCGACACGCTGCGGGCCCAGCAGCATCCGTACGTCGACCTCGTCGAGGCCCTCGCCGACCTGGAGGCCGGCGAGGGCCGGGGCACGCCCGTCCCCCGCCCGGACGCGGGCGCCGGCGGCGACACGGTGCTCCACCGCAGCGTCACACCGCTGTGGCTGCGCTACCAGGCGCAGGCGGCCGCCGCGTCGGGCGACCCGGCGTGGTGCGACAGCGCCCACGCCGCGCTCGTCCCGTACACCGGCCAGTGGCTGGTCTCCCTCTTCGGATGGGACATCAGCGGCCCGGCCACGCTCTGGCTCGGCGTGCTCGACGCCGCGCGGCAGCGCTGGGACTCGGCCGTACGCCATCTCACCGAGGCATGCCGGTCGGCCGACCGCCTGCACGCGCTGCCCTGGTCGCTGCGGTCCCGCCTCGAACTGGCGGCCGCGATCGCGGCGCAGGGCGCCCACGACGAGCGATACGTGGCCCGCCTGCTCGGCGAGGCGGAGTCGCAGGCGCGCGAGCTCGGCATGACGCATCTGCTCGCCCGCGTCGAGCACTTGGGCGGCGGGCACGCGGGCGCCGGGCGTGTGGGCGTCGGGCGTGTGGATGCCCCTCACACGGATGCCGGTCACGCGGACGCCGGTCATCCCGACCCAGACGACGACACGCCCGCCGCGTACGAGTTCCGCCGCAACGGCGAGGTGTGGCGGCTGACGTACGACGGCCGCACCGTGCACATGCCCGACGCGAAGGGCCTGCGCGACCTGCACTGCCTGCTCAGCCTGCCCGGCCAGGACATCGCGGCGGTCCGGCTGCTGAACCCGGACGACGACACCGTCGCCACCGTGCACGGCATGGGAGCCGACGACGTACTCGACGACGAGGCCCGCAGCCGCTACCGACGTCATCTGGAGCGGCTCGACGAGGAGATCGACCGGGCGGTCGAGCAGGGGGACGAGCAGCGTGCGGCCGCCTACGACCAGGAGCGCGCCGACCTCCTGGAGGAGCTCCGCCGCTACGCGGGCCTCGGAGGCCGCCCCCGCCGCCTGGGCGACACGCGCGAACGCGCCCGGAAGAACGTCACCGGCCGCATCCGTGACACCTTGCGCAAGCTGGACCAGCGGCACCCCGACCTCGCGGCCCACCTGCGCCGCACCCTCTCCACCGGGACGATGTGCCGCTACACCCCCGACCGGGACCTCCGCTGGAAGCTGTGACAGGCCGTCGCGGACACCACACCGGTGTCCGCGACGGCCTGCTGTGCGAAGGCAGGATCACAGCGGCTGCCAGTCGATCCAGGTGCTGCCGGGCTGGTGCTGCCAACGGTGATGTACGCCGCCGGGGTTGTTGGCGAAGATCTCCAGCCGCCCGTCCCGATTGCGCAGCGCCCGGATGAAGTAACCCCCGCCCCCGAAGTCCTGCCAGGTTCGCCAGGCCCCCGACGCATCCACCTGGTAGTTGTGCTGCAGGACGTCGTCGTTCATCGCGAACACCTCGATCCGCTCGTCATGCGACTCCACGACTGCTAGGCGTGCGCTCACCGGACCACCCAGCGGCTGCCACTCGTGCCAGTCACCAGCTGGCACGTTCTGCCAACGGTGATGCACCCCGGCCGAGTTGGTCGCGAAGACCTCAAGCCGACCATCGCGGTTCTTCGCCACCGCCAGGTGCTCACCGCCCAGACCGAAGTCGACCCACTCCCGCCACGTCCCCGCCAGATCCGTCTGACACGTGTGACGGAAGATGTCGTCATTCATGGCGAACACCTCGATCCGGCCGTCCGACGCCGGAGCCGCCGCGAGACGCGCACCCGCCGGACCCCCCAACGGCCGCCAGTCGTGCCACGTCCCGCCCGGCGTGTTGTGCCAACGGTGATGCACGCCCGTGGAGTTGGAGGCGAAGACTTCCAACCGGCCGTCGTGATTGCTCCCGACCGCCAGGTGGTCCCCTCCCCCGCCGAACGCGTACCAGTCGGCCCATTCCGCCGACACCTTCGCCTGATAGCGGTGCATGAACGTGTCACCGTTCATGGCGAACAGCTCCAGCCTGCCGTCCGGTGACGCCGTCAGTGCCAGGGCCGCCGACGCCGGGCCGCCGAACGCCCGCCAGCCCGACCACGCACCACCCGGCTCATGCTGATACGTGTGATAGATCTGGTCGACCGCCGCATGGAACACCTCCACACGACCGTCCGCAGACATCCCCACCGCCAGCCGCTGCCGCCGGTCTGGTTTTCCCGGACCGACCGCCTCCTCCGCCTCTTCGAGCAGCGCGCGGGCCTTGCCCTCGGCCTGGTCGTACCGGTCGGGGAACGCGGAACGCTGCACTCTCTGGGCGGTCTGCCCGGCCGTCAGGTTCGGGTGCTGCTGCTCGACGCGGATCGCCCGCGTGAAGAACTGCTCGGCGGCGTACGGCACGTGCATGATCTGTTGCGGTGTGCCCCAGCCCTGGCTCGGGCGCTGCTGGAAGACGCCCAGGGAGTCGCGGTCGCCGCAGTCGAGGTTGTTCATGTGGGACTCGACCCAGCCGGCTTCGAAGCCGGCCAGCATCACTTTGTCGGAGACGCCGAGGTCGCGGCCGACGGTGTACACCGTCTTCGTGACGTCCAGGTCTCGGTCCGGGGGTACGCGGCAGGGTGCCATGGGAGTGTTCCTGTCTGTGCGAGGTTCTGTGCGAGGCTCTCTGCGAGGCCGATGGGGCCGGGGTGAGGGCGTCACAGCGGCTGCCAGTCGAGCCAGGTACTGCCGGGCTGGTGCTGCCAACGGTGATGTACGCCCCCGGGGTTGTTGGCGAAGATCTCCAGCCGCCCGTCCCGATTGCGCAGCGCCCGGATGAAGTAGCCCCCGCCGCCGAAGTCCTGCCAGGTTCGCCACGCCCCCGAGGCGTCGACCTGGTAGTTGTGCTGCAGGACGTCGTCGTTCATCGCGAACACCTCGATCCGCTCGTCATGCGACTCCACCACCGCAAGCCGGGCGCTCACCGGACCGCCCAAGGGCTGCCAGTCGTGCCAGTCACCGGCCGGGACGTTCTGCCAACGGTGGTGTACCCCTGAATCGTTGGTCGCGAAGACCTCCAACCGCCCGTCGCGGTTCTTCGCCACCGCCAGATGCTCGCCACCCAGGCCGAAGTCGACCCACTCCCGCCACGTCCCCGCCAGATCCGTCTGACACGTGTGCCGGAAGATGTCGTCGTTCATGGCGAACACCTCGATCCGGCCGTCCGACGCCGGAGCCGCCGCCAGACGCGCACCCGCCGGACCCCCCAACGGCCGCCAGTCGTGCCACGTACCGCCCGGCGTGTTGTGCCAACGGTGGTGGACGCCGTCGGCGTTGGAGGCGAACACCTCGAGGCGGCCGTCGTGGTTCTTGGAGACGGCCAGGTGGTCCCCGCCGCCGCCGAACGCGTACCAGTCGGCCCATTCCGCCGACACCTTCGCCTGGTAGCGGTGCATGAACGTGTCACCGTTCATGGCGAAGAGCTCCAGCCTGCCGTCCGGTGACGCCGTCAGTGCCAGGGCCGCCGACGCCGGGCCGCCGAACGCCCGCCAGCCCGACCACGCACCACCCGGCTCGTGCTGATACGTGTGGTAGATCTGGTCGACCGCCGCATGGAACACCTCCACACGACCGTCCGCCGACATCCCCACCGCGAGCCGCTGCCGCCGGTCCGGTGCCACGGGACCCTTCCACCAGCTCGTCTCCTTGCGGGCGCCCGCCCACGAGAAGCTGAAGTGGATGTGGTTGGTGTGCGGGTTGGCGCCCCGGTAGGGCTGCCAGCCGGCGTCCGGGCGGTTGGCCATCCAGATGCGCCGGTTCCAGATCATGTACATGATGCCGAAGCGGCGGGCGAGGGCGTGCGGGTTGCCGTGCCGGTCCGTGGCGTGCAGCCAGCTGATGAGGTCGTCGGCCAGATGTTCCTGGCCCTGCACGTTCACGCCCCAGTCCCAGGCCCGGCCCTCCTTGTGCTCGCTCTGGCCTCCGCTGCCGCAGGCCCTGCTGATCCCCATGTTGGTCGTGCCGGGGTAGGCGGCGAGCACCAGGTCACGGAAGCCGACCAGGCCGGGCTTGGCCTCGGGGTCGCAGTCGCGCTGCGGTTCGTAGGGCGCGTACGGGTCGATGTCAGGACCGAATTCGGGTGCGGTGGGTGCCATGTCCGGCTCCTCGGGTCTCGGTCCCCCGCCCGGTGCGGAGGATCGTCGTACCCGTAAAGCGCGTGATGGGATCGCGCGGCCGCCAGACGCGATCACGCGCCTGCCCCGTGGCAGTGGCGCGAGCCCGGTCGGACGGGCCCGCGCCTCGTTCAGGTCGTCTTCGGTGCGTCCGCGCGCCGGGACGGGCACCCACGAGGAAGGCTTCCGTCGTGATCCATCGCAGAACTCCCCGCCGGGCGGCCGTCGCGCTGACGGCCACCGCCCTGACGTTCACCGCGCTGCTCTCCGCCCCGCTCTCCTCCACGGCGGAACCCGGCCACGGTTCGACGTCGCGCGCCGAAGAGACCCCGCTCACCGGCGACACCGTGCGCACCGACGCCGGGCTCGTCCGCGGCGCCCGGTCGGGCGCGCACCGTGTCTTCCGGGGCATCCCCTACGCGGGCGCCCCCAAGGGGCGTCACCGCTGGGCGCCGCCCCGCCCCGTACAGCCGTGGAAGGGGGTCAGGGACGCCACGAAGCCCGGACCGCTGTGCCCGCAGGTGCCCTCGGCGTACGCGCAGATCTCCAGCACCGAGGAGGACTGCCTGGTCCTGAACGTCACGACGCCACCGGCCGCGGAACGGCACCCGCGGCGGGCCGCGCCCGTCCTCGTCTGGATCCACGGAGACGGCTCCGTGGGCGGGGGCGGCTTCTTCGACGGACGCCGGCTGGCCGGGCGCGGCCTGGTGGTCGTCACCGTCAACTACCGGCTCGGCGTCTTCGGCGGTCTCGCCCTGCCGGGTCTCCCGGGGTCCGGCACCTTCGGCCTCCAGGACCAGCGTGCCGCCCTCACCTGGGTACGGAACAACGCGCGGGCGTTCGGCGGCGACCCGGGCAACGTCACCGTGGCCGGTGTGTCGTTCGGCGCGTCCGCCGTGGCCGGGCACCTGACGTCGCCCGCGTCCAAGGGCCTGTTCCACCGTGCCGTCATGGCGAGCGGCGAGGCCGTGATGGACATGCCGGCCGGTGCGATGGGCCCCGGCGTGCCGGGCTATCCGTGGTACGTGTGGCGGACGGGCCGGGAGATGGAGGACATCACCACCGAGATGACCTCGACCCTCGGCTGCCGGGACCGCCGCCCGCAGCGCATGCTCGCCTGCCTGCGCGCCCTGCCCGTGAAGACGATCCTGAAGGTGCCGCACATCATGAACGCCTTCCAGGCGTTCGGCTACGGCAACGCCACCCTGCCCGAACTGCCCCCGAAGGCCCTGCGCGCCGGGCGTTTCCACCGCGTGCCCGTCCTGTCGGGCGCGACGCTCGACGAGCACCGGACGTTCGTCGGGATGCTGTACGACGCGGTGGGCAGGAAGTTCACGGAGGCCGACTACGGGCGGGCGCTGCGCACCGCGTTCGGCGGGGAAACCGCGAAGCGGGTGCGGGCCGAGTACCCCACGGCCGCTTTCCCCTCCCCCGCGCTGGCGTGGGCCACCGTGATCACCGACCGCATGTGGGCGCGCGGCACGCGGGCCCAGCACGAGGCGCTGGCCCGGTATGTCCCTGTGTACGCCTACGAGTTCGCCGACCGCGACGCACCGATGTTCCTGCCGCTGCCCGGCGACTTCGACTTCGGCGCCTTCCACGCGGGCGACATCCCGTACCTGTTCGAGGACGAGACGGCCGAGCCGCAGTTCACCCCGGCGCAGCGGCGCCTGTCGGCCACGATGAGCGGGTACTGGGCCGCGTTCGCCCGCACCGGCACGCCGAGTGCCGCCGGCCCGCCCGCCTGGCCCCCCTACACCCCGCACACGCCGTACACGCAGTCGTTGGCACCGCACCGGATCGGACCCGTCGACTACTACCGGGAACACAACCTCGCCTTCTGGGAGGCCACCCGCGAAGGCGGCCCCCAGCAAGGCGATCAACAGTGATCAGCGGTGCTCAGCGGTTCGGCGGCTTGACCCAGCCCTTGCGGACCAGCTGGTCACAGTGCCACTTGCCCTGCGCCGGGCTCTCCCCCTTGTCGGCGGTCGCCTTGAGGCAGTCCGCGTAGGGGAAAGGAGGGCCCTGGACAGGGGCGGCGGGGGCGGCCTGGGCGGTCGCCGCCGACAGGCCGAGCCCGCCGGCGGCCACGGCCAGGGCGATGGCCATGCTCATTCGACGCACAGATCTCTCCACTTCTCGCGTCTTCTCGCATCTTCGCGTGCCGGAGCGGAACGCTCCGGCGATCGCTCAACGAGAGAGGCGGTCAGCGGGGAATCACCCATCCGCTGTAACTCGGCTGCCCCGCTGCCACACCTCGGCGACCAGCGGCACCCCCGGCCGGTACGCCAGGTGGACGTGGCTCGGGGCGTCGAGGAGGGCCAGGTCCGCGCGGGCGCCCTCGCGGACGACGCCGATGTCGGTGCGGCGCAGGGCCGCCGCGCCGCCCGCCGTGGCGGACCAGATCGCCTCGTCCGGGGTCATGCCCATGTCCCGTACGGCGAGGGCGATGCAGAACGGGACCGAGGACGTGAAGGACGAGCCCGGGTTGCAGTCCGTGGAGAGGGCGACCGTCGCGCCCGCGTCCAGGAGGCGGCGGGCGTCGGGCCACTCGGCGCGGGTGGAGAACTCCGCGCCGGGCAGCAGCGTGGCGACCGTGCCGCTGTTCGCGAGGGCGTCGACGTCGGCGTCGGTGAGGTGCGTGCAGTGGTCGGCGCTCGCCGCATCCAGCTCGACGGCCAGCTGCACGCCGGGGCCGTACGAGAGCTGGTTCGCGTGGATGCGGGGGTGCAGGCCCTTCGCCTTGCCCGCCGTGAGGATCGCGCGGGCCTGGTCGCCGTCGAAAGCGCCCTTCTCGCAGAACACGTCGATCCAGCGGGCGTGCGGCGCGCAGGCGTCCAGCATCTCGCCGGTCACGAGGTCCACGTACGCCGCCGGGTCCTCGGCGTAGTCCGGGGAGACGATGTGCGCGCCGAGGAACGTGACCTCCTCGGTGTGCTTCGCCGCGATGCGCAGGGCGCGGGACTCGTCCTCCGTGTTCAGGCCGTAGCCCGACTTCGTCTCGAAGGTGGTCGTGCCCTGGCGGAGGGCCTCGCGGAGGTAGTGGGTGAGGTTCGCCTCGAGTGCGGCGTCCGTCGCGGCCCGGGTCGCGGCGACCGTCGTGCGGATGCCGCCCGCCGAGTACGCGCGGCCCGACATGCGGGCGTTGAACTCCTGGGTGCGGTCGCCCGCGAAGACGAGGTGGGAGTGGGAGTCGACGAAGCCGGGGATCGCGGCGCGGCCCTTCGCGTCGTGGGTCTCGTCCGCCGCCGGGGCCTTCGCCGCCGGGCCCACCCAGGCGATGGTCTCGCCGTCCAGGACGACGGCCGCGTCCGTGAGGAGCCCTAGGGGGGTGCCGTCCCCCTGGGCGGGGTCGTTCGTGACGAGACTGGCGATGTCGGTGATGAGGGTGGTGGGCATCAGGGTCTCCGGGAGGGGGAGGGGGCTGAGACTGGCGGGATCAGGGCAGCGTGTCAGTCTCGCAGCGCCGCGATCGCCTCCGTCAGGGCCGAAGGGACGTCGGGGACCGCCGTGTGGGCGCCGTCGCGGACCACGTGACGGCCCGCGGCGACCGTGTGACGGACGTCCGCCGCCGTCGCCGCGAACACCGCCGTCTCCGCGGCCAGACGGGGGACCGGGCCCGCCGTGCGGACCGAGTCGAGGGCGACCGTCGTGAGGTCGGCGAGCGCGCCGCGCTCGATGACGCCCGCGTCCGGCCAGCCGAGCGCCGCGTGCCCGTCGGCCGTCGCCGCGCGCAGCAGTGCCGCCGCCGTCCAGTGGCCGCGCGTATGCGAGCGGAGGCGTTCGTTCAGCTCCATGGCGCGGGCTTCTTCGAGGAGGTCGATGACGGCGTGGCTGTCGCTGCCAAGGGAGAGGGGGCTGCCCGCACGCTGGAGGTGGAGGGCGGGGCCGATGCCGTCCGCCAGGTCGCGTTCCGTCGTCGGGCACATGCAGGTGCCCGTCGTCGTGCCGCCGAGCAGCCCGATGTCCTCCTCCGTGAGGTGCGTGTTGTGGACGCCCGTGGTGCGGCGGCCGAGGACGCCGTGGTCGGCGAGGAGCTGCGTGGGCGTGCAGCCGTGCACCTCCTGGCAGGCGTCGTTCTCCGCCGTCTGCTCGGAGAGGTGGACGTGGAGCGGTGCCTGCCGGGCCGCCGCCCAGTCCGCCACCGTGCCCAGCTGCTGTGCCGGTACCGCCCGTACGGAGTGGATCGCCGCTCCGATCCGGGCGTGCGGGCGGTCCTTGAGGGACGAGACGCGCTCGGCCCACGCCTCCGTCGTACCGTCGGAGAAGCGGAGCTGGTGGTGGTTGGGGGGCTTGCCGCGCCCCGCGTCGAGGAGTCCTGACGCCACGTACGCCGTGTCGAGGAGCGTGATGCGGACGCCCGCGTCGGCGGCGGCCTGGATCAGCGCCTCGCCCATCGCGTTCGGGTCCGCGTACGGGGTGCCGCCGGGTGCGTGGTGGAGGTAGTGGAACTCTCCCACGGTCGTGATGCCCGCGAGCGCCATCTCCGCGTAGACCGCGCGGGCCAGTGCGTGGTACGTCTCCGGCGTCAGCCGGTCCGCCACCCCGTACATGACCTCACGCCACGTCCAGAACGTGCCGGAGCCGACCTGCACCGTGCCGCGCAGCGCGCGGTGGAAGGCGTGCGAGTGGGCGTTGGCCAGGCCGGGGAGCGTCAGGCCGCGCAGCACCGTCGCGCCGGGCGGGGGCGCCGCGACCCCCTTGCGGACGTCCTCGATCCGGTCGCCCGCCACGTCGACCGCGACCCCCGGCTCGACATGGGTGCCGAGCCAGGCGTGCTCCAGCCAGTACGTCGTCATGCGCAGGCCAGCCCTTCCAGTACGTCGGCCAGTGCGGTCACCCCGGCCAGGCAGTCGTCCTCGGCGGCGTGTTCCGCCGGGGAGTGCGAGACGCCCGTGGGGTTCCTTACGAACAGCATGGCGGTGGGGATCGAGCCGGACAAAATACCCGCGTCGTGTCCCGCGCCGGTGCCGAGGACGGGGAGCGGGCGCTCCGCGCGGGCGCCGAGGATCGTGCCCAGCTCGTCGCGGAGCGCGTCCTCGAACTCGATGACCGGTGTGAAGGACTCCCGGACGATGTCGAGGTCGATGCCGTGCCGGTCCGCGTACTCGCGGGCCGCCTTCTCGATGCCCGTGACGACGGTGTCGAGGGTGGCCTGGTCGGCGGCGCGGGAGTCGAGCCAGCCGCGGACGAGGGACGGGATGGCGTTGACGCCGTTCGGCTCGACGGAGATCTTGCCGAAGGTGGCGACCGCGCCCGCCAGTTCGGCCTCGCGGCGGGCGGCGAGGACCGTCTCCGCGTACGACAGCATCGGGTCGCGGCGGTCGACGAGGCGGGTGGTGCCCGCGTGGTTGGCCTCGCCGCGGAAGTCGAAGCGCCAGCGGCCGTGCGGCCAGATGGCGCTCGCGATGCCGACGGGGTCGCCGGACAGGTCGAGGGAACGGCCCTGCTCGACGTGCAGCTCCACGAACGCGCTGATGCGGGCGAGGCGTTCGGGGTCGGGGCCGATGGCGTACGGGTCGTAGCCGGCCGCCTCCATCGCCCGCGGCAGCGATACGCCGTCGCCGTCCCGGAGCTTGTGCGCCGCCTCGACGGTGAGCTGTCCGGCGGTGAGCCTCGATCCGACGCAGGCCAGGCCGAAGCGGGCGCCTTCCTCGTCGCCGAAGTTGACGATGGCGAGGGGCCTGGTGAACTCGGCTCCGCGGGCACGCAGTTCGTCCAGGGCGGCGAAGGAGGAGACGACGCCGAGGGGGCCGTCGAAGGCGCCGCCGTCCGGGACGGAGTCCAGGTGGGAGCCGGTGACGACGGCGTCTCCTGCCGCGGGGTCGCCGAGCCAGGCCCACTGGTTGCCGTTGCGGTCCAGTTCGTAGGTGAGGCCGCGGGTGTCCGCCTGCGCCTTGAACCAGGCGCGGCAGTCGGAGTCGGCCCCCGTCCACGCGTAGCGGCGGTAGCCGCCCGAGCCGGCGTCGCGGCCGATGGAGCTCAGGTCCCGCCACATTTCCTGGAAGGACACGGGGCTCCGCCCCGGACCCCGCTCCTCGATCGCCGGAGGGGCTGAATTGCTCACTCCCCCTCCCGCATGGGAACCCGCACGCCCCGCTCGTCCGCCACGCGCTCCGCGATGTCGTACCCGGCGTCGACATGCCGGATGACGCCCATCCCGGGGTCGTTGGTGAGCACCCGGCGGATCTTCTCGCCGGCGAGCTTCGTGCCGTCGGCGACCGAGACCTGGCCCGCGTGGATGGAGCGGCCCATGCCGACGCCGCCGCCGTGGTGGAGGGAGACCCAGGAGGCGCCGGACGCGACGTTCACCATGGCGTTCAGGAGGGGCCAGTCGGCGATCGCGTCGGAGCCGTCGAGCATGGCCTCCGTCTCGCGGTACGGGGAGGCGACGGAGCCGCAGTCGAGGTGGTCGCGGCCGATCGCGAGGGGCGCGGCGAGGGTGCCGTCGCCGACCATGTCGTTGAACATGTCGCCGGCCTTGTCGCGCTCGCCCTGACCGAGCCAGCAGATGCGCGCCGGGAGGCCCTGGAAGTGGACGCGCTCCCCCGCCATCTTGATCCAGCGGTGCAGCGACTCGTTCTCCGGGAAGAGGTCGAGGATCGCCTTGTCCGTCTTGTGGATGTCGGAGGCCTCGCCGGAGAGCGCCGCCCAGCGGAACGGGCCCTTGCCCTCGCAGAAGAGCGGGCGGATGTAGGCGGGCACGAAGCCGGGGAAGGCGAACGCGCGGTCGTAGCCCGCGAGTTGGGCCTCGCCGCGGATCGAGTTGCCGTAGTCGAAGACCTCGGCGCCCGCGTCCAGGAAGCCGACCATCGCCTCGACGTGCTTGGCCATGGACTCACGGGCGCGGGTGGTGAAGCCCGCCGGGTCCTTCGTGGCGTACGCCTGCATGTCGTCGAAGGCGACGCCGGACGGCAGGTACGAGAGGGGGTCGTGGGCGGAGGTCTGGTCCGTCACGATGTCGATGGGGGCGGACTCGGCGAGCATGCGCGGGACCAGGTCGGCGGCGTTGCCGAGGAGGCCGATGGAGAGGGGGCGGCGGGCGTCCCGCGCCTCGACGGCCAGCTGGAGCGCGTGCTCCAGCGAGTCCGCCTTCACGTCCAGGTACTTGTGCTCGATGCGGCGCTCGATGGCGCGCGGGTCGACGTCGATACAGATGGCGACGCCGTCGTTCATGGTGACGGCGAGCGGCTGGGCGCCGCCCATGCCGCCGAGGCCCGCGGTGAGGGTGATGGTCCCGGCGAGGGTGCCGTTGAACTTCTTGGCGGCGACGGCGGCGAAGGTCTCGTAGGTGCCCTGGAGGATGCCCTGGGTGCCGATGTAGATCCAGGAGCCCGCGGTCATCTGGCCGTACATGGTGAGGCCGAGCTGCTCCAGGCGGCGGAACTCCTCCCAGTTCGCCCAGTCGCCCACGAGGTTGGAGTTGGCGATGAGGACGCGCGGCGCCCACTCGTGGGTCTGCATGACGCCGACGGGGCGGCCGGACTGGACGAGCATCGTCTCGTCCTGCTTCAAGGTCTTGAGGGTGCGCACCATCGCGTCGAAGGAGCGCCAGTCGCGGGCCGCCTTGCCGGTGCCGCCGTAGACGACGAGCTTGTCGGGGTGCTCGGCGACCTCGGGGTCGAGGTTGTTCTGCAGCATGCGGAGGGCGGCTTCCTGCTGCCATCCCAGGGCGCTCAGTTCCGTACCGCGCGGTGCCCGTACGGGGCGGGGTCCTGACATGGCGATGCCTCCTCGTGACTCTGACCTCGATGCTGTGACCTTGTTATTCACATCCTGGGGTTCTGAATAGGGCTAGTCAATAGCGAACGAATGCGCGAGTACGCCAGCGGGGGCCGGGCCCGGGTGATTGGCTGGAACGCATGGCTCACGACGAGGACGACGACGCACCGCGGACACCGCCGGACGAGACACAAGAGACCCGGGTGCTCCGCACCGCTGCCGGCGCCGGCGCCGGTGCTGGTGTGGGTGTCGGTGCCGGTGCGGGTGTGGGCGCCGGTGCGGGTGCGGGTGGCGGTGCGGGTGCGGGTGTCGGCGCCGATGTCGCTGCCCGCCGCGACCAGGCCGTCCTCGCCGCCGTCGAGCGGGGCGTCGTCGGCCCCGGCGCCCCCGTCGTGGGCCTGCTCGACGTCGCCGGCATCCGCGCGAGCGCCGCCGCCCTGCGCGCCGCCTTCGACGCCGTCACCCCGCCCGGCACCCCCGTCCTGCACGCCTTCGCGGTGAAGGCGACCCCGCTTGTGCCGGTCCTTCGGCTGCTGCGCTCGGCGGGGATCGGCGCCGAGGTGGCGTCCCCCGGCGAGCTGGCCCTCGCCCGGGCCGCCGGGATACCGCCCGCCGACACCGTCCTCGACTCGCCCGCCAAGACCCCCGCCGAACTGCGCGAGGCGCTGGCGCTCGGCATCGCCGTGAACGCGGACAACCCGCAGGAGCTGGCCCGCGTCGACGCCCTGATGCAGTCGGCCGTGACCGGCTCGCCCGTCGGCATCCGTGTGAACCCGCAGATCGGCGGTGGCGCGATCGGCGCCCTTTCGACGGCGACGCCCACCTCCAAGTTCGGGGTGCCCCTGCGCGACGAGGGTGCCAGGGAGTGGGTCGTCCGGGCCTGCCTCGACCGGCCGTGGCTGACCCGGCTGCACGCGCACTCCGGGTCGCAGGGCATGCCTCTGGAGATGATGGTGCGGGGCGTCGCGGCGACGTACGAACTGGCCGAGGAGATCAACGAACGCGCCGGGCGGCGGCAGATCGACACGATCGACATCGGCGGCGGGCTGCCCGTCAACTTCGGCTCCGACGACGAGACGCCGACCCACGCGCAGTACGCGCGCCGCCTCAAGGCGCGGGTGCCAGGGCTGCTCGACGGGCGGTACGGCATCGTCACCGAGTTCGGCCGCTCGCTGCTCGCCAAGCACGGGACGGTGCTCGCCCGCGTCGAGTACGCGAAGCGGGCGGGTGGGCGGCCCATCGCCGTGACGCACGCGGGCGTGCAGGTGGCGACCCGGACCGTGTACGCGCCCGCGTCGTGGCCGCTGCGGATCGCGGCGTACGACGCGAAGGGGCGGCCCAAGGGCGGGCCCGCCGTGGGGCAGGACGTCGCGGGGCCGGCCTGCTTCGCGGGGGATCTGCTCGCGGAGAACCGGCCGTTGCCGTTGCTCGAAGCGGGGGATCATGTGGCGGCGCTGGACACCGGTGCGTATTACTTCGCGCAGCACTATTCGTACAACAGCCTTGTGCGGCCCGCCGTTTGGGGTTTCTCCGCGCATCCGTCGCGCGCCGACGAAGTTCGCTTCGCGGTCGTACGGGAGGCGCAGACGCTGGAGGAGATTGTGGCGGAGGCGGGGGGAGGCGCGGAGCGCGACGCATTGCGCCAGCTCTAGGCTCTAGCGCACACCTGCGGGGCTTGAACCGTTCGCCGCTGCGGGCTCGCTGTGGCTGGCCGCGCAGTTCCCCGCGCCCCTGACGGCACCTTCGGCAGCGCCCCCGTCGCCCGGTGCCCGCGCCCTTAGGGGCGCGGGGAACTGCGCGAGCAACCCACGGCGGGCCGCACCCGCGAGAGGTGCCGTCGAGGGCAGACGCGTCTGCGGGGCTTGGGCCGTTGGCCTGTGCGGGCTCGTCGTGGCTGGCCGCGCAGTTCCCCGCGCCCCTGAGGACGCCTGCGGCAACGCGCCCCTTTCCCTCGCCCGGAGGGGGAACTCTCTGAGGTTGCTCAAGTTGGGCATAGTGATCTGGATCACGGGCAGACCCTCAGTCCCGATCCAGTCCCGAACCCCGGGGGAGGCTCCTGTGACGACATCGGACACGTCCGCCGCCGCACCACCACCCGCCGAAGAGCCGGCGCTGCACCGTGCCATCGGCCCCAAGCTGCTGATCCTCTTCGTGATCGGCGACATCCTCGGCACCGGCATCTACGCCACCACAGGCAAGGTCGCCGGGAAGGTCGGCGGCGCGCTGTGGCTGCCGTTCGCGATCGGGTTCGTCGTGGCGATCCTGACGGCGGCGTCGTACGTCGAACTGGTCGGCAAGTACCCGAAGGCGGCCGGTGCCGCGCTCTACACGCAGAAGGCGTTCAAGACCCCGTTCCTCACCTTCATCATCGCCTTCATGGTGATGTGCTCGGGGCTGTCGTCCGCGAGCGCCGCGGCCCGCGCCTTCAGCGGCGACTATCTGGGCGAGCTCACGGACAACGCACTGCCGCCCACCCTGATCGCCATCACCTTCATCGTGCTGCTCGCCGCGCTCAACATGCGGGGCGTCTCGGAGTCGGTCAAGACGAACGTCGTGCTCACCCTCGTCGAGCTGACCGGCCTCGCGATCATCCTCGCCATCGGCGTGTACGCCGTACTGACCGGGGACGGCGAGCCCTCGCGCCTCACCGAGTTCGAGGCGGGGGGCGGCACCGCGTACGCCCTCATGACAGGCGTGCTGGGAGCGACCGCGCTCGGCTTCTTCGCCTTCGTCGGCTTCGAGGACTCGGTGAACATGGCCGAGGAGACGAAGGACCCCGTCCGCACCTTCCCGCGCGCCATCTTCATCGGCGTCGCGGTGACCGGCACCATCTACGTCCTGGTCGCGCTGGTCTCGTCCCTCCTCGTCGACTACAAGACCCTCGAAGGGTCGAGCGGCCCGCTGCTCGAAGTCGTGAAGGCCGGCGGCGTCGACTTCCCGCACAAACTCTTCGCCCTGATCGCCCTGTTCGCGGTCACCAACTCGGCCCTCATCAACATCATGATGGCGTCGCGCCTCTGCTACGGCATGGCCAACGAACGCATCCTGCCGCGCGCCATGGGCCGCGTCCTCGCCAAGCGCCGCACCCCCGTCGTCGGCATCGTCTTCGTCTCCCTGCTCGCCGTCGGCCTGGTGTCGACCGGTGAGATCGAGGGGCTCGGCGACACGACGGCGTTCCTGCTGCTGTGCGTCTTCGCGGTGGTCAACGTGGCGGTCCTGGTCCTGCGCCGCGACCCCGTCGAGCACCAGCACTTCCGCACGCCGACGGTGCTGCCCGTCCTGGGCGCGATCACCGCCCTGGTCCTCGCCAGCCCGCTGGCGGACCGTCCCGCGGAGGTCTACATCCGGGCGGGCGTCCTGATCGCCATCGGGATCGCGCTGTGGGTGGTCAACAAGGCGGTGCTGAAGGCCCGGGGAGAGGGGTGATTTTCGGCCAAAATTAGTGCAGCGCTCAACAGTCGGCCAGGAGGAGGCTGGTTGGGGTCAGCGGCGATCAATAGCCTGATGCGCGTTGCCTGTACCGACCAAGGAGCTCTATGTCCGCCGCGCAGCAGGTCCCCGACATCCTCTCGCCCGAGTTCGCGAAGGACCCCTACCCGGCCTACCGGGCGATGCGGGACACCACACCGCTCCTGTGGCACGAGGCGACCCAGAGCTGGATCGTCTCGCGGTACGAGGACGTCGAGCGCGTGTTCAAGGACAAGGGCTCGCAGTTCACCACCGACAACTACGACTGGCAGATCGAGCCCGTCCATGGCAAGACGATCCTCCAGCTCAGCGGCCGGGAGCACGCCGTGCGGCGGGCCCTGGTCGCGCCCGCCTTCCGCGGCAGCGACCTCCAGGAGAAGTTCCTGCCGGTCATCGAGCGCAACTCCCGCGAGCTCATCGACACCTTCCGGCACACCGGTGGCGTGGACCTCGTCGAGGCCTACGCCACCCGCTTCCCCGTCAACGTGATCGCCGACATGCTGGGCCTCGACAAGGCCGACCACGCGCGCTTCCACCGCTGGTACACCACGGTCATCGCCTTCCTGGGCAACCTGGCGGGCGACCCCGAGGTCGCGGCGGCCGGCGAGCGGACCCGCGTGGAGTTCGCCGAGTACATGATCCCGATCATCCAGAAGCGCCGCGACCTGCCCGGGGACGACCTGCTGTCCACCCTGTGCGCCGCCGAGGTCGACGGGGTGCGCATGAGCGACGAGGACATCAAGGCCTTCTGCAGCCTGCTGCTCGCCGCCGGGGGCGAGACCACCGACAAGGCGATCGCCTCCATCTTCGCCAACCTCCTGACCCACCCCGATCAGCTCGAAGCCGTCCGCCAGGACCGCACGCTGATCGCCCGCGCGTTCGCCGAGACGCTGCGCCACACGCCGCCGGTCCACATGATCATGCGGCAGTCGGCGGTCGACGTGGAGCTCAGCGGCGGCACCGTCCCCGCCGGTGCCACCGTCACCTGTCTGATCGGGTCGGCCAACCGCGACGAGCGGCGCTACCAGGACCCGGACCGCTTCGACATCTTCCGGGACGACCTGACCACCACGACCGCGTTCTCCGCCGCCGCGGACCACCTCTCCTTCGCCCTCGGCCGCCACTTCTGCGTGGGCGCCCTGCTGGCCAAGGCGGAGGTGGAGATCGGTGTCGGCCAGCTCCTGGACGCGATGCCCGACGTACGGCTCGCCGAGGGCTTCGACCCGGTGGAGCAGGGGGTGTTCACACGCGGCCCGCAGTCGCTGCCCGTGCGCTTCACCCCCGTCACCGGCTGAGAAAAACCATGTGTGGCCGGTCGCCCCCATGGTGTGGGATGCGGGACATGACCATCGTTCTGAACGAGCCCGGTGTCGACGGGTTGACCGATGCCGTGGACGCCCTCCGCGTATGGCAGGACGACCGCACGCCGCTGCAACTGCACCCGGGAGACCTCGGCTGGGCCTGGGCGCTGGGCGCGGAGAGGCTGGCCGCGGCCGTCCGCACCTGGAGCGTGGCCGGCCGGATCATCGCCGTCGGATATCTGGACGGTCCCGATGTGCTGCGCCTGACGACGGCGCCGGACCTGCGCCAGGACGAGGCTCTGGCGCGTCAGCTGCTGGCGGACCTCGACGATCCGGAGCGCGGGGTCCTGCCGCCCGGGAAGGTCGGCCTCGAGATCCCCGACGGTGCCCTGCTCCGCGAGGTCCTCCTGGAGGCGGGCTGGAACCTGGACGAGCCGTGGACGCCGCTGCGCCGCGACCTCGCCGCGCCGGTGCAGGACTGCGGCCTGCGGATCGAGGTAGCGGGTCCGCAGACAGCGGGGGTGCGGACGGCAGTGCACCGCTCGGCGTTCGGCAGCCCGGTGTTCACCGAGGAGGTATGGCACGTGCTGGCCGCCGGGCCGGTCTACGCCGACGCCCGCTGCCTGATCGGCTACGACGACCAGGACAACGCGGTGGCCGCGGCGACGGTCTGGTCGGCCGGGCCCGGCAGGCCCGGCCTGCTGGAGCCGGTGGGTGTGCACGCCGACCACCGCGGTCGCGGCCACGGGACGGCGATCGGCGTCGCCGCCGCGGCGGCGCTGCGTGAACTGGGTGCGTCGAGCGCGATCGTCAGCACCCCGAGCTCGAACGCCGCCGCCGTCGCCACCTACCGGGCGGCCGGATACGAGCCGTCGTCCGAACGCCTGGACATCAGCCGGGCCGCCTGAGGATCACGCGGCGGTTCGCACCCACCCCACCGGGCGAAGCGTCCGGTCAGTGCGTCACCGGCGTGAATTGCACCGGCAGCGACGTCAGGCCGCGCATCCAGATGGACGGGCGCCACCGCAGCTCCTCCGGCTCCACCGCGAGGACCAGGTCGGGCAGCCGCTCCAGGAGCGTCTCGACCGCGGTCCTGGCGATGACGTCGGCCAGCAGGGGGGCCGGATAGGGGCAGCGGTGCTCGCCGTGGCTGAAGGAGAGGTGCGCGGAGTTCTCCGGACCCACGTGCGACTCGGGCCAGATCTGCGGGTCGGTGTTGGCCGCGGCGAGACCGAGCACCAGGCAGTCGCCCGCCCGGATCTGACGGCCGCCCAGCTGGGTGTCGCGCACCGCCCAGCGCCCGATGAAGTTCTGCGTGGGGGTGTCGAGCCACAGAACTTCGTTGAGCGCCTCGCCCACGCTCAGCCGCCCGCCGGACACGTTCAGGGCGAACCGCTCGTCGGTCAGCATCAGCCGCAGCGTGTTGCAGATCCAGTTGGCCGTCGGCTGCTGGGCCGCGGCGATGACGGAGATCAGGTCCTGGACGATCTCCTCGTCGGTGAGGCCCGCCGGATGCAGCAGCATCCGTGAGGTGATGTCCGCGCCCGGCCTCTCCCGCTTCTCCTTGACCAGGAGCTGGATCCGCTCGCCGACGCGCGTGTACGCCGCCACGGGGTCGTCGCCCTCCGCCGCGTCGAGCGAGATCCGCAGGTCGTCCACGAGTTGCTGCGTATCGGTGCCCGACTCGGGCATGCCGCACATCTGCACCGCGGCCCGCATGGGCAGGGCGTGGGCGTACGCGCTCATCAGTTCCGCCTGGCCGCTGCCGGCGAACGCCGCGATCAGCCGGTCGGCGATCCGGCCGCAGTCGCGGGCCAGTTCGAACTGGTCGACCCCCTCGAGCGCCTCCGTGATCACACCGGCCCGGCGCCGGTGCTCCTCGCCCTCGGTGAAGAGGACCGACGGCTGGTAGCCGACGAAGGGCATCAGGGGCCAGTCCGCGGGGATGCGGTCCCACTGGTTCCAGCGGCGCGAGTCCCTCGCGAACAGCTCGTCGTGGCCGGTCACATAGCTGACCTCGGAGTACCCGAGGACCAGCCACGCCGGTACGTCCCCGTCGAGCAGCACCGGCGCGACCGCACCGTGCTCACGGCGCAGACCGCGGTAGAGCTGCGCCGGTGTCTGCTGGTACTCCAGACCGCCGAGGCGTACGGCACCGGCGTGAGCGGGACACCCCGGCGGAGGGTCACTCTGCTCGAAAGGGGATCCGGTCGGCTCGGTCACGGTGTCATCTCCTGGGCCATGGCCAGTTTGTAGAGGTGGTCCACGAGGGTGATCAGAACGTCCTTGCCCGACGATCTCACCCTCGCGTCGCAGTCGATCAGGGGCACGTGGTCGGGGAGCGCGAGGGCCTGGCGGATCTCCTCCAGCGAGTGCCTGGCGGTGTCGTCGTCGAACCGGTTCACCGCCACCACGAACGGCGTCCTGTGGTGCTCCAGACGGTCGATCGCGTACCAGGAGTCGTCCATCCGCCGGGTGTCGACCAGGACGACCGCGCCCAGCGTGCCGGCGAAGAGCCGGTCCCACAGGAACCAGAAGCGCTCCTGGCCCGGCGCACCGAACAGATAGAGCACCACGCGTTCGTTGAGGCTGATCCGGCCGAAGTCGAACGCCACCGTCGTGGTGGTCTTGGCGGACACCTCGGACGTCTCGTCGACACCGATGCCCGCCTGCGTCATCACCTCTTCGGTGTTCAGCGGGCGGATCTCGCTGACCGAGCGGACCAACGTGGTCTTGCCGACGCCGAATCCGCCCACCACGACGATCTTCAAGCCTGTCTCGGCGGTGTCGGACAGCGGAGTGCGGGACGGCAGCTCAGATGTTGCGGAGCCCATGGAGCACCTCCTTGAGAAGGTCGGATTCGGGCATCGAGGCGACCGCGTGGGCCGCGCGGGGATGACGGGCCGTGATCCGGCCCGTCGCGAGCAGGTCGCCCAGCAGAATCCGCACCACGGTGATGGGCAGTTTGAGCTCCGCGGCGATCTCCACCACGGCTGTCGGATGCCGGCACAGGTCGAGGATCCGGGCGTGCTCCGACTGCATCCCGGCCGTGGGCTCGCACTCGCTCACCACCAGCGTGACGAGGTCGAACGAATCGTCGTCGGCCCGGCTGCGGCCACCGGTGACCGTGTAGAGCCGGTCCGGGTCACCGATGTCCACGGGCCTGCGCGGCGTCACGAGGAGCCGCTGCTCTCGGCCTCGGCGCGCGGCTCGGCGCGCAGGTGCTCCCCGATCTGTTCCACGAGCTCCGTCATCTGGTGGCCCACCACGCCCGGATCGGCGTTCTCGTCGGCGATGACCGCCAGGTGCGCTCCTTGCCCTGCTTCGACGATGAAGAGCAGTCCGCCGTGGAACTCGGTCATGGAGTGCCGGACGCCGCCGGTTCCGTCGCCGAACTCCGCGGACGCGCCCTGGGCCAGGGCCTGGATGCCGGAACAGATCGCCGACAGCTGGTCGGCCTGGTCGAGCGTCAGATGCTCGCTCCAGCACAGCTTCAGGCCGTCCCGGGAGAGCACCAGGGCGTGCCGCGTACCGGGGGTGCGCTGGAGAAGGCTCTGGAGGAGCCAGGTCAGGCTGTTGTCAGTGGTCTGCATGGTGGGTGGGGCGAGGTGCTTCGGGCGAACCGAGCCCAGTCACCGGCCCATGCCTCCAATCACGGTCTTGAGCGGGGGAAGGGGGAAGGAGGGCGCCGGACCCGGGCGCCGTGCGGGGAACGCTTCGGTCACTCGGTCGGGGGCGGGCCGGGTTCGCCGGGCGAGCCCGGAGCGGCCGGGGGCTCGGGCGCCGCCGGGAAGCCCGGGGCCTCGCCTCCCGCGCGCCGCGCGCGGTGGAAGGCGCCGAACCGGGAGCCGGCGTCGCGCGACCGCCCCGCCTCGCCGGGCAGCGCGCCGGCTCCCGCGGCGGAGTTGGCCTCGGACGCCGCCTTGCGCTGACGGCGCTCACGGTCCGCCTCGGCCATGGTGCGGCCGGGGGCACGCACGGGCAGGCCGTTCGGCGTCGCGGCGGGGGCGGGGGCGGCGTGCGCCGGCCGGGCGGGGGTGTCCGCGGCGGTGGGCAGGGCGCGGGGAGCCGCCGGGTCGGCGGCGGGCGGCAGCGCGGCGGCCGGGGGTGCCGTGGGGGGCACGGGGGCCGGAGGTGCTGCGGGTGCCGCAGGTGTCATGGGGCCCGCAGGTGTCGCGGGTGCTGCGGGTGACGTGGGTGTCACGGTTGCCGGAGGAGTCACGGGCGCCACGGGTGTCACGGGTTCTGGGTGTGTCCCGGGTGCTGCGGGTGACGTGGGCGTCACGGGGGCCGCGGGTGCTTCCAGCAAAGCGGGGAAGGCGGGGTTCGCCTCGGCCATCCCGGCCACCTCGACCGCCCCGGCCGCCGGGGCCGGTGCTGCCGGGAGTGGCGGGGGCGTCGTCGCGGTGGGGCGCCGCACGGGGTGCTGCGGGGCGGGATCGCGCTGCTGGGCGAGGAGTTGCGGCGGCAGGAGGACCACCACACCCGTACCGCCCCGCGAGGACGGGCGGAAGTTGACGCTCATGCCGTACTTGGCGGCGAGCCGTCCGACCACGGCGAGGCCGAGGCGGGTGCCCTGGAGCGAGGCGAGGTCCGTCGTCTTCCCGGAGACGGACTCCTCGGCCCGCCGCATCGCCGCGTCGGCCATCCGCAGCCCGCTGTCCTCGATCGTGACGACGATCCCGGCGCTGCGCTCCTCCACGTAGACGTGCACTTCGTCGATGGGCGGCGAGAAGTTCGCGGCGTTGTCCATGAGTTCGGCGAGGACGTGCATGACGCTCTCCGCGGCGAAGCCGGCGACCGCCGCGGTCGTCGAGCAGTGCAGCCGTACCCGCTGGTACGCGGAGATGCGGCCGACGGCACCCCGCAGGATGCTCTCCATGACGATCGGCTTGTTCCACGCGCGGCTGGACCGGCCGCCCATGAGCAGGGCGAGGCGGTCCGTCATCAGGCCCAGCTGGGACGTGCTGTGGTCCAGCCGCAGCAGGTCGCCGAAGACCTCGACGCCGTGCCGCTCCTGCATGTCCCGCAGATCGGCGAGCATGCTCACGGCCTTGGCCTGGACGCGGCTCAGCGCCTTGGCCGAGGCGGCCTGCGCGGCGGCGGCGCGCCGTTCGCTGTGGGCGAGTTCCCGGATGAACGATTCCGCGGGCAGCCGCAGCAAGGGGTTCTGCGGCCACTGGAGCCCGGCGAGGACGGTGTCCGCGGAGGCCCCCTCGCGCAGCTGCCCGATCGCGGACGGCATGGTCACCTTGGTGAGGACGTCGAACTCGTCGGAGGACTGCGCCAACTGGCCCTGCGCGTGCACGAGCTGCGCCTCCACGGTACGGGCGTGCCGCACCGATTCCTCCACCACCGAGGCGAAGGACTGCACGATCCGACGGAGCTGGGCGTCCGACGGAGGTGCCGTGGTCGCCAGCGCCTCACCCGCTGCCGTACCGTCGCGCAGTTGCTTCACGAGGCTCGGGAGGGTGACGTTCACGAGGTGGGCGGACTCGGCGATCTGGTGGCCGAGCTGCGCCCGCAGCGCCTCGGCCTCGGCCCGGGCCGCCGCGGCGGAGCGGGCGAGCCGCTGCCGCGCCACGGAGCCGACGAGCAGACAGACGGCCAGGCACAGCCAGCCGACCGCGAGCGAGGCCGCCGCCCAGCCGCGGGCGGCGTCCGGTGCCGCGGCAGCCGCGAGGGCACCGGCGCCGCCGGTCACCACCAGCACGCCGACGGGCACGGCCCACGCGGGGCGCTCCGCCTTCGCTGTGCGGCGCGGGCTGGGAGGAGCAGGCACTGACATTCAGCGGTCCCTCGGTCCTTGGGTGCGGGCGGACAACGAGCCGATCGGTACGCATCGGTCGTGGGCCCGGAGGGGGCGCCAAGAGGACGGCGATCTTCCGGACCACGTATCGCGCCATGCTAGCCACCCGTTCGGGTATGAACATCAGCCCGGTGAGCCTGCTTGTCCACGGGTCGAGTTCGTCGCAATCTCGACCCCTCGAACGCAGGTCGGTGGTAGGGGAGTTCGACTGTTTCGGGGGCGGTGCGAGCCCTCGTCGCTACCGGGCCGCCGCGACGGTGCGGCGCCGCACCCCGCCGCCGGGCCCGGCGTCACCCGCCGCCGGACCCGTCGTGCGGTAGGCCCTGACCGCCTTGCCCGCGGGGGCGCCGGCGCCCCGGCCGAGCCAGTCGACGCGCACCCACAGGAGCACGTCGTCCGCCTGCTCGCGGCGGCCGACCCAGGCGGCCTTCGCCCACAGGCCGGCACCGGCGCCCGCGAGGGCCGCGCCGCCCGCCACGGGCAGGGCGAAGGCGCTGCCGAGTGCGGCGAGGAAGGCGGCGGCGAGCCACCAGCGGTGTCCGCGTCGCCAGTTGCGCACGCTCACGGACCGGCTCTGGAGCACGTCGTGCTTCCCGGCGCGGACGGCCTCGCGGGCGAGGGCCGTGTAGCGCTTCCTGCGGGCGTACGCGACGGTGGCCGCGACGACGATGAAGAGGGCCGCCCCGGTGAGTACGCCGATACGGCGTCCGGTGAGCCCGGGCGGCAGCGCGCCGACGCCCGCGGCGAGCACCCCCAGCCACCACAGGGGCGCCGCCCCGGCCCGCACCACCACCGGCACCCTCGCCAGCCCGTGTCCACCGCGTCCCACGTCGCCTCCCATGCCTCCCGTCGCGCTGCTTCGGCGGAGGAGGTTAGCGGCGGAATCTGAGGACTGGCTGAGAACCGGGCCTGCTCCCCGGCCGGGTCACGCTTCCAGGGCGCGGGCCGCTCGGAACTGCTGCTCGGCCTCGGCCGGGTGGCCCGCTGCCGTGTAGGTGCGTCCGAGCCGACGGCGGACCTCCATCTCCAGGGGTCTGCTGGTGTGCTCGGTGAGTGTGGCCAGGGCCTCCTGCTGGAGAGCGATGGCCAACGAAAGGTTTCCGCAGCCGTGTTCCGCGGCGCCGAGCAGGGACAGGCTCGTCGCGCGCAGTTGCAGGTCGCCGACCTCCTGGGCCAGCTCCGCCGCGCGCCGCGCGAGATCCTTCACCTCGGTGTGCCGGCCGAGCGCCAGGTGGGCCTCCGCGGTGAAGCACAGGGTCTTGCTGATCATTCTGGGGCGGCCGATCTTCTCGGCGAAGGTGAGGGACGTGGCGTAGTACGTGAGTGCTTGCTCGTGCCGGCCCTGCTGGTCGTGGAGGGCGCCGAGGTTGCAGCTCGACATCCCGGCGAGCCAGTCGTCGTCGAGCCGGGCCGCCATCTCCATGGCCTCGCCCAGGTGGGCGGCCGCCTCGGGGAAGCGGCCCAGCGCGCGCTCCGAGGCGCCCATGCCTGCGGTCGCCCGGGCCTGTTCGCGCAGGTCGCCCTGGCGGCGGGCGATGCGGAGCGCATCGGTGCACCAGGCGTGGGCCTGCGGGAAGCGTCCCTGGTAGATGTCCGCGATGGCGAGGCAGTTGCGCAGCGAGGACGGCATCCGCCGGTCGTCGGCCAGGTCGGCGCCGGACAGCGCGAGCTCCAGGGCGGAGCGGCACTCGTGGTAGCGGCCCTGGCGGACCAGCGGGTCGAGCAGGGACTCGGCGATCCAGCAGGCGTGGTCGCGCTGCCCGGTGGCCGCCGCGAAGGCGACCACGTCGAGCAGTTGGCCGCCCGCGGCCTCCAGCCACGCGTCGGCTTCCCGCCAGTCGGAGAAGGGGGAGCCGGAGACGTCGGGGCCGGTCGGGAAGCCCTCGGGGCCCCAGTCGCTGGCGATGCGCCCGGCGGCCGTATAGAGGTGCAGCACGGCGGCGCGGTCCGCGGCGGCCTCCTCCGGCTCGGCGGCGGCGAGGCGGCGCGTGTGGTCGCGTACGAGATCGTGCAGCCGGTAGCGGCCGGGCCGGGGCTGCTGCAACAGGCTGGCGTCGACCAGGCGCTCCAGCAGATCCTCGGTCTCGTCGACGGGGCGCCCCAGCATGACGGCGGGGGTGAGCCCGTCGAACTCGGCGGTCGGTGACTGGCCCAACGCCCGGAAGCCGCGCCGCAGTTCGGGGGCGAGGAGGTCGTACGACATCCGGAAGGCCGCTTCCACGCTGCGGTCCTCCGCGCGGAGCTCACCCAGGCGGCGCTCGTCGTCCGACATCCTGCCGACCAGGTGGGCCACGGTCCAGGACGGGCGGTTCTGCAGGCGGGCCCCGGCGATCCGCAGCGCCAGCGGGAGGCCGCCGCAGCGGCGGGCGAGCTCCTGCGCGGCGTCCGGTTCCTGCTCGGCGCGTGTCTCGCCCAGGAGGCGCGTGAGCAGGGTGACCGCCTCGCCCGTGTCCAGCGGCTCCACGGTGAGGCGCCGGTCGGCGTCGAGGCCGGGCAGGCGCTGCCGGCCGGCCACGAGGACCCGGCTGCCCGGGCCCGCGGGCAGCAAGGGACGCACCTGTTCCGCGCTGCGGGCGTCGTCCACGACGAGCAGCAGCCGCAGAGAACTGGTGGCCGCACGCCAGGCGGCCACCAGTTCATGCAGCTCGTCGGGGAGTTCGCCGTCCCCGGCGTTGACGGCGCGGAGCAGCCGATGCAGTGCGCGCTCGGGGCGCAGACTCTCGTGCGGGGCGCCGTGCGTGTGCAGATCCACGAAGAGACAGCCGTCCGGATACTGCTCGTGCAGCGCCCAGGCGGCCCGGACCAGCAACGCGGTCTTGCCGACCCCCGCGGTGCCGTCCACAGCAACCACGGACACGGCCGCGCCCGGCACCGGCGCGGTGAGCAGACCGAGCTCCGCCTCCCGCCCGACGAGCCAGGAGGTGTCACCGGGGAGGTCGTTGCGGCGGGGGTGGGGCGGGGTGCGGGGAGTGGTGGTGTCCGTGGTGCGGGGCGGTGAGGGGTGGGCGAGGAGGAGCCGATCGTCCCGGCGCAGTACGGCCTGGTGGGTCCGGTGGAGTTCGTCGCCGGGGTCCACGCCCAGTTCGTCGCGGAGCCGGTCCCTTGTCTCGCGGTACGCGGCCAGCGCTTCGGCCTGGCGGCCGCTGCCGTAGAGCGCGCGCATGCGCAGGGCGGCGAGGGGCTCGTCGTGCGGGCTTGCCGTGGGCGCCGCCAGCAGTTCGTCCAGGGCCTCCGCATACCGGCCCAGGAGCACCAGGCACTCCGCCCGCTCCTGGTGGAGGGTGCGCCGCAGCCCGGCGAGGCGCTGCCGCTCGGCGTCGGCGAGCGGTCCCGGCAGACCGGCCAACGGCTCCCCGCGGAACAGGTCCAGCGCCCGCGTACAGCCGTCGAGGGCGGCGACCAGGTCACCCGCCGCCCTCGCCCCGCGTACCGCGCCCGACTCCGCGGCCAACTCCCCCAAGTCCGTGCGCGCTCGACCCGGCACGAAGCGGTAGCCGCCGCGCTCGCCGCGGATCACCGACGCGGCGGGGCCGGTGCCGGGCGCGTCCAGCGCCTTGCGCAGGGGGTAGACGTAGCTGGGCAGGACCCGGTGGCCCGTGCCCGGGGGCTCCATTCCCCATACGTCGTCGAGCAGTTGCTGCCGCGTGACGAGCGTCTCCGCGCGCAGGACCAGTGCGGCAAGTACTGCCTGACGTCGTACGGGTCCCAGGTCGAGCGGCACCTCACCGCGGTGCGCGGCGACCGGACCGAGCAGGGCAAGGCGCAGCCGGTCCTCGACGGCCGCCCCCGAGCCGCCGGAGCCTGGTGGGTTTCCTATGACCTCTGTGTTCTCGTCCACCCGAACTCCCCCGTCGTTCCTGTGGTTCCCCGTAGCGCAGCGTTGGTCCTTCGCGGCAGCCGAGTCCCCTGCTTCAGCAGGATTTCATCGGCATTGCAGTGTCTCGCGAGAAGGTGCGGCGGGTCATGTCCGGTCCCGGTCGTCGAGGAAGCGAGCTGTTCCGTGAGTGAGAACCCGCAGGTGGATCCCCGGCAGGGCTTCGGCCAGGCGCCACCCCCGATGCCAGGCCAAGCGCCGCCCCCGATGCCCGGCCAGGCGCCGCCGCCCGTCCCGCCGCAGGCGCCCGGTGCGCCCTCGGCCTGGTCGCAACCCGTTCCGGCGGGCGGCCCCGGCGGCTCGGGCCCCCGCGGCGGCCGTTCGCGCGGCTGGCTGATCGGCGGTGCCGCCGCGCTCGCCGCCGCCCTGGTGGTCGGCGTGGTCGTCGTCGCCACCTCGGGGGACGACGACAAGGGCAGCGAGTCGGCCAAGCCCCCGGGTGCGCCCGGAAGCGGGCCGGGAGGCGCCGCCAAGCCAAAGGCACCGTCGGCGGGCAAGGCGTTCTCCAAGGTGCCCAAGGGGTGCGAGCTGATCAAGGCGGCCACCATCGAGAAGATCGCGCCCGGCGGCGAGTGCACGCCCGGCCTGATGGACGACGCGGACACGTCCATGATGATCAGCAGGATGCCGAGGTGGCAGCCCGCGGACTACAGCCTCTATCAGAGCCTGGACGTCAACCTCACGGTCGGCGCGAGCGTCGAGGGCCAGTACGACCTGAAGAAGAGGGGCCTCCTCAAGGCGGTGACCGGCAACAAGGTGGAGGACCCCCACTCCGTCAGCGGGCTCGGCGAGGAGGCGTTCGCCGCTCACCACGTCGACGCCCGGGGCGGGTCGCTGACCTATGCCAAGGTGGTCGTCCGTGAGGGCAACGCCTCACTCAGGGTTGAGCTCGTCTACAGCCAGGACACCTCCGAACTCACCCGCAAGCAGGCCGAGGACACCGTCGTCACCGCCGCCCGTGACGTGCTCGCCTCGATGAGCTGACCCCCGCGACGACGACGTGTACACCCACACCTACGAAGGCAGCGACCCCGCAGTCGTGCACAGCCCCGTCCGGATCGGCCCCTACGAGGTCTTCCAGCTCCTCGGCGAGGGCGGCATGGGCAGGGTGTTCCTGGCCAGGTCGCCGGGGTCGCGGCTGGTCGCCCTGAAGGTCATCCGGCCCGAGTACGCCGAGGCGCCCGACTTCCGCGGACGGTTCCGGCGCGAGGCCGAGTCGGCCCGGCGCGTGAGCGGCTTCTTCACCCCGCCGGTGCTCGACGTGGACGCGGACGCCCCGCAGCCCTGGCTGGCCACCGCCTACGTCCCCGCGCCGTCGCTCCACGACGTCGTACGCCGCTTCGGCGTGCTGTCCGAGGCGGGCCTGCGGGCCCTCGGCACCGGACTCGCGGAGGCGCTGCTCGCCATCCACGACGCCGGCATCGTCCACCGCGACCTCAAGCCCGGCAACGTCCTCGTCGCCGAGGACGGGCCCCGGGTCATCGACTTCGGCATCAGCAGCGCGGTCGACGCCACGCAGGTGACGCGGACGGGCGCCGTGATGGGGACGCCCGGGTTCATGGCGCCCGAGCAGATCGTGTCGAGCCGCGCGGCAGGACCGGCGGCGGACGTCTTCTCGCTGGGCTGCGTCCTGGCCTTCGCGGCCACCGGACAGGGCCCCTTCGGATCCGGCGGGACGGCCGAGATCCTCTACCGTGCCGTCCACCATCCGCCCCGACTCGATGGCGTACCCCCGGGGTTGGTGCCGCTGATCAGCGGCTGCCTGGGCAAGGACGCGGCCCTCAGGCCGTCCGCCGCCTCGGTGCTCGCCGCGCTGGGGCCCGCCGATCCGGCCGCGCTGCTCACCCCGGGCCTGCGGGAGGACGTGGCGCGGCGTGAGACGCACGCCGCGGTCCTGGTCTCCGCGCCGCCCATGCCGATGGCGCCGCTCGGGCCGCCCGTCGACCCGTTCGCCACCGCCCCCAGGGGGCCGAGCCGCCGCAAATTCCTGTGGCTGGCCGCGGCGGGCACCACCGTCGCGGCGGGCGGCGGTGCCGCGGCGCTGGCCGGGTGGCGGTCGGAGCCCGGCAAGTCCCCGGCCCCGAGCGGCAGCAAGGGCAGCGAGGGCTCCACGGGGCGGCCCGAGCCCAAGGTCCCTGCCGGTCCGAAGCCGCGGTGGTCGGTCCCGCTGAAGAAGCTCCAGAGCGCCCAACTACAGCTCCAGGGCGATGTGTTGGTGCACTGGGACCAGGAGCACGCGACCGCCTATGACCCCGCGTCGGGCAAGGAGCGCTGGAAGGGTTCGCTGCGCATGCCCTCCGACGTGTCGACCGGTCCGAAGTGGCTGGGCGTGGGCGGGTCGACGCTGTTCGCCACGGCCTGGAGCGGCGAGCGCGGCTATCTGTTCGGCGTCGACGCCGCGGGCCGGCAGAAGTTCGGCCACACGGTCACCGAGCAGAGCACCGACTCCGCCGACTTCGTCGACGGGCTGCTGTCCGTCGCCGGTTCGGTCGCCATCGTCGGCACCAGTGGCCACAAGGGTTACGGGGTTCTCGCAGTAGATCTCGGATCGGGTGAGGTGCTGTGGTCGCGCAGGATCAAGGGCAGCGACTTCCAGGCGTACGCCGACGGGGACCGCTGCTTCGTCCAGGACAACGGCACACTCCGCGCCCTCGGCCTGCGCTCGGGCGCCGAGCAGTGGAAGGTCCCGGACGTCGTCAAGCCCGGCGCCTATCCCCACCTGTCCACCGACGGCAGGATCCTGCTCGTCACCAGCACGAAGGCGCAGGCCTTCCGCGTCACCGACGGCAAGAAGCTGTGGACCGCCGTCAACGAGACGACCACGATCAGCGCGGCCAGGGTCCGCGGCGAGCGTGCCTATCTCTACGACGGTCCCGGCACCGCGTTCGCCCTGGACACGCGGAGCGGCAAGCAGGTGTGGCACACCGCGAGCCCGGTGCGCCTGACGACCACCGGCGGCGCGGACGACCAGGGCCCCACCGTCTCCTCGTCCGTGGTGGCCATCGCCACCTGGGCCACCGGCGACGTGCCGGGGTTCGTCGTCCTGCGCGCCTCCGACGGCAAGCCGCTCTGGGCGCACCAGCCGTCCGGCGCCAAGGAGGCCGGCAAGACCGACTGGCTGCTCCAGGTCTCCGGCAGCACTCTCTTCGCCGCGTCCGCGTCCACTCTCCACGCCTTCCGGAGCGACACCTCGTGACCATGCCGCCGACCCCGCCGATGCCGCCGTCCGCGCCGCCGCCCGCCGGTCCGACACCGCAGCCGGCGCCGCAGCCGCCGCCCCCGCCGCCCGCGCAGGCCGCCGCCCCCGCCTCGTACATCGGCCCCTACCGGGTGATCAGGGAGCTCGGCGCGGGCGGCATGGGCCGGGTGCACCTCGCCGCGTCGCGCAGCGGCCGTGCGGTGGCCGTGAAGGTCGTACGCCCCGAACTGGCCGCCGACCCCGACTTCCGCCGCCGCTTCAAGGCCGAGGTCGACGCCGCCCGCGCGGTCTCCGGCGCCTTCACCGCGCCGGTCGTCGACGCCGACCCCGAGGGCCCGCAGCCGTGGCTGGCCACCGCGTACATCCCCGGCCCCTCCCTCACCGACGCCCTGGACGCCCACGGGCCCATGCCCGAGTCGACCCTGCGCGTGCTCGGCGGCGGTCTGGCCGAGGCGCTGGCCGCGATCCACCGGGCCGGGCTCATCCACCGCGACCTCAAGCCGTCCAACATCCTGCTCACCCTCGACGGCCCGCGGGTCATCGACTTCGGCATCAGCCGTGCCGTCGACGGGACGGTGCTCACCGCCGCCGGGCAGGTCGCGGGATCGCCCGGCTTCATGTCGCCCGAGCAGTCGAGGGGAGGCGAACTGACTGCCGCGAGCGATGTGTTCGCCTTCGGCGCCGTGCTCGCCTTCGCCGCCACCGGCACTCCGCCGTTCGGCACCGGCGCGGTCCACGCCCTCCTCTACCGGGCGGCCTACGAAGAGCCCGAGCTGACCGGTGTCCCGCCCGGCCTGCTCGGCATCGTCGCCGCGTGCCTCGACAAGGACCCCGCCCGCCGCCCCACCGTCGAACAGCTCCAGGCGTGGCTGCGCCCGGAGACGACCGCCGGCTGGCTCGGCGCGGTCGAGCTCCAGGTGACCGAGGACCAGCGCACGCTCCAGGGCGCGCTGCGCGGCCCGCTGCTCAGCCGCCGCCGGCTGCTGGCCGGCGGCGGCGCGCTCGCGGTGACCGGGGCGGCCGGGGGCGCCTTCTGGTTCCTGCGCGAGCGCGGCGGGGGCGGCGGCGACACGGCCGCCGCATCCGAACTCGACTGGACCAAGGAGCTGCCGCGGCCCGCCATGTTCCTGCACACGGTCACCCGGTCCACGCTGCTGTGCACCGAGAAGTCCTCCGGTGCCTGCTTCGACCGGAGCACCGGCAAGCTCCTGTGGAAGGACCTCGGCGGCCAGAACACCGACGCGCTCGCCGACGACAAGCGCGTCTACACGGTCCGCACCGACGGCAAGGTGCACGCGTTCGACGGCCGGTCCGGCAAGAAGCTGTGGGACGCGCCACCGGTCGGCGACAGCGCGCCCCAACTCGGCCTCGCGAACGGCGAGTTGCTCATGACGACGAGCGGCGGACGCTTCCGGGCCCTGGAGGCGTCGAGCGGCGAGGTGCGGTGGACCGCACGCGACGTGGAGGACGTGAGCGTGGCGCTCGGCGCCACTCCGGCGGGCGCGCTGCTCGTCTGGGGCGACGCGTCGAAGACCACCCCGGGCGCGCTGCTCAGGGGCTACTCCGCCCTCGACCGGGACTCGGGCGAGCGCGTGTGGACGAAGGACCTCGTCACCCTCTACCCACCGGAGAAGAGCAAGGTCCTCTACGCCATCGACGCCAAGATGAAGCTGCTGGCCCTCGACCCGGACGACGGCCGGACACGCTGGAGCGAGCCCACCGAACTCCCGCCCACGAACGCCGAGATACTCGGCTGGGCGGACTCCCTGAGCCTGCTCGAAGGCACCCTCTTCTGTTATCCGAGCACCGGCTTCAGCGGCTCGACCCGCGGGCTGCTCGCCGCCTTCGACCCGGCGTCGGGCAAGACCCTGTGGTCGGTGCGGACCGCCGCCCGCGGCAACCGCGGCTACGCACGCGCCGGCGCGACCGTCTGCCACCTCGACAACAAGGTGCTGCACGGGCTCGACGCCCGGACCGGCGCGAAACGCTGGACGGCGGGGACGGGCCTGGGCGGCCTCGACCTCCTGGGCGCCCTGCACGGCCTCTTCCTCGCCGCGGGCGACAAGGGCCTGTACGCCTTCCACGCCGACACCGGCGAGCAGGTCTGGCACCACCGGGCCACCGGCGGCTCCGGATCGTGGACGGCACGGGCCGTCGGCGACCACCTGTACGCCACCTGGTCCGGCAAGCTCTTCCGCTTCACCGTGCCCAAGGCGTAGCGGGCCCTGCCTGCGGCCTACTCCACGAACAGCCCTCGCGCCGCCGCCCGTACGTCGAACTCCTCCAGGTGCGCCTGCGCGTCCGGAAGGCCGTCGCACATCGCCTCCAGGAGGACCCGGCCCAGGAGCATCGGCGCGCAGGCCGTGTCGAAGGCGAGGCCGGTGCCGACCGCGGCGGGCAGGAGGAGGTCGGAGTGGGCGGCCACGGGGGCGAACGCGGAGTCGGCGACGGTGACGACCGTCAGGCCCGCCGACCGGGCGTAGGCGAGCGCGTCGACGACCTCGCGGGGGTGGCGGGGCAGCGCGAAGCAGAGGAGGGCGGTGGCGCCCGCGCGGACCGCCGCGTCGACGCGGTCGGCCAGCATCGTGCCGCCCTCGTCGAGGAGCCGCACGTCGGGGTGGACCTTGGCGGCGAAGTACGAGAAGCCGTACGCCTGCGACGCGGCGGCCCGCAGTCCGAGGACGGGCAGCGGCCGGGAGGCGGCGATGAGCCGTCCGGCCCGCTCCACGGGTGCCGGGTCGGCGAGGACCTCGGCGAGGTGCCTGAGGTTCTCGATCTCGGCCTCGACGGCCTGCTGGTACTCGTTCGCCAGCGTCGTGGCCGACGTCTCGGGGGGCGCCACGTCCCGCAGGTGCCTGCGGAGGGCCGGGTAGCCGTCGAAGCCGAGGGCGACGGCGAAGCGGGTGACCGATGGCTGGCTCACCCCGGCGAGCTCGGCCAGCTCCACGCTGGACAGGAAGGGCGCGTCGGCGGCCCTGCGCACCATGCAGTGCGCGATGCGCCGCTGGGTGGGCGTGAGCCGGTGGCCCTCGAAGAGCACTTGCAGTCGCGCGGCAGGGCTGTCAGTCATGCCGTCCCCCTCAGGATGTCCGTACCCGCAGTCGTTCCGGCGCCGAGTTCCGACCAGAGCCGGGTGAACCGGTCGAGGAGCCCCGCCGCCGCCGTCACATCATCCGTCAGCGGCCGGTCGGCGATCTCCGCTTCGAGTACGGAGTCGGCGAGTTCGAAGGCGTACGCGAGCGGGGTGGCCGGGTCGAGGCGCAGCTCGCGCTGGCGCAACGCCCTTACGGCCGCGACCAGTTCGCAGCCCACCACCATGCGGTACGCCTCGCAGGCCCGCAGCGTCTGGCGGGCGGCCAGGGAGGCGAAGCTGGCCTGCTCCTCGACACCACGGGAGAGCACCGCGTGGCCGAGCGACGCGGGCGCGGAGAAGGCCCGCAGGTCGCCGAGGGCGGCTCCGGCCGCGTACTCGAGGATCATGACGCCCGACGAGGCGGGCTCCCCGTCGGCGAGGAAGGGCCGCAGACGGGTGAAGGCCGGTTCGTTGAGCGTGGAGAGCCGCGATGTCGAGAGGCGGGCCGCCTGGGTGACCGCGAGCCTGAAGTGGTCGAGGGCGAGGGCCAGTTGGGCGAGGTAGAAGCCGCCGTGGTGGTAGGCCGCCATGTCGTCGGGTGAGATCAGGGGGTTCTCGGCGGCGGCGTTGATCTCGACGGTGAGGACCTCCTCCAGGGCGTCCGCCGCGTCGTGCGCGGGCCCGTGGATCTGCGGCACGCAGCGGAAGCCGTAGGGGTCCTGGATGCGACCGAGGGGCGGGGTGGGGCGGTCGGGGGCGCCGAGCAGGCGGCGCATGCGCTCGGCGACCGCGTAGGAGCCGGGGTGGCGGCGCGCCTCGTGCACGGGCAGCGCGTACGCCTCGTACGACCCGTCGACCGCCATCAGCGACAGCGCGGCGACGACCTGCGTGGCGCCGATCAGGCCGCGCAGTTCGTGCAGGGCGAGCGCGGACTGGCCGAGGGTGAGGGCGTTGCTGCTGATCAGGGCGAGGGCGTCGTTGTTGTCGAGGGGCTGCGGCTCCGGGGGCGCCCCGCTCCCCCGCCAGGGGTGTTCGCCGGCGAGCGCGAGGCCCAGCTGGGCGAGGGCGGCGATGTCGCCGGTGCCGACCGAGCCGAACTCGTTGACCGTGGGGTGGGCGCCGGTCTCCAGGGCCCGGCAGAGCGCGGTGACGACGCTGGGGCGCAGGCCCGCGCCGCCCGCGAGGAGCTGGTTGGCGCGGACGGCGAGCATGGCGCGGACCTGCCGGGCGGGCAGCTCGGCGCCGATGGCCCCGGCGTGCGAGCGCAGCAGCCTCAGGCCGTGGTCGGCGGCCGCATCGGTCGGTACGTCCTCGTTCCGGTTGGCGCCGACTCCGGTGGAGCGGCCGTAGACGCGGCCCCAGGCGGCGATCTCCCTGGCGGCGTTCCAGGAGTCCTCGGCGCGCTTCATGCCGTCGGTGGCGGGTACCGGCCGGGCGTCGGATTCGGCCAGGCGTACGACGTCTGCGACCATCAGTCCCCGGCCGTCGAGGACGACGACCGCTTCCCTGTGGTCGGTCGCCGTGTCCGCGATACGAGACGACTTCACACGCATTCCCTCCTCAACCGGACGTTCTGTCTTGCCCTGCGGCCACTTGTTACCGGCGATTTACGCCGGGCGCACCCAAAACTATTGACAACTTATTCAGACAGCGAGAACTCTGCATGACGATATACAGCCGGGCAAGGGACTCCACATGATCCAATTCGAAACGGTCCACAAGCGCTTCCCGAACGGCACCACAGCGGTCCACGACCTCACCCTGGACATGCCCGAAGGCGGCGTGACCGTCCTCGTCGGATCTTCCGGTTGCGGCAAGACGACGACCCTCCGCATGATCAACCGCATGGTCGACCCGACCTCCGGGACGATCCGGGTCGGCGGCCGCGACATCCTGGAACAGGACGCGGCCGAACTGCGCCGCTCCATCGGCTACGTCATCCAGCAGGCCGGCCTCTTCCCTCACCGCACGGTCCTCGACAACGTCGCCACGGTGCCGTTGCTGCTCGGCTGGGGCCGCAGGAAGGCGCGAGCGCGGGCCGCGGAGCTCCTGGAGACGGTCGGTCTCGCCCCCGACGCGGGGAAGCGCTACCCGCACCAGCTCTCCGGCGGCCAGCAGCAGCGCGTCGGCGTGGCCCGCGCGCTCGCCGCCGACCCGCCGGTCCTCCTCATGGACGAACCGTTCGGCGCGGTGGACCCGGTGGTCCGCACCCAGCTCCAGGACGAACTGCTCCGCCTTCAGCGGGAGTTGAGCAAGACCATCGTCTTCGTCACGCACGACATCGACGAGGCGGTGCGGCTCGGTGACCGCATAGCCGTCTTCCGCACCGGCGGGCACCTTGTGCAGTGCGCCGAGCCCGCGGAGCTGCTGGCCCGTCCTGCGGACGACTTCGTCGCGGACTTCCTGGGTGCGGAGCGCGGCCTGAAGCTTCTTTCCCTCGCCTCCCTGTCGGGCGTCCCGCAGGGGCCGGCGCCCGAGGGCGGCGCGTGGACGCTCCGGCTCGACGCGGTGGGGGCGCCGCTTGCCTGGCGGCACAAGGACGGGGACGCGGCGGACGTTCCCGTACGTCCACTCCGTGACACGGACACGCTTCTCGCGGCGCTGGACGAGTCCCTGTCCTCCCCGACGGGGCTGGTCGCCCGCGTGGACGCGGAGGGCCGCCTGACGGGGGTGTCGTCCCGTGAGGACATCCACGACGGGGCGAGCGCGGCGCACGCGGTCAACCGCGGGCCGGTGGGGGCTGGTCGCGCAGTTCCCCGCGCCCCCAGGTCGTCCCCCGCATCCGGCACCGAGTCGCCCCTGGACGAGGCCCCCTCAGCGGCGCCGGGCAAGGTGGACGAGTCAGGGGCGCGCGAGACTGCGCGACAAGCCCCCACCGGGCCGCAGGCGAAGAACGACTCGGCCCCCACCCCATGACCATCGACTGGTCGTGGATAGCCGACCACACCGACGACCTCACCACCCTCACCCTCTCCCACCTCCAGGCCGCCCTCTCCGCCGTAGCCCTCGGGCTGCTCATCTCGCTGCCCCTGGCCGTCGTCGCTCACCGCGTCCGCCCCCTGCGCGGACTGCTCCTGGGCCTCTCGAACGTGCTGTTCACCATCCCGTCCATCGCCGTCTTCGTCCTGCTCCTGCCGGTCAGCGGGCTCACCCGCACCACCACCGTCATCGGCCTGACGATCTACACGCTCGTCGTGCTCCTGCGGAACACCGTCGAAGGACTCGACTCCGTCCCGGCGAAGACGAAGGAGGCCGCCAAGGCCATGGGCGCCCGGCCCCTGCGCACCCTCCTCACCGTCGAGCTGCCCCTCGCCCTCCCCGTGATCATGGCGGGCGTACGGATCGCGACGGTCATGTCGATCTCCCTCGTCTCCGTGGCGACGTACATCGGCGACGGCGGCCTCGGACAGCTCTTCACGGACGGCTTCCAGCGCAACTTCCCCACCCCGGTCATCGCCGGCGTGGTCCTCACGCTGCTCCTCGCGCTCGTCGCGGACGCGCTGCTCGTCGCCCTCCAGTACGTCCTGACGCCCTGGACCCGCCGCCGGAGGAGTGCCTGACCATGTACGAACTCTTCAAGGACCTCGGCGCCTGGCTGGTCAGCGGCGAGCAGTGGACCGGCCAGGACGGCATCGGGCACCGCCTCGCCGAACACCTCCAGTACTCGCTGATCGCGACGCTCGTCGCGGCCGCCATCGCGCTGCCGCTCGGCCTGCTCATCGGGCACACCGGACGCGGCGCCTTCGTCGCCATCAACCTGGCCTCCTTCGGCCGGGCACTGCCCACCGTCGGACTCGTCGTCCTCGTCTTCCTGGCGAGCGGCCTCTCCATGACACCCGTCTACATCGCGCTCGTCGCGCTCGCGGTCCCCTCCATCGTCACCAACACGTACGCGGGCATGACCGCCGTCGACCCCGAGGTGAGGGACGCGGCGCGCGGCCAGGGCATGCGCGCCCACCAGGTGCTGTTCCAGGTCGAGCTGCCGCTCGCGCTGCCGCTGATCATGACGGGCCTGCGGCTCGCGCTGATCCAGGTCGTCGCGACGGCGACCATCGCCGCGTACGTCTCCTTCGGCGGCCTCGGCCGGTACGTGTTCGACGGCCTCGCCCAGCGCGACCTCGTGCAGGTGCTCGGCGGCGCCGTGCTCGTGGCCCTCGTCGCCGTCGTACTCGATCTCGCCCTCTCGGCCCTCCAGCGCGCCCTCTTCCGCCACCGCCCCACCACGTCGGCCTAGGAGCAGACACCAGATGCCAGCCATGAACCGCAGAACCCTCCTCGGCGGGCTCCTCGCCACCGCGTCCGTCCCCGCGCTCGCCGCCTGCAGCGGCGGCGTCACCTCCCTCGACGGCGAGGGCTCGGGCGGCGGCGGAGGCGGCTCCAGCAAGGGCGGCGTCACCATAGGCACCGCCAACTTCACCGAGAACCAGGTCCTCGGGTACCTCTATGCCGCCGCGCTCAAGGCGGCCGGCGTGAAGACGAACGTCCGCCCCAACCTCGGCACCCGCGAGATCCTCATCCCCGCCCTCAAGGGCGGCGACATCGACCTGCTGCCCGAGTACCAGGGCGCCCTCCTGCACTACCTGGACCCGAAGGCGGAGGCCACCGAGGAGGGCGAGATGCAGAACGCCCTCGCCATGGCCCTGCCGCGCGGCCTCCAGATCCTCCCGTACGGGCGGGCCGAGGACTCCGACGCGTTCGTCGTGACGCGCGAGACGGCGAAGGAGTACGGCCTCAAGTCCCTCGCCGACCTCGCGAAGCACAACGGCAAGCTGGTCATCGGCGCCGCCCCCGAGGTGAAGAAGCGCACGGTGGGCGCGGTCGGCCTCAAGGACGTGTACGGAGTCGAGTTCAAGGAGTTCAAGTCGCTCGACTCGTCCGGTCCCCTGGTCAAGGGCGCCCTGCGCAAGGGCGACGTCGACGTGGCGAACCTCTTCACCACCGACACCGACATCGCCGCCGAGAAGTGGGTCGTCCTCACCGACCCCAAGAACCTGATACCCGGCCAGCACGTCGTCCCGCTCATCGCCGACCGCAAGGCCGACTCGACGGTCCGCAAGGCGCTCGCACGGCTCGGCGCCCTCCTGACGACCGAGCAGCTCACCGAGCTCAACCGCCTGGTGGACAAGGACAAGAAGGACCCGGAGGACGTCGCCGACGACTGGGCGTCCCGCCACGGACTCACGGAGAAGTCCGCATAAACCGAAGGGGGAGTCGATCGGCATGGCAGCTGAAGACCTGGTGGAGCGGCGCTCCATCGACGTCGTCCCCGACGACGAACGGCACGGCACCGCGTTCAGCCAGTTCACGCTCTGGCTCGGCGCCAACCTCCAGATCACCGCGGTCGTCACGGGCGCCCTCGCCGTCGTCTTCGGCGGCGACGTGGTGTGGTCGCTCACCGGCCTCGTCCTCGGCAACCTGCTGGGCGGCGCGGTGATGGCCCTGCACTCGGCGCAGGGTCCGAGGCTCGGCCTGCCGCAGATGATCCAGTCGCGGGCCCAGTTCGGCGTGAAGGGCGCGGTCGTCCCGCTGCTCCTCGTCATCCTCATGTACGTCGGGTTCTTCGCGAGCGGCAGCGTCCTCGCCGGACAGGCCACGGCAGAGCTGACGCACACGAACGACACCACCGGCATCGTGATCTTCGCCGCCGTCACGGCGGTCATGGCCGCGGTCGGCTACCGCGTCATCCACGCGCTCGGCCGGGTGGCGAGCGTGATCTGCGCGCTCGCGTTCGTCTACCTCGGCATCCGGCTCGTCGACCGCGTGGACATCGGCGCGCTGTTCGGCGACGCCCGCTTCGACCTGCCGATGTTCCTGCTCGCCGTCTCCCTGTCGGCGTCCTGGCAGCTCGCCTTCGGGCCGTACGTCGCGGACTACTCGCGCTATCTGCCGCGTACGACGTCGGCGAAGGCCACGTTCTGGTGGACGCTGTCCGGCTCGGCCATCGGCTCGCAGTGGTCCATGACGTTCGGGGTGCTGGTCGCGGCGAGCGCGGGGGACGCCTTCCTCGCCAACCAGGTCGGGTACGTCGTCGGCCTCGGCGGCACCGGCCTGATCGCCTCCTTCCTCTACTTCGTGATCGCGCTCGGCAAGCTGACCATCAACGTGCTCAACACCTACGGCGGCTTCATGTCGATGGTGACCAGCATCAGCGGCTTCCGGGGGCAGCGGGTCCTCGGGCCGCGCGGGCGGGCCGCGTACATCGCCGTGATCATGGTGGCGGGCACGGCGGTGGCGCTGCTCGGCAAGGACAGCTTCCTGGCGTCCTTCAAGGACTTCCTGCTGTTCCTGCTGACCTTCTTCACGCCCTGGTCGGCGATCAACCTGGTCGACTACTACCTGATCTCCCGCGAGCGGTACGACATCCCCGCCCTCTTCGACCCGCACGGCCGCTACGGCGCCTGGCGCTGGGACGCGCTGCTGGTCTACGGCGTGGGCCTGCTCGCCCAGCTGCCGTTCCTCGTCACGCACTTCTACACGGGCCCGCTGGTCGAGCCGCTGGGCGGCGCCGACATCTCGTGGATCGTGGGTCTCGTGGTGCCCGCGGTGCTGTACTGGTCCCTGGCCAGGCGGAACCCGCCCGTCCCTGGGGACGGTGCCCGGGCGGAGAGGGGGGTTAGCCCCAGCGCGGGGGCGACCCCGGCCCCGTAACGTAGACGGCTATGGAAGCCCGTGACGCGGAACTCAAGAAGGAACTCGACGCCACTCTGCACGCCCGCAGAGAGCTCGGCGAAGAGTACGACTCCGCCTTGGTCGACTCGTTCCTCGGGAAGGTCGAGCAGCGCCTGGACGGCACGATCGACCGCCGTCTGCGCCGCCACCTGGCCGAGCAGCAGATGGTCGTCGCACGGGGCGCCCGCTCCCCCGGCAGCCCCGTCGACTCCTGGAGCGAGCGCTTCGGCTTCGGCGTCATCTCGCTGGTCCTCGCGATCCCGCTCTCCGCGATCGCCGCGGTCAACGCCGGCCTGACCGGCCTCTTCATCTCCTGGGCCGGCATCCTGGGCGTGAACGCGGTGCACGGACTGCGCGGCACGACCTTCGTCCGGCGGCGCGGCGAGCGCGCGTCGGAGTGGGACGACTGAGCCTGCCCTGCGACGCCCTTCGGCGGCTCACGCCTGCCGCGTGGGCAGCACGATCAGCTGGCGCAGGTTGACGTGGCGCGGACGGCTCGCCGCGTAGGCGATCAGGTCCGCGACGTCCTCCGAGGCCAGTGAGCCGACCGCGCCGAACATGCCCTCGAGCTGGCCGCTCAGCTCCGCGTTGTCGATGTGGCCGCGCAGTTCGGTCTCCGTGAGGCCCGGCTCGATGTTGGTGACGCGCACGTCCAGCGGGCCGAACTCGGTGCGCAGGGACTCCGACAGGTACGTCAGCGCGGCCTTCGTCGCCCCGTACACCGCGTAATTGGTGAACGGGATGTGCGCGCCGATCGACGAGATGTTGACCAGATCTGCCGTGCCGCCCTCGTCGGCGGCCGCGATCAGGTCCGGCGTGAAGGCCCGGATGATCCGCAGCGCGCCCGCCACGTTCGTGTCCAGCATGCGCTGCCACTCGTCGGTGCGGCCCTCGGTGACCGGGTTCGGGAACATGACGCCCGCCGAGTTCACCACCAGGTCCACCCGCCCGTAGGCCGCCCGGACCCGCTCCGCGGCGGCGTCCACGGACGCCTGGTCGGTGACGTCGGCGGTGACGGCGAGCGCCCGGCCGCCGTCCGCCTCGATCTTGGCGGCCAGCTCGCCGAGCCGCTCCGTCCGCCGGGCGAGCAGGACGACCCTCGCGCCCCGCGCGGCGAGCAGCCTGGCCGTGGCCTCGCCGATGCCGCTCGCGGCGCCGGTGACGAGGGCGGTGCGGTTCTCAAGTGCCGTGTACGTCATGGGGGTTCTCCCTGGTTCCGGCCGCCGGGTCGGTTCCCTCGGCGGCGTCGGTGACCACTCTGCGCAGGCCGCTGACCGCTACCCAGGGCTGAGCCTTTCCTGGGTCTGCCAGTACCAGGTTCGAACGGGCCCCGCCGCCTAGGATCGACCGCATGGACGGCGACCTCGGAGACTTCCTGCGCTCACGGCGGGCCCGCATACAACCCGCTGACGTGGGCCTCACCTCGTACGGCAGGCGCCGCGTGCCGGGGCTGCGCCGCGAGGAGGTCGCGCAGCTGGCGGGCGTGAGCGTGGACTACTACATCCGTCTCGAACAGGGCCGCGGTCCCTCCGTGTCCGACTCCGTCCTCGACGCGATCGCCCGCGTGCTGCGCCTGGACGAGACCGAGCACGCCTATCTGCGCACCGTGGCCCGGCCCCGGCCGCCGCGCCCCCGCCGGGCCGGTGCCGCGGGGCGGCAGGTCCGGCCCGGGCTGCGGCGTCTGCTCGACTCCATCGACCGGGCCCCTGCGTTCGTCTTCGGGCGCCGCATGGACGTCCTCGCGTGGAATGACCTCGCCGACGCGCTCAACGGCTTCTCCCTCCTGACCCCCGCCGAGCGCAACATTCCCCGGCAGGTGTTCCTCGAAGGGCCCCGGCGGGACTGTTATCCGGAGTGGGAGGCGGTGGCGGCGGAGACGGTGGCGTATCTCCGTCTGGACGCCGCGCGCTGCCCGTCCGACACGGAACTCTGCTCCCTGGTGGGCGAGTTGTCCGTCAAGAGCGAGGACTTCCGTCGGCTGTGGGCGGACCATCAGGTCAAGGAGAAGACCCACGGCGTGAAGCGGATGAAGCACCCTGTGGTGGGTGAATTGGTCCTCCCTTACGAGACGCTGTCCCTGCCCGGTGATCCCGAGCAGCTTCTGGTCGTCTACACCCCGGAGCCGGGAAGCGAGAGCGCGGAGCGGCTCTCCCTCCTGGGCAGTTGGGCGGCGACGTAGCCCCGGTTTGTGCCTCCCCTGCGGGCCGGTGGGGGCGGGCCGCGCAGTTCCCCGCGCCCCTGGGTGGTCCGCCTCACCGTCCCGTGAAACGCGCCGCCCAAAGGGCGCGGGGGCGGCGTATTTGGGCGCCTGCGGGCCGGTGGGGGTTGCTCGCGCAGTTCCCCGCGCCCCTGGGTGGTCCGCCTCACCGTCGCGTGAAACGCGCTGCCCAAAGGGCGCGGTGCGGTGTAGCGGTGCCTTCTGTGGGGCGGCGCGGTGGGCTGCTCAGGGGCGCGGGGAACTGCGCGGCCAGCCCCCGCTCGGCCGCAGATAATCGCCAACCCGGCAGCGCGTCAGCGCAGGGACCGCCGCACCCCCGGGGTCACCCAGGGGGCGGGACGACGGCGGTCCCCGCGCGGGACGTGGGCCGGGTCAGAGCCGGTCCACGTCCGGGCGTCCGCGGATCCGGGAGCCGCTCCGGAGGTCCTGACGCCGACAACGACCAATGTGCCCCAGCCGTGTTAAGCGCGTACTGCACGCACATGACGTGCTCGTACCGCTTCGGCGAAGAAGCCCCCTACGGAACTCCCCTACTGGGACTGCTGCCCCGCGAGGAACGCGAGCAGGTCCTGCCGGCTCACGACCCCGGTCGGCTTCCCCTCGACCAGCACGATCGCCGCGTCGGCGCCACCGAGCACCGACATGAGGTCCGCCACCGGCTCCCCGGAGCCGACCTGCGGCAGCGGGTCCGACATGTGCTTCTCCAGCGGGTCGGAGAGCGAGGCGCGCTGCGTGAAGAGCGCGTCGAGCAGCTCCCGCTCCACCACGGAACCGATGACCTCCGCGGCCATCACATCGGGGTGCCCCGCGCCCGGCTTGACGATCGGCATCTGCGAGACGCCGTACTCACGCAGGACCTCGATCGCCTCGCCGACCGTCTCCTCGGGGTGCATGTGGACCAGCGAGGGCAGCTCCCCGCCCTCCTTGCGGCTCAGCACGTCGCCGACGCGCGGCTGGTCGCCGGCCTCCTCCAGGAAGCCGTAGTCGTTCATCCACTCGTCGCTGAAGATCTTGCTCATGTAGCCACGACCCGAGTCGGGGAGCAGGACGACCACCACGTCGTCGGGGCCGAGCCGCTCGGCGACCCGCAGCGCCGCCACGACCGCCATGCCGCACGAACCGCCGACGAGCAGCCCCTCCTCCTTGGCGAGCCGCCGGGTCATCTGGAAGGAGTCCTTGTCGGACACGGCGATGATCTCGTCGGTGACATTGCGGTCGTACGCCGTCGGCCAGAAGTCCTCACCGACGCCCTCGACTAGATAGGGCCGCCCGGACCCACCGGAGTACACGGACCCCTCGGGGTCGGCGCCCACGACGGTGACGGAGCCCTTGGAGATCTCCTTGAGATAGTTGCCCGTGCCGGAGATCGTGCCGCCGGTCCCGATGCCCGTCACGAAGTGGGTGATCTTCCCCTCCGTCTGCTCCCACAGCTCGGGGCCCGTGGAGTGGTAGTGGGAGAGCGGGTTGTTCGGGTTGCTGTACTGGTCGGGCTTCCAGGCGCCGGGCGTCTCGCGTACGAGCCGGTCGGAGACGTTGTAGTACGAATCCGGGTGCTCGGGGTCGACGGCGGTCGGGCAGACCACCACATCGGCGCCGTACGCGCGCAGCACGTTGATCTTGTCGAGGGACACCTTGTCCGGGCAGACGAAGATGCACTTGTAGCCCTTCTGCTGGGCCACGATGGCAAGGCCGACGCCCGTGTTGCCGGACGTCGGCTCGACGATCGTCCCGCCGGGCTTCAGCTCCCCGCTCTGCTCGGCCGCCTCGATCATGCGCAGCGCGATGCGGTCCTTCACGGAACCGCCGGGATTGAAGTACTCGACCTTGGCCAGGACGGTCGCCTGGATGCCCGCGGTCACGTTGTTGAGCCTCACGAGCGGGGTGTTGCCGACGAGGCTGATCATCGAGTCGTGGAATTGCACCGTTGTCTCCGGGCTGCGATGTAGTGCGACGAATTGGTGCGGTCAGCCTAAGGGTCCACCTCATCCGTTCACCTCCGCTCGCGATTGGCCGACCGTGCTTACGGGGCAATGAGTGGATGTACGGCCGTACGAACCGGTACGGCACGAGGAGGTGGCTGCAGGGCATGTCGAGGGCGAGGGTGGCACGACGGATCGCCGCGGGCGCGGCGTACGGCGGCGGAGGCATCGGGCTGCTCGGGGCCGCCACGGTGGGCGTGGTGCTGGCCGAGGTACAGCTGGCGAAGCGGAACGTGGGCAATGGCGGGCACGCGGATCCACCGCGGGCGGACGGCCGGTACGGCGGGGCGTTCGCCCGTCCTGCCCGCGCCGACTCCCCCGAACCGGTGCGGTTCGCCATGCTCGGGGACTCCACGGCGGCGGGGCAGGGCGTGCACCGGGCCAGGCAGACCCCGGCGGCGCTGCTCGCCTCCGGGCTCGCGGCGGTCGCCGAGCGGCCCGTCGATCTCCGGAACGTGGCGCTGCCCGGCGCCCAGTCGGACGACCTGGACCGGCAGGTGACGCTGATCCTGTCGGACCCGACGTGGGTGCCGGACGTCTGCGTCGTCATGATCGGCGCGAACGACGTGACGCACCGGATGCCGCCGACGCGGTCGGTGCGCCATCTCTCCGCCGCGGTGCGCAGGCTCCGTACGGCCGGTGCGGAGGTCGTGGTCGGCACCTGCCCCGACCTGGGCACGGTCGAGAACGTCTACCAGCCCCTGCGGTGGCTGGCCCGGCACGTCTCGCGGCAGCTGGCCGCGGCGCAGACGATCGGTGTGGTGGAGCAGGGCGGGCGGACGGTGTCGCTGGGCGACCTGCTGGGCCCCGAGTTCGCGGCGCACCCGCGGGAACTGTTCGGCCCCGACCGCTACCACCCCTCCGCGGAGGGGTACGCGACGGCGGCGATGGCGGTCCTTCCCACGCTGTGCGCGGCGCTGGGCCTGTGGCCGGAGGAGGAGCGGCCGGACGTCTCGCGGCACGAAGGGTTCCTGCCGGTGGCCAGGGCGGCGGCGCAGGCGGCTTCGGAGGGCGGTACGGAGGTCACGGCGGCAATGCCCACTGGCCCCCGGGGTCCGTGGGCCCTCCTCAAACGCCGACGCCGCCGCCGCATCCACACCCCAGAACCCTCCCCGCTCCCCCACTGACCTCCACCTTCACCTGCGGCCCGGTGGGGGCGAGCCGCGCAGTTCCCCGCGCCCCTAGGTGGTCCACCTCGCCCTGCGCCGCAACGGAACGGCGCCGGGCAAGTAGTTCAGGGGCGCGGGGAACTGCGCGACCAGCCCCCACCGGCCCGCAGGGAGAAACCCACCCCACCCGCCCCGGCCCCGCGGCCTGAGCGCCCGCTTAGAAATGCGGTCCGCGTCACACCCCCGACCCGATGACCCACCCCATTACGTACAGGTAACTTCCCAGAGAGTCCTCAAAGAGACCTGAGCCCTGCCCCACCCTTCGCCTCGTCACTGGAGCGTCCTGATGCCCGAAGCCGTGATCGTCTCTGCCGCCCGCACCCCGATCGGCCGCGCCTTCAAGGGCTCGCTGAAGGATCTGCGTCCGGACGACCTGACCGCCACCATCATCGAGGCCGCCCTCGCCAAGGTCCCGGGGCTCGACCCCAAGGACATCGACGACCTGATGCTCGGCTGCGGCCTGCCCGGCGGCGAGCAGGGCCACAACCTCGGCCGCATCGTGGCCGTGCAGCTGGGCATGGACCACCTCCCGGGCTGCACCATCACCCGGTACTGCTCCTCGTCCCTCCAGACCTCCCGCATGGCCCTGCACGCCATCAAGGCGGGCGAGGGCGACGTCTTCATCTCCGCGGGCGTGGAGATGGTGTCCCGGAGCGTGAAGGGCACCTCCGACGGCCTCCCCGACACCCACAACCCCCTCTTCGCCGACGCCGAGGCCCGCACCGAGGCCGTGTCCAAGACCGAGGGCTCCACCTGGCACGACCCGCGTGAGGACGGCCTGCTCCCGGACGCGTACATCGCGATGGGCCAGACCGCCGAGAACCTGGCCCGCGCCAAGGGCGTCACCCGCCAGGACATGGACGAGTTCGGCGTCCGCTCGCAGAACCTCGCCGAGGAAGCCATCAAGAACGGCTTCTGGGAGCGCGAGATCACCCCCGTGACGACCCCCGACGGCACCGTCGTCAGCAAGGACGACGGGCCCCGCGCCGGCGTCACCCTCGAAGGCGTCGGGGGCCTCAAGCCCGTCTTCCGCCCCGACGGCATGGTCACCGCCGGCAACTGCTGCCCCCTGAACGACGGCGCCGCCGCCCTCGTGATCATGAGCGACACCAAGGCCCGCGACCTCGGCCTGACCCCGCTCGCCCGCATCGTCTCCACCGGCGTCACCGGCCTCTCCCCCGAGATCATGGGCCTCGGCCCGGTCGAGGCGTCCAAGCAGGCCCTGCGGCGCGCCGGGCTCACCATCGACGACATCGACCTCGTCGAGATCAACGAGGCCTTCGCCGCGCAGGTGATCCCGAGCTACCGCGACCTGGGCATCGACATCGACAAGCTCAACGTCAACGGCGGCGCCATCGCGGTCGGCCACCCCTTCGGCATGACGGGCGCCCGCATCACCGGCACGCTCATCAACTCCCTCCAGTTCCACGACAAGCAGTTCGGCCTGGAGACGATGTGCGTCGGCGGCGGCCAGGGCATGGCGATGGTCATCGAGCGCCTCAGCTAGGTCCGGCCAGGCCCCCTGGATCACTTCGTGACCCAATCTCCCCCAGGATGTGACCTATCTCCTGGGGGAGATACATATGCCCAGCTCAGAGCACATCCGGTAAGGCACACCGGGCCAAAAGACCTGTCCATTTCGTGACGTAATGCACTGACAGGTGGATCGTGCAGGCTTCAAGCTGATGTAGGAAGTCGGGGGTCGACTTGAAACCGGGAGTACGTCAGTGAGCGCCTTGCCTCTTGCCCTGCTGCTCTCCACGGCCGCTGCCACGGCCGTGGGCGTCGCCGCCCTGCACGCCGTGCACGGCCTGCGCAAGCAGATAGCCGAGATCACCGCCCTGCACGCCGAGGCGGCCGACAGCCGTGCCGCGAGCGGCCCGCACCCGACGGTGCCGGCCGCCCGCACCACGGTGGACACCGACGAGATACGCGCGGCGGTGACCGAGGCGCTCGCCGAGGAGCGGGAGCGCGAGCTCGCCGAGGCCCGGGCCTTCTGGGCGGCCCAGGAGGCCCGTGACGGCTCCGAGGGGCCCTCTCTGCTCAGCGGGCTGCCCGGCATCCCGGACAGCATCGCCGACGAGCTGTTCCTGCCGCGCCAGGCCGACTTCGCGGGCCTGGAGGCCGACAGCCTGGAGCCGGTGATCGAGCCCTTCGCCGACCCCGCGGGCAGCGACGAGTTCGCCGGCGGCACCTCCCTGGACGGAATCCACGGCGGAGACTCCCCGGAGCTGGCCGCCGCCCGCCGCCGCCACCCCTCGCACCCGGACTTCGTGCCGGTGCAGACCCCGGCCCCCGACGCCATCGGCGACCACGAGCGCACGGTCGAGTGCCTCGAGGAGCTCGCCGCCGCCCGCACCGCCCTCGCCGACGTCCGCCCCGGCCCGCTGGGCACTCTGGACGTGTACGTCTTCGCGGACGGTACGACGCTGTGCATGACGCCCGGCCACCGCGAGACGGCGGAGCTCCTCGCCGCGGCCCTGCGCGAGGGCCGGACCCCGTTCCTGCTGGGCGGCTCCGGCATCTCGGGCGCGTACGCCCTGACCTTCGAGTGCGGCACCGAGAACGTCTACATCCTGGCCGACCGCGTCATCGCGTCCGTCTGAGCGGGCGGGCCCAGGGCCCGCCGACGGGCTCTCCTAGACCCCGGCCCGTTTCTGCGCCTCCTCCACGAGGCGCAGCACCCGCTCCAGCTCCTCGGCGTCCGTCAGGACGAGGGCCAGGTCCCGGCCCGCGACGGTGATCTGGTCGGCGGCGGCGAACATCCCGGCGTCCGGCATCTCCCGCGGTGGGGTCCCCGGCTCCTCGATGCGCTGCGCGAGCACCGCCAACTCCCTGGCCAGGGCAAGCGCTTCGGTCGCCGCTCCGCGCTGCAGCCGGCTCTGTGGCGCGGCCCGCAGGCGGTCGGCGAAATGGTCCACTGCGGCCGTCAAAGGCGTCGTATCGAGCACCCCGCGACCCTATGTGGCTTTACGGGACTGTTGCCAACGCCCCGGCGCTCAGGCACGGTGTCGGGAAGGACGGAACACATCGCGACGCGTCCGGAGGCGCCGATGTCACAAGTCTTCTCCGAGGAGACCCACCGCAACCTGCTCGCCCGAATCCCCCAATGCACCGGTCGTGAAGTCTCCGACTGGCTCCGCGCCGTGGACGAAGGACCCTCTCTCTTCCGCTTCGAGGAGAAGGTCAGCTGGCTCCGCGCCGAACACAATCTCGCGTACGGCCACGCGAAGGCGATCATCCACGAGTACGACCTCAGGCGGGCCGCCCGAAAATTCCTCTGACCCCCCACCCACACACGGCGAAGGGCCCGCGGACCGTCTCCGGTCCGCGGGCCCTTCGGTTCAGCCGTCAGGCGCTGTCAGCCGTCTCAGTCGTTGCCCGAGAAGATGGCGATCAGGCGCAGGAACTCCATGTAGATCCAGACGAGCGTCATCGTCAGACCGAACGCGGCGAGCCAGGCCTCTTCCTTGGGGGCGCCGTACGCGATGCCGTCCTCGACCTGCTTGAAGTCGAGGGCCAGGAAGCAGGCGCCGAGCAGGATGCCGACGATGCCGAACGCGATGCCGAGGCCACCGCTGCGGAAGCCGAGGCCGTCACCGCCGCCGAAGACCATGAACAGCAGGTTCACCGCGGTCAGCAGCAGGAAGCCGAGGGCCGCGGCCATCACGAAGCCGTAGAAACGGCGGTTGACGCGGATCCAGCCCGCCTTGTAGGCCACGAGGACGCCGATGAAGACGGCCATCGTGCCGAGCACGGCCTGCATGGCCGCGCCGCTCGCGATGCGGTTGTCGACGACGCTGGAGATGACGCCGAGGAAGACGCCTTCCAGCGCGGCGTACGTCAGGATCAGCGCGGGCGAGGCCTTGCGCTTGAAGGCCTGGACGAGGCCGAGCACCATCGCGATGAGGCCGGCGCCGATCGCGATGCCGTACGACTTGCTGATGTTCGCGTCGTCCACCGGCAGCAGCGCCCAGGCGAGCGCGGCCGTGACCACGAGCGTGCCGAGCGTGGTCGCGGTGCGCATGACGACGTCGTCCATCGTCATACGGGTGGTCACGGGCGCCTGGGGCGCGCCGTGCTGCAGGTCCTGCTGGGCGTACGGATTGGTGGCGTAGGGATTGCCTGCCGGGGCCTGCTGGCCGCCTGCGTACGGATTGCCCTGCGCGTACGGGTTGCCCTGCTGGGTCTGGGTCGCGGCTGCGGGTCCCCCGGCCTGCGGCTGCGCGCCGAAGCCGGCGAAGCCGTTGTCGCGGCTGAACCCCCGTCGCGAGAAGACCGGGTTACTGCTCCTCATTTCACTCCTCCATGGCCACCGTGTGTGGCTTTGCCTCAAGAGTAATGCGTAGGCAAAGGGATGGGCCTAGTGCTTGGGGAGGATCTTTCCCTCTCTGTGAGGGAGAACGCTCGACCGGGGACGTACTGTTCCCGGATCGGTACCGTTCCGCCGCTCGGGTGACCCCGCGAGGGCCCGGAGGCCCGGAGGGAGCGGTGCCGGGGATGCGGTGCCAGGGGGCCGTGCCACCGGCACCTTCACCAATCAGCGGATGTGCCCGGAGCCGGACTCGAACCGGCACGCCCCCGAGGGGCAGCGAGGTTTAAGCTCGCCGTGTCTGCATTCCACCATCCGGGCAGGCCATGGGCTCCGCGTCGAGGCTTCGACCCTATCGGGAGGCATCCCCCGAACAGCGGAAGGGCAGCCCGATGTTGTCTTATTTTATTGACGTCTGAGGGTGCATCAGCCGTTGTCACGGTCCGTTGGTACATGCCGGAGGCCCTTCCCCGGGCCCGGCCGGTCTCGTGGGCCTCTGCACGGAATGACGGAATTTAGCCCTCCCGACGTTCCCGGTCCCGCTTTCTCCTCCTTTCCGCATCAGGGACGCACGTCATCCCCAGGTATGACAGGACGCCCTCAAGTCCGACTCGAGAGGGCCCCAGGAACCGGAACAGCGGCTGACTACATGGCGCTGATCGGCCAGGACGATGGAGTACGTCCCCACTCGTCGTCCCGACAGGAGCACCACCCCGTGACCACCACCCCTTTCGCCACTCGTGCCACCGCCGTGGCGGCGCGCGCCACGGAACTCTCCAAGGTGTACGGACAGGGTGAGACCCAGGTGGTCGCCCTGGACCGGGTCTCCGTCGACTTCGGGCAGGGCGAGTTCACCGCGATCATGGGCCCCTCGGGCTCCGGCAAGTCGACCCTGATGCACTGCGTCGCCGGTCTGGACAGCTTCAGCTCCGGCTCCGTGCGCATCGGCGACACCGAGCTGTCCACGCTCAAGGACAAGCAGCTCACGAAGCTCCGCCGGGACAAGATCGGCTTCATCTTCCAGGCGTTCAACCTGCTGCCGACCCTGACGGCCCTGGAGAACATCACGCTGCCGATGGACATCGCGGGCCGCAAGCCGAACCGCGAGTGGGTCGAGCAGGTCATCGAGATGGTCGGCCTCTCCGGGCGCCTCAAGCACCGGCCCACCGAGCTCTCCGGCGGCCAGCAGCAGCGCGTCGCCGTGGCCCGCGCCCTCGCCTCCCAGCCGGAGATCATCTTCGGTGACGAGCCGACCGGAAACCTCGACTCGCGCTCCGGCGCGGAGGTCCTCGGCTTCCTCCGCAACTCCGTGCGCGACCTCGGGCAGACCGTCGTGATGGTCACCCACGACCCGGTCGCCGCCTCGTACGCGGACCGCGTGATCTTCCTCGCGGACGGGCGCGTCGTCGACGAGATGCACCGGCCGACCGCGGACGGCGTGCTCGACCGCATGAAGCACTTCGACGCGAAGGGCCGCACCAGCTAGTGGCCGCTCGGCCTCGGGCGGTCCCCCCTACCGCCGTCGAGGTCCGGAATTCGTCGGGACTGCGGGCCGCTTGTGGCTTGTCGCGCCCACGCGGCGGAGCCGCATATGTCACAGTCCCGCGCCCCTGGGAGGCCCCTGCGGGGCGCTCCCCCCTCACTCCACCCTGGACTCACACCCATGTTCCGTACCGCCCTGCGCAACGTGCTCACGCACAAAGCCAGGCTGTTGATGACCGTGCTCGCCGTCATGCTCGGCGTCGCCTTCGTCTCCGGCACCCTGGTCTTCACCGACACCTTCGGCAACGCCTACAAGAACAAGTCGGCGAAGAGCTTCGACCACGTCTCCGTCGCCATCACGTCCGCCAGTGACTCCTCCGGCGACGACAGCGGCCGTGGCCCCAAGCAGAAGCCCGAGCTCACCGACTCCCTCCTGAAGAAGGCCGACGGGCTGCCCGGCGCCGGTTCCGTGCTCGGCTCCGTCTCGGGCTTCACCGCGCTCGCCGACAAGGACGGCAAGCTGGTGGGCGGCGAGTGGGGCACCACCGGCGCCAACTACTTCCCGGGCAAGGACGGCAAGGACCCGCGCTACGACTTCACCGAGGGCGCCGCCCCGAAGTCCGCCGGTGACATCGCCCTCGACTCCCGCACCGCCGGCCGCACCGGCTACCGGGTGGGCGACACCGTCCGCTACTCCACCGACGGCCCGGTGCGCACCGCGAAGGTCAGCGGCGTCTTCGACACCGACGAGGGCAGCGTCGTCGCGGGCGGCAGCCTGGTCGTCTTCGACAACAAGACCGCGCTCAAGGAGCTCAACAAGAACCAGTACGACGAGATCGACGTGAAGGCGGCCGCGGGCACCTCCGAGGCGGCCCTGGAGAAGTCGGTCGAGAAGATCCTGCCCAAGGATTCCTCGACGATGACGGGCGGCGAGCTCAAGGCCCAGCAGGACCGGATGATCGAGGAGCAGACCAGCTCCATGAGCCAGGTCCTGCTGATCTTCGCCGGCATCGCGCTCTTCGTCGGCATCTTCATCATCGCCAACACCTTCACCATGCTGGTCGCCCAGCGCACCAAGGAACTCGCGCTGATGCGGGCCGTCGGCGCCTCGCGCCGCCAGGTGACGCGCTCCGTGCTGATCGAGGCCTTCCTCGTCGGCATGATCGCCGCCGTGAGCGGTTTCGCGCTCGGCATCGGCGTGGCCGTGGGCCTGGAGTCCCTGATGAACTCCGCCGGCGCCTCGCTGCCCGACGGACCCCTCGTCATCGCCCCGACCACGATCCTCGTGGCGCTGCTCATCGGTGTGGTCGTGACCATGCTGGCCGCCTGGCTGCCGGGCCGCCGCGCCGCGCGCATCCCGCCGGTCGCCGCGATGAACAGCGTCCACGCGACGCCGACCGTGCGGGGCCTGGTGGTCCGCAACACCATCGGTTCGGTCATCGTCGCGCTCGGCGCGGTGATGCTCTTCATGAAGGACAACTACGTGAAGTCGGGCGGCGCGGGCGTCATGCTCGTCGGCGTCATCGTCCTCACGCCGCTGCTGTCCCGCCCGTTCATCGCCGCCTCTGCGCCGCTCCTGAAGCCGTTCGGCGTCACCGGCAAGCTGTCGCGCCTCAACTCGGTGCGCAACCCGCGCCGCACGGCCTCCACGGCCGCGGCCCTGATGATCGGTCTCACCCTCATCACGGCGATGACCGTGGTCGCCACCTCGATGAGCACCGCCATCAACAAGATGGCCGCCGGCGCCATGAAGGCCGACTACAGCGTCTCCATGGCGAACTTCCAGCCGCTGACCCCCGAGGTCCGCGAGAAGCTGGACAAGATCCCGGACGTCGCGGCGACCACCCCGCTGCGCAGCACCTACGGCGAGGCCGACGGCGGCTTCGTCTCCATCTCCGGCGTCGACCCGAAGACCTTCGGCAAGCTGGTCGGCCTGGACTTCACCGGCGGCTCGGTGGACGGCCTGAAGTCCGGCGGCGTGCTCGTCGACACGGACACCGCCAAGGACAAGGGCCTCAAGGCGGGCGACACCCTCCCGCTGAAGTTCGACGACGACGGCAAGAAGGTCGAGCTGAAGGTCGCCGGTGTCTACGAGGGCAACGAGATGCTCAACGGCCTCTTCGCGCCGACCTCCGTCGTCGACCCGCACCTGACCAAGGTCGTCGACAAGCAGGTCCTCGTGAAGATGAAGGGCGGCACCTCCGACAAGGCCGAGGACGCCATCGTCAAGGCCCTCGGCGAGAACCCCGCCATCACCGTCCAGGACAAGGACGCGATCAGCAACCAGGTGGCCGGCGCCATCAACATGATGCTGAACATGCTCTACGGCCTGCTCGCCATGGCCGTCCTCATCGCGGTGCTCGGCGTCATCAACACCCTCGCGATGTCGGTCTTCGAGCGGAAGCACGAGATCGGCATGCTGCGGGCCATCGGCCTGGACCGTGCGAAGGTCAAGCAGATGGTGCGCCTGGAGGCGGTCATCATCTCCCTGTTCGGCGCGGTGCTCGGCATCGGACTCGGCCTGTTCATAGGCTGGGTCGCGGGCGGCACCATCTCGAACAGCGTCTCCACGTACTCGATGGAGATCCCGCTCGGCCGGATCGTGATCTTCCTCGGGATCGCGGCCCTGGTCGGTGTCCTCGCGGCGATGTGGCCGGCCCGCAGCGCGGCGAAGCTGAACCCGCTGATGGCCATCAAGAGCGAGTAGCGCTCCGCTCGGCAGTACGGAAAAAGGGCCCCGGACGACGAACCTCGTCCGGGGCCCTTCGGCTTGCCCCGTGTCGCCGCTGCGCGGCTCGTCCTCAAACGCCGGACGGGCTGGATTTCACCGCCAGTCCCTGGCCCTCAGCGGCAGCCCCGAGGCGCCGCTGTCCGGGGTCCTCACCGCGAGGACCTGGTTGACGCCGATGCGGTTGTGTTCGAAGGCCAGCGCGGAGGCGGCCATGTAGAGGCGCCAGATGCGGGCGCGGCCCGGTGAGGTGAGGCGCTGCCCCTCGGCCCAGCGCGCCTCCAGGTTCGCGACCCAGCGGCGCAGGGTGAGGGCGTAGTGCTCGCGGATGGACTCCAGGTCGCGGACCTCGAAGCCGGCCCGCTCCAGGAGCGCCACCGTGGTGCCCACGGGCGCCAGCTCGCCGTCGGGGAAGACGTACGCGTCGATGAACTCGTCCACGGAGTACGCCGATTCGTCGGCCTGCGGGCGGCGCGCGATCTGGTGGTTGAGCAGCCGCCCGCCGGGCCCGAGGAGGGCGTACAGGTCGCGGGCGTACTCCAAGTAGCGTTCGCTGCCGACGTGTTCCGCCATGCCGATGGAGCTGATGGCGTCGTACGGCCCGTCGCGCACGTCGCGGTAGTCCTGGACGCGGATCTCGATCCGGTCCGTCAGCCCCTCCTCGGCCACCCGCTTCCTGGCGTAGGCGGCCTGCTCCTGGGAGAGGGTGACGCCCACGACGCTGACGCCGTGCTCGCGCGCCGCGTGGATCGCCATGGAGCCCCAGCCGCACCCCACGTCGAGCAGCCGCATGCCGGGCTGCAGGCCGAGCTTGCGGGAGACGAGTTCGAGCTTGTCGCGCTGGGCGTCCTCCAGGGTGCCGTCGGGCGACTCCCAGTAGGCGCACGAGTAGACCATCGACGGGCCGAGGACCAGTTCGTAGAAGTCGTTGCCGACGTCGTAGTGGTGGCTGATGGCGCGGCGGTCGCTGCCCTTGGTGTGCAGGTGGAGGCGGCCGTGTCTGCGCATCTCCTCGGGCGGCGGGGCGGGCGGCAGGAAGGGGGCGGAGAGGGCGAGCAGGGAGCGGGCCGCGGCGCGGAACTCCGGGTCGCGCAGGGACTGCCGCAGGCTCCTGGGGTTGTCGTCGCGCTCCCAGATGAACTCCGCCATCGCGTCCAGGGCCTGGTAGAGGTCGCCGTCGACGTCGAGATCACCGGCCACCCAGGCACGGGCGAGGCCCAGCTCCCCCGGCTTCCACAGGAGGTGGCGCAGGGCGCGGCGGTTGCGTACGACGAGGGCGGGGGCGTTCGGCGGTCCCGCCTCCGAGCCGTCCCAGGCGCGGATACGTACCGGCAGCGGGGCTCCCGTGAGCTGCTCGGCGAGGGTCTTCAGCCGCTGTGCGGCGTCCTGCATGGCGCACACCTCCGTGGATGGGGGCATCCCTTTGTTGTGACAATGAGGGAAAATCCCGGAACGGTCCAACACCACGGCAACACCGGAAGGGCCCGGACGCAGTCCCGTTGCCGCGTCACGGTACGGCAAAATAGATGCCCCCGGCATCTACTTTTCGCCGACATGCCGAGCCGGCATCCCGACATGCCGAAGGGGCCGCCCGCACCACGGATGGCAGGCGGCCCCTTCGGGGTGGATCGGTGACGCGAGGTCAGGAGGCCTTCGCCCGCTCCTCGGTCTTCACCGCGGGGGCCGGCTCGGCCGCCACCGCGGGCTTCGGGGCGGGCTTGGCCGCCTCGTAGAACTCCTCGCGCGGAGCCTCCAGAGCACCCAGGGAGACGACCTCGCGCTTGAGGAACATGCCCAGCGTCCAGTCCGCGAAGACGCGGATCTTGCGGTTGAACGTCGGCATCGCCATGCCGTGGTACGCGCGGTGCATGTACCAGGCGAGACGGCCCTTGAGCTTGATCTTCATCTTGCCCATGACGATCATCGCGACGCCCTTGTGCAGGCCGAGACCGGCGACCGCACCCTTGTTGGCGTGGCTGTACTCCTTCTGCGGGAAGCCCCGCATGCCGGAGATCACGTTGTCGCCGAGGACCTTCGCCTGGCGCAGCGCATGCTGGGCGTTCGGCGGGCACCAGGCGTTCTCGTTGCCGGCCTTGCGGCCGACGACGTCCGGCACCTGGGCGTTGTCGCCCGCGGCCCAGATGTAGTCCGTGCCCTGCACCTGGAGCGTCGTCTGGGTGTCCACGTGGCCGCGCGGGCCGAGCGGCAGACCGAAGCGGGACAGCGCCGGGTTCGGCTTGACGCCCGCGGTCCACACGATCGTGTTCGAGTCGACCTCGAGGCCGTTGTTCAGGACGACGTGGCCGTCCACGCAGGAGTCCATGCCGGTCTTCAGGTAGACCTCGACACCGCGGCCCTCGAGGTGCTCCTTGCCGTACTGGCCGAGCTTCGGGCCGACCTCGGGGAGGATCTTGTCCGCGACGTCGACGAGCACGAAGCGCATGTCCTCGCGCTTCACGTTCTTGTAGTACTTGGCCGCGTCGCGGGCCATGTCCTCGACCTCGCCGATGGTCTCCGCGCCCGCGAAGCCACCGCCGACGAAGACGAAGGTCAGCGCCTTGCGGCGGACCTCCTCGTCGGTCGTGGAGTCAGCCTTGTCCAGCTGCTCCAGGACGTGGTTGCGCAGGCCGATGGCCTCCTCGATGCCCTTCATGCCGATGCCCTGCTCGGCGAGGCCGGGGATCGGGAAGGTGCGGGAGACCGCGCCCATCGCGATGACGAGGTAGTCGAAAGGCAGCTCGTAGGCCTCGCCGACGAGCGGCGCGATCGTGGCGACCTTGCGGTCCTGGTCGATGGTGGTGACCCGACCGGTGAGGACTTCCGCCCTCGGCAGTACGCGTCGCAGCGGTACGACGACGTGCCGCGGCGAGATGCTGCCGGCGGCGGCTTCGGGGAGGAAGGGCTGGTAGGTCATGTACGACCGGGGGTCGACGACCGTGACGGTCGCCTCTCCGAAGCGCATCTTCTTGAGAATGCGCCGAGCTGCGTACAGGCCTACGTACCCACCGCCTACTACGAGGATCCTGGGACGCTCCGTGGTGCTCATGCCATCGAGTATCCACCCGCCCGGCGGGGGTCGCTCGTGCGCCCCTTCACAAGCATGCCAAGGGCCTCTGCTACACTTCGCCGCCCACGTGACCGAGGTCATGGTGCCGGTGGGGAACCACGATGCCACACGAGTCGTTGTGCACCCCTTGTGAGCTGCACTCCGAGGCCCCGCCCGGCCCGAACCGGAGCGCCCCGCGACACTCCGGTCACCCGCACGAAACATCCCGCGCACGGGCGCGGCCCTTCGAAAAGCCCCCTTTAGGCGGCCCGAGACCGACGAACCTCGCCCATCAGGGCCTTTTTCCTTGTGAAGAACTTCACGAACTTTCTCGCGAGCGAGTTCAGGCGACGGACCAACCGATGCCGTCGAGGATGTCGTGCTCGCTCACCACGACCTCGCGCGCGCCCACCCTGTCCATGATCGCGAGCAGGACGAGGGCGCCCGCCGCGATGACGTCGACGCGGCCCGGGTGCATCACCGGGATCGCGGCGCGCTCGTCGTGCGTGGCGTGCGTCAGGCGGTCCACGATGGCGCTCACCTGCTCGTACGGGATGCGGGCGTGGTGGATCGCCCGCCAGTCGTACGTGTCGAGGCCGAGCGCGATCGCGGCGACCGTGGTCACCGAGCCCGCGAGGCCGACCAGCGTGCGGGCCTCCTTGAGCGGCACCGTGCGCTCGGCCAGGTCCAGGGCGGCCTCGATGTCGGCGCGGACCGCGTCGAGCTGCTCGGCCGTGGGCGGGTCGGTGACGACCCCGTCCCGTACGAGGTGACGCTCGGTCATGCGGACGCAGCCGACGTCGACGGAGCGGGCCGCCCGCACGTGGTCCGTGCCGACCACGAACTCCGTGGAGCCGCCGCCGATGTCCACCACCAGGTAGGGCGCGGCGACGTCGTCACGGCCCGTCAGTTCCTTGGTGGCGCCGGTGAAGGAGAACTCGGCCTCCTGGTCGCCGGAGATGACCTCCGGCTCGACGCCCAGGATGTCCAGGACGCCCTGGACGAACGCGTCGCGGTTCTCGGCGTCGCGGGACGCCGAGGTGGCGACGAAGCGGACGCGCTCGGCGCCGTGCTCCTTGATGACGGCGGCGTACTCGCGGCAGGCCGCGAAGGTGCGCTCCAGCGCCTCGGGGGCGAGGCGCCCCGTCCTGTCGACGCCCTGGCCGAGCCGGACGATCGTCATCCGCCGGTCCAGGTCGACCAGTTCACCCGTGGCCGGATCGGCGTCCGCCACCAGGAGGCGGATCGAGTTCGTGCCGCAGTCGATGGCGGCGACGCGGGTCACTCGGCGCCCTCGGCGGCGGCATCGGCGTCGTCCCCGCACGGCGTGACGCACGGACCCTTCGCCCACCACTCCGGGAGCATCGCGATGGCCTCGTCGCCCAGCGGGTTCACGCCGGGGCCCGCGGCCAGGGAGTGACCGACCAGGACGTGCAGGCACTTCACGCGGTCCGGCATGCCGCCCGCGCTCGGGAAGCCCTCAAGGACCTCGATGGCGTCACGGCGCGCGATGTAGTCCTCGTGGGCCGCGCGGTACTGCTTCGCCAGCTCCTCGTCCTTCGTGAGCCGCTCCGACATCTCCTTCATGACGCCGTTGGCCTCCAGCGTGCCGATCGCGGAGGCGGCCCGCGGACACGTCAGGTAGTACGTCGTCGGGAAGGGCGTCCCGTCCGGGAGGCGCGGCGCCGTCTCGACGACGTCCGGCTGTCCGCAGGGGCAGCGGTGCGCGATGGCCCGCAGGCCGCGCGGCGGTCGGCCGAGCTGCTGCTTGAAGGCCGCCACGTCGGCGTCGGTGGGCTCGGTGCGCGGGGTGCTCGGCGGGGGCGTTTCCATGCCTGTCTTTCGTTTCGGTACGGGTCGGGTACGGATCGGGGAGTCAGTCGTCGGGGCGGTCCGCCTTGTCGACGCCGTCCCAGACGTTCGAGTACCAGGGGCGCGCGGCCGCCCCCTGGTCCGTGCGGCGGCTCTGCGCCGCCGCCGGGTCGATCACCGTGAAGCCGGTCTCGCCCGGCATCACGTAGTGCAGGCGGTCCCGGATGCGCTGCTCCGCGTACGCGTCGTCCTGCCAGCGGGCCTTCTCGTCGCGCAGCTTCTCGACGTCCGCGCGGTGCTCGGCCTGCTGTCTGCGCAGGTCGTCGATCTCGGCGCGCTGCGAGACGTACTGCCGCATCGGGTACGCGAGCGCGACGACGAGGGAGCAGAGGACGAGCGCGAGGAGCGCGGCGCGGCCGGTGAGCCGGGAGCGGCGGGCCTGGCGCTTGGTCTGGGAGCGGTAGACGCGCTCCGCGGTCTGCTCGCCGAGCAGCCGCAGACGGGTCGCGGTGGAGAACCGGTCCTTGGTCCCGGCCTTGGCCATGGTTCCGCCTCCCCGGCGCAGCGCCTGCACGTACGTACGTCCCCGCACACGGTACGGGACCGGGTGCGGGGACGTAGGTAACCCGGCGTCACTGCCGGGCTTCGTGCGTGATCAGCCCTTAAGCGCGGTGATCAGCCCTTGCTGTGCCTACTGGTTCGCAGAGCGAAACCGCGGGAACGCGCTGCGACCGGCGTAGACCGCCGCGTCGTCGAGGATCTCCTCGATGCGCAGGAGCTGGTTGTACTTGGCGACGCGCTCGGAGCGGGCCGGGGCGCCGGTCTTGATCTGGCCGCAGTTGGTGGCGACGGCGAGGTCGGCGATGGTGACGTCCTCGGTCTCGCCGGAGCGGTGGGACATCATGCACTTGAAGCCGCTGCGCTGGGCCATCTCGACGGCGTCCAGGGTCTCGGTCAGCGAACCGATCTGGTTGACCTTGACGAGCAGGGCGTTGGCCGAGTTCTCCTCGATGCCGCGGGCCAGGCGCTCCGGGTTGGTGACGAACAGGTCGTCGCCGACCAGCTGCACCTTGTCGCCGAGCTTCTCGGTGATGGCGTTCCAGCCGGCCCAGTCGTCCTCGAACAGCGGGTCCTCGATGGAGACGAGCGGGTACGAGGCGACGAGCTCCTCGTAGTACTCGGTCATCTCGGCGGCCGAGCGGGACTTGCCCTCGAACTGGTACGTGCCGTCCTTGTAGAACTCGGACGCGGCGACGTCGAGGGCGAGCGCGATCTGCTCGCCGGGGACGTAACCGGCCTCCTTGATGGCCTCGAGGATGAGGTCGAGGGCGGCGCGGTTGGAGTCGAGGTTCGGGGCGAAGCCGCCCTCGTCGCCGAGGCCGGTGGCCAGGCCCTTGCTCTTCAGGACCTTCTTCAGCGTGTGGTAGACCTCGGTGCCCCAGCGCAGGGCCTCGGAGAAGGACTCCGCGCCGATCGGGGCGATCATGAACTCCTGGATGTCGACGTTCGAGTCGGCGTGCGACCCGCCGTTCAGGATGTTCATCATCGGGACGGGCAGCAGGTGCGCGTTCGGACCGCCGAGGTAGCGGAACAGCGGCAGGTCGCTGGCCTCGGAGGCGGCGTGCGCGACGGCGAGCGAGACGCCGAGGATGGCGTTGGCGCCGAGCGAGCCCTTGTTGTCGGTGGCGTCCAGGTCGAACATGGCCTGGTCGATCAGGCGCTGCTCGGTGGCGTCGTAACCGACGAGCTCCGGGCCGATCTGCTCGATGACGGCGAGGACGGCCTTCTCGACACCCTTGCCCTGGTAACGGTTGGGGTCACCGTCACGGAGTTCGATGGCCTCGAAGGCACCGGTGGAGGCACCGGACGGAACGGCGGCACGACCGGTGCTGCCGTCGTCGAGGCCGACCTCGACCTCGACCGTGGGGTTGCCTCGGGAGTCCAGGATTTCCCGGGCTACGACGACGTCGATGGACGGCACGAGCATCTCCTTCTGGGAGTGTGACGCGTAAACACGATTACGCCGGGCCGCTTCGGCCCTGCGTCTCCTGAGCCTAACCGGCTCCGGGGCTTCAGCCAGCCGACCGCCCGTCCCCTGGGACGGCACAAGGCCCATATGGCGTGGAAACAGGGCGTAAGACCATGTTCTCTACTCGCTAGTAGCGAACAAGAGGGGCGTGGCGCGGATCCGGACCGGGGTGTGGACATGGCCCCGCCCCGGTGCGTACGGGGGATACGCGCACCGGGGCGGGGAGCCCGTGGGGACGGGGGGTACGGCCGTGCGTCCGCCGAGGCACGGCCGTGACCGGCCGGGTCAGCTCAGGTGGAGCTGCTGGCCCGGGTAGATGAAGTCGGCGTCGTCGATGATGTCGCCGTTGAGCTTGTAGACCTTCTGCCAGCCGCCCTTGACGTCGTGCGCCTGGGCGATCTTGGACAGGGTGTCGCCCGTCTTGACCTTGTACTCGCCGTCGCCCTTCTCGACCTTCTTGCCGGTCGGGGTCTCGACGGTCTTCTTGGTCTCGGTCTGCGGCGTCGGCTGCGGCTTGGGAGCCGCCTGCTTCGGCGCGGCCTGCTGCTGCGGAGCGGCCTGCTGCTGCGTCTGCTGCGGCTGCGGCTTGCTCTGCTGCTGCGGGGCCTGCTGCTGCGAGCCGCCGCCGTTGTACGAGGCACCGGAGAGGCCGACGCCACAGCTCGGCCAGGCGCCCTTGCCCTGGCCGGCGAGGACCTTCTCGGCGATCTCGATCTGCTGGGCCTTGGAGGCCTTGTCGGCGGTCGGCGCGTACTTCGTACCGCCGTACGCGGCCCAGGTGGACGGCGAGAACTGCAGCCCGCCCTGGTAGCCGTTGCCGGTGTTGATGGACCAGTTGCCGCCGGACTCGCACTGGGCGACGGCGTCCCACTCGGACGCGGTGGCGGCGGAGGCCGAGCCGGCCGCCATCAGCGGGGCGGCGACGGCGGCGCCGGTCACGCCGACGAGCGTGGCGACACGAGTGGCCTTGGACGGGCGGCGGTGCTTGCCCTTGCCGGAAAGCAGCATGAGTTGATCCCCTACACCGACGCCTGCGAGGTGAGCTGTCGGGTTCGGGCCGATGTGGTTGCCCGGCCGCACTCTCGCGAGTGCGGCTTCACCCCTAGCCGCATGACACGGCACTTACCTTGGGTCCCCCGCTCCTGCCCACGGCGCTCTTGAGCGACGACTGTTCCCGTCCGGCCGTTGGCAGGATTCGGCGTACCGACCGGCGGGGCTCACCAGTGGCGAGCGGTCACGACCGTAGACACGCTCCCCACCGAATTTCAAAGACGATCAGGGCTTCTGAGACCCATCTCTCACTCGCGCCAAACCGGACAACACATGCCAAGTCCCCCGCAGACGCATCGTCAATTTCCGTTACTTTTCGCCCACATCGAGGCTCTGACCGGGGAGGATGAGGTCCGGGTCGCCTCCGACGGTCTTCTTGTTCTCGCTGTAGAGCTCGTGCCATCCGCCGTCGACCCCGAAGTCGTCCGCGATGACCGAGAGGTTGTCCCCGGAGCGCACGGTGTACGTGCCGTCGGCGAGCTTCTCGGAGCGGTCGGCGCCGCGCGAGGCGTGCCGTCCGGGACGGTCGCCGGCGCTGTCGTTCTCGTCGGCGCGGTCGCCGCGGTGGCGGCCGGACGAGGAGCCGTTGGGGTCCGTGGCGTCGTCGGCCGGGTCGGTCGACTTCTCGGGCGTGGGCGAAGTGGTGTCCTTCTGGCCGGACTTGCCGGAGTCGCCCTTGCCGTCGGCGTTTTCGGCACCTTCGGCGCCTTCGGCGTCGCCCTTGCCGTCCTTACCGCCCTTGCCGTCCTTTTCGCCGGACTCCTCGTGATTCTTCTCTCGCGAACTGTCGCCGGAGGCGGGCGTGTCGCTCGCGTCGCCGGAGGGCCGCTCCGGGTCGGCGGAGTCCGTGGCCTCGTCAGAAGGCTTGCCCGTCCCCTTCTCAGGGGCCTCGGAGTCCTTGGAACCCTCAGGGCCCTTGGAGCCCTTGGAGTCGGCCGGACCCGTCGAGTCGGAGGGCGTCGGGGCGATGGGGCCGCCCGGGTCGACGTCGGCCGCGGCACCGTCCTGGCTGAGCCCGGCGATCGGTGCGCAGCTCGGCCAGGCCGCGGTGCCCTTGGCGTCGAGGATCTTCTCGGCGACGGCGATCTGCTGCGAGCGGCTGGCCTGGTCGGCGCTGGTCGCGTAGTCGAGACCGCCGTACGCCTCCCAGGTCTCCTGGGAGAGCTGGAGGCCTCCGTAGTAGCCGTTGCCGGGGTTGGCGCTCCACGCGCCGCCGCTCTCGCACTCGGCGAGCTTCTCCCACGTGGTGGTCTCGGCGGCGCTCGCGCTGGTGGCGCCGAGCAGCGGGATGGCGATGGCTGATCCGGTGACACCTGCCGCGACGATGAGGGCCGGGGCTTGGCGGGGGCGTCGGTGACGACCATGACCGGAGAGCATGCGGGTGCCTTTCAGGAGACTGCAGCGACGACTTGGGCGCCTGGGGCGCTCAAGTCGTCGTGAACGTAGCCGCAGTCGAACGCTTGTCACAAGTCGATGCAGCCGAGATCACGTGAAGATCACAGTCCTGACGGCTCGTCAGTGGGGTGTACGCCGGACACCGTTTTCTGTGCGGTTGTGAACTCCACGGGCAGGGTGCGCAGTCCTCGCATGATCAGCCCGCCACGCCACCGCAAATCGGCGGGGTCCGCGGCAAGTTGCAGGTCGGGAAGGCGGCGCAGCAGCGTCGCGAGGGCGGTGCGGCCCTCCAGGCGGGCGAGCGGGGCGCCGAGGCAGTAGTGGATGCCGTGCCCGTATCCGAGGTGCTGATTGTCACGGCGGGAGAGGTCGAGGGTGTCGGGGTCGTCGAACCGGGCGGGGTCGCGGTCGGCGGCGGCGAGCACGACGAGGACGGGGTCGCCCGCCGCGATGTCCTGTCCGCCGATGGTGAGCGCCTCGGTCGCGAACCGCCAGGTGGCGAGCTCGACGGGCCCGTCGAAGCGCAGCAGTTCCTCGATGCCGGTCTCCAGGAGGCCGGTGTCGCCGTCGTCCAGTGCCCGCTGCAGCCGCTCGCGCTGTTCGGGGTGGGTGAGCAGCGCGTACACGCCGTTGCCGATGAGGTTGACGGTGGTCTCGAAGCCGGCGAAGAGAAGGATGAAGGCCATCGCGGCGGCCTCGTTCTCGGTGAGGTGTTCGCCGTGGTCGGAGGCCTTGATGAGGCCGGAGATGAGGTCGTCGCCGGGTTCGAGGCGCTTGCGGTGGATGAGCTCGGCGAGGTAGCCCCGCATCTTCTTGACGGACCGGGCGACACCGCCCCTGGGCCCGCCACCGTGCCGGATCATCATGCCCGCCCAGTCGCGGAAGTCGTCCTGGTCCTCGCGGGGGACGCCGAGCAGGTCGCAGATGGCGTAGATGGGGAGGGGGAAGGCGAACTCGTGGATGAGGTCGGCGCTGCCCTCGCGGGCGAACCGGTCGATGAGCTGGTCCGTCAGCTCCTGCACCCGGGGCGCGAACTCGGCGACGCGGCGGGGCGTGAACGCCTTCGCGACGAGGCGGCGCAGCCGGGTGTGGTCCGGCGGGTCGATGTTGAGCAGATGCGTCATCAACTCGGCCTTGCGCTCGCCCGGGATGCCGGTCTTGCCCTTGGCGTGGGCGGGCTCGGCGTGGTGGGCGGGGTTCTTGCTGAGCCGCTGATCGGCGAGAGCCTGCCGGGCATCGGCGTACCGGGTGACCAGCCAGGCCTCGACCCCACTGGGCAGCCGCTGCTTGCTGACGGGCTCGTGCTCACGCAGCCAGGCATACGCGGGATAGGGATCGGTGGCGAACTCCCAGCTGAAGAGGTCGGGCTGCGGAATCGCCCCGGGCGCGGGGGTGGCTCCTGCGGGGCAGGTCGCGGACGGCTGGTCGTGCATGCGGCGACCGTATCCCTAGGGGGAGCCGGAGCTCTTCCTTGGGCGGGGGCGGGCGGGCCCCGGTCGGTGTTCCGGCCCGGCCCGGCGTGGGCCGTGGCTTGGGGGCCCCTCCCAGGGGCCAGTCGGGAGGGGCGGCTCCGGGCCGGGTCTCCGGGCCCGGCCGTGAGCCGGGTTCGGTCCATGCCCCGGGGGGCGGCCCGTCGGGTGGAGCCGGTTCCGGGCGGGCGTCGGTGGCGGGCCCGGGAGGTGTCAGTCGAAGTGGGGGTCCGGAGGGTGGGGGGAAGGGGGGCCTGTGGGGCGGAGGGGGCCCTTCAGGCGGCGGGGGGCCGAAGGGTCGCCCTCGGATTCGGCGATGCGGAAGTAGTGGACGGCCAGGTGCTGGTGGACCTGGCCGAGCAGCGCGGCCGCCCCGGTCTCGCCCGCCTTCGTGGCGGCCGTGAGATAGGGGAGCGCCTCCTCGTACGCGACCCGGGTCGCGAGGAGGTGGCCGAGGCGGCCGGCCGCACGGGAGTGCCCGCGGTCGGCCGCCTTGCGGAACCAGTCCTCCGCGGCCGCCGTGTCCCCCTCGTCCCCCGCCAGCAGTCCGAGCCACGACATGGCGTCCACGTCCCCGCTCGCGGCGCGGGGCACGAGGGTCAGCCGGAAGGCGGCCACCAGGTCGCGCAGCTCGGCCGGTTCGTGCGGCTCCAGTTCCTCGTACGCGCGGATCCACACGCTGTCCGGCACCGGCGCCGGCGCCGTCACCTCGGAGCGGGCCGCGTCCGCGATCAGCGAGCCGCACGCCCGCCAGGTGCCGGGCCACTCCCCCGGTACGAGCAGGCCCGTCACGCCGTGCCGGGGCGCGGTGGCCCAGGCGAGCGCCTCCTCGAACGCCTCCTCGGACCGCGCCTCGGTCGCGGAGAGGCCTTCAAGGGCGTACTCCTCCTGGACCCGCCTCAGCAGTTTCGGCGTGACGCCCCGGGTCAGCCCGCACCGCGCCAGGTCGATCGCCGCACGCACCAGGAGGTGGCCCAGCAGCCGCGCGCCCACGCGGCGCGCCCTGCGCCACTCCTCCCACAGGTCCGGGCCGAGTGCGAGGAACTCCGTGACGCCGAGGTCCCCGCGCCAGCGGACGGCGTCCGTCAGGCGCGGGTCGTCGGCCGTCGCGAGCCGCGCCAGCTCCGCCTCGCTCCACCGTGTGGGGACCTCGACGGTCTGCGCGACGCTCAGGACCCGGGCGGCCGGATGGTGTCCGAAGCGGTGTCGGTCGTACGCCTCGTCCCGCATCGTCGCCAGGACCAGCACGCGGTCGTGGGTGAGCCGGGCGAGGACGCCGGGCGTGCCGGGCTCCGCGAGGTGGCCGTCCAGGTCGTCGAGCCACACCACGTGGGTGCCCGTGGCCTCCCGGCCCCGGAGCTGGTCCGGCAGGTCGCTCAGATTCGCTCCGCCGCCCGCGACGAAGACCCGGGTGTCCTCCGCCACGCTCGCCCGCAGGGCCGCCCACGCCGTCGAGGTCTTTCCGGAGAGGGGGCCGCCCGTGACGATGACGAGGCCGCCGTAGTGCACGGCCTGCTTCAGGAGGACGGTCAGCTCGTCGTCGCAGTCCCTGGTGATGTAGGGCGGCAGCGCCGTCGTACCGGCCGGTCTGCGGGTGGGGCGCACGCCGAGGCCGAGGCGGCGGAGCCCGTCGAGGCGGGGCCAGCCGTCGGCGGCGGCGTGCTGGGGTGCGGGTGACGGGGCTGGGGCGTTGACGGTGAGCGAGCCGATGGAGTCGGCCTGCACGACGGTGCTCTGCGCGCCGCCGGTGACGGAGTTCCGCGTGGCGGGGTCGCCCTGCGCGGCGGACTCCTGCCCGCCTTCGGACTGGGCGGCGGTGTACCAGGTGGGGGGTGTGTAGTCGATGGAGAAGTCGCCGGTGGTGTCCGCGGCCCCGGCGTCCCGCGCCTTGTCCGGCTCGTCGCCCGCCGCCGGTGCCACGGCCCAGCGGGAGGCGAGCGCGGAGTCGACCACGATGACGCCGAGGCGGCTCGCCCGCAGCAGGTCGCCGTTCCGGAGGCAGTTGCCCAGCTCCCCCGCCCAGAACCGCCGCATCGCGTCCGGGTTGCCGTCCAGCGACGTCGCCCGCATCCTGTCGATGTCCAGATCATGCTCGCCGGCATCGGCGCCCGACTGCCGGAGGAACTCCGCGAACTCGTGCCGGACCCACCGCCAGCGGCGTTCGTTGCCCCACATCGCCGCCACGAGGACATCCGCCGCCTCGGCGGCCAGCTCCTCCAACTGCATTGCCACACACGCCCCCCAAGCCGGTCCGACCGCCTGAAGGGCAACCGTACTAAGCGCCCGCCCCTTCGGCGGAGCGAACCGCGTCCCGGTAGGCCCGGGCGGCGACGCGCAGTGCCGCCTCCGGGTCGACGCCCTCCGCCTCGGCGCGCAGGGCCAGGGCGAGCAGTTCATAGCCGACGCCCTGCCCGGAGGGCACCTCCACCTCAAGGCCCGCCGTCCGCACCCGGGACGCCAGCTTCGCGGCCAGCGCGAGGCCGGGCTGGCCGAGCGGGATGCCCTCGGTGACCGACGTGCGCTGCTTCTCCTCCGCCTTCGTGCGGAGCCAGTGCGCCTTCACGTCCTCCGGCGTGTCCGCCGAGTCGTCGCCGAAGACGTGCGGATGGCGGTGGATGAGCTTCTCGACGATGCCGCCCGCGACGTCGTCGATGGAGAACGCCTCGTCGCCGTCCTCGCCGGAGGCCTCCTCGGCGATCCGCGCGTGGAAGACGACCTGGAGGAGGACGTCGCCGAGCTCCTCGCGCAGCTCCTCCCTGTCGCCCTCCTCGATCGCCTCGACCAGTTCGTACGCCTCTTCGATCGCGTACTTCGCGAGGCCCTTGTGCGTCTGCTGCGAGGACCACGGGCACTCGTCGCGGATCCGGTCCATGACCTGGACCAGGTCGAGCAGGCGGGCGCCCGGCAGGTCGTACGACCCGGGGAGGAGCTCCAAATCCGGCATGGCGACACGGCCTGAGCCCGCGAGCCTGGCCAGGCCGTCCGTGAGTGCCCGGTCGCCCTCGGCGGTCGCGACGACCAGGACCGTGCGGCCGCCCGCGCAGGCGTCGACCAGCTCCTGCGCACCGGGCGCGGCCTCCTCGACGCGCACGCCCGCCTCGCGCAGATACGGCAGCTGCGGGTGGGAGGCGTCGGCGCACAGCACCGCGTCGGCGCCGTGCAGCGCCTGCCAGGCGGGCCAGGACAGGAGGCCGGGCGCGACCCGGTGGCTGGAGGTCAGCAGGATGACGCGGCCGGCGGGCGCGTCGGCGGAGTCGGCCGGGGGCGTGGTCTCGGTCTCGTTCACCCGTCGAACGTAACCCAGCCCGCCAGCGGCCCTCCTCTATACCCCTGCGCCGCCTCTTACGCCGGCTGTTCCTCCGTCGGTGCCCCGGCGTCGGTGACCTCGCGCACCCACGGGGTCTTCGCGTCCGTGCGCTTGTTCTTGTCGACGTCCCATGCGCCATAGCGCGGGTTCAGGTCGATGTCGAGCTTCTTGGATGCGGCCGACAGGGCCTTCCAGAACACCGCCTGGCCCTCGGGCGACTGCATGTCCGCGCCCAGCTTCTTCGCGAGCTTCTGCGCCTCGATCTCCGTGCGCAGGCTGTCGTCGAGGCGCGCCGGAGCGACGCCGTACTGCTGCAGCCAGGACTGCTCAAGGGCCTTCTTGCCGCCCTCCTGCTGCTCCATGGCGGCCCGCATGGTCTGGATGTCGCGGCGCGTGACGCTCACCCCGGCGTCGGTGGCAGCGCGGTGCAGGACCTTGTCGAGCACCATCGTGTGCAGCGTGCTGCGGGTGAGGCCGCCGGACTTGGCGATGGCCTGCGAGTACTGCGCGTCGTCGGGGATGGCGGCCCGCTGCGCCTCGCGCACCTCGTTCACCCGGCCCTCCAGCTGCGCGACCGTGATGCGGTCGCCGCCGACGACGGCCGCGGCGCCTGGGTGCGCCTCGCTCCCGCAGGCGGTGAGGAGGGGGGCCGCGGCGAGCGCGGCGGCGGAGAGGATGAGCGCGGTGCGACGGCTGTTGCGGCGGTGCAAGGTGGGCCTCCCTGCTACGAGTTTGTGCGTCGGTGCACAAAGTCCGGCAGTGATCGATGGTAGGCAGTGGCCGTCTTCTCGGCCAGCCATTCGACCAACGATTCGGCCGGAGTTCGGGCACCCGGCACCACTCCACCGCCCGTCGCTAACCGCGCACCTGTCCGAGCCACTGGAGCGTGCGCCGGATCTCCGCGGGGAACGGGTGGCCGGGACCGTGCAGCAGCTCCGCGTCGTGGAGCAGCCTGGCCAGCGTGTCGTGGGCGGCATGCCGGTCGCCGAGGGCGAGGAGCAGCTGGCCGATGCGGCGGCGGATCTCCAGGGACTGGTGGCGGTCCTCCGTCGCGTACTGGTTCTCGTAATAAGGGAGCAGCGCGCGGTACTCGGCGAGGGCCGCGGCCGGCTCGCCGAGCTGCTCCAGGCACTGCGCGGCCTCGTACCTGAACTGGAGCGAGTGCGGGTCGGCCTGCCCGGACTCGGCGGCGCGCTCGTCGGCGAGGCGCCGCAGTTCGGGCAGGGCGCGGCGGTACTGGCCGTCGTCCATGAGGGTGGCGGCGTACTGCTTGCGCAGGGTGCGGACGACGGGTGAGTGCTCGCCGTGCTTGGCGGCGGCGGCCGGGAGGATCGCGCCGAGGATGTCCACGGCCTGGGTGATGCGGCCCTCGCCGAGGAGCCGCTTGACGTCCTCGACGGCCCGGGCGATGTCCTGCCCGGGGGGTGTGCCCGGTGCTCCCGGGGGGTGCGGCGGCATGTCGGGGGCGGGTGCGGGCGTCGTCGCGCGGTCCGGCCACGGCGCGTGCGGGCGCAGGAAGGGGCGGGTGGGGTCGAGGGGGCGGCCGGAGGGGATGCCGCGGGCGGGCAGCAGCGGCGCCAGTTCCTCGTAGACCTCCTGGGCGCTGCCGTGGCGGTGCTGGGGGTCCTTGGCGAGGAGCCGCAGGACGAGGGTCTCCAGGGCCTCCGGCACCTCGGGGCGCAGTCGGCGGACCGGCAGCGGCGGTTCGTAGAGGTGGCGGTGGAGGACGCCGAGGGCGGTGGATCCGGAGAACGGCACGTCGCCGCTGAGGAGTTCGTGCAGCAGGACGCCGAGTGCGTAGAGGTCGGTGTACGGGCCGACCGCGCCACCCATGGCCTGTTCGGGGGCCATGTAGGCGGGGCTGCCGATGGGGGACCCGGTGTGGGTGAGGCGGGTGGTGTCGGTGTCCATGACCGAGGCGATGCCGAGGTCGAGGATGGAGACGGTGCCGTCCTGCTTGACCATCACGTTCCGCGGTTTGAGGTCGCGGTGGACGATCGGCACGGCGTGCACCGCGGAGAGCACGGCGCACAGTTGGGCGGCGACGGCGACGGCCCACTGCCAGGGGTAGGGGTCGTGCTCGGCGAGGTGGTCGCCGAGGTCGGCGCCGTCGACGTACTGCATGACTAGGTAGAGGTCCTCGCCCTCGCTGCCCGCGTCGTGCACGGTGACGAGGCCGGGGTGGTCGACCTGCGCGGTGACGCGGCACTCGCGCGCGAAGCGGCGGCGCAGCTCCTCGGCCTCGGCGCCCGCGACCCGGTCGGGCCTGAGCAGCTTGACGGCGACGCGCCGGTCCAGGCGCTGGTCGTAGGCCGTCCAGACCTGGCCCATGCCGCCCTGGCCGATGAGCGTGGAGAGTTCGTAGCGCCCGGCGACGACGCGCACAGTCAGCTGCCGCCTTCCTGCTTGCGCAGGTAGTCACTCAGCTCGTCGAGCTCGGCCCTGACCTGGTGGATGCGGGCGGGGGCGGGGCGCGCGGGCGGCGGGGTCTGCTGGAACGGCGGGTGGCCGAGCTGGGTGGGCTGCGTGTGCACCGGTCCTGGCACGGTCGGGGCGGGCGCGGCCGGGGCGGGCGGCTGCGGATAGCCGTACGAGGGCTGCGGCTGCGCGTAGCCGGTGAACTGCGGCTGCTGCCGGTACGGGCTGAAGTGGCGTATGTCCGCGAACAGGTAGTACGCGACGGCGGCGACCATCGTGCAGAGCGTCACGATCATGCCGGCGTTGCCGGGGCCCTGGAACTCCTCCTCGCCCGGGTCGATGCCGACGAGCACGAGGGCCAGGATGTCGAGGGCCGTCACGAGGCCGAGGACGACCCAGTCGTACGACTTGCGGGTCACGAGGGCGAGCCGCAGCATCGCGGCCCAGGAGAGGAGCCCGCAGGACAGCACCGCGAGCACCACGAACAGCACGCGCAGCGTCACATGCGTCCCCCCGGAGGGGGGCTGTGGTTGCGGCGGCGCGTAGCCCTGGCCGTGCATGGCTGCTCCTGGTGCCCGATGAACGAATGGTTGAGGGTTCGAGCGTATAGGCCGTCCGGCGCGACCGGTCCCGGGTGTACCGAACCGTTGTCGTACTGGTCACGCGGCCCCGGGCGGAAGGGTTCCCTCCGTCAGACCGTCGTGCATGCCGCGCACCAGCCGGTCGCCGAGCCGGGCCGCATGGCGCAGGGCGTCCTCGAAGTCGGCGAGCCGCCGGAAGCGTTCGCTGTAGCCGCGCTGTCCGGCGAGCGGCAGCCGGGGCAGCTGGAGGCGGCGGACGTCGAGCCGGGCGGCGGTCGACGCGTAGCTGCTCGCCTGGCGGTGGTTGGCGGTGCCGCGCAGGAACCCGGCGAGGAACCACGGGTCGAGGGCGGCCGGGTCGGGGCGGAGCAGGGCCAGGCCGCGGCCGAGGGCGGCGCCCGCGGTGGCCTCGTCGACCACGCGGGCCGCGGCGCCGCCGCCGAAGACCGGGACGACGACGTCGCCGGGTGCGGTGCGCACGGGGTCGTCGTCCGCCGGGCCCTCGTGCGCGATGCCCGAGGGGGCGGCGCCGGTGAGCACGTCGTGGTCGGTGAGGACGGGGGTGCCCGCGGCTCCCGCGCCGGTGCCGGTGTGCAGCGTCAGGGCGCCGGCGCGGGCCAGTTCGCCGACGGTGGTGAGCGGCGGACGTGCGGTGTCGGCGGCCGCCGGGGTCAGGTCGCCTTGCGGCGGTGTGAGGTCGGCGGCCCGGCGCAGCGCCTCGCCCAGGCCGTCGCGTACGGTCGCGAGCTCCGTGCCGCCGCCGGATTCGGCGGGTGGCGGGAGGCGGCGCGCGGGGGCCAGGTCGACCTCGTCGTCGAGGAGTTCGAGCACGGGCACGCAGCGGGCCGAGCCGGGGCGTTCGTCGAGGGTGCCGTGCCGCTCGACGTGCTGCCAGGCGTCGAGCACGGCGTCCCGCACGGCGGGCCACAGCTGCTTGTCGCGGCCGTCGGCGGCGAGCAGTCCCGCCGTCTCCACGAGCAGCAGCTCGGGTGCGGGCCGGGCCGCGGGGTCCGGCCTGCGCAGCACCCAGACGTGCAGGGGCAGGTTGTACGGGGGTGCCGCGCCGGCCGGCAGGGCGATGACGGCGCGGAGCGCGCCACGGCGCAGCAGGTCGGCGCGGATGCGGCGGCCCGAGCGGCGGGACGCGGCGGCGGGCGGCATCAGGAGGACGGCGGTGCCGCTGTCGGTGAGGCGGGCCAACGCGTGCTGCACCCAGGCGAGTTCGGACTCGGAGCGGGCCGGGAAGCCGTACTCCCAGCGGGGGTCGTAGGCCAGTTCGTCGTGGCCCCAGTTGCGTTCGTTGAACGGCGGGTGGCAGAGGACCGCGTCGGCCTTGCGGCCCTCGTGGGCGTCGGCGCGCAGGGTGTCGGCGACGGCGGTGCGCACGGTCGCGTCGGAGTGCAGGGCGAGCCGGAGCGCCGTGAGGGCGGCGAGCTCCGGGGAGCTGTCCTGGCCGTACAGGTACTGGTCGGGGCGGGGCGTGACGGCGCGCAGGAGGGCGCCGGTGCCGCAGGCGGGGTCGAGGACGGTGCGGGCGGGGGCCCTGCTCTCGGCGATCCGCGCCATCAGCTCGGCGGGCCCTGCCGGAGTGAGCGTGTACTGGCGGGGGTTGGCGTCGGTCTGCCGGCCGAGCAGGAACTCGTACGTCTGCTTCGCGCCGAGCTCGGCCGCGAGCTCGGCGACTCCGCGCAACAGCGGGGCGGACGGCAGGAGTTCGGTGGGCGCGGGGACGTGGACGGCGCGCCTGCGCCGCACCCCGAACCGCATCGCCACCACCTCGTCGAGCGCGTCCGGCAGGAGCTGCGCGAGCCGTTCGTCGGACACGGCGCTCACCGCGAGCCAGGCGGACGGCTTGTCGCGGATCAGGAGCAGGACGCAGCCGGCGTGCAGGAGGGCGGTGACGGGGCCCGCGGGGTGTCCGGCGAGCTGTTGCCAGACGCGTTCGCGGAGCGGGACGTCGACGAGCTTGCCCTGGCCGCGCAGCCACCGCTCGACCTCGGCGAGCGCGAAGGAGGGGCTGGTGTCGGTGCCGCCGACGGGTTTGGGGAAGTCGCCGTGGCGCCTGCGCCAGTTGCTGACGGCGGCGCGGCCCACCCCGGCAAGGCGGGCGATCCCGGCGGCGGTGACTTCGGTCGCGTCGTCCCGCGGCGTCATCTGGCAGCTCCCCTCGTGCGCGGGGTCAGTCGCGCGTCGTGCGCGGGGTCAGTCGCGCGGGGTCGAGCATACCCAGGAGATCAGCGGCACGGGCCGCTTCACGGCGTTAACTCAACGCTCACCCATACCCGTGTTGACTCGGTTCACAGGGACCTGGTCTGATGTCCCCACCGAACGAGCTCCCTGGGGGGATTCCCATGCGTCACCGTCACCACCCGCGCCGTACCGCCGCCGTCGCGGCCTGCCTCGTCGCCGCCGCCGTCGGCCTCACGGCCTGTGGCTCCGAGAAGGACGACAAGCCGAAGGAGCCCTTCGCGGGCATGTCGGGCACCCAGATCGTCGACAAGGCCGTCAAGGCGACGAAGGGCGCCGAGTCGCTGAAGCTCGCGGGCGAGGTGTCGGACGACGAGTCCGGCCTGATGAAGATGAACCTGGCCCTCGACACCTCGGGCAAGTGCGCGGGCAAGCTGGCGGTGGGCGACGAGGGGTCGTTCGACCTGATCGTGCCCGGCGACGACACGGTCTACATGAAGTACGACGAGAAGTTCCTGCGCGCCCAGAGCAAGGGGGAGCCGAAGGACGAGACGGACGCCGTGGTCGACATGCTCGCGGGCCGCTGGGCGAAGACGAAGGCGTCGGGCGCCGACGCGAAGGACATCACCGGCATGTGCGATCTCGACGAACTGCTCACGGACTTCGAGGGCATCAACTCCAACGCCCGCAAGGGCGCGACGACCACCCTCGACGGCACGCCCGCCATCAAGATCGACGCCCATGACGCCAAGGACAAGTACACGATCTACGTCGCCACCAAGGGCAAGCCGTACCTGCTGAAGATCGTCGACAGGGGTGTGGCGAAGCCGGAGTACCTGACGTTCAGCGACTACGACAAGCCCGTGAAGACCGCGCCGCCCACCGGCAAGGTCATCGACATGGACAAGCTGGGCGGCTGACGCCGCTCGGGCCGCTCGGACCGCTCGGGGCGCTCGGGGCGCTCAGGGCGCTCAGAGCGTGTGCCGCACCCATACGTTCGGCTCGACGTACACGCCGTAGCCGCGCGCCGGTTCGCAGTGGACCGGCACCAGCGCGCCCGGCACCTCCACAGGACCCTCCTCGTCGAACGGCAGCCCGGTCCACTCGCGCCACTGCGCGGTCGACCCGGACACCGTCATGGAGGCGTGCGCGACCTTCTCGATGACGCCGCCCGCCCGCACGTGCACCCGCAGCCACGGGTCGTGCGGCAGGCCGTCCTCGCGGGTGCGGTACGCGTACTCGTCGATCTGCGCGGCCGGTTCGAGGTGCTTGGCGTTCGGCCGCACGGGCGCGACGACCTCGGTGAAGCCGCGCGCACGGGCGTTGTCCCGCATCGCCGCGAGCATCCTCCCCGATACGCCCTTGCCGCGCGCCGCCTCGTCGACGGTTATCTCGATGGCGCTCACCGTGTCGGCGGTCTTGCCGTGCCGCAGGTCGGAGAACGCCCACAGCAGGACCTGGTCCCAGCCGCCGTCGGGCAGTTCGCCCGCGCCGCGGGCGCGCAGGGCGAGCGGCACGCTGAACGCACGGGCTATGACCTTGCCGGTCCCGCCCGCGCCGGTCCCGCCCGCGCCGGTCTCGTCCGTGGCCACCAGGACGTACTCCGGAAGGTCCTTGACGATCCGTCCGATCAACGACCAGCCGACCGGGTCGTGCAGGATGAACTCCGGCCAGTCCTCGGCCATGTCCCAGAGGGGGCCCGCGAGGTCGGGCCGCTCGGCCAAGGTCGTGATCTTGAGGTCCATGTGCCGCACGGTACGCATCCTGCGGGGTCGGCGGTATCGGTTTTTCCTGCGGCGCGACAGGGGCGACGGTGCCCCACCAGGGGCGCGGGGAACTGCGCGGCCAGCCCCCGATAGCCCGCGGCGGGCCAACGGACCGAAACCCCGCAGACGCGTCTGCCCGCCCCGGGCTCGCCGGCGACTGCGGACCGCCTTTGCGCTGGTCGCGCAGTTCCCCGCGCCCCTAAAAAGGCCCCTTACGGGGCACGGAAGCGGGGCGGGGCCTTCGTCGGGGCGTCGCCCGACGGGAGTTTCTCGTCGGGGCAGGCCCCGAGAACCTTTCGCATCGCGTCACGTTCCGCGGCGGTCACCCACACCCCGTACTTCTTCTTCACCGCGACCTGTCCGGCGACGTATGCGCAGCGGTACGACTTGTTCGGCGGCAGCCACGTCGCCGTGTCGCCGTCGCTCTTGCCGCGGTTGGTGCCCGCGTCGACCGCGAGGAGGTTGAGCGGGTCGTTGGCGAACGCTATGCGCTTGCTCGGCTCCCACCGGAACGCGCCCTTCTGCCAGGCATCCGACAGCGCCACGACATGGTCGATGTCGACCTGGCTGCGGCCTCGCCGGAACGTCACTTCCCTGCCCGTGTACGGGTCGGGCGCGAGCTTCCCGGAGACCACCCGGCACTCACCGCCCTGGTACCGGACGTCCTTCAGGTCCCGCTTGAGGATGTCGTCCCGGGTCGGGCAGCGGTTGGAGTCGGTGTCGGCCCACGGGCTGCCGAACCTGTCGCGGTCGTAACCGGTCTTCGGCGCACGGCCCTTGACGGTGAGCGTGTCGACGGCGGCGAGTGCGGACCCGGCCTCGGCGCGGGACCCCGCCCCGCCTTCCGCCGTGTCCTCGGAGCCGGTCTCGCAGCCGGTCAGGAGCGCGGGGACGGTGACCAGGGCGAGCAGGGCCGAGGCGGTACGGCGGTTCACAGGACCACCACCGTGTCGCCGAGGGCGACCGCCGCGGGCGTCACGACGTCCGTGTGGATGCCGATGCACATGCCGCGGACGGCGGTGAGGGTCTTGAGGACGCGGTTGTCCACGGGGAGGCCGGGCTGGGCCTGGGTGACCATGACGCAGCGCTTGACGCGCTTGACCCCGCGCAGCCGCAGCGGCTCCGCCCCCTCGCCGCCGCCGATGACGATCTCGCGGCCGATCCAGTTCTCCTCGACCCAGGGCTCCTCGGTCTCCACGACGATGTTCTTGCGCAGCCGCCGTACGTCGACGGGGTCGGCGTCACCGAGCAGATCGCCGAGCGCGCGGAGCGAGGCGGTGCCGACGAGGGAGACGGCGGAGACGTCCTTGTGGCCCTCCGGCCCGCTGTCCGGCCCCTCCCGGGCCAGCTCGACGCCCGCGCCGAAGCGTTCGGGGATGCGGGGGTCGCCGGGGCGCAGCGCGGCGCCGTCCGGCGCGGTGACGACGGGCAGACCGTCCTCGTCGTACGCCGCGTGGTGGTCGAGCAGTCCCGGGATGCGGCGGAACCGTGCGTGGTTCTTTCCGCTGCCGAGCTTGCCGTCGGCGTGGCGCAGCGCCCACACCCGGTCACCCACGACGCCGCGCTCGTGGACCTCCAGCCGGTCGTGCACATCGCCGAGCATCGACTTCACCGGATAACGGCGCAGACCCACGACCTTGAGCGTCACGGCGCTCTCTCCTCCCCTGGGCGGACTCTCGCGTCCACCACGGTAACGGCCGTGAGAATATCTCCTGTTCACTCACGTATCAGGAGATTCATGCGCAAGCGTCTGCCCCGCTCCCGGCTCGTCGTCCTGCTCGCCGCGGTCGCCCTCGGCACCACGGCATGCGGCCCGTCCGACGACTCGTCCGCCCCGGCCGCTCCTTCCGCTTCTTCCGCGAGCGCGTCACCGTCGGTGAGCGCGTCACCCAGCCCCGTGGGGCGCGGACTGCAAGGGCCCGCGGCCGCGTTCTTCCTGAAGACGCTGCGGAAGCACTACCCGGACCTCGACCACATCAAGGACGACGCGCTCGTCGCCGAGGGCGACGCCCTGTGCACCGTCCGGGGGGCCGCGCTCGGCGAGCAGTTCACCGAGTCCACGCGCCGGCTCGGCACCACCAAGAAGCAGACGTCCCGCATCATGGGCGCGGCCCACGCCCTGTGCCGGGACAAGGAGGACCAGCTGTTCCAGGACTGAGACGGGTGGGCGATTACCTCCGCGGTAATCGACCGCTCTCCGCCTTCCCGGCAGGATCGGACACATCAGCCGAGAGCCGCACCCCGAGGAGGGCCCCATGAACGCCACGAGCACCGACATCGCCGCCCGCACCCGCTCCGTCGTCGAGGAGTTCCTCCAGGCCCGGCTCACCGGGGACACCGAGCGGATGGTGGAGCTGTTCGCCGACGACGTCGACTGGCTGCTCGCCGAGAACCCCGTCGTCCCGTGGATCCGCCCGCGCTCCACCGGCGCCGAGTGTGCCGCGCAGGCCGCGGAGATGGCCGAGCACACCGTCGCCGAGGACGCCAGGGCCTCCCTCGACACCTTCCTCGTCGACGGCACCGACGCCGTCCTGTTCGGGCACCTCTCGGGCACCGTGCGCGCGACCGGCAAGTCCTTCGCGGGCCCCTTCGCGCTGCGCCTCACCGTCGAGGACGGCCGGGTCACGCGGCACCACCTCTACGAGAACAGTCTCTCGATCGCCGAGGCGTGCACCGCGTGACCCCTGCCGTACCGCTATGAACCCAGGATCGACGTCAGGAACTCCCCGACCCAGCCGAGCAGTTCGCGGCCGACCAGCGGCTTGCCGCCGACCTTCGCCGTCTTCGGGCGGGGGACCAGGACCTGGCCCGCGGTCGCCTTGATGACCGTGCCGGGGTAGAGGCGCTTGAGCCTGAGCTCCTGCGACTCCCGCAGCTCCACGGGCGCGAAGCGGATGTTGGTGCCCTGGAGGACGATCTCGCCGACACCGCAGGCGCGGGCCAGCATGCGCAGACCCGCCACGAGGAGGAGGTTCTCGACCGGCTCAGGCAACTTGCCGTAGCGGTCGGTGAGTTCCTCGCGTACCGCCTTGATGTCCTCCTCCGTGTTGGCGGAGGCGATGGCGCGGTAGGCCTGGAGGCGCAGACGCTCGCCGGGGGCGTAGTCGTGCGGGACGTGCGCGTCGACCGGCAGCTCGATCTTGACCTCCAGCGGCGGCTCCTCCTCCACGCCGCCCTCCAGGGACGCGCGGTAGTCGGCCACTGCCTCGCCCACCATGCGGACGTACAGGTCGAAGCCGACGCCCGCGATGTGGCCGGACTGCTCGCCGCCGAGGAGGTTGCCCGCGCCGCGGATCTCCAGGTCCTTCATCGCCACGTACATGCCCGCGCCCATCTCCGTGTGCTGGGCGATCGTGGCGAGGCGCTCGTGGGCGGTCTCCGTCAGGGGTTTCTCCGGCGGGTAGAGGAAGTAGGCGTAACCGCGTTCCCGGCCTCGGCCGACGCGGCCGCGCAGCTGGTGCAGCTGCGACAGGCCGAAGTTGTCGCCCCGCTCCACGATCAGCGTGTTGGCATTCGAGATGTCGATGCCCGACTCGACGATCGTCGTCGAGACGAGCACGTCGAACTTCTTCTCCCAGAAGTCGACGACCACCTGTTCCAGGGCCTGTTCCGACATCTGGCCGTGGGCCGTCGCGATGCGCGCCTCGGGGACGATGTCCCGGAGCCTGGCCGCCGCCCGGTCGATCGACTCGACGCGGTTGTGGATGTAGAAGACCTGGCCCTCGCGCAGCAGTTCACGGCGGACGGCGGCGCCGATCTGCTTCTCCTCGTACGGCCCGACGAAGGTCAGGACCGGGTGGCGCTCCTCGGGCGGGGTGGTGATCGTCGACATCTCGCGGATGCCGGTCACGGCCATTTCGAGCGTACGGGGAATGGGGGTGGCCGACATCGTCAGGACGTCGACGTTGGCGCGGAGCTTCTTCAGCTGCTCCTTGTGCTCGACGCCGAACCGCTGCTCCTCGTCGACGATGACCAGGCCCAGGTCCTTGAACCTGGTCTCGGAGGAGAAGAGGCGGTGCGTGCCGATGACGATGTCCACCGAGCCATCGCGCAGACCCTCCAGGGTCGCCTTCGACTCCGTCTCCGTCTGGAAGCGGCTGAGCGCCTTCACGCTGACGGGGAACTGCGAGTACCGCTCGGAGAACGTGCCGAAGTGCTGCTGGACGAGGAGCGTCGTGGGCACGAGCACCGCGACCTGCTTGCCGTCCTGCACCGCCTTGAAGGCGGCGCGGACCGCGATCTCCGTCTTGCCGTAGCCGACGTCGCCGCAGACCAGGCGGTCCATCGGGACCGTCTTCTCCATGTCCTCCTTGACCTCGGCGATGGTGGTGAGCTGGTCGGGCGTCTCCACATAGGGGAAGGCGTCCTCCAGCTCGCGCTGCCAGGGCGTGTCGGGCCCGAAGGCGTGGCCGGGCGCGGCCATGCGGGCGGAGTACAGCTTGATGAGGTCCGCGGCGATCTCCTTGACCGCCTTCTTCGCGCGCGCCTTCGTCTTCGTCCAGTCGGCGCCGCCGAGCCGGTGCAGCGTCGGGGCCTCGCCGCCGACGTATTTGGTGATCTGCTCCAGCTGGTCCGTGGGGATGTAGAGCCGGTCGCCGGGCTGGCCGCGCTTGGCGGGGGCGTACTCCACGACCAGGTACTCGCGGGTGGCGCCCTGGACGGTGCGCTGCACCATCTCGATGTAGCGGCCGACGCCGTGCTGTTCGTGGACGATGTAGTCGCCGGCCTCCAGGGTCAGCGGGTCGATGGTCTTGCGGCGGCGGGCCGGCATGCGCTGGCCGTCCTTGCCGGCCGCCTTCTGGCCGGACAGGTCGGTCTCGGTGAGCACGGCGAGCTTGAGCGCCGGGTCGATGAAGCCGTAGTCGATCGAGCCGCAGGAGACGTGCACCAGCGAGGGCGTGAGCTCGCCGAGGTCGCCGTCGAGGCGGGCCGCGATGCCCTCGCCGCCGAGGACCTCGACGGTGCGGGCGGCGGGGCCGTGGCCCTCGGTCACATAGACGGTGCGCCAGCCGTCGGCGAGCCAGCCCTTGGTGTCGGCGAGGGCCTTCGCGGTGTCGCCGCGGTAGGTCTCGGGGGCGTGCATGCCGAGCTTGAGGGTGTCCGCGCCAAGGTCTTCGTCGGCCGCGAACGGCGAGACCGACCACCACATCATCCCGAGGTCGCGGGCGTGGTCGCGGACGTCCGCGATGCCCCAGAGCGACGCGGCGTCCACGTCGATGGGCGCCTCGCCGCCACCGGCCGTCGCCGCCCAGCTGGCCTGGAGGAACTCCTGCGACGTCGCGACCAGGTCCGCCGCGCGCGTCCGCACCCGCTCCGGGTCGCAGACCACCGCCATGGAGCCCTTCGGCAGCACGTCGAGCAGCAGCTCCATGTCGTCCACCAGGACCGGGGCCAGCGACTCCATCCCCTCGACCGCGATGCCCTCGGCGATCTTCCCGAGCAGCTCGCCGAGCTCCGGGTGCAGCTCCGCGAGGGCGGCGGCCTTCTCCCGCACCTCGTCGGTGAGCAGCAGCTCGCGGCAGGGCGGCGCCCACAGGCCGTGGTCCGCGACTTCGAGCGAGCGCTGGTCGGCGACCTTGAAGTACCGGATCTCCTCGACGTCGTCGCCCCAGAACTCCACGCGCAGCGGGTGCTCCTCGGTGGGCGGGAAGACGTCGAGGATGCCGCCGCGCACGGCGAACTCGCCGCGCTTCTCGACCAGCTCGACCCGGGAGTACGCCGCTGCCGCCAGCGCCGCCACGACCTCGTTCAGATCGGTGGTCTCGCCGGTGCGCAGCGCCACGGGCTCCAGGTCGCCGAGGCCCTTGACCTGCGGCTGGAGGACGGAGCGGACGGGTGCGACGACCACCGAGACCGGGCCGGTCTCCGGGTCGTCCGTGCGGGGGTGGGCGAGGCGGCGCAGCACGGCGAGGCGGCGGCCGACCGTGTCGGAGCGCGGCGAGAGACGCTCGTGCGGCAGTGTCTCCCACGACGGGAACTCCGCGACGCCGTCCGGCGGCAGGATCGTGCGCAGCGCCGCGGCCAGGTCCTCGGCCTCGCGGCCGGTGGCCGTCACGGCGAGGACGGTGCGGCCGGACTCGCGGGCCAGCGCCGCCACCGCGAAGGGCCGGGCGGCGGGCGGGCCGACCAGGTCGATGTGCGTGCGGTGGCCGTCGGTCGCGGCCTTGACCGCTTCGGCGAGTGCCGAGTCCTTGACGACAGCGTCGAGCAGACCGTGCAGGCTCATTGAAGGCTTTCCGTCCAGGTACCGGGGTGAGCCGGTGTGGGTGGGCAACGCGAACCGCCCGGCACGTCGCACGGGCCGGGGGTCTCCAGCGTACGACCACGGGGTGATCGGCGCGGCATGGTACCGGCGGTCCCGGCGAGCCCCCGGCGGGCGGAGCCGCCCCCGCACTCCCGCACAATGACCGGAAACCGCCGTCCGAAAATTCTTTCCCCACCCGGTAAACCGGACGCGCGTCCCAGGCGTACTGCCTTCGAGAACCATGCGCCACACGCACCAGGAGACCACTTGACCGACGAGGAGTTCGAGGCGTTCTACGCGCACTCCGTGCGACCGCTGGTCGGGCAGGTGTATCTGATGACGGGCGACCTCCACGAGGCACAGGACGTCGTCCAGGAGGCCTTCGTCCGCGCCTGGGCGCGCCGTGCCCGCCTCGAGCGCGACGCCGGGCCCGAGGCGTGGATCAGGACCGTCGCCTGGCGGCTCGCCGTCAGCCGGTGGCGGCGGCGCGGGCGGGCCGCGGACGCCTGGCGGCGCCACCACGGGGAGCGGGCGGGCACCGTGCCCGAGCCGGAGCCGGGCACGGTCGCGCTGGTCGCCGCGTTGCGGCGGCTCTCCGAGCGGCAGCGGCGGGTGGCGGTTCTGCACTACGTGTGCGACCTGAGCGTGCAGCAGGTCGCCGCGGAGACCGGGATCGCGGCCGGGACCGTCAAGTCCCACCTGTCCCGTGCCAGGGCGGCGCTCGCGCCGCATCTCGACGACGCGCCCGCCGGCGACGCGCCCACCTCGGAGGAGCACCGTGCCTGAGCCCCACTCCCCCGCCGACGACGGCCTCGCCGTCGCGCTGAAGCGGGCCGCCGCGTCGGGCGGCAGGCTCGCCTCGCCGGTCCCCGCCGGACAGGTCTCCGCGTGCGGCGCCCGCCGCAGACGCCGGACCTACGCGGTGGGCGCGGCGCTCGCCGTGTGCCTGGTGTCCGGGGGCGCGGCGGTCGTCGCGCTGCAGGTGGGGCGCGGGGGCGGACCGGTGGGGCCGGCGGCGCCGCCCAGCCCGACGAAGTCGGCCTCCCTGCCGGAGTCCGCCTCCCTGCGGGAGTCGGCCTCCTTCGCCGACCGGTCGCCGTCTCCCGGGCGGGACTCGCCCCCGCCGACGGGGACGCCGTCCCGGATGCCGTCGACGTCCCTGCCGCCGCCGGTTTCCGCGACACCGACCACACCGCCGCCCACCACACCGACCACCGCTCCGCCGGGGGACTGACTTCTTTGATGCGCACCACCACCGCACGGGACTCCGCCCAGGACCCCGCTCCTCGAACGCCGGACGGGCCGGGCTCCTCCCCCTCCCACGACCTCATACCGGAGCGGGACCGGACCGCCACCGCCCCCGACAGGGCGGGACGCCTCTGGGACCGCGCCCCCTACCTGCTCGCCGCCTGCCTGTTCCTCGCGTACGCCGTCGTCTCCGTCAGCCGGTACCGGCGGCTAGAGACGCGCTCCTGGGACCTCGGCATCTTCGAGCAGGCCGTCCGCGCGTACGCGCACCTCCAGGTGCCGGTGGCCGACCTCAAGGGGCCCGGCGCGAACATCCTCGGTGACCACTTCAGCCCCGTCACCGCCCTCCTCGCGCCCGCCTACCGGCTCTTCCCCTCGCCGGTCACGCTGCTCGTCGCACAGGCGCTGCTCGTCGCCGTCTCCGTCGTCCCCGTGACGCGGGCGGCGACCCGGCTCCTGGGGCGCGGCCAGGGGCTCGCCGTCGGGGTGGCGTACGGCCTGTCGTGGGGCGTCCAGCGCGCCGTCGACTTCGACTTCCACGAGATCTGCTTCGCCCTGCCGCTGATCGCCTTCTCCCTCGAAGCGCTGCTGCGGCAGCGGTGGCGTGCCGCCCTGCTCTGGGCGCTGCCGCTCGTCCTCGTCAAGGAGGACCTGGGCGCTACCCTCGCGGCGATCGCCGTGGTCGTGGCGATCCGGTGCCGCCGCAGGGACCCGAAGGCGCTGCGCCACGCCCTCGGGGTCGCCGCGTTCGGCGCGATCGCCACCCTCGTCACCCTCACCCTGGTCATCCCCGCCTTCAACTCGGTCGGCGCGTACGACTACTGGGACAAGGTCGGCGACGCGGGCGGCGCCGGCGTCCTCGACGGCGCGGGCACCAAGCTGCGCACCCTCGCCTGGCTGCTCGTCCCCACCACCGGGCTCCTCGCGCTGCGCTCGCCGCTGCTCCTGGTCGCGCTCCCCACCCTCGGCTGGCGGTTCCTCTCCGCCGACGACCACTACTGGGGCACCGACTGGCACTACAGCGCCGTCCTGATGCCCGTCGTGCTGCTCGCCCTCGCCGACGCCGTCGCCGCCGCGCGCCGCGACCGGCGGCCGTGGCTGCGCCGGTACGCGGACCGGCTGCCGGCCTGCGCCGCGGCGGCCGCGCTCGCCCTCACGACGTCCCTGCCGCTGGCGGGCGTCACCGAGTCGTGGACGTACGGGAAGAGCAAGGAGGTCACCGCCGTGGAGCGGGTCCTCGACCGGGTCCCGGACGGCGCCACCGTCGAGGCGAACATCGGGCCGATCAGCAGGCTGACCTCGCGGGCCCGCGTCTTCTGGGTGGGCGCGGCCGACCCGGTCGTCCCCCAGTACATCGCTCTCGACGTCCGCTCCGGCTGGACGAAGGACCCCGTCGCGTACGCAGGCAAGCTGCACCCGGGCGTGCGGTACGTCGCCGAGGACGCCGCGTACGGGTACGTGCTGCTGCGCAAGGAGTAGGGCCCAGGGGGGACACATACCACCGGCCCCGGCGGGTGCGCTGTGAGCGCGCCCGCCGGGGCCGGTCTCCCCCGCACCCCCGTGGCGGTGGCTATTCGGTGGCGATGGCGTTGAGGACGTTCATCCGGCCGGCCCGGAAGGCCGGGACCAGCGCCGCGAAGAGACCCACGAACGCCGATCCGACGAAGACCGCGATGATCGTCGGCCACGGGATCTCCAGGACCTTCAGACCCTCCAGGGCGAGGAGCTGCTGGGCCGTCGCCCCCCAGCCCATGCCGAGGCCCAGGCCGAGGAGGGCGCCGAAGACGGCGATGACCACCGACTCCAGGCGGATCATGCGGCGCAGCTGGCGGCGCGAGAGGCCGATGGCCCGCATCAGGCCGATCTCGCGGGTGCGCTCCACCACGGAGAGGGCCAGGGTGTTCACGACGCCCAGGATCGCGACGATGATCGCCAGTCCGAGCAGGCCGTAGACCATGTTGAGGATCTGGCCGACCTGGTCCTTCAGGGTCTGCTTGAAGTCGGTCTGGTCCATCACCTTGTACTGCGGGTACGCCTCCAGGGACTTCTTCAGGGAGGTGTACGCGGCGTCCTCCTGGCCCTTGTCGGCCGTGGCGAACATGATGTCGTTCTGCGGCATCCGGTCCGCGGGGACGTACTGCTCGAGGGTCGTGATGTTGAGGTACATCGCGCCGTTGTCGACGGTGCCGTCGTCCTTGGTGACGGCCGCGAGCCGCAGCTTCGCCGTCTTCCCGTGCTCGAAGGCGACCTTCAGCTCGTCGCCCACCTTGAGGCCGTGCTTCTCGGCGAACTCGTCGCCGACCGACATGGCGTTCTTCCCGTACGCCGCGGACAGTTCACCGGCGACCGTCTCGCGGCGCAGGTCCTTGGCGTACGTCGGGTCGGCGGCGCTCAGGCCGACGCCCTCGACGGCCTTGCCGTCGGGCGTGGTCAGGTCCGCCTCGATCTGCTTGTAGCGCGTGATGTGGCCGATGTGGTCGGCCTTCTCCAGGGCCTCGGCGGCCTTCGTGGTGATGGAGATGCCGGGCTGGGTGGGCTGCACGATGAAGTCGGCGCCGACCGATTTGTCGAGCTCCTCCGTGGCGGACGCGACCATCGAGGAGCCGACGACGGAGAGGCAGGCGACCAGGGCGAGGCCGATCATCAGGGCCGCGCCGGTGGCGCCGGTGCGGCGCGGGTTGCGCAGGGCGTTGCGCTCGGCCATCCGGCCGACCGGGCCGAACGCCCGCAGGAGCACCGCGCTGAGGACGCGGACGACGCCGGAGGCGAGCACGGGGCCGATGACGACGAAGCCGATGAGGGTGAGGACGACTCCGCCGCCCAGGAAGAGGGAGCCTTCCTTGGCCTTGTCGGCCTGCGCGGCGGCGTAGAGGGCGAGGACGCCTGCACCGGTGAGGACCAGGCCGGTGACGGCGCGCAGCGCGCCCGCCCTGCCGTCGGCGGGGGTGCCCGCGTCGCGCAGCGCGGCCATCGGCGAGACCTTGCCGGCCCGTCGTGCGGGGAGGTAGGCGGCGAGGACGGTGACGACGATGCCGAGGACCATGCCGACGACGGGTGTCGTCCAGCTGACGGTCAGGTCGCTGGTGGAGAGCTCCATGCCCATGCCGGCCATGAGCTTCATGAGGCCGACGGCGAGGCCGATGCCCGCGCCGACGCCGAGGACGGAGCCGAACACGCCGAGCAGCAGCGCCTCGACGAGCACCGAGCGGTTGACCTGCTTGCGGCTGGAGCCGATGGCGCGCATCAGGCCGATCTCGCGGGTGCGCTGGGCGACCAGCATCGAGAAGGTGTTGATGATGAGGAAGATGCCGACGAGGAAGGCGATTCCGGCGAAGCCGAGCATCGCGTACTTCATGACGTCGAGGAAGCTGCCGACGTCCTTGCGGTTGTCGTCGGCGGTCTCCTTCTGCGTCCTGATGTCGTACGCGGCCCGGTCCAGGGCCGCCGCGACGTCGGCCTTCAGCTCGGTGTCGCTGACGCCCGCGTCCGCGGTGAGGTTGACCTGCGTGAACCGGCCGGTGCCGCCGAGGAGTTCGCGCTGGGAGGTGGCGGTGTCGAAGTAGAAGATCGCGGCGCCGGGGTTGGTCACCTTGAAGGTGGCGATGCCGGAGATCTTCGCGGTGTGGTCGCCGGTGGCGGCGATGGTGCGCAGCTCGTCACCGATCTTGAGGTCGTGCTTGTCCGCGGTGTCGGCGTCGACCATCACCTCGGTGGGGCCGCGCGGGGCGTGGCCGGAGGTGATGTCCATCGAACGCAGGTCGTTGCGCGTCCAGTTGCCCGCGATGGTCGGGCCGCCGCTGGTCGGCCCCATGTTCTTGTTCTTCTTGTCGACGACGGTCACGCTCTGGCTGCTGACGGCGCCTTCGGCGGCCTTCACGCCCGCGACCTTCCCGGCCTCACGGACGACGGAGGCGGGCAGCGACTCGGGCTTGCCGCTGCGGGGTGTCTCGCCCGCGTCCTTCGCGGACTTGGGGGTGACGGTGACGTCGGCGGAGGTCGCCGCGAAGAGCTTGTCGAAGGTGGTGCTCATCGTGTCGGAGAAGACGAGCGTGCCGCAGACGAACGCCACCGACAGGACGACGGCCACCGCGGAGAGCGCCATGCGTCCCTTGTGCGCGAAGAAGTTGCGCATCGAGGTCTTGAGGACGGTCATGACGTGCGCCCCCGGGCGTCGAACGACTTCATGCGGTCGAGGACCTGGTCGGCGGTGGGGTGGTGCATCTCGTCGACGATCCGGCCGTCGGCGAGGTACAGGACGCGGTCCGCGTACGAGGCGGCGACCGGGTCGTGCGTGACCATCACGATCGTCTGGCCGAGGTCGGTCACCGAGCGGCGCAGGAAGCCCAGCACCTCGGCGCCGGCGCGGGAGTCGAGGTTTCCGGTCGGCTCGTCGCCGAAGATGATCTCCGGGCGGGAGGCGAGGGCGCGGGCCACGGCGACGCGCTGCTGCTGGCCGCCGGAGAGCTCGGTCGGGCGGTGCTTGAGGCGCCCGGCGAGGCCCACGGTCTCCACGACCTGGTCGAGCCAGGCCCGGTCGGGCTTGCGGCCCGCTATGTCCATCGGGAGCGTGATGTTCTCGATGGCGTTCAGCGTGGGGAGGAGGTTGAACGCCTGGAAGATGAAGCCGATCCGGTCCCGGCGCAGCTGCGTGAGCTTCTTGTCCTTGAGGCCGGTGATCTCGGTCTCGTCGAGGTAGATCTGCCCTTCGCTGACCGTGTCGAGGCCCGCGAGGCAGTGCATGAGGGTGGACTTGCCGGAGCCGGAGGGGCCCATGATCGCGGTGAACTGCCCGCGGGCGATGTCGACGTCGATGCGGTCGAGTGCGACGACGCGGGTCTCCCCGCTGCCGTACGCCTTCACGACCTGGCGCGCCCGTGCCGCCACGGCCGTACGCCCTCCAGTGCCCCCGTGCCTGGGTGTGGTCACAGCCGTTGTCACGGTAAGTCTCCTATGTCGGTCATGCGGTGAGTCGGGCGCGTTCGCCGTGCGAACAAGTCTGGTGTCACAGAGGGGTCCGGCGCGCTGGTGCTCAGCGCAGTCTTTTCCGGGGGAAAACCCCACCCCCGCCGGTGCGGTGCGCCGTAAAGCCAATCTAAGGACCGGCCGGGCCCCGCTCATCCTCCAGTGGGACGAACGCTCCCCAGTCCGTTGTACGGAGGTTCCCCTAGGGGATCTCCACCCCTCGGTGGAGATCGACTCAGGGTCGTCGTCCCCCTGCCCCGCGCTCGCCCCGCGCCTGCCCCGCACCCTCCCCGGCTCCTCCCCCGGGTGAGAAAGTGGCCCGCAGCAACCGCGTGCAGGGGGAAGGAAGTTCCGTGGGCACCCAGGAAGCGATACGGGGCAGGGGTGCGGTCGTCGCCGCGCTGATGCTCGCCATGGCGCTGGTCGCCGTCGACTCCACCATCGTGTCGACCGCCGTCCCGCAGATCGTGGGCACGCTCGGCGGGTTCTCGATCTTCTCCTGGCTCTTCTCCGGCTACCTCCTCGCGGCCACGGTGACCCTGCCCCTCTACGGCAAGCTCTCCGACACGTTCGGCCGCAAGCCCGTGCTCATCGCGGGCTGCGTGCTCTTCCTCCTCGGCTCCGCGCTCTGCGCCCTCGCCTGGAACATGGAGTCGCTCATCGCCTTCCGCGTCGTCCAGGGACTCGGCGGCGGCGCCGTCCAGGGCACCGTGCAGACCCTCGCCGCCGACCTCTACCCGCTCAAGGAACGCCCCAAGATCCAGGCCAAGCTGTCCACCGTGTGGGCCACGTCGGCCGTCGCGGGGCCCGCGCTCGGCGGTCTCATCACCTCGTACACCGACTGGCGCTGGATCTTCCTGATCAATCTGCCCATCGGCGCGGTCGCGCTCTGGCTGATCGTGCGCCACCTGCACGAACCCGAGCGGGAGAGCGTGCCGCGCGGCCGCGTCGACTGGCCGGGCGCACTCGCCGTCTTCGCCTGCGGAGGCACCCTCCTGACCGCGCTCGTGCAGGGCGGGGTCGCCTGGGACTGGCTGTCGGCGCCCTCCCTCGCCCTCTTCGCCGCCGGGCTCGCGCTGATCGCCGTCGTCGTCCTCGTCGAGCGCCGGGCCGCGGAACCCATCATTCCCGGCTGGGTCTGGCGCAGGCGCACCATCGCCGCCGTCAACCTCGCGCTCGGCGCACTCGGCCTGCTGATGGTCGCGCCGACCGTCTTCCTTCCCACGTACGCCCAGTCCGTCCTCGGACTCGCCCCCGTCGCCGCCGGCTTCGTGCTCTCCGTGATGACGCTGAGCTGGCCGGTCTCCGCCGCGTTCAGCCAGCACCTGTACCGCAGGATCGGCTTCCGCAACACCGCGGCGATCGGCATCTCCGCGGCCGCGCTGATCCTCTTCGCGTTCCCCCTGCTGCCCTACCCCGGCTCCGCCTGGCAGCCCGCCCTGCTCATGCTGCTGCTCGGCGCGGCCCTCGGCATCTTCCAACTGCCGCTCATCGTCGGCGTCCAGTCCACCGTCGGCTGGGCGGAGCGCGGCACGGCCACCGCGTCCGTCCTGTTCTGCCGCCAGATCGGGCAGACGCTGGGCGCGGCCCTGTTCGGCGCGGTCGCCAACGGAGTGCTCAGCGCGCGCCTCGACGGGGCCGGGTCCCTCGACTCGGTGGCGCGCATCCTGGACGACCCGGGGTCTGTGGCCGACCCCGAGCCGCTGCGGCGGGCCGTCGACTCGGCCGTCGACGCGGTGTATCTCGGGGCGGGCTGTGCCGCCGTACTCGCCCTGCTCGTCCTGCTCCTCCTGGCACCGCGGCGCTTCCCCGTCCTCAAGGACACGCAACTCGCCCCTCAGCAGGAGCAGTTGTCCCCCACACAACAGACCGACTGACCGGATCCCCGAAAACCCCGCACGCCACCCCTACTTACAAGTAACGTCTCGCTCCCCTCGCTCCCTGCGGTCCGCACCACGGACCGGAAGCCGCGCAAGGAGAACCGGGATGACCCACCCCCCGTACGACGCCCCCGTCCCGCCCCCACGGCCCGAGCCCCACCTCACCTACCCCTGGCAGCCACCGCCCCCGCCACCACCGCCGCCACCGCCCCCTCTCCCCCGCCACCCCGCACCCGGCCGCCACAGCGACCTGCGCAAGCTGCGCGGCGCCTACCGACGGCAGCGCAGAATCGCCACCCTCACCGCACTCGGCTACTTCACGCTCTTCCTCACCCTGTCCGCCCTCGCCCCGTCCCTCCTGGCACGCACCGTCTCCGGCGGCCTGAACACCGGACTGCTGCTCGGCCTCGGCCAACTCCCCGTCACCTGCCTCGCCCTCGTCCTGTACGAGTACACGGCCCGCCGCCGCGTCGACCCACTCGCCCGGCGGCTGCGCAGACAGGGCGGACCGGCCCCCGCACGGACGGGCGGCGAACCCGCATGAGCGACCAGGCACAGACCATGTCCCTCGTCGCCTTCACCGTCGTCGTCACCCTCACGCTGCTGCTCTGCGTCCTGACCGGACCCGACCGGGACGACCTCGACGAGTTCTACACCGGCTTCGGGGCGCTCTCCCCGCTGCGCAACGGCCTCGCCATCGCGGGTGACTACATCTCCGCCGCCACCGTCCTCGGCACCACCGGCGTGATCGCCCTCCTCGGCTACGACGGCGTGGTCCTCGCCCTCGGCACGGCGCTCTCCCTCACCCTCCTGATGTTCCTGCTGGCCGAACCCCTGCGCAACGCGGGCCGGTTCACCATGGGCGACGTCGTGGCCCGCCGCATGCCGGGCCGCGCCGTCCGCATCGCCGTGTGCGCGGCCACCCTGGCCGCCCTGCTCCCGCTCATGCTGGTCCAACTGGCCGGCGCGGGCGACCTCCTCGCCTTCCTGCTCGGCTTCTCCGACGACGGCCTGAAGACCGGCTGCATCGTCGCCCTCGGCGTCCTGATGATCAGCTACGCCGCGATCGGCGGCATGAAGGGCACCGCCCTCATCCAGATCCTCAAGATGGTGATGCTGCTCGGCTCCGGCGCGGTGATCGCCGCACTGATCCTGCGCCGCTTCGACTGGGACGCCGGCGCCCTGCTGACCGCCGCACAGCGCGGCAGCGGCGCGGGACCGGACTTCCTCCGGTCCGGCCTCCAGTTCGCGGACAGCCCCAACCCCCGCCTGGACATGATCAGTTCCGAGCTGACGGTGGTCCTCGGCGGCGCGGCGCTCCCCCACGTCACCATGCGCATGTACACGGCGCGCACCGCCCGCGAGATACGCCGCTCCATGTCCTGGGCGGTCTCCGCGGTCTCCCTCTTCGTCCTGGTCATCACCGTCGTGGGATTCGGCGCGACCGCGCTCATCGGCGGCGCCGCCATCGCGAAGGACGACCCGCAGGGCAACACCGCCTTCCTGCTCGGCGCCCGCGCGGCGTTCGGCGCCCACACCTCGACCGCGGAGACGCTGGTCTTCACGACGGTCACCACGGCACTGTTCCTGACGCTGCTCGCCTCCGTGGCCGGCATGATCCTCGCCTGCGCCAACTCCCTCGCCCACGACGTCCTCGCCCACGGCCGCGCCTGCTCGCCCCGCCGCGAGATGACACTGGCCCGCGCCTCCGCACTGGCCACCGGCGCCCTCGCGATCGTCCTCGCCGTCCTCGTCAAGGACCACAGCCTCCAGCCCCTGGCCACCCTCTCGTTCTGCCTGGGCGCCTCGGCCCTCGCCCCCGCCCTCGTCTACACCCTCTTCTGGCGCCGCTACACCCGTACGGGACTGCTCTGCACCCTGCTCGGCGGCACACTCGGCGCGACGATCCTGATGACCGGCACGAACCTGGTCTCCGGCAGCCCCGGCGCCGCCTTCCCGAACCACGACTTCACCTGGTTCCCCTTCACGACGACCGGCATCGCCTCCATCCCCCTCGGCTTCCTCCTCGGCTGGCTCGGCACCCGCCTCTCGAACCACGACGAGACCCAGGACCACCGCAAGCGGTACGAGGCGGTGGAGGGCTGGATCCTGGCGGGGGCGGCACAGAGGGGGAAGTACGGACTTGGTGATTGAAAGTCAGACATTCCATGACGTCGCGGTGTTACCGTACTTGCCGGTAATTATGGCGGGTACCCGTCAGAAAAGGCTCGGGGGGCACACCGTCATGGGCGCTGTTCCCCCATGACCAAGGAACACATGCACCACAGGAAAACCACCGGCCTGGTCGCCACGGCGACCGCCCTGTCCCTCTCGCTCGCGGCGGCTACGGGCATGGGCGGTACGGCCTTCGCCGCCGAGAAGAGGCCGCCGAGCCTCCTGGAGATCGCCGAGCGCGTCTCGCACTACGCCCACTGCGACGATCTCGGCCTCGTCGAAAAGGCCGACTGCCTGCGGGAGTTCAGCCGCAAGGCACTCATCGCCGGCGTGGGCACCGCCCTGTTCCTCTACGGGACGCAGTCGGCGATGAAGGATCACGGCGCCCGCTTCAAGACGCTCGACACAGAGCTGAAGGCGCTGGGCAAGCTGAAGCTCGCCGAGCTCAAGGACCCCTCGTCGACGTCCGACCCGAAGGAGCAGGAGCGCATCCTGACCCAGGCGGTCAAGACGGCCAAGGCCGCAAAACCGCACCTGGCGAACCTCGCGAGGAACGTCGCCAAGGCCGACGAGACAATGGGCACGACGAGCGACTCGCTCTTCGTCCTCAGCGTTCTCACCGTCATCGTCGGCGACTACGGCTTCCCGCCGCCCAGGGACGTCAAGCCCGTCAAGGACACCACCGACTGGGGCAAGGAGCTCAGGGAGCTCAACGCGGCCTTCGACCAGATGAACAAGGGCTTCGCCCAGATGGACCGCGGCCTCAAGGTAATGAACGAGGGCGTGGACGAGGTCAACAAGGGCCTGGCCAAGGCGAACAAGGGAATCGCCAAAGCCAACAAGGGCATGAAGGAGATGAACTCCGGCATCGCCCAGGCCAACCGCGGTATGGAGACCGCGAACAAGCACGTCCCCGGCATCAAGAAGGGCGCCGAGCGGCTCAGCGAACTCCCGGACATCGACTTCGATTTCTCCCACGTGGGCGACTCGTGGGGCACGGGCTCCTCAGGCCTCGACGAGGCGACCCAGCAGCGCCGGATGTCCCTCTTCCTGGACCTGGTGCCGGGCATCGGTGACGGCAAGGGCATCGTGGAAGCGCTGACCGGCAAGGACCTGGCCACCGGCGAGAAGCTCAGCGGGACGGAGCGGGCGGCCGGTTCCCTCGCCGTCCTGCGCTGGCTCAAGGTCGGCGCCAAGGTGGGCGCCAAGGCCCTGACCGCCGACGACGTCCGCAAGGCCCGCAAGAGCAAGAACATCGGCACCGCCTGCGCGGGCAACAGCTTCCTGCCGGGCACCCCCGTGCTCATGGCCGACGGTTCCGCCCGCCCCATCGAGCAGATCCACGAGGGCGACAAGGTCCTGGCCACCGACCCGGCCACCGGCCGCACCGAGGGACAGCCCGTCACCGACCTCATCGTGGGCAGCGGCGAGAAGAACCTCGTCGAGGTCGGTGTGGACGTGGACGGCGACAGCGGCGACCACACCGCCTCGGTCACCGCGACCGACCTGCACCCCTTCTGGACCGGCGGCTCGGACCAGTGGACCAACGCGGCCGACCTCCGGCCCGGGATGACACTGCGGACCGATGCGGGAGCGCCCGCCCGCATCGATACGGTCACCTCGCGGAGCGCCCGGACGGCAGAGGTCCGCAACCTCACCGTGGCCGGCGCGCACACGTACTACGTGCTGGCAGGCGACACCCCGGTCCTGGTGCACAACGCCGCCCCGTGCAAGATCATCACGTCGGCCATCGGCAAGGACTCCCAGCTGTCGAAGGCCGCACAGCAGGCCGGCAAGAACCAGACGGTCCAGCGCGACCTCGATGGTCTCTTCGAGCAGCTGTCCCGTGGAAACATGAATCCGGGGCTCGGCAGCAAGGCGCTGGCGGGAACCGACATCACGTACGCCCGCGGCCGGAACGGCGGACGCCTGTTCTTCCGGAACGTGGCGGGTGGCATCGAGATCGTCGGCAAGTCCGACAAGGGCAACGAGTCCAAGGTGATTGCGAGGCTGAAGCAGCTCTATGGAAAGTGACCCGCAGCTCCTGGTCGCGGACGAACAGTTCACCGCCCTCTTCATGCTGGGGGCGGGCGACCGGGCCGAGGACGTCGAGAACGTCGACGCCGAACTCCGGCTGCCCGACGGCACACGATGGAGCGCCACCTTCATGACGCTCCACGAGATCGCCAGGGTCATGGACCGCTGGAAGGAGACGGGGGAGTGCGCGGGCGGCGCCTTCTTCCAGTGCCCGGACCTCGTCGTCGTCCCGGCCGGCGGGGTCGACGCGATGATGGCGGCGTTCCGCGGCATCCTCGACTCCGGCGGCCCCGAAGGCGTCCTGCCCGGCCTGGACTGAATCCGCCCCGGCCTCTCCCTGCCCCGGCCCACCAAGTGACGGGGCAGGGAGCCTCCGGAACCGGCGGGCTAAGGCGTCTCCTCCGCCGGGGCGCGGCCCGTCAGGGCTGCCAGGCTGCTGCGTACGTGGTCCATGTGGGCCCGCACCTCGTCCCACTGCTCGCCGTGCTCGCGCAGCACCCGCTCCGTGTCGCGGGCCAGCCGCTCCTCGACCAGGACGGCCTCCGCGACCAGCTCCGCGCCGTGCGCCTCCGCGTCCTCCTGCCGGTGCCGCGCGGACTCCTCCGCCTCGGCGAGCGCCCGCTTGGCCGCCGAGAGCCGCGCCTCCGCGGCGGCCACCCGTTCCGCGTCCCGCGCGTCCGACACCGCCTCCCGCTCCGCGATCTCCCGCTCGGCGGCCTCCCACCGCTCGCCCTGCTCCTTCTCCTGCTCGGCGAAGAGCGCCTCGCACCGCTGCCGCATCTCCCGCAGCGCGGCCAGCGCCTCGCCGCGCCACGCCTTCACGTCCCGCCGCGCGGAGATCCGCGCCTCGTCGGCCGTCGCCCGGTCCGCGAGGAGCCGCTGCCGCACCCGCTCGTCCGCCTCGGCGCCCACCTCCTCGGCGTGGGCGCGCGCGGCCTCCCGCACCTCCCGCGCCGCCGCCTCGGCCGTCTCCGTCAGCCGCCGCGCCTCGGCCTCCGCGTCCTCGCGCAGGGCGGCGGCCTCCGTCTCGGCGAGAGCCAGGATCTGTCGGGCGCGCTCGCCCAGCGTCTCGTACGTCTGGGGGGCGAGCCGCGCCACCACGTCCCGCAGGTGCTCGGCCTCCACCTCCATGTCCTTGGCGAGGACGGTCAGCCGGGCGGCCCGCTCCCACGCCTCGTCCCGCGCCCGGGACAGACCGGCGGCGTACGCCTCCACCTGCTCGGGACGGTAGCCGCGCCCCCGCACCGTGACGAAGCCGTGCGACGACGGTGCACCGCTGCTGCTCATCCTGGACCACCTCTCCGACGCACCACGCGCGTACAGCGCGATTGGCGCACATCTTGATGGATCAAGCGGAAGCGCTCATAACCCGACACTCCGCCCACTCCGCCCGGTCAAGGATGCGTCAATTGGGGCCGGAAGTCGGAATCGGGGCGTCATTCCCGCCGCCCACGCCCCGAATGGCCGAGGCGCCCGCCCCGTGCCCCGGGTCGGGCGCCTCGCTCGAGCACTCGTGGCCACGGGCTACAGCAGGCCGTCCCACATCTGCTCGAGCAGCACCGACCACCAGCTCTCCGGCGACGCGAGCGCCGCCCCGTCGAGAGCCGCCAGCTGGTTCTGGAAGTCGACGGTCCAGCGGCCCGCCTGCTCCTGGTTGAGCCCGAAGCGCAGCCGCCACATCCGGCCGAGCAACGCCATGCAGCGCGCGAACTCGGTCAGCCCCGTGTTCACGAACTGCGGCGGCACGGGGGCGCCGCCGGGACCGGCCTCCACCGGCACCGCCACGATGTTCGCCGTGCCGTACTGGACGCACAGCGCGCGCCCGAAGTCACTGCCCATCACCAGGTACGAGCCCGCGTCGGACGCCGGCTGCACACCCCGCTCCTGCGCCAGCTCCGCCAGCGTCGGCACCGGGCGCCCCGGCTGGGCCTGTGCCCAGAAGAACGGCCCGAAGTCGACGGGCAGGCCCGCCACCACGAGGGTGTGCGCCACGAGGTCCGGCACGCCTTGGCGGGACACCGCCCGCTGGTCGAACCGGAAGATGCCAGGGCCGAAGGCCGCGGCCAGCTCCTGCGCGACGCCCTCCGGCGGGATCGGCGGCGCGGGCGCCACCTGCTGCAGCGGTGCGCGCACCGGCGCAGGCCTGGCGGGGCCGTCCGCGACCTGGTGCAACTCGCCCTGGTGCGCGAGCAGCTGCTGCATGCCCTGGCGACGGGACGCGTGATCCCTGCCGTACGGGGCGATCGACGTGATCCGCGCCTGCGGCCAGGTCTCGCGGATCATGCGGGCGCAGTACGCGCCCGGCAGCTCGCAGGACTCCAGCTCGGTGTGGAGTTCGAGCACCTGCTGCGGCGGCACGTTCAAACCGCGCAGCTCGTGCAGGATCTGCCACTCCGGGTGCGGGGTGCCGGGCGCGGAACGGCGGATGAGCTGCTGCTCGGAGCCGTCCGCGGCGCGGTAGCGCAGCACGGCCTGGTAGCCGGGGCCGACGGTCGGCTGACCGGTGGGCTGCTGCGGGTAGCCGTACGGCTGGCCTCCCGGTACGCCGGGGTGGCCCGGCGCGGGCGGCGGCGGCATACCGGGCGCACCCGGGCCGCCGACCGCGGGGCCGGCCAGCATCGTCGCGGCGTGGTGGACGCCGCCGGGGGGCGGCGGGGTGCCGGGGCCTGCGGGTGCGCCCGGAGCGCCGGGGCGGGCGCCGGGCTGGCCGGGGGGCCCGGGAGGACCGGGAGGCTGCGGCGCACCAGGAGTACCGGGGACCCCGGGGGGTGCGGGCGGCTTGAGCCCACCCGGACCGCCGGGCCCGCCCTGACCGCCCATGCTCGGGTCGGCAAGCATCGTCGCCGCGTGGTGCACCCCGCCCGGGGGCGTACCGGGAGCACCGGGCGGACCGGGAGGCTGGGGCGCGCCAGGGGCACCCGGAGCACCCGGAGCACCGGGGGGAGCCGGCGGCTTCACCCCGCCGGGGCCGCCCATGCTCGGGTCGGCCAGCATCGTGGCCGCGTGGTGGACTCCGCCCGGGGGCGTACCCGGAGCGGCCGGGGGCTGAGGGCCGTCCGGACCGAGCGAGGACACGAGCTGCGTCGGAACGTAACCACCGGCGGGCGTGCCGGGGGCGCCGGGCCCCGAGGGCGGCGGCGTACTCCCGCCGGGCGCACCCGGCGGAGCGGGAGGCGGCGGCGTACTCGCCCCGCCCCCGCGGGAGCCGTGCGACGGCCCCTCCGCCTTGCTGGTGGCGGCATCCGCGATGTTCCCGGCCCCTGGGGCGCCGGGCGCCTGCGGGTAGCCGTACGCGGAGGCATCGGGGGCCTCGGAGGCGCCGGGCGGCGGAGGTGTCGGTGAGCCGGTGGGCGGCTGCGGCGGGGCGGGGGGCGGCCCGGCAGGAGCGGCGGGAACACCCGGCGCGGGGGCGCCCGGAGCGCCCGGAGTCCGGGCGGCGGGAGCACCAACGCCCGGAGCAGGCGGAGCCGCGTAACCGCCCGGCGCCGAAGCGGCGGCCGGAGCGCCAGGAGCCTGGGCACCCGGATCCGCAGGGCCACCCGGCGCCGAAGCGGGCGGGGCGCCCGGAGCCGGAGCACCCGAGGCACCCGGGGCCGGAGCGCCCGGAGCCGAGGCCGCGTCAGCACCAACGCCCGGAGCAGCCGAAGCCGCGTAACCGCCCGACGCCGAAGCCGCCGGAGAACCAGGGGCCGGGGCACCCGGAGCAGCGGAACCACCCGGAGCCGGAGCACCCGGGCCCGCCGAAGCATCCGAACCCGCAGGGCCACCAGACGCCGAAGCGGCCGGAGAACCAGGAACCGAGGCACCCGGACCCGCAGGACCGCCCGACGCCGAAGCAGCCGGACCACCCGGAGCCGGAGCACCCGGGCCCGCCCAAGCACCCGAACCCGCAGGACCACCCGGCACCGCAGTACCCGGACCCGCAGGGGCACCCGGCACCGGAGCACCCGGGTCACCCGGCGCCGGCGCGTCCAGTGCCGGAGCGATCGCCGTCGGCGGAAGGTGGCTGCCCCCGTGCATCAGTGCCGTCTTGGCCTCCGGGGCCACGCCCGGCGGCGGGGTGTCGTTGTCGTCCAGGCCCGCCAGCGGCGGCGCGAACACCGTTGCAGGCAGCGGTACCGAATGGTCCTCGCCCGCGTCGGAGTTGGTGTCCGTACCGGCCCACGGAGTCGCCCCCGCGGGCACGCCCGGCGACGTGGCGGGCAGGCTGTCGTCGCGCCCCGGCACATCGTCCTCGTCGGAGGCGGCGGCCGCAGGCCACGGCGTACCACCACCCGGAGCGGCAGAAGTCGCGGGAGTTGCGGGAGTCGCGGGAGCGCCGGGCGCCTCGGGGAAACCGGAAACCGGAAGCTCCTCGGCCGCCTCAGCCGCTGCGGACTCCCCGGACGTCGAACCCCCCGCCCCCGACCGCCGGTCCGGAATCCCCATCTTGTCCGCCGCCTCCTGGAGCCACTCCGGAGGCGTCAGCAGGAACGACGTCTGGTTCAGGTCGACCCGCTCCGGGGGTGCCGGCACCGCGTCCTGCGGTGCCGCGTCCGGCAGGCCGTACTCCTCCTCGTACCGGCGGATCACCTCGCCCACCGGCAGCCCGGGCCAGAGCGTCGCGTCGCCGCTGTCCCGCGCGATGACGAGCCGCTGCCCGCCGCCGTCCGACACCGGACCGTGCTCGCGGTCCTCGGCCCACACGACGAACCCCAGGTCGAACTCCCGGACCCGCACCTCACGGTGCTGATAGCCCGGTACGTCGCCGTTGATCCACTCCTCGGCGCGCTCCTGCGCCTGCGCGAAAGTCACCACTGTTACGTCACTCCCCACCCGGCACGGGGACGGCGTGCGCGAAGCCGCCGTCCACCATCAGGTTCGCCACGGTCTCCAGCTCGGGCGGATTGCCCGCGAGCCGGGACAGGAACACGTCGAAGTCGTCGCCGCACGGCAGCAGCAGCCGCCGCACCCGCTCGGCCGGCGGCCACCCCGCCGCCTCCGAGACGTCACGCGCGTCGTCGTACGCGCAGAACCACACCGAACCGATCCGGTCGCCCTTCACCTTCACGGCGAGCAGACCGCCCTGCACAAACCCGACGCCCAGGTAGTCCTTGGTCAGGTGGTCGCGCAGACACTTGTTCACGTACACCAGGTCGTTGACCGCGGCCTCGTCCCGCACCGTGAAGAACGGCTGGTCCACGAGCAGCCCCAGCTCGGCGTCGAGCGCCGCGCCGACCGGCGCGCAGCCGCCCGCCGCCTTCAGGAAGGAGCGGTAGGCGCCCGGCAGCCGGTACCCCAGGTCCTCCTCCACGCTCTGCACCTGCGCCTCGGTCACCGCGACCGAGGCCTTCGGCAGACCGAAGTGCGCGGGCCGCGTCTCCTGCAGCGGACGCGTCCCCCTCTTCTCCTGGTCCACGGCCGTCGTCGCCACTCCGCCGTGGTGCCGCAGCAGCGCCTTCACCTCGACGGGGACCAGCTCCAGACGGCGGCTGTGCGGCGCGTGGTGCCAGGTCCAGCCGTGCGGGGTCGCCACCGCGGGAATCGTGTCCCACAGTTCGTGACCCGCCGCCGCCATCGCCGCGTTCGCCGACACGTAGTCCGTCAGGCGAAGTTCGTCGACACCGAAACCCTCGGGCGGCTCGGCGATCTCCGCGGCGGCACGCGCGTACGACGAGAAGTCCGGGAACCCCTGCTCGTCCACCCGCACCCCTCTGGGATGGCGCGCGGCACGGACCGGGTCCGGGAAGTGCACGACCTGCCCGGCGTAGGCCGCGTTCGGCGGCGCGGACTGCTGCCCCAGCCGACCTGTCGTCATGGCGGTTGCCCCCTGCGGCACTGTGGAAGGTTCTGGTTCTGGTCCTGCGATGTCGACACAGCCTATGCGCAAGAACGGCACCGGTCACCGGGCCTCCGGTTCCATGACCACCAGCCACCGGACGGTCACCGTGCGACGAATCCCGAGGGAAAGCCAGGCGTGTCGCAGTGCCCCAGCTTCCGCACCACCCGCCCCATTTGGCAGGCTGTCCCCCGCAACGCGGGGGCGTGGCACACGCGGTGACGCCGCGAGCAGGGGGAGGGAAGAGCACGATGCAGACAGCACAGAGCAGCATGTCCGGCCACACGCTGTCCACGACGGCGGCCACCACGACGAACGGCACCACCGCACGGGGGCACGCGCCGGCGACCATTCCGACCGCAGGCGCCCCACGGGCAGGTGACGCCCGCGCGGGAGACACACGGGGCCGGGACGCACGAAGCGGGGACGCACGCGCAGGAGCCGCACGAGGCGGAGACGCACGCGCAGGAGCCGCACGTGCCGGAGACGCACGAGGCGGGGACGCACGCGCAGGGGACGCCCGCGGCGGAGACCCGCGCGCAGGAGCCGCACGAGGCGGAGACGCACGCGCAGGAGCCGCACGTGCAGGGGACGCCCGCGGCGGAGACCCGCGCGCAGGAGCCGTACGAGGCGGAGACGCCGCACGAGGCGGAGACGTACGCGGAGGAGACGTACGCGGAGGAGACGTACGCGGAGGAGACGTACGCGGAGGAGACGTACGCGGAGGAGACCCGCGCGCAGGAGACCCCCGCGTCGGCTGGAGCTCCACCGCCGCCCACGCGCCCATCCTGCGCCAGCGCCGCGACGGCATCCTGCCCACCGTCGCCGCCGCCCTCTCCGTACGCGGCCAGACCACCCTCACCTGCACCGCACGCCGCGGCGACGAGCCGCCCACCCTCCACCCGCTCGTCCAGGACTTCCTCGACGCCCTCACCAGCGGCCAACGCGAACGCTTCACCGGCCGCTGCGCCGAAGCCATCCTGATCTCCCGCCACCTCACGGCGGCCGACGCGAGCCGCTCCAAACGCGCCTCGCGCAAACCCATGACCAACGGCGAGGCCCGCAAGGCCCTCAAGCACGCCAAACTCACCACCCGCCGCATCCGCGAGGACGGCGACCCGCTGCACGGCGCCTTCGCCCAGCCCTGCCGCTCCTGCACCGCCCTCACCGCCCACTTCGGCGTCCGGGTCGTCGACCCCACGACAAGCGAAGCCTGACCGCCGCCCCGGCCGACCACCCCCCACGACCGCCCGCACGACCGAACAAGGGCCACCCGATGCACCCCGAACACCCCGCCACGGCCACCGCACCCGCCGCCGGCGGCAGCACGCGATTCCCCGTCCCCGTCGACGCCGCCCTCCGCGCGGCCGGCTGGCGCCCCGGCCACTGGGACATAAAGCAGGCCGAGATCTGGGCCGACGCCCTGCGCCGCCACACCTCGCCCGCCGGCCACCGGCACACCGTCTTCCCCGCCGCCGTCGAGGCCTGGGCCGAATTCGGCGGCCTGCACATCACGCCCCAGGGACCCGGCCGCCAGATAGCCCCCGCCACGGTCCACCTCGACCCCATGTACGGCCTGCACCTCGCCCGCACCCTCGGCGACCTCGGCCGCGCCCTCGGCACCCAGGTGTGCCCCATCGGCGAAGAGCCCGACAACCAGGCGCTCCTGGCGATCGACGTCGAAGGCCGCGTCTACAGCCTCGACCACAGCGGCGACTGGTTCCTCGGCGCCCACATCGACCAGGCCCTCGCCACCCTCATCACCGGCGCCCAGCCCACCCGCCTCTCGGCCACCGCGAGCATCTAGGCCCTGTGGGCCTGGGGCCTGCCCGGGGTCTCCCCTTCCTACGTACGCCGTCGGCGCGCCGCTACCCCGCCACCGCGGCCGCCGCCGGAAGCACCGCCGAGACGCGGAAACCGCCGCCGTCCGTCGGGCCCGACACGAACACCCCGCCCAGGTTCGTGACCCGCTCCTTCATCCCCACCAGCCCATTGCCGCCACTCGGCAGGCGCGCGTCCGCCGTCCCGTCCGGCTCCGGCGGCGGCTCGTTCTCCACCTGCATCGCGATCTCCGCGCCCCGGTACGCGAGCCGCACATACGTCTTCGCGCCCGCCGCGTGCTTGTGGACGTTCGTCAACGCCTCCTGCACCACCCGGTAAGCGGTCTGCTCCACCTCCGCGGAACAGTCGCGCGGCTCCCCCTGCACCGACAGGTCCACCGCCATCCCCGCCGCCCGCGACTGGCCCACCAGCTCGTCCAGCTCCGCCAGACACGGGCCGTCCTCGTCCACCGCGCGCGACGCCGCCGCGGCCGCCGCGAACCCCACGGCGGCCAGCGGCAACGGCTCCACGGGCTTCGCGCTCTTCGTACCGTCTCCGGTCCGCAGCACCCCGAGCATCTGCCGCAGCTCCGTCAGCGCCTGCCGGCCCATGTCACCCACGAGCGCCGCGTTCCGCACGGCCTTCTCCGGGTCCTTGCGGGCCACCGCCTGCAGCGCCGCCGCGTGCACCACCATCAGGCTCACCCGGTGCGCCACCACGTCGTGCATCTCGCGGGCGATCCGGGTCCGCTCCTCGTTCCGCGCCCACTCGGCCCGCTCCTCGGCCCGCTCGGCGAGCAGCTGAAGCTCCCGCTCCAGGCTGTCCGCCCGCTCCCGCATGCCCTCCACGAGACGGCGCCGCGCGCCGACGTACAGACCGAGCAGCACCGGCGGCGCGGTCACCCCTATCGCGGCGGTCACCGCGAAGAACGGAATGAACTCACTGCCGATCGACGGGCTGCCCTCCGCCATGTCCTGATTGGCCCGCACCAGCGCGACGATCAGCGTCCCCGCCATCGACATGCCGGCGAGGGCACCCGTGATGCGGCGCGGCAGCTCGGAGGCGGCCAGGGTGTAGAGACCGACGACCGTGAGCAGCACGCCCATCTGCGCGGGCGTGATCGCGATCGATATCAGCACGACGGCGACGGGCCAGCGGCGCCGGATCAGCAGCGCGGCACCCGCGAGCACGCCGAAGGCGATACCCACCGGCACGGGCAGTCCCGCGTCCCGCGCGAAGGCGACGCCCTCCGCTCCGCACTCCGCCGCGGACAGCACCCCGAGCCCCGCGTCCAGCGCGGCACCGCGCCACCGCTCCCACCACCACGGCCCGGTCAAGGCCGTGGTGCGGTCGTCCCCCGTCGTGGTCATGCCTTCCAGCGTACGGGCGTTCCGCCCCGGTTTTCCGGTGAGTTTCCCGCTCGGTGATCCAGCACACGCCCCGTTCGACCGAAAGCGAAACGCACCATTATCCCTCGAACTGTTGAACCCTTTACGGTTCCACCCCGGAACACCACATTCCGCCCCGAGGTTCGATCCATGACAGAGATCACGCCCGTCGAGGGCGGCGTGGGCAAGTACGGGGACTTCGAGGGACTGCGGGAGAGGGCGGTCGCCCTGCGACGGGCGGGGCTGAGCCTGCGGCAGATCTCCGCCGAGCTCGGCGTGCGCAGCAAGGAGACCCTGAGTCGACTGGTCCAGGGCGAGCCTCCTGCGGAGTGGACCAAACGCCCGAGGGCGAAGGACAGCCATCGGCGACGAGCGCGCGAGCTGCGGCTCCAAGGATGGACGTACAACGAGATCCAGGCCGAGCTGGGTTGCTCCAAGAGTTCCGTCTCGCTGTGGGTACGGGACCTGCCCTCGCCAGAGCCCCGCTGCACGCCCGAGGAGCAGAGAACGCGCATGAACGCGGGTCTCGCCGAACTGCGCGCCGCGCAGGAGCGGGAACGCCAAGCGCAGAAGGAGGCCGCGATGCGGACAGTGGGGCACCTGTCGGAGCGTGAGCTCTTCCTCGCGGGGGTGGCCCTCTATTGGGCCGAGGGCACCAAGAGCAAGACCTACCGCCGCAGCGAGGTCCTGCAGTTCATCAACAGCGACCCGGACGTGATCCGTTTCCACCTGCGCTGGCTCGCCTCGCTGGGCGTCACGAAGGATCGGCTGACCCTGCGCTTGAGCATCCACGAGAGTGCCGACGTGCCCGCCGCCGAGGCCTTCTGGGCGGGCGTCGTCGGAGTCGAAGCCACCGCCTTCAACAGGGCGACGCTGAAGAGGCACAACCCTCGCACGGTCCGGAGGAACACCGGGGAGGCCTATCACGGCTGCCTCATCGTCTACGTTCGCCAAAGCGCCGATCTCTACCGTCGCATGGAAGGGGCTTGGTACGGCATAGTGTTGGGTGCCGACTCGGCGACTTGACCTAATGTCCGGTTTAGTCGAGTTTCATCCCCCATGGTGTAATCAGGCAGCACTGCGGTTTTTGGTACCGTCTGTTCAGGTTCGAATCCTGATGGGGGAGCACTTTCTGCCGGGTCCTGGCCGTCAAGGTCGGGACCCGCCCTCATTTCCGCCCCACAACGCCCCGGTATCCTGCGGATGTCCTCCCCCCAGAGGAACCCCAACCCATCCGAAGCCGAAGGGCATCCCCCGTGAGCGCAACCTGCCCGGCAGCCGTCGTCGTCCTCGCAGCGGGTGAGGGCACCCGTATGAAGTCGGACCTGCCCAAGGTCCTGCACGAGATCTGTGGCCGTTCCCTCATCGGGCACGTGCTCCACGCCGCCTCCGCGCTCTCGCCCGAGCAGCTCGTCACCGTCGTCGGTTTCCAGAGCGAGCAGGTCAGGGAGCACCTGGGCGCCGTCGCGCCGCAGGTCCGCACCGCCTATCAGGCGGAGCAGAACGGCACGGGGCACGCCGTCCGCATCGCCCTGGAGGAGCTCGGCGGCCCGGTCGACGGCACCGTCGTCGTGGTCTGCGGCGACACCCCGCTCCTGACCGGCGCGACGCTGCGCAAGCTCGCCGCCGTCCACAGCGACGACGGCAACGCCGTGACCGTGCTGACCGCCGAGGTGCCGGACGCGACCGGCTACGGCCGCATCGTCCGCGACGCCGCGAACGGCGCCGTGACGGCGATCGTGGAGCACAAGGACGCCACCGAGTCCCAGCACGCGATCCGCGAGATCAACTCCGGTGTCTTCGCCTTCGACGGCCGGCTCCTCGCGGAGGCGCTCGGCAAGGTCCGCACGGACAACAGCCAGGGCGAGGAGTACCTGACGGACGTCCTCGGGATCCTGCGCGAGGCCGGGCACCGGGTGGGCGCCGCCGTGGCGGACGACCACGAGGAGATCGCGGGCATCAACAACCGCGTGCAACTGGCCCAGGCCCGGCGGACGTTCAACGACCGGCTCCTGACGGAGGCGATGCTGGCCGGCGTCACCGTCATCGACCCGGCGTCGACGTGGGTGGACGCCACGGTCACGTTCGAGCGGGACGCGGTCGTGCACCCGGGGACGCAGTTGCAGGGCGTCACGCACGTGGGCAAGGGCGCCGAGGTGGGCCCCAACACGCGGCTGAGGGACACGACGGTGGGCGCGGGCGCCCGGGTCGACAACAGCGTGGCGGACCACGCCGAGATCGGCGAGCGGGCGAGCGTCGGCCCGTACGCGTATCTGCGGCCGGGCACCCGGCTTGGGACCAAGTCCAAGGCGGGTACGTATGTGGAGATGAAGAACGCGACGATCGGTGAGGGCGCGAAGGTGCCCCACCTGTCGTACGTGGGCGACGCGACCATCGGCGAGTACTCCAACATCGGTGCCGCCAGCGTCTTCGTGAACTACGACGGCGAGGCGAAGCACCACACGACGGTGGGGTCCCACTGTCGTACGGGTTCGGACAACATGTTTGTGGCTCCTGTCACGGTCGGGGACGGCGCGTACACCGCCGCCGGGTCCGTGATCACGAAGGATGTGCCGGCCGGTTCGCTGGCCGTCGCCCGGGGCCAGCAGCGGAATATCGAGGGCTGGGTGGCCCGTAAGCGTCCGGGGAGCGCGGCCGCGAAGGCGGCGGAGGCGGCGTCCCGGGAGCCGGCCGGCGAAAGCTGACCGGAAACAGGTGCGTCTGACACGGCGTACCGTGATAGTGCACATTCGGCCGACTCGACGCACCGGGACGCGTGAGTACGGCAGCGGGAAGAACTCTCTGAGGAGACAGTGCTGTGACCGGGATCAAGACGACCGGCGAGAAGAAGTTGATGCTCTTCTCCGGCCGCGCCCACCCCGAGTTGGCCGAGGAGGTCGCACACAAGCTGGGTGTCGGCATCGTGCCGACGAAGGCCTTCGATTTCGCCAACGGCGAGATCTACGTCCGCTATCAGGAGTCGGCGCGCGGCGCCGACTGCTTCCTGATCCAGAGCCACACCGCTCCGATCAATAAGTGGATCATGGAGCAGCTGATCATGATCGACGCGCTGAAGCGCGCGTCGGCCCGCTCCATCACGGTCATCGTGCCGTTCTACGGTTACGCGCGGCAGGACAAGAAGCACCGCGGGCGTGAACCGATCTCGGCACGTCTGATCGCGGACCTGATGAAGACCGCGGGTGCCGACCGCATCCTCACGGTCGACCTGCACACGGACCAGATCCAGGGCTTCTTCGACGGTCCGGTCGACCACCTCTTCGCGCTGCCGATCCTCGCGGACTACGTGGGCGCGAAGGTCGACCGTTCGAAGCTGACGGTGGTCTCCCCCGACGCCGGCCGCGTCCGGGTGGCCGACCGCTGGTGCGACCGTCTCGGCGCGCCGCTGGCGATCGTGCACAAGCGCCGTGACAAGGACGTCGCGAACCAGGTCACCGTGCACGAGGTCGTCGGTGAGGTGAAGGGCCGCGTCTGCGTCCTGGTCGACGACATGATCGACACGGGTGGCACGATCTGCGCCGCCGCTGACGCGCTCTTCGCGCACGGTGCGGAGGACGTCATCGTGACGGCGACGCACGGTGTGCTCTCGGGTCCCGCCGCGGACCGCCTGAAGAACTCGAAGGTCAGCGAGTTCGTCTTCACGGACACGCTGCCCACGCCGAGCGAGCTGGAGCTCGACAAGATCACGGTGCTCTCCATCGCGCCGACGATCGCCAACGCGGTGCGTGAGGTCTTCGAGGACGGTTCGGTGACGAGCCTCTTCGACGAGCAGTAGGACCCGCTCGGAAGATCCTTTTGGTGCGGCCTCCCGCGCCGAGTAGACTGTCACAGTTGCTCGGCGAGGGAGGCCGCACTTTTCTGTGTGGCTGTCCGTTATCGACGCGCTCTTCGTAGCAGGCCGTTCGTGGCCGGGTGACCGATTCTTTTCCGTCACTGCATATACGAGGAGTGCACATGTCCGAGGTGAAGATCACCGCCGAGACCCGTACCGAGTTCGGCAAGGGTGCGGCCCGTCGTCTGCGTCGCGCCGACAAGCTGCCCGCCGTCGTCTACGGCCACGGCACGGACCCGGTCCACATCGCCCTTCCGCACCACGACACCCTGATGGCGCTGAAGACCTCGAACGTCCTGATCAACCTGGACATCGACGGTCGCAGCGAGCTCGTCATCCCGAAGGCCGTCCAGCGTGACGCCCTGCGCATCGGCATCCTCGAGCACGTCGACCTGCTCATCGTGAAGCGCGGCGAGAAGGTCACCGTCGAGATCCCCGTCCACACCGAGGGCGACCTGGCGCCGGGCAACAACCTGCTCGAGCACGTCCTGAACACCCTGCCGGTCGAGGCCGAGGCCACCCACATCCCGGAGTCGGTCACCGTCTCCATCGCGGGTCTGGACGCCGGCGACGCGGTTCTCGCCAAGGACATCCCGCTGCCCGCCGGCTCCACGCTGGCCGTCGAGGAGGACACCGTCGTCCTGCAGATCCTCTCGGCGCAGGCCGAGGAGGCCCCGGCCGAGGGTTCCGCCGAGGCCGACGCGGCCGCCGAGGCCTGAGCCTCGCGACGCACGTTCGGCACGGCAGCCGCCGCTCCCTCTGGGGGCGGCGGCTGCCGTGTATGAGGTCAGAGACGCGCGCAGGACCGCGTATGAAGGAGACATGCACGTGACGACCGACGCCAGCGCCCCCTGGCTGATCGCGGGCCTCGGCAACCCGGGCCCCGAGTACGCCATGAACCGGCACAACGTGGGCTTCATGGTGGCCGACCTGCTCGCGCACCGCATGGGCGGCAAGTTCAAGCGGGCCGGGAAGGCCCAGGCGCAGGTGATCGAGGGCCGCATCGGTCCGCCCGGCCCCGCGAACCGCCGGGTGATCCTGGTGAAGCCGATGTCGTACATGAACGTCTCCGGTGGCCCGGTGACGGCGCTCCGCGACTTCTACAAGGTCCCGACGGAGCACATCGTCGCGGTCCACGACGAGCTGGACATCGACTACGGCACGCTGCGGCTGAAGCTGGGCGGCGGCGACAACGGCCACAACGGTCTGAAGTCGATGACGAAGGCGATGGGTTCCGACTACCACCGGGTGCGGTTCGGCATCGGTCGCCCGCCGGGCCGGATGCAGGTCGCGGACTTCGTCCTGAAGGACTTCTCGTCGACGGAACGCAAGGAGCTGGACTACTTCGTGGACCGGGCGGCGGACGCGGTGGAGGCCCTGATCATCGAGGGCTTGGAACGCGCCCAGAGCACATACAACTCCTGAGGCCGCTCAGACTGCGTCGCCGGTCGCGCCGGTCGAGTCAGGGGCGCGGGGAACTGCGCGACCGGCCACGACGAGCCCGCAGCCGAGACACGACAGGGCCCCGCATCACCGAAGCGATGCGGGGCCCTGTCGCATGAGCCGAGGGCAGGTCAGCCCGTGTTCCGGAGCCCCGCCGCCACACCGTTGACGGTGAGCAACAGCGCCCGCCCGAGCAACGGATCAGGCTCCTCCCCCGCGGCCGCCGCATCCCGCTGCCGCTTCAGGAGCGCGACCTGAAGATACGAGATCGGGTCGAGGTACGCGTCGCGGATCGCGAAGGTCTGCTGCAACGCCGGGTGGGAGCCGAGGAGTTCGTCCCCGCCCGTGATCCGCAGGACCTCACGCACCGTCAGCTCGTGCTCTTCCTCGATGGTGTCGAAGACGTGCTTGAGCTCGTCCGGGACGAGTGTGTCGACGTAATGCCTGGCGATGCGCAGGTCCGTCTTCGCGAGCGTCATCTCGACGTTGGAGAGGAAGTTGCGGAAGAAGTGCCAGTGCTCGTGCATCTCGTCGAGGACGGTGTCGAGACCGGCCTCGCGCAGGGCCTTCAGACCCGAGCCGACGCCGAACCAGCCGGGCACGATCTGCCGTGACTGGGTCCAGCCGAAGACCCACGGGATGGCGCGCAGACCGTCGAGCGAGACGCCCGAGCCGGGCCGGCGGGAGGGCCGGGAGCCGAGGTGCAGGTCGGCGAGCTGGTCGACCGGGGTCGACGCGAGGAAGTACGTCGGCAGGTCCGGGTCCTCGACGAGGCGCCGGTACGCGGAGTGCGCGGCGTCCGAGACGACGTCCATGGCGGCGTCCCAGCGGGCGAGGGCCTCGTCGGACTGGCGCGGGGCGGTGTGCAGGGCGGAGGCCTGCAAGGTGGCCGCGACGGTCAGTTCCAGGTTCTCGCGGGCCAGGGACGGCACGAGGTACTTGTCGGAGATGACCTCGCCCTGCTCGGTCACCTTGATCTCGCCCTCGAGGGTGCCCCAGGGCTGGGCGAGGATCGCGTCGTGGGAGGGGCCGCCGCCGCGCCCGACGGTGCCGCCGCGGCCGTGGAAGAGCCGCAGGCGCACGCCGTAGCGGTGGGCGACGTCACGCAGCCGCCGCTGGGCGCGGTGGATCTCCCACTGGCTGGTGGTGATGCCGCCGAACTTGGACGAGTCCGAGTAGCCGAGCATGACCTCCTGCACGTCGCCGCGGAGGGCGACGAGGCGGCGGTACGACGGGTCGGCGAGCATCTCGTCGAGGATGACGTCGGCGGCGCGCAGCTCGTCGGTGGTCTCCAGGAGCGGCACGATGCCGATCTTCGCCCAGCCGGCGTGCAGGTCGATGAGGCCGGCCTCGCGGGCGAGGACGGCGGCGGCGAACACGTCGTCGGCGCCCTGGCACATCGAGATGATGTACGACTCGACGACCTCGGGTCCGAAGACTTCGAGGGCCTTCTTGACGGTGAGGAAGACACCGAGGGTCTTCTCGCCGGCGGCGTCCACGGGGGCCGGGGACGGGCCGAGCGGGCGCCGGGACCTGAGCTCCTTGGCGAGGAGCTTCTGGCGGTACTCGCGGGGCATGTCCGCGTAGCGCCAGGATTCCTCGCCGAGGCGGTCGAAGAGCTGGCCGAGGGCGTGGTGGTGGGCGTCGGCGTGTTCGCGTACGTCCATGGTGGCGAGCTGGAGGCCGAAGGCCGCCAGGGTGCGGATGGTGCGGTTCATCCGGCCGTCGGCGAAGAGGGCGCCCTTGTGCTCGCGCAGCGAGGTCTGGATGAGGGTGAGGTCGTCGAGGAGCTCGCTCGTGCCGAGGTAGTCGCGGCCCGGCTCGTGCGGGGTGCCCTTGGCCAGGCGCTGCTTGGTGTTCTCCAGCTTCTGCCGGATGCAGGTGGCCTTGAGGCGGTAGGGCTCCTCGGCGTTGAGGCGCTTGTAGCGGGGGCTGATCTCGGGCAGCCGCTCCAGGTCGCCCTGGAGGGAGGCCTTGAGCTCGTCGGTGGCTCCGGTGTAGCGGATGGAGTTGGAGAGGAAGCCGCGCAGCTCGTCGATCATGTCGAGCGCGTCGTTGATGCCGTGCTCGTGCTGGAGGATCAGGACGTCCCAGGTGACCTGCGGCGTCACGTTCGGGTTGCCGTCGCGGTCGCCGCCGATCCAGGTGCCGAAGCTGAGGGGGCGGGTGCCTTCGGGCAGCTGGACGCCGACGCGCTCCAGTTCGGCGGTGAGGTCTTCCAGTACGTCCCCGACGGCGCCGGCGTGCAGCTCGTCGAGGTAGTAGATGGCGTTGCGGGCCTCGTCGGCGGGTTCGGGGCGGACGACGCGGAGTTCGTCGGTCTGCCAGACGAGGTCGATGTTCTCGGCCAGTCGGGTGTCGTGGCGGCGCCGGTCGGACTCGATGACCGGGGTCTCCAGGAGCTCGGCGACGCGGCGGAGCTTGTTGAGGACGGAGCGGCGGGCGGCCTCGGTGGGGTGCGCGGTGAAGACGGGGCGCACGTTGAGGTGCTGCACGGTCTGGCGCAGGTGTTCGGGGTCGGCGTCCTTGAGGCGGTCCGCGGTGCGGGCGAGGAGGCCGCCCTCGGCGGCGCGCCGGGCGCGCAGCTCGCGGCCGCGGTGGACCTGCTCGGTGACGTTCGCCAGATGGAAGTAGGTGGAGAAGGCGCGGACCAGCTTGGCCGCGGTCTCCAGTTCCGTGCCGCCGAGGAGCTTGGCGGCGGCCTCGCCGTCCTCGCGCGTCAGACGGCGGACCTTTTCGACCAGTTCGAGGAGTTCGGGACCCTCCTGGCGTACGAGGGTCTCGCCGAGCAGGTCGCCGAGGCGGCGGATGTCGGCGCGCAGCTCGGCGCTGGCGGTGCTTGCGGCCTGCTGGCCCTGGTCGTCGGCACTGCTCACAGGTGCGGCTCCTTGCAGTGTTGAAGCGCTTCAAGACTGGGAGGGGGTTCCGTGGGAACCCGGGGAGATACAGAGCGGACCGCGCTGTCCGACCGTGTCCAAGGATAGGTGTCACTTCGGGCACGGACCTCGCGGGCTCTTGCCCCGGAGATCCGTCCTGCCATACTTACGTTGCCGTAGGTTACGGAACCGTAGGTAACGTGGTATCGCAGCCGTTGCAGGAACCGTGCCCGTGCACTACTCCCACCCCAGCCCTCGACCCCATAGGGGACGTGCCCATGACGACAACCTCCGATGCGTACTCCGACGCCGATGTGATCCAAGACGCTCCGCGGGCGACCGGCCCGGCCGACTCGCCGCCGCCCGCGACGCTGGGCGGTGAGCGGAAGCGTTCGGTCGAACAGATCGCCCTGCTCCTCTTCATCACCGTCCCGTTCCTGGCCCTGGTCGCGGCGGTGCCGCTGGCCTGGGGCTGGGGGGTGAGCTGGCTGGACCTCGGCCTGCTCGTCTTCATGTACTTCCTGGGGTGCCACGGCATCACCATCGGCTTCCACCGCTATTTCACGCACGGCTCCTTCAAGGCGAAGCGGCCGCTGCGGATCGCGCTCGCGGTGGCCGGGTCACTGGCGGTGGAGGGCCCCGTGGTGCGCTGGGTGGCCGACCACCGCAAGCACCACAAGTTCTCGGACGCCGAGGGCGACCCGCACTCCCCCTGGCGCTTCGGCGAGACCGTCCCGGCCCTGATGAAGGGGCTGTGGTGGGCGCACATCGGCTGGATGTTCGACGAGGAGCGGACGTCGCAGGAGAAGTACGCGCCGGATCTGATGAAGGACCCGGCGATCCGCCGGATCTCGCGGCAGTTCCTGATGTGGACGATCGTGTCGCTGGCCGTCCCGCCGGTGGTGGGCGGTCTGGTGACGATGTCGTGGTGGGGTGCCTTCACGGCGTTCTTCTGGGGCTCGCTGGTCCGCGTCTGCCTGCTGCACCACGTCACGTGGTCGATCAACTCGATCTGTCACGCGGTGGGCAAGCGGCCCTTCAAGTCGCGTGACCGCTCGGGCAACGTGTGGTGGCTCGCGGTGCTGTCCTGCGGCGAGTCGTGGCACAACCTCCACCACGCCGACCCGACGTCGGCGCGGCACGGTGTGATGAAGGGCCAGATCGACTCGTCGGCGCGGATCATCCGCTGGTGCGAGCGGCTCGGCTGGGCGTACGACGTGCGGTGGCCGTCGAAGTCGCGCATCGACGCCCGCCGCCAGCCGCAGGCCGCTGACGCGGCATGATGGACGACGTGGCGACCGACTCCAGCAATTCAGGCCCTGCCGGCAAAGAGAAGCAGCCCCGGCGCACTCGCAGGACCCGGATGACGGGTGCCGAGCGCCGGGAGCAGCTCCTCGACATCGGTCGCACGCTGTTCGCCGCGAAGGGGTTCGAGGGCACGTCGGTGGAGGAGATCGCCGCGAAGGCCGGCGTCTCCAAGCCCGTGGTGTACGAGCACTTCGGCGGCAAGGAGGGGCTGTACGCGGTCGTGGTGGACCGCGAGATGCGGCAGCTCCTCGACATGGTGACGGGCGCGCTCACCGCCGGGCACCCCCGGGAGCTCCTCGAACAGGCGGCGTTCGCCCTGCTCGACTACATCGAGACGTACACGGACGGTTTCCGCATCCTGGTCCGCGATTCGCCGGTGGCCCAGTCCACCGGCACCTTCGCCTCCCTGATCTCCGACATCGCGACGCAGGTGGAGGACATCCTGGGCCAGGAGTTCAAGGGCCGCGGCTTCGACCAGAAGCTGGCGCCGCTGTACGCGCAGGCGCTGGTCGGCATGGTCGCGCTGACGGGCCAGTGGTGGCTGGACGCCCGCAAGCCGAAGAAGGCGGAGGTGGCGGCGCATCTGGTGAATCTGGCGTGGCACGGGTTGGACGGCTTGGAGCCGAAGCCGCGTCTGATAGGTCACCGGAAGAGCTGACGTCGCCCCCCCCTACTGGGCCTGCTCCTCCCGCCCGAAGGGCCCCGCCGCTTCGCGGCGGGTTTCCCCACCCACCCGCCCTCATTCCTCAGGCCTCCTTGCGGGCCACCGCGAACACCCTCCGGAATGGGAAAACCGTGCCGTGAGCGGTCGCCGGGTACGCCCCGCGCAGCAGTTCCCCGTACTCCGCGAGGAATGCCTCCGTCGCCTCCGGGTCGTCGGCCAGGGCCGTGAGGACCGGGCGCAGGCCCGTGCCCTTGACCCAGTCGAGGACCGGGTCGGTGCCCGTGAGGAGGTGTTGGTACGTCGTCTCCCAGGCGTCGACCTCGCAGCCGAGGTCCGCGAGGCGCGTCAGATACGCCCCCGGCGCGAGCACCGCGTCCGCGTGGCGCAGGACGTCCCCGAGGCGGTCGCGCCAGCGGGCGGACCCGCAGAGTTCCCGCATCAGGACGTGGCTGGGGGCGTCGAAGTTGCCGGGGACCTGGAAGGCGAGCGTGCCGCCGGGGGTCAGGGCGTCGATCCAGGCGGGGAAGGAGTCGGGGTGGCCCGGCACCCACTGGAGGGTCGCGTTGGACAGGATCAGGTCGTACGTCCCGGGGGCCGGTGTCCACTGCGTGGCGTCGGCCGGGGCGAAGTCGAGGCGGCCGCCCCCGGCGGTGGGACCGGCCAGCCGGTCCGCGCGGGCCAGCATCTCCGGTGAGTTGTCGAACCCGGTGATGTGCGCGGTGGGCCACCGCTCGGCGAGGAGCCGGGTGACGTTGCCAGGACCGCAGCCCAGGTCGGCGACGCGGGGCGGCCGTCCGGAGGCGGGCAGCTCGGGTACGCGGGCGAGGAGGTCGGCGAAGGGGCGGGACCGGTGGCCGGCGTGGCGCAGGTACTGGTGCGGGTCCCAGGTCGGGGCGGCTGCGGGCATGGGGCGGGCCTCCTCGGGTGACGGGGGTCTTCCGCCATCCTGAACCCAAGGTATCTTGACGTCAAGAGACTTCATGTCGACAGACCCCCTACACTGATCGTCATGGAGGACGAGGTCGATCGGCTGGTCGCAGCGTGGCGCCGGGAGCGCCCGGACCTCGACGTGGAACCACTCGAGGTGCTCAGCCGCGTGAGCAGGCTCGCGCGGCACCTGGACCGCGCCCGCAGACTCGCGTTCTCCGAGCACAATCTGGAGCCCTGGGAGTTCGACGTGCTGACGTCGCTGCGGCGCGCGGGCGCGCCCTATCAGCTCTCCCCCGGCCAGCTCCTGACCCAGACGCTCGTGACGTCCGGCACGATGACGAACCGCATCGACCGGCTCGCGAAGAAGGGCCTCGTGGAGCGCCTGCCCGACCCGAGCGACCGGCGCGGCGTCCTCGTGCGCCTCACCGCCGAGGGCCGGGACCGCGCGGACCAGGCCCTCGCGGGTCTCCTGGCGCAGGAGCGGGCGATCCTCGCCGAGCTCTCCCGCGCCCAGCGGGGTGAGCTGGCGGGGCTGCTACGCCAGTTGACCGCCCCGTTCGACAACATCCCCGGCTAGGTCGGCCGGGCCGACGCCCGCGCGCCGGGCGAGCGCCACCGCGGCGAGGGTGGAGTGGACGCCCAGTTTCCCCAGCACGTTCTGCATATGGGTACGGACCGTGTGCGGGGAGAGGAAGAGGCGCTCGGCGACGGCCTTGCGGCCGAGGCCCGCCACCATGCAGCGCAGCACCTCGCGCTCGCGCGGGGTCAGGGACTCCACGAGGCGCTCGGACTCGGTGCGGTGCTTGCGGGCGGCGGTCAGCTCGCGCAGGACGCCGGTGAGCAGGGCGGGCGGGAGGTGCGTCTCGTCCCGGAGCACTCCCCGTATGACCGTGAGGAGGCGGGACAGCGAGCAGTCCTTGGCGACCCAGCCCGAGGCCCCGGCCTGGAGCGCGAGGGCCGCGCGGCGCGGGTCGTCCTTCTCGGCGAGCACGACGGTGCGCACGGCGGGCTGGCCGGAGCGGACGCCGGCGACCAGCGAGATGCCGTCGACGAGCCCGTCGGCGTTGCCGTCCTGGACGGGAACGGCGGGCCGGGTGCTCTGCAGCGCGCTCGCGGTGCTGCCGAGGTCGGCGTCGACGAGCAGCACGTCGTATCTGCGGCCTTCGGTGACCGCCCGCTCCAGGCAGCGCAGCGCGGCGGGGCCGCTGCCGGCCGCGGACACGTCGACGTCGGGCTCGGCCGCGAGCGCGGCGGCCAGCGACTCGGCGAAGATGCGGTGGTCGTCGACGACCAGAACTCGAATGCGAACCACAGAAACCCCCTTCCCCGCGCTCCCGCAAGGAGCTGGGGATACCCCGTCATCGGAGAACGGCTGGTGCGGGTACGGCGCCCGGTAGGGAGGGTCGACACAGTCGCACGGCCGCCGCCGTGCTGTGACCGCCACCCCCACGCCGGGCGTCGTACCCGACTGTCTCGCCCCCTGATCAGTGCCGGCCCCCACCGGCACTGCCCTTCAGAGTAGGGCCGGACGCCAGGAGCGGAAGGCGATTTGCAGAACTGATTGGCCGACGCGTTTATGGTGAGCCGTATGTTTCGTATGGAGACAGGAGTCGACAAAGAGCGGCTGGGTCTGCTTCGTTCACGGCTGCGCGAGACGAACACGGCGGCATCACCCGAGCTCCGCGCCCTGCGCGGGACCCGCGACGACCTCGAAGTGCCGCTGGCGGTCTGGGCGTTGGACGCGGCCGGCGGGCTCGCGGCCGGTCTCGCCGCGCACACCTGGGCGCGCTGGCTGCACGTGAACCACCTCTGGGTCGACGACCGCCACCGCGGCGCGGGCCTCGGCTCCCGGCTCCTGGCGGAGGCGGAGCGGATGGCCCGCGAGGAGCGCGGCTGCCGCAACTCCCGTGTCGAGACCTGGGACTTCCAGGCCCCTGGCTTCTACCGGAACCAGGGGTACGAGCTGGTGAGCGTGATCCCCGACTACCCCGAGGGCGTCAAGGAGTTCACGCTCACGAAGCGGCTCGCCCAGGGCCTGGCCTAAGCCTCCCGGCGCGCGCCCGCCGACGCCACCGCCGGGAACACGCGCGGCGCCGTGTAGCCCGCCGCGGCGAAGGCCTCCAGGACCGACTTGGATACCGTGTCCTCGTCCGCCGACTCCACCAGGACGACCGCCGAGCCGCCGAAGCCGCCGCCGGTCATCCGGGCGCCGAGCGCGCCCGCCGCGTTCGCGGTGGACACCACCAGGTCCAGCTCCGGGCAGGAGATGCGCAGGTCGTCGCGGAGCGAGGCGTGGCCCTCGGTGAGGACGGGCCCGATCGCACGGACGTCGCCGGCGGCCAGGAGCGCGATGACCTGCTCGACCCGGTGGTCGTCCGACACGACGTGCCGGACATAGCGGCGGACCTTGTCGTCCGTCAGCTTGTCGAGGGCATCCGGGAGTTCGGCGTACGGGACGTCGCGCAGGTGTGAGACTCCGAGCGCCCGCGCGCCCGCCTCGCATCCGGCGCGCCGCTCCGCATAGGCGCCGTCTCCGAGGGCGTGCTTCACGCGCGAGTCGACGACGAGGAGCTTCAGCCCCTGTGCCGCCAGGTCGAAGGGGACCTGGCGCAGGGAGAGGTCGCGGCAGTCCAGGTGCAGGGCGTGGCCCTCCGTGGCGCACGCGGAGGCCATCTGGTCCATCACGCCGCACGGCACGCCGACGAAGGCGTTCTCGGCGCGCTGGGCGAGGACCGCCAACCGCGGTGCGTCCAGGCCGAGTTCGTACAGGTCGTTCAGGGCGAACGCCGTGACGACCTCCAGGGCGGCCGACGAGGACAGGCCGGCCCCGGTCGGCACGGTCGAGGCGAGGTGGATGTCGGCGCCCCCGGAGACGTCGTGGCCCCCGTCCCGCAGCGCCCACACCACGCCCGCCGGGTAGGCGGCCCAGCCGCCCTGGCCGTACCGCGACAGGGGCGTCAGCTCGGCCACGCGCAGTTCGGCGACCGGGGCGTCGATGTCGGCCGAGTGGAGCCGCAGCACGCCGTCGGTGCGGCGCGCCACCGCCGCGACCGCGGTGTGCGGCAGCGCGAGCGGCAGCACGAAGCCCTCGTTGAAGTCCGTGTACTCGCCGATGAGGTTGACCCGGCCGGGGGCCGACCAGACCCCCGTCGGCTCGTACCCGTAGAGCTCCGCGAACTGCCGCGCTACGTCCATCAGTTACCCCTTGGTCCGGTGTTTCGGTCGGGCGGGTCAGCGCCGGGCGAACGCCCAGGCGTCGGCGACGATGCCCGCGAGGTCCGCGCGGGACGGCTGCCAGCCGAGCTTCTCGCGTGCGGTGGCGGCGGACGCGACGAGGACCGCCGGGTCGCCGCCGCGGCGCGGCGCGAGCACCTCGGGGATGGGGTGGCCGGTGACCTGGCGGACGGTCTCGATGACCTCGCGGACGGAGAAGCCGTTGCCGTTGCCGAGATTGCAGATGAGGTGCTCGCCGGGGGTGGCGGCCGCGACGGCGAGGAGGTGCGCCTCGGCGAGGTCGGCGACGTGGATGTAGTCGCGGACGCAGGTCCCGTCGGGGGTCGGGTAGTCGTCGCCGAAGACGCTGATCGCCTCGCGCCTGCCCTGGGCGACCTGGAGGACCAGCGGGATGAGGTGCGACTCGGGGTCGTGGCGCTCGCCGCAGTCGCCGTACGCGCCCGCGACGTTGAAGTAGCGCAGCGAGACGGCGGCCAGGCCGTGCGCGGCCGCCTCCCCGGTGATCATGTGGTCGACGGCGAGCTTGGAGGCGCCGTAGGGGGAGGTGGGGGCGGTCGGGTCGGTCTCCGTGATGGGGGTGCTCACGGGCTCGCCGTAGGTCGCGGCGGTGGAGGAGAAGACGAGCCTGCGCACGTCGGCGTCGCGCATCGCGGCGAGCAGCGCCATGGTGCCGCCGACGTTGTTGTCCCAGTACTTCTCGGGCTTGACGACGGACTCGCCGACCTGCGAGAAGGCGGCGAAGTGCAGCACGGCGTCGTACGAGGAGTCCAGCCACTTGGCGGCATCCCGGATGTCGCCCTCGATGAACGCCGCGCCCGAGGGGACGCCCTCGCGGAAGCCGGTCGAGAGGTTGTCGAGGACGGTCACCTCGTGCCCGGCCTCGAGCAGGTGCTGGGCCACCACGCTTCCCACGTAGCCCGCTCCACCGGTGACCAGGTACTTACCGCTCATGAACTCGCTACCTCTCGCAGTCGCTGGGCCGCGGCTTCCGGCGGCACGTCGTTGATGAACACACTCATGCCGGATTCGGAACCCGCGAGGAACTTCAGCTTGCCCGAAGTGCGGCGAATCGTGAAAAGTTCGAGGTGCAGGGCGACATCATCCCGATTGATCCCCTCATATCCGTCGAGGGTGCCGAACGGCGCCTGGTGCCATGCGGAGATGTAGGGGGTCGGGGCCTGCCCGGTGGCGAAGATCCGGTCGAAGCGCCTCAAGAGTTCCAGATAGAGCTGTGGGAACTCTGTGCGCGCGGCCTCGTCGAGGCCGAGCAGGTCGGGCACCCGGCGCTTGGGGTACAGGTGCACCTCGTAGGGCCAGTGCGCGGCGTACGGCACGAAGGCGATCCAGTGCTCGCCCTCCAGGACGACCCGCTCCCCCGCGCTCTCCTCGGCGACGATGTGGTCGAAGAGGTTCCGGCCGCCGGACGCCTCCTTGAACGCGGCGAGCGAGCGGAGCATCAGCGCCGTGCGCGGGGTGACGAAGGGGTACGCGTAGATCTGCCCGTGCGGATGGCCGAGGGTCACGCCGATCTCGGCGCCGCGGTTCTCGAAGCAGAACACCTGCTCGACGGAGGGCAGGTGGGAGAGCTCGGCGGTGCGGTCGGTCCAGGCCTCCAGGACGAGTCCGGCCTGTGCGGGGGTGAGGTCGGCGAAGGACGCGTCGTGGTCGGAGGTGAAGCAGACGACCTCGCAGCGGCCCGCGTCGCCGGCGAGCGAGGGAAAGCGGTTCTCGAAGACCACGACGTCGTACGCGGAGTCGGGGATCTCGCTGAGCCGGTCCCCGGCGGAGGGGCAGAGGGGGCACTGGTCGGCCGGCGGGTGGTAGGTGCGGCCCTGGCGGTGCGAGGCGATGGCCACGGAGTCGCCGAGGAGGGGGTCCCTGCGGATCTCCGACGCGGTCGAGACGGGGTCGAGCGGGCGCCGGTCGACGGCCTCGCGGACCGCGTCGTCACGCGCGTCGTAGTAGATGAGCTCGCGACCGTCGGCGAGACGGGTCGAGGTCTTCTTCACGTGCGGGTCTCCTCACCACCAACCCAACAGAATCGAACACAAACAAACCACATCGCGTCAGTAGCGTCAACGCTCGATCACGATCAAACAAAGAACACCAACAGAACTGTTCAGTTATTGAAGCGAGAGGCGTAGGTTCCCGTCTGATCCGTTCGCGCAACGAAGCGAGTTCACATGCAGTCCCCCACAACAACTCTGGCCGAGGGGCTTCGGCTGCCCACCAACGGCCTCGACTACGCGATCCTGGCGATCTACTTCGCCGTGGTCCTCGGCATCGGCTTCGCCGCCCGGCGCTCCGTCAAGACCAGCCTCGACTTCTTCCTCTCGGGCCGCTCCCTGCCCGCCTGGGTCACCGGTCTCGCCTTCGTCGCCGCGAACCTGGGCGCCACCGAGATCCTGGGCATGGCCGCAACCGGCGCGCAGTACGGCGTCGCGGTCGTCCACTGGTACTGGATCGGCGCCATCCCGGCCATGGTCTTCCTCGGCCTGGTCATGATGCCGTTCTACTACCGCAGCAAGGTGCGCTCCGTCCCCGAGTTCCTGCTCCAGCGCTTCGACAGGTCGGCGCACCTGCTCAGCTCGGCGCTCTTCGCCTTCGCGGCGATCCTCATCGCGGGCGTGAACCTCTACGCCCTGTCGATCGTCGTCGAGGCGCTGCTCGGCTGGCCGCAGTGGGTGGCGATCGTCGTCGCGGGGTTCTTCGTGCTCGCGTACATCACCATCGGCGGTCTCTCCTCGGCGATCTACAACGAAGTGCTGCAGTTCTTCGTGATCCTCGCCGCGCTGATACCCATCTGCGTCATCGGCCTGAAGAAGGTCGGCGGCTGGGACGGCCTCACGGGCTCCATCGAACAGCAGCACGGCGGCAACTTCATGACCGCCTGGGGCGGTACGGGCATCGGCGACGCCAACCCGCTCGGCGCCAACTGGCTGACGATCATCCTCGGCCTCGGCTTCGTGCTCTCCTTCGGCTACTGGACGACGAACTTCGCCGAGGTGCAGCGCGCGCTCTCCGCGAAGAACCTGAGCGCGGCCCAGCGCACCCCGCTGATCGCCGCCTTCCCGAAGATCTTCATCGTCTTCCTGGTGATGATCCCGGGCCTGGTCGCCGCCGTCCTCGTGCCGAAGATCGGCACCCCGGGCTCCGACCTGACGTACAACGACGCGATCCCCTATCTGATGCAGGAGTTGCTGCCCAACGGCGTCCTCGGCATCGCGGTCACGGGTCTGCTCGCCGCGTTCATGGCGGGCATGGCGGCGAACGTCTCGTCCTTCAACACCGTGTTCACGTACGACATCTGGGCGAAGTACGTGGTCAAGGACAGGGAGGACGGCTACTACCTGAACTTCGGGCGGCTCATCACCGCGATCGGCGTGCTCGCCTCGATCGGCACGGCGTTCATCGCCTCGTCGTTCTCGAACATCATGGGGTACCTCCAGACCCTCTTCTCCTTCTTCAACGTCCCGATGTTCGTGGTCTTCATCATCGGCATGTTCTGGAAGCGGGCCTCGATGAAGTCCGGTGTCTGGGGCCTGGTCGCGGGCACCACCGCGGCGATGGTCAACTACTTCTGGATCTACAAGCAGGGTGTCGTCGACATCCCGACCGACCAGGGCGCCAACTTCGTCTCGGCGATCGTCGGCTTCGTCGCGGGCGCCGTCGTGATGGTCGTCGTCACGCTCTTCACCGCCCCCAAGCCGGAGGCCGAACTGGCCGGGCTCGTCTACGGCACGGCCTCGCCGGGCCTGGAGGACGAGGGTGCCGAGGCGGGTGACGACGCCTGGTACCGCAAGCCGGCCCTGCTCGGCTGGGGCGCCGTCGTCCTCGCCGCCGCCTGCTACCTGCCGTACTCGCTCTAGCCCCGACCGGAGGACCGAACACCGTGTCCGACCTGCACAAGCACGTCTCCGACCTGGAGGCCGAGTCCGCGACGGCCGCCCGCCTCTTCGACATCCGGCGGATCATCGGCGGCCTGTTCGTCGTCTACGGGATCATCGTGACGATCGCCGGGATCACCGCGTCCGACGCCGACCTGAAGAAGGCCGAGGACATCAACATCAACCTGTGGACGGGCCTCGGCATGCTCGCCCTCGGGCTCTTCTTCCTCGGGTGGCTGTGGCTGCGCCCGGCCGTGCCGCCCGCGCGGGAGCCGGACGAGAGCGACTGACATCCCCCACGGGGCCCGGGTTCACTGCGGTGAATCGGGCCCCGTCGGCTTGTCCACGCTGTTCGCGTAGGCCGACGCGGGACGCTCGGCGCGCTCCAGGAGGCCCGTGCGCGCGGCGAGCGCGGCGGCCTCAAGACGCGAGCCGACGCCCAGTTTCATCAGGACCCGCTGCACATGCGTACGCGCCGTGCTGGGCGCTATCCCCATCCCCGCGGCGATCAGCCGGGTGTCCTCGCCGTCCGCGACCCGCACCAGGACCTCGACCTCGCGGGGCGTCAGCATCTGCAGCAGCCGCTGCCCCTCGTCGTCGGGCTGGGCCGCCGGGTTGAGCAGCTCGCTGAAGGCGCCTTGCAACAGCTGGGGCGCGACGGCGGCCTCCCCGGCGCGCGCCTTCATGATGGCGCGCTCCACTCCTTCGATGCGCTCGTCATGGCGTACGTAACCGGAGGCGCCGGAGGCGAAGGCGGCGGCGATGCCGCGCGGGTTCGGCACCGGGCCGAGCACCACGACCGCCACCTGCGGCCGGTCCCGCTTGATCTTCACGACCGGGTCGAACATGCCCGGCTCGGCCGGTGTGGCCGTGCCCAGTAGGCAGACCTCCGGAGCCCTGCTGATGACCAGTTCCGCCGCACCGGCGGCGGGCGCGGCGGCGGCGAGCACCCGGTGCCCGCGCAATTTCAGTGCCGAGGCGAGTGCCTCGGCGAGCAGTCGGTGATCGTCGACCACCATGAGCCGCACACCCATAGCAACCCCCCACTTCCCCGCGGGCCCCCCGACCCTCCATCCCCCGGAAGCTACACGCTTGTTCGACGTTGCGCGCCCCCTACCCGTCAGAAGCGGCCCGGAATGCCGAAATCCCTTGCCCTTCGGGGGCGCTGGGAAGTACGGAGGGGTACACGAACGGCGGCGGGCGCCCCCCGGTGGGTGTGGGGGGCGGCCGCCGCCGTCGTGCACTTCCTGCCGTGTCGCGACTGCTTCGCGGCTGCTTCGTGGCTGCTTCGCTGCTACTTCGCGACGAAGCCGAGCGCCACGAACTCCTTCTCGTCCTTCGTGTAGGGCTTGCTCAGCAGCTCCTTGCCGAGGAACAAGTGTCCGTTGGCGTACACGAGTTCGTTCGACTTCGGGACCATGCCGCTGATCGCGTCGGTGACCGCTTCGGAGCCCGGGGTCTCCAGAAGCTTGGTCTCCTTCATCGTCTTGCCGTCGAGCGAGACGACCTGGGCGCCCTTCTGGTAGCCGTGCGCCTTGTACGCGAGGACGTTGCCGCCGTCCATGCGGATCGGGAAGATCTCGCCGTTCTCACCGGCGACCGCGCGGTCGCTGGTGGGCTTTCCGGTGGCCAGCGAGAAGGAGACGATCTCGTTGGTACGGTTGTAGCTGTCGCCGGCGCCGTCGTGCTGACGCGTCGGGACGTACAGCCGGTCGTTGCCCACGGTGATCGCCTTGCAGTCGTTCACCATGTTCACGCCGCAGTCGTGGTCGTACTTGCCGTCCTCCAGGGAGATCTTGGCGCGCAGCTTGCCGTTGCTGCCGAGGGCGAAGACGTCCGTGACACCGGAGGCGGTGATCTCGGTGGTGTCCTGGCCGAAGACGACCGGGTTCGTCGAGATGATCTTGGCGTTGTCGATGCCGTCGGCGAGCGGGTACGTCCACTTGTCGTCGCCGGTCTTCGGGTCGAGGAGCTGGACCTTCAGCCGCTCGTCGCCGTACGTGCCGCACTTGCGGACCGCGACCAGCTGGTCGCCGCCGGCGTAGCCGACGTCCTCGCACTTGCCGACCTTCGGCTTCCACAGGGACTTGCCCTTGACGTCCCAGGCGGCGCCGCCGCTGGAGGTGCCCGCACCGGCGGCGATGGTGGTGCCCGAGATGGTGACTTCCTTGAAGGTCGCCTTCACGCCGTTGGTCTCGACGCTCTCGGTCCAGAGCTTGTCGCCGGACTTCAGGTCAATCGCGGAGACGTTGGAGCACTGCTCGTAGTCGCCCTTCTTGTTCCGCTTGGCCTCTTCGGTGACGACCGCGACGATGCCGTCCTCGGTGACCTCGCGCGACATCGCGCAGGCCATGCCGGACAGCGGGACCGTCCACTTCTTCTTGCCGGTGTCCGGGTCGTAGCCGTTGAGCTCGTAGACGCCGGACTTGGCGTAGATGTCGTCGGTCAGGACGGAGCCCGTGGCGTTCCAGATCTGGTCCTTGGGGACCTCGGGCTGGGGCAGCTGCATGAGGACCTTGGCCGTGGCGTCGGCCGGTGCCTTCTCCTTGGCGGGACCCTGCTCCGGCGCGGTGCCGCCCTGCCCGCCCTTCTCCGAACCCTTGCCGCCCTTGCCGTCCTTGCCGGACTCCTGCGCGGTGTTCTTGGAGTCGTCGTCCTTCGTCGAGGCGTAGAAGACCCCGCCGCCGACGATCAGCGCGATCGCGGCGACCGCCGCGACGATGATCGCCACCTGGCTGTTGAACTTCTTGCCGCCGCCGGAACCGGAGTCACCGGGCTGCGGCTGCATCGGCATGGTCGGCGGCTGCGGGTAGCCCTGCTGGTACGGCTGCTGGTAGCCCTGCTGGTACTGCGGCGTGGCGGGCTGCGTCGGGTAGCCGTAGCTCTGCGGCGGCGGGGGCGCCTGGGGTGCTTGAGGTGCCTGGGGGGCCTGCGGGTAGCCGTAGGTGGGCTGGGCGGGCGGCGCCGGAGGGGCCGCCGGGGGAGCCGCGGGCGGGGGCGGCGGCGCCTGCGGGTAGCCGTACGCCGGGTCGGGGGCCTTGCCGAAGCCTCCGGGCGGAGGGTCCTGCGGGGCGCCGAAGCCGCCCTGCGGGGGCTCGTTCGGCGGCTGCTGGGGTGGCTGGGGCGGCTGGGTCATGACGTCGTCTATTCCTTGGGGACGAGAGCGGTCGAGCGGATGACTGGGTGGGGGCGCGTCACTTGCCGTAGGCGAGCATCAGCTTCGCCTGGCCGGAGGAGCGCATGATGCTGGTGGTCGAGATGTAGAAGCGCCCGTCCACGTAGTCGACGTCCTTCGAGTAGAAGCCGCTCTCGATCCGCGATGTGCCCTTCGGGTGCTGGAGCAGGGTCTTGGGCTTGTGCGAACCGGACGTCGCGATGGAGACGACGCGGCCGCCGGAGTCGTACGACGGAGTGACGTACGCGATCACCTCGCCGTTCTCGACCTTCAGCGGGAGCATCGTTTCGTCCAGCGGCGACTTGGCGCGCCAGGCCTCCTTGCCGGTGGCCAGGCTGAGCGCGACCACGTCGTTCGCGCCGCTCTTCTCGCTCGTCGGCAGGTAGAGGTACTTGTCGTCGACGGCCACGCCCAGGCAGCCGGCCAGTTCACGGCTGAGGACCGAGGTGTCGCACTCCGGCGCGAAGGTGTCCTTGGTGATGACCTCGGAGCGCGTCTTGTCGCTGTTCTCCTTCAACACCGTGACGTTGAACTGCTTCTTGTCCTCGTTGCTGAGGTACACGATCGTCGGGCTGTCCGAGAAGACCTTGCCGATGCGCCAGCCCTTGGGGAACTTCTTGGTCCACAGGGCGCGGCCGGTCTTCGGGTCGAGCTGCTGCAGCTCGTCGTGCGCGCTGGGCGTGCTCGCGCCGCAGGACAGGGCCATGAGGAGCTTCTCGCCGCCGACGAAGCCGTTGGGGAAGCAGGTGCCCTCGTCCTTCTTGTCCGCGACGTAGAGCTTCTTGCCGTCGCTCATCCGCAGCGCGGTGCCGGACTGGTCGCGGCCGACCATCAGCACGTCGCCGACGAGGACCAGGTGGCTCTTGAGGGCGAAGTCGAAGAGGCCCTCCTCCTTGACCGGCTTGCCCCAGCCCTTTTCACCGGTCTTCAGGTCGACGACCTGGAGCTGGTTGCACTTGGCGTCGCTCTTGGTGCCTTCCTTGTACGCGACGACGATCTTGCCGTCGTCGGTGGCCGTCTGCGTCGCCGCGCAGATCTTCTGCGGGAACTCGATGGCCTTCCAGGCGGTCTTGCCGGTTCCCGCCTTGTACGCGAGGAGCTGCTTGTACGCGGCCTTGACGACGGTGTCGCCGTGCACCCACATGCCGGGGGCGTCGCCTCCGGAACCGGGCACCTTGGGCGCCTCCTTGTACCAGAGGACCTTCGCCTCGCCGTCCTGGCGGCCTTCGTTGAGGTCTTCCTTGCCCTCGTGGCCGTCGCCGTCGCCGGTGCCCGGGTTGACCGGGGCGGAGGCGGTGGGCTCGGGGTCCTTGTTCTTCGCCTCGGACTTCTTCTTGCCCTCGTCGTCACCGCTGACGACCGCCCAGGTGACACCGCCCGCGACGAGCAGCGCGGCCACGGCCGCGGCGGCGATCACGAGGAGCTTGCCGCGCTTCTTGCCGCTGCCGCCGCCGGGCGCGCCGGTCCCCGCGGGGAACTGCGGCTGGGTCGGCGGCTGCTGCGGGTAGCCGTACTGCGGCTGGGCCGCGTAGGGACCGGGCTGCTGCGGCTGACCGTAGGGGCCGGGCTGCTGGGACGGAGCCGTGTACGGACCCGGCTGCTGCGGCTGGTTCGCGTACGGGCCGGGCTGCTGCGGCGGATTCGCGTACGGACCCGGCTGCTGCGGCGGATTCGCGTACGGACCCGGCTGCTGCGGCGGGTTGCCGTACGGGCCGGGCTGGGTCGGCTGGTTCGCGTACGGATTGTCAGGCGTGGACGGCGGTGTCTGCGGGTATCCGTAACCCGGCTGGGGCTCCTGCCCCGGTGGCTGCGGAGCTCCGAAGCCGCCGGGCGGCGGCTGGTTGGGCGGCTGAGTCATCAGCGCTTCCCCCTTCACTGATTTTCGGCACGCCAAGTGGTGCTCAGGGCAGCCTTTCTATCACCCTGCCCCCGTACCACACGGGTCCGGTCCAGCCCCTGTTCCCAAGGGAGGACCGGCCCGTAATGCGTCCGTTACGCGAGCTCCACGGGAGCTCTACGCGTCTTCCGCAAGCTCCAGCCAGCGCATTTCCAACTCTTCGCGCTCGCCGATCAGTTCACGGAGTTCGGCGTCCAGTTTGGCCACCTTTTCGAAGTCCGTAGCGTTATCGGCGATTTGCGCGTGGAGCTTCGTCTCCTTCGTGGAGACCTTGTCCAGCTGCCGCTCGATCTTCTGGAGTTCCTTCTTGGCGGCGCGGGCATCGGCGGAGGAGACGGTCTTCGCCGCGGCGGCCTGCGCGGGCGCGGCCTGCGCGGTCGCCGGCGCGCTCGCGGTCTCCGCCATCCGGCGCCTGCGCTCCAGGTACTCGTCGATGCCGCGCGGCAGCATCCGCATCGTGGCGTCACCGAGCAGCGCGAACACCTTGTCCGTGGTGCGCTCGACGAAGAACCGGTCGTGGGAGATGACGACCATGGAGCCGGGCCAGCCGTCCAGCACGTCCTCGAGCTGCGTCAGCGTCTCGATGTCCAGGTCGTTGGTCGGCTCGTCGAGGAAGAGGACGTTCGGCTCGTCCATCAGCAGCCGAAGGAGTTGCAGCCTGCGCCGCTCACCGCCGGAGAGGTCGCCGACCGGCGTCCACTGCTTCTCCTTGCTGAACCCGAAGGTCTCGCAGAGCTGCCCCGCGGTCATCTCCCGGCCCTTGCCGAGGTCGACGCGCTCGCGCACCTGCTGCACGGCCTCCAGCACCCGCAGCGTCGGCTTCAGTTCGGCCACCTCCTGCGAGAGGTAGGCGAGCTTCACGGTCCTGCCGACGACGATCTTCCCGGCCGCGGGCTGCACGTCACCCGCGCTGCGCGCGGCCTCCGCCATGGCCCGCAGCAGCGACGTCTTGCCCGCGCCGTTCACCCCGACCAGACCGACGCGGTCGCCGGGACCGAGCTGCCAGGTCAGATGCTTGAGCAGCAGCTTCGGGCCCGCCTGGACCGACACGTCCTCCAGGTCGAAGACCGTCTTGCCGAGCCGCGTCGTCGCGAACTTCATCAGCTCGCTGGTGTCGCGCGGCGGCGGCACGTCGGCGATCAGTTCGTTGGCCGCCTCGATGCGGAACTTCGGCTTGCTGGTGCGGGCCGGGGCGCCGCGCCGCAGCCAGGCCAGTTCCTTGCGCATCAGGTTCTTGCGCTTGGTCTCCTCGGTGGCCGCGATGCGCTCGCGCTCGGCACGGGCGAAGACGTAGTCCGAGTACCCGCCCTCGTACTCGAAGACCGATCCGCTCTGCACGTCCCACATGCGCGTGCACACCTGGTCCAGGAACCAGCGGTCGTGCGTCACGCAGACGAGCGCCGAGCGCCGCGTGCGCAGGTGCTCGGCGAGCCAGGCGATGCCCTCGACGTCCAGGTGGTTGGTCGGCTCGTCGAGCACGATCAGGTCCTGCTCGGCGATGAGCAGCTTGGCCAGCGCGATACGACGCCGCTCGCCGCCGGAGAGCGGGCCGATGACGGTGTCGAGCCCCTGCGGGAACCCCGGCATGTCGAGCCCGCCGAACAGCCCGGTCAGCACGTCCCTGATCTTGGCGCTGCCCGCCCACTCGTGGTCGGCGAGATCCCCGATGACCTCGTGCCTGACGGTGGCGGCGGGGTCCAGCGAGTCGTGCTGCGTCAGCACGCCGAGCCGCAGCCCGCCGTTGTGCGTGACGCGGCCGGTGTCCGCCTCCTCCAGCTTGGCGAGCATCCGGATCAGGGTGGTCTTGCCGTCGCCGTTGCGCCCGACGACACCGATCCTGTCCCCCTCGGACACGCCGAGTGAGACGCCGTCGAGCAGGGCACGGGTGCCGTACACCTTGCTGACTGCCTCGACATTGACCAGATTGACGGCCATTTCTCTCCTGACAGGGGGGACGATCGATCCTCAAGCGTAGTCGCCCGCGCGGGAGCGCCCCGCCCGCTCCACCAGCACCCACCCGGCAAGGGCCGTCGCCACCGCCGCCGGTGCCGTCACATGGACGGCCACCAGCAGCGCCGTACGGCCCTCCAGCAGGCCCCCGAAGCCGACCATCGACAGGCCGAGCACCCCGAAGAGGCAGAGCGTGACACCGAGGGCCGAGGCCGGACCCGCGGCCGCCGTACCCGGCGCGACAGGGCCCGCCGTCCCCGGCCGCTCGAAGCGGCGGAAGGCCGCCACGAGCGCCGCCGTCAGAGCCGCGGCCGCCGCCATCCGCAGCGGCACCTGCGCCCACCACGCCGCGCTCGCGGGCTCCGGCAGCGGGACGTCGAGGGCGAGCAGCGTCCCGTACACCCCGAGCATCGCCGTCAGATGCCAGAGGAACGCCGTCATGGAGACGCCGTTGGCCGCCACCACGCCGCGCCACACCCGCGGCCGCGCCAGCCACCGCGTCGCAGGGCCGCGCAGCAGTTCCACGGCGCCGACCAGCCACATGCCGTGGCAGAGGAGGGCGAAGGTGGGCGGCGCCATGTTCGACACGGGTTCGCCGGGCATGCCGACCATGGAGAGCGGATACGGGCCGAGGGCCACGAGCAGCGAGGCGCCCGCGAGGCCCGCGCCCGCCAGGACGTACGGCATCCGCAGCCTGCCGTCCGCGCGCAGGAAGCCCAGCTGGTGCACGGCGAGCCACACGAAGGCGAAGTTCAGGAACTCCAGATACGGCACGCCGAACGCGAAGCGCGCCACGTCCACCGCGCCGGCCGCCGCCACGAGCGCGCCGAACGCGCCCCAGCCCCACCGCTCGTGCAGCCGCAGCAGCGGCGGCGTGAACGCGACCATCGCGAGGTAGACGCCGATGAACCAGAGCGGCTGCGCGACGAGCCGCAGCGCGACATCGAGCAGCCCGCCGCCCCGGCCGCCCAGCTGGAGGATCAGCGCGCCCGCGCCCCACACCCCTATGAACACCATGGTGGGCCGCAGCAGCCGCTGGAGCCGGGCCCGCACGAACGCCGCATAGACGGACCGCCCGTCGGACCGGCGGCTCAGTGAGCGGTACGACAGGGCGTGCGAGAACCCGCCGACGAAGAAGAAGACGGGCATGACCTGGAGCGCCCACGTGAGGAGCTGGAGCTCCGGCACCTCGGCCAGGAGGTTGCCGACCTCGGCGCGGCCGTCGTCTCCGACGGTCACGGCGGCCATCAGCCAGTGCCCGACGACGACCGTGCCGAGCGAGGCGACCCGCAGCAGGTCGACGTACCGGTCACGCCCGGCGGGCGTCTTCTCGGCGAGTTCGCGAACGCTTGATCCCATGTACGTACGGTCGCGCGCGGTACGCCTCCGGCGTCAGCGTGCCCGTACTCATCCGGGAGTGAGTATCCGGGCTACATCTGCTGGGCGCCCGGGGCCGGGGACGTCGCCACCCGCGCCGTGCGGCACGTGCCGGAGGCCGTCAGCGCGTCGGCCACCTTGCGGGCGGACGCGGCGTCGGCCGTGAGGAACGCCGTCGTCGGGCCCGAGCCGGAGACCAGCGCGGCCAGGGCACCCGCCGCCGTGCCCGCCGCGAGGGTGTCGTGGAGTGCGGGGAACAAGGAGAGCGCCGCGGGCTGGAGGTCGTTGGTGACCGTGGCCGCGAGGGCTTCGACGTCGCCCGTGCGCAGGGCTTCGAGCAGCGCCGGGGACGCCTCGGGGGCGGGCGCGTCGGGGGTGAGGCGGTCGAACTCGCGGTACACGGCGGGCGTGGAGAGCCCTCCGTCGGCGACGGCGAACACCCAGTGGAAGGCGCCGCCGACCTCCAGCGGCTGGAGCTTCTCGCCGCGTCCGGTGCCGAGCGCGGCGCCGCCGACCAGGCTGAACGGCACGTCGCTGCCGAGTTCCGCGCAGATGTCGAGCAGTTCGGCGCGGGAGGCGTTCGTGCCCCACAGCGCGTCGCACGCCACGAGCGCGGCGGCGCCGTCCGCGCTGCCGCCCGCCATGCCGCCGGCGACGGGGATGTCCTTGGCGATGTGGAGGTGCACGTCGGGCGCGATGCCGTACCGCGCGGCGAGGAGTTCGGCGGCGCGGGCGGCGAGGTTCGTACGGTCCAGGGGCACCTGGTCCGAGCCGGGGCCCTCGCAGGTCACCCGCAGCGCGTCGGCGGGCGTGGCGGTGACCTCGTCGTGGAGGCCGACGGCGAGGAAGACGTTGGCGAGGTCGTGGAAGCCGTCGGGGCGGGCGGCGCCCACGGCGAGCTGGACGTTGACCTTCGCGGGGACCCGTACGGTCACGCTCACGCCGCCGCCTCCTTGTGCTCGGCGATCCGCGCGAACTCCTCGACCGTGAGGGACTCGCCGCGCGCCTGCGGGGAGACCCCGGCGGCGACCAGCGCGGCCTCCGCGGCGGCCGCGGAACCGGCCCAGCCGGCCAGGGCCGCCCGCAGCGTCTTCCTGCGCTGCGCGAAGGCGGCGTCGACGACGGCGAAGACCTCGCGCTTGGACGCGGTGGTCTTCACCGGCTCGGCGCGCTTCACGAGGGAGACGAGCCCGGAGTCGACGTTCGGGGCGGGCCAGAAGACGTTCCGCCCGATGGACCCGGCGCGCTTGACCTCCGCGTACCAGTTGGCCTTCACGGACGGGACCCCGTACACCTTCGAGCCGGGGGCGGCGGCGAGCCGGTCGGCCACCTCGGCCTGCACCATCACGAGCGTGCGCTCGATGGTCGGGAAGGTGTCGAGCATGTGCAGGAGCACGGGCACGGCCACGTTGTACGGGAGGTTCGCGACGAGGGCGGTGGGTGCGGGGCCCGGCAGCTCCCGGACGAGCATGGCGTCGCTGTGCACGAGTCCGAAGGAACCCGCCTTCTGCGGAAGGCGGGCCTCCACCGTCGCGGGCAGCGCGCCGGCGAGCGCGTCGTCGATCTCGACCGCGGTGACGTGGGCGGCGGTCTCCAGCAGCGCGAGGGTCAGCGAGCCGAGACCCGGTCCCACCTCCACGACGACGTCGTCCGGGCGGACCTCCGCGGTGCGGACGATGCGCCGTACGGTGTTGGCGTCGATGACGAAGTTCTGGCCGCGCTGCTTGGTGGGGCGTACGCCCAGGGCAGCGGCCAGTTCGCGGATGTCGGCGGGGCCGAGGAGGGCGCCGTGCTCAGTGCTCACGGTCCCAGGTTACGGGCCCTGGCCCCTGGGCCTCGCACGGTCTCCCCCTTGCCCGGCGCCGGGGCGGGGCCCGAACAGTCCCGCCGCTTCGCGGCGGATGCTTCCCACCCACCCACCCGTTTACCCCGCGACGTCCAGCGGGGGTAGGGGCGGGTGGGGTGGGGGTTGACCGCGACGGCCTGCGGGGGTGGGGGCGGGTG
>NZ_JBVITX010000015.1:65366-223781 GCF_055597165.1 Streptomyces sp. NPDC039480 | reverse complement strand
GCGACCGTCACCGTCGAGGCCTGTGACGTGTCCGATCGTGCCGCGCTGGCGAAGGTCCTGGACGGGCTGCAGGTCCCCTTGCGGGGCGTGGTCCATGCCGCCGGAATCGCCGACAACGCATTCGTCAGTGACCTCACCCCGGAGCGACTGAACACGGTCTTCGCGCCGAAGGCGGACGCCGCCTGGCATCTGCACGAACTGACCCGCGACCGCGACCTCGACCTGAGCGCGTTCGTACTGTTCTCGTCCTCCTCGAGCCTCGTGGACGGTCCGGGCCAGGGAAACTACGCGGCAGCGAACCAGTTCCTCAACGGACTCGCCTCCCACCGCGCCGCCGCAGGCCTCCCTGCCCACGCCCTCGCCTGGGGCCTGTGGGACGAAGCCGACGGAATGATCCAAGGCCTCTCCGACACCGACGTCGAACGCATCCGCCGCTGGGGCATGACCGCCCTGCGCCCCGACGAAGGACTCGCCCTCCTCGACACCGCCACCCAACTCACCGACACGCCAGCGCTGTTCCTCGCCCGGATGGACTCCGCCGCCCTGCGGCAGCGGGGCCCGGCGATACCGCACAAGCTGCGCAGCCTGGTGCGCGAGCCCGCCCGGCGGGCCGCCGCTGCCGGGGCGCGCCCGGGGCCGTCGGGGCAGGAGGACGCGGGCCCCGCGTTCGGTGAACGGCTGGCAGGGTTGGCGGAGGAGGAGCGTGCCGACCTTGTGACGGAACTGGTCCGTGGTCATCTCGCCGCCGTACTCGGCCACGCGAGCCCGGCGGCGATCGACCCGGAACGGGCGTTCCTGGAGATGGGGCTCGACTCCCTCGGTGCCGTCGAGCTCCGCAACCGGCTGAAGTCGGTGACCACCGTGCCGCTGCCGGCCACGATCGTCTTCGACCACCCGACGACACGGGCGTTGAGCGCGCAGCTGCTGGTCGAGTTCCGTGGCCACTTCGGCTATTCGGCAGCCGCGTCCGGAGGCTCCGCCGCGTCCGGCGCGTCATCGGCCGCCGATGGCGGTCCGGGCGGGCAGCAGAGGGGCGGCGCCGCGGGGAGCCTGCCGTCGGAGTCGCTGAACGCGCTCTTCCAGGAAGGCCTGCGCCAGGGGAAGCTCGTCGAAGGGCTCAACCTGCTGCGGGCGGTCGCCTCGCTGCGGCCCACCTTCGCCGTGCAGCCCGCGAACGAGGCGAACCCCGAGAGCCCGCCCGAGCTGCCCGCACTCGTCCGGCTCACGGAAGGGGCGCCCGGACCGACGCTGTTCTGCCTGCCGTCGCCAGGGGCGATGGGCGGCGCGCACCAGTTCGTACGCCTGGCGTCGAGCCTGCGCGAAACGATGGACGTGACGGCCGTTCCGCTGCCCGGGTTCGCGGACAACACCAGCCTGCCGGAGTCGTTCGACACCGTGGTCGTGGGGTGCGCCGAACAGATTCGACGGGCCGCCGGCGACCGGCCGTTCGCACTGGCCGGTTACTCGGCGGGCGGTGTCTTCGCGCACGCCGTGGCGCGGCACCTGGAGGAGGCGGGGGCGCGGCCTGCCGCCGTCGTACTGCTCGACACCTACCACCCGAAGACGCAGGACCTCAGCGCTCTGGTCGCCGAGATGTTCGACGGCATGTTCGACCGGGAGGAGCTGTTCGGGCCGTTCACCACTGCTCGGCTCTCCGCGATGGCCTGGTACGGCGACCTGATGGAGGGCCGCGACGTGGACGCGGTGGCGGCGCCTGTGCTGTTCATCCGTCCTACGCGGTGGGCCGGTGGCGAGGACACGGGTGCCGAGTCCGACCGCTGGCGCGCCACCTGGGACACCGTGCACACCGTCCGGGAACTGGATGGCGACCACCTGACCATGGTGGAGTCGGAGGCCCCCCAGACGGCCGGGATCATCTCCTCCTGGTTCGCCTCGCTCGACAACTGAACCTGCGGCGGCGGGAGGCCCCCCTCCCGCCGCCCACCACAACGCCTCATTCGGGCGGCCGACTCCTCGCGCGAAACCGCGCGGTGAACGGCCGCCCGTTCTCGTTCCGCGAGGACGGCGGCCACTCTCACGTACCGGCACCGCACCACGTACCGGCATCGCACTACGTACGCCACCGCAACCGCGTACGTAACCGACCGCACGCCCCCGACCCTCACCCACCCCACGGAGTACCCCCACGCAACGAACCGGCGGGTGACCGGACGCCGCGGGGGAAGCGGCGCCGGCCACCCGCCGGCTCAGGGCGGTGGCTCGATGGTGCTGATCAGCGGTCGTTCAACTCTTCGTCCAACAGGTCGAACAGCTCGTCGGCGGTGGCCGCCGCCAGCGCCTCGTCCTCCTCGCTCACGTCGTCCGCACCGTGGTGCCGCTCCGACCACTGCGAGACCAGTGCCCGCAGTCGGGACCCGATCCGGGCCGCCTCGGCGTCGTCCGGCCGCGCGTCGAGCATCACCGACTCCAGCCTGGCCAGTTCCTCCTCCATCTCTGCCACGGCGCTCGTCGTAGGCTCCGCGCCGACGATCTCGAGCCGCAGGTAGTCGGCGATGGAGTCCGCGCTCGGGTAGTCGTAGATGAGCGTGGCGGGCAGCCGTTCGCCCGTGGCACCGCTGAGCCGGTTGCGGAGTTCAAGCGCCGCGAGCGAGTCGAGGCCCAGCTCCAGCAGACCGCGTTCGGGAGCGACCGCGTCCGGCCCGTCGTGCCCGAGCACCGCGGCGACGTGGGTCCTCACCAGCCGCACCAGAGCGCGGCCCGCGTCCTCCCACGTCAGCTCCGCGAGCTGTTCGGCCAGCGTGCGGGTGTCCTCGGACGCCTCCGCCGTACCGGCAGTGGTACTGGCGGTGCCGCCCGAGACCGACAGCCCCTGGCCCTGGCCCTGGTCCTGACCCGAAGGGTGCGCGGCTGGCACGAACCCCCGTAGAACCGCGGGCAGTTCGTCCGTACGAGAACGCAGCGCCGCCAGGTCGAGCGAGACCGGCACGGACATCGCCTCGCCCGAGGCCAACGCCGCGTCGAAGAGCGCCAGCCCCTTCTCGGCCGACAGCTCCCGCACGCCGAGCCTGCCGATCCGGCCGGCGTCGACCGCCCTGGTTCCCTCGTCGGCCCCCGCGGTGCCCTCCCACAGCCCCCAGGCCACGGAAACCGCGGGCAAGCCTTGGGCGTGGCGACGGTGGGCGAGGGCGTCGAGGAAGACGTTGGCGGCCGCGTAGTTGGCCTGCCCGGCGGCGAGGATCAGCCCGCCGACGGAGGAGAACAGGACGAACGCGGACAGGTCGAGTTCCCTGGTCAGCTCGTGCAGATGCCAGGCGCCGTCCACCTTCGCCCGCAGCACCTGACTCACGCGCTCCGGGGTCTGGTCCGCCAGTATCCCGTTGTCCATCACCCCGGCTGCGTGGACGACGCCGGTGAGCGGATGGGAGGCGGGGACGGCATCGAGGACGGCGGCGACGGCGTCGCGATCAGCGACATCGCAGGCGGCGACAGTGACCCGAGCACCCAACTCGGCCAGCTCTTCGACCAGTTCGTGCGCGCCGGGTGTCTTCTCGCCGCGGCGGCCGGTGAGCACCAGGTGCCGCACGCCGTGCTCGGTCACGAGATGGCGCGCCACCAGGCGGCCGAGCCCGCCGAGCCCGCCGGTCACGAGCACGGTGCCGTCGGCGTCCCACTCGGGGCCCGCGCTCTCCGCGCCGGCGGGCCTGGCGGACCTGCTCAGGCGGGGGACCAGCGCCCGGCCGCGGCGGAGCGCCAGCTCGGGCTCCCCGGTCGCAACCGCTGCGGCCAGGGCGCGCTCCGACTCCTGCGAACCGTCCACGTCGATCACCACGAACCGGCCCGGGTTCTCCGCCTGCGCGGCCCGCACCAGCCCCCATATCGGGGCCTGGACCAGGTCGAGCACGCCGTCTTCGGCCTCGCCCGCAGCCCGTACGGCATCGCGCGTCACCACGACCAGCCGACCGTCGAACCGCTCCTCGGCGAGCCAGGAACGCAGCGCGTCCAGCACCTCGACGACGCTCCGGCCGACCGCCGTGGGCAGCCCATCCTCTTCCGCCGAGGCCCCGGCCCCGGCCTCGTCCGCGTGCACCCGATACGTCACCAGTTCGTCGACGCCGACCGGACCCGACCGGCCAAGCACCGTCGCCAGATTGACGAGCCGGTCCGGCACGGCGTGGGCGGTCACCCCGGCGGCGGCCTCCAGCGGCACGGCCGTCCAGTCCATCCGGTACAGGGACTGCGGGCCGGCACCCAACTGCGCGGGCGTCACGGGTCGCAGAGCGAGCGAGGCGATGGAAGCCACCGGCGCACCGGACGCGTCGGTGATGGCGAGAGAAACCGCGCCACCCCCGGCGCCGACCGCACTCATCCGCACCCGAAGCGCACGCGGCCCGGCCCCGTGGAAGCGGACCCCGCTCCACGCGAACGGAATGCGCGTCTCGTCATCGCCCTTGCTGCCGGGAAGGAAGTCGATCAGGTGCAACGCCGCGTCAAGGAGCGCCGGATGAACACCGAACGACTCCGCGCCGACCGCGTCCTCGGGCAGGGCGATCTCGCCGTAGACGTCATCCCCGTGCTGCCAGATCGCGCGCACGGCTCGGAACTGCGGGCCGTAGTCGTAGCCGGCGGCAGCCAGCTCCTCATACATGGTGCCGATGGCGACCGGCGTGGCCCCCTCGGGCGGCCAGGTCGCTTCGACCGGTGACATCTCGTCGTCGTGAGCCGGGGCGAGGACGCCGACGGCGTGACGGGTCCAACCGCTGCCCGGGCCGGCGGTCGCGGCCGCCGACCGGGAGTGGATCTCCACGCCACGCTGCCCGGAACCGTCTGCCGCACCCACGCTCACCTGGAGGTCCAGCACGTCCTCCTCGGGGACCGGTAGCGGCACCTCAAGGGTCAGCTCGTCGATCACCGGGCACCCCATCTGCTCACCGGCGTGCACCGCCAGGTCGACCAGGGCCGTACCCGGCAGGATCGTCGCGCCGAGAATCCGATGGTCACCGAGCCACGACTGGGAACCGGCGGCGAGCCGGCCGGTCAACACCACACCGTCCATACCGGGCAGGGCAACCGCCGCCCCGAGCAACGGATGCGTGGCCGACGCCTGCCCCAGCTCGGCGGGGTCGCCGGTGGCGGCGACGGCGTCGATCCAGTAGCGCTTGTGTTGGAAGGCGTAGGTGGGGAGGTCGATGGGCCGGTTGGGGGTGGTGGGGAAGGCGGCCTGCCAGCGTATGGTCCGGCCTTGGGTGTGGAGGGTGCCGAGGGCGCGCAGGAGGTTGGCGGTTTCGTGGTCGTCCCGGCGCTGAGTGGGGATGGCCTCGTCGATGAGTGGGGTGAGGACGGGCTGGGGGCCGACCTCGAGGAAGGTGGTGGCGCCCTGCTGGTGGAGGGTGCTCACGGCGTCCGCGAAGCGGACGGTTCCGCGGACCTGGCCTGTCCAGTACGAGGGGTCAGTCATCGTGTCCGCCGCGACCAGGTCACCGGTGACGGTGGAGACCAGCGGGATCGTCGGGGCCTGGAAGCTGATCCGCGAGGCGATCTCACGGAACTCGTCGAGCATCGGGTCCATCAACGGCGAGTGGAAGGCGTGGGAGACCCTGAGCCGGTTCGTCTTGCCGTCGAACTGTGCCGCGACCTCCACCACCGCGTGCTCGGCGCCCGAAATCACCACTGAACGGGCTGCGTTGACCGCCGCGATGGTGACGTCCTCGCGGTCGCCGATGAGTTCGCGCACGGTCGCCTCGTCGGTGGCGAGGGAGATCATGGCGCCGCCCTCGGGCAGTGCCTGCATCAGCCGGGCTCGCGCGGCCACCAGTGTTACGGCGTCTTCGAGCGAGAGCACTCCGGCCACGTGTGCGGCGGCCAGTTCACCGATGGAGTGACCGGCCACGTAGTCGGGCCGCAGTCCGAAGGACTCCAGCAGCCGGTACAGGGCCACTTCGAAGGCGAACACCGACGTCTGCGTGTACAAGGTCTGGTCGAGCGGGGACTGAATGCCCTCTTCGGGCCAGATGACCTCTCGTAGCGGCAGGTCCAGCAGTTCGAGAATCTCATCCCAGGCGGCCGCGAACACCGGGAAGGAGTCATACAACTCCCGGCCCATACCCGGGCGTTGGGACCCTTGCCCGGAGAATACGAACGCCACCGGATCCGAAGCCAAGCCCACTTGCCGCTCAGCACCGTCCACGGCCACGGCTTCCAGCTCCTGCAGCAGCGTCTCCCGGTCCCCGCCGACCACCACAGCCCGGTGCTCGAACGACGCCCGGGTCGACACCAACGCGTGCCCGACCTCCACCGGGGTCAGCTCAGGCCGCTCCCGTACGAAGGAAACCAGCCGCCCAGCTTGCGCCCGCAGCGCGTCCGCCGACCGGCCCGACACCACCCACGGCACCGCGACCGGCTCAGGAGCCGCCTCGGCCACCTCATCCGAGGCCGAGGCGGCTTCCGGCGCCTCCTCCACGATCACATGCGCATTCGTCCCACTCAGTCCGAACGACGAGACACCCGCACGGCGAGGCCGCCCCTGACGCGACCACTCCCGCGCCTCCGTCAACAGTTCCACCGCGCCCGCCGACCAGTCCACATGCGGCGACGGCTCATCGACATGCAGGGTGCGCGGCATGACACCGTGCCGCATTGCCATGACCATCTTGATGATCCCGCCGACCCCGGCGGCGGCCTGCGCGTGTCCGATGTTCGACTTCAGCGAGCCAAGCCACAGCGGCTCACCGCCCTCGGGCCGCTCCTGCCCGTACGTCGCGAGCAGCGCCTGCGCCTCGATCGGATCACCCAGCGTCGTCCCGGTCCCATGCCCCTCGACCACGTCCACATCGGCCGCCGACAGGCGCGCGCTCTCCAACGCAGCGCGAATCACGCGCTGTTGGGAGGGTCCGTTGGGGGCGGTCAGGCCGTTCGATGCGCCGTCCTGGTTGACCGCCGAGCCGCGGATGACGGCCAGCACCTCATGGCCGTTGCGCCGCGCGTCCGACAACCGTTCCAGGACCAGTACGCCGACGCCTTCCCCCCAGCCGACGCCGTCGGCTGCGCCGGAGAACGCCTTGCAGCGGCCGTCGGGCGACAGGCCGCGCTGGCGGCTGAAGTCGACGAAGACGTCCGTGGTGGAGAGGAACGTCACGCCGCCCGCGAGGGCGAGCGAGCACTCGCCACCCCGCAGGGACTGGGCCGCCAGGTGCAGGGCCACCGAGGAGGACGAGCAGGCCGTGTCCACCGACATGGTCGGGCCCTCGAAGCCGAAGGTGTACGCGACACGTCCGGAGAGGATGCTGATCGCGCTGCCGTTGCCGAGGTAGCCGGCGACGTCGGCCGGTACCCGGTCACCGAGGCGGGTGCCGTAGTCGTCGTACATGACGCCGGTGAAGACGCCCGTCTGGCTGCCGCGGATCGACTGCGGGTCGATGCCGACGCGCTCCAACGCCTCCCAGGACGTCTCGAGCAGCAGCCGCTGCTGCGGGTCCATACCGAGGGCTTCCCGCGGGCCGATGCCGAAGAAGTCGGGATCGAACTCCGTTCCGCCGCGCAGGAATCCACCCTCGCGCGTGTAGATCCGGTTGTCCGCCGGCTCCGGTGCGTACAGCCCTGCGATGTCCCAGCCGCGGTCGGTGGGGAAGTCCGCGACCGCGTCGGTCCCGTTCACCACCAGCTGCCACAGGTCCTCGGGGCTGGTCACGCCGCCGGGGTAGCGGCAGCTCATGCCGACGATGGCGATCGGCTCGTCGGCATGCGCCGCCGACACCGAGGCCGCCGCACGCGGGGTGGCGGTGTCGGTGGTGCCCATGAGTTTCGGCTTCAGCAGGTCGACGACGGCCCGCGTGTTGGGGTGGTCGAAGACCAGGGTGGCGGGCAGGGTGACGCCGGTCGCGGTGGTGAGCGCGTTGCGCAGTTCGACGGCGGCCAGCGAGTCGAAGCCCAACTCCCGGAACGCACGCCCCGGTTCGATCGCCGCCACACCGTCGTGCCCGAGCACGGCGGCGACCTGGCCGCGCACCAGGTCGAGCAGGAGCCGGTCGCCCTCGGACTCGGTGAGCCCGGCAAGCCGTTCGGCCAACGGGGACGCGACAGCCTGAGGAGCGGTGGCGGTCGCGGCCGGCGTGCCACGGTTTCCGGCGAGGCCGCGCAGCAGCGCCGGTACCCGGTCGCCGCGGGCCCGCAGCGCCGCCGTGTCGACGCGCACCGCGACGGGCGCGGGGACGCCGGCAGTCAGCGCCCGGTCGAAGACGGCGAGGCCGGGCTCCACCTCCCAGGCGGGCAGCCCGAGCCGCGCCATGCGGCGCAGGTCCTCGTCGCCCAACTCGCCGCCCAGGCCGGTGTTCTCGTTCCACAGCCCCCACGCGATGGAGGTGCCGGGGAGGCCGAGGCCGTGACGGTGGTGGGCGAGGGCGTCGAGGAAGACGTTGGCGGCCGCGTAGTTGGCCTGTCCGGCGGCGAGGACGAGCCCGCCGGCAGAGGAGAACAGGATGAACGCGGACAGGTCGAGTTCCCTGGTCAGCTCGTGCAGATGCCAGGCACCGTCCACCTTGGGGCGCAGCACCCGTTCGGTCTGCTGCTCGGTCAGGTTGCCGATCGTCGCGCTGTCCGCGACCCCGGCCGCGTGGACCACGCCGGTCAGGGGGTGGTCGGCGGGGATGGCATCGAGGACGGCTGTCACGGCATCGCGGTCGGCGACATCGCAGGCAGCGACGGTGACCCGAGCACCCAATGCAGCCAGTTCGCCTGCGAGTTCGGCAGCCCCCGGTGCCTTCTCGCCGCGGCGGCTGGTGAGCACGAGGTGGCGTACGCCGTGCTCGGTCACCAGATGGCGCGCCACCAGCGCGCCCAGGCCGCCCGTGCCGCCGGTCACCAGGACCGTGCCGTCCGGGCGCAACACCTGCTCCTCCTGCGCGGCACGCCCGGTCTCCTGGACGCGAGCCAGCCCCGGCAGATGCACGCGCCCGGCGCGCAGCGCGGCTTCCGGCGCCTGCGAGGCCAGGGCCGCCGGCACCGCGCGTGCCGACGCCTCGGTGTCGTCGATGTCCAGTACGGTGAACCGGCCCGGGTTCTCCTCCGCCGCCGCCCGCACCAGACCCCAGACGGGGGACTGCACGAGGTCGATCCCCGCGCCACCGCCGTCCGCCGTCTCGACCTGAACGGCGTTCCTGGTCAGCACGACAAGGCGGGTCGAGGCCAGCCGGGGCTCGGCCAGCCAGTCGCGCAGCAGCGCCAAGGTCCGCTGGGTTACGGCGAGGGTCCGATCCGGCAGCCCATCACCGTCACCTGTGCCGTCGGTGCCCGTACCGCTGTCGCCCGTACCGCTGTCCACGGTCGTGACCACGTGAACCACGACCTCGGGGGCCGCTTCCGTATCAAGGCGCGCCAACAGGGCAACCAAGTCCGGGAGTTGTGCGCTGTGCCCGGCCAACTCCGCCCCGGCCTCACCCAGTACGACCCACTCGCCGGCCGGCTGCCCGAAGGGCGAGGCGGGCGTGCTCCACCGCACCTGGTAGAGCGGGTCGCCTCCGGTCCTCGCGCTGTCGCGTGCCAGCCGTTCGCGGTCCACCGGGCGCGAGACCAGCGACTCCACGGTGGCGACCGGCTGCCCGGTGCCGTCCGCGATCCGCATCTCGGAGACCTCGGCGCCCCTGATCCGGGAGATCCACATCCGCAGGTCGCTGGCGCCGGGCGCGTGGGACGTCACTCCGGTCCAGGAGAACGGGAGCAGGGTCGGACCGTCCTCGTCGTCCAGGAGGTCCGCGTGCATGGCGGCGTCCAACAGCGCCGGATGCAGCACGTAACGGGAGGCGTCCTCCCCGGCCTCCGGGGCGAAGGCCGCCTCGGTGAAGATGTCGTCACCGCGCTGCCAGGCGGCCCGAAGCCCCTGGAACGCGGGGCCGTATCCGTAACCGCGCTCGGCCAGCCGCGCATAGGCGTCACCCACCTCGATGGGGGTCGCGCCCGGCGGCGGCCACTGCGTCAGGTCGAAGTCCGCCGCGCGCCCCTGTGGGACCAGCGTCCCCGAGGCGTGGAGGGTCCACCCGGCGGCCGGGTCGGCGGTGGTGTCCCGCGTCTCCGGACGTGCGTGGATCTCCACGGTCCTGCGTCCGGCGCCGTCCGCTCCGCCCACCACGACCTGCACGGCCGCCGCACCGCCCGCGGAGAGAGTGAGCGGGGCGTGGCTGGTCAGCTCTTCGAGTGCGGGGCAGTCGACACGGGCGCCGGCGTACAGGGCCAGTTCGACGAAGCCGGTGCCCGGCAGGATGGTGGTGCCGTGCACCGCGTGGTCGGCGATCCACGTCTGTGTGTCACCGGCCAGCCGGCCCGTGAGCACCATGCCACCGGAGGAGGGCAGCACGACCGCCGCACCGAGCATGGGGTGCCCCGCCGCCTCCTGCCCGAGTCCGGCGGGGTCGCCGGTGGCGGCGACGGCGTCGATCCAGTAGCGCTTGTGTTGGAAGGCGTAGGTGGGCAGGTCGATGGGCTGGTTCGGGGTGGTGGGGAAGGCGGCCTGCCAGCGTATGGTCCGGCCTTGGGTGTGGAGGGTGCCGAGGGCTCGGAGGAGGTTGGCGGTTTCGTGGTTGTCCCGGCGCTGGGTGGGGATGGCGTCGTCGATGAGGGGGGTGAGGACGGGCTGGGGGCCGACCTCGATGAAGGTGCCGACACCTTGCCCTTGGAGGGTGGTCACGGCGTCTGCGAAGCGGACTGTTCCGCGCACCTGGTCTGTCCAGTGCGCGGGGTCAGTCATCGTGTCCGCCGCGACGAGGTCGCCGGTGACGGTGGAGACCAGCGGAATCGTCGGGGCCTGGAAGCTGACCTTCGAAGCCACGGCACGGAACTCGTCGAGCACGGGGTCCATCAACGGGGAGTGGAAGGCGTGGGAGACCCTGAGCCGGTTCGTCTTGCCGTCGAACTTTGCCGCGACCTTCACCACCGCGTCTTCGGCGCCCGAGATCACCACCGAGCGGGCCGCGTTGACCGCCGCGATCGTGACGTCCTCGCGGTCACCGATCAGCTCGCGCACAGTCGTCTCATCGGTGGCGAGGGAGATCATCGCGCCGCCCTCGGGCAGCGCCTGCATCAGCCGGGCTCGCGCTCCCACCAGTGTGACGGCGTCTTCGAGCGAGAGCACTCCGGCCACGTGTGCGGCGGCCAGCTCGCCGATGGAGTGCCCGGCCACGTAGTCGGGCCGCAGCCCGAAGGACTCCAGCAGCCGGTAGAGGGCCACTTCGAAGGCGAACACGGACGTCTGCGTATACAAGGTCTGGTCGAGCGGGGTCGTGACTCCCTCTTCCGGCCAGATGACCTCTCGTAGCGGCAGATCCAGCAGCCCCAGAACCTCATCCCAGGCGGCCGCGAACACCGGGAACGAGTCGTACAACTCCCGCCCCATACCCGGACGCTGCGATCCCTGCCCCGAGAACACGAACGCCGTCCGCCCGACGGCGTCGTCGATCGCCGCGCCACCGCTGGTCCCGAGCGCCACATCGTCCAGTTCCCGCAGCAGCGCCTCGCGGTCACCGCCCACGACCACCGCACGGTGCTCCAGTGCCGCGCGGGTGGTCGCCAACGCGTGGCCGACCTCGACCGGGGTCAGCTCAGGCCGCTCCCGTACGAAGGAAGCCAGCTGCCCGGCCTGCGCCCGCAGCGCGTCCGCCGACCGGCCCGAGACCACCCACGGCACCGCGACCGGCTCAGGAGCCACCTCGGGCACATCATCCGAGGCCGAGGCAGCCTCCGGTGCCTCCTCCACGATCACATGCGCATTCGTCCCACTCAGCCCGAACGACGAGACACCCGCACGACGCGGCCGCCCCTGACGCGACCACTCCCGCGCCTCGGCCAGCAACTCCACCGCACCCGCCGACCAGTCCACATGCGGCGACGGCTCATCGACATGCAGGGTCTTCGGCAAGACGCCATTGCGCATCGCCATGACCATCTTGATGATGCCGCCCACACCGGCGGCGGCCTGCGCGTGTCCGATGTTGGACTTCAGCGAGCCCAGCCACAGCGGCTCGCCACTCTCCGGGCGCTCCTGCCCGTACGTCGCGAGCAGCGCCTGCGCCTCGATCGGGTCACCCAGCGTCGTCCCGGTCCCGTGGCCCTCGACCACGTCCACGTCGGCGGCGGTGAGGCCCGCCGTGGCGAGGGCCTGTTCGATGACGCGCTGCTGCGAGGGGCCGTTGGGGGCCGTCAGACCGTTGGAAGCGCCGTCCTGGTTGACGGCGGACCCGCGTACGACCGCGAGCACTTCGTGGCCGTTGCGGCGCGCGTCCGACAGCCGCTCCACGACCAGTACGCCGACGCCCTCGCCCCAGCCGACGCCGTCGGCGGCGCCGGAGAACGCCTTGCAGCGGCCGTCGGGCGACAGGCCGCGCTGGCGGCTGAAGTCGACGAACGTGTCGGGCGTGGACATCACCGTGACGCCGCCCGCCAGGGCGAGGGAGCACTCTCCGCTGCGCAGCGCCTGGATCGCCCAGTGCAGGGCGACCAGCGAGGAGGAGCAAGCGGTGTCGACGGTGACGGCGGGACCTTCGAGGCCGAGGGCATAGGCGACCCGGCCGGAGACCACGCTGGCGAGGCTGCCGTTGCCGAGGTAGCCGGCGAGTTCCTCGGAGACGTGGCCGAGCCGGGTGCTGCCCCAGTCGTGGTACATGACGCCGGCGAAGACGCCGGTCCGGCTGCCGCGGACCGACAGCGGATCGATGCCGGCGCGCTCCAACGCCTCCCACGACGTTTCGAGGAGCAGTCGCTGCTGGGGGTCCATGGCGAGGGCCTCGCGCGGGCTGATGCCGAAGAAGTCCGCGTCGAACCGGTCCGCCTCGTGGAGGAATCCGCCCTCGCGGGTCAGGCTCTTGCCGGGGGTGCCCGGCTCCGGGGCGTACAGCTCGGCGGTGCGCCAGCCGCGGTTGTCGGGGAACGTGGAGATGCCGTCGCGTTCCTCGGCGACCAGCCGCCACAGCTCCTCGGGCGAGGTGACGCCGCCGGGGAAGCGGCAGCTCATGCCGACGATGGCCAGCGGCTCGTCGTCAACGGGCCGCGTGCTGACGGTGGTTGCCGGTACCGGCGCGTTGCCGACGGCGCTGTGCAGGAGGTGGCGGGCGAGCGCGCTGGAGTTGGGGTGGTCGAAGACCAGGGTGGGCGGCAGCCGCAGGCCGGTCGCGGTGTTCAGCAGGTTGCGCAGTTCGACGGCGGCCAGTGAGTCGAAGCCCAGCTCCTGGAACGCGCGGGACGGCGCGATGGCCTCCGCGCCCTCGTGCCCGAGGACGGTGGCGACCCGGGAACGGACCAGCTCCAGGACGTGACGTTCCCGTTCGGCCGGGGCCAGTTCGGCGAGACGCCGGGCGAACGGGGAGCCGGACGAGGAGCTGGACGGGGTGCCTGCCGCCGTCGCCTCCACGGCGTGCGCATCGGCGGCGCTGGCCGGGCCGCCGTCGGCGACGCGGCGCGGCGCGGGCCTGACGAGGGCGCGCAGCAGCGGCGGCACGCCGTCGGGCCGGGCCCGCACGGCTCCGGCGTTGATCCGCACGGTCAGCGCCACCGGGGTGTCGTCGGCGGCCAGCGCGCGGTCGAAGAGGGCGAGGCTGTCAGTGGGGGAGAGGGCGGTCAGGCCCTGCCGGTCGATGCGGTGCGCCTCGGCCGTCGTCAGCTTGGCGGCCATGCCGTGGTCCCCGGTCCACGCGCTCCACACCTGTGCCTGGGCCGGGAGGACGAGGGCGCGGCGGTGGTGGGCGAGTGCGTCGAGGAACGCGTTGGCGGCGGCGTAGTTGCCCTGCCCGGGGGCGTCGAGGAGTCCGGCGGCGGACGAGAAGAGGACGAATGCCGACAGGGTGTACCGGTCCGTGAGCTCGTGCAGGTGCCAGGCGGCGTCTGCCTTGGCGCGCAGGACGGTGTCGAGGCGCTCGGGGGTGAGCCCGGCGAGCAGCGCGTCGTCGAGCACGCCTGCCGTGTGGACGATACCGGTCAGCGGGTGTTCGTCGGGGATGGCGTCGAGCAGCGAGGCGAGCGCCGCGCGGTCGGCGACGTCGCAGGCGGCGATGGTGACCTGGGCGCCCGACGCGGCCAGCTGCGCGTGCAGTTCGGCCGCGCCGGCCGCCTGGTCGCCGCTGCGGCTGGCGAGCAGCAGGTGGCGGACGCCGTGTTCCGTGACCAGGTGCCGGGCGACCAGGGCGCCGAGCCCGCCGGTGCCGCCGGTGATGAGCACGGTTCCGGTGGAATCGAAGGCGGCGGGCGTCTCGGGCACCGGGGCCGGCAGCCGGGCGGCGCGCGGCAGCCATACGGCGTCGTCGCGCAGCGCCCACTCCGTGTCGCCGGTGGCGTGTTCGGTGGCGAGCACGGCGGCGGCGATCCGTTCGGGACGGGTGGGGCGGCCCGCGGTGTCGTCGACGAGGAGGAACGCGCCGGGGTGTTCGGCCTGCGCGGAGCGGACCAGGCCCCATACGGCGGCGGCCGCCGGGTCGACGGGCGGGTCGCCGGGCACGGCGGCCATGGCGCCCCGGGTGATCAGCACGAGCCGGGAACCGGCGGGCCGTTCGACGGCTGTCCACGCTTGGAGCAGCGCGAGGGTGCGGGTCGTTGCGGCACGCAGCCGTTCCGGCGTGGTGCCCTCCGGCGCGGGATGGCAGTCGACGAGGTGGAGACCGGGTACGGACGCCAGTGCCGGTGCCGAGGCCGGCACCGGTGCGGATGTGGGCTCGGGTGTGTCATCCCGCGTCAGCTCCGCTGCCGTCTCGATGGTCGTCCAGGGCGTGGTCGGGGCGGCCGAGGGAACGGCGGCGTGCCGCTGCCAGGCGACGGCGTAGAGGGGCATCGTGTCGGCGCGCAGCGCCTCGGCGGGGACCGGGCGGGAGACCAGGGAGGCGACGGAGGCGACGGGGCCGCCGTTGGGGTCGGTGAGTTCCAGGGTCAGCGACTCGCCACCGGCCTGGTCGCCGACGAGGGCGACGCGCACCCGCACGGTGGTGGCGCCCCGGGCGTGCAGCCGCACGCCGGTCCAGGCGAACGGGATGCTGGCGCGGGCCTCGCCCGACGCCTGCCCCGCACCGGATTCCGGCACCTCGCCGTGCAGGAGCCCGGCGCTGTGCAGTGCCGCGTCGAGCAGCGCGGGGTGCAGCCCGAACCCGGCCGCCTCGGCGGCGGCTTCGGGGGGCAGCGCGACCTCGGCGTAGACGCTGTCGTCCAGCCGCCAGGCGGCGCGTACGCCCTGGAAGACCGGGCCGTAGCCGTAGCCCTGGGCGGCGAGCCCGGCGTAGAGGCCGGTGACGTCGACGGCGGCGGCACCGGCCGGCGGCCAGGCAGCGCCCTCTCCGGAAGCAGCGTCGGCGGCAGCGGGCAGGCCGGGGGCGAGGGCGCCGGTGGCGTGCAGCGCCCAGGGCGCCTCCGCTGCGGCGTCCTCGGACGCGTCGGCGGACGTGTCGTCGGGCCGTGAGTAGATCTCGACGGTACGGCGGCCGCTGTCGTCGGCGCCGCCGACCGTCACCTGGAGGGCGACCCCGCCGTGTTCGGGCAGCGCGAGCGGCGCCTGCAGGGTCAGTTCCTCGACGGTGGGGCAGCCGGTGCGTTCACCGGCGTGCGCGGCGAGTTCGACGAGCGCGGTGCCGGGCAGCAGCACGGTGTCGAGGATCGCGTGGTCGGCGAGCCAGGGGTGCCGGGCGGCGGAGAGCCGGCCGGTGAGCACCATGCCGCCGGTGCCGGGCAGGGCGACGGCGGCGCCGAGCAGCGGGTGTCCTGCGGATGTCTGGCCGAAGCCGGTGGTGTCCTTCGGCACGTCGGTGCCGCGCAGCCAGTAGTGGCGCCGCTGGAAGGCGTAGGTGGGCAGTTCGACGGCGGGCGCGCCGCGCCGGGCGAACGCGGAGCTCCAGTCGACGGTGCCGCCGGCCGTGTGGACCCGGGCCAGCGCGGTCAGCAGCTCGGCGGGCTCGGGCCGGTCGCGGCGCAGCGTCGCGAGGCAACGGGCGTCACCCGTGAGCGAGGCGTGGGCGTCTCCGCCGAGCGAGGTGCGGGCGTCTCCGTCGGCCGAGGCTCGGGTGTCGTCGTCGGCGGTGAGCACGGCGCGGGCCATCGCCGTGAGGGTGCTGTCGGGGCCGACCTCGACGAAGCGCGCGATGCCGGCGTTCCGCAGCGTCCGGACGCCGTCGCCGAACCGCACCGCTTCCCGCACGTGCCGCACCCAGTACTCGGGGTCGCACACCTCGTCGGCCGTGGCCAGCGCGCCGGTGACGTTCGAGACCAGCGCGGTGCGCGGCGGCGCGTACTCCAGTACGGAGGCCACGCGCCGGAACTCCTCGAGCATCGGGTCCATCAGCGGTGAGTGGAAGGCGTGCGAGACCCGCAGCCTGGCCGTCCGGCCCTCGACGCGCGCCGCGAGCTCGGTGACGGCCTCGTCGGAGCCCGAGATCACCACCGAACGCGGGCCGTTGACGGCGGCGATCGCCACGTCGGCGCGGTCGCCGAGCAGCGCGCGCACCGTCTCCTCGGTGGCCTCGACGGCCACCATGGCGCCCCCGTGGGGGAGTTGCTGCATCAATCGCGCGCGGGCACTGACCAGGACGGCGGCGTCCGCGAGGGAGAACACGCCGGCGACGTGGGCGGCGGCGATCTCACCGACGGAGTGCCCGGCGACGTAGTCGGGGCGCAGCCCGAACGACTCCAGCAGCCGGTGCAGGGCCACTTCGAAGGCGAAGAGCGCCGGCTGGGTGTACTCGGTGCGCTCCAGGCGTTCCCGTTCGTCCTGGCGCCACATCACCTCCTTGAGCGGGTGCTCCAGCATCGGGTCGAGCTGGGCGGCCACGGCGTCCAGGGCGGCGGCGAAGACGGGGAACGTCTCGTACAACTCCCGGCCCATGCCGGTGCGTTGGCTGCCCTGACCGGAGAAGAGGAACGCGGTCTTGCCGCGCGCCGTCGACTCGTCGCCGGTGACCAGGCCCGGTGTGTCGTCCCGGCCGCCGGCGAGCGCGGCGAGCGCCCGCAGGGCGTGCTCGCGGTCCTCGGCGAGGACGACGGCGCGCTCTTCGAGGGCGGTGCGGGTGGTGGCGAGGGCGTGGCCGGCGTCGTCGAGTCCGGTGCCGCGCTCGGTGAGGTGCGCGTGCAGCGCGGACGCCTGGGCGCGCAGCGCGTCACGGCTCCGCGCGGAAACAACCAGAGGGGTCAACGGCAGTGAGGCGGCAGGGAGTTCGCTCTCCTCCTGCTCGGCCGGCCGGTCGGCGGGAGCCTCCTCCAGGATGAGGTGGGCGTTGGTGCCGGAGATGCCGAACGAGGAGACGCCGGCGCGGCGCGGCCGGTCGCCCGGCTCCCACGCACGCGCCTCGCTCAGCAGCTCGACGGCGCCGGCCGACCAGTCGACGTGCGGGGTGGGGGAGTCGATGTGCAGCGACCTGGGCAGCCGCCGCTCCCGCAGCGCCATGACCATCTTGATGACGCCGGCGACACCGGCGGCGGCCTGGGTGTGGCCGATGTTGGACTTGAGGGAGCCGAGCCACAGCGGTGCGCCGTCCCGCGGCCGGTCCTGGCCGTAGGTGGCGAGCAGCGCCTGGGCCTCGATCGGGTCGCCGAGCGTGGTGCCGGTGCCGTGCGCCTCGACCACGTCGACGTCGGCGGGCGTGAGCCGGGCCGCGGCGAGCGCCTGCTCGATGACGCGCTGTTGGGAGGGGCCGTTGGGGGCGGTCAGACCGTTGGAGGCGCCGTCCTGGTTGATGGCGGAGCCGCGGATGACGGCCCACACACGGTGCCCGTTGCGGCGCGCGTCGCTGAGGCGTTCCAGTACGAGTACGCCGGCGCCCTCGCCCCAGCCGGTGCCGTCGGCGGCGGCGGCGAACGGCTTGCAGCGGCCGTCGGCGGCGAGCCCGCGCTGGCGGCTGAACGCGGTGAACACCCCGGGGTTGCCCATGACGGCGACGCCGCCGGCGAGCGCCAGGGCCGACTCGCCCTGACGCAGCGACTGGCACGCCAGGTGCAGGGCGACGAGGGACCCCGAACAGGCGGTGTCGACGGTGAGGGTGGGCCCCTCCAGACCGAGCGCGTAGGCGGCGCGGCCGGAGACGACGCTGGGCGCGGTCCCGGTGAGCAGGTAGCCGTCGAGGCCGTCGGGTGCCTCGTGCAGGCGGACGCCGTACTCCTGCGGCTCGGCGCCGACGAAGACACCGGTGGCGCTGGAGCGCAGGGTGTGCGGGTCGAGGCCGCCGTGCTCCAGGGCTTCCCAGCACAGTTCGAGGACGAGCCGCTGCTGGGGGTCCATCGCGGTCGCCTCGCGGGGGCTGATGCCGAAGAAGTCCGCGTCGAACTCGCCCGCTGAGTCAAGGAAGGCGGCATGCCGCACGTAACTCTTGCCGGCCTTGCCGGGATCGGGGTCGTAGATGCCCTCGACGTCCCAGCCGCGGTCGTTCGGCAGCGGGGAGAGCACGTGCCGCTCCTCGTCGACCAGCCGCCACAGGCCGTCGGGCGAGGTGGCGCCGCCGGGGTAGCGGCAGCCGATGCCGACGATCGCGATGGGCTCGTCGGCGGGCGCGGACGCGCGCTCGGCGAGCGTGGCGCGGGCGGCCGGCTCGGCCTCGCCGAGGAGCTCGCGCTCCAGGAAGCGCGCGACGGCGCGCGGCGTCGGATGGTCGAACACGAGCGTGACCGGCAGCTCGAGGCCGGTCGCACCGGCCAGGCGCTCGTGCAGCTCGACCGCGGCCAGCGAGTCGAAGCCCAGATACTGGAAGGTGAGGTCCGCACCGGCCCCGCCCGGCGGATCCTGCTCGATCGCCGCCAGGACCGCCTCGGTGTGCGTCCACACCAGGCCGACGAGGACGTCCTCCCGCGCGGTGCCGGGCAGTGCGGCCAGGCGCTGGGAGAGGGCGACCTCGCCGCCCTTCGCGCCGTCTGCCGACTTCGGAATGAGGTCTTCGGGCTCGCTCATGCGTGCACTCCACCACTGCCGCGCGCGACCGCCACACCCCTATCGCCCCCTACCGGGCCGGGCCGCCCCACGGCTGGTCAGGCGTGTGCGCGCACCACCTCGGCGAGCTGCTCGACGAAGTCGGCGTGCCGGGTCGTCAGGTAGAAGTGGCCGCCGGAGAACCACCGCAGACCGAAGGGGCCCGCGGCGTGCCGGTCCCACGCCTGCGCCATCTCGGGGGACACCTGGCTGTCGCTGTCGCCCACGAAGACCTCGATGGGCGCGGCAAGGCGTGCGTCCGGCGCACCGACGTAGGTCTCGATGGCCCGGTAGTCGGCGCGCATCGAGGGCAGCAGCGCCTCACGCATCTCGGGGTCGTCGAGCAGCCGGCTGTCGGTGCCGCTGAGGGTGCGCAGCTCGGCGATGATGCCGTCGTCGTCCCTGAGGTGCACGTCCTCCGTGCCGGTCAGCCCGGGGGCGCGGCGGCCGGAGGCGATCAGGACGCTCGGCGGGCGGCCCTCGGCCGCCATGCGCAGCGCCACCTCGAAGGCGACGGCCGAGCCCATGCTGTGCCCGAACAGCGCCAGCGGCTCGTCCCGCCAGGGCCGCAGGGCGTGGAACGCCAGCTCGGCGAGGGCCCGCAGATCGGTGAACGGTTCCTCGGCGCGGCGGTCCTGGCGGCCGGGATACTGCACGCTGAGCACCTCGATCTCGGGGTGCAGCGCGGCCGATACGGCGTGGAAGGCGCTCGCGGCGCCGCCGGCGTGCGGGAAGCACACCACGCGGGCCTTGGCCTCCACGGCCGGGTGGAACCTGCGGACCCACAGGTCGCTGTCAACGTCAACGGCTTCCGGCATCTGCCCTTGCTCCCGCGCTCGTGTGGCCATGGCCCGGCCATGGTGGACGACGCCGGAGTGCGGGCCCACCCCTATCGCCCCCTTGAACCTCGCGGGAGCCACCGGACAGGCCGGCCGGGGCCTAACGGCCGCCGGTGAGCGAGGCCGAGCGGGCCTGGCCGGGGGCTCCGGCGTCCTCGCCGGCCGCGCCGCCGCCGGTGGCCGTCGCGTCCGGGGGAGCGGCGGCCGCCGTCCCGCCCTGCGCATCGGTGATGAACCCGGTGGCGCGGCGCAGCGCGCGGGCGAACTCCGCGCCCGTGGGCGCGCTGTCCTCCAGGCCGACCGCGTACTGCATCAGCAGCCCCGTCACCAGCGTCAGATAGAACGAGCCGAGCACCCGCTCGTCCTCGCTGCTGACCTGATCCTCCGGCACACCCTGGAACAGGGCGGCCAGCGCCCGGCGCGCCTCGGGCTGCGCGGCGCGCAGCAGCGTCAGCAGCTCCGGGTCGTCGTCCGTCTGCACCAGGGCCTCGAACTGCGCGCGCCACAGGCCGCGGTGCTCCTCCAGCAGCTCAACGGCCCGCTGCCAGCTGCGCTCCTGCCGCACGAGCGGGTCTATGTCCGGCGCCAGCTCGGCGTGGAGCGCCCGCTGCATGTCCTCGGTCCAGTCACCCATCGCCTGGATCAGGGCTTGGCGCATCAGCGCCTGCTTGGACCCGTAGTGATAGCCGATGGAGGCCAGATTGGCTCCCGAGGCAGCGGCGATATCGCGTGCGGTGGTGCGCAGATACCCCTTGTCCAGCAGGCAGCGCTTCGCGCCCTCCAGCAGATCGTCACGAGCTCCCATGGGGGTCAGCGTACTGCACGGCTGTTTAAAACACCGCTATTAGACAGGTGCCTTAGACGCACGTGTCAGACGCTCGTCTTAGACAGCCGTATTAAACGTGTGTACACTTGCCGCCATGACCGACGCCACCGTGCCCTCGCCCCCCGGCCCGTCCCTGCCCCAGCGCGCCGGCCGGCGGGAGTGGACGGCCTTCGCCGTCCTGCTGCTGCCGCTGCTGCTGGTATCGATGGACGTCTCCGTCCTCTACTTCGCCATCCCCGCCCTCAGCGCCGACCTGGAGCCGACCGGCACCCAGCAGCTGTGGATCTTCGACATCTACGCGTTCATCATCGCGGGCCTCCTGATCACCATGGGCTCGCTCGGCGACCGCATCGGCCCCCGGAAACTGCTGCTCTGCGGCGCCACGGCCTTCGGCCTCGCCTCGGTCGCCGCGGCCTACGCCACCAGCCCCGAGATGCTGATCGCGGCCCGCGCCCTGCTCGGCCTCGGCGGCGCCACCCTGATGCCCTCCACGCTCAGCCTGGTGCGGCGCATCTTCCGGGACGACAAGCAGCGATCGACCGCGATCGCGATCTGGTCCGGCGCGCTGGCCGGCGGCGTGGCGCTCGGCTCGGTGCTCAGCGGCGTCCTGCTCGAGTACTTCTGGTGGGGCTCGGTCTTCCTGGTCAACCTGCCGGCCATGATCCTGCTGCTGGTGGCCATGCCGCTGCTGGTCCCCGAGTTCCGCGACGTGAGCGTGGGCAAGTTCGACCTGGTCAGTGTTCCGCTGTCGATGGCGGCCGTACTGCCGATCGTCTACGCCCTCAAGGAGTTCGCCGCCGAGGGGTTCGCGGTCACCTACCTGGTGAGCATGGTCGTCGGCCTCGCCTTCGCCACCCTCTTCGTCTACCGCCAGCGCACCTACCACAGCCCGATGGTGGACCCCGCCCTCTTCCGGAATGCCGGGTTCAGCGCGGTCATGTTCCTCAACATGCTGATCATGTTCGCCATGATGGGCTCGGCGTACTTCACCGCCCAGTACCTCCAGTCGGTGCTCGGCAAGTCCGCCCTGGAGGCCGCCCTCTGGAGCCTGCTGCCCTCGGTCGCCGTCCTGATGGGCGCCCCGGCCGCCGCCGCCGCGGCCCAGGCCTTCGGCCGCAGGCCCGTCATCGTCACCGGATTCACCGTCGCCACCGGCGGGTTCGTGGTGCTCACCCAGGTCGGCACCGACTCGCTGTGGATGCTGATCGCGGGCGCCGGCATCCTCGGCGGCGGAGTCGTCGGCGTCCTCTCCCAGGTCGTCGACATCGCACTGGGCATCTCGCCCGCCCACCAGGCCGGCTCGGTCTCGGCGCTCTCGGAGACCTCCAGCGAATTCGGCGGCGCCCTGGGCATGGCCGTCCTGGGCAGCATCGGTACCGCGGTGTTCCGCAACGACATCGAGGACAAGCTGCCCGAGGGCATCCCCGCCGAGGCCGCCGACGCCGCCGGGGAGACCATGGCCGGCGCCGTCCACGTGGCCGGCACGCTCGAGGGCCGGCTGTCCGAGGACCTGCTCCAGGCCGCCCGCGAGGCCTACACCAGCGGCTTCAACCTCGCCGCGGGCGTCGGCGCGGCGCTCCTGCTGGGCGCCACGATCCTCGCCGCCCTGGCACTGCGCGGCGTCCCGGCGGCGGAGAAGGGCGCGGCCCCGGTCAGCCACGGCGACGCCGAGCCCGTCACGCCCCCGGACCAGCAGACCGCCGCCGGGCGCCACCGGGCCTGACCGGCCGGCACACCCGCGCAGCCACCGTGCTCCACGGACACCGGCCCGCCTCAGGGCACGGACGCGGAGCCACCCCTGAACCCCACCCCCGACCGGGCCCGCCCGGTCGGATGTGGCCCCCGCTTCGGGATCGGAACCCCCGCTGGTCCTGAAGAAAAAGGGAGGGGCGGACACGGGCACACACCGTGTTCGCCCCTCCCGCCTTTTCACAGCCCGCGCCCGGGACCGGCCGATGCCACCTTCTGCCCCATGTGCCGTGCCGCCGTGGCTGCCTGCGGGGGAGGGGCGGATAGGGGTGAGTTAGGGGGTGCGGCGTCCGGCCCGGGAGCGGCAGGCTGCGAGCTCTCTGCGGGCGCCCCCGGTGGCCCGCCGTGACCTGAGCGAAGGAAGCCGATGCCCGCACCCGGACGACCGCGACGCCGCCCCACGACGGCTGCGGCCCGCTCATCGGCCCCATGCCGCCCCGGGACGCCCGAGCCGACCTGAGCCCAGGGCGCGCCGCCGGCGCCGACGAGTGGCTCGCGCCCGTACTCCCGCCCGGGGCACCCCCGTTTGGTGTCACCGCCCACACGCCGGACATGGAAGAGGAATCAGCGTGAGCGACCGCAAGGAACTGATACTCGAAGAGGCCCGCAAGTACCACCAGGAGGTCTCCCCGCAACGGGAGTTCGTCCCCGGCACGACCGAGATCTGGCCGTCCGGTGCCGTGCTGGACGAGGCGGACCGCACGACCATGGTGGAGGCCGCGCTGGAGATGCGCATCGCCGCCGGGCGCAGCTGCCGCCAGTTCGAGTCGGCCTTCGCCCGACGGCTCAAGCGCCGCAAGGCCCACCTCACCAACTCCGGTTCGTCGGCGAACCTGCTGGCCGTCTCGGCGCTCACCTCGCACACCCTGGAGGAGACACGGCTGAAACCCGGCGACGAGGTGATCACCGTCGCGGCGGGCTTCCCGACCACCGTCAACCCGATCCTGCAGAACGGCCTCGTCCCCGTCTTCGTGGACGTGGACCTCGCCACCTACAACACGACAGCCGACCGCGTCGCGGCCGCCATCGGCCCCAAAACACGGGCCATCATCATCGCGCACGCCCTGGGCAACCCGTTCCCCGTCACCGAGATCGCCCAACTCGCCGAGGAACACGACCTGTTCCTGATCGAGGACAACTGCGACGCGGTCGGCTCGCTGTACGACGGGCAGCTCACCGGCTCCTTCGGCGACATGACCACCGTCAGCTTCTACCCGGCCCACCACCTCACCATGGGAGAGGGCGGCTGCGTACTGACCTCGAACCTGAGCCTCGCCCGGATCGTGGAGTCACTGCGCGACTGGGGCCGGGACTGCTGGTGCGAGCCCGGCGAGAACGACAAGTGCCTCAAGCGCTTCAACTACCAGATGGGCAACCTGCCCGCCGGGTACGACCACAAGTACATCTTCTCCCACGTCGGTTACAACCTGAAGGCGACCGACATTCAGGCGGCCCTGGGACTGACCCAGCTGGCCAAGCTGGACGACTTCATCGACGCCAGGAAGCGCAACTGGCGACGGCTCAGGGACGGCCTGGACGGCGTACCGGGCCTGCTGCTCCCGCAGGCCACCCTCCGCTCCGACCCGAGCTGGTTCGGTTTCGCCCTCACCGTGGACCCCGAGGCGCCCTACGGCCGCGCCGAACTGGTCGCCTTCCTGGAGGACCGGAAGATCGGCACCCGCCGGCTGTTCGGCGGCAACCTGACCCGCCACCCGGCCTACATCGACCAGCCGCACCGGATCGCCGGCGAGCTGACCAACAGCGACATCATCACCGACCACACCTTCTGGATCGGCGTCTATCCGGCGCTCACCGACGAGATGCTGGACTACGTCACCGGCTCGATCAAGGAGTTCGTGGCCGCGCGCGGCTGAGCCCCTGCCACCCCACGCCGTCGTGTCCGACCGCTCGCGGTGCGGCGCACCAGACCCAGGGAGCCCCCCGATGCCCTCTCCGTCCCCTCGCTCCGCACTCCAAGCACGCGCCGACGCCCATCTGCCGTCCCGCATCGCCCTGTCCGCCGCGGCCGACGACGGAGTCCAGCTGCCCACCAGGGACTTCGCTGCCTGGCTGGCCGAACGGGGCTCGGTCAACGAGTTCCGCGTGGACCGCATACCGTTCGCCGAGCTGGACGGCTGGTCGTTCGAGGAGCACACCGGCAACCTCGCCCACCGCAGCGGCCGCTTCTTCACCGTCGAAGGACTGCACGTCACCGAGGAGGACGGCCCGCACGGGGACGGCCCGTACGCCGACTGGCACCAGCCCATCATCAAGCAGTCCGAGGTCGGCATCCTGGGCATCCTCGTCAAGGAGTTCGACGGAGTGCCGCACTTCCTGATGCAGGCGAAGATGGAACCGGGCAACCCGAACCTGCTCCAGCTCTCACCCACGGTCCAGGCCACCCGCAGCAACTACACCAAGGTCCACAAGGGCGCGGACGTGAAGTACATCGAGTACTTCGTCGGCCCGCGCCGCGGCCGCGTTGTCGCCGATGTGCTGCAGTCCGAACACGGCTCGTGGTTCTACCGCAAGTCCAACCGCAACATGATCGTGGAAGCAACCGGCGACGTGCCGCTGCTCGACGACTTCTGCTGGCTCACCCTCGGCCAGATCAGCGAACTCCTCCACCGGGACAACGTCGTCAACATGGACTCGCGCACCGTCCTGTCCTGCCTGCCCCACCCGGACACCGCAGACAGAGCGCTGCTCAGCGACACCGAGCTGCTCTCCTGGATCACCGGGGAACGCGCCCGGCACGCGGTACGGGCCGAGCGGGTCCCGCTGGCGGGCATCCCCCGGTGGAAGCGCGGCGAGAGCACCATCGAGCACGAGGACGGCCGCTACTTCCGGGTGGTGGCGGTCTCCGTGCGGGCAGGCAACCGCGAAGTGACCGGATGGACCCAGCCCCTGTTCGAACCGGTGGGCCAGGGCGTCACCGCCTTCCTCACCCGCGAGTTCGAGGGCGTGCCCCACGTCCTGGTCCACGCCCGCGTCGAAGGAGGCTTCCTCGACACGATCGAACTGGGACCCACCGTGCAGTACACCCCCGAGAACTACGCCCACCTCGACGCACGGGACCGGCCGCGCTTCCTCGACACGGTGCTGCGCGCGCCCCAGGACCGGATCCGCTACGAGGCCCTCCACTCGGAGGAGGGCGGCCGCTTCCTCAACGCCGAAAGCCGCTACCTGCTCGTGGACGCGGACGACACCGACGCACCCCAGAACCCCCCGCCCGGCTACGCCTGGGTCACCCCGGCACAGCTCACCTCCCTGACCCGCCACGGCCACTACGTCAACGTCCAGGGGCGCACCCTGCTGGCCTGCCTCAACGCGGCAGCGGCGGCCGCCCGATGAACGAACCGGTGCGCATCGGGGTGATCGGCTGCGCGGACATCGCGGTGCGCCGGATGCTCCCCGGCTTCGCAGCCCACGCGGACACCGAGATCGCCGCCATCGCCAGCCGCTCCCTGGAGAAGGCCGAACGGGCCACAGCACGCTTCGGCGGCCGCGCGGTACAGGGCTACGCCGAACTGCTGGACCTCAAGGAGGTCGATGCCGTCTACGTGCCGCTGCCCGCCGCGCTGCACGAGCGGTGGGTCGAGGCCGCTCTCGACGCCGGCAAACACGTACTCGCGGAGAAGCCCCTGACGACGACCGCCACCCGCACCCGCCAACTCCTCGAGCTCGCCAGGGGCCGCGGACTGGCACTGATGGAGAACGTCATGTTCGTCCACCACCCCCAGCACGAAGTGGTACGACGCCTGGCGGCCGACGGCACGATCGGCGAACTCCGCGCACTGCACGCGGCGTTCACCATCCCGCCCCTGGCGGACACGGACATCCGCCACCGGCCCGAACTCGGCGGCGGCGCGCTGACGGACGTCGGCCTCTACCCACTGCGCGCGGCCCTGCACATCCTCGGCCCCCACCTGGAAGTCGCCGGAGCCCACCTCACACAAGGCCGCGGCCGCGAGGTCGACACCTCGGGCGCCGTCCTGCTGCGCACCCCCGAGGGAGTCACGGCACAGATCACCTTCGGCATCGAACACGCCTACCTCTCCCGATACGAACTGTGGGGCAGCACAGGCCGCATCACGGTCCACCGCGCCTTCACCCCACCCGCGGACTTCGCCCCGGCCATCGAACTGCACCGGAACGGAGACCTCGAAAAAATCCCCCTGGCCCCCCACGACCAGGTGGCCGCCACCATCACCGCCTTCACCACCGCGGCACACACCGGCACCACTCCCACCAAGGACACCCTGCGCCAGGCCCACCTGCTGGACGAGGTACGAAGCCTGGCCGCATGACAGCTCCGTGGGCACCGCCATGACACAGGTCCTCAGGCGGGCAGCGAGGGCTGGTGGCCCTCGAGCAGGGCGATGCCCAGGGGAGTGGCGGTGTGCAGGACCGTGTTGCGGTGGCGATGGCTGCGGACCAGGGCGGCTTCGCGCAGGGCGGTGAGGTGCCGACTGGCGTTGGGCGGCGTGGTGTGGGCCATGCGGGCCAGTTGCCGGGTGGTGGCCGTGCCGTTCGCCGCCGCGTCCAGGAGCTGGGCCCGCGTGGTGCCGAGCAGCATGGCCAAGGGCTTCGTCTTGCCTGCGGGGCGAGCGGGCAGGGCCCAGTCGAGATCGTGGTCGATGGGGTGGACCAGTACGGGCGGCAACCGTGGGTTGAAGAGGCTGGTGACGTTGTAGCGGCAGAAGAAGGACGGCTGCAGGACCAGGCCGCGCCCCTGGAGATGCATCTCCTGGTGCACGGGGTAGTCGAGTTCCAGCACCGGATGGCTCCAGCGCGCCGTGGGATGCAGGGTGCGGAACAGCGCTTCCCAGCCGCCGCGTGCGAGTACTGCCGTGCGACGCGCCCGGTCATGGTGCACCTGCGTGCGGATGCGGTCCCAGTGCGGAGTCAGGCAGGCATCGAAGTAGGTGTCCGTGGCCTCCACGAGACGGCCCAGCGTCTCGGCGCAGCCATCCGCGAGCCGGGTGCACCACGACGGCAGACGCGTATGAGGGTTCTGCCGGCGGAACTCGCCCAGCTCGGTGCGGATCGTCTCGCGGCCGGTGGAGCGGAACGCCTCCATCTGGGCGGCGCGCGGGGCCCCTTGGGCGGGCGTGAGGAAGTCCGGACAGTAACCCTTGGCCGGGGCCAGGGAGGAAAGAAGCCGGGTCGACGCGGGGATCCGGGGCAGGGCCTGGGCCCGCCACGGCCCGAAGACCACCCCGGTGTCACGGCGCTGGAGCCGATGCAGGCTGATCGACACCTCCCACAGGGCGTCGGGTTCGTCGGCCAGCACGGTTCGTGCCAGGTCGTCTCCCGTGAAGTGGATTCTCAGCATGTCCCTGCCCCCGTGGCCGACCGGCTGTGTCTGGCTGCATTTCATGCTCCGGGGCGCGGCGGGTCCGGTGCCAGATGCTTTTCGGGCTCAGCTCTCCGCAGGAGGACGGCCCCGCTGACCGGGGACATTGCGTCCAGGCGTACGCAGGTGTCGGGCGGCGCGAGCAGCGCTCCACACTGGGCTGCGAAGCACCGAGGGGAACGGCATCAGACCGATCGGAGGAAGCATGAAGTCCACGTACGCGCGCTCGATGGCCGCACTTGTCCTGTCCGGAGGGGTACTGTTCGGCCTCGCCGCCGCACCGTCACCAGCCGCGGCACAGACCGAGCAGTCCACCGCCTCGACGGCGATGGCACCCTGCGGCCGCTACAACGGCACAACGCTCACCACGTACGGACAGTCCAACGTCCGGGTCTGGGAAGTCCAGTGTCTCCTCAACCACTACAGCGGCTTCCCCGAGTGGCTGGAGCAGGACTCCGATTTCGGACCGGCCACCCTCAGGGGCGTGAGGTGGCTGCAGAGCTGTGCACGCATCGATGTCGACGGTGACGTCGGCCCCGACACCTGGCGGGCCCTGCGCACCAGTTCCTGCTGATCCGGAACGACAGATTGTGGCGCACGGCTTCGTGGGCGCCCGGGGAACGACCCCCCGGGCGCCCCGATGCACGCCGTTTCGGCCTGTCGGTAGCCTGCGCACCATGATGCGCGCTTGGATCTTGCCGATGCTGTTCGTGCTCTGCGGTGCCGCCGTCGCCACCGGGCCGGCCCTCGTGGGGAGCTCCGGTGCAGCCGCGGCATGCCTGGCGGGGTTCCTGGTGCTCGCGGGTGTGAACTCGCCCCTGGTCTTTCCCCGGGCGGTCGGTGTGCGGGAGGCGCAGCGCCGCAGTGCGGTCGATGGGCGGCCGGTCGTCTTCTGGCGGCCGGGCTGCAAGTACTGCATACGGCTGCGCATCCGGCTGGGCCGCGACGCCCGCCAGTTGCACTGGGTCGACATCTGGCGGGACCCGGCGGCCGCCGCTGCGGTCAGGGCGGCCAACGACGGCAGTGAGACCGTGCCGACCGTCGTCGTGGCCGGCCGGCCGGCCCCACACCAACCCTCATCCCCGGTGGGTGCGCGGGCAGCTCCCCTCCGCCAAGTGATCAGAAACCGGCCTGGCGGCTGAAGGGGCCGGGCCGGTAGGCGGTGTATCGCGCCGGGGTGGACGGATCGGCCTGCCGTGCGCGGGAGTTGAGGACGGCGGGGGACGTGCTGCCCCAGTGGCCCGTCGTGAGCCGCCGCTCCACCGTGCGCAGGGCGGCGAGCTGTTCCGCGGGGCTGAACGTGCAGTGCCCGGCGTTGTCCGTGTACGCCTGACGCAGCAAAGGAGCGCGGCCCGCGCGGGCCACCGCACGGCGGTAGGCGCTCTCCACCTGCACCGGGACGAGCGCGTCGCCGGTGGTGTGGATGTCGAGCTGGGGCTTGCGCAGCCGGCCCGAGGGCGCGGCGTGCTCGGCCATGTAGCGGACCGCCTTCGGCTCCGCGCCGATGCGGGGCGCCCGGGCGAGCGAGGCGAGGTCACCGCCGAGCGACAGGCCCGCCGACTTGTAGAGGGCCTTGACCTGCTTGTAGTGGGCGGAGCGCGCGAGCATCGCCGAGTAGTCGACGCCCGTGTTCCAGGACATGTTGCCGCCCGCGCGGCGCTCGGCCTCCGCCCGCCACAGGAAACCGGGCTGGGCGACCAGGCCACGTACCGCCGTGTACTGGTTGGCCTGCCGGGCGGAGTGGTCGTTGGGGGCGGGCCGGGGGGTGGCCGGGTCGTTCCAGCCCGGGATGTTGTGCAGCGCCGCCGCCAGCGCGATACGGGCCCGGCCGCGCCCCGTCTGCTGGGCCGCGCCGAGACTCTCCCCGAGCCGCTGCGCGGAGGCGGCGGCGTCCGCGGCGCCCTGGAACCCGGTGAGGCGGATGCCGGAGCGCGGGGCGAGGAGCGTGCGCAGGGCGAAGGTGGCGTCCAGCGTGGAGTTCCAGTTGGCCACGCCGCCGTGCACGAGGCCACACATGGCGAGGGAACCGTCGATACGCCCCGGGTGGCGCTCGGCGATCGTCGTGGTGATGAGCCCGCCGAGCGACTGACCCCAGGCGAGGGTCCGTTCGGCCTCGCCGACCCTTTGGGTGAAGGTGTCGAGCGCGGCCAGCTGATCGGGCACCGCCTGTTGCACGGACCAGCCGGTCGTCGCGTACGAGGAACCGACGAGCGCGTACCCCTGCTTCAGGAGCAGCTTCTTCGTGGCTGCGTCGGGCGCGTCGACGGCCGGGTTGGGGGAGCCCTGGGGGCGGTAGCCGTGGCTGAAGAGCAGCACGGTGCCGTTCCAGCCGGCCGGAGTGTCGATCATGTAGGCGGCGCCGGAGGGCAGGGTGCCTTCGAGGTGGCGGCCGGAGCTGCCGGGGGACGAGGCGGTGGCGGTGGCGGGGGCCGAGGTCGCCGCGAGGAGCAGCAGGGCGGCGAGGCCGACGGCCGACCGCAGAGCTGCGGGCCGCAGGGCTGCGCCCGGCCGGGCGGTGAGGCGTTTCATACGGATTCTCCTGGTGCGGCGAGGTTGCGTGTGTTCGTCTCCTTGACCCGCCACACGGCGAGCGCGGTGATCGCGCTTCCGGCGGTGAGCAGCAGAGCGACGGCGTCGCTGGAGTGGTGGGCGGTCAGGCTGCTGGCGATCAGCGGGGAGAACCCGGCGCCGAGCAGCGTCGCGCTCTGATAGCCGAGCGAGGCACCGGTGTACCGCACCCGGGTGGCGAACATCTCGCTGAACAGCGCGCCCAGCGGCCCGTACATCACGGACTGGGCGATCCCGTGCCCGATCACGCAGGCCAGGATCAGCAGTCCGGGCCGGTGGCTGTCCACGAGCGCGAAGACCGGGAAGGCGGTCGCGGCCGAGAGCAGGGCGCCGGCCAGCACCACGGGCCGGCGCCCGAAGCGGTCGGAGAGGTGGTTCGCGCAGGGCAGGACGATCAGCGCGACGCCGGAGGCGACGGTGACCCCGGTGAGCACCTGGGGGCGGCTGTAGCCCTCGTCGACGGCGTAGGAGATGAGGAAGCTGGTCATCAGCGCCTGCGCGGTGAAGGGCCCGATGCCGACCGCCGAGGCGAGCAGCACGGGCCGGGGCGCGCGCAGGACGTCGAGCAGCGGCATCCGTGACCGCTCCCGGCTGTGGGTCAGCGAGGTGAAGAGCGGGCTCTCGGTGACCTTCAGCCGTACGTACAGACCGGCGCCGAGCAGCAGCAGCGAGAGCAGGAACGGCACCCGCCAGCCCCAGGAGCGGAAATCGTCGTCGGGCAGCATGCTCACCAGGGCGACGACCCCGGTCGACAGGACCGTGCCCAGCGGGGCGCCGAGTTGGGTGAAGCTGGTCCACAGGCCGCGCGGCCGCTCGCCCGCGTGCTCGGCGACCATGAGGGTCGCGCCGCCCCACTCGCCGCCGATCGCGAGGCCCTGCACGACGCGGAGCAGGACCAGCAGCACGGGCGCCCAGACGCCGATCGTGTCGTAGGTGGGCAGCAGCCCGATCAGGAAGCTGCCGGCGCCCATCAGGACCATGGTCAGGAGCATCATCGACTTGCGGCCGAGCCGGTCGCCGAAGTGGCCGAAGACGATGCCGCCGATGGGCCGGGCGACATAGCCCGCGGCGAACGTGCCGAAGGCGGCCACCGTGCCCACCGCCGGGTCGGCCTCGGGGAAGAAGAGGTCACCGAAGACGAGTGCGGCGACGGTCCCGTAGACGAGGAAGTCGTAGAACTCGACCGCGGTGCCGAGCAGTCCGGACAGCGCGACGCGGCGCAGCTGCCCGGACCCGGCGTCGCGTCTCGCCCGGGGGCCGTCCTGCGGCCCGGGCGGGGAGCCCGTCTTTCTGGTGGGCGGGTGTGTCATGGTGGCCGGCCCCTCAGGCGTAGAAGCGGGACAGGCTCCGCAGGACGCACGCGGGCTTGTCGCCGCCCTCGATCTCGATCGTGCCGTCGACCGCGATCTGCACGCCGCCCGCGACCTCGTCGACGGAGGCGAGCGTGGCGCGCAGCCGTATCCGCGAGCCGGCCTTCACGGGCGCGGGGAAGCGCACCTTGTCCAGGCCGTAGTTGACCTTCGTGGTGACGCCCTGGACGTCCAGGAGGTCGGTGAAGAGCGGGATGAACAGGGCCAGGGTGAGGTATCCGTGGGCGATCGGCGCCCCGAACGGCCCGTGCGCGGCCTTCTCGGGGTCCGTGTGGATCCACTGGTGGTCGCCGGTCGCGTCGGCGAAGGTGTCGATGCGCTCCTGGCCGACGTCGAGCCAGTCAGTGAGGCCGAGTTCGCTTCCGGCGAGGGCGGCCAGTTCGTCGAGTCCTTGGACCGTGCGGGTCATCGCGCTTCTCCTTCTTCGGTCTGCATGGAGGGGGTCGGGTGCGGGGCGCCGTGGTCGCGGCGCAGGCTGGGTTTGTGGAGCTTCCCGGTGGCGGTGCGCGGCAGTTCGGGCACGAACACCAGGGAGGCGGGGATCTTGTACTTGGCGAGCCGGCCGGCCAGGAAGCCCAGCACCTCCTCCGGGTCCGGGTCGCTGCCCTCGCGCGGCACGGCGACGGCGCGCGGCACTTCGCCCCACCGCGGGTCCGGTACGCCGATGACGGCGCACTCCACCACGTCCGGGTGGGCGAGGAGGGCGCTCTCGACCTCGGCGGGATAGACGTTCTCGCCACCGGAGATGATCATGTCTTTGAGGCGGTCCGCGATGGTGACGAAGCCGTCGGCGTCCACCCGAGCGGCGTCGCCGGTACGCAGCCAGCCGTCGGCGAACGCGGCGGCCGTCTCCTCGGGCAACTGCCAGTACCCGGCCATCACATGCGGGCCCCGCACCAGCACCTCACCGGTCTCACCGATCGCGGCCGTAGTGCGGTCGGGACGTACGACGCGTACGTCGGTGAAGAAGTGCGGCACCCCCGCCGAACCCGCCTTGGGCACCGCGTGCTCGGCGTCCAGATAGAGTGCGCCGGGCGCGGCCTCCGTCATCCCGTACCCCTGCTGGAAGGCGAGCCCGCGCCGCGCGTACGTCTCGATCAGCGGGAGGGGCACGGGCGCCCCGCCGCACATCAGGATCCGCAGGGAGGACAGGTCGGCCGCCGGCCAGCGCGGCTCGCGGGTGAGGCGCTCGTACATCGTGGGCACCCCGAACATCGCGGTCACCGCGTCGCGTTCGACGGTGTCCAGGACCTCGGCCGGGTCGAAGGACGCGGCGAGCACGCAGGTACCGCCCTTGAGCAGGACGGGCAGGGCGAGCATGCCGAGCGCGGCCGCGTGGAAGAGCGGCGCGCAGACCAGCGCGACGGTGTCGGCGACGAGATCGGTGTCGACCAGGACGTTGACGGCGTTCCAGGTGAGGTTGGCGTGGGTGAGCATGGCGCCCTTGGGGCGGCCGGTGGTGCCGGAGGTGTACATCAGGAGACAGACCTCGTCCGCACCGACGGCCTCGTCCAGGGGATCCTCGACCGATCCCGCGATCAACTCCTCGTACGCCGCCCCCACTTCGAGCGCGAAGTCGAGCTGCCCTGCCGACCGCAGTTCCCGCACGACTGGGGTGTGCGCGGGGGAGTGGACCAGTGTGCGGGCGCCCGCGTCGGTGAGCTGGTAGGCGATCTCGGGCGCGCTCAGGCGGGCGTTGAGCGGCACGAAGACCGCGCCGAGCGCGCCGGTCGCGAAGAAGGTCTCCAGGAAGGCGGGGTGGTTGGGTCCGAGGAAGGCGACCCGGTCGCCGCGCCGGACGCCGCGGGCGCGCAGGGCGTGGGCGAGCCGCAGGACGCGGGAGTGCAGGGCCGCGTAGCTGAGGGGGCGGCCCTCGTGGACCAGGGCGGTGCGGTGCGGGGTCTTGCGGGCCCGGCGGGCGGGCCAGGAGCCGAGTCCTTCGTTGCGCATGGTGCCCCCTCTACTTGAGCCCGAGCAGGCGGGCGGCGTTCTCCTTGAGGATCTTGGGGCGGACCTCTTCCTTGATCGCGAGCCGTTCGAAGTCGGCGAGCCAGCGGTCGGGGGTGAGGACGGGGAAGTCGGAGCCGAAGAGGACCTTGTCCTGCAGCAACGTGTTGGCGTAGTGGACGAGTTGGGGCGGGAAGTACTTCGGCGACCAGCCGGAGAGGTCGATGTGCACGCCCGGTTTGTGGGTGGCGACGGCCAGGGCCTCGTCCTGCCAGGGGAAGGACGGATGCGCCAGGATGATCTTCAGATGCGGGAAGTCGGCGGCGACGTCGTCGACGTACATCGGATTCGAGTACTTCAGACGGATCCCGCCGCCGCCAGGGACGCCCGCGCCGATGCCGGTCTGCCCGGTGTGGAAGAGGGCGATGGCGCCGCTCTCCTCGATCACCTCGTACAGCGCGTAGGTCAGGGAGCGGTCGTTGGGGAAGAAACCCTGGATGCTCGGGTGGAACTTGAAGCCCTTGACCCCGTACTCCGCCACCAGCCGGCGGGCCTGCCGCACGCCCGCCTTCCCGCGGAACGGGTCGATGGAGGCGAAGGGGATCAGCACGTCCGGGTGGGCGGCCGCGGCCTCGGCGACCTCCTCGTTCGGGACGGGCGCGGTGCCGGTGGCGGACTCGGCGTCCACCGTGAAGACGACGGCGGCCATCGCGCGCTCGCGGTAGTAGGCGGCCATCTCCTCCAGGGTGGGCTTGCGTTCGCGGCCCTCGACCTTGAAGTACGCGCTGGAGGCGGCGTCCAGCTCCTTGTCGAGGGAGGCGTGCCCGCGCGAGGAGACCTCCGCGTGGGTGTGGACGTCGATCGCGGTCAGCTCGCGGAGATTCAAGGTCCTCACTTCCCCGGCGTCGGCGTCGGCATCGGTGCCGATGCTGGTGTCGATGTCGGCATCGCTGTCGGCGTCTTGGGCGCGGGGATGCCGACCGTCTCGGGCGCGCTGCCCACCGAGGTGTGCCAGGCGGCGGCGATGGTCTGCGGTGTCCAGCCGCCGTCCGCGTACGCCACGGCAGCCTCGTGCGGGTGCGACCACAGGGTGAGCCGGTCGCCGCCGATGCCGACGCACTGCCCGGTCACGTCCCGGGCGGCGTCGGAGGCGAGGAAGGGGACGAGCGCCGCACAGTCCTCCACCGTCCCGAACCCCTCGCCCTTGCGCAGGAAGTCCGGCAGCGGCCGCCCTTCCCGCATCGCCTCCACATGCGGGGCGAAGGCGGGGATGGTCTCGGTCATCGCGGTCGCGGCGACCGGCACGATCGCGTTGACGGTGATGTCCGCCCTGGCCAGCTCCATCGACCAGGTACGGGCCATGGCGGCGATACCGGCCTTGGCGGCGGCGTAGTTGGTCTGGCCGAAGTTGCCGCGCTGCCCGGCGGGCGAGCCGACCAGGATGAGGCGGCCGCCCTCGCCCTGCTCCCGCATCCGCACCGCGGCGGCACGCGCACAGGTGAACGTGCCCCGCAGGTGCGTCGTGACGACTGCGTCGAAGTCGTCGTCGGACATCTTCCACAGCACCCGGTCGCGCAGGATCCCGGCGTTGGTCACCATCACGTCCAGGCGGCCGAACTCCTCGACGGCACGGGCGACGAGGCGGTCGGCGGCCTCGGTCGTGCCGACCGCGACGCACTCGGCGACCGCACGGCCGCCAGCCGCCACGATGCTTTCGACGGCGCTGTCGGCGGCCGCGGCGTCGACGTCGTTGACGACCACGGCGGCCCCGGCACGGGCGAGGGCCAAGGCATAGGCGAGGCCGAGGCCACGCCCCGAACCGGTGACGACGGCGACTTTGCCGCCCAGGTCCATGGGGTTGGTGTCCAGCACGGACTGATCCCTTCAACAGGCGCCATTAGGCGTCGACAGACGTCAACAGGCAGCGAAAACAGGGGAGTTACGGGGCGTACGAGCGCCGGGAGTGTCGGCGGGGCCCGATCGGTGCGGGCGGCGTCGGCCCGCGGAAAGGAAGTTAAGACAAACCGTTGTTGCCGTCAATGGTTGTTGTCGACACCAGTGGTACGGCATGCTGACCGGGCGGGCGACCATCGCCGCACACGCCTACGCCGGAGCACCGATCAGGGAGAGCGCCCGTCATGCCCACCCGGAAGACGACCACCGAGCCCGTGAAGGAGAGGCCTGTGCCTGTGCGGGAGGCTGCGGCTGCGCGGGAGGCTGCGCCTGCGCGGGCAGGGTCAGTGCCCGCGCCGGAGAAGCCCGCTCCCGTGCAGGACGGGCCCGTGGACGAGGGGGCACCCTGGATGCGCGGCCTGCACGCGGACGCGGGCTACCTGCTGTACCGGCTCGGCCTGCGCTCGGGCCAGCTCTTCAACGCGGCGCTCGAACGCTCGGGCCTACGCCTGCGCCACTACGCCCTGCTGCGCTACCTGGCCACCGTGGAAGGCGCCGCACAGCGCGAGTTGAGCCGACAGCTCGGCTACGACCCGAGCGCGATCGTCGGCCTGGTCGACGACCTGGAACGCCTCGGCTTCGTCGAGCGCCGCCCCGCTCCCGACGACCGCCGCCGCCGCATCGTCGCCCTGGCCCCGGCGGGCAGCGACTTCCTGCGCGACTCCGACGAGGTGGCCCGCGGAGTCACCGACGAACTCCTCGCCCCCCTCACCCCGGACGAGCAGGACACACTGCACACGCTGCTGGCCCGCATGGCGCGTACGGCGGGCGGGGGGTGAGGAGCAGGCCACACGAGCGCCGCGCAGGGCTCAGCCCGCCGATCGCGTACTCCCGTCACGCCGCGTCGAGGAGGGCGGCGCGCTGCTCGCCCGTCAGCTCGCTCTCATCGACGCGCCGCAGCAGCGACAGGTGCCGGCCCGCCTTGCACATGCCCAACCGGCGCGGACCGAGCCGGACGGTGGTCACCGAGGCACCGGGCACCCACGTACCCCAGAAGACGTGGCCCTTGCCGCACGCGATGACGGTGTCCGCGGTCATGTGTCTCTCCTTCAGCCGATGTGGGTGGGGGGTAAGTGCGCTCCGAGCTCGGGCCGCAACGCGACGATCACCAGCTCAATGATGATCACATCCCAGATCATCGCGCTGACCGTCGGGTGAGTCAGCGGGCCGCAATCGGGTGATGGTCACCGTGACGGACCGGTTGCGCAGTCCCTCAGCCAGGTAGGCCATTTCCACGGACGTGCCGACCAGGCCGACGTCCTTGAGGTCGGCGGCCATGAGCCGCGCTGCGCCCAGCGAGAGGCCCTGCATCTCGCGCAGGGCCCGCAGCACGGGAACCAGGCCCGCGTCCTTGTCCGCAAGGTGAAGCCGAGCAGCCCCGTGTTCTCTCAGTAGAGCCTGCCTCATGTCTTCGGGAGCTGGGCCTGTGTCCATCTCGCACCACGCGTCCGGGCAGGCTTGGCACTGGCTTGTAACGCCCCACCACAACTGACCGCAGTCGATGAACTGACCGGCGTCACGGACCAGCTCGCCACCGCACATCGCGCAGAACGATGTGAGCTTCACTCCCTGAGTAGCGGTGATCACTGGTCTCTCTCCCTGCGGCATCGATCCGGATGATCCTGCCGACGGCCCGGGCATGACGCTTCATTTGTCGGCCTCGGCCGCTGGGTCCATGCCGTCTTGCTATGCCCTTCGGCGTTTTCTACAGGCCGCCCAGCCGCTTGCTCATCGTGTCGAGTGTCGGCCAAGGAGGACCCTCGTGCAGTGCACGCAGGAGCTCTTCTCCGAATCGCCTCCCGTTCGGAAACTGGTCGCCGAGCTCCCAACGCCACGCGGCGACCATCGCAAGGACCAGCTGCCGACACTCGTCCAACAGCCCATGGTCGATGTTCGGGTAGTGCTCGCAGACCGCCTCGGGAACATGGGCGAGGTCGAACTCGACGGGCCCGCGGCAGCACGTCTCAAGGTCGATGAACAACGGGCCGTTCACCGTGCTGAGCAGATTCCCTGGATGCGGCTCGCCGTGGAGCAACTGCTCCACGGCGCCGCGGTCGTCGATCGCTCGTCGCAGGCTCGTCAGCCTGCCACCGAGGAACACCCGGTCTGCGTCGGCGAGCTCCGGCGAGCGATCCGGGTCGGCGACAACTTCTTCCGCCTCGGTGATCCGGTCCGTGAACCTCGGGCTCGGCACATCGACCTTGCGCATGCCGACGTGCAACTGCTCCAGCGCCTTGGCGTAGCCGATCGGTGAGGTGGGAGGTGTCACGGGCTCGTAGTAGGTCCACAGCGTCACTGTGAAGCCATCGCGCCTGTACACCCGCGGGTCCGCCCGAGGCTCCAAGGGACACACCGGGCAGCCGACCCCGGTGAGCCGCTGAGCGAGGTCGACCTCGAACTCCGCAACCTCTTGTCCCACAGGGGCGATACGGGCAAAGACGCCGCACGGCATCAGCCGTAGTGCCAACTTGTTCGAGTTGTGGAGAACGACCGCGTTGTCAGCCGGCAGGTCGAGCGATGCGGCGACCGAAGTCGCAGCCGCGATCGCACGCGTGACGTCGGTCATCTCCACCCGTGAATCTTGACATAGACCAACGAGGGCAGTGCCAACGCGCGTGTCCCAGGTGCCAACTACCTACAGGGACTCCTCTGGCAGGATGACGTCATGTTCGATTTCGGCATCACGGGCTACCAGCCAGCATGGTTGGGCGACCGTGGTGACGTCGTACGGGAACATGGGCATCGTCTGCGTGGTCTGACCGGCCGGACGCTCACGAGGGCCTGGATGGTGTGGGACCTCAGGGATGACGAGTGGTTCTGCGACTGCCCGGTGCTGCTCGACTTCGATGGCCGGCAGATCGAGATCAACTACCAGAAGCTGGGCGACCTTTCCCTGACGTGGAACACGATCGACCCTGCCCATCCAGTCCGCTGGCCCGGCTTCGACCTGCAATGGCGCCCCGAACCTTTCCCCGGGCTGCAGGCGCTGCGGGGCCTGCCGGTCAAGGAGGCCGAACTGCTCGAATGGACGGGCGGAGACGCCGCTCAGGGAAACGTCGACATCAGCTTCGCCTTCGAGACGGGTCGCGTGACCGTCTTCAACGCACTCGACGGGAACGGGGTGAGCTTTACCCCTCCCGGCCCGAGCCGGCGATCGCCTCCGCCGTACCGCGCACGTTTGAGGAACTCACCTCGCACTACGACGAGGGTTGACCACGCCACAAACCGTGGGGGCAGGCCGACAAACCGTTAGGGCAGGCCCACAAACCGGGGGAGTAGGCAGGAATCACACCGTCGGTTGACGTATCCCGTCGGCCGTCTTCCTAGCGTGGACAGTGCCCGGGCATTCCCATCCGAGGCGGCCCCGACGCCGCCCTTTCACCAGGGAGCTCACATGCCCATCCACCGCACTGCCGCGACCTTGCTGGCCGCGGGCCTCCTCGCCGGGACGGCGGTCACCGGAGTCGCCGCCACCGCATCGGCCGCGAGCCCACCGGCAGCCACCCCGTCGACAGCCCCGTCCGCAACCCTGGCCGCCTGCGCCTACTACTCGAACTTCGGCTACTACTGCGGTTACGACGTCAACAACACGTACGCCGACTACGGCGACCGCGGCAACAAGGTCAGGGAGATCCAGGCGATTCTCCAGTACCGGGGGTACAACATCGGCCGCTACGGAGTCGACGGCACATTCGGCGGTGACACTCTCAAGGCAGTGAAGACGTTCCAGCGCACCTGGGGTCTCAATGACGACGGCATCGTCGGCCCCAAGACCTGGGCGCGCCTGCGGGGCTGAGGCCTCAGAACGCGGCACCAGAACAGCGAGCCTGTTCCGGTGCCGCCGGGGCGCACGGCCCTGGCCCTGCAATTCCCCCTGCCCTAAAGGGCAATTTCGCATAGCTGTGATGACCCACGGGGCCATGGACATACGTTGATGCCCCCTGAGACTCTTGCTCTCTCAGGCTTGATCAGCTCGGCCGGACGGGCATGAAACCGCGAGCCCGCAGTGTGTGAGAGGGACCCGATGTACGCCAACGAGCAAGCCCGCACCTCCGAGCAGAAAGCAGTCGGCCGCACACCCTCGAAATCCTCGCGTACGACTGGTCCCGCAGGCCTCTTCGCCCGGCCGAGTGCTGCAGGGAACGCGGCGGTGGTCCAGATGCTCCAGGCAGCCGGCCATGCATGGGCACGGGAACAGCCCCAGCACGGTGACGGGAGCGGTCACGAACAGACCCCCGCAACCCAACGAGCCAAGTCCGTAGGAACGTTCGCGCACAGCCATCAAGGCGACGACGACCTGTCCAACCAGCTCGTACTCGACAAAATGACGGCACTGCAGCTCCACACGCAGCAGATCTATGACCAGATGCGCGCGAGCATGGCCGAGCTGAGCGAGAGAAGCCGTGAAGCAGGAGGTCAGCAAATGGACCTCACGCAGTACAACCTCTGGTCGGGCCCCGAAAAGTGGGCCACGCACGAAAAGAACGGCCCCCGATACGGCACGAAGGAACGCACCGGCGAGTACCAGGCCCACCAGTCGCCGGGCTTCACGATGGACCAGACCTCGCAACACTTCGCCGCGCTCGACCAACTCGAAGCCGCGGGATACAACTCCGTGAATCGGCCCAGGGATCCCGAGTACCAACAGCAGTTCGTCAACTGGCTGAAGGAGAACGAGCGTAAGGGCGTCGCATTCGATGCGGACGAAGCTCAGCGGGAGTTCCTGAAGCTGAGAGCCGCGGGCACCGGACACGAGCGGGCCGTGTTCGAACCATCCGACGGATCCGCCGGACGGCCTGCTCCGGAGGGCACCGATGAGCTCGTCGGCTGGCACGGCGCCCAGTTCGGATCGGCCTGGGAACCGACGTCGGACTCGGTGGCCAAGAAGGCCGCCCTGGCCATGCTGCCCGTCAGAAGCTTCGGCCTCGACGACCCGCTCGCGGACGGCACCGGCGTCACCCACCCCGCCCCCTTGGGAACGGTGCAGGCGCGGCAAGAGATCCCCATGGTCATCCGCATAGCGAACGAGCTCGCAGAGTCACTGCGCGAAAACGTGGAAGCTCGAAAGGACATCGCGCGCCTGGCGAGCGAGGCGGGCGCCCAGCAGCGGCTGAACCAACTGACACAGCAGGCGACCGACGGCATCAACCGATTCCTCCAGGGTACTCAGTTGCTCGACGTGCGGGGGGAGCGGGAGGAGCGGGCAAAGAGTGCGGATCTCATGCGTGAGGGCCGGAGCACTTTCCTCTCCGCGGTGAGCCTCTTCGATGCCTTCTTACGGGAGGCGGGGTGCCCTGCGGCGGAGTGCCCACCGGAACTGACATCAGCGCTGCATTCCCCACCCCAGTAACCACCCGCAACACCCCACCAGGGCTTCACACAGCACTCTCAACACGGAAGGGCTGAAGTGAGTACCCCGATGCAGGCAATCCTCGTGGTAGTCGTTGTTGCGGTGGTGATACTGGCCGGTTGGATGCAGTCGGCGAGTTTCCGCAACTACCTGCGTCGCAGAAGGGGGCAGTAGGCCCCATGAGGGCACAGACGGCGGTTGCATCGCTTCACCTCGCAGGCCCGGAAGGCGAACCCTGGCATATATGGCTCGCAGTTGGGGCCGCGACAGCCTTCATCGCTCTCCTTGTCATTTACCTGCGTCGGGATCGCCAGCGGCACCGGAAGTGAGCGTCAGAGGCGTTCGGCGGTGGGCGGGCCGGGAGCCCCGGCCCGCCCACCGCCACATCAGGCAGCCACCGCGTCGCGGAGCGTCGAAGGCTTGAGACCGAAGGCATCGCGGACATCGCTGTCGTCCACGACGAACGGACGCTCGGACATATAGCTCATCTCGGCGAACTCCCGCCACAGCGGATCGGTGAAGGACAGCAGTGCCATGAGCCACAGTTCGGCCCTCACCCGGCCCTTTCGGGTGTGCGGGGCCATCGGGGTGCGCTCGGGTGACCGGCCCGGCGGTTTGCTGATAGCCGTAGTGATTGCCGAGCATCACGTAGTCGGCCCCGGCCCGCTCGGTCGCGGCGAGAATCGAGGCAAACAACGGCGGCATGGTCTCCGGCCAGGTCTGGTAGGCGGTCATGGCGGCGTTGAAGACCGTGGCCGCACTGGCCAGCGCCTCGGCCAGCTCGTCAGTGCGGCCCGCGTCCAAGGCGACCCGTTCGATGGCGGGGTGGTCAGGGCCACTGCCGCTGCGGGTGATGAGGCGGACCCGCTTGCCGCTTTCGGCCAGTTGCCCGGCGGCCGCGACTCCGGTCGCACCTGCTCCGATGACGACTCATCCAACCATGGTCATATCTCCGTTCACCTTCACAATGGAACGCTTCCCCGAAGGGGGAACGTGGTTCACGGAGGGCCCGTCCGCATGCCAAACTCTGCCGTGCGGCCGCAGAGTAAGTTAGTGGCCAAAAAGCCTATCAGCGGGAGTTGTCCGCAGGACTGGATCCGATGCGGATGGCCGTGGCCGATGTGGAGCGGCACGAAGTGGTGTGGATCGTCTCCTGGGCGTCCGAGGAGTACCTGCGCACCGAAAATCCGGTGGCCCCGCTTGCCGGTCCGGTTCTGTCGGTGCGGACCATCCGCTGACCCGGGCGCCACCGGGTGCGTGGTCAGCCCCAGTCGCCGTTGATCCACGCGAGCAGGCGGGCGCGCTTCTTGTAGGAGCAAGTCGCGTACGCGGCGTCGGACGTGCCGCCCGTGTCTGGCCCGCCCCGCAGTTCGTGACCGTAGTCGCTGGGGCCGTATTCGCCGTCGCGGTAGCCGTCCATGTCGTCGGCCCAGTCGAGGAGACCGAAGTCGAAGTCGAGGTGCTCGAAGTACCGGGTGGCGTCGGCCGGTTCCACCGGTGCGGTACGAACGCCTGCCCCGGCGGTGGAACGGTCTTCGAGGCAGCCGTCGGAGCGCACGGGCTGGCCCAGCCACCATCCGGCCAGGAAGACGGCGTACAGAGTGGTGACGACGCCGAGGCGCCGAGGGGTTATCCAGACAGGCATCCGGGGAGTGTCGCACGACACGAGACCTACGCCCGCGTCGGCGGGCATACCAGGCCACGCCGCACTACCTCGCTACCGTCAGTGGCCCTCGAACCAGGCTTGCAGGCGGGGGCGTTCGCTCGTGCCGTTGGTGCAGGCGGCGGCGTAAACGGTGAGTGTCTGGGTCAGTGTGTCGTTGGCGCCGCGACGTGGGTCGTAGGACGGGCCCGATGTCGGGTCGAGCGGGAGGGAGGACTTCGCGCTTGACGCAGACGGATACGCCGTCGGCGTCGGCATCGGCGTAAGGGTGGGGGACGGTTCGGGTTCGTGCTTCTCCGTGTACCGGTCGAGGGCGGCTCGGTCGACGCGGCATTCGGGAGTGACGGGCTGCCCCAGGTACCAGCCCGCGACGAACACGCCGTAGACCGCGGCGGCGGCGCCGAGGCGGCGCGGGGTGACCAGGCGGGGGGTGTTCACCGGCGACCCCGTTCCAGCACACGGGCGGCGTCCCGCAGCGCCCGGACTGCGGCTTCGCTGTCCTTGGCCCGGCTGTCGTGGATGAACTGGCAGGCGGTCGAGAGCGTCTCCTCCCGCGTGACGGTCTCGTTCCCCATGGCCGCGGAGTAGCCGGTGCACACGCTGGGCAGCGGGTTTCCGGCCATGGGCTGGTTCCCGGTGCCGTGGCGAGGACCGACCGAGTGCTCTACGACAATGATGTCCGGGCCCGCGCTGCCGCTCCGGTCAGCGGCGAGGTTGAACCCGGCGCCGAATGCGGCGGCGGTGAAGGCCGACCCGGTCCCGAGGGCGGCGCGGAGGCTGACCCGGCGTATCCCGGGCGGTGTTGGGCGCATGCTGAAGGACCCTACTCGCAGGTGGGCGGAGTGCAGGCGGCGCTTGAGACAGCCGAGGGAGATCAAGGCTCATCCTCATGACGGGTCCACCTTCGCCTGGGCGGGGTGGGTGAGGGCGCGGCGGACTTCGGCCGACTCCCGGGGCCATCCGCGCGCGATGGCCTCATTCAACCTGACCGTTCGGGCCCCTGCCCAGAGGTTCTGGGACAGGAACCGACCCCTTGGTGCGAGGCGGGGGTGTGCCGCTCAGGTGGCAGGCCGGCCGCTGCCGCATGGTTGCGGGGCTTCAGCGATCCGCTTCGTTTTCATCGACTGGGTCCGGCTCGCGAAGGTAGGCGAGGTCGAGGACGTAGTGCTCGCCCGCGGGGCACTGGGCGAAGTAGTCACGGGTCTGTTCGAGGGTCCAGTCTTCGGTTTCCTGGTCGAAATAGCTGTCGTAGTAGTCGCCTGCGGCTTGTCGGCCGCTCCACCAGGCGTGGCCCTCATACACGCCAGGGCGGGGCAGGTTCGTCTCACCGGCGGGGCCGAACTCGAGCTCGTTGACGACGAGGGTGCCAGTGCCTGACTCGATGGTGATCGGTACGTGGCCTTCGGCGGCGGCGGGCACTTGGGGGACGGTGTCCCAGACGCGGATGCTGACCTGGGCTTTGATGGCGGGCTGGAGGCTGACCAGGTAGAGGTGGTGGTGCTCCCCGGCTACTACCTGTTCTTCGGCGGTGTCCAGGGTTGCTGTGTCGCCGAGGTAGGTGTCGGCGTCGTACACCTCCAGGACGCGGCGACCTGGTGTGCCCGTGCAGGTGTACTCGTGAAGGAGCGGCATGTCATTTCCTGGCTGGTCGGTGATCTTCACGTAGAGGCCCGTAGAAGGGGTCGCCGTCAAGAATGCGGTTCCGTGTCTACGTCTTGTTATACGTTTCCCGCTCGCACCGTTGTCCTTGCCATCGATGAGGTGGAGGGAGAAGCGGTTGTCACCCTTGGTGGACCCTTCCCGGGCGGAGGCGAAGGGGTACTCGTCGCACTCCAGGCCGCTGCCGGTGTAGTTGCCCCAAACCTTCTTGCACTCGCTGCGCTTGTGGCCTGTGCGTGCACCGACCTGGCTCTCCTGCGCCAGGCCGGGGGCTTTGTCGACGAGCCGGTGCAGGGGCTCCTTCTCGTCGTGGCCGCAGGCGCTGGAACAGGGCTGGGCAGCGCCCGGTCAGCTGCGCGAGATTGTGCAGATCGGAGCGTTGCGGCTGAGCGAGGACTGCAGCGTCATCGAGGAGTACGAGACTCTGGTGCGGCCCACGGTCAACGCCGAACTGTCGCCCTACTTCACCGAACTCACGGGCATCAGCCGGCAGACCGTCCTGTCCTACAGCAACGACATGGTGGTGCTCGGTGAGAACGTCGGCTGGGCGCGTGCGCGCGGCGAACAGATCAAGAACAGCTTCCTCGACGCGGCCTTCATCAACATCCGCCCCTGGCTGAACACCTCGGCGCCGATCACGGCGCAGGCGAACGTAGGGCGCCTGTGGAGCGCACTGGGACTGCCCGAGCCCGTCTCCGGACGAGAACACTCAGCTGTTCGACTGCTACTCCTTCGCAGCCGCACTTGGTCATCTGCGTGGCATCGGCGCCGCTTTGCCCGAGGGGTGCTGGTAACGAGGCATTCGACAGCCGAAGCGGAAGCCGTCAGAGGATCAGGACCCAGTCGTTCCCTCGTCCGCAACGAGGCTGCAGCCAGAGGAGATGGCAGATGACGAAGACGCGCGGTCGGCCAGAACGGCCAGAGGCCGGACCCGTGGTCTTCCCGGGCCGGTGCGGGGCACGTGATGCGGGATATCACCGTCTCGAAGGCGGGTGTCGGCGTACTCGCGAAAGTGCTCAGGTAAGTACAGATAAGTACAGGTAGATGTGGCCTTGCTGGGAAGCTGGCCGGTGGTCGCCGAAGCCGCGTGAAGTGATCTGCGCCCGCCGCGCGCACTTCTCTGGCGCGCAGAGTGAGAGGACAAGTGGGAGGACGGGGAATGGTCACACGCAGAGGATTCATCGACGGAGTTTCGGCGGCCGGTGGGGCAGCGCTGTTCGGCGTCCCCCCGTCGGCCCTGGCCGCCACGGCTGAAGACCGGGCCGGGACAGAAACTACGGACACTGAGGTGAAGGCTCGTGACGCGATCCGAGAGGTCAACGCGGGGATGCGCGCAAGTTATGCCGCACTCAAGTCCGAAATGATCCGTCGTCTGAGTCCCGTGATCGTGGTCCAAAACGATTCCACCGGCGGCACGTTCACTCTCGTCCGTGGCGGAAACCCGCAGCAGTCCGTCAGGCCGGTGCCCGAGCTGTTCCAGCTGGCGAAGTCGATCAGCCACGTACCCCAGGGCATTTTCTCGATCCTTGCCGCATATCTGAGCCCCAGGGTGCCCAACCTCCCCAACGCCTGTCGCATCGACCCCCACGACCTGGACATGGTCGCCTTTGCGGGGCCGCGGTCAGCCGGCTGGGCCGGCCCGCTCCAGAGCTACGCTGCCACGCTCACCACCGCACGTAGGCAGCTCGGAAAGGCCAACCTGCCACATCAACTGGAGGCCTCTTGCGGGAAGATCCTCGACGAAGCGCTCCAATTCATCCGTGACTGCGTCAGCAGCGGAACCTTCGACATGGCCTCGCTCCAGGAGTTCTCGGCCAAGACCTATCCCAGCATCCGCACGAACATGACGTATGCGGCTGCCGCGCAGATCTCGGGTGTGGAAGGGCTCATGCGCACGTGGCGGGACCTGGCCGGAGAAAAGGCATGGGAAGACCTGTATACGGTCGTGCTGTCGATCTGGACGACGTCCGAGCTGAACCAGGCATCGATCATCATCAGGCGATGCATGAACCCGGCGAAGGTCGCCACGCATCTGATCGACCTGCCGACCGCTGAAGTTCCCCGCGACCCCGTCTTCGTCGCTCTGGACAACCTCGCCCGGATCGTTCAGGACAACGTCTCGGCCGAGACGGTCCTTTCCACCGATCCTGTGATCGCGGACGCCTTCAAGGGCAAAGAGGACCTGCTCTCCGTCGAAATCCTGGATCAGCTCGGGGGAGCGGCCGGGGCGTCCACTCCCGCTCCCTTGGCGGCGTCCGCCTGTCCAGTCGGTAAGCAGAAGACGCGGTAAGCAGAAGACGCAACCTGCCGTGTAATGAGCTGCTCGGTGGATCAGCTCCAGTGGCCTGCCCGCTCGCGTTGGCCACCCGGTCGCCTGCCCGCTGCCACAGGCGCAGTCGTCCGAGCAGACCTCCAAGGCCGGGCACCGCACACCCAACGCAGGCCCTGCTGATGACCGACGCCGAAGCCGCCGATTGGCTCGCCGACACGGCGGCCGGGAAGAGCTGACCCCGTGCCGGACACACCACGGGCCCGCCCGGGGCCCCACGCCGGACCGGACTCGCCCAGGGGCGGGCCGACCGCCAAGCCCGGCGGAGTCACCTCCCGGTCGGTGGAGCCCCCGGCTCGGGCCGAGCCCCCAGGCCAGGGCTGGACCCCCACCTCAAGCCCCGCCCCCAAGACGGTCGAAGCCCCCCGCCCCGGCAGAGAACCCGGACAGCTATACATGCCAGCTCTACATGCCAGCTCTACATGCCAGCTATACATACCGGGTATACATGCCATGTAGAGTGCGCCGCATGTCAAGCAGTCGCGCCCGCACCGCACTTCTGGGGGCGGGCGAGTTCACCGTCGCCCGTCTCGGCCCGCTCGTCACGAAGATCCGTCCATGAGCGCCCCCATCCTGGCCGCCACCCGCCTGCGCAAGGCCTACGGCTCGACCAATGCCCTGGATGGCGCCGACTTCAGCATCCGGCCGGGCGAGATCGTCGCCGTCATGGGTCCGTCGGGCTCCGGAAAGTCGACCCTCCTGCACTGCCTGGCCGGCATCGTCCTGCCCGACGCCGGCCGGGTCACGTACAAGGGCCGGGCCATGTCGACGCTGTCTGACGCCGGACGCAGCAGGCTGCGTCGGAGCGAGTTCGGGTTCCTCTTCCAATTCGGGCAGCTGGTACCCGAACTGACGTGTCTGCAGAACGTGGCGCTGCCTCTGTGGCTGAACGGCACCCCCCGCAAGGACGCCATGCGCCGAGCCCGCGCATGGCTGGAGTGCCTGGAGATCGACCACCTCTCCCGCAGGCGTCCCGGGCAGATATCCGGCGGCCAGGGGCAGCGGGTCGCCCTCGCCCGCGCCCTCGTCGCGGAGCCCCGCGTCCTGTTCGCCGACGAACCGACCGGCGCCCTGGACTCCCTCACCGGCGAACTCGTCCTCGGGCTGCTCACCGAAGCCGCCCATGACACGGGCGCGGCCGTCGTCCTGGTCACCCACGAGGCGCGGGTCGCCGCCCACTCCGACCGCGAGATCGTCGTACGCGACGGCAGGTCCAGGGACATGGAGCGCACCGCGTGAGGGCCGGCCACCGCACCCGCGACCGCCTGAAGCGCCGACGCGCGGCCCGCGGCGAGGCCCGCACCAGCCCGGCGGCCTGGGCGCGCGACCTCGCGTTCGGCGCCTGGTTCGCGGTGAGCGGCGGACGCCCGGCCTGGACCCGCACGCTGCTGACCGCCGTCGGCGTCGGCCTGGGCGTGGCCCTGCTGCTCCTCGCCTCAGCCGTTCCGGCCGTGCTGAGCGCCCGGGACGACCGCGGCGCGGCCCGCGACGACTTCGTGTACGGCACGCCGATACGACCGACCGACGAGACGGTCGTCACCGGCAGGGCGGACACCACCTACCAGGGCCAGGACATCTACGGGCGGCTCATCCGGCCGGACGGCGACAGGCCGGCCCTCCCGCCGGGCCTGCACGAACTGCCCGCCCCCGGCGAAATGGTCGTCTCCCCCGAACTCGAGAAACTGCTCCACTCCACCGAGGGCGCCCTGCTCAAGAAGCGTCTGGACCATCGCGTCACCGGCACCATCGGCGAGGCGGGACTGCTCGGCCCACGCGAACTGGCCTACTACGCGGGGGCGGACGACCTGACCCCGAAGGGCGACAACCCGACGCGGACCGACCACTTCGGCGGCCCGAGCCCCTCCGAGGGACTCGACTCCTTCCTCATGCTGCTGCTCGTCATCACCATCGTGGTGCTGCTGATGCCGGTGGCGGTGCTCATCGCCGGGGCCGTCCGCTTCGGGGGCGAGCGCCGCGACCGGCGGCTGGCCGCGCTGCGCCTCGTCGGCTCGGACACCGCGACGATCCGGCGCATCGCGGCCGGTGAGGCCCTGGTGGGCGCGCTGACGGGACTCGCCGTGGGCCTCGGGCTCTTCGTGGGCGGACGACGGCTCGTCGGCACGGTCGAACTGTGGCGGATCAGCGTCTTCGCCTCCGACGTGGCCCCGGACCCGGTGCTCGCCGCGCTGATCGTGGCCGGCGTGCCGGTCCTCGCCGTCGCCGTCACGTTGTTCGCGCTGCGCACCGTCGCCGTCGAACCCCTCGGCGTCGTACGGCACGCAGGTACGGTCAAGCGGCGGCTGTGGTGGCGGCTGCTGCTGCCGGCCGCCGGGGTGACGCTGCTCTTCCCGATGATCGACGGCCTTGATCCGGAGACCCGGGTCAACGAACCGAAGATCGCGGTGGGCGCGATCCTGCTCCTCGCGGGGGTCACGGCGCTGCTGCCCTGGGCGATGGAGGCCGTCGTCGGACGGCTGCGGGGCGGTCCGCTGTCGCTGCAACTCGCCGGCCGGCGCCTGCAGGCGGACAGCGGCACGGCCGTACGCATGGTCAGCGGCATCACCCTCGCGGTGGCCGGGGCGATCGCCGTGCACATGCTGTTCTCGGGCCTGGAGAGCAGGTACACGCACACCACCGGCCGCAGCCCGGTCCGCGGCGAGCTGCGGATCATTGGGGCGTACGAGGGTGAGAACCGGCAGCGCGAGGACATGGTCGCCCTGCGTGCCACGCCCGGCGTGACATCCGCCCTGGCATATACGCTCGGTGATGCCGCCGAGCCCGGCAGCGACGCGCCCGGAGCCTTCGTGATCGTCGGTGACTGCGCGAGCCTGCGGCAGATCGTCGAGGCCCCGGGCTGTCGGCCCGGCAGTGTCTACACCGTCGCCGACGAGTTGGGCGAGGACCCCCTGAAGGGCGGCGTGTACACCCCCGACCCGGGCGAACAGGTCGACCTGGCCGCCTCGGAGGAGGGTTCCCCGAAGGCCGCGCCCAAGCTGTGGACCGTCCCTGCCACCGCCCGTGCCACACAGGTGGTGCCGGACCCGGCGGGGTCCTTCACGACCGGCGTCTTCGCCACGCCCGAGGCGATCAGAACCCACGACCTGGCGGACGCCGGCACGGAACTGCTGGTGAAGCTGGACCCTTCCGACCGCGACGCGGCCGAGCGAGTCCGCAACACCGCCGCGCGGATCGACCCCTTGCTCCAGGTCGAAGAGAACGTAGAGAGCGAACAGGCACCGGAGTTCACGAACATCAAGCGCGGCCTGTTCATCGGTGCGACCGTCACGCTGCTGCTGATCGGCGCGAGCATGCTCGTGACCATGCTGGACCAGCTCCGTGAGCGGAGGAAGCTGCTCGCGGTGCTCGTCGCCTTCGGCACCCCGCGCTCGACGCTGGGCCTGTCGGTGCTGTGGCAGACCGCGCTGCCGGTGCTGCTCGGCCTGGCCCTGGCCGTCGTCGGCGGCCTGAGTCTCGGCTCGATGCTGCTGAAGATGGCGGGCCTGCCGCTCGCGGTGGCCTGGGGCAGCATTGCGGGGATGGCCGGGATCGGTGGCGGAGTCGTCCTCCTGGTCACGCTGCTGAGCCTGCCGGCGATGTGGCGCATGATGCGTCCCGAGGGCCTGCGCGACGAATGAGCCGAATGACCGGACGCTCGAACCCTCGCTCGCGCCACGGGACCCACACCATGTGACCGGCGGCCGGCCCGGCCGCCGGTCATCCGCGCCGGCACCGGGTCGTGGCCCCGGTTCCGGCCTTGGTCGCAGTCGTGGCCTGGCTCCGGTCGCAGTCACGGCCCTCATCGCAGTCGCGGCCGCGGTCACGGCTGTGGTCGCAGTCGCGGCCACCGCCCCGGCCGGTCGTAGCCATGGCCACGCCGTCCGCACCGTTCCGTGCTGGCGGCTGGCCTAACACAATGAGGCCGATCGATCCTGAGTGCCGTGCCCGGAGCACGAGTTGCACCCCGCACAAGCCCGAACAGGGTGACCTGAACGCCTACCCGTGGCAGGCCGCGCTCGACGCACTCCCGGCCGACGACTGATCTCCCTCACACCAGAGCCGCACCCCCGGCCGCATCAGTGCGGCGGGGCACGGGGCAGGGGTGAGTTCCGCGACGCATGGCGAGTCCTCGGCGCTCAGAATCCCTCTTTCAGGGAGTTAGCCGGTGTAGGCCCAGGACCACAACGCGAAGCCGGTGGCAACCGGGCATGCCACAACACCTGCCAGGAATAGGCGGCTTGCCCATGACCGTCGGCGGATGCCGGGGGCGAACATCAGGGTGGTCAAGGCCGTGGCAGCACCGGCGACGATCGCCACGTACTGCAGGAGAAGGGTGCCGGCGTCCGCGCCCTCCGCCGCGCCCCAGAGTGCGGCCAGACCCACGAGCAGCGTGATCCAGGCCAGTGATGCCAGAGTGAGCGCCCACAGCACACCTGCCGCCACGGCAAGGCCCGTGTGCCCGGTGCGAGGTGCGGGCCGAGCAGAGCCGTACAAGCGCGCGTAGGTGCCGGGGTTCATCGTTGCTTCCTTCCGTGATCGGTATGCACGATCCTCGCCCCGCGCACCCCGCCGGGGCATGGGCACGGATACTCGTCTGCACCGTGGCTCGTACTCAGCTGGCGCAACCCGGTTCCCGACGCCTCGCCCGCCGGGCGCAGCTCCTCGTACCAGGCGAGGACCACCTGCACACGGTCGCCGTGTTCGAGGCCAGAGACTCGAAGCTGTGCATGGGGCACGCGGACTTCAGCGCGCATGACCTGGAGCTGTACGCCGACGGTCAGGACGACCCGACCGAGGTGGTGGATCTGGACGACGCGGTGTTGTCGGCGGCGCTGGACGCGTTCGCCGAGCTGCTGCGCCCGGAGGAGGGTGCGCGGCTCGTCGTCGACCTGAGTCAGCCGGAGGCCATCCTCTGACGGCGGCCAGGCAGATGCCGACCATCTTCCTTGCCGAACCGCACATCGCCGACATCTTCCTCTGGTCTGCCCGCTGAGAGGCAGGCAGCTCACGGTCGGAGGCGTTGCACCTGCGGATCGAAGCAGACAAGTCCATGCTCGCGAGCCAGCGCGGAGGCGTACTCGGACACCTCTTCAGCCTTGCCATAGGACATGAGCAGGTACACCATCGGCCCCGATGCCTCCTCGATGACCGGCGGTGACGCCCATACGCCACTGCCCTCGTCGTCCGGGAATCGCGCGACGAGTAGCTCATCAGCGCATCGTGGCAGGCAGAAGCTCCTTCCGACTCAGTCGGCCCTGAGATCGAACTGCCACCAAGTGATCCGAAAGGGAGCTGCTAGCTCTGTAGCAGCACAGGTTCGCCCTACGAACCGACACGGTCCGTAGGGCGAACCTCGTTCGTTCAGGCCGTGGGTACGCGGTCCAGGAACCCGTGCACGGTATCGATCCGCCCGTCGTCGGCCAGCGTGATCACGTCGAACCCGGCGACGGGCGCGGACCCGTCCGCGAGCGATACGAGCTCCCAGCTGAAGCGGACGATGTCGTGGTGCCCGTCGGCCGCGCCGACCTGGCGGAACTCGAAGCCGGGAAACTGCTCGTGGGCCCCGCGGATCACGGCGGCGACGCCCTCGTGCCCGGAGACGTCGGCCAGCGGATCGGTGTAGCTGCCGTCCTGGGTCCAGGCGGCGGCCACGGCCTTGTCGATGTTCTCGGCGCCCTCCGCGTTCCAGGCCTCGAAGTAGCGGGCGACGGCGGTCTCGTATGCGGCGGTGTCGTGTGCGGTCATGGCGGGTCAGCCTCCTGTGAGGTGGTTCTCGTCTTGCGGGGTGATGGCTGGCGATGACGCAAGACTGCCGCTGGGTTGCAGCGTGGTCGATTACGTCCGGGGTAATGAGCGACGGGCGAGCGCTCCCGGGTCTTTCCACGCCCGGCCCCGCCCGCACCAGCTCATGACGGGTACGGGCCACCAGGGAACGTCCAGATTCGTCCTCAGTAACTGTCTTTGAACCCGAGCTTGATCGTTGTGGTGTGTTCAACGTCCGCGACCGGCTGCGGGAGTTGGCCCGCGAGCGGAGCACAACGATGAACGACTTCCTGGAGGAACTGGTGACCCGGGAGCTGACAGAACAGGCGTGAGCGCTTTCATTCCCAGCGAATGACATCCTCTCGGGCCCCGGACTCCTGCTCGCGCTGTTCCTGCACAAGCTGCCACCGGTCAGTACGGAGCGTTCAGCCCCACCAGTCGTTGCCGTTCTGCCAGTGCTGCACCCACTCCTCAAAACCCCATGCCTGATCGTTAGGTGCAGGGGTGGCGCCGACACCGGCGATCATCCAAACGTCCCCGCGGCGGGGGCCGGTGGTCAGCAGGAGCCAGAACGATTGCCCGTCCTCGGACCCGAGAACGATGGACCCCTTGCTGAATGCGGCGTCGATCCGCGGGTCCTCGGGGTCGGCACTCTCGTCGTCCTCCCACTGCCAGGCTGCCTCCAGGGAGAACGGCTCGCCTGGCTGTCGCGGGCCAAGGCCAGGCCATGTGTAAGTCAAGAGTGGCTTCAGAGGGACGCTGATCACGTATATCTGTTACGGCAGCATGCTCTCGCATAAGGGGCTGACACACTCCGGGTTGCGGCTGCCTTCCTCAGGAGCTGTGCTGAATGGGGACTCCTGGCATGGCACTGTCGAGAAGTACAACAAGCGAGGCAAGCATCTCGGCGAGTACGACCCCACCACGGGCGCCGAGAAAAAGCCCGCGGACAAGTCACGAGAGGTAACCCCGTGAAGATTTTGATCACCGTCTACAGGAAGGACTCCGACTTTCCTGAGCAGGAGTTGGATGTCTCGGGGGTCGGCCTGGAGGCTGCAGCCGATGTGGTGGGCATCCCGGCCGACCGTCTCGTCGACGTGTACCCCCTTGAGGAGAGCCAGGCGGCCGCACTCGGTCGGCTTGCCGATGTGAGTCTCGACCTGGATTCCTACGAGTACTTTCTGGAGACGGTCGAGGGCTGACCTGCCGCGCGGTCTCGCCGGAACAGCTCTCGGCGGGACCGCGCGCGGATGTATCGAGAGACTGTTCGTGGAACCCGTCCCGTCGCCGAGGAGCTCCCTCACCTCCCTCGGATGCTGCCGTCTGGGACGTGGCCGTGGCGGAGACGCTGAGGGGCGTAGATCAGGGTGACGCAGCCGCGCGAGCTCGCCGACTACGCCAAGGCATGGAGAAAGCTGGCGGGATGGTCGACGGTCGGGATACGACACGTGAGACACGGCCTCTCATGCGGGAAGGGCAGGGCTCACTGTTCCGGTAACGGTGAGCCTGACAGCTACCGACATCTGCGGTCCCTGAGCCGCACGGCCGGCCACGGATCTGGCGTCAGCAACCGGCAGCGGCATCGTGACCGCTTTTGTTGCTGGCCAGCCCTTTAGCCGCAGACGAGGCACCGTCAGTGCGTTGCTCTACGGTGCCGTTCCATGGGTTATGACGTACACATCACTCGCCGCGAAGACTGGTGGGACGAGAGCGGGCTGGAAATCACTGAGCAGGAGTGGGAGGCCGTGGTCGCCGCCGACCCCGACCTGCAGATGGTCCCTGCTGCGGCCAGCGAAGGAGGAGCCTCTCGCTGGACTGCGGATATGGTCACCCATCCGCCTGAGGAGCGATTCGGCACGGCCATCCACTGGTTCTCGCCAACAGACATCAGCGCCAAGAATCCCACGGACATCCTGATTCGCAAGATGCGGACGCTGGCCCGGGCCCTTGACGCCCGGGTCCAAGGCGACGATGGCGAGTACTACGACTAACCACCAGGCCAGCCCACGTCCGGGCTCCCGCAACACACCGCGTACCCCCTTGGAACCGAGCATCAGCATCTGGGAAGCGCGGTCAGAAGGAGCTCGGCCAGTGCCCACTTCTTGAGCCAGGGCTGCACAAATGCCCGGACAGTGTCGGGGCCTGGATGCTGTACACGTCGCCGACCCGCAGATTGTCCGGCGTGCTGTACTCGTCGTAGGTGCCTATGACGGAGACGGTCACACGGGAATCGGGCTGCCGGAAAGTGCGGAAATACGGGGCGTTGGCGGGGGTTTCCGGGATCTCCAGCAGGGGGACGCCGCGCCGCGCCAAGAGACGTTGCAGCTTTTCGAACCGAAGCCTGGGAGTGAACCGCCCGTACCGGGCACGAAGCGTGTCGTTGACGAGGGTGCGGTCCCGGTAGGCGAGTCGGTGCACCTGCAGGGTGAAGTGGTGGCCCGACCAGGGGTGGTCGGCGGAAGCGCGGTCCCAGTAGAACTCGGCGAGGCCGTAGTCACGGCACATACTGCGGTTGCCGAAGGTGTTCTCGGCGAAGTCCGGCCCAAGGACCTTGGTGACGTGGCCGGGAGAGTCCGCGGGGCGCACGCCGAGCAAGGTGCCGGTGATGACGACGTCCACGTAGAACGCCAGGGAATGCGGAGTCAAAGGCTGATCCTCGATGCGGTGTGGTCCAACGTGATGTGGGGGACGGCCTGGCCCCGCCGGGGGTGTGCACCACCTGCGTCCACCTGCATGGGAACCGCCGGGCCCCGGTCGACCCGGCGAAGACCTTACTCGGCCCTGGCCGCTTGTCGCGCAGGGTTCGAACTCCTTCGCAAGCGAGTACTGCTTGCCTCCTGAGCACCTTCTCCACACTGACGCTGGAGGAGATCGGCGCAGCCGCCACCGCCCCCTGGTGGTTCCAGCTCTACGTACAGCGGGACCGGGCCCTCACCGAGGACCTGGTGCTCCGGGCCCGCGCGGCCGGCGCCACCGCTTGCGTCGTCACCGTCGACACCCCGGTGACCGGCCTTCGGGAGAGGGACCTGCGCAACGGATTCGCCCTCCCCTCCCACGGCACGCCCGCCAACCTGACCGCGCAACCGGGCCGCAACACGGCCGACCCCGCGCACCACGGCATCCACGACCCACGGATCGACCCCGCCGTCGGCTGGTCCGACCTCGAATGGCTGCGCTCGGTCTCCGGGCTGCCGGTCCTGGCCAAGGGCATCGTGCGCCCCGACGACGCCCGCCGGGCCGCGGAGACCGGAATCGGCGTCTGGATGTCCAACCACGGAGGCCGCAACCTGGACACCGCGATCGCCCCGCTCGTCACCCTGCCCGCCGTCGCCGTCGCCGTCGCCGTCGCCGTCGCCGTCGCCGAGGCCGGGGCAGGCAGGGCCCCGGTCCTCATCGACGGAGGCATCCGCCGGGGCACCGACGTGGTGAAGGCACTGGCACTCGGCGCGGACGCCGTGGCGCTCGGGCGCCCCTACGTCTGGAGCCTGGCCGCAGGCGGCGCCGAAGGAGTCACCGCCGCCCTGAACGCCCTGCACCGCGAAACCGAACTGGCCCTCACCCTCCTCGGCACCCCCGACCTGGCTGCCCGGACCCCGGACCTCGTACGCCCGTCCTGGTGACCTGGACGGTGCCGCCCGGACCACGCAGGACCGGCCTGTGAGTGGGTGTCAGCAGGACGGGATACCGGGTGCCGGGTCACACGGACAGATGCGGCCGGCTCCACTGTCATGAGGTGACCAAACAGCTGCCCTGGCCATGATGGTGGTGCTCTTGGTCCTACGCCATCGTCACCGACCAGGTCGGCACCCCCACTGAACTCGTCGACGAGAACGGCCATATCGCCTGGCGCACCCGCACCACACTCCGGGACACCACCACCTGGAACCAGAACGCCACGGCATACACCCCGCTCCGTTTCCCGGGCCAGTACGACCCCGAAACCGGCCTGCACCACGCCAACTCGCCGGTCATGAAAAGGTCGAGGACCAGTTCCGGACCGCCGTCGATGCAGGTGAGACCATCGACTACAAGGTCACGCCCATCCACCGGACCAACGACCCCAGCGACGTCATCCCCCCCGGGAATGACCCTGGAGGCGCACGGCAACCGGGGCTTCTCCTTCACCCCTACGAAGACGTTAAGCAGTACCAACAGCGTCACTATCTTCAATGTCCCAAAGCCCAAGTAAGCCCCCCCTCAAGGAAAAGAAACCGACCCCGATGCACCCCACCGTGGAACGCCTTGCCGCTCTCGTTCCTCCCCCCGGCACCCGTCGCCCGCGAGATTGGGCCGCCGCCGAGCAGCGGCTCGGCACCGCCTTGCCGCAGGACTACAAGGAACTCGTTGAGACCTACGGAGGCGGGGTCTTCGACGAAACCATCTGGCTCCTGGACCCCGCATGCCCGAACGAGAACTACAACCTCCTCGACCAGGCCACGGAGCGGGCAGAAGTCCTGGCCAACTTGTGGGAGACCGAACCCAAGCCGGCGCAACTGCAGGACGATCCCCAGGCCCAGGTCCTGCCGTGGGCCTACATCGAGGGCAGCGGCGCCATGCTGTACTGGTTGCGTCGGCCGGAACAGAAGCCCGATGAGTGGACCGTCATGTTCAACGAGGGCCGGGGACCGGAATGGGAATACCACCCGACCCAGTGCACGCCCTTCCTCCTGTCCGTCCTGACAGGAGAGACGGACTCGGTGTACTTCGACGAGTTTCCCCCCGACCAGCACGAGTTCGACTCCAACGACGACATCCTCTGAAGCCCGATGATCCCCTCCCGCCTCCGGTGACCGCCGCAGGACCCCTGCGCTGCGGCTCATGGACTGACGTCTGGCTGTCGCTTCCGGACCGGACAGGGGACAGGCTCGCGGGCGGTCATCGGGGGGGGGCAAAATGTCCGCGGTAATCCGGTGACCGCGCTCAGGCCCGCTCCGGTAGTTGCCGGCAGACTCCGCCCGCCTCAGCAGCTCACCGGTGCTGACGACGGCGCCCGCTTCTGGTGGCAGTACGCCGCAGGCGCCGACGACGTCCCCGCCGCCTCCTACTGCCTCTACCTGCAACACCTCGCCCGCGGTGACACCTACGCCGCTGCACTGTGGCAGGACCAGGCCGTCGTCCACCCCCCCCCGCAAGACGGTGACACCGCCGACACCGGCGAACAGGCCCCGGCTTGCCAGGTGATGACCGCCGACACCAGCCTGGCCACGCTCCTGCGTGTCCTGAGCCGGCTCAGCCGCACGAGCCCGCGCACGCAGGCGGCTCAGGCCGTCATCGAATTCGTCGCCGCTTCCGTGACCGCCGGCTACGACCAGCACCCCGACCTCGAGTTCCCGGTGCTGGGCCCCGAGTTCGTCGAACAACTGGTCATCGTCGCGGCGTCCTTGAGTGACCGCCCCGACGCCGCCGAGCCCGCGGCGGCCGAGGAACTGCCCAACCGGAGCGGCGGCGCCACCGGCCACCTTCCGGCGCCTGGGTGCAGACAGGGCCCCGAACGTTTGTTGGTGGAAGTCACCGCCGCCGACCACGAACGGGCCTCAGCCCGGATGTTCTGCAAGGAAGCGGTCGCCGTCTGCTGGGGAAAGGCGATTCTCGCCGACAGTACGAACGGTACCGGCATGGCCTACTACCTCAAACGCTTCCGCGCACGAGCCGCCCTGGCGCGGTCTCCCGCCTCGGCCTTCGCGCCCAACGCCCGCCTCATGTCGCGCCCCCACCCCTCCGTCCTATACAGTAGATCTTGAACTGGTCGCCACAACACGCGGCAGCCGGTGATGCGTTGGTGGTCCAAGGAAAGACGCCCCGCTTCCTGCGGGGAAATGCAGGTGCAAGGCCTGCCCGGCGCTCGATCAGAGGCCCGTACACGCACAGCGTGTACGGGCCTCCTCGCGTCTACGCTCACCCGCGGTGCGCTCGAGGGCATGACGATGCGTTACCGCCCGTGCCCACTGTGCCTCCCAAGCCGCCGCGGCGACGCTCGCCGAGTGCACGCAGGCCGATGTCGATACTTGGTACGCCGGTGGTGAGAGGCTGTGTCATAGCCCCTGACCCGTGACGTTACGTGATGGTGGCCGGTCGTCGGAGGCGATGACGTGGAGGCGGCGACGGCCTGGCCGTAGCCGCAGGCAGCCTTCCGCCAGCCGGACGGCGGCCAGGGTGTATCCGGCGATGATGATGGCGAGCAGAAGCCAGCCGATGTCCGGTGCCCACAGGCGGATCAGATCCTGGTCCGCGCCGGTGGTCAGCGGGACGAGGCCGTTGGCCAGCCAGGCCAAGCCGATGCCGCCGAGGGTCCAGCCCGCAGTGCCGGTCAGGAGCCGCAGACGGCTGCGCGGCTTGGACGCCGGGCGGAATAACCGGTAGACGCTCCAGGCGATCTCAGCCGCGGCAAGGGCCAGGACACTCATCAGGATGGCCAGGATCACGTGGTACGAGGTGTCGGCCGCGGGCACGTTGGGCCGGCCGCCGGCGAGGATGCGGGCGGCGCCCAGTCCTGTGGCGGTGAGGTCGGCGCCCTGAAAGTAGCCGTGGACGTTGTGCATCACGACGAAGGCGCGGTCGGCGCCGGGCAGCAGCACCACCGTGGCCTGGTAGCCGGGGGAGGCACCGCTGTGCCAGATGGTGCGAGTGCCCAGGTCGGCGTTGCGGGCATCGTCGCGCCAGCCCAGGCCGTACTTCTGGGTGCCGCTCACGAGGGCGGCGCCCCGGTGCATCTCGGTCACCGAGCGCCGCGCCAGCAATTGGTTCGGTCCGTAGGCGCCGTTGTTCAGGTGGGCCACAGCGAAGTGCGCGAGGTCTTCGACGGTGCCGCCGAGGTAGCCGTAGCTGGGGCCGGTCTGATCGAAACGGGTCTTGGTCTTCACCGCCCGTCCGAAGACGATGTCGTGGCCGGCCGGGATCGCGTGGGCTCGTTCCGGGGTGGTGATGGCGTCACGCATGCCGAGTGGGCTGAGGACGTGTTCGCGCAGATACTGCGCGTACGGTCGGCCGCTGATGTCCTCCACGAGGGCGCCGAGGAGCAGGTAGTTGGCGCTGGAGTAGCTGTGCCGTTGCCCGGGCTCGGACGCGGGCTCGACGTCGGCCAGTTCCGCCATCGCCGCGCGGTAGGGATCGGCCCGCTGCTCGAAGCGGTCGACGGCGTCGGTGAACTCGGGTATCCCGCTGGTCTGGGTGAGCAGGTGCCGGACGGTGATGCGGCTGGCCGCCTGGGGGTCGGCCAGCGTGAAGTGCGGCAGGTAGGCGCGTACCGGCTGGTCGAGGTCGACCTTGCCGGCCTCGACGAGGGTCATGGCGGCGGTGGCGGTCACCGGTTTGGCGACTGAACCCCACAGAAACGGGGTGTTCTTGGTGACTGGTTGGCCGTCGCCGTCGCGGCCGATGGTTCCGACGTGCTCGATGGAACGGCGGTTGACGATCGCGTAGGCCAGGCCGGGGGATTTCGTGGCCTTCGCGCGTTCACGCAGAAAGGCATCGACCTTGGCGGTGGTATCGCCACGGGCGTGTGCGGCCGGGGCAGTGATCGCTCCGGTCAACACCAGCAGGGCTAGGAGCAGGCAGGACAGGGCGACTGGTCGCAGGGTCATGGCTCTCCGGTCTCCGGGCAGGCGTGGGCGGCCATAACCGTATGGCCGTATGGCTACCTCGTAACCGTACATTGATACGGTTATCCCGTGCCCCGAGTTGCCGACCACCCAGCCCGTCGCCGCCAGATCGCCGACGCCGTGCAGCGCCTCGTCGCTGCGGCAGGGCTGGACGCGGTGACCATGGCAGCCGTTGCCCAAGAGGCACAGATCTCCGTCGGCCTCGTACAGCACTACTTCGCCAGCAAAAACGAGCTGCTGCTGTTCGCCTACGGCCAGGTCACCCAGGCTTTCCGGGATCGGATCACCGCACAGATCACGGACGGGGTCGCCCACCGGCGGCGGATCTCCGACGTCGTCTTCGAAAGCCTGCTGGAGCTACTGCCCCTCGACGACGAACGACGCGGCGAATACCGCGTCACACGAGCCTTCCTCGGCCGCTCCGTCGACAACGCAACGCTCGCCCAGGTCGCCGACGCCACCGCCGCCGACATCCGCGCCCAACTGGCCACCGCCGTCCACAACGGCAAGGAATGCGGCGAAGTCGAAGAGGCCGCCGACCCCGACCTGGCTGCCACCCGGATCACAGCGCTCGCCGACGGGCTGGCCGCACAGCTCTACCAAGACCCAGACCGCACCCTCGGAGGCCGGCCGCTGCGCGCCGCCTGCGAGGAACTACTCCGCGACGCCCTCGATGCTGTCTTTACTGGTGAATGCCGGCAATACCGCAGCTGATCCCGCACACATCCACCACGTAACGTCGGACACATCCGCAACAGGCGGCCACCCGACGCAAAGCGAGTGATCCCGCCGCCTCATCCTTCGATGTCACAGCACGCAAGACGCCGTCACAGGGCACCGGCGGGAGGTGGGTCCCTCTTCCCTCCTCGCATGGGACCACCACAGAGCGCTATAGGCGGCACACCGCTGAACGACTCTGCCCACCGTCACCGACCGTCACAGACAGGGGGATTGAGCACAGCTACTTACACCGCCCGGCGCTTGACCTATGCCTTAGGGATCTGGCAGGAGGCGAAGGAGAGGTCGCGGCGCAGGACGACCGTGAGTTCGGGATCATCGTGTCCGATCTGATCGCGGTGCGCCTCCAAGTCGGCAACCTGGACCAGAACGTCGAGGCACTCAGCAACAAGATCGACGCCGGGGCCAGGTCCAGATCATTGAGCTGCTGACCCAGCTTGTGGGCCAGCGCCCCGATGCCAGCTGGCCTCCCGAGGCTTCGGTCCGGGTTCTTGTTACAGGACGCCCCCGGGCTGGCCGGGGGCGTCCTGTGTCCGAGGCAGATGTTGATGCGCAGGTCTTCCTGCCGACCAGGTGGCACCATGCGGAGCGGCAGCCTCCGCTCGCCGATGCCCACCGCAGCTCTGCCTTTCTGTACGCCCGAAGTGGCTGCGGATTGAGACGACAATTTCTGCGCGTGTAGCCCATGGCCGCGTCTTCTCGGCCACTTAGCCGCCGGTGCTCGGTGCGCGAGGCGCAACGGTCGTGCTCAGACAGGTGGGCTCCGTGAAATCCCGGCCGTTTTGTGCCGATCTTGCATGAAGGCCATTTCATTTCACATGGAACGACTGTTCGAGTGAATCGCCGCGTGTCTCGGGGGTGGCGTGTGCCAGATTGTGGGCCCCTCGTGACCGCTGGGGTCTGCGAGGTCCGTCTTCCTGTGGGGGGAAGTCTTGACGCAACGCACCATGGGTGCGCGTGTTTCGCGTGCCCGGAAGAGAACCAGCCTCGCCACCGCCGCCGCTCTGGCCACCGGCGCTCTCACCCTGTCCTTGCTGCCGGCGACCGGTACTGCCGCGGCCGATGAGCCAGGGTCGGCGTGGGGCAAGAACGCTCCGTCATTCGAAATGCCCGACGTAAAGGTCGGCACCAACAAGCCCGTCGCACCGCAGGCCGAACGCACGCCAACGGATGAGGTCGCGGCCTGGCGCGCGCAGCAGAAGAAGCGCGCCGAGGGGACAGAGCCGACGTCGTCGTCCTCTCGCTCCGCCCAGGAGATCCCGGCCCATGTGCCCGAGGGGCAGGGCGACGTGCCGTGGCACCGGATCAACAACTTCGCGATCACTGACGCGCTGACGGCCCGGATCAACTACTCCACGGGCAACCTGATGCTGACCGCCACGGACTTCTCCATCGCGGGGGTCGGCCAGGAGCTGACCCTGGCGCGCACCTACAACTCGCTGGACGCGCCGTGGGGCAAGGTGTCCCAGCGGTGGTGGCAGCAGTACGAGCGCTACCTCCAGGTCCTGGATGACGAGGTGGTGCTGTACGACGCCTCCGGCGACACCCTGCGGTTCAAGAAGGCCGCCGATGGCTCCTTCACCACTCCCAAGGGGTATTCGAAGGAGCTGAAGAAGAACGCCGACGGCACCTACACCGTCACCAACTGGAAGTCGCACACCAAGGACACCTACAACGAGCACGGCACGCTGACCAAGGTCACGGACAAGAACAAGGGCACCGTCACCGTCACCCAGCACGACAAGGGCGACGAGCACCAGGGGTTCAAGCTGACCGAGACCCGCTCGGGCCGCTGGATCGACCTGCTCAAGACCGACGCCTCGCAGTGGCAGGCCAAGGACAACTCCGGCCGCACCGCCGTCTTCGACCTCGACCCCGACGGCAACCTGCACAAGACCACCGACGCCGAAGGCAAAACCACCGCCTTCGGCTACGACACCTCCAACCGCCTGACAAAGATCACCACGGCAGAAGGCCGCGTCACTGTCTTCACCTACGACAGCACCAACCGCGTCACCTCCATGCTGCGCGCCACCGACTTCAACGGCTCCGGCCACACCGGTCCCACCTGGACCTACGCCTACAGCGCGGACTCGCCGACGGCGGCGGGCACGACGACCGTGACCGATCCGGAGAAGCACGCGACGAAGTACAAGCACGACGGTGACGGTCAGGTCACCGATACCACTGATGCGCTCGACCGGAACCGGAAGACGAAGTTCGACGCGAACCACAACGTCGACACCGCCACCGACGCCATGGGCACCGGCACGACCGGCGGCAACGTGACCGACTACGGCTTCAACACCCGCAACAACCTGGAGTCCATCAAGTCACCGACAGGCGGGAAATCGGTCACGAGCTGGCAGACGATCGCCGGCGGCGACAAGCCCAAGGACTCCACCAACGCCGACGGCGAGAAGACGTCCTTCACCTACGACACGGCCGGCAACACCAAGTCGGTCGCTCAGACCGGCACCGGCGGCGGCAGCGTCTCCTACACCTACAACCCCGCCTCCCCGACCTGCGGCGGCTTCGAAGGACAGCGCTGCACGGCCGACACGAAGATGTCGTCGACGAAGACGGTCAAGACCTCCTTCACCTACGACAGCAAAGGCAACCTCACCAAGGCCGCCCCGCCCAAACCGCTGGGCGAGAGCACCTTCACCTACGACAGCCTGGGCCGCACCGAGACTCTCACCGACGGCCGCGGCATCAAGAAGACCTTCACCTACGACAACCTCGACCGGATCAAGACCGTCTCCACCACCAACAACACGGTCCGCTACTGGTATGACGGCGACGGCAACCTGCGCCAGCGCGACGACTCCACCGGCACCATCAGGTACACCTTCGATCCGCTCCAGCGCGAGACCGCCCGCACCCTCCAGGACGGCTCCCAGACCCTGCTCACCTACACCCCGGCAGGTAACGTCGACTTCTATCAGGACCCGGCCGGGAAGGTCGACTACACCTGGAACGAGGTCAACAAGCTGCAGAAACTGACCGACCCGTCGGGCAAGGTCACCTCCTACAAGTACAACCGCAACGACGTCCGTACCGAGACCGCCTACCCCGGCGGCACCGTGCAGACCGTCGACGTCGACAACTCCAGTCGCCCCGAGAGGATCACGGCCAAGTCCGGCAAGGGCACCCTGGTCGACCTCACCTACACCTACGGCTACGGCACCGACGGCAAGACCGACGGCGACAAGATCCGCACCAAGACCGACGCGTTGGTCGGCATGAAGACCAGCTACACCTACGACGGCGCCGGACGCTTCTCCTACGCCGAGGAGAAGAAGAGCTCCACGCTCAACTCGTCCTGGCAGTACTGCTACGACCTGGCGGGCAACCTCACGAGCCAGGGCACCGCCGAAGGCTGCCCGCGCGGCACCACCTACACGATCAACGACGCCCAGCAGATCACCGCGAAGAACGGCTCATCGACGAACTGGTCCTACGATCTGGAAGGCAACGAGACCGCTGGCGCCTCTACCCCGGAGGGCACCCGGACCGGGGAGAAGTGGTCCGATCACAGCCAGCTCACCTCGCTGACCGTCGGCGGGAAGACGTACGTGGGCCAGTACGGCTCCACCGACCAGAGCGAACGCATCAAGCTCGGCGACACCTACTTCCACAACGGTCCCCTCGGCCTCTCCGCCACCTCGGCGGGCGGCGTGGACACCGGCTTCAACCGGGAGCCCGGGGGCACACTCAACTCCATGACCCTGGACGGGAAGACGTACTTCTACCTCACGGACGCGATCGGCTCCGTCGTCGCCGTCGCGGACGAATCCGGCACCAAGGTCAACACCTACAGCTACAGCCCGCGCGGCGTCGAGCGGTCGACGACCTCGGAGAAGGTCACCCAGCCCTACCGTTTCGCCGGCGGCTACCAGGACCCCACCGGCCTCTACCACCTCTCGGCCCGCTACTTCGACCCCAACATCGGCCGCTTCACCCAACGTGACCCCTCCGGACAGGAGAAGAATCCCTACCTCTACGCGGAAGGCGACCCTGTCAACCGCATCGACCCGGAGGGCCTTTTGTCATTCGGGGACGTCGTCGGCGCAGTGGCCGGTACGGTCGCCAGCACGGCTCTTGACGGTGTGCTGGGCCCGGTTGCGGGCGGTGCTATCGGTGGGTGCCTGGGAGGGTCAATCACTGCCGCCATCGAGGGGGATTCGATTGGTAAGGCATGTGCAGAACAGGGCGCTTTGGGAGCGGCAACTGGTGGCGCTGGCGCGTTGACCAAAATGGGAATGAAGGCGCTCAAGAAGTGAAGAGCCCGAAAGTCGAATTACCCGATCATAGATGAGTAGTTGAGCGACTGCGGGGGGCACGCAAGCGCTCCCCGCAGTCGAGCGAAAGGACAGGGGATGAGTCAGTATTCAAAGCGTCTCAGCGTTTTCCTTGGCGGCTTGATAATTCTAGGACTTATCTTCTGGCCGATCATGGTGTGGATGTCAGGGCTGGGGCAGGGCACCAGGTGGGCCCTAGGTATACCCATGCTCATTATTCTTTTCGGCTACATGTTTATGGGTGGCGTATGGGCCAACCAAGGAAGTCGGCAGTCCTGAATGCGGGGCTGGCAGAGACCTCCGGCAGCACACAAGGCTCCCGTGCCGTTGTATGAGGCGTTCCACGTCTCAACCCATAGCACGGGAGCCCCGCTGACCTGCCCACCTGCCGCACTCGACCTGTAGCGAATCCAGGTCGAGTGGGTCACCACGGTCATCGTCTAGACCGCCTTCGGAACTTCCGTGTTTTTCTCAGTACACGGCTGAGAGAGATCAAATGCGAGGCGCCGAGCGGACCTGCCAGGGCGAGGACTGCCGAGTGCGGCGGCCGAGCAGGGGGCGTCCCGTGCCGCCGCGGCCCGGTCCCGGTGCCAGTCCACGAGGCCCGAGAGACGGGTTCGGTACAGTTCGCTGCTGGTCCTGATACGCGAGTTCGTGCCTGGGGCACGACGGTGCCGATGGCTTGGGCGTCGGTATGCGGGCGGGCGGACCTGACCCTGTTGAGCGTTCACGGAGTGATCTGGCCTTGGTGCGCGGCTCCTCCTCCGGCTGCGCGACGGCCTGAAGACCACGCTGTGACCTCAGTTGCGGCGACCTCTTCGATCTTCTGCAGAAGTCGTTCCCGCGCCGATTGGTCGCGGTCCTCATCCGTGAGGAGCCGGTAGCGATGGACTTCCACGCGCAGGCTCGTCCAACTCTCCGCGGCCAGAACCCAGCGGTCGACGTGCTGAAAGACCTGCCGGAACCCGCCGATGAACACAGCCGCTCCGGCCAGGGACGCCGTGACCGCCGCAGGCGCCTGGATCCCGGCGGCGACCACAGTCGCAGCGCCGGTGAGCAAAGCTGTCAGTTCGGTCAGCTGATGGAGCCGCCGAGCTCGGTCGCGCGTTCCCGCGTACCAGGCCAACTCCTCCTCGGCGTAAGCGAGCAGAGCGTCGTGGCCCGTTTCCGGAGCCGGTGGCTGTCGTCTTCGTAGTCTCCGTGGGCGCACTCGCACATGATGCCGAATGCCTGCCGCGGACCGCGGTGAGACGCCAGATCGTGACCGCGCACCGCTAAGGCATGACACGAAGTGAGTAGAAATTCCGGTGCGGTCGATCGCCTTGGCGAGTTGCTTGGCGTGGTCTTCGGGCAGTGGCTTGAGTGCGCCGTAGTAGGGCTGGTGGTCCGCTTCGCGGAGCCGGCGGATACGTCCGGCTGACGCCGACGCCTGGCTCGCCCACACCCTGGCCGCGCACCTCGGGCACTACCGCGACCCCGCCGCCCGCGAGGAAGCCATCGGCCTTCTCACCCCGCCGGTCCTCGCGCACGCCGAACTGCTGGCCGCGCTTGCCCACCTTGCTCCGGACACCGGCGTCGCCCAACTGGCGTTCGCGACCCGGCTCACCACCGCCGAACCCGAGGCCATCACCGACCTCGCCGCGTTCCTCACAAGCGCCACCGAGACGGCCGACGCCGCGGGAGCAATTGTCAATTCCTGTGGATCGGTTGGTGTGGCTGGAACGCCTCCGTCGGCGGGCTTCGCCACTGGTATCAACCCAGCTCTCATGTGTGCAGGGGCGTCGGGCTGGCGCCAGCGGTGGTGCGTGGACGTGATCCGACAAGTGATCTCAGCATGCCGGCCCCCGCCACAACGGCGGCGAGGTGCAGCACTGCAGCGACGGCGAGGTCTTCCGGCAGGGTGACGTCGGCCGGGTGGGCCAGGGCTACGAACAGGGTGAGTGGCAGTTTCCAGCCGCTCCACGCGAAGAGTGAGCCCGACCCGAGCCAGCCGAGCGTCAGCAGGAGGTGGTGGGGCACTCGGGCGGGACGTGATCGGGCGAGCGTTCGGATGGCGGCGGATCCGGCCAGTGCCCAGAACGCACCCATACCCGTCAGCAGGTACCACTTGGTCTCCTGCTCCGCCGGGTGTGTAACTCCGAGGGTGCCGCCAACCGCCCAGTACAGCCACGCAAGTCCGACGACGGCTGCGACGAACGCGGACCATGGCACAGCGGTACGGGTGTTGTCCCCGACTCGCGCGGTGAAAGCTTCCGGCCAGCGCCGCCGCAGGTAGGCGGGGAGGGCGAGGGTCAGCCCCAGCCCCATCCCGATGAAGCTGAACTGGATCAGAGCGCCCTCCCAGCCGGGCATGGCAGAGTCGTCGCCCCCGCTGTTTGCTGTGTCGCCGCGCGCGGCATCCAGCACCGTGCTGAGCACGGCGTACGGCAGGATCGACACGAGGAATCCTGCCCCCGTCCAGGCGCAGAAGGCCGCCAGCCACCCCCGTATCCGCATGCCCCAGGGCCGCACCAAGGCGAGCGCCAGGGCGATACCGGCCCCGGCCATGCCGATGGTCACGGTATTGAGGAGGACCCAACTGGCAAGGTTGAAGCCCTTCCCGATCGGTGCCAGTCCCAGCAGCGAGCCGACGACCCACGACACCTTGACCAACAAATAGGGCGACATTGCCAGCGCCGCCCCGTATCCCGCGCACCGTCCGACCCGGTCCCAGCGTTCCACCTGGATGCCCCTTTCTCCACAGAAACTCCAGCCTCGGACTTCACCCTGCTCGTGTACGTCCACCACAGGGAGCGTTCACCTCCGTCGGACGGCGGAGCCCGATCTCGTCATCCGGGCGGACCGGGTGGGCGAGCTGCGAGCTGCCCTGACGAACACTCACTCACAAACCGCAGGCTCGGGCGACGAGGTGGGGTGCGTTCACAGCCCGCCACCGCTGCTGGGCGGACTCGACAAGCTTGAAGACCATGGCCAGGGCGGCAGCCGCGCTGCCGGGACCCCGGGTGACCTTGGTCCGCAGCCGGACGGTGGCGAAAGCCGACTCAACAGGGCGGGCACGAAGCCGCCGGAGGAAAGGCCGTGCAGGTAGAGAAGCGGCAGCACTTCGCTGATCTTCGGGGACTCGCGGCACCAGGACGGCAGGATCGCCGAGGAGAACCGCTTGCGCTCGCCGGTGGTCTCGTCGACGCGCTTGTCGTTCACCCGCGGCGCCTTCACCTCGACTGTCCCGGCCGCGGTGGTGACCCTCCTGGGCTGGTGGTGGCCAAGTCGTCAGACGGCCACCTTTTTGATGCCGGTCAGGCAAACAAGCACAACCGGTGAGCGGCTCAACTCCGCCTCATCCGCAAGGCAGGCCGCGTACGCCTCTCCCTCACCAGGACCGCCGTCTCCACTGGCGTGTCTGCTGGGACATGGTCAAGTGACACGTCGCCGTGAACTGCCTGATGCCGGCTGGAAGTCCGACCGGCCTCTGCCGCCTCGGCCGTCTGCCCTCGGGAGAGCGTTTTCCCAGGCGGCCGCGCTTCTGCGCAAGAATCTGTTGCCCCGTCTCAAATGATCTGGTCTGTGTGCAGGGCTGTGGCCTGCGGCGACCTTGACGGTTGCTTGACCGTCTCTTTACGTTCGTTGCGGAAGGGTGATCATCAACGACCGCCCCTTCGCACCTACGCGCAAGTTCCCGCCCCCTCCAGGGGTTTCACCATGGAACAACTCATCAAGCGCATGACGGAGGAGACCGCGTGACGCACATGGACTGCCGCCAACTTCGGCCAGGCCCGAAGGACGGCCGCATCAGCGCCGCGCCGAAGAGCGGCCAAAACCCGGCCGACGCGGCCGATACGCTCGACGCGGTCGTCGTCGGTGCCGGCCTCTCCGGCCTCTACCAGCTCCACCGACTGCGGCAGCTCGGCCTGACGGCGGTCATCCTGGAGGCCGGTGCGGACCTCGGCGGAACCTGGTACTGGAACCGGTACCCCGGCGCCCGCTGCGACATCGAGAGCCTCTCCTACTCCTACTCCTTCTCCCCGGAGCTGGACCAGGAATGGGAGTGGAGCGAACGGTACGCCTCCCAGCCGGAGATCCTGCGCTACATCCACCACGTCGCGGACCGGTTCGACCTGCGCCGGGACATCGTGCTCCGCACCCGGGTCACCCGCGCCGCCTACGACGAGGACCGTCACCTGTGGCAGCTCTCCACGGACACCGGACGGGCCGTCACCGCCCGCTTCCTCATCCTGGCGACGGGCTGCATGTCGACTCCCCAAGCCCCCCGGATACCCGGCGCCGGCAGTTTCGCGGGCGCGATCCACCACACCGCCCGGTGGCCGCGCGAGGAGGTCTCCTTCACCGGCAAGCGGATCGCCGTGATCGGCACCGGGTGTTCGGGCGTCCAGGTCATCCCCGCGATCGCCCAGGAGGCGACCGCGCTGACCGTCCTCCAGCGCACCCCGGCCTACGTACTGCCGGCCCACAACCGTCCCCTGCACCCCGCCGAGCTGTCCGAGTTCAAGGCCACCTACCCGCAGTTCCGGCAGGCTCAGCGGCGCTCCCGGGGCGGGACCGTCTTCGAGCCCCCGACCCGATCGGCCCTGGAAGCGGACGAGGCGGAGCGCACGGCCGCCTACGAGGCCGCCTGGGACACGGGCTTCCTCAACGGCATACTGCGCACCTACACCGACATCCTGACCGACGAGAAGGCCAACGAGACCGCGGCGGAGTTCGTACGGTCCAAGATCCGTTCGATCGTGGCCGACCCCGCGACGGCCGAACTGCTCTGCCCCAGCTTCCCGTTCGCGACCAAGCGGCCCTGCCTGGGCACCGACTATTACGCCACATACAACCTGCCGCACGTCTCGCTGGTGGACCTGCGTACCACCCCGATCGAGCGGATCACCCCCCGGGGCATCCGCACCTCGCACGGAGAGCACGAACTCGACATGATCGTCCTCGCCACCGGCTTCGACGCCCTGACCGGCTCCCAGCTCGCCATCGACATCGTGGGCAAGGGCGGCGCGACGCTCCAAAAGCGGTGGGCGGACGGTCCCCGGAATTACCTTGGGCTCGTCTCGGCCGGCTTCCCCAACCTCTTCACCGTCCTGGGCCCGCTCAGCCCGTCGGTGCTCACCAACATCGCGGTGGCCCTGGAACAGCAGATCGACTGGATCACCGACTGCATCGCCCACCTGCGGCGCAACGGCCTCACGGAGATCGACGCCACTGCGCAGGCCGAGGCGCACTGGGTCGCGAGCACGGCGGAACTCGCCGGCCACACGCTCTACCCGTCGGTCGACTCCTGGTACACGGGCGCGAACATCCCGGGCAAACCCCGCGCCTTCCTCGCCTACACGGGCGGCCTGGACCGGTACCGGAAGGAATGCGACGCCGCGGCCCGCGACGGCTACCCGGGCTTCACCCTGTCAGCCGCACACTGAGCGACGCCGGCGGTCGATGAGATGCGGTGCCGCGACGGGGTATGCGTACGCATGCCCGACACCCCCCACCGGCCGTCATCCCACCGGCAGTGGGGGAGTGGCACGCGACGGCGGCGTGGCTTACGGGGTTGCGCCCCTTATCGAGATCTACCAGAACCGCAACATCTTCAACGACGGTGCCTTCAACGCGCTGAAGGGCAAGCAGCAGGCTGAGGAGGCCGTGATCCGGCTGGAGCACGGCAAGCCGATCCGCCTCGGCGTCAACCAGGCGCCCAGGGCGTCGTGCGGGATCCGCTGACCGGTGATCTGAAGGTGGTGGCGGTGGCAGACAAGGAGGACCAGGTACTCGTCTACGACGTGCACTGCCCGTCCCCGACCACGGCGTTCGCGCTGTGCCGACTCACCGACCCAAACACTCTGCACCACACGCCGATTGGTGCCCTGCGCTCTTCCGAGCGGCCCAACTACGACACACAGATGGCCGGCCAGTTCGGCACGGCGATCGAACAACACGGCAGAGACAACCTCGCCACGCTGCTCGCGGGCGGCACACCTGGACAGTCGTCGAATGAGTCTTAGACGGTGTCCCACGGGAGACTCGCGCTCATGCCTACTACTGCACGCGACTTGACACTCGAACGCTTCCGGTGGGTCGGGGGACATGCAGATGTGTGGGCGATCCTCCGGGATGCCTAGACATTGGCTGCGGTAGTGGTTGGTCTCGTGGAACCGTTCCGGGACGAGCGGATCACGGTGGTGTGCGGGATCGAGTCACGGGGATTCCTTCTGGGTGGTGCCATAGCCGTCGAGCTTGGCGTCGGATTCGTTCCCGTCCGGAAGGGCGAGGGCCTCTTCCGCGGCGACAAAGCTGTGCGTCAGTCGTCTCCCGACTACCGACGCCTTCGTCACACGCTGCGACTCCAGCGATCCTCACTGGGCCCGGGGGACCGTGTCCTGCTGATCGACGACTGGATTGAGACCGGCAGCCAGCCCGCGGCCGTCAAGAGCATGGCCGAGAATTGTGGCTCCACCTGGATGGGATGCAGCGTCATCGTTGATCAGCTCCCCGACTCGTCGGAAAAACGCTTTGGCACCGCCCGAGGGCTGTTGACTGCGCAGGACCTTCCACCGTACGAAAGGTGATTGGCAGGCAACCCGTCGCACAGCCGACGGCATATCGCCTGCTGTTCACCATCTGCGCTACCAAGAAGTCGGGGATGAGGTCCGGGTGATGGCGACAGGCAGGCGTCCGCTCACGATGGTTTGCTGGGGGAGGGACAGTCCGAAGTGTTCGCCAATGACTGTAAGCACCCGGCGTTGTTGTTCATGTGATGACATTTCCTCGTCCATGCCGAGCATGTCGTCGATGGAGTCCTGTGGCGGGATGACTCCGTCCGCTTCGAGGGCTGAGCGCAGCAGGTCGGGCTGGACACCGGCAGGGTCGTAGCCTGCGCCCAGCTCGAAGTGCAACTGCACCTCGCCGTTGGCGTGGTAGCTGAAGAAGGAGGGCGGGTCGTCCGGGCGCGGATCGAAGATGAGGATCTCGGCGCCGTGGGAGACAGCCGGGTCCAGGGCCCATCCCTCGCTGCCTCCGCTTTCCACGATGAATGCCCAGTGGCCGGCTTGGCCGATGAGCCCCGCGCAGTAGATGTGGGCCAAGTCGACCATGGCGGATGCTTCGTGGAGGGTGGCGGCGGGTTTGACCTCCACCGGCTGGTGATCGGCGAGGCGCTCGGCCAGGGCCTGCGGGCTGAGTCCGCGGGCGCAAGTGATGTACAGGTCGCCGGCATTCATGTCCGCGGCGCGCCAAGCATCGGCGATCCACGCCAGGCTGTCAGGCATGGCCACTTCCTTGTCTTCGGGCGAAGGCGGGCTGGTGGGGCACAGCGGTTGCCGCTGTGCCCCACCAGCGTTCAGCAACTTACGGGAACCGTGCAGGTCGCGGTCAGCCGGGATGCGTCGCAGTGTGCGAACTGGGGGAAGTCCGCCCAGTAGGGGTCCTGGTCCAGCAGGCGGTACTTGGCTGAGAAGCCCTTGCTCCAGGCGCCGCCCATCGAGGTGGAGTTGATCCAGCCGGACATGGCCGAGCGGCCGCACTTCTCCTTCCAGGTCGGGGCTGCGGTGCGGACGTCGTCGTACAGGCGCCATTCGCCCTGCTTGACCCGGGTGGCGTAGGTCTGCACGCAGTCGTTGCCGGTGTCGACCTCGTTCAAGCCGCCCATGTTCTTGGGCATGCCGCCGGAGTTGTAGGTGGAGGCGTAGGCGAACTCGTCACAGGAGACTTTGTCGGTGGCGCTGATCTCGGTGACCTTGGTGGCGTCGGGGTTGCCGTAGGCGGCAGCCCAGCCGTCCGGGCAGATCACCTTGCGGTTGTCGTCGGGGTCACGCTGGTGCTGGTTCTTGTCCTTGGCGGGCAGGAAGAACAGCGGCTTGTTGGCGGCCTTGCTGCCGGGGTGACTGGGCAACTTGGCCTGGATCAGCCAGGCGTGTGCGACGGCCGGCGGGGCCTTGTCGAAGTTCATCACCCATGTCGGGATGTACTTGTGAAAGGTGCAGCCCGGGGTGGTGGCAGAGATCTTGTCGCAGCGAATCTCTGCGCCATCGGCCTGCCACCGCGTCGCTGCCGGGTTGGCCACCGGAGAGTAGGCGCTGATCTTCGTCGACAGGTCCAAGAGCTCGGAGCTGTCCGCGGCGTTCCAGGTGTGGTCAATCTTCCCGATCGCGGTGTGGGAGAGCGGGTCGAGGCCCGTCCACTCCAGGGCTCCGTCCCATGACTGCGGTCCGGTGGAGCACTTGTCGGGCATCATGCAGTCGAAGTCGACGTCGAGGGTCACCGAGCCGAATTTCTTGTCGAGCGTCACAGGCACGAGAGTGAGCTGCTGCGTGAACGTCGCGGAGTCCTGAGCCAGCTTCACTTCCTGCCCCACGGCCCAGGAGGCGTTCAGAACTTCGCCGGTGGGCCTGCCGTCCTTGACGACGATGCCTTCGTACCCGTACTTGAAGGTCGATATGCAGGCTTCATACCGCTTGATGTGTGAGTTGGTGTAGGTCTTGCACTAGTCGACCAAGTGGGGCAGATCCGCGTTTGCCCCCTTGGTGAGGGCATCGTGTGTGCTCTTGCTCGCGTCCGGAACCAGCCGCGAGCATGGCTGAATGTCCGTCTGCTTGTTGACCTTGCCGCAGTTCCAGCCGTCCGCGGCACTGCGCCCGATGGGCGGCACGGTTGGGGGGACCACCTCCATGGTGGGCTGGGGGATCTGCTGCGGCTTTTGGTAGTCGTCCTGATCCAGCACCGGGGCGTTCTTGTCCGGCTCGGGCAGCGTGATACTTACCGCCCGGCCGCGCGTGTGGAACGTCGACCAGGATGACCAGCCGGTCTCGTAGAGGGTCCCGTCGTATGCGCTGGTGCGGAAGGCGTAGGTGGTGTTCGTCTTCAGGTCGCCGTATCGGAGGGTCACCTCGGCCTTGCCGCCGGACACCACGTAGTCGGAGACGACCACGCCGAAGTCGGCGGGCTTTCCGGTATCGGGGTCGGTGAGCATCACCTGGTCTTTGGGCTTACCGCTCGCGTCGGTGGTGTAGACCTGGAACGTCAGGTTCGCGGTGTCGTCATCGGCATCGGTGACGGTGTTGCTCAGCGTGACGTTGGTGCGGTTTACCTGCCAGACACCGGTGGAGTCCTTGGTGCCTGGGCCGGCCTTCAGGTTCTTTCCCGAGTCGGGCCGGTGGTTGTTGGCAGCTGCGGCCAGCTTCTCCGGGCCGGCCGCGGGTCGTGAGGACGGCGCATAGTCCCAGTCGGGGGTGCGGCCACCGCTGTCCGCGACGGCCACGTTCCCGGCTCCTAAGAGCAGGATCGAGCAGGTGCCGAGAGCGAGCCGTGCCAGGATGCGACTTCTTGCAGGTGGTCTTCCAGGCAAGAGAAAAATCCCCTCTAACCCCGCCTGTTTGTTTCTTTCTGGGCAGGGCTGATCGGATGTGTTTTGTCGCGCTGGAACGTTCTATGGGCGCTTCTCCCACAGGAGCAAGAACACCAACTGGGACACACCCCTTGAACCACCTGTATCGGACGTGATGATGGACACGGTTGCGCACAGACGGATCACAACCCTGTGAGGGCCCTGTGAACGAAGTCGGTTACGCACAGGCCTAGTTGAGTGGCCGACAGCCGACAGCGTTGCGGACTGTCTCCGAGGGGCTGATCCCTCAACAATCAGGGGCAGGTGCCTGAGGGTGGCGTCGAAGCAGATCCACCTCGAGGCCCTTGCTCAGGGGCGCAACGTGATCGGCGCGATAGGAAGCTGGCCTGCCAGACCACCGACCAGACCCGCCCGCCCAAACGCACGGAACTGCGGTCGCTGACCGAGCTGCGCGAGCGCTGGAGACGCTCCGCGATCCGGGCGTACGGCGCCGACTTCGTCGACCAACTCGTCGTGCGGGCGCGGGTGCAGCCGGTGGTCGACACCGTGCTGGCGGCCGTCGATGTCGTCGCCGTGGTGTACGTGATCCACGGCGCCTTCAAACGCCACCACCTGCTCGCCCCCGCCACTACCTTTCCTACGCCCTGCGCGGCCGCCCCCCATCAGCCGGGCCTGGACGAACAGATCGTGCAGACGGTCATCGACCACTTCACCCGCCCGGCGAGCCAACGGATGATGACCGCCGACCTGCGCGCCCTCTACCCACGCGACACCGAGGACCAGGCCGTGCGGCGCCCGCTGACCGCAAGCGCACCGGCCCCGCCGTACGAGCGGGTCCGCCTCGCCGCCGACGCCCTGGGCACCTGGTGGGCCCACGCGGTACGCCGCGCGGAGCGCCTGGGCTCCCATACCCGGCCGCGCACCGTCGCCGTGCCCGCCCGGGCCCGCTCCAGGTGTTCGTCGCGCATGGTCTCCAGGGTGGCGCGGGTGTCTCCGCGGACGTCGGGGGCGGGGATGACGTTCTCGACGAAGCGGATGATGCTGCGGGCGGTGCCCAGCACGTAGTGGGACGCGCGTCCAGTCCCGCAATGCGGACAGCAAGAGTGCCACTGACGGAATGGGTTTGCCCAGGTGACGAAACGCGATCGACGGTCGGCCGGGCATCTCGGCTCTGCCTGCGCTCGCACCGCAGCTGGCTCCCGTTAGGGGTCATCTCCCGGGATCGCGGACACAGTTGGCGGGATCGACGTCTGGCGGAAGCCACGTTCCTGCAGGTCAGTCAATTCCGCCGGTTGCCCTAGGGGATGACGAGCAGCTTGCCGGTGGTGCGCCGAGCCTCCAGATCGCGGTGAGCTCGGGCGGCCTCGGCGAGCGGGTAGCGGGCTGTCACGGTGGTCTCAAGCGTCTTGGTGCGCACCAATTCCAGCACGTCGGCGGCGCGCCGGAGCAGCTCGGACCGATCGGCGATGAAGTCCCCGAGGCTTGGCCGGATCAGGGTCAGCGAACCGCCCTGGGCGAGCCGGATGGGGTCGAAGGGAGGCACTGCACCACTCGCGGCGCCGAAGAGCACCAGGTGGCCGCGGGGTCGCAGGCTGGCGAGGCTTGCATCGAAGGTGTCCCTGCCGACGCCGTCGAAGACGACAGGCAGGCCCTGGCCGCCATGGAGCCGCTTCACCTCGGCCGCGAGATCGTCCACTGCAGAGTAGAGGATCACCTCGGCGGCCCCGGCTTGCCGCGCCAGCTGGGCCTTCTCCGGTGTCGAGGTCGTGCCGATCACTGTGCCGCCGAGATGGGTGATGAGCTGGGTCAGCACAAGCCCCATACCGCCGGCGGCAGCGTGCACGAGCACTGTGTCGCCTGGCTGGACCGGGTAGGCGTCCTTGACGAGGTAGTGCGCCGTCATGCCCTGCAGCAGCACCGCGGCGGCGGCCTCGAAGTCGACGCCGTCGGGCAAAGGCACGAGCCGGGAGGAGTCCACGACGGCCTGCTCGGCATAGGTGCCGGGAATCTCCACCCAGCCGACCCGGTCTCCCACAGCGACGTGGGTGACGCCGGGGCCAACCTCGAGGACTGTGCCCGCGCCCTCAGTGCCGGGGGTGAAGGGCAGCGGGAGGGTGTACCGGCCCTCGCGGTGGTATACGTCGAGGAAGTTGACGCCGGACGCGGCGACCTCCACGACCGCCTGGCCCGGGCCCGGCACCGGTTGATCAATGTCAACCAGGTGCAGCACCTCGGGACCGCCCACTTCGGAAACCTGAATCGCTCGCATGACCCCTCCTGAAACGGCTGACTTCCCTCCCCAACTCCGGTCGTGGCGATCCGATTCCCGCTCGCGATGAGGTGTCGTAGCCATCTCGTGCCCATGCGGGAGAAGGGCGCCACCGACGGAATGAGCCTGCCCGGGTGACGAAACGCGGCCGACGGGCGGCCGGGCATCTCGGCTCTGCCTGCGCCCACACCGCAGCAGGCTGCCGTTAGCGGTCATCACCCGGGATTGCGGACACAGTTGGCGGGATCGACGCCTGGCGGAAGCCACGTTCCTGCAGGTCAGTCAATTCCGTCGGTTGCCCCAAGATGCACCCCACTCGTCCAGGGCGAAGGAGTCCGCGTGAGACTCCCCGTCGCCCAGGACCCCCGTGACGGGGAAGACGATGTTATCGGCGAGCCGCAGCAGCAGGAAGGCCAACTATGGAGTGGCTGGCGTGCGGCCGGAAACGTAGTTCGCGCCGCCCATCTGGAGTGCCAGGAGGTAGTCGAAGCCCTGCTCCACCTGTTCAGGTATCAGCGGAGTGGGGCGAGATCAGGTACGGCATGGAGGACTCCTCAACTGGATGATCGCGGTGCGGATCACGACGACTCCCAGCACCTCGGCGGTTCACTCTGTTCAGTCCCGATGGGGCCCCTGCTCAGGGGGTCATAGGATCCGGCGGGGGAAGCTGTGGCAGGTGCAAGCCGTTGTAGACGATGGCTTTGGCAAGGTCACGCAGGTCCCTTTGGCGCGCATGGGCATGGGCACGCAGCAGTGCCAGCGCCTGGCTGGTGGTGACATTGTGGCGGTGGCTGATCATGCCGGTGGCTTGGTGGACAACGGCGTCGGCCGGGAGGAGCCAGGTGTCGGCGGGGTCGAATTCGCCGGGTACGGGAACGGTCAGGAGCAGGAGGTCGGCGGCGTGTGCATGGATGCGCACGACCCCCAAATCCTTTTGAGGCAGGGGACCGGGCCGGTCGCGGTAGACGGACAGGACCAGGCCCGGCTGAGGACCGGTTTGGTCGGGTTGGACGACAGCGGCTAGCGCGAAGGCGGCCCTAATGCCGTGCGCACGGGCCTGTTGGGCGTAGACAGGCCAGTCGACGATGCAATCCGGGTCATCGAGGTCGGGGGCAAGAACCGGCCTGCGGCGCTTGAGGGCCTCGATACACGGCCCTTCCCCCAGGTTGATCTGCAGAGCTTCGCCACGAGCGGCCAGGGGGCCCTCGGCTGCCAGGGAAACGCGCTGGGCGAGGGCGGCGTCCACCGCCAGCGTCAGACCGACCGAGCAGGTGTTCCGTAGTTCCGCCCTGCACGATCGCACGAGGCTGCTCGACGGATCGGGGTGGTCCAGATGAAGGGCGGCCAGCTCAACAGCTGCCGACCGGGCGGCTGTCACGAAGCGAGAGTGGAAGAGGCGGGATAGGGCTGTGTACCCGAAAGCGTGGACATGGCCGTGCGTCCGATCTTTGGCACTCACCGCCGACGCTGCCCTTGATCGGAAGCCAATGTCAGGATTGCCGTGCGAGACGAAACCATCTGCTCGGTTATCGGGGCAGCCTGTCTGTCCACCCTACGCTTCTGAGCCGTGCAGCGTTGGGCCTGCCCGCGACGGGATTCCGCCCACCTAGACTGGGTGTGCCGTTTAACTGGGCAGGTCTGATCAGGCAGGAAGGCGGCGGGGCTATGGCCATGGGTGATCTTGCTGCTGTGCTGGAGAGCCTGCGGCCGGTCCCCGGCAGCGGAGGGCTGGTCGGCGCGGATGTCGAGCGGTGCGCCCGGGCCCTGGGCGTCGACGGGGTGGCCGTGTCCGTGACACCTGGCAATGGGCTGAACGAACTGCTGTGGGCCACCCCCGGCGTCAGCGCACAGCTGGAGGACCTGCAGTACACGCTGGGCCAGGGGCCGGGCCCGGAGGTCGCCTCTTCGGGCGCGGCAGTCCTGGTGCCGGACCTGTCGGCCGAATCGATCACCCGATGGCCTGCCCTGCTGCCCGAGGCCCTGGCACAGGGAATCGGCGCGGTTTTCTGTCTGCCGCTGCAGCTCGGCGGGGCCTGCCTGGGCACCATGACCCTGCAGCGGGCGAGGGTCGGCCCGCTGGAGGGGGCGCTGCTGGCCGATGCGCGGATCATCACGCACGCGCTGACCGCCGCGCTGGTCAAGGACGAGCATTCATGGGAGGCATTCGCCGCCGCGGAGGACAGCTCGTACTTCTATCGCGCCGCCGTGCACCAGGCCGCCGGAATGATCAGCGCGCAGGCGGGCGTGTCCGTGGCCGAGGCTCTGATCCGGTTGCGTGCGTACGCCTTCCAGCTGGAGCGGCCGTTGCCGGAGGTCGCCGAAGACGTAGTGGCCCGGCGAGTGCACTTTCGCGATGATGATGGAGACGAGCCGGATGCTTTGGCCGGCGGAGGGACTGAAGGGCCATGACTCGAGAAGAACGCCTGCTGGCGGCCGTCATCGACGCGGTCGACACGCTCGTCGACGACTTCGACCTGATCGACTTCCTGCACACCCTGTGTGATCGCTGCGCCGAGCTGCTCGACGTGCCGGCCGTGGGAGTCATGCTCGAAGACCCTGGCGGCAAACTCCAGCTGATCGCCGCCTCCGACGAGCACACCCGCCTGCTGGAACTCTTCGCTCTCCAGCACGACGAGGGCCCGTGCGTGGAATGCCACCGCAGCGGTACGGTCCGGCTCAACATCGACCTCACCTCACCGGTCGGGACAAGCCCCTTCCCTCTCTTCGCATCCCGGGCCCGTGAGACCGGTTTCGTCGTCACTCACGCGCTGCCGATGCGGCTGCGCGATACGGTCATCGGCGCGCTGAACCTCTTCGACAGCCGTCCGCAAAACCTGTCGGCCGCCGACGCGCGGGTCGCCCAGGCGCTGGCGGACGTGGCGACCATCGCCATCCTGCAGCACCGCACCGTCGCCCACGCCAACCAGCAACGCGCCCAGATGCAGGCGGCTCTGACCAGCCGCATCGTCATCGAACAGGCCAAGGGCATCCTTGCCGAACGCTGGAACACCGGCGTCGACGAGGCTTTCGACGCACTGCGCCGCCACGCCCGCTCCCACCGGCTCGGCCTGACCGAGGTCTGTCGCCACCTCATCGACGGGCAACTCGACACCAACGCCGTAGACCGCCCCTGACCTGACCCTTCCTCCAAGCCGGCGAGGTCTCCAGACCGCCCAGTCTCCGGCCCGCTATTTCTGGTAAGGCACCCCATGGATGACGACCATGCCGCCGCTTGGCGCCAGATCGCTGCCTCCGAAGGTGAGATCACCCTCGCCACCGCCGCCCGGGCGGGCGCGGCCGACCTGGAGGTCAACAGTATGGGCGTGAGCCTGATCGTTGCCGGTGAACTGCGCATCATGGGCCACGCCACCGACGAGCACGCCCGGCTGTTGGAGGACGCTCAGCTCACCACCGGAGAAGGGCCCTGCACCGACGCCTACGTACAGCGCACCCTGGTCGAAGAAGCCGACCTGCACCAGGCGTTCGACCGCTGGCCGGCGTTCACCCAGGCCGCCGCAGGCCAACGCGTGCGCTCCGTGACGGCGCTGCCCCTGACCATCGGCCACCTGACCATCGGCGCCGTGGACTTCTACCGCACCGCACCCGGCCTCCTCACCACCCGGAACAAATCCCGGGCCGGCGCCTACGCCCGCATCCTCGCCCTGCTCGCCTTCGACGAACATCCTCATCTGCTGACCGCCGAGCACCGCCCCACCCGGCCCGGCCCACAGGGATACCCGCCCAGCGTCCATCTAGCCGTCGGCATCCTCGCCGAGACGTATCGACTGCCACCGGATGACGCCCTGGCCCGTCTGCGCGCTCACGCCTTCAGTCACGGTCAGCCTCTCCACCAGACCGTGGACCACGTCTTGGCCCATCACGCCCTCGACTGACCCCAGTGCCAATACGAGAGGTGACGCCCCTACCCAATGCGCCGTACGGCCACGTCCACGTGTGTGGGGACAGCGGCGGCCGGTGCCCCTCCGTATGGCGCACTCCCTCCAGGCCGCCGGAGGCAGGGAGACCCGGCCTTGAAGTGGCCCGAGAGACGGGCCGGACCCTTCGGCGTCTACCGCGGGAATTGAGGAGCGAGTCCGGCGCTGAGCATGCACCGCAGTCGCGGTCCACTACAGAATTGTTCGCCTCAACAGGCTTATAATCTAAGGGTAGTTCTACGAGATCCTAGTGCCCGAGCGTGAGCTTGAACCACCCACGTTGGGCCCAGAGCGAGGGATCAGGGCACCACCCTCATCAGGACACATCCCACGTGCGGCCCCGGCCCATCGCACGCCGAGGCATGTAGCAAGTGAGCGAGCTGCGGCCGCCGCCGGTCGCTCGAAAACGGCAGTGGCCGCACAGGGCAGAGGGCAACGGCTCCGCCGTCTTCCCTCACGCCAGCGTCCTCACAGGCCAGAGGCTGCGGGAGTGCCCCCGGCCTAAGAGGGCGCACAGGCCGGGACTGCGTTCGCTGCGGGGCGCGGTCCCGGCCGCTTGAGGTCTTGTCTCACTGGCAGCCCAGGGATTGGGGGCTGAAGGCAGGACGCCCGTCTAGCGGAAGGCTAAGCCCACAGCACCGCGACGGTAACGCGAAAACCAGCCCAACCACCCCTCCTCGACGGAACTGTCTGATGGCAACTGCTCAAGAGCGGCCCCGGTGGCGGTGGATGCGTGATGGACGGCCAGGCCGGTCAGATAGATGACCGGCTGATCGTGGCTGATCAGTAATTCGATCAGCAGGGCGGCCTCGCCGTGATTGATGTCCACTGCCCACGGGACGTCCTCGGACAACGCGAGGACGTCGCCCATGAGCTCCAGCAAAGCTGCCTCGTCGTTCAGTACCCGCCGCGACAGCAGGCGTTCACTGCGCTCGTCGAGGACCACGCAATGATGATGTTCCTTGCCGATGTCCAATCCGGGCCCAGATTTCGGGCACGGCCACCTTCGCCAGCTCGTCGTTGGTTCTTCATCCTCAGACGACCTCGCCGACGTTGTCCTACCCAGCGATCGAGTCGCATCTCCCAATCAGCGGTCGAGCCGTCGCGGGGCTCCGGGCGGCCAAGTCTTTGAAGCCATGAGGTGGCGACAACTACTGAGCCATACCCGGAGCCCCTGGGCCTCACCGATCCTACGAATGACCGGCCCCGGCCCGCTCCTGAAACGTAGGACAACTACTCAAGGAGCACGGGGTCGGCGACCGAGACGGTCATCTCCACGCCCGGCAGCTGGAAGCGCGTGACGGGCCCGTACTTTTGGTGAAGCCACAGCTGGTAGGTGTGCAGGCCCCCGGCCTCCGCGATGGCACCACCCCGCCGTCCGCCCTCGGTTCGGGTCCAGGGATGCGCATGCCGTGCTCCCTCTGTGCGTGATGCGGCAGATGCCTACGACGCGGCTCCCTTGGCGTCCATCACGCCGCCGATGACCAGCAGGATGACGGGGAAGACGATCAGCAGGAAAGCCATGGTCCAGCCCATCTTCGCCGTTGTCTTGATCGCGACCTTCCTGCAGAGCAGGGCCACGGGCACCAGGTAGAGGAACGCGGCGAAGAAGGCCAAGTACAGAAAGCCCATGAGGATTTCTCCCTAGATGTGCGGAGGGGGGACGGGCCGGCCGGTGCGGGCCCGGTCCGTCTCCCCTCTTCGTGCATCGGATCAGTCGGTGGTCATGTGCTCACTCACCCACTCCGGGTCACCGGGTGAGGTTTTCGGTGAACTTGTTCGCCGGCTCGTCACAGTGCACCACACTGCCGGGACGGTTCCCCGGCCCGTCCCCGAGGAACGGAACGGGGGCGTCCACGCCCCACGGATTGCCGCCGCTGCCCCGGTGGTAGGCGGAGCAAGAGGCGTAGGCGTTGCCGTTCGGCGCGGTGGCGGGGAAGTTGGAGAAGTTCCGCCAGTCGCCGCCGCTGATGCGGTGGTTCGACTTCCGGCCGAGGTTGTCGGTCAGCCGGTCGTCCACGTACAGATAGAGGTCCGGCATGTACGACTGGAAGACGATGCCGTCGGACGGGTTGGCGTCCTTGTTCTTCTGCAGGTGAGTCGGCTTCACGGAGCCGTCGGCGCAGAAGGCCGCGGCGATGTCCTGCCAGATCGGCGGGGCGTTGCCGATCATGGAGCCGAACATGTTGTTGTTCCACTTCCCGGTGTTCTTGAAGAACATCGAGTAGACGTCCCCGGCGAACCGCCGCACGGTGTGGTTGGTCTCCAGGTCGTTGTTGACCTGGTCCACCCACGCCTTGACGTTGTCGTTGACGGACTTGTGGCCGATCATCGCCCGGTAGCCATGCACACCGCCGCCGACCCCGCGGAAGTCGACGCACTGCTTGGCGTCGTCCAGACGTGCGCCGCGGAAGTGCGGGAAGTACGCCTGACCAGGGGTGTCACCGTCCTTGTAGGGGTGGGACGTGTGGACGTTGCCGTACTCGAGCGCGTCCTGCGTGGTGTAGTCGATGTCCGGCGCCGGGATGCCGTAGTCCGCCTCGATCGCCTGCATGATGTCCGTGACGAAGTGCGGCAGGTGGGCGTTGCCGACGCGGGCGCGGTAGTCGGACCCCACGCTGCCGTCGACGATCTTCCCGTCCTCGCCGACCACGAACGTCACGTTCACATCAGACTTGATCTTGTAGCTGTTCGGGTCCGCGTATGCCTTGGACGCGGGGGCGGCCGGGTCGGGCCGCTCGTTGGACATGGCCATCCAGCGCGGGATGGAGTGCGCGGGGGCGGAGCCGTCGGCGCGGGGCTTCCAGCCGCCCGCCTTGATCTCCTTGGCCCACTTGTCGGCCGCGTCCCACGTTTTCTGGCCCGTGCACTCGCCGACGGCCTTCGCCGAAGGGCAGCGCGCCTTGGAGGACATGCCGACGGCGTCGGCGCCCTCCGGGTTGTTCCACAGGGGACCTTGGTCGGCGAGGCCGAGACCCCAGTCGTAGAGCGCCTTCATCGACTGCACCGGCGAGTTGATCTCGGTCGACACCGGCCAGTTGGAGTTCAGCTCCTGGTTCGGGTCGAAGATCGCCGCGGCGGTCAGCGAGCGGTGCACGAACTTGCCCTTGATCGGCTTGAACGCCACGGAGTTCCAGGCGACGTCGTGGTCCGCGGTGCCCGTCTTCGTGTAGTTCGTGAGCTTCACCTTCGGCGTGCCCGTGAACTTGTAGGCGCCCAGCGGCACCCACTTGCCGTTGTTCGCGTTCTGGTCGACGACCCGCTCGTAGGGGCCGCCGGACGCGCCGCTGACGACGTACGTCGCGTGCCGGGTCTGCGCCCCGGTGTCGGGGACGTAGGCGTAGACGGCGGCGAGGTCGTACTTCTTGCCCGCCGTCCACTCGCCCTCGATCGTCATCCGGTTGCCGTCGCCGCCGAGGTTGTCCTCGTTACGGGTGTGGGTGTACCAGAAGTGGCCGCCGTGGCCGCCGCCGATGGAGTGCAGATCGGCCTTCGCCTCGTAGTGCTTGTCCCAGTCAGGATGGAAGGTGAACTGGAACGAGCCCGTCGAGGACGCCTTGCCGCAAGTGGACCAGGTCGGCGTTCCGCTGGGTACGGAGGTGACGACGTCGGAGCCCGCGGGGGCGCCCCCGCATACCGGGTCGCCGTTCTTCAGCCGGTAGCCGCGGCCCGGCTCGGAGCGCAGCGTGACGTACTTGATGCTCTCGTGCCCGCACGTCTGGTCGCAGTCGGGCTTCCACACCGCCTTCTCCTGCGTCCACCAGAACTGCCGGTAGCAGGCCTCGTCCGGGCAGTCGACCGGGTTGGTCGGGTCGCAGTTGTTCTTCTTGTTGCAGAACGTGTCCAGCGGCGGGCTGACGCGGGAGCGGTCGGCGATGCTCGCCCACCACGCGGGACGGAACCCGGCGGTGTTGAAGCCGGACTCGCCCTTCCAGTCCTGCTTGCCGTCCGTGCCGTAGGAGAAGCCGGTGTCGATGGACCAGGCGGACCAGCCCATCACTTTCTCCTCGTACGGCCAGTCCTGTGGGTGCGCCGCGTCACGGATGTTGTTCGCGTTGAGGCTGACATCCATGAACGGGTGGTCCCAGGCACCCTTCTTGTACATGGGGTTGGCCGGGTTGTTGTACCAGCCGAGGCCCCAGTGTCCGCCGTTCTTGCCCGACTCCGACTTGGGGTTGAAGCCGAGGTTGTAGTTCCAGGCGGCGGTGAACCAGTTCTCCATGCGGGACGGATCGTCGTTGTTGACCGTGATCTTCTGCCCGTCCTTGTGCACCTCGTTCCACTTGTCGGCGAGGATCTTCATGGAGGCGGCGATGTTGGTCGCGTAGTCGACCGCGATGACCTTCTGCAGCTTCGGGTCGAGGCTCGTCTCGTCCTTCTTTTCGTGACCCTTCAGGCGCATGCCGTCGGTGACCTGGCCGACGCCGTAACCGCAGTCGGACTTGTCCCAGTTGATGCGCCAGTAGCCGAGGAGCGTGTCCTTCGCCTTGTGGCCGTAGTAGCCGTCCACGGCGGCCAGCGGATTGCCCATCTGGCCGGGGATCGCGCCGGACTCGGCCTGCCACAGGTTGGACTCCTGCGCCAGGATGCCGAGGAGCACGCTCGCCGGGATCCGGCCGCCCCCGTTCAGCTTCGGCAGTGGGAACAGGCCCTGCGGGTCGATCGTGCCGAGCCCCGCCTGGCCCCGGTAGTCGCCCTGACGGATCCACTTGGCGCGCAGCTCACCGCGTACGGCCATGTCCACCGCCCACTCCACCTGGTTCGGCGTCGGCTGCAACGCCTGGGCGCTCATGTCGTTGCGCGAGACGGAGCACCAGCGGTCGGTGTCGACGGGATCGTGCGAGACGGGCGCGGACGCGGCCGCGGTCTTGACGGCCGAGGCGCGGGTCAGCGTGCGCGGCTTGCTGTCGCCGGTCAGGGCGGGCGAGAGACCCGCGGTGGTGCGCGGCTGCGCCGACTCGACCCGCTGCTCGACCTTCTCGCCGGTGGTCGTCGCGGTCGACGTCACGGTGATGGTGGTCTCGTCGTTCGCGGTGCCCGGGGCCTGGCCGGAGCGCGAACGCACGCCCGCCTCGGGCTCGTTCGCCTTGTCGAAGCCCTTGCCCGCGCCCTTGATGCGGGTCAGGCCGGCGCGGACGCCGGGGGTGAGGACGGGCTCGACGGCGAGCCGGCCGTGCGAGGAGAGGTCGGTGTCGGCGGGCGCGTCGACCCGGGTGACCCCGCTGTCCCGCAGTCGCACGTCCTTGGCCTCGCCGGTCAGGAAGGTGCGGCCCCGTGCGCCGGGTTCGAGTCCGAGGTCGCCGAGGCGGCCGGTGGCGATCGTGCGGGGCTCGCCGTGTCCGTCGTACACCTTCGCCTGCGCCGTCTTCGTGCCCTTGCGGTCCACGAAGCCGACGCGGTCGCCGCCCATGGGGCGGATGTCGAAGGGGACGCTGTCGCCCTCGGTGACCTTGCGGATCCTGCCCTTGCCGTCGACGCGGACGAGGTCGCGGCCAAGACCGGCGACCACACCGTCCTTCACGGGCGCCGCCGACGACACCTGGCCGCGCAGCTCACCGGTCTTGGCGATGGTCTTGCCCGCCGTGTCCACCGTGATCACCTGCGTCTTCACCTGCGACACGTCGTTCATGTCGCGGTACTGGGTGAAGGCCGCGGTGTGCGTGGTGGTGTTACAGGTGGGGTCGAAGTAGGCGAGGGTGCCGGTGAACGGCAGCTTCGTCACGTCCCCCGTCCTCGTGTTCACGATCGCGGTGAACGCGCCGCCCTGCATCAGGTCCGGCTTGTTGGTGAACGCGCGCGGCGCGTACACGGCGGCGACATGGGAGTCGTCCATGACGCACTGGTTGCCGATCCACGAATCGGCGGGCATTCCGGGCTCGTTGAGGACGGCGGCGGTCTTCCACGCGTACGCCTCGTCCGACGCTGCGGCGAGGATGCGCAGCCCCTCGGAGTCGGCGGCGGCGGTGACGGCCCGGTCCTTCGAGGTCTCCCAGTCCTTGCCGAGCTTCTCGTCGGGGTCGGCGACGGCACCCGAACCGGGCCCGTCTCCGGCCGACTTCGGCTGGGAGGCGACGGTCGTGCCGTCGGGCGCGGCGTGGGCCGTGCCGGTCTGGATCAGCCCGGCCAGGACCGCGGCGGCCGCGAGGCCCGCGATCCCGGCGCGTGCCGGTCTCCGTATGTGCGATGTCAACTCATGCTCTTTCTCTCACAGTTGGCGCATGGCAAAGCAGCACCGATGGTGTGATACGGGTCTTCTCCCGTGATGTCGGTGCGTTGCCGGTCAAGCTGTGAGGTGTGGGGGAAATGGGATTGATCATCGTAAGGCGTAGATAAGGGCGGCCGTAAACCGGGTGCCACAACCGACATATGAGGACTCGTCACCACGTGACGCCACGTCACGACGTGCTTGACCGTGCCGTGAGTCGATCTTGATAGGGCTGTTATCCCTCGCCGTGCAACCATGCTTAACGCCACAGATGGGGCGGGTGGAACTTGTCGGCTTTAAGCGGATTCATCCGCTAGATCGGTGCACACTCCATGCAATACGTTCCTTGATCGGATCCGCGCTCCGGAGAACCCGGAGCTCCGTGGGTCCGCTCGAACATGACGTCTTTCTGGGGAACACCCGTGCACATCAGCACCCGCACCACCATGGCCGCCGCCACCCTCGCCCTCGCGACCGCAGGCATCACCGCCGCTCCGGCCTTCGCCGACAGCTCCCTCCCCGAGGTACCCGGCGCCGTCTCCGGCACCGCGACCGCCGAAGAGGAGGCGCAGGTCCACCAGGAGGTGGAGAACGCGCCGAAGGTCGAGATGTACTACCACGGCGAGGAGATCGACTCCCGGTCCGACGACCTCGGCGGCGCGCAGGTCTGCGCCGAGGTCTCGCAGGACGGCACGATGGAGTGCTTCGATGACCAGGCCGAGGCCGACGCCTACCTCGCCGAGCACGCGCCGACTCCGCAGGCGCGCGAGGGCGCGGCCGCCCAGAGCGCCCCGAAGGCGGCGCCGGCCGCCACCGCCCTGCGCAGCAGCTGGCTGGACTGCCCCAAGAGCTGGGTGTGTCTGTGGCAGGACGCGGACTTCAAGGGTCGTCGACTGCAGTGGCCGACGTACGACACCGCGAAGACCCGCCACCTGGACCAGTACAGCCCGAGCTTCCGGGACAAGGCGTCCTCCGCGTACGTCAACCGCCCGCAGCGCGGTGTGGAGCTGTACGACTTCCGCACCGGCATGCCCGACCCGCACCTCTTCCTCGGGGCCGGATACACCCGGTACCCGAACTTCAAGAAGATTTCCTACGCTTACGGTGGTAACTGGAACGACAAGGCCGACGCGATCAAGTTCTGAGAGGGAGGAGCGCGTGATGCGCCCACGGCTGATCCGATCCGCGGCGCTCGCCCTCGGCGCGTGCGTCGCCATCGGCCTCACGAGTGGCTGCGAGTGGACCGACACGACGGCCCAGGGCACCGCCACCGAGCAGGAGACCCTGCCGCCCGACGCCGACAAGAAGCAGTCGAGGAAGAACGCCGACGACTTCCGCGCGTGGGTCGAGACACACGGCACCCAGGAGCAGAAGAAGGCGGCGTCCCGCGTACGGCGCGTCATCGGCGACTGGGACGACAGAACCGGCAACGCCTACATCTCCACCGACATCAACGGTGGGACGACGCCGGTCAAGGAGCCCATGGCCACCGCACGCGCGCTCGCCGCGGCCTTCGACGACTGGCAGGACTCCAAGGAGGGCTACGTCTCGGTGTACGACGTCTTCGGCAACGCCCTCGTCACCAACGAGGAGTTCTGAGCCGAGAAGTTCTGAGCTGATGCGGAGTCGGGGCACGGCGCGCCCAGTGCGCCGCGCCCCGGACCGTACGAGGTGTCAGTCCTGGTGGACGATGGCGGTGGACTTGCCCGTTCGGTGTGCAGCCGGGGCACCTTGCGCAGCGGGCCGACCTGGGGAAAGACCACGGGCGGCGGCGGCCCACGGCCGACCGGCGTGACAACGAGCGGCGGCTACAGGGCGGGCGGTGAGCTCGACGAAGAGCCGCCCACACCACGGGTGCAAGCGGCCGAGGGACGGCGCGAAACCGCGGAGCAGCACGCGGTGACGGACAGGCGGCCCAACGGGGGGCCTCGCGGAGCTCAAGCACACTGGGCGGCCGCGCCTGCACGAGCACGGCAGCGGACCGACGGGCACAGGCGCGGCGGAAGCGGACCGCCGAAGTGGCAGCCAGCGACGGGCAGGAGCAGCGGCAGCACGCGGCGACATCGCCGGCGGGCAGCTGCGGCACTGGGGCCCCACGCTGCCACTGGGTGGGCGAAGGCGGCGTCCCCCAGCCCAACTCCCGACGCCAGCCCACTGCTTCGCTCCACACCACCAAGTCCCTCTTCCTTCGTGGACGCCGTCGGCGGGCTGCCACGCCGCCCCGCCCCGCCCCGTGCCGAGGCGCGCCAGCCGGGCCTGCAAGGCCGCCGGGCGGCACCGCTCTTGCGATCCGTGTGCGGGCAGCGCGACGGTAGTAGACACGGCCGCGGACTGTGACCCGGGATGGTTTGCGTCGCGGCTGCCTACGCCACCTGCCGTCGTGGTCTCGAGGCGTGGGGCGTATCCCGTGTCGTCGGGACCTGGCCCGGAGCGGTTCCAGAAAGTGTCAGGAGTCCGGCACGAAACCTCATAGGGCCGCGCGCCCAGGTGTGACAGGAGGGGACGCGTTGCTGCTGGTGGTCTTGCACCGTCAGTACGCTGCACGTTTTCCGGGCGCGTTCCTGTACGGATTGGGCGCGGAACCCTGGGCGAAATGCACACGCAATCTTGCAGGGAAGCTGCCTCTGAGCTGCGGAGATGCCCGCTGGTCTCGTCCGGCCGGGGGCTGCCAGTGTGCTTGCCGGGCGTAACTCGGCGCCCATGAGCAAGGGGGAGATGTGGACGCCATCATTGCGGCCGTCATCAGTGCCATGGGCGGCATCATCGCCACACGGGGTAGGGGCTCAGGGGAGGATGCGCCGAGGTGAGGTGATGTGGAATGGAAACTCGCGGGCCGCGTCACGGAGTAACTGCAGCGGACCGACGACAGGGTGCAGCGGACGGGGGAAAGCCCGCCGAATGGCCTCGCAGGCCGGGACCGGCAGGGAGCAGCGGCAGTTGCAGGCGGCCGGGTCGGCAGCACGGCGCCAGCCAGGACGAGCAGGCACTAGCAATGACCACGCGCACGACCGGGACCACGGGCGCGGCGCGAGCCGAGCGTCCCGGGGGGGGCGAGCAGCACGTCCTGCGCGGCCGCGTGCGCGAAGGACTGCACGTCGCTCCCGCCCACCAGGTGTGGGTGGCGCGTTCGTGAGAATCTGCCCCGTCTCGCTGCGTACGCTGCGGGCATCGAGGTGTTTCGAGGAAGAGCTGCGGATGGCTGAGAAGGAGCCGGTTGTGCCCGAGCAGAAGGCCACCGGCTGGCTCTCGCGCCTGCGCCGCCGAGCCGGGGCACGCAGTCGGCGGTTCAGACGTCCTTTAACTGGGGTCGGTTCCCAGTGTTCGGCGCGCGGCAGTGACCAACGCGTCCCACGCCTCTGTGTACCGGTCCCCGGCCTCCATGAGGACAAGGGTCTGGTCCTCATCGGGTCGGTAGGCGAGCAAGTGGCGCTGTTCGGGGGTTAGTGCGCGGACACCTTCCAAGGCCCTCGTGGCTTCGACACGCCAGCGTGCGAGGTCCTCGTGGGTCGTGTCGTCGACCGGATGAGGGGCGGACGACGTCGTGACGGCGAGATGTGCTCGACCGGCTGGTGAACCGTGGCCCTGCGTTGTGGCGAGGTCGCGCAGGACTGTATGGGCGTTGATGAGGTCCCTGCCCCTGATGGATTGCTCGACGTGGGAAAACGTGCATTTTCTTAGGTCGTAGACAAGGGGGCGCATCTCGGCGGGTGCGCCGAGTTCGGCCTCGGCGTATGCGTAGAGGAAGGTGTGCCGCCGTTCCTCGACGTCGGCTTCAAGAGTCGGTCCGTCCGCAGTGATCAGACTTCCGGCGACACGGGCATCCGCGCTCAGAGCGTAGAGCCGATTCGCGCTCTCGTGGAGGGCGGCGGCCGCGCGGAGGTACTCGGCGAGGATCGCCCAACGGCGTTCGACCATCGCTTGACGCGCCGTGGCCGTAACGGTGGTGGTGGCCGCGTCGCGTGCAGCTTGGGCCTGGTCGTGTCCGCCGCGGGCTTGGATGCGAGCGCCGAGCACCGTGCCGGCGAAGGTTCCGACGATAGTGCCACCCACACCGATCGCACCGATCAGCGCGACGGTTATGTCGTTGTCCACCCGCTCAACTTCTCATGCGTATACCGGGTTTCGCCACGTCCGCCGGGTCCTTCCAGGACTGAGGCTCGTGGCGACGGCCGCGGGCACGGACTTGTCGTGGAGGAACATGAGGCCGCCCATGACGAGACCGATGAGGACGGCCGCTAGGAACACCACGGCGGCGTGCACTGACAGCAGCGGGGCCTCTGACGATGTCCCCGCGCCGGCCGGGCCGGACGGTTCGGGTCGGGTGGGTATGGGGGAGCGCGGGCGCGGGTCCCGAGATATCGGGAGTCTGACGGGCCGAATGCCGGTAAGGGAGTCGAAGGCGTTGTGCCTATTCGTGCCTTCCTGGTGCGGTTCGCGGCCAGTCCGGATCACGAGCTGGCGCCCGCGTTCCGGTGTCGGGGGTGAGCCTGCTGCTCCCTCAGTTGGTGCGCGGCGCGGTGACAGCGTGGGCCGGGGTCCGGATCCATTTCTCTCGGTGTGACGTGCGGGCTCAGGGAGCCAAGCCGTGGCGCTCAGTGAGCCGGAGTATGGCCACGACCCTGCCGAGGGTCGTCGCCTCGTCGCCGGGGATCGGCTGGTAACGCGGAGTTGTTGGGCTGCTTGCGCTTCGGCTTCGCCGCCGCAGGGGCTCGTCGTCACCACCCGCAGCTGCCAGGCCCTTGGTACGCTACCGCCCCGCCGCGACCGGAGGTCATCCAGTGTTACCTGCACGGGTATTCGCCGTTGCCCCGCTGGTGGTTGTCGCCCTGTCCGGCTGCTCTTCCCTGGGCTGCACCGACACGATGGCGGAGCGTGGTAAGGCTGGTGTCAGGGTGCAGGTCGTGGACACGGATGGGAAGCCTCTCGGCGTCACCGTCGCGGTCGTTGACTGGCGCCCTGAACCCCACCCGCAGGTGCCCTCCGACGGTGACCAGGTCCACTTCCGCTTCCGCTTCGACGGCACCAATGAATATTCCGATCCCGCGGTGGACGCCTGCGCGGTCGACAAGGAGCGTGTGGCGTTGGGGTGTCAGACGGTTTCCTCGTCCCAGGCGTTCGGTCCGGCGGACGATCCCCTCACGGGCGACGACTGGCTCGACGTCGAGCACCCTGAGCAGGTTGACGCAGTGCTGTTGATTCCCAATGACCAGTCCTACGACCCGCGCACCTGCGAAGTGGACAGCAAGGACGGTGGCGGGATGCATCCCCCGGAAGCACCCAGCAGGGGAGACCAACTGTAGGGAGGCCAAGGCGGTTGAGCGCGGGGCACGAGCCTGCCGGTGCTGCGCCCCGGGACGGTCTTGGACGGTGAGGCGGTCGTGTGGGTTCAGGCCCCACGCCGCCCCGACCTACGAGTTCCCTCCGGCGATACACGACATCTGTCGGGAGATTCGCACCGTGCTTGTTATCTAGGGTGCGGATTGGGCGTCACGCATGTTGACCGAACCAACTCAAGAGTTCTCGCAGGTCAGTCTCCACGGGCGGCGGGCCAGCAAGTGTGTGTCGAGGAAGCCGCGCTCGGTCGCTGGGTCGTGGAGCAACCGAGCCATCGTGACGAGCCCAGCCTCGGCCAGCAACTCGGCAAACCGCTCCGCCGGCCAGCTATAGGCAGGCGCCACCTTGTGATCGAAGCGGACCGGCTCCGGCCCTTCGGTGCCGAAGAAAGACACCAGGAGCAGACCCCCTGGTGCCAGAACACGCACCTGCTCAGCGAGTACCGAGGGCAGTTCTTCAGGTGGGGTATGGATCATCGAGTAGTGGGCCAGCACTCCACCGAGCGCGCCGTCCTCGACCGGCAAGGCCTCCATTCGTGCTTCGTCGAACCGCAGCGTCGGCTGGGCCCGCCGAGCGTGGTCGACCATGGCCGGGGAGAGGTCGATCCCGAAGGCATCCAGCCCCAAGTCGTGCAGCATGGCCGTCAGATGACCGGGTCCGCACCCGACGTCGGCTACCCGCAAGTTCTGCGTGTCACGCACGAGCTCGGCGAAGGTGCCGATCATGTTCCGAGCGAACGGCCGCGTCTCCAACCGACTAGTGAACATCGACGCATAGAGCTCGACGACCCCGTCGTAGGCCGTCCTGGTCTCATCCTGGTGTTCTAACACGGGCAGGAAGCTACACCCCGCCGTTCACCGCCCAGGCCGCGAGGCAGGATAGGTCAGGACTGCGTGGTCCGGAACCCGAGATACCGGCTGAAGGCTTCGTGGCTGTCGGGGGTGAAGCGCCACTCGATCAGGGCCGACCGCAGCTCAGGCTCGGTTAGCCAGCCATGCCAGGCGACCTCATCAGGATCCGCGGCCACGGTGTCAGGCACCAGAGCTTCGTGCACGCCGAGCCAGTGAGGGCTCAAACCGCTGCGGTTGATGAACGTGGACAGCAAGCGCGGCAGTACACGAATCCCCAGCTCTGCGGTCAGCTCCCGCGCGGCGGCCTGTTCGTAGGACTCACCGACATCCACGGCGCCACCGACCACGACTTCGTGGAGCCCGGGGAAGCGCAACAGCTGCTCCGACCGCCGGTGAACGAGCACCCGACCACGCTCATCACGACACACTGTCACGGCGACCCGGTGCAGCCATCCCTCCCGGATGCCCTGACGGCGGCTGACCACCACCCCCAGCACACGATCTTGATCGTCGACACGCTCCACCAGTTCGTCCACGACGCACACCCTGGCAGAGCCCACCGGCAACGCCGCTTCCCGGCGACCCGCGGAACCGGACCAAGAGCACCTGCGTAAGGAAGCCGGACGAGAATGACGACAGTTGTCCTGCGAATAGGACACCTCAGGCTGATCCACACCGCCCCACGCACTCTGCGCCCGTCGTCTTCGGCGCCGGCGCCGAAGATCGGAGTGCTGGGCGGGATGATCGGCCCCCAACACACACCACTGAACTTGACTTGGTGCAGAGAGGGCCAAGCTCCGGCACGCGGAAACGGTGGACGCGGACGTCATCGGCTACGTCGGGCCCGCCACCCGCCCGCACCGCGCGGCCGTACGGCTGCCGGACGGGCGCCGGGTGCTGTCACGCGCCCTGACCGCGCCGCTCGCCGCGGCGGTCGCCCGCTCCATCGCCGCGGCCGGGCCCGGGCAGCGCGCCCACACCGACGACGGCGAGCGGTACACCACCACCCAGGGCCCGGTCGTGGAGGTAGAGGCCGGCACCACCCGGTACGCCACCGTCTCGGTCACACGCATCCGCTGACCGACGACAGCGGGGCCGGACAGAATCACCCTGTCCGGCCCTACTGCTGGTTCCCGGTTGCTCACCGGCTGAGGCGGATGCGCGGGCCCTCACACGAACTCCAGGTCGTCCAGAGTCTGCGGTACACCTGACGGCATGAAGCTGAAAGACCTCAGCCCCCTGATGAAGCGCCGCCGAACCGGCGGTCTCAGCTACGGCTACGACCGCTTCCGCATCGACCCGGCCGTGGCCCCGCTTCAGTGGCCAGACGACGTCCTGGAACAGTTCCTCTACGACTTCGGCGACAACGACCACTTCGTAACCGACTACGGCAGCATCGACCTGCGCGAGATCACCTGGCGGCTCGAGACGATCCCGGCCGCGGACTTCCACGGGATGCCGACCGGAGCCTCCGACGACGGCTGCATCGAGGAGTACGCCAAGAACCCGGTGCACTGGGTCGACGTCCGCCCCCGCGAAGTCGGCCTGCACTGGGAAGAGCACGGGACGTGGCTACGCCCGCCGCTCCTGATCGACCGGTGCTTCCTGGACCCGTCGGGCAGCGGGCTGCAGGTCGTGGAGGGCCGAACCCGCGTCGGCGTCCTGCGCGGCCGCGTGCGCGAAGGACTGCACGTCGCTCCCGCCCACCAGGTGTGGGTGGCGCGTCCGTGAGAATCTGCCCCGTCTCACTGCGTACGCTGCGGGCATCGAGGTGTTTCGAGGAAGAGCTGCGGATGACTGAGAAGACGTCTGTGTCCGGCCCGCGCCGGGACCTGGCGATGCACAACGACTGGTGGGTGTCGGGCTGGGAGTACGTCCTGCCCCGTCAGGGCTTCCCGCTGACCATGCTGATCGGGACGGCGTGCCAGCCCGGTTTCACCGGCTCCCTGGACGACCTCCTGCAAGAGATCTTCGACGGCCGCTGGGACATGATCGGCGGCGACCTCGACAGTTCCCTCACCTTCTCCTGGCCCGATGAGGAATGGGACTACGAGGACGCGCCCGAGGGCCGCGAGGCATGCGAGGCGGTCCGCTGGGAGCAGTTCAGCACCATGCTGACGACAGCCGGCTTCCCAGTGCCCACCACCGTGCGGGACCTGTCCGAGCTCTACCTGTCGTGGGGCCTGGCCCGCTGCGCAGAGACGCCGGACGGCACCCGATGGTCCATGCCCGCCGTGCTGCCGCTGCCCGGCCACTTGCTGCCCCTGGACCCCGAACTCAACCAGCGCCTCGACGAAATCCGCTGGATGATGCACACCGGCCCGCTCCTGGACACCCTCATCGACCATCTGGTCAACGATCTGGGTGAACCGGCAGAGACCCTCACCTCCCTGGACCGGCTGGCGGCAGCCACGGGCCAGGACGTCGACGACGTCCGGCTCGCCCTTGCGGAACTCGTGAAATCCGGCGATGCCCGTGTCCAGCGCGGCGAGGCGCCAGCCGACGCGGAGCGCCTGGAAGCCCACCGCCGCTTCCGCCTGGTCATGGACTGGGAGCACTTCCACAACAACCGAATCCAGGTGAGCCGCGGGTGACTGAGGCCGCGCACGGCACCGCGGGGACCAGCGACACGCGCCTCATCGTGCTCCGCGGCAACAGCGCCTCGGGCAAGTCGTCCGTCGCAGCCGGCCTGCGCGAGAAGTTCGGCCGCAACCTCGCCATCGTCGCCCAGGACAACCTCCGCCGGATCGTGCTGCGCGAACGCGACCGGCCCGGCGGTGCCAATATCGGCCTGATCGACCTCACCGCCCGCTACGCCCTCGACAACGGCTTCCACGTCGTCCTGGAAGGCATCCTGTACGCCGACCGCTACGGCACGATGCTCCAGGCCCTGGTGCGCGCCCACCAGGGCGTCACACGGTGCTACTACCTCCACGTGCCCTTCGAGGAGACGGTGCTCCGGCACGCGACGAAACCAGATGCCGAGTACCTCGCGCACGTCAACGAGGGCCACCTGCGCGACTGGTACCGAGACAAAGACCTGCTCCCCGACGGCCTGGAGACCGTCATCGACGCGGCCAGCGCCTTGGACGACACGGTCCAACAGATCCTCGCCGAGAGCGGCCTGGACGGCATTCCCCCGTTCGACCGCTGAAGGGCGTCAGCGCAGGCACGGTCAGTTTCACGGCCGGCAAGAGGGCGCACACCACCGGACTCAGGGGGGCCAATGGGCGTGGAGAACGGATCGCAGAGCATTCCGTGGGGTGGTAAGTGGCGACGGCACCTCCGGTCCGATGCTGAGACGGATCTCGTGCACTCGTGGATGCGCCGTGTCGAATGCCCGACTTGCAAGGCCGTTGACTGTGAACGTCAGTTAGGGCTCTGGTCCACTTGCTGTGAAGAGCTCACCGGCGGTGACGTCAGTGGTGTGTGGTGAGATGACCGTGCTCTGTCAGTCGCCGTGGAGGAGGTCGTTCTGTGTCTGGGTATCCGTCGCTGACCCGTGCTCTGGCAGAGGCGCTGGTCGACGTCCTCTGGTTCGTCGAAAGGTGCGAGGACGAGCAGATGGACCCGGATGACGCGGTGAAGGTCCTGGAGGGTGTCGCTGCTCTGATGTCTCATCTGTCGGATGATCAGCGAAGCGAGTTCATGGATTTGCTCGGTTCGATGGCTTCGCAGGAGAACGATCCGTCGCGTCGCGACTTCTTGCTGGGCTTCCCTGAAGGGTTCGGCCTCGTCGAGGAAGACTCCTGATCTGGAGTCCTATGCGTAGAGCAGGACCCGTTTGCGGAGGAGTTCGAATCCTGCGCGGCCGAACATCTGCCGCTTGAGCATCTTGATCCGGTTGACATGGCCTTCCACGACGCCGGAGTTCCAGGGCAGCGTGAGGCCCGCGGTCACGGCGTCGAGGTCGCGTTCGAGGTGTTGGGCGAAGTGCCGGAGGCTGGGCAGGTCGGTAGTGGCGGTGGCTGCTTCGATCCAGGTCGGCAACTGATGGCCCTGAAGGTGAGCGACCATGTGGCCGAAGGAGCGCACGTGCTCGGAAAGCGCCGTGAGTTCGGGACAGTTGGCCAGGACGGCCTTGAGCTGGATCCGGTCGCTTTCGGGGAGGGCGTCGGGGTGGGTGAGAAGCCAGCGTGTGACGGCGCGGGCCGATGGCGGCCGGGCTCCGACCGGTTGGGGCTTGCCGCGCAGGTTCCTGCTGACGTAGGCGCGGACGCCGGCGTAACCGCGGGGATAGCCTTGCTCCTTGATCTCCTCCCACAGTTTCCAGGCGTTGGTGCAGCCTTCCTGCCAACGCTGATCGAGATAGGGCTTGTAGGCGTCGAGCCTGGTGGGACGGTTTTGCCACTGACCGGTGAACATCTCCTCCGGAGTGGTGGCGCGGGAGAAGCGCAGGATCGTGTTGAGCGTCATGCCGAGCTGGCGGGCGACGGACCGCTTGCTGTGGCCGGCGGCGAGGAGCGCGTGGATGGTGGCGTGCTTGGAGCGGGTGCGTTCGGCGAAGCGGTGTCCTGTGGGCCACGGCGATGACGCAGCCGACTCCACCTCCTCCTGGGGTTCCTCCGGCTGTTCCGGCGTGGGGCGCAGGCAGCCGCGATGCCGGTGGACGCATTTCTCGGCGGCTTCGCCCAGGTTGTGCCAGAGGTGCCACCGGTCGGCCACTTGGATGGCCTGCGGGGCACCGCGGGTGGCGCCGTCGGCGAAGAAGGGGGCGCGGTCGCGGCAGACGATCTCGATGCCGGGTCGCTCGGCGAGCCAGGCCGCGAGGGTGTCCGCCTCCGGTCGGGCAGGAGGTCGATCGGACGACGTGTCTCGACGTCGACGAGTACGGTCCCGTAGACCTGTCCCTTGCACTGGGCGTATTCGTCCACCCCAACCACACGGGGCGCGGCAATAGGCGGATCCGGGATCGAGGAGATCAGCCGTAGCAGGGTGTTGCGGCTGGCGGGCGCCCCGAAGACGTCAGTCATGCGAGCCCCGGCCCGGCCCGCGAGCGCGAGACCGACTGAGATGAGCGTCGATCGTAGCCGTTCCGTCCGTCGGCCGAACCGGCGGGTGAGGCCCGGCACCTGCTCGACGAATGTCTTGCGCGGACCAAGAGCTCTCCGGGCAGACGAACCGGCGCACCCTCAATGCCACTACGACGGACTTGCCCGCCGCCGGCAGATCACGAGGAAACCGCAGATAGGAACCATGTATTCGCCCTGACAGGTTCTCGCAGTCCGGACAGGTCGCCTGCCGGGCAGTACTCAGGGCCTCTACCCGGACGGCCATGTCGGTCGTCTCGACCGACTCCACCACCACGTCCTCCGATGAGGAGAACAGCAACTCTTCGAGTTGCGGTCGTACTTCGTTCACGACGCAGCACTGTCGACCACACCGCACACCGGCCGGGCGATTTTCGGGCTATCTCAGCCACCGTCACGATGAGATCGATAGTCACGCTGCGTACGCGTCCACAGCAAGTGGACCAGAGCCCGCTAAGACCTCCGCAACCACGTGGGTTTCACCGGCAGCGGCGTAGCCGGTGAGTTCGACACCGGCTGAGCGGGCTTCCTTGAGCCGGACGGACACCAGACCGGTGGAAACATTCAGCTCGCGCGCGATCTCGTAGCCCTTCAGTCCCTAAATGGTCCACGTCGTCCGGTGTGACGCCGACAAGATCCCTGGCCCGTACGCCCCGGCCGTTGAAGTTTTTGGACGAGAGAGCGCCCGGCTGGAGGTCTTCCAGCCGGGCGCTCTCGTGAACCGTTCACCACGTCTCAGTGTCTCGTACTGGGCACGTGACACCTGACTGTGTCCTGGATTTTCTGTCACGGTCGGGCCTGTACTCCGGTCCTGACAGCCGATGGGTCACGGGCCTGTTGTTTGCCCGGGAGTCCGTTCAGCAGGGGAGGGTGGTCTTGCCGGCTGCTCCTGTGGCACCGGTGGTGCCGTCGGCTGTGAGAGTGGCTGCGGTGCCGTTGCCGCCGGGCTTGCCGGGGCACACCGGGCTGGCTGCGCCGCCTGCGCCGCCGTTGCCGCCGGTGTGGCCGCCACCGACGATGGACGCGCCGCCGTTGCCGCCCTTGCCGCCGGCGATACCGGCGCCGGCATCGCCTACGCCACCGACTCCGCCCTTGCCGCCCGTGCCGCCGAGCTTGGCCGCGCCGCCGAAGCCGCCTGCGCCACCGTTGCCGTTGGCGCCACCGGCACCGCCGGTGCCACCTGCGCCTCCGGTGCTCGCGCTGCCGTCGCCGTTGCCTCCGGCACCTCCGGTACCGCCGTTGCCGTTGGCGCCGGCCGCGCCCCCGGTGCCGCCGAGACCGCCGACACCGCCGTTGCTGCCTACGCCGTTGGCGCCGTTGGCGCCGGGGAGCCCGAGGATGCCGAAGCCGGGGGCTGTGCTGGTGCTGCTCGTCTTGGCCGGGGCCGTCGCCGAGGCGAGGGCGGGGGTGAAGGCCAGGCCGGCCGCGGCGATCGCGGCGATCAAGACCGTACGGGGAACGAGGGTGGTGCGCGTGGAGCGCATGAGGTACGCCTTCCCTTTTGCTCAGTCAGAGAAATTCTCCGGCTGGCACTCATTAGCCTAGTCGAGAAGACGCCCGATTCGTCATATTGAATGATCCAATGACTTGAATGGCCTGATTGCTCAAATTCAGGCCTGAAATTCTTCTTGTGTAGTTATAGGGCTTTCATGTGCAGTCGCAGGTCGTATTGCGTGGGGACGCGCACAGCTCCAGGCCGAGCTCCGTCTCCGCCGCCTCCACCCGCTCCCGCGCGGCCTGAACCCCCGGGCCGGACAGCACAGCCGAGGACGGCAGCACTCAACATGTTCGGAGGTAGGGAAGGTCCGGCAGGTAGGTCTGCCAGTCCGCCCGTGACAGCCCGGAGCCGGCGCGCGCGCAGACCCGGCGCAGAAGACGCTCGGGCGCCAAGTCGATCGGCTCGGCGGGGTTTCGCGCGCCGGATGCGTACAGGCTGGTGCCGTCGTCGGAGAAGGCGACACTGGAGATGTACTGGCCGGAGGTGGGCAAGGGGGAGCCCAGGGAGCGTCCCGAGGCGACGTCCCACAGCTGGACGGATCCGGTGCCCACCACGGCGAGAGTGCGGCCGTCGGGGGAGAAGGCCAGCGCGACTACGGAGTCCTGCGCGCTTTCGCGGTCGCCTGTGTAGGCGCCGTTGAACACGCTGAGACGGTGATGCACATCGCCATCCCATATGGTGACTCGCCCGCTGGCGTCGCCGACGGCGAAGCGGGTGCCGTCCTTGCTGAACGCTCCGGCAAAGGGGAGGCCGCTGTCGCTGAGCACGAGTGAACGGACGCGCCTCGCGCGCAGGTCGATGACTTCGTCATCGCTGGAAACAACGAGAGCGTCGTCCGGGCGTACGGCCAGGATTCTTCCGGAGCCACCCGACTGAATGCTGCTGCCCAGATGGGAGCCGGCGGACTGGGTGTCTGTCCGTCTGCCGGTGCCCAGGTCCCAGCGCTCCAGCGCCCAGGTGTCAGAGCCGCGCGCCATCAGCAGGCTGTGCCCCTCGGTGTCGAAGGCCAGACCAGTGATCTCGTTCACCGCCGCCGGGCCGGCGTCCAGGGCGGCTACCTTGCGGTGTTTCGTTGTGTCCCACACGGTGATCCGCTGCCGTTGCCGGGTATTGCTCCAGACTCTGACGTAGGCGAAACGACGGCCGTCGGGGCTGAACGCCATCAGTTCCGAGCAGCCCGAAGGGTCCTCCTCGGTATCGGAGACGGAAGCATCGGCGTCCGGCGGGCAGGGGGGCTCGGGCAGGGTGGTGAGGGCCCGGCCGCTGCGGGTGTCGATCAGCCGGACGCCGGCCTGGCCCGGCTCACGCGAGAGGACGGCCGCGGTGCGACTGTCACCGGCGAGGTGGGCCTGTTCGAAGGGACGTTTCTGCCAGTCGGCGCGGACGATCGGTTGCAAGTCGAGTGAGGCGACGGAGGTGCCGGTCCGACGGAGGTACTGCACAGCAGAGGCGTCGGGGGCAAGGGAGAATTCGGTGATCATCTCGCCGATGAGCTGGTGGCGGAAGACGGGCTGATCCGGCTCGTTGTGCCGCCACAGCACGATTTCCGTGCCCGTGGTGGCGGCCAGAAAAGTACCGTCCGCGCTGAAGCGCACCGCGGTTGCATCCTCGAGGTCCAGGCGGGGCAGTTCGCGGCCCGTGCGCACGACCCAGCGTCGGATCGTGTTGTCGTCCACGGCCGCCAGCACATCACCGCCCGGCCGTAGAGCGAACACTCCCGGGGCGTAGCGGTCCTGGTCGGGGCAAGCGACCCGGGCAGCGCTCGCGGCCCGCGAAAGGCGATGGACCCGCCCTGTGCGGAGGTCCCGTACCTCCAGATGATGGCGGCCCCGGCACAGTGCGAGGGCGCGGCCATCGGCGCTCACACTGGTCGGGTACTCCTGCACTACAGGAGCGCGCACACTCGACAGGCGCCGTCGGTCGCGCAGATCCCACACCTGTGTCCGCTGGAATTCCTCACCGTCCTGGCCGACCACCGTCAGATGGCGTCCGTCCGCGCCGAAATGCGCCGACACCGCCGCGCCCACGGGCAGGGTGGCGACCACCCGGCTGGCTCGTACGTCCCACAGCCGCACGTCTTCCTTCGCGGGCAGGGCAAGCAGTCGACCGTCGGGGCTGATGTCCCAGTTCGGCTCCAGGTCCGGCTCGAGGTCCATGTCCGACAGCGCTCGGCCCGGACCCCGGTAGGAGCTGGTGCGCCGCTGGGTGCGCACGTCCCAGACCACCACGCGCCGCGCGGAGATGGACAGCACAGTGCGTCCGTCCGCCGTGAGCCGGTTCAACGCCGGGCCGAAGGCCAGGCCGGGGATGGGGAAGACGTCCTGCTCCGGTTGGGCCATGGCGCTCAGCAGCGCCGAGCGGCTCTCCAGGGTGGGCGCGAGCCGCCAGGCGGCGGCGGAAAGCCGCATGGCTGTCGCGGGGTCGGCGAACCGCATGGCGTCCGCAACCGCGGCGATGCGTCTGGCTTCGGCCTCCACGCGGCGGCGGTCGCTGGTGCGGTTTTGCTGCCAGGCCGTGATGCCGGCGACCAGGGCGAGGACGACCAGGACAGCGAGAGTGGCGAGCAGGCCGCGTCGGCGCCGCAGTTCGGTGGTGCGCGCGGCGCGGCCCGCGTCGAGGAAGCCACGCTCCAACGCGGTGAGGTCGGTGTCCGCCAGCTGCTCGCTCGCCGCGTCCAGCCGTGTCCCTCGATACAGCGAGCCCGGTTCCCGGCCGAGCTCGTGCCAGGCGTGGGCGGCGTCGGTCAACCGCCGGTGGACCAGCAGGCTTTCACGGGCCTCGTCGATCCATCCGCGCAGCCGGGGCCAGGCGGTGATCAGGGCCTCGTGAGCCAGATCCACCGTGCCGTCGTCCACGGTCAGCAGCCGGGCACCGACCAACTCGCCCACCACGGCGCTGATCTCCTCCTCAGGGGCGAAGTCCAGCTCGGCGCGGCTCACGGGGCGGCGGGTGTCCTGGGCGCCCTCGCCTGGGGTGATCAGACGCAGCAAGACCAGCCGCGCCAGCTCGGCGCGCTCCGGGGAAAGAGATCCGTACACATCCTCGGCGGTCTGGGCGATGGCACCGCGCACACCACCGGCTGCCTCGTACGCCCGTAACGTCAGCATTCTTCCCGAGCGGCGGCGCCAGGTTTCCAGCAGGGCGTGGGAGAGCAGCGGCAGACCACCCGGTTCGTCGGCGAGTTCGTCCACCAGGCGTGCGGTGAGGGCACGTTCCACCATCGTGTTCCGTGCGGCGGCGGGCTTGATGATCGCCTGCCTCAGCTCCGCCGGTCCCATCGGCCCCACCGGAACGGCGGCGTTCTTCAGTACGTCCACCAACTGCGGGTGACGCAGGCAGTGGCCGTAGAAGTCGGCGCGCACGCCCAGCACCACGCGAAGCCTGCTGCCGGGCTCCGCAGCGGCCAGCAGCCGGCGGATGAACCCTTCTCGCTCCGCAGGGTCGGTGCAGAGGGTGAAGAGCTCCTCGAACTGGTCCACCAGGACATAGGTGTCCCCCTCGCCAGCGGCGGGCTCCAGCTTGTCGGCGTGTGTGCGCGCCGGATGCTCCCCCGGCGTCAGGATGCGCAGGGCCGCCGGACGCGGTTCGGACGGCTCGGAGCGGCGCAGGCGGGGGACGAGACCGGCACGCAACAAGGAGGACTTGCCGCTGCCGGACGGCCCCAGCACGGCCGCGCACCGGTGTATGCGAAGCAGTTCGACCAAGTCGTCCACCAACTGCTCACGCCCGAAGAACACCTCGCTATCCCCGGGTTCGAAACGAGCCAGTCCCCGGTAGGGCGGTTCCTCACCATCGGCGGCACGGGGAGCGGTGGTCACCTCCGCCGCCACGTCGTCCCACCGCTTCTCCCACGCGAAGGTATCTCCGCCACAGGCCGCCACATAGGCCAGCGCCACCGCGAGGCTTGGCAGCTGCTCCCCGGCTGCCGCCTGGGAGAGTGCGGTAACCGAGTAGTGGGTTCTGCGGGCCATCTCCCGGTAGGTGGGGCCGCCCGCCTCCAGCCGCAGTTTCCGCAAGTCATATGCGAACCGCTGCACCGGACCCTCGTTGGGATCCACCGACTTCTCAGGACGCCCCACCCTTTGGCCCTCCCGCTCCCCACCACCACTGTTCCTGCCCGATTGTTCAGTGTGACCTAAACCGGCTGCTGAACCCTGATCAGGCTGACTCGATGGCGTCGGCTCGGCCCCGGGACGACCTCGTCACCCAGCACATCCCCGCAAGGAGATGCCCGCCGGGGTCAGCGTCTTGGCGCCGCGACGGGTTCTCCATGCTTATGGCGCCTCATGTTGGCCCCATGCCCAAGGTCTGGCCGCAAGGATTCGCGCAGCCCCAGGAAAGCCAGCGGCAGATCGTTGCTGAACTGCCGCTGCTCGCCCTTGGGCGTCATCTGGTATATGCGCAGGTGCTGCCCCAGTCCTGCGCGGCACTCTGCCCCAAGCACTGCGGTCGGCACCGGCCTGCCGCAGTGAGGCCAAGAGCAAGGTCATGCACCGGCAGCCGCGGCCTGCTCCTCACCCTGCGCCTTGCTGCCCTGCGTCTTGCCGTCCTGCTCCCCGCCCTGCGCCGGTGCCGCCTGCTCGGGCACCAGCACCGGCGCCGAAGCGGCGGTGTAGAAGACGGACGAGCCCTGCTTGCTGCGCTGGGCCTGGCTCTTGGCCACCAGCCCCTCGAGCGTGGTGCGCACCACGGTCGTCTTGACGCTGCGCTCGGGGTGGGCCTGGCCCAGGGCCGTGGCGATCTCCGCCGCCGAGCGCGGCTCGCTCTGCTCGGCGAGATGCCCGCGGATCAGCTCCACCAGCGTCGGCTGCGCCGGCTTGGCAGCCTTGGCAGGCTGGGCGGCCTCAGCCTTGCCGGACTCCTTGCCGGAGCTCTTGGCGGCCCCCTTTCCTGTCACCTTCCCGGAGCTCTTGGCGGCGCCCTTCCCAGCGCCCTTGCCTGCGGCCGCCTGCTGCGGAGCGGTCTTGGTCACCCGCGCCCGCTTGCCCGTGGCATCGGAGCCGGGCGACTTCTTCTTCGTACGGGGGGCGGGCACCGCGGCCCGCTCCTGCGGGGCCGCCGGCTCCGGGGAAGCCGGCTCCTCACCGAGCGCCTGCTGGATGCTGACCAGTACCGCGTGGTCACGCTGATGGGCCACCAACTGCTCCTGCAAGGAGGCGATTTCCGCACCGAGGCGCTGCTGCTCCTTGGTGTTGCGTTCGAGGTCGGCACGGACTTGAGCGGTGTACTGCGATGTCAGTTCGGTGGCGGAAACGTTCTCGGACATGGGGCGCACAACCTTTCCCGGACCTGGGGCCGGAGTTGAAGAGCCTGCTGCACATGTGTGCTTCCCGGGACCGGGGTTGGGGCCCGGGCCTGCGGGGTGACAAGCAATATTCAGTACACAGATGCCCTGACACAGCGATAGTACGGACAACCGGAGCGGCCCATTCTCCTTGACCATGCTGTGAACTGACCTAAGGCGGCGTGTATCGGCAGGGGGGCAGGCCGCGACGGTCAGCAGGAGGGCGCAGCGTAGGTGTGGCCGTTGTCGGAAGTAGAGAAATTACAGGAAAAGTTGTGTTACGTAAGGTAGGGTGACGGAGTGGAAGACGCCCTGGAAGCCCTCGAGACGGAGATGGCGCATCTGCGGCGTGCGATGCGCACCGCACGGGCCGATGGGGATCGTAGACGGGTTGAATCCCTCCGCGTTGATCTGCATGCCACGCAGTCCGCCTGGGACGCGCTGGTCGTTCCCGGCGGCCAGGACGTTACGGGTCAGCCACCCATCAGTCGCCAGAGGGGTCTGCGGGGTCTGCGGCCACTGCGTGAGCAGGTCCTCGACACTCTGACCCTGATCGGTGCGCCGGCTGCACCAAAGATGATCCGGGCTGTCCACCAGGCTTTCTACGGCAGCGACTTGCCCGCTCGGCAGATGACCGGCCTGCGCAGAGATGAGGAAGCCAGCTATATGGCCACCCGGGCCGTCCGCACCTACATCTGCCCGGCGCTGACCGCCGACCGGCTCACGCCGGCTAGGGCCCTGCTGACGCTCAGCACCTGGCCTCTGCAGCAGCGCATCGTCGCAGACACCTCCGCCCGAACCGACTTCCTCACCCTGACGATCCGCCTCTGCGCCGCCGCAGAACACTCCGGGACCCGTGCCGAATCCGCCAGCGCCGGCGTTGAACAGCTGCTGCAGCACCTGGCACCGAATATCCCCGGCGCCGCCGGTCTGCATGCCAAGCCCAGTGCCCTTCGTGCCGCAGCCCAGGCCGAACTGGACACTGTTACCGCCCCCGACCAGGAAGCCCGCGCCGCCGCCGCTGACCGGGCCAAGCGCCTCGACCAGGCGCACCAACTCTTCGGCCGCCCGGCCTGAACCGCCCCGACAACCACACCCGAAGAAGGACATGGTGGACAGCGACAAGCCCTCGGCACCGGCGGCCGGACCCGCACGCAAGCTGGTATCCCTCAAGGACCAAGTAGGTGACATCCTCACCCCCACGGCGCCGGGTTGCACCTTCGGTCTGGCGGAACTGGACGCGGCCACCGGCGGCCTGCAGCCCGGCCAACTGACCCTCGTGGCTGCCGTACCCGGGGCGGGCGGCAGCCTGCTGGCCCTCGCCGCCGCGCGCCGCACCGCACTCAGCGACGGGCGCGGCGTCCTGTATGCGGCCGCGGGCCTGACCGCGGCCGACGTGACCCGGTGGATCATCGCAGCCGAGTCCGGGACGGAGCACCGCAAGCTGCGCGCGGGCACGCTCACCGCCCCCGAGCGAGCTGCCGCCGAGAAGGCCGGCGCACACCTGACCCAGGCCCCGCTCCTGGTCGATGACGGTGCAGGCCTGACCGCAGAGGCGATCGCCGAGTCCGCCCCCTACGCGGACGACTTGGCCTTGGTCGTCGTGGACCGCTTGCACCATGCCGCTGACCCTCACCTGCCGCTGTCCGGCCCCCGGGTGCCTGCCGCGGTCCGCACCCTGATGCACCTGGCCCGCCAGCAGTCGGTACCGGTCCTGGCCGTCCTCAACACCGATGACGCCGACGCGGTGCGCAGCCTGGACGCTGATGTGACCCTCACCCTGAGCCTCGCCCCGGGCGCGGACACCGCCACCGTCACCGTCACCGAACGCGACCTGGGGCAGACCACCCTGACGCTGCGCCCCGACCTGAGCCGTGCACGCTTCACCGACGCGCCACCCCATCCCACCCCTGCTCCACCGGAGGACGATGGCGTGCACCATCTCGCCGCAGCGGAGCAGGAACTGGTCGACGCCGCCCTGCCCTTCACCTCCGGAGCACTCAAAGGCCTGGACCCCCGCACCGTCCAGATCCTGTCCGACCACCGCGACAGCGTGCTCAACCAGCACATCGACACCCTGCCCGAGCGCCGCACCTACACCGCAGCTCTGGCCCACGACGCACAACTGCACCTTCCCGACCACCCCGCAGCCCACCGCCTGCGCACCGCACTGGACGACTTCATCACCGCCCTGCAACACGACCAGACCCAGCAGCAACCGCCCTGCCCGCCCAGCCCCAAACCCGCAGCACACGCCGCTGCGCCCACCCAGCACACCGACGCCAACCCTCAAGCCGACCAGGCGTCCCCGCAGCCCGAACAGCCGGGGCAGGAGCTGCAGCCCGGTGACGAGGACGACGAAGGTGACGATGCACCCTTCCCCGCCCTGCGCCTCCTCAAGGAGGCCATCAGCCGGTCGAAGATGCACCCGATCCAGGTGATCCGCAAAGACGAGCGAGATCAGCCACCCTGGACCCTGTTCAACGAAGTCATGGACGGCGAGCCCCGCTGGGTGCACCCGGATGTGGACAGCGTGCGCACCCGCGGCGGCAAACGCCACCAGCTCATCGTGCCGCCCGACCCATTCGGCCCCGGGCAGCTGTGCACGATCGACCGCAACGGCTCCTACCCCTCCGCCTGCTCGGCCGTCACCCTGGCACCGAACAAGCTCCTGCACACCGGCCCCCTGGACCACCGTGACAAGGACCAGGCGGGCGTGTTCCAGATCGACGTACCGGCCTGGAAACACCCTCACATGCCGCACCCCCTGGGGCGCCTGGCCGACCGCGCCGACGACCAGGGCCGGGTCTGGGTCACCACGCCCCACATGGAGATCCTGGAAAAACTGATCCGACAGGGCCACCTCGACGGGCAGCTGCACATCCACGACTCCTGGACCGGACGCGCGAACAACTCCCTCCTCAAGCCCTTCTACCAGGCAGCCAGGACCGCCCGCGCCGAGCTGATCACGACCGGCCAGCCCTACATCGAGTACAAGCGACGCCTGTCCATCGCCCTGCGTCTGCTCTGGCCCAAGGGCGAACGCGTCAACTCACCCTTCTGGCGCCCGGACTGGCGCATGAGCGTGGTCGCCGAGGCCTCCGTACGCCACTGGATCACAGCCTGGGGCGCCGTCCAGGACAACCACACGCTGATCGCCCTGCGCAACGTCGACGAGGCCGTCTTCTGGACCCCGGACGGCACCGCGCCCGGCAAGTACAAAGTGGGAACCGGCTTCGGCGAGGTCAAGGTCAAAAACGAGCAGGGAAGTGACACCTGATGCCCCAGGGCCAAGGCGACACCCTGGGCGCCGCCCTCAACAACCTGCTGGCCGCCTACCACGTCCAGCCCAGGGGACGGCTGAAGTCCTACCGGGCCAAGGGCTGGCACGCCCAACTCGTCCACCTCACCGAAACCCACCGCGGCTACACCGAACTCTCGCGAGCCGGCCTCGGTATCACCCACCAGACCCTGCTGAAGTGGCTGGCGGACGACGAGTACCCCGTGCGCCGCAGCTACCGCGAGATCATCCGCCAGGCCTACGAAGCGGCCGCGACCATCGCGGCCAGCCCCATCCCGCAGGCCTTCAAGGAGCACCAGTTCGAGATCCGGGGCGTCGTCAAAACCGGTGACGACGCACGCGACCGCGGCGCCAGGGGCACCGCGCCCCTGCGCATCGACGGGCGCAACGGACACTGGGCCTCCATCGACTCGCTGTGGCGCGAGGGTGAGCTCGACGACGATGCCTTCCAGGACGACTTCATCGACTACGTCATCTGTGACGACATCGGCGAAGGCACCGACGGCTGGGATTTCCCCGGCAGCGCGTACACGATCACCTGACCGCCAACCCCGGCTGTCGCAGGAACTGATCAGCTGGCGTCGAGGATCGGCTGCTCCGGCCATCCGGCGCCACCCACTCCTTGCCGCTCGCCGCCGAGCGCCGGGACGTCCGTACGGCCTTCAAGCACTGGGGGGACGCCGACCAGGACCAGTGCACGACGCGGGCCGAATTGCTCATCAGCGGGTACCTGCACTGAGTCAGTGACCGAAACGCCCAGTGGGGGTGGTGAAGTTGTGATCAGCGCTGCCACAACGAGACCTCGCTCAGCAGCACGGGCTCGTCGTTCAGCAGGGATCGATGAACCTCAATATGCTCCAGTTGCCGAAGACGTCCTTGGACGGCGCTCCGGGTGTGGTGTAGATGAGCTGACCGGCCTTGTTGTAGAACTTCGCCTTGGTGCCCGGAGACTGATTGTTAAACCAGCTGCCGCTGTGGAGCCCCTCAGGGATCTCCTGCATGTAGCAGTCCTTGAATACGACTACTCGGTCCTTCGTGTAAATACAGAAGGAGCCCGGCGGACAAGATACTGGGGCCGCTGTAGCGCTGTTTTTAGTGGCCGGCTGTGCTGGAGCTAAGTCAGGCGTGGCCAGGACTGCGCCGGCGGCCAGCGCGGAGGCTGACAACGCGATAACCGTTCCGCGGCCGAACTTCGTGCTTCGCATAGTGGAACTCCTGGTGTGGGGTCAGCGGTCGGATAGCGGATGCTTGTGCCAGTCGGTCGTACCGCGCGTGGCCCCGTCACAGAGACCCGCCGGGCAACCCGCATGATGTGGGCTCTGGCAGAGGGAACGCACCATTGCGCGCGCCCAAGCGAAATCCGGCATCGCGGCCATACCGAGGGTGGCGAGCGACCACCGTGGCCAGCAGCATCCATTCGCCCGTGGCGCCTTCGGGCGGGAATCCAGGTGAGGGCTGTGATCTCTTGAGGGGGCCGGTGGAGTGGGTGCTCTGCCCTGGGAGGTCAAAGCAGCCGCCTGAACCGGCCCCGGCGCACGGCCTGTGCCCGGCGCCCCAGCGGGGTTCCGGGCACAGGCCGCGCAACGCGCGCCCGACGCTAGCTGCTGGGTGCTAGATCAGCAGGCATCGACGTACCAGACAGGACCCCAGTTGCCGTGGGCGTCGGACGAGGGCGCTCCGGCTGTGGTGAAGATGAGCTGCTTGCTCTTGTTGTACATCTTCGCCTTGGTGCCTGCGGACTGGTTGTTGTACCAGGAGCCGCCGCTGTTGAGCCCGTCGGGGATTTCCTGCATGTAGCAGTCCTTGAACTTGAACGCCAAACGCTTGAAGTTGGCGTCCTTGTAACCGCAGAAGTAGTACTTCGGGCAGTCGGAGGGAGCTGCGGCGGCGCTGCGCTCCATGGAGGGCTGTGCCGGGGCCGAAGCGGATGTGGCCAGGATTCCGCCGGCAGCCAGTGCGGTGGCTGACAGCGCCATGATCGCGCCCCGGCCGAACTTCGTGTTTCGCATGGTGGAACTCCTTGGTGTTTGTGTCGGCGGTCGTCTGGCAGACGCCGGTGCCGGTCTGTAGTGCTGTGTCCGGCCTCGCCCTCAGTCCGCCAGGCGCCCGTTCTACGCCTTGTGCGGGTGCCGGTGCCCGGCCGTGCCCTCGGCCCGGCCGGGCGATCCCCCTGGCCCTCCGTGCACCCCTGGGGCGGGGCTGGAGGGCCTGGGGCGGCCTGGCACCGATTTCACCGCGCCATGGCGTTGTTCATCAGCCCAGTTCAGAGGGGTAAACAATCGGGTTCCGGTGGAAGGGGACACCTGGAGCGGCTTACACGAGAGGGGTGACGGGCGGCTTCCGCGCCTGTCACCTGGACCGCAGGCATGACGCTCAAGCGATCATCCGGTGCCCAAGGGAATAAAGGGGGAACGCAGCGGGAAGCTGGCCGATGCGAGGACAGCGTCGATAGGACGGTTCGCCTTCGCGTTGCACAGGCTGCGTGGCATGGCCCAGGGGGCATTCACCTGTCGGGCGATGGCTGAGGGCGCCGGCTGCTCGATCACCGCACCGTCCAAGGCTGCCGCGGGAGAGAAACACCTCTCCTTGCCCCGCGCACTCACCTGTGTCTGCGTCAAAACCTGTGGAGACGGCGGTGCGGCAGGCACCCCGGGCGAGAGCCCGGCGGGTGGGGGCGCCGCCATCGGGCACGCCCACGGCCCCGGCCGACCGGTGTGGGACGCCGGCTGCCGTGGTCGTGCTCTTTGGCGGGTGGGGCACTCTATGCCGCGAGGCCGACAGGGCTGAGGGCCTTGTCCCAGGCGGCGAACCAGGGATCAAGGTCAACGTCAGGGATGTCGCAGGCATGCAGAAACGCCTTGTACTGGTTCAGGTCACGGGGGAGACCGTGCCCGCGCAGGATGCGGTGGGCGGAACTGTGGGGCAGGATCCAGGGCCCGGCCTTGTGGGCCATGGAGCGGACCGTAGGCCGACCCGCGTGAGCCCACGCATCACGCAGGGCTCCACTCAGGTCGGCACGGTCGCGTACGTATTGAGGCTTGGGGACCCTGCTGGAGGCCTTGGCCGTCCTTGCCTGCCGGGCGACGCCGGCGGCAGCCCGCACGTGGAGCTCCGAGACGGTGCGCGCCTGGCCGCGCGAGGCTCCGCAGCCCAAGAGGAAGGCACGCACCAGGCTCTGGGAGGGGAGGGTTTTTCCCGAAGTGGCCCGCTGAAGCTGGGATTTCGACCACAGGGTCCGCTCGGCGAGCTCGGCGTAGGTCACGCCCTTTCCCTCGCCCGATCGGATCTCCCTGAGTTTGGTGGCCAACGCGGCGAGTTCTGGGACCGTGGTGACCACGGGCGCCTCGGGGCGCCCCCTGCGGAGAGCGCCCATCAGCTGCCACCGCCCATACCGGCAGTGTTCTGATTGAGGACGGCCGTGATGATCCTTCGGAACAGGCCCATGCCCGCCCGGGGGCTTCTCTGGCTCTTCAAGTGCACAGAGAAGAGAACCCCTGCGCCGATACCTCCCGCACCGCCGAGAAGAATCAAGATGTCGCCGACGTTCATGTGCGCGATGAGCGTGAGCACAACTGCGGCTGCCAAAAAGGCGACCAGGACAAAAGCTTGCGTCATGTCAAAGGGGAGGGGTGTGGCAGCCGTTGACGGCGCGGCATCTATACCGGTGCGATCGCCCGGTTTCTTCGGGGTGGCAGGCATGGTCCACCTTCCGACCCGGCCGGTGATCTCGACGGATCACCGGCCGGGCTACTGGCTCCATTTGCCGACGATCACTGGGGTGATTGGCGTCACCGGCAGTGAATTACGGCCATTACCCGCCAGGATCGCAGTTCAGCAAGCCGTTGTAACCAGAGCCCGTGCTTTGTCTCTGCCTTTGTCCATGGCCAAAGAAGCTGCGACACCTCGTGGAGAGGGATCTGACGTGGCGAAACGGGGGTCCATCATGTGGAGCAGCGAGATAACCCTGACCGTGTGCAAACTTCAGAGCTGCGCTGATTCGATGAACCGGGGATGCTCCTTATCAGAAGCCGCTCCGGCCGATTCAGCCGAAGCAGGTGGGCACCCTGGTCACGCTACTGGCTCCAACCACGGCAAGCACAGGGACGGGAAACGCTGGTTCATGTTGGCGCATGGCCATGACAAAGTCGATGCACCCAAGACGAGATCTTGGGTGCATCGACTTTTTGCGTGCCGCGTCTGAACTTCGGGCAGCTAGTCCGAACGATCTTCACACGTCCTCCCGGCCGTCAACGGGCTGACCGCCCTCGGTAGGCATACTGGTCGCCGACGCGATCTAGTGCCGCATCAGGCAACATCCGCCCGCTCTGTGGGGACAAACGATGTGCTGGGCAAAGCCGTTGCCGGGTAACCTGCCGCGCTGTGGATACGGGACGTGCTGATCGGCAGCTCAGCCTGATTGCTGAGGCCGTGGAGGTTGCTGGGGCTCTTGGGGTCCCGGTATGGCTCCGCGGTGGGTGGGCCATGGACTTCTTCCTCGGCGAGATCACGCGGGACCATGCGGACATCGACTGGTTCGCCTGGGCGGATGATGCCGCTGACCTGGCGAGAGGGGTGCTGCAGCACGGCTATGAAACGGTCCCCGGGGCGCCCCCCGACCTGCAGCTCGATTTCGTCAAGGATGGTCTGGAGAGCAGCTTTACGCTCCTGGGCCGGGACACGGATAGCCGTGTGGTGGTTGCCGGGGGCCCGTGGGCCGGTGCGCCCTGGCCCGAAGGAATGCTCGATGCCGGTCCGGGCCGTATCGGTGGTCTGGAGTGCGCGATTGTCAGTGTGCAGGCCCAGATCGAGATCAAGCGAATGATGCCCGTCTGGGATCCTTCCCGGCCTCGGCGGACCAAGGACGCCGAGGACATCGCCCGCTTGGAGGCGGCCCTGGGCACGCGGGGCCAAACGGTCTGAGTCAGGTTCTGGGCATCGGCCGCCCATAGCGTCTGACGGGGCGGAACAAGTACGCGTTCGTGGCATGGCCGAGCTGCTACGGCCCTGTCAGATGCGGTGGCGGTGTGTGTATCACGTCTGGTCGCCGGTCTGGTCGAGGAGTTGGCGCATCAGGACTTCGGTATCGAGTTCGGCGGTCAGGCCCAGGGAACGGTTGACCTGGTCGAGGCGGGAGATTGCTGCGGTCAGGCCGCTCCGGTTTCCTGCAGCGGCTTCGATCTGGAACCAGTCGCGGTAGAGCAGTTCGCAGGTGTCATCGACCTCCAGCCCGGTGGCGACGGCGCGGCGGGCCAGGGTCAGGTCGTGGTGCGGCCCGGGGGCCAGACGCAGGGTGGCCACGGTGTGTGCCGTGCTGACGATGCGCATGATGATTTCCTGTTGCAGGGGCTCGCTCCAGGGCAGCGGATGTGTGCCGAAGGGCTTCCCGCGCACCTGGCTCAGGGCCTGTTCGAGGTGGGACAGCCCGGCGGGGCCGTGGGGCAGAGCAGCTTCGACGGTGCGCAGGAAGGCGTGCCAGTCACAGCAGATCTTTGGGGAGATCTCGAACGGGTCCGTCTTCACGGAGCGCCGCGGCACGTACCAGAGTCCCTCGTCGTCCTTGCCCAGACTGCGGCGCAGGCCACCGAGGCGGGAGTTGAGGGTCTCGGGGGCCCAGGGGTGGGCCGGGTCCATCTCCGCGCACAAGGTGTTAGCGCTGCGGCCGGGACGCAGGTGGAGCAGAGCAGCCAGTTGTGCTTCGCGGTTGCCGTGGCGGGAAGCGGCCACGCCCACGATGGTGACCGGCCCCAGCACTTGGATGAACGGCACGCCGGGAGGAGCACTGCCGGCCAGGCCGGGGGAGGGCCGGTGGCCGGTGGCTGGGGCAGGCGGTGCGCTGCTGGTGGTAGGAGTGGTCCCCGCGAGCGGTCGCTCGGCTGCGGGAGCGGGTGGTGCGTTGCCCGCGGTTGCGGACGGCGGCGGGGTGTCGAGGTCCTCGGTTGCAGGGGCCAGCGGGGCATCGGGCGCGTCGGGATTCCTGCTCACCGCAGAGGCCATCGCGGGTACGGCGCTGGGGGAGGCGGAGGCGGCCAGGAGGGCCGGGTAGATGCCGAGCCCGTTGCTGTCCGCCGCAGTGCGGTCGGCGGTCGGGGTGCCGGCAGGAGAGCCAGAGCTGGGGGAGTCGGTGGACGGTGTGCGGGGCGGGTCGTTGCGGGCGGAAGGCGCGGTGGCCGCGGTGCGGGCCGCGTGGGCGGTCTGTGTCTCGGAGGGCACGTGCTGCCAAGGACCGTCGGCCGGGCGTGGTTCCTGCCCGGACACGGTCAGGGCGTCGGTGACCTCTTGGAGGGTGTCGTGCTCCAGGCGCTGCAGGGTGATGTCCAGGCCGAGGCTGTCGAGTGGCTGCGGCTGGGTGCGGGCCGCGTCCAGGAGCTCGCTGTCCTCGAAGAGCAGATGGCCTTGTCCGGCGGGAGCAATCAGCGCGACCTTCATGGTGTCGCCCGCTGTGTGGAAGGTCTCGGCGACCTGCCAGGCACTGTCCGCCCCCAGGTCGGCCGCGCACAGGATCAGGTAGGGGGTGCGGGATGCGGCGGGTTCCTGGTGGGCTTCGAGGAGACGTTCGGCGAAGTCCCGTGCCGCGTGATCGGGCTGGTCGATGTGCGCGATGCGGCCCGTGGGCAGCAGGTGGTTCAGGCCCTTGCCGAACCCGACAACGACGATTTCCACGTCGCTCGCCCATGGGCTCATGCCGAGCTCCAGGGCCAGACAGGTGAGGACCTCCGTGCGGCGCTCAAGGTCACCGTCTAACAGCAGCACGCCGGTGCGGCACAGATCGAGCAGCACCAGATGGCTGTCCTCGTCGGCGCCGATGGTGACCAGCCCCGGGTAGGGGGCCGGCACGCGAGCGGCGTCGTCCTGGTCGAGGAGTTCGGCGGTGTTCTCGCAGTTCCACCAGCCGCCCCGGCCGGCCGTGAAGGGGGCGAGCGGGTCGGCCTGCAGGTCCTCGGGCAGGACGTGCACGCCGCTGTCGGTGATCCGGGCGCCGCGCAGTGCCGGAGGCGAGTGCCCGTGCTGGGCGCTGTGGTGGGCGAGCGTGCGCAGCGCCAGGTCGAGGCGGAGGAGGCCTGCGGGCTCGGCGGCCTGGGCCAGTTGCGCCTCGGTCGTGGAGGTTTCCTCAGGCATGGCGATGAGCTCGCCCGGCCGGGCGCGGCGGCGCTGCAGGATACGGCGCAGGGCCAGGGCCAAGGTCACCGCGGCCGCCAGGGAGACCAGCACCCCCGCAGTGCGGAGGCTGAACGCCCCCGATGTCCAGGAGGCGTCGGCGTCCGGGGCGGGTTTGGCCGCAGGCATCGGCTCGCGGGAGGGCCGGTCGGTGGGCGCCGGTTGCTCACGGCCGGGCTGCTGGGGTGTCGCCGACGGATGGCGGGGATCAGGCGCGCCGGCCCCGGCCTCCTCTCCGTTGCCGGAGTTGTCCTGTTCCCCGGCAGAGCCGTCCTCGTGCGAGCCGGGCCTCTCGCGCTGGTCGCCTGATGCGCCTGGCGCGGCGGTGGGCACGGTGATCCGTTGGCCGGGGTAGATCAGGTCGGGATGGCTCACCGGCGGTGTAGCGCCCGGCTGATCGTCTCCCTTGCTGGCCTCGAACAGCTTCGGCCACTGCGCGGCATCGCCCAACTCCTCCTGGGCAATGCCGGACAGCGACTCGCCGGCCTTGACGGTGTGCGTCCGCTCGCCCTGTTGCTCCTTGGCCGTTTCCACCTGCTCGTCGGCGGCCGCGAGTTGCCCCCGCGGGCTGGGGGCGGCTGGCGCCGGGGGGTGGTTGGGCACCGGTGAGGGTGCGGGGGAGGGGATGCGGGCGTCGGGCGGGAGCTGTACGTGGAGTCCGGCAGGCAGCAGCGCGCTCTGGGGCAGATGCGGGTTGAGGGTCCGGATCTCGCTGGAACGGGTGCCGGATCCGAGGTAGTCCACGGCCAGGTCCCACACGGTCTCGCCGGTTTCCCCCACCACATGCACCGGCCCCGCGGGCGCAGGCCGGGCAGCGGCCGCGGCAGGGACTGTGTCCTTAGCGGCCTCCTTGCCACCAGGCCCTTCAGGGGTGGGCTGGACCGGGGCGGTAGCGGCGAGCGCGGGCGCCGGAGTGGCCATCGCGGTGCCGGCCGGCAACACCAGCAGACCGCCCAGGAGGAAACCGGCCAGCCGCTGCGGTGCCCCCAGCGCACGGTGCCGGCCACGTGCCGGGCGGCGGCGCAGCAGAAGACGGGGGAGCTCGGCCAGCACGCTCAGGGCGAACCACAGCCACAGTGCCCACGCCAGCACGGTCATCACCGTGAACAGCACCTGCCCGTCGTCCGGCGACAGCAGCGCGTTGCTGATGTCCGCTGCGCTGGGCACCCCGGCCGGAAGAGTGCCGGCCCGGGCGAGCACCCAGGGCACGCCGGCCAGCAGCAGGGCCAGGACGCTCAGGCTGCCCGCGGCCCGCAGCACGCCCAGGAGTCTGCGGCGAAGGGAGGGGTGGGGCATCTCAGGCTCCCGGGTCGGTGCGTTCGAGCGTGACGTCGGCCCGCGCGGTCACCTGCATGCGGGTGGGGCCGAAACCACCGAGCAGCAGCGTGTGGTAGGTGTCGTGGACGGTGATGGTGAGGCTCTGCCCGTCCGCGGCGACGGTGACCGTGCCGTGCACGCCCGCATCCGTAAGGAAGTCTTGGGCTGTGGCGATGGCCTGGGCCGGGTCGGCGCGGGTGCCCTTGCCGGTGATGGCGTCGGGCCCGTTGATCTCCTGGCCCGCCGCGCGCGCGGCTTCGGCGGCGATGTCGTCCGCATCGGCATCGGCCATCAGCAGGCGTCCGCCGTCGACCAGCAGCGCGAGCAGAGCGATGATGACGAGCGCGAAGCCGATGAAGTACAGCTGCACCGAGCCGCGGTCACCGCCCCGCGTCGCCCGCGCCCGCAGGGCACGACGGGGACCTGCGTGGTGTCGGCCGTGGAGGCGGGGAAACGTCATCGGCTGTGCTCCTCACCGGCACGGGCCACATACCGGTCCACGGCGCTGTGCCGGGTCGCCCGCAGCGTTTTGGAGCCCGGGAGCCCCGGCACGGCCAGCTGCGCCAGCGGGATCGTGCAGTGCACGGACACCGTGACGGTGCCGGCCTGGCCGGGCTGAGAGGGGAACTGGCTGGTGTCGACCTGGATGTCCGTGCTCGCACAGGTGCGCTGCGCCTGGCTGAGAGAGCGCAGCGCCGCCTGCCGGGCACGTGCCTGGGCTGTATCAGGGTCGGCGGACTCACTGGCCGCGCGGGCGGCCGCGGTCGCGGCGTTCGCCGCCGTGCTGTCCCCGAGCCCGGCCAGCCCGAACGCCGCGATGATGCCCAAAATCGGTACCAGCACCGTCAGGCACAGCACGGCCTCCAGCGTGTATGAGCCCCGATCGTCACCGGCCCGGCCGGCCAATGTCACGACCACCCGCGCGCACGGCCGGTGGCCGCGGATGCGCTCCTGCTGCCGGCTCACTGGTTCTTCTCCACGGTGTCCTCGGCGCTGCGCTCGATCCGCAAGTCCCACGGCAGGAAGTTCATGACCCGCCCCGACACGGTCACCCGCACCCGCTGGCCGGTCGATCCGGCCGTACTGACGCGGGCCTGCTGCACCACCCCGACCCGGGCGAGCCAGGCCTCGGCGTGCGCCGCGCCCTGCCCGGGACTGGACTGGAACTGGCCACCGGTCTGCGCGCCCTTGCGCGCCGCGGTATGGGCGGCGGTACTGGCCAGGAAGAACACCCCCAACTGCAGCACCAGCAAGGAGATGAACAGCAGGATCGGCGCGATGATGAGGAACTCCAAGGTGGCAACCCCCGACTGTCCGCGCACCGCCTCCTGCCGCAGGCGCCACCACGTGCGGATGCGGCCGCTCATGCGCCGACGGCGGCCTTGAACCGGTCGATCAACGTCGTCGAGGTGTCCTTGAACACGGTGCCGAATGCCACTGCCACGCCCAGCACCACCGCGCCCAGGATCAGTTTCTCCAGGGTTTCCATCCCGGCGTCCCGGCGCACCCCCGCCATCTTCTCCCTGCGGATCAGCCACGCCGTGTGCAGCCGGACCGTGACCTTCTCGAGCCCCGTTAACTTCATGACGTCTTCCCCTTGTTGAATGCCACACCACATGTGCAGGCATGTCTGGTCAGATGGAGGTCAAGGCGCTGAACGCCGGGTAGGCGAACATCACCAGCACGACCGTGAACAGCACCGTGCCGGGCACCACCAGCCGCTCGGACGCCGAGTTGGCCTCGGCCTCCCGGTCGGTGAGCAGCCGCTGGCGCAACAACAGGGCCTGGGTCGCCAGCGTTTTCTGGATCGAGGCCCCGGCCCCGGCCAGCGAGAAGGACTCGGCCGGCGCCGCCAGCTCGGGAATGTCGAGCTGCTCGCCGAGCTGCTTGAGTGCCTCCCATTGCGGGATGCCCGCCAGCTCAGCCCGTTTGAGGGCCGCACTGATGCGGGTCAGGATCCAGTGGTCACCGACCTCGGCGGTGCGCTGCACCGCCGCCTCTGGACCCACGTTCGCGCCCCGCTCCAACTGGGCGCGCTCCAGGAAGGAGGCGATGGCGTAGCGGACTTCCAGACGGGCCGCTTTCGCCGTGCGCCGCACATCGGCGTCCGCGGAGAACCAGAGGTAGGCGGCGAAGCCCACCGAGACCAGCAGCGGCGGAGCGAAAGAGAGGCCAAAGCCCGCCAGGTTCAGCAGAAGCCAGCTGACCTGCACCATGACCAGGGCCGCCACGGCGCCCAGCACCTTGGTGCCCACATGGTGGGTCACCGACTTGTTCAGCAGCTCCAGGTCGGCGCGCGGCACGTTCAGCCGGTGGCCGTGCGCAGCCAGGATCTGCGCCCCGGCCCGCTCCCACACCGACTCTTGCGGTGCTGCCCGGCCGCCCGCGGGCCTGGCCTGCCCGGGCAGGGGCGTGGTGTTCTCCAGCCGGTCCAAGACGGCGTCCATGTCCGCCCGGGCGGGCAGCAACTCCCGCACCAGCAGGAACAGTCCGCCGCCCGCCAGGGCCCCGCACAACAGGGCTTCGGGAGAGATCACGACAGGGCCGCCTTCCGCTTTTTCGGCTTGTCCACATCCGCCGGCTCGCGGCCCTCCCCGTGCCTACCTGGCGTGGACGGCAGGGCGGCCAGCAGCCGGGGCGCGGGCCGGGACCGGGCAAGCGCACGCATGGCCACCAGGGCGGCGCCGAACGCACTGCCCAACGCCAGCATCACGAGCTGGCCCTGTCCGGTGCGGTAGATGTCCCCCCAGGACGGATTGGTCAGGACGTAGACGGCGATGGCCAACGAGATGACCGACACCCAGCGGGTGCCGGTGCGCACCTGGCTGCGTTTGGCATCCAGCGTGCGCAGCGAGATGGCCTCCTGCTCGGTGAGGCTGGCCATGGACTGCAGGGCCCGGCTCAGCCCCGGACCGTGGTCCTGGGCGTGGGTGAGGAACAGCATGACCGCGTTGTCGACGGCCCCGTCCGCGAACGCGTCGGCGAACTGCCGGTAGGCCAGCGCCGGATTGGAGCCCACCCGCAGCCTCGCGGCCAGCCGGCGTACCTGTGGGCGGATGGCCGGCGGCGCGCGTGTGGCCGATGCGGTGATGGCACTGTCCAGGGTGCCGCCGGACTCGTGCACCCCCGCCAGCTGCTGCAGCCACTCCGCCAGTGCCTCCAGCCGCACGATCTGCCGCTCGCTGGTGCCGGCCGGATTCCAGATCCACGGAATGCCCAGCACCGCCAGCGCGGCCAGCAGGCCGTGCACCGGCCGGGACCAGTACAGCCAGGCGCCCGCCGCGGACAGCCCGGCGAGGAAGACGATGAACCGGTACCGGCGCGCCCACGCCTCGGGCAGCGAGGCGCGCATCTGCTGGTAGCGCACCACCACCCGCGAGGGAGGCCGCTGGCCGGTGACCGGCGCCGGGACGGCGCCGCGCACCGTCACCAGCAGCCCGCCCACCAGCAGCGCCCCGCACAGCGCAGCCAGCAGGTTCCACTGATCCGTACTCACGCCGCATCCTCCTTCGCGCGCAGCAGATCCAGCGGCGCCGGCCACGCGCCGTACGGGGGCACGGTCAGCCAGCGCCGGTCGAATCCGGCCAGCGTCTCCAGCTCCTCGATGCAGGACGGGGCCAGCTGCGGGATGCCGCGCGGATCACAGCCGCTGGGCGCAAAAATCTCCTGGAGGGAGGGACGGCCGCTCTCACCGGGCTGCACCTCCAAGACGTGGGAGACAAACCGGTGGCGGCGCCCACCCTGACGGGTCTGGTTGATCTGCTTGAGATAGACCACGAAGTTCACGGCGGTGCTCACGAGTTCGTGGACGTCGTCACGGTGCATCCCCGGGCACAGCGTGACCAGGCGGGGCAGCACCAGCTTGGGGTAGGCGGCGTGCAGGGTACACATGGACCCGGCACCGCCGGCGCTCATCGCCTGCAGCATCGCGATCGCCTCACGGTCGCGGACCTCACCGACGATGACGCGCGTGGACAGCATGCGCAGCGCGTGCGGGAACATGTCCGCCACCGTGATCTGCCCGACCGGACGGCCATCGACCAGTTCGCCGTTGGACTCGCGGGACTCCATCGCCAAAAACTGCGCGCCGTCCTCGAACTGGTCCAGATACAGCTCACGGTCCGACTCGAGGGTGACCACCCGCTCCTCGGCCGGAATCTTCTTCGCCAGCGCGCGCAGCAACGACGTCTTGCCAGTCCCCATATCCCCGGCGATCAAAAGGTTCTTCTTCGCCAGCACCAGCGCGTGCAAGAACGCCGACAGCGCGGGCGAAAGGGTGCCCCACTGCTGCATCTGCTCCAGGCTGGAGGCCATCACGCGGTGGCGCCGCACACCCAAAAACGGCTCGCCGGTCAAAGTGGTGGCCTCGGCGCGGGAGCCGTCCGGCAGCCGGAAACTGACCATGGGCGAGGACGCCGAAAGACGCCGTTCACGATGCCCGGAGTTCGACGCCAACCAGTTGATCAACGCGATCAGCTCATCGTCATTCTGGGCGACCGGAGCGACCCTCACGGTGGGCCGGTTGAAGTAGTCGACCTGCACGCTGTCGCCCAGCACGACGATGTTCTCCACGTCCGGGTCGTCCAAATACTTCTGCAGCGGCCCGGCGTGAAACAGCGCGTCATAGACGGCCTGGCACAAAATCTCGACCTGCGCCTGAGTCAGCGCCGCACGCTGGCGGGCCTGATCCACCGCCCACCGCGAGACGCGCGTGGCCACCAGCGAGCGGGCCCGCTCGCGGCGCGCACTCTCGTTGGCCAGCGGGTCCTTCTCATCGGCCGCGACAATGTCGTCGCTGACCGCATCCCGCAGACCGGCAATGTCCTGCGGAGAGGCGGGCAACACCCCGGCCTGCTCGGTAACGCCCACGGCCGAAGGAGAGGAACTCACCGAAGGGCGCACCACCGTGCCCGCCGGCGGGGCGGCCGGCATGTCCGGAACCTGCTGGGCCAGGGACTGCCGCAATACGTCCTGCAGACGCGGCACCCCGGACCCGGGAGGCTGCTCAACCATGCGCGGACACCCCCGGCAACCGGGGATCGGGCACGGTCGCACCAGGCGGCCGGCCCGCGGACAGCCGCTGCAGCACTCCGGCCACCTGAGGGGAACTGACCGCAGCAGCAGGCATATCCAGCGCGCGGCGCCGGGTATGAACCTCTACCGCGATCGCCGCGGCCGTCTTGCGAGCCTGCTTGAGCAGGGGCAGCTTCGCCAGCCGCGGCGGGCGCTGCGCACCATGGGTGAACAAGCCGGCGGCGGCCGCATCCCAGGGCAGCAGATCCACGACCGGGATGCCGAACCGGCGCGCGATGGCATCGGAACGCAAGCCCCCCGCGACCGCGGACAGTTCCTGAATGACCAGCAGCCGCAGCGCTTCACTGCCGCTGCCCCGCCGTTCCAGTTCGCCCTGCAGGACGCGCGCCACCGGCAGGGTCTGGGCCACCGAGGTCAAGGTGTTGCGCAGCACCAGCACCACCACATCGGCGCGGTGAGCGAGAACCGTCGGGAACAGCCCGGCATGCACGCCGCCCCCGTCCACAATGACCTGCCCGGCATCGACCATGACGTCGTAGCCCGCATGCTGGTCCATGGCGTGCAGCAACAGCGACAACGGCTCCCAGATCCCAGACAGGGCCGCGGCCTGGGCGGGATCGGTCAGTCCGGGCAGGACCAGCCGGTTACCCTCCGCATCCAGCGGGCGCAGATGCGCCTCGAAGGCCTCGGCGAGGTGGTGCTGGAGGTGCGCCTGCGCCAGATGCCACAGCCCCACCTCCCCGCCCCACGCCCCTTGCCGGTAGCCACTGCGGATCGAGGCCTGCCGTCCCGAGGCCTCCACGAGCAGGGAAGGACGGGGACTGGACATGGCCAGGGCAAGACAGGACACGGTGACTCCGCAGCCATGCCCGCCGGCGAGCACCATGACGGACATCGCGCTCAACCCCCGGCCTTGAGGACGATCGCGACCCGGCCCGCACTGGCATCGGCAGCCACCACCGAACTGTCCCCGTCGCCGACGGCGACCTGGACCACGACATCACCGCTGCTGGCGGGCGCACCCACCTTGACCACCCGCCCGGTCACCTCGGGCAGATCGGCCGGCTCCTTGCCGGGAGCCGCACCTTCCTGAGGCCGCGTCACCAGACTCACCGTGTCGCTGGGGCGCAGCGCATCCACCGGCGCCATGCCCCGCTTGACCTCGACGGCGACCAGCGCCTCGCCGGGCCTAAGCCCCCCGTGGCTGGTGAGCTGGCCTGCTGTGAGCAGGGAGCCTTCGGGCAACGCGGACGCGGCCCGGCGGCCCACGACGGTGTCCTTCTTCGCCGCGGACACGGGCCTGAGGCCGGGATCGTCGGGCAGGGAGACCACCCGCAGATCCGCCGCGCTGATCTTCTTCCCGGACGGCACGTCACGGGCCAGGGCCAGCACATCGGAGCGATCTCCTGAGGCGTTCATCAGCCCGGCAAAGCCGATGGCACCGGCGAGCACCATCACCACGCCGATCACCATGAAGGAGCGGCGGCGCCGGCGGGGCGGCTCGGGGTCGGTGATGGCGACGTCGGGGCGCATCACGGCGTCCCCGGCTGGCGGAGCGGGCACCTGCGGTCTGTTCTTGGACATGCTCTTCAACACCACGTGCTTGCCATCCTGTTAGTCGAGGACTCTCATCTCGCCCACGGCCACCGTGAAGTCGCTGTCACGGACTTCGGTGAACTCGCCCTGTTCACCGCCGCCGGTGACGTGCCACTCGACGGCCCAGGTTGCGGTCGCGGTGCCCTTGAAGCGGCCTCCCGCCCGGTCCTTGGAGCCGGCGCGGTAGAGGTGTCCGCAGTCGGGCGACTTGGTCATGCCGTACGAAGCCCGGTACTTGGTGCCGGCCCCATGGCAGATGACAGTCTTCCCATCCCCCATCGACCAGCGGATCGAGGACACCTTCGCGGTGGCCGACACAGTCACTCCGGCCAGCGACGCCGAGGCGGTGTTGGGGCCGAACGTGGTGGGGGAGGGCTCCACCCACATCCACATCGGCACGCCGACGGTGTACTTTCCGGCTGCCCGGGGGCTCGCAATGTCCGGCCCAGTCAGGAGCATCGAGTCAACGGCTTGACGGGCCAGTGCCTCGGGATCGACGTCGACTTCCGGTGCCTCGGCAGCCCAGAACACCTGCGGGACCCCGCCGAGCACCCCAGCCATAGCGGCTGCGCCCGCGTCCTCTACGAGGCAGACGCGGGTGTAGATGGCACCGTCGCCAGGCTTGTGCCCTTTCCATAATGGGTCGCTCGCGGGCGGCTGCGGGTCCAGACGCTCGACAGCGCAAAGCTGAGGGCCAGCCTTGCCACTGGTACTCGACTTGTCTTTCCCTAACTTGCTCGCGGGGCGGCCGTCCCCGTGGTTGCGGCCTCCTCCGCCACCAGGATCCTTGCGGCAAACCGTCACGTAGGAGGACTGCCCTGGGCAGATACCACTGGTGCCGTCGTCCGGCTGAGGGGCTGCCATGGCGCTGGTGGGCAGCACTGTGGTCGCCAGGACTGCAGTCAGGAGCGTGGGTGCTAAGCGGCCTAGCACTGGCGGTTTCCGTGCGTCTCGATCTTGGTGATGATCCACTGCTTCCCCCACTTCTCTGCCTGGGCAGTGGCCTGATAGCGCATGGGCTGGTTGCTCGGAAAGGGCTGTACCTTGCCGCTGGAGCGTTTGACGGTCTGCCAGTTGGTGATGTCCAGACAGTCGGTCAACCGGGCTTTGGGAATCTTCGCGCTGAGATCGATAGGGGTCTCGATCTTGGTGTTGTGGTGCGTCGGCGCACCTTTGGTGGCGGTTCCGGCCTTCTTCATCGCCAGCAGGTCGCCCAGCGCGCGACCGAGCGCGTCCTTGGTGGCATATTTCTTGAGGTCGGTCCCTCTTATGTCCGCCTTCGCATAGGCTTTGACCTGCTCGTCCCACATGCGCGTGTAGACGGTGAGTGCAGCCCTCTTCTCCCGAGACTGGGGGTCGGCGCTTTTCGCTGGCGCCGTGGGTGTCTCGGTGGAGTTGGTGGATGTCTTCCGTGGGGAGTCATCCGCGGTGCTGTCGCTGCTGCAGGAGGTAACGGCGACACTCAGCACAGCTGTGAGAGATACCAGGGGCATAGTCCGCCGTGCGCGGACGTAATGATGCGATCGCAATGTCATGTGCGCTCTCCCCGTATGGCCTGTTGTGAGAACGATGACCCAGTGCCGCTAAGCTGGGCGGAGTGGTCAACTCCGTTAAAGCAGAGGCCAGTTGTGGCTTCTGTCTCGCGCGTGCGTGGTGCGTACATTAGGACACCCCCGCCAACAGGTCACGTATTTCCGGTAGTTGATGGTTGCAATAGCTACGGAGCGATGGCGCCGCCGTTGCTGGTCAGCCTCCCTGTAGATCTTCATCTGCGTGCTTTCGCAGGGATCTACATATCGATTTGAAGATTCACGCGCTGCGGCGAGGTGTGCGGGCGCGTCACGCTCGGGCCGGGGAGCGCGACCTGGGTCGCTCTCGGTTCGGCGGTTCTTCGATCGGCTGTTGAGGGGCCGTCGGGCAGCTGTGTGCTGTCACTGGTAGCTCCTGGTCTTGGTGAGTGTGACCGGTGAAGTGGGTGCCTGTTCGTTCAGGAAGGTGATCACCCGGTCCAGCTGGGCAGTGGCGCGTGCGGTGAGCTGAGGCAGGGGCAGGGCGCCGGCCATGCGGTCGGCGCAGCGCTCTAGGAGGCGGACCTTGGCCGGGCGTGCCAGGTGGGCGAAGACATCGTCCAGGTGGGGGCCGTGGATGAGGACGGGGCCGATGCGGCGTCCTTCGATGGTGAAGGTGGCGTAGTGGTCGTACTGGTCAAGGTGGGCGATTTCGGCGGCGCTAGGGCGTTCTCCCCATTCCTCGGTGAGGGGCGCGACGGCGGCCCGGGATCCTTTGGTGGTGGATAGGGTGGAGGCGTTCTGGAGCAGGGACTGGCGTACATCGCCGGGCAGCCGGGCCAGCAGCTGCGTCAGTGCGTGGATTTGGACGCGGTACTTCCGGAAGTCCTCGAACATGCTGGCGATGGAGTCCGAGGATGCCTCGGCGAGGGTGATGAGCTCGTCGAAGTAGGCCCGGAACAGCTGCCGTTGGGCTTCGGGGAGATCGACTCGGGAGCGTCCGGCCTGCAGCAGATCGCGGTTGAGGAGGGCGGACACGAGGCGGTCGGTGGGGCCGCGGCCGGCCGTGCACACCCACACGATCATGCGGTCGTCCATGGCGGTACGGATGTTGTAGACGCCCTGGCCCTGGCCGAGGAAGCCGTAGGTGACCGGGTTGCTGGACAGCCGGGTCAGCGGGTTGAGCAGGATGCTGAAGGCATCGGGCGGGAAGGTGGGGAAGGTGTGCTCCCACCAGGCACGTGAGTCCTCATTGAGGACGTGGCCGACGGCGCCCAGTGCCTGGGCGCGGAAGGAAGCGTCGGTGAGCAGGGCGCGGATGTGGAAGATGGTGGCCTGGTCCGCCGGGCGCCTGGCACGGCAGGCGAGCTCGTTGACCGCGGTGAGCACCGTCAGCGCTGCTGTGAGGATCGCGATCGCGCGCGGTGCGGAGGCGTCGTCCCAGCCGAACGCAGCCGCGAAGGAGTCGACCACGCCCTCGACGACCGCATGACGGGCCCGCTGGTGGTCCATGCCGATCGGATTCCACGAGCTGACCTGCGGGCGGGCTCCGACACCGGTCAGATCGATCCGGGCCAGCCGCTCAGCGATGTGCTCGTGCGCCAGGAAGGGGGCGGCCCGGGCGAAGCTGTCGCGGTGCGGGTCGACGAACAGCAGCCCGCCCCCGGCGTGGGCATATCCGATGGCCTGGGCCACGGCGAGTTCTGTCTTGCCACCGCCCGACTTGCCCACGCCCAGCTCATACAGTGTCTCGCCCGTGTGCGTAGCGACCAGACGCCGGCGCCCGTCGGGCCCTTGGTGCCAGCCCTGCAGCAGCAGCTCGGGATCTTTCGGTCTCCAGGTGGGCAGGTCGGCGGGCAGCAGCGGCAGGCGGCAGTGCACCGTGGGCGGTTTGAGCAGCCCTGCCAGCTCCTCCAGACGCACCCAGTTCGCGCGCGGCGGCTCGCACTGCCCGGTCTGCCAGCGCCGGTCGAAGACGGCACGGTGCGGGAAGCGGTCGGCCCCCAGGCGCCAGGGGCCGACTCGTAGGCCGCGCATGGCCAGCCGGGCCGAGCCGCCGAACACGTCGAAGCCGGCCTGGATCCGTGCCATCCGGGCGTGGGCGCGCCCCTCGATGTCCGAGGCGCAGCGCACCAGGATCTGCACCCGCACCAGCTGGTCGTCCTCGGCGAGCTTTCCCAGCGCCTGGGAGCGGTCCACGCGGCCCGTTGAGGGAGGCATCACCACCGGCCGCGGCCGCAGGGCCCCGCTGCCGCGCCCCGACAGCAGCTGCTGCAGATGGGCCACGAGTGAGACGTCCAGCCCGGCCCCATCACGCTGCAGCCAACGCGCGGCGCGCGCGGCCTCCCGCTCCTCTGCGCGCCGGGCACGGCCCACCAGCTGCCAGCGGCGCACCCGCAGCGCCCACTTGGGGGCCCGCTGCAGATCGACGCAGATCTCGGCCAGGTCACCCAGGTCGGCGCGCAGGTCGGCGACGGCATCCACGAGCGGCTGCAGGGGGTCGGGCTGGAGCGGGACCTCGCGCAGCCTGGCGATCGGATTGCCGCGCAGGATGAACTCGGCGCGCACCTCGTGGGCCCGGGGCCGGGCGGGCAACGGTCGTGCCTTGGTGACGCGGACGTGGGGGCCGAACGGGGTGCTGGATAGCAGCCGTTCGGCTCCCGCGGGACCCTCGAGCCGGTAGGCGAAAGGATGCCGGTCATCGGCACACAGCCGGATCCGCACCGCCTTGGCGCGGCGCGGCGCCCACCAGGGCAAGGAGGTGCAGGCCCGGGCGAGTTCCACGCCGCGCCGGAAGATCTCTTCTGCGGTGGGGTCGAAGTACGGAGCGGGCTCGAGCTGCAGATGCATCCGCTCCTGGGAGGCTTTCATCGCTAGATGGTGGGTCAGGACCAGCGCGGCGATGAGCGTGGCGGCCACGGCCAGGGCGAGCAGGTACCAGTGCGAGGCCAGCCACAGCAGCACCCGTACCACCCCGGCCGGGTAGGCGAGGGGATCGGATCGTTGCTGTGTCATGTGCGGGGCGTCCACGTGCCGGCTCCTTTGGTCCGGTGGAAGGTGTAGCGACTGGTGCGCCCGTCGGTGAAGGTCCCGCCGCGGTCGGCGGCCGCCCACACCAGGTGCACCACCGCCCGGTCGGCAGCGCCGTCGCGGCGGGCGATGGCCGCCTGGATCCGCACGCGGCTGAAAGCGGGCGCCACAGCACCGGTCAGGCTTGCATCGAACAGGCGGGGAAAGCGGGCGCGGCCCACCCCGGTGGCATCCGCCTGCAGCAAGGCCGCTGCCTGGTGGCGTAGTTGCTGCTCCTGGGCGGCGGGCAGGTCCGCCGGCCAGGCGTTTTGCAGCTGTTGCTGGATCTGCCGGTCGGTGGCCCGTCCGCTGCTGCGCGGCGCGCGCACCGCAGGGGCCGCAGCAGAGTGGGCCAGCTCCTCACTCCGGGTGTTTCCGGCAGGGCGGCGGGCAGTGCGGGAAGTGGGCGGGGCCGGCGGCCCGGATACGGCCGCGGCGGGAGTGTGGCCGTCCTGGGCGGGCCGGCTGGGGGTGGGGGCGGTCTGCAGGAGCAGGCAGCCGCCCAGGGCGAAAAGGAGCGTGCAGGCGAGCAGCAGCCAGGGGGAGCGCGGCACCCGGCACGGGAGCAGGGGAGGGGTGGTCACAGCAGGCGTGCTCCTCCCGCATAGCCGGGCATCGCGTCCACGGGGTCGATGCGCACCCGGGTTCCGGGCCGTGCGGCGTTGACCATCTGCCCCTTTCCCGCGTAGAGCCCGACGTGGAAGATGGCTCCGGTGCGGTCGGCGTAGAAGACGAGATCGCCGGGGCGCAGCGCGCGGATGCCGCTGCTGGCCGGGATGCGCCGGCCCATGGTGGCCTGGGTGTGCGCGGTGCGGGGCAGGGCGATGCCGACCTGGGCGTAGGCGTAGGTGGTCAGCCCTGAGCAGTCGAATCCCGTGATGCCGGCACCGGATGCGCCGCTGGGGGAGCAGCAGGTGCCGCGGCTGGGTCCGTGCGCGTTGCCGCCGCCCCAGGAGTAGGGCGTCCCGCGCTGGGCGAGCGCCGCCTTGAGGACGATCTTGGCGGTGCCGGATGCCTGCCCCAGCTCCACGCTCTGGGACGAGCTGGTGGCGGCCGCCCGGTAGTGCTCGATCTGCCGGCTGACGTGGTGCACGTACTCCTGCGACCGGTTGTACTGGAAGATCGCGGCGCGCAGCTGGTCGCGCTGGTGGAGATTGCGGCCGCGGCCGCACAGATACACCGCGGCTCCCAGCGCGGCGTCGAAGGCATTGTGCGGGTCCTTGACCTTGTCGCCGTTGCCGTCGCGCCCCGTGGACTGCCAGGTGGAGGGCAGGAACTGGAACGGGCCCACGGCCCGTTCGCCGTCGGCGGTGCCATCCCAGCGGCCGCCGTCGGTGTCGGGGAAGACGGTGTGGTTGTGCCCGGTGCCGGACCCGTTCAGCAGCACGCCCAAGATCCGCGGCCGGTGGATATCACCGTTTGCGGCGATGGGGCGCCCGGCGGCGTGGTTGCTCTCCACCTTGGCGATGCCGGCCAGTACCGGCCAGGACATCCCCCGGCAGCGCGGCACGTGACGGCTGATGGTGTGGGAGGCCTTTTTGTAGGCGGCCAGCATCGTCGGCGGGATGTCCGCGGCGCCGCCGCCCAGGCCGGGCTCGTCTTCGAGGTCCGGCTTGTGGGCGGAGAGCTGGGCCGCAGCGGACAAGACCCCGGCCATCGGGGCGGCACAGGAGGCGGCTGCGATCACAAGGGCCACCAGCAGGCACCCCCACTTCGCGCGCCGGCGCCCTTTCACCCGGTTCACGGCTCGTCCCCTTCACGGTCGGCATCGGCCACGCCCAGGCGCGGCGAGCTGTCCTGGTCGCCTGGCATGGTGCGGCGCCGCAGTTCCTCAAAACGCCGGCGTGCCTCCTCGCGTGAACTGGGGCTGGAGCCCAGCACGGTGGGAGAGGACGGGGTGCGCTGCGGGCTGGGTAGCCGCGCTCCGCCAGCGGCCCACCACGGCTGGCCCGCCGCCTGCCCCGTGCCGGGGGAGGGGGAGGCAGACGGCCGGGCCGGGCCCGGCGGGGTGCCCGGAGGCTGCGGTGGGACCGGCGGCGGTGCGGCAGGGCCGCTGGGCGAGGGCGGCGGCAGGCGCCGCGAGCCGGCCGCCGGCCCCGATGCCGTGCCGCTGGTATCTGCGTGCCGCCCGCGCCAGGCTCGGCCGTCCTCGCGCACGGTGTTGCGCCACACCTCGAGCTGCTGCCGGGCGTCCTGGGTGTACTGCGAGGCGCGAGCGCGCCCGCGCCGGGTATTGGCGGGCAGCCCGTAGGTGGCGCCGTAGGCGAGACGGCCTGCGCGGTTGAGCAGGCGATAGCCGCGCAGCCGCACCAGCTTGTTGTGCGCCCGGGTGGACAACAGGGTGCGATCGCTGTGCTGGTCGTGCAGGACCGCCCCCGAGCGCTGATCGGCGATCAAACCGTCCCTATCCCGGTAGCGGTCCGGCGGCCCGTGGCGTCCCGGCCCGCCCGTCCGCCCGGCCACAGCCCCAGCCGCGCCGGCCGGCCCTGCACCGGCGCCGACGTCTTCGGCGCCGGTGGGCTTGCGCATCGTCTCCAGCCTTTGATCGCCGGGATGGCGGCCCACCGTCAGCCACCAGGCACCGCGCGCCCCCACTCGGGCGCCGGTCGCAGCCAGTGCGAGCGGCGCCAGGCCGCGGGAGGCTTCCGCGCCCGCGTCGGTGAGCAGCCGCCCGGTGTCCAGGGGCATGCCGGTGCCATCTGTCATCGCGGCCAGCGAGCGCAGGAGGCGCTGGCGGGTACCGAGCCGGCCGTATCCGCCGCCCAGGGTGCGCAGCCCGAACCCGCCGCCCGCCCCCTGGCCGCTGCCGTGGACCGCCAGGGCCGCGCCGATCTCGGAGCTGTCCCCGGGCAGATGGGTTCCGCCGATCTTGGCGTAGCGCATCCGCAGCGACAGCCGCTGCCCGGCCGCCGAGAGCGTCTGCAGCAGACGGCGGTGGAAGGCGAGAGCGGCCAGGGCCAGACCGTTAAGGGCCAGCAGCCGCTCGGCCGGCATCTGCGGGCCGTCGGTCAGCATGATGTCGATGCCGATGCCATAGGCGGGCAAGAACATGCACACCGCGAACATCGCGGCGACGCAGACGCCCAAAAGCGCCAGCCACTTCCACACGGCCTGCCGGTTGGGGCCCGGCAGCATCGCCCACACCAGCGCGACACCGCCGACCGCGGCGGCCGCCGCATCCGCGGCCTGCACCCCGACCAGCACGAACGCTCCTGACAGGGCGATCGCACAGATCAGCAGCGCGGAGAGGAACAGCAGCAGCACGCCGGCCGCCCGCCAGCCAGTGGGCTCCTGGGCGTAGCGCGCGCAGGCCTTGCCCACCGGCCCGGCCTTCTTCAACTCCGCCAAAAACGCGGCGAACTGCTGATCCTGCTCGCTCAAGACAGGGCTGGACGCCTCCAGGAGCTGGTTGCCCAACGTCAGCTTGGGCAGGTCCTTCTCCGCATCCGGCCTCTGGTTGTTCAGATGGCCCGCCTTGCAGTACTTCTTGGCCGGCCCCTTGATGCCGCTGCAGGCGTCATCAGCCTTTTGGTCCTGCTCGGCATGCTCCCGGCTGCCGGGCTTGTAGCCGCCGGAAACCCATTTGAGGTGCAGCGCATACGCCTGCCGGTCGGCCTTCTTGCCCGGGTCCAGGACCCGCCCGTACTGCACGAGCATGTAGCCCTTGACGACCAGAACATTGCTCAGGGAATCCTGGATGGGCTTGGCCACCTCGGAGGCGGAGTAGGGCCGCTCCTCTTGGATCTGGTGGCATTTCTCCAGCGCCTGCCCCCACAGACCCGTCCCGCACGGCCCCGCGTTGCCGCTGGCCAGCTTTCCGCCCCAGTCATGGGAGGCGACGGTGGCCTGGGCGACCTCACCGGCCGCCTGCTGGCTCTGGGCCAGCGGCCCGTCGGGGCCCAGCAGGTAGTCCGGGCGGATGAACGCCGATGCCGCGAACGCGGCAATCAGCAGGGTCAAGGCGATCTCCCCGAGCCCCTTGCCCGCCTTACCCCGCACCAGAAGGATCCCGCCGAAGATGAACGCCCAGCCCAGCAGCAGCCCCTTGAGGCCAAGAGTGTCGACGACGATGTCGTTGTAGGTGTCAGAAATCTGCTGCGCCGGTTCAGCCAGCACCTTGATCAGTGGGAAGCGCAGAGCGAACTCAATGGCCCAGCAGGCCAGCCCGACCAGCAGACGCAACAGCGTGAACAGCCCGTTCATCAAAAACGCGTAGGCGTTGGTCTTCAGGGAGAAGATCGACCCGCCGTGCGCGGACAGCTCATAGCCGTTGATCGGCACACCCTCGGAACTGTCCACATTCAGCGGGGCCAGCATGTCCCCGCCGCCCTCAGCGGCGTAGGCGACCTGGGCGTTGACGATCAGGAACACCACCGCGAGCAGCAGGGCGTAGGTGAACGAGCGCAGCCTGCCGTGCCCCGGACGCCACCGGATCATGAGAGGTCCCCTCTCCCTAACCGGCGCAGGACCACCAGTGCGAGCGCAGCCGCGGCCGCAGCCGCAGCTGCGGCCGGCGGCAGGCCCGGCACCACAGGAACGTGCTCCTGCGGCCCTGTCTGCGCTGGCCGGCCCTCTGCGGCTGCGCCATGGCGCAGCGCCGGCCCGACGACCAGCACGCACACGCCGGCGCGCTGTGAGGACGCGCGGTGGCCGGTGGCTGGCCCGTGGCCGTCCGGCAGCGCCCAGGCGGCCGGCAGCTGCAGAACCATGACGAGCGCGGCCAGCATCAGACCAGCCCAAGCTGCGATTCCGGCGGCCCGGCGGCAGGCATGGCGCCGCCGGGCCTGGTCCCATTCCCGGCTGATCATCAGGAGGCCCTCTCGGGCGCCGGCACCGGGGGTGCCTGGCCGGGCGTGGTGGTGATCCCCGAGGCGATCCGCGCAAGCGAGGGGATGACGACCTTGAGGCGGCCGGTGTTCTGCCGCGGCCCGGTCAGCAACAGTTCCCCGGCCCGCTCCCGCTGGCCGACGGGGGACAGGTTGGAGGTGACCAGCCGCACCAGCGCACTGTCACGGCCGTCCAGGCCCACGAACTCCAGGCCACGGCGGGCCCGTTCACGATCGGTGGTGCGCGCCAGCGCCCGGTAGGCCATCAGCCCCCGGTCGGGGCCCAGTTCCTCGGCCTCGTGGGCGCCGGCCAGCAATCCGGCGCCGTGCTTGCGGCCATCGTGCAGGATCTCGTGCACGAGGGCGGTGCCCTCGGTGGACGAGGTGAGCCAGTACAGCTCATCAAGAGCGACCGCACAAAACTGCTCGGGCCTGGCGAAGGCGGCCTGCCGGGCGATCGCGGCGATCAGATAGAGCACCGCCCGGCCGATCAGCGCCTCCAGCGGCTGCTGATGGAGCACCTCAGGATGGGCGAACGCCTGCTTGGGCGGCAGCTTCAGCCCGCTCGTCGACACCACGATGAAGTCCGAGGATCCCTTTCCCTCCAACTGCACGGGAGGCAGCGTCGGATCGAACACCATGCGGGCCAGATGGTTTTGTTCCACCACGCGCAGCAGCCCGGCCAGCGTGGCGGCCGCATCCTGCCGCTTGCCCGCCTGGCCTGCGGCCATCTCCCGCAGGACGGCGACCACTGCGCTCATCGAGCAGGCAGCGGAGCTGGCGGCCTGCTCCACGGCGTGATGCAGCACCTCACCGGCGGTGGTCATGGGGCCCACCCCCAGCTGCAGCGTGAGGTAGCTGAGGGCGTAGTGACGGCCCTCGGCGCCCGGGAACATCCGCAGCGGATCGATGGACAGCGCGGCCTGTGCGGCATCGATGATCTGGCAGCGGCCCGGCGCAGCCGCCTGGGCGAAACGCGCCCACTCCCGCACCGGTGTCCGGTCGATGCAAATGACGCGACTGCCCCGGTCCACCAGCGACCCGGCGATCAACTTCAGCAACACGCTCTTGCCGCCGCCGAGATCCCCCACCACCCCCAAGGAGGCAGAGGCATCCTGCTTCGGCGCATCCGCCACATTGATCAACACCGGGCGGGTCGTGCCACAGTCCAGATCCAGCCCCAGCAGCAGGCCGCTCGGATCACCGACCTCACTATGCGCGAAGGCCCCCGACAACGCCCAGTCCTCACTGAGCTGATGCTGGGTGAACTCCCGCAACCGCGGTGCCCGCACCGCCCCGGGCAGCCCGAGGGCAAACAGATCGACCTGCAGCCCGCACGGGCGCACCGCCCGGTAGTCGGCGCCCGCCAGCAGCTTCTCCAGCGCCCGCGCCCGCGCATCACACAGCTGAGCAGTCGGCCCCCACACGGTGAGAACGGTGATGCTCTGCACCTCCACCTCGACGCTGTTGCCAGACAGCCGGCCATCAAGCTCCCCGAGATCACCGGCGGCTTGTGGCAGCGAGGCGGGCATCCCGGTGGGCCGCACCTCGTACTGGTCGGCCTGGTCCACCAGCTCGTTCTTCTTGCGCTGCACCTGGGCGCGGGCCGTCTCCGCCGGCACCAGCGTGAGATCGACGGTGAAATCGACGGGAAAATCGAGGACCTCGAGCTGCGTAAACAGATCCGCCGCTTCCTCACTGACCACGGGCGGGCACTCGGCCAGCACCAGATGCGCCTGATACCCGGTACCGGAGGCGCTCTCCACCTGCAGCCACCGACGCCGCAGCGGCGACGGTGACTGCTCCTTCCACCACGGCATGCGGCCTCGCGCCGCCCGCGCTCCCGGCGGCTCGGGGGCGGGCTGCTCGGCGCGGTCGGTGCCGCCCTCTTCGAGGCGGACCTGCCCCAGGTCGGCATAGCTGGGAGAGCGCAACACCCCGCCGCGCACCTGCCCGCCATACAGCTCGCTCGCCGCCGCCTGGCCGAGCAGCGGCTCGGCCAGGCCCCGGTGCACCGCATGCTGGATCATCCACACGATCTCCGCGGGCCGCGCCGGACGAAAGGCAGCACTACCCGCCAACTGGGCCTGCACCTGCACGGCTTGTTCCCGGAACGCCCTCACCTCGGCGCGCGAGATGGGCGCGGCCCGCAGCCCGAGCGCGTCGCAGACCTCCGCCCACAGCGCTGTCGCCGCCTGCAGATTCTGGCGGCCGCTCTGAAGCGGAACGGCCAGCCACCAAGAGCGCTGGTGCATCTCCTGGTCCTCCAGCAGATCCAGCGCCGCCTCCAGGTGCTCGATCCACAGGTACGCCTCAGGTGGCAAAGACCCCCCGGCCTCAGCGATCCCGTCGACCATGCGCCAGGCGACCTCACTCGCATCGACCTGAGCGCACAGCCCGAACAATCGCGGTGCGCCGGACAGCGAACGCACCAGCGCTGTCGTCTTCTCGAGTAGTTCGTTGCGGACCGCGGACGGTACATAGGTGCCCGGCACGCTCTCTTGACCACGTCCCTGGCTGTCGGGGCCGGGATGCAGACGGTAGATGGCCCACACGTGTCCGTGGGCGGACCACAGCAGATGTCCGGCGATGTGCCGGATGGGAACACGCATCAACCCTCCCTGGTCCTGGCCGAGTTCTGGGCGTGCAGGTGGGCTCGCCTCAGCACGGCGCGCACCGGCGACGCCGGGGCTGCGGATGCCGACGACGACCCTCTGCCGACGTCGACGGGCTGCTGCCCACCGGCCCGGGCATCCGGCCGACTGGGGCTGCCCGGCCGGCGCGCGGGTACCGGGCGCGGCGTGTGGTCGGCTGGGGGAAGGCCTTCGATGGTGAAGCCGCCGCCCAGGCGCCGTGCGGGCTGATCCCGTGCGGCCCGGCGGCCTATGCGGCCGCCGGCGGGCGAAACCGCCAACGCCACCAGGCCCAAGGCGGCCGCGACCGGTGTACGCCCACCGATCTTCGGGCGCCGCAACAACCAGATCCCCACAATCCAGGCGACCACCGGCACCACCGACAGCGGCCCGAACCCGCCCCACACCCCAACCGACTTCACCAGAACGAAGCCGCCCACGGTGGCCAGCGCGATCTGTGCCGAGTTGTAAGGCCCCAGCGGCAGACGCCAATCGCCGATCTTGCCCATCACCCACGGATAGCGCCGCGCAGAGGTGTAAAAACGCGCCCGGCGCGCGGCGGCCGCCGCGCTCACACCGGCCCCTGCCTGCTCACCGGCCCGCCCTCACGCCACGCAGGTGCAACAAAGGGGGCGCTCTTGGCCGGGTTCTTCACCTCGTCCTCGAACATATCCGCCAGCTGGTCGCGTGAGTTGTACAAGCCCAGCGCGATCACCATGAGGATCAAAGCGCCAATCCCCGCCTTGAGGCTGAAGCGCTGCAACATGATCACCAGGACGATGATGACCAGCGCCGCCTGCAGACCGGCCGCGCCCAAGTCCTTCGCCGTCCCAATCCAGGAATCACCCAGGTCAGCCAACCTGCCCGCGACAACCACACGGTGGACGCCGTCCATCAGCGCTCACCGCCCGACCCGGAGGACAACGCGGCGATCTCCCACCGGCCGCCGCGCGCAGCGAACGTGAGCTCGTAGGACAGCGGCCACCGTCCTGCCGCACCCTCCGCCTCGACCTGGACCAGGACATGCACCCGCGTCCCGTCCCGCGGCACCCGGCCGCCAGCGGCCGTCTCCTCACGCGCGGCCACTTCTTCTACCTCAACGTCCTTCACCGCCGCAGGGGAGAGCGCAGCCACCTCCGCCCCGGGCGCCAGATACCGGCCGACCTCACCCCGCCCGGCCAAGTACGCCAACAAGAACTCCTTCGCGGCCTGCGTCAACGGGCCCTCGGGGACGGTGACCCGATACGCGGAGACAGGCACCCGGTGCAAGGCAGGAGCGGCCACCAGCGCCGGTGCGGCCATCACCGCGAAGGAATCACCACTCTCTGAGACGAGCGCCGGCACCGCGAAATAGCGCACCGCATCCGCATACTGCGCCGCCACCGTCACCGACCACTGCCCCTCCCCGCGCGGCACACTGCGCACCGGCGTCACCCGGCGCGGCGCCTGCGCATCCTCCTCCAGGGAAGGCAGCGGGACACCGGGGGCCATTGACTGCGCCCGGCGCCCGGCCGCACTGCCCGCATCCTCACTGCTGCGCAGCCAGGCATCGACGAACTCCGCCACGTATCCCGCCGGATCGGCCACGGCCGTAGGCTGCGCAGGACGCTGCGCGGCCGCCCCCGACGCCGCCGCGACCGTCGTGGACGGCTGCAACGCCGCGAGGGCCAGCGCCAGCGGCCCGGCCGCAAGCGCCGCCCAGACGCCCGCGCGGCCCCACTGCACACGTCGCCGCATCTGGGTCAGCGCCACCCCGGCGGCCACCGGCGGTCTCCCGGCATCGGGTAATTGCTTGGGACGAAACATGCGTGAACTCCCAGGAAGGGCAGGCGGATTGATGCCCCTGAGAGAACCGGCCCGGCCCGACCGTTTTGCCGACCACACCGCCCCGACCACAGCCTCGAACCGGTCACGAATACGCGGGCGGCCCGTGGGAGCAGCTACCACCGCACGCAAGCACAGTCTCGATGCACGAGCGCCGCAGCCCCGCCTGCGGGATCGAACAGGCGCAGAAGGGGGACCAAGGACGCACTCCTGCAGAGGGCACGCACTCGCGCCCGGAGCCTGTGCACAGTGCACCGCTTCGGCAGCCCAGCGTCGTGTGCACCAGGCCGAGCACCGCACTGGTGGCGGGACGGGGCCCTGCCCGCGCTCCGGCTACGGAAGGTCAGGTCCTGGCGCGCCCTGAACATCGCTGTGACCAGCGGTGGCCGAGGCCCATCCCCATGGTGGTCGGGGCTATGGGCCGTCGTGGTCGCCCTCTCCCATCACGCGCCGCAGAGGCCCGACTGACCGAGCGCCAGCGCCAACGGTGCGCCTCACCCCACGGCCAGCCGGCCCGAAAGACCTACGTTCGGCCGCCGCAGGAGGCATCGGCGACTGCGTACCGGCCCCCCTTCGCACTACGCATCATTGTTGCCACCGCCCGTCCGCTGCCGGCCCAGGAATGGTCGGGGCCGACCACCGACACCGTCTGTCGTGATGCCGTTGTGATCGTGGCCGGGGCCCACTGGCCGGTGAACTGGTCAAGGCTGCCGGATTGACTCACGGCATGAACCAGCCCTCCCAACGGCCTGGGAGTATTCCGCCGCCAGCCCAGCGCCGTGCGTTGACCTCCGCTCGGCCTCGTTACGCACCGCGCAGCAGAGCCACCGCCCCATTCGGCGCCTTTTGAATCTCCTGCAGCGGCCCTACCCCACGACGCACGTCCCGACGATGGCGGCCAGTGCACCCTCTGCACCACCTGACTACCGAACGCACCAACTGCGCTGGCAGCGGTGACGCACCCCTACCACTGGCTCGGTCAACGCAGCTCGTCCAGCGGCCCACTTCGGGCCTCGCCTTACCCACGCCGGATAGCCGATATCAAATAGGGAGCCCCACCATGACCACCCGTCCCGGCAAACTTCCGAGCCCGCAGAACGCGCCACACCTGCTGTTCGCCCACCAGCCCTACTTCCCGCCCCGTGGCCTGCCCGAGATCAACACAACCATCGTGGAGGCCGCCGCCTTGCTCCACAGCCGGGTACGCCAGCCCGACGGCGACCGGATCCACCGCATACTCAACAACGGCAGCCGCGCCCCCAGGGAGATCGTGCCTCTGGCCACCCTCACCCACGAACTCGACGGCGGCGCAGGCTGGCCGTCCGTCGGCGACTGGGAGCAGGTCACCCAGGACCTCCTCATCCTGAGCCGCTTCGGTACCTGCGACGCCATCCGCCTCGGCCTGCCTGCCATCGAACGGGCCTTGGTGTGCTCCGCGCCCCACAGCGAAGTGGTGGCCTTCGACGCGACGACCGGAAAGCGGCTCACCTACGGGCCCGCCGAGCGGGCCAGCGTCCTCGCTCAGCTCCAGACCCGCCTCGACGCCCGCTCAACAGAACACGCACACGACCCCGAGTTCCGCACCGGCGCTCGGCCCGACAGGCCCCGGCCGTAACTCCCATCCTCCGCACCGTCCTGCGCCGCCATACGACACACCGGTGACCACCACTCAGCCAGTGACAGTGGCACGCTCGCGAAGCGGACATCACCTGCTCCGGCCACCGACTAGCCCTAGATACCCAATCCAGAGAGGGCTTCACCGGTGTCAGACGTGCTGCGCTAGCGCCCGATCGCTGCAGTCGCCGCCTGGTCGGGCAGTTTGTGCACACAGACAGGCTCAGCCTCGGCGGCTCCAGCGATCGGAACAGACAGCAGGTCCATCCGACCGCCACGTTGGGGACCTTACGCGGTCACAGCACCAGACGGCAGGGTTGCCACGCCTCATCAGGAAGGGCCTGAGAGGGCTTGGTGACGGTTCCCTGTGTCACCTTTTGCCAGCTTCAGGCGCTGTAAGAGATGGGGGCGCTTGCCAAGATGCCTTTCAGTGGTGCCTTGCCAGCATGTTTGCCGAGAGCCCGGTGAAGAACCGGCTTGCGGGCGGCGCCCCTTGCAGGATCGTTGATGCAGGGTTGGGCACATCGGTACGCGCTCACGCTCGGTCGCGGAGCATGCCGCAGGGCGCCTGCGGTCGGGAGTGCTCTCCAAATCCTGCGGATAGTTATCGAATTGCCGCCCGCTGTGGCGCAACCGTGAGTAACGTCACATTCACAGTCGGCTGTTTGTCCGTTTCGTGGCGACTGGTCTTCTGGTGAGTTACATGGCGGATGCATACAGTCACGGCTCGATTCTCTGTAAAGGGAATTCTCATTTTTCGTAACGGGCCGGAGTGGGTTATGTGGAGACACGCGCGTTCGCGCGGGGGGACCGGAGTTCTGGCGAGCTTGCTGGGTGCGGCAGTGGTCGCCGCGTTGGTGCCGTTCTCGCCTGCAGCTGAGGCCTCAGCCCCCGCACCGGCAACGGCGAAGTCTGAGGGTGATGCTCCTTCTGCGGGGCAGGATGGTGTCGACGCTGCCCTGGCCGAGGCCAAGCGCACGGGGGAGCCGGTGGAGGTGCTTTCCCAGCGCGGTGAGTCGAGTGACGTGTACGCCACTCCTGAGGGGAAGCTCGAAGCACGTGAGTACCTCAGGCCGATCCGCGCCCGCAAAGATGGAAAATGGGAGCCGGTCGACACCGATCTTGTGAAGTCCGCTGACGGTGCCCTCGCTCCGAAGGTGACGACAACTGGCCTTGAGTTCTCCGGGGGCGGTGATGCGCCGCTGGTACGCATGACGAAGGCCGGTCGTGAGCTGGCGCTGTCCTGGCCGGACAAGCTTCCTGAACCGCAGGTTGAGGGTGCGACGGCTACTTATGGCGATGTACTGCCCGGAGTGGATCTCCGCATGGGAGCGCAGGAGGACGGCTTTACGCAGCTTCTGGTCGTCAAGTCGGCCAAGGCGGCGGAAAGTCCGCAGCTGGCCCAGTTGCGGTTGAAGTTGGCTGCCGACGGTGTTGAGGTCGAAGAGACCGCTCAGGGTGGGCTCCAGGCCATCGACGAGGGCGCTAAGGGTGCGGTCTTCGAGGCACCCAAGCCGATGATGTGGGACTCCAGCCCGGGCTCGAATGCCGCACCGGCCGCCAAGGCCAAGTCTTCAAGGGGTGCGGCAGCGAGCCAGGACGGCCCGGTGGCAGGTGAGGAGCCGTCGGCGGGCGAGTCCGGGAAGCTCGGCCCCGTTGAGGTGGATGTTCCCGCCAGCGGTCAGGAACTGGTACTGACGCCAGACACTGACGTTTTGAAGGGCAAGGACACCACCTACCCAGTGTTCATCGACCCGCAGTGGTATTCACCACGGGCGACGGCGTGGACGATGGCGTCCAAGCACTGGGCTGGCTCAGCGCAGTGGAAGTTCAACGGTGAACACGACGCGGGCATGGGCTACTGCAACTGGGCCTATTGCCAGCCGAACGACACCAAGCGCCTCTTCTACCGCATCCCCGTCTCCAAGTTCGCCGGCAAGTCGATCCTGTCCGCCGAGTTCGTGGTGCGCAACACATGGTCGGCCTCCTGCTCGGACCGCGCCGTGGAGCTCTGGGAGACCAAGGACATCTCCGATTCCACGACCTGGAACTCGCAGAACGCGTCGGGTTTCTGGAAGAAGAAGCTGTCCTCGAAGTCATTTGCCTACGGCTACAGCGGGTGCGCGGCGAAGGACGCCGAGTTCTCGGTGAAGACAGCTTTGCAGGATGCCGCCGATGCCCGGGACAAGACAATGACGTTCGGCCTGCAGGCAGCCAGCGAGTCCGACGCCTACGGGTGGAAACGGTTCTCGGACAAGGCCTTCCTGCGTGTGAAGTACAACCGTGCGCCCACACAGCTCAAGGCCTCCCAGCTCACGATGGCCTACGGCGGCACGTGCAAGAGCTCGGATAAGGCCGCGCGCGTGCGCACGCTCGGCAACATCTACGCCGTCGATGTGAAGGATCCGGACGGCGACGACGTTTCCGTGCAGTTCCAGGCCAAGTGGAGCGGTGGCAGCTGGAAGCCGAGCCGTACGACGGCCAAGAATTCAGGATCCGTCTTCGCTATCAAGCTGCCCTCGACGATCCCGGTGAACAAGGAGATCAACTGGTACGCGCGTGTGCACGACGGTGCGCAGTACTCACCATGGTCCTACGCAGGCAGCCCGACAGCCTGCTACTTCGTGTACGACACCAAGGTCCCCAAGGCTCCCGCTGTTTCCTCCGGCGACTACCCCGAGTCTGATCCGGAGGACCCGAACGACCCCTGGCGGGACGGGGTGGGCAAGTACGGTTCCTTCGGGCTGGATGCGGCGGACAGTGATGTGACGTCGTACTGGTACGGCATCAACGGTGACCCCACACCGTTGCACAAGGTCACGACGTCCGGTGGTGCCGCCAAAATAGCCGAGGTGCTGCCGGCCAAGCCGGGGCTGAACTTCATTACGGCCCGCGCCTTCGACTCCGCCGGCAACGGCAGCGAGATCCGTACCTACCAGTACCGGGTCAAGGCCGGTCAGCCCGAGCGGGCCACCTGGCAGCTGGATGAGGCTCCGGACGCCTCCCAGGCCAAGGGCTCGACCCCGCCGCGCACCGCCCAACTGCACGGCGGCGCCACGCCGGGTACGACGGGTGTGCAGGGCAAGGCGGTGTCTTTCGACGGTGTCGACGGATATGCCTCCACCGACCTTCCGGTGGTCGACACCAGCCGCGGATTCGCGGTATCGGCCTGGGTGAAGCTGTCGAAGATGCCTGAGGGAGCCGCGGTCATCGCCACCCAGCCGGGCAACCACAGCCCCGGCTTCGAGCTCTACTACTCCAAGACCTACGACCGCTGGGCCTTCAACCAGTACAAGTCCGACACCGCGGATGCGGGTATCGCCCGTGCCATGGCGGACAAACCCGGCGGCGCGGCCGCTGGCAAGTGGACCCATCTGATCGGCTCTTACGACTCGGCGCGCGACATGCTGGAGCTGTTCGTCGACGGCAAGCTCGTGGGCCAGATGGCCTATGACAAGCCGTGGGAAGCCCGCCGAGGGCTGCAACTGGGAGCGGCCTCCTACAGCGGTGCCCCTTCCGCGTTCTTCCCCGGCGCGATCGATGAAGTGCAGCTCTTCGACAAGCCCCTCGCTCAGGATGAGGTCGACAAGCTGCACGACAAGGACACCATCGGCGATCCGGGCCGGCCAGCGATAGCCGTCTTCGACCTGGACGAGGCGGCCGACGCCACTGAGATCACCGGCCACGGCGGAGTACTCCCCGCCCAGTACAAGGGGGGTGTCACCACGGGCGTGCCGGGCGTGGCAGGCAAGGCAGCCGAGTTCAACGGCACCGACGGCTACGCCAGGATCGGCCAGTCCAGCGGCCCTCATGTGAACACCTCGCGCAGCTTCACCGTCTCCGCCTGGGCCAAGCTCGACAAGAAGCCCGACGGTGCGGCGATCATCGCCGCGCAGGCCGGCAAGGAACGCCCCGGGTTCGAGCTGTACTACTCCTCCACCTACAACCGGTGGGCAGTCAACCAGTACTCCGCCGACGCGGCCGATGCGACGCCCATCCGCGCCATGCAGCCTGAAGACGACAAGGCGTACGTGGGGGAGTGGGCGCACCTGGTGGGCGTGCACGACACGGTGGCCAACACCTTGACCCTCTATGTCAACGGAAGCCGCGCCGGATCCATCCCGCTGGCCGGCGCGTTCTATGCCGATCAGTCCATGTATCTCGCTGCCGGCAACTACAGCGGCGAGGTCAAGAACCACTTCCCCGGAACTATTGACGACGTGCGTCTGCTGGACCGCCCTGTCTCGGCCGAGGAAGTCCGTCAGATGTTCAAGCAGCGGCCGCTGGTCAAGGGCCGCTGGAACTTTGAGGACACTTCCAGCTCCTCTCCTGCCACCACGCCGGACCTCTCTGCGGAGAAGCGCCCGATGAAACTCTACGGAGGCGCGAAGCTCGGCGAGTCCATGATCAACGCTCACGGCTTGGAGCTGAACGGCACCACCGCCTACGCGGCCACGCCCACGATGCCCGTGGACACCAAGTCCAGCTTCACCGTCACCGCCTGGGCCCAGGCGGCCGCGGCACCAGAGCACGATATGGCCGTGCTCAGCGCCGAGGGCAGCGCCCGCAGTGCCTTCGAAGTCCGTTTCGTGCCCGACGCCAAGGACCCTGCCGAGGGGCTCGGCCGCTGGGAACTCATCCTTCCGGCCAGTGACAGCGCGGACACAACAGTGACGAAGGTGATAAGTACCGAGTTCGAGTCCGCCACCCAGTGGAACCACCTGGCGGTGGTCTACGACGGCTTCGCCAAGGAGATCCGCCTCTACGTCAACGGCAACCTGCAGGAAGTCGCCTGCGGTGACGCGGACGGAGACGGGGATGCCGACGACGCCGCCTGCGAAGACCTGATCGCGTGGGCCGACAACGCCCTGGCGTTCTCCGCCACCAAATCCCTGCAGGTCGGCAAGGCCAAGGGGGACACGACGGGAACGTACTTCGCCGGCCAGGTCGACGACGTATGGACCATCCAGGGCGCCCTGTCGGATGCACAGATCACGAAGATGGCCAGCTCCCTTTTCGGCCTCCCCACCGACATTCCCGGCGACAGCTGACCGAGTGCCGGGGAGCGGCCTGCTCCTGCTCCCCGGCCTCACCCTGTTCTCTTACTGAGCTGGCCATGCCATGCCGTGCAGCGGTGTGCGTTGCCCTTAAAGATTGATTGTTGAGGATGAACAGCAAAAGAAGAGCACGCCACCATGCCGCCTGGCGGCAACGGGCGGCCCTAGCGGTGTCGACTGCACTGGTGGGCACCCTGCTGCAAGCCGCCGGCACCCCGCTGGCCACGGCGGATGACGGAGACCGCCCGGCCCCGGGGGTAACCGAGAAGCCAGTCAAGGGCCAGGACGCCAAGGCGGCCCGCCCACGGCTGCAGTCCAAGGGCCTCAAGACACCCACGGGTGCGCCCAAGGCGGCCTGGCCCAAGCCCGGCACCGCCGTGATCGACCTCGCTGGCGGCGTACGCGCGAACAAGGCACAGCCCGTCAAGGCCAAGGGCCTGCCGCTAGCGGTGGGCGCCCCAAAGGCTGCCGCCGCCAAGCGCAGCCACCAAGGCGCCGGCGCAGCCACCGGCAAGGCAGCACAGGGCGACATCACGGCACGGGTGGTCGACCGCAAGACCACACAGGCAGCCGGCGTGAGGGGCGTGCTCTTCTCGCTCGAGACCGGTAAGGCCAAGAATGATGCGCAGGGCAAAGTCCGCGCCTTGGTCGACTACTCCAGCTTCGCTGAGGCGTTCGGCGGCGGATACGGCTCCCGCCTCACTCTGGTCGAGCTGCCGGCATGTGCGCTGAAGACGCCACAGAAACAGCAGTGCCGCACGCCCGAACCAGTTCGTACAGTCAACAACACCGAGAAGAAGACGCTGACCGCGGACTCGGTGGCTCTGCGAGCGAGCGGAGCCACAGTTCTGGCTGCCGTCGCAGACGAGAAGAGCGTCAGCGGCGATTACAAAGCGACCTCACTGTCTCCCTCCGCCACCTGGGACACCAACCTCAACACCGGTGACTTCACGTGGTCGTACGACATGCCAGTGCCCAAGGTTCCGGGCGACCTGACCCCGGAAGTGGGTCTGTCCTACTCCTCAGGAGCAATCGACGGACGCACCGGCAACACCAACAACCAGTCCTCCTGGGCCGGCGACGGCTTCGACCTGTGGCCCGGCTACATCGAGCGCCGCTACAAGCCCTGCTCGGACGACGGGGAAAAGGGCTCAGACGGCAACAAGCCCGGGGACCAGTGCTGGGGCTACGACAATGCCTTCATCACGTTCAACGGCAAGGGCGGTGAACTGGTCCCCCTGCCCGGTGACGCCGACAAGGACAAGGAAACGGATGAGGAGTACCGGTTCAAGCAGGATGACGGGACCCTCATCGTCCGCATGTCCTCCACCGGGCGCGGCAACGGGGACGACAACGGCGAGTACTGGCGCCTGACCGACCCCGACGGCGTCCGCTACTACTTCGGATACAACCGGCTGCCGGGCTGGAAGGAGGGCGCGGCCACCACCAACTCCACATGGACGGCGCCGGTCTTCGGCAACAACGCTGGCGAAGAGTGCCACAAGGAAACCTTCGCCGACTCTTGGTGCCAGCAGGGATGGCGGTGGAACCTCGACTACGTCGTCGACCCGCACAGCAACGCCATCGCCTACTACTACGACCAGGAGAAGAACTCCTACGGCCGCAACCTCAAGGCCAAGGACAACACCCGCTACGTGCGCGGCGGAGTGCTGGACCACATCGAGTACGGGCTGAAGTCCTCCTCGCTCTACAGCAAGAAGCCCCTGGCCAAGGTCGATTTCACCACCTCCGAGCGCTGCCTGCCCGACAGCAAGACCGACTGCAGCGACATCGGCAAGGACGCCTTCTACTGGTACGACACGCCCTGGGACATGAACTGCGGCGAAAGCGAGGACTGCGACAAGGGCCGCCTGTCCCCCTCGTTCTTCACCCGCAAGCGCCTGACCGGCGTCACCACGCAGGTCCTGAACGGCGACGCCTACAGCAAGGTCGACTCCTGGAAGCTGGACCACGAATGGGGTAAGGCGGACGTCGACTACCAGCTGCTGCTCAACTCCGTCCAGCGCACAGGACACACCGCCGACCCCGCAGTCACTGTGCCGAAGACGACCTTCGCCTACACCCAGAAGGAAAACCGCCTGGACAAGATCGGCGACGGCTACGCGCCGTACATCAAGGCCCGCCTGTCCGGTGTCTCGGATGAGTCCGGCGGCCAGGTCAACGTGAACTATTCAGCCCCGGTGTGTGCCTTCGACGCGCTGCCGAGCCCGCAGTCGAACACCACCCGCTGCTTCCCGCAGTACATCGGCGGCGCTGGTAGCGACGACCCGGACCAGCATTGGTTCAACAAGTACGTCGTCACATCCACGATAACCACCGACCGCACCGGCGGCGCGGCTGATGCGGTGAAGAAGTATGAGTACCTGGGCGACGCGGCCTGGCACTACGACGATGACGACGGTCTGACCAAGCAGAAGTTCAAGACCTGGTCGCAGTGGCGCGGTTACGGCCACGTTCGCACCAAGACCGGCGGACAGGGCGGCGCCGACGCACTCAAGTCACAGGAGGACAGCTACTTCCTGCGGGGCATGGACGAAGACCGCAAGGAACCCTCCGGCGGCACGAAAAACGTTTCGGTCAGTCTGGGTGACGGAGAAGGAGACCCGATCGCCGATCATGAGTCGGCGCAAGGCTTCCCCTACAAGACCGTCACCTACTCGGGCCCGGGCGGCAAGGTCCTGGCCAAGACGGTTGACCGTCCCTGGCACCACGAGACCGGAAAGAAGAGCCGCGACTGGGGCACGGTGACATCCAACTTCACCGGCACCGCTCACTCCAAGACCTGGACCTCCCTGGACGACGGGGCGGGTGCGGACTGGCGCATCACCTCCACCGCGACGGAACACGACACCGTGGCCGGGCGCGTCACCCAGGTCGACGACTTCGGTGACAACAGCACGGCCGACGACAACCAGTGCACCCGCACCACCTACGCCACCAACACCAAGGACAACATCCTCACCCTGCCTTCCCGGGAAGAGACCGTCACCACCAAGTGCGCCGACACCCCCGACCGCGCCAAGGACGTCATCTCCGATGTCCGCACCGCCTACGACGGCGGCGCCTACGGAGCCGCGCCCACCAAGGGTGACGCCACCGCAACTGCGACGCTGAAGAAGCACGACGGCACCAAGGCCACCTACCTGGAAGGCCGTGCCACCTTCGACGCCTACGGCCGCAAACTCACCACCACCGACCTGTCGGCGAACGTCACCGTCGCCGGCACCGGCGATCCGGTCGTGGACGTGCGCAAGGACGGCCGAACCACCACCACGGCCTACAGCCCGGCCACCGGGATGGCCACGAAGATCACCGAGACCAGTCCGCCGACCAAGGCAGCCGACCCGGCCTCGGCACAGACCACCGTCACCGAACTGGAGCCTCTGCGCGGCCAGCCCGCCGCAAAGATCGACACGAACGACAAGCGCATCGAGATGACGTACGACGCGCTGGGCCGTTCCGCGAAAGTCTGGCTGGCCGACCGCAAGACGAGCCAGACCCCCAGCTACCAGTTCAGCTACTTCGTGGACGAGGGCAAGGAAGTCGCCGTCCGCACCCAGACGCTGAACAACGAAGGCGGCCAGGTCGCCACCTACACGATCTACGACGGATTCCTGCGCGAACGCCAGACCCAGATGCCCGGCCCCGACGGCGGCCGCATCCTCACCGACACCTTCTACGACGAACGCGGCCTGCCCAGCAAGACATTCGCCCCCTACTTCGAGGCCAAGCAAGCCCCCGGACGAGACCTGTTCGAGCCGGACAACGCCTGGAGCGTGGAGAGCCAGACCCACACCACCTACGACGGACTCGCACGCCCCGTCGAGGAGCGGCAGATCGCCGGCACCGGCGACGGCGGCAAGGTCCTGGCCACCACCAGAACCATCCACCGCGGCGACCGCACAACCGTCATCCCGCCCGACGGCGCCACCGCTACCACCACCCTCACCAACGCCCGTGGCAAGACAACCGAGCTGCGCCAGCACCACACCCGCAGCCAGAGTGCGGCCTTCGACACCACGTCCTACAGCTATTACCCCAGCGGCAAGCTGAAGAAGGTCACCGATCCCGCGGGCAACAACTGGACTTACGAGTACGACCAGCTGGGCCGCCAGACGAAGTCCAGCGACCCTGACAAGGGCACCACGGACTCCACCTACGACGACCGCGGGCAACTGACCACCACCACCGACCAGCGCGGCACCGTGCTCGCCAGCATCTACGACAACCTCGGCCGTAGAACCGAGCTGCGCAAGGACGGCGCCACGGGCGATCTGCGCGCCAAGTGGGTTTACGACACCATCGACGGGGCCAAGGGGCAGCTGGCCGAGTCCACCCGCTACGTGGACGGGCAGGCCTACACCTCGAAGGTCACCAAATACGACTCGCAGTACCGGCCGACCATGACCGCTGTGGTCATCCCCGACAGCGAGAAGGAACTGGCCGGCACCTACCAGAGCGGCACCACCTATTTGCCCTCTGGTTTGGTCAAAGGCGTGAGTTACTCGGAGGCGGGCTCCCTGCCCGCCGGCGGATACTCCACCACCTACGAGAAGCAGACACTGCGGCCCATCTCCGTACTGGGTGATGGCTTCCAGGCCGACACCAGCTACACACACACCGGCAAGCCCTACTGGAACGAATTCGGCAGCACCAACGGCAAGAAGACCAAGGTCACCTACACCTACGAACAGGGAACCCAGCGCCTGGCCACCTCCCGGGTCGACCGCCAAGACCAAAGCGGAGTGGATCAGCACAACTCGTACCGCTACGACGAAGCGGGCAACATCCTCTCCGTCTCGGATGTCTCCCGCACCGGCACCGACACCCAGTGCTTCACCTACGACTACCTGCGGCGACTGACTGAAGCCTGGACCCAGAACGACAAGACCTGCGCTACCGCTCCGGCTGCAGGCAAGACCGGTGGACCGGCCCCGTACTGGCACTCCTACACCTACGACAAGGCCGGCAACCGGCTGACCGAAACGCTGCACGACGTTGGCGGAGACGGCACCAAAAACACCGAACGAACCTACGACTACCCCAAGCCCGGCGACCCCCAGCCACACGCCCTGGACTCTGTCACCACAAAACAGCCCAGCGGCACCACCACCAAGGACTCCTACGACTACGACCCCACCGGCAACACAATCGCCCGCACCCTGCGCGGTGACACCCAGACACTCACCTGGGACGCCGAAGGCCACCTCGCCAAGGTCAGCGAGCCGGTCGAGGGCGGCAACGACAAGGTCACCGAGTACCTCTACGACACCGACGGCAACCGCCTGATCAGCCGCACACCGACCGAGACCACCCTCTACCTCGGCCACACGGAAGTGACCCTGCCCAAGGGCGCCACCAAGACCAAAGCCACCCGCTACACGCCCCTCGGCGGCGGCCACCAGGCCATCAAGGAAAACAACGGCACCATCACCTTCACCACCGCCGATCACCAGGGAACCGGCCAACTCTCCATCACAGCGTCTGATCTGAAATTGACCCAGCGCCGCACCCTCCCCTTCGGCGGCTCCAGAGGAGAGGCACCCAAGTCCTGGCCAGGTACCAAGAGCTTCGTCGGCGGCACCGATGACACAGCCGCTACGGGACTTACCCACCTCGGTGCCCGGGAGTACGACCCCTCCATCGGCCGCTTCCTGTCCGTCGATCCCATCATGGACCTGACAGACTCTCAGCAGATGAACGGCTACACCTACAGCAACAGCAACCCGGTGACGTTCAGCGACCCCACCGGCCTCTTCAGCTTCGGCAACGTCTTTAGTTGGGCCCGGTCTGTCTTCAGAACCGCGATCAACATATACAACCGTTCGGTCTCATCGAGCGGTGGCGGCTACCGCAGCAGTGGGCGCGCAAGCAGCGCGGTCTATTACAGTTCCGGCAGGAACAGCCGCATGGCTCAAACCGGTTTCAGTAACCCGTTGGACCGCTTTGATCCCTTCCCTCATCTCAGGAAGTTTTTCGCAAATGGTGGCGCCGCGAAGGCCGTGAAGGAATTCATCCTTCCTGACGTGCAGTCATGGCAGAGTTGCGGAACGCGTCCCGGAGTCACAGTGAATTGCTTTAACACGGCAATGGATCTGCCGTGGCTGAAGGTACTCAAGCCCGTCAGTAAGGTCGTCAAGAAGGCGGCTAAGGCGGCAGAGGATGGGACAGAGGCGGCAGCCAAGGGAAGGAAGACGACTCTTTCCGACTGCAACAAGTGTTTCCTCGCTGGCACGGGCGTGCGTATGGCCGACGGAAAGAACAAGGATATTGAGGACATTAAAGTCGGAGACAAGGTCCTGGCGACTGACCCAAAGACTGGCAAGACCGGCAAACGCGAAGTAACCGCAACCATCGTCACCGACAAAGACAAGCGCTTCACCGAGCTCACCCTGGTAACACCCGGTGGCGTCAAGAAACTAACGGCTACACACGAACATCCCTTCTGGTCGGTCAATAGGGAGGCGTGGGTAGCGGCTGGAAAACTCAAGCCTGGCATGACTCTTCGCACGGACTCGGGTCGGATCGTCGCCGTGAAGGCAGCTCGCCAGTTCCGGGATCGCCAGCGCACCTACAACCTCACTGTCGAAGGTATCCACACGTATTATGTGCTTGCGGGTGAGACGCCAGTATTGGTGCACAACTCGGGGCCGGGGTGCGGATCCGCATGGATCGATGCAAACAGGGTGCCTCATCATTTCAAGCATGCCGCCGACTTCGGGATCACCGCAGCGGAGAGTAAAGCGAGTAAGCAGGCCTTCGTGAATGCCTTGGGGGACTTCATCAAGGATCCGGAGAACGTCAAGATCGCGGGTACGTATCGCGGAGCGCCGGCTCGACACTATGTAGATCTCAACTCGGGACGCCATGTCTCAGTTGACGTGGAATCGGGCGAAATGCTCGGAGCCTGGAAAACGAACGTGAATTCAGACCAGTTCTGGTACTTGAGCATGCAAGGGAAACTGTAAATGGCAACGTTGGAACCTTTTTTGGTGCTTGCGGAGGCTGTGTCTGAAGGGAGGATCTCTCCTTCAGAGTTCTCCATCATTTGTCTCCCCCTGTACAAAGAGTATGGCGGCCGGTACCCGACAGCCGAGCAGTATGAAACCGCGACAGCTCTGTTCTATGTCGCACATGACTATGACTCGGCTGGTACCGGTATGCCTGACCTGCTGGACGATGATCAGGTTCGCTCAAAGGCGAGTGATATCGCGCGACGGATGCGTGTGCTCCTGCAGTAATCAGGTTCGAACACGGTGCTTCGGCGGGCAAAGGAATGGGTCCCCCGCATCGAAGATCGGGGCCAAATGCGGGTTTCCTCACCCAGTCGGGCGGCTGGGGGCGACTACCTCGGTAGCCTGACGTGACCACTAGGCGCTGATCGAACCGCATGGCCTGGCGTGCCGCGGACATGGCCTGAACGTCTGTCTTTGGTCGGGCCTTTGGCGCGACCTGCGCTTCCTCGTGAACGCTATCCGGATCGCGTCGGCATCCCTGATGTCCAAGGCCCTTCAAGATCATTCTTGTCCGAACGGGCAAGAATGATCTTGAGAGTGGTCTCCCCTGGAACACAAAGCGGCGGGAGTCGTTTTGTGTTCCAGGGGCCCAGATCGATGTCGGGTGGGAGGCCACGCGGGTGAGGGTGTGAGTGAGGGCCGATAGGGTGCGGTCCGCGCGCCGCGGCTTCGTGCTAGGGCGCAGCAGAGCGCGCCGGTGAGAGCGGGTTCGCTGTCGGCCCAGAGCACACAGGGTCAGCGTCCGGCTGCTGCCGCACGATTATCGCGGCGTTGGTGCGGGATGGATGGCGTAAGACCGTGTCCTACGTGGTGCGGCGGACGAGCCGTTTGTTGCAGCACAGGGCGGCGGCGAGGCCGAGAAAGGCCAGAGTTGCGGGGGTTGCGCTCGTATCGGGGGCTGAGGCGGTGGTAGCCGGACAGTCAGGACAGGGTGCGCTCGATGCCCCACCGTCGGTGTCCTAATCGTTCTCTGGACTCGAGTCCCTTCCGGGCGATGCGCACGCCGATGCGCTTTCCCGCAGCCATCTCCGCAGGTGGGGCACGTCTTACGCCTTGTCCGCATGCAGCCGCTGAGTCTTGAAGTGCCGGCTGCGGTAGGGGTCGTGTTGCGTTTGGTGGCCCTCGATCATGGGCTTCAGCCCCCTCGCTGTCGTGGACGTTGCCGGGCGAGATGCCTCCGAGGAGGGGCAGTCCGTTCGCGTCCGACAGGATGTGCATCTTGGAACCCGGCTTGCTCCGGTCTATGGGGCTCGGCCCTGTGTGTTCGCCCCCCTTTTTTTTGCCCGGACGTGAGCGGTGTCGAGGACGACACGGGTGACGTCGATGAGACCGGCGTCGTCGAGCTGGTGCGGCACGGCCTGGTGCAGCCGGCCACCGGCTCCGGACCAGATCAGGGACCGGCGGTGCGCGGTGGACTTCGAGATTCCGAAGCGCGGCGGCAAGGACCTCCAGGAACAGCGGCTGACCAGGACATAGATGATCGCCGCGAACAGCGTCTCATCAGGCGTGCCAGGCGTCCTGCCACCCCGTCGTCGCACCCTCGGTGGTGGGATCAGCGGCTCCGTGATCTCCCACAGTCCAACCGGAACTATCCAACTCCAAGTTCTCCGCCCCCAGCTGATGGCCGACTACGCGAAGTCCTTTCAAAACCGGCGAGTGGAAAGGTCTTAATGTAGACGGCCGAAGCCGGACGGCAGTTGGTTCCATGTGTGGCCCGAGGCGGTTACGAAGATGATCGCGACCAGCACCTCGCGGTCATCTCGCTTGGGGCCCGATAACCCAATACGACGACAGCCCCACAAGAGCCCCGCTGCTCCTAATGAGAACTCGGGACCAGCGCCAGTTCAACTACTCGCCCCAGGCCAGGGCTACAACTCCAACTATTACCAAAGCTCTTCGCCCATGCGGCGACTCTAGGGAGCCTCGGTACCGGGCTGTCCCCACACGCGCGGGGAGCACGCAGTTCCGACGCAGGCCGGTCCAGTCGTTCCGGGGTCATCCACGTGGGTGCAGGGAGCAGGCACGACGAGGGGCCTCGGGGGACGGGACTATCCCCGCTGGTGTGGGGAGCACGACGCCACGGCCGTCTTGGAGCGGCACCGTGAGGGACTACCCCCGCGGATGTGGGAGCACGAGCGCGGCATCGGCGGCACCTTCTGCGCAAGGGATCATCCTCGCGGGCGGGGGGGGGCACGACCCTCAGCCGGGGGACCACGGTCACGGCTGGCGATCATCCTTGCGGTGCGGGGAGCACTCACCGAGACGGCGCGCGGCGTTGTCTGCCGCGGGACCATCCCCGCACCCGCGGGGATGGCCCAGCACGGCGTCACCGGCGGCGTACACCACGGCGACATCCACCCCGGCCACCCCAACAACGGCTAAGGCCACGGCCGATGGCACCCCGTCTGAGGCATCGGCGTCGGCGGCCTCGTCTTGGTCGTCGACGCCGATGCCTTTTCACTCCTTCAGTTCATGGACCGGAGGAGAGCCAGCCGGGGCGCAGCCGGACCTCGGATGGCACCGGGGTACCGACTGCCACCAGGAGCCCCACCGGAACAGGACCAGTCGTTGCCTCGAAGTTCACGCTGCTGCCACAGAACGTCGCGCCTTCGAAGTTCACGCTCCTGCCGGAGAAGACTGCGCCGCCGAAGTGCACGATGCCACCGGAGAACACCGTGCTGCCGAAATACACCCTGCCGCCGGAGAACACCGCACCGCCGAAGTACACGATGCCGTCGGAGAATGTCGCGCCACCGAAGTTCACGATGCCATCGGAGAATGTCGCACCTTCGAAGTTCACGCTGCTGCCGGAGAACGTCGCACCGTCAAGGTGCACGATGCCGGAGAACGTCGCACCGCCGAAGTTCACGCTGCCGCCGGAAAACACCGAACCGCCGAAGTTCACGATGCCACCGGAGAACGTCGCGCCGCTGAAGTCCACGCCGCCATCGATGGTGACCCCGGTGAGATCGAGGCTGCAGCCCTGCCAGGAGCGGTGAGTGCCCTTGGGGAGGCGGTAGTGGTCTCCGATGAGGCGCAAGATCGTATGCCGGACCTCACGGAAAGCGTGATACCGGTCCTTCTTGTCCTGATGGCCATCGCGCTGCTCTTCAGAAGGTGAGGTGCCGTCGGGCAGGGGATCGAGCAGGTCGCCGGGGTCGGGGGAGAAGGGCAGCCGTAAGTAGGCGCACAGAACATCAATGCAGGTCTGGCGCAGACTGTCGTCTGGTGCGTCGTCGGCGAGGCCAGCCAAGGCGTGGACGCCGCCGAGCCGGACGGCCTGGGAGCCAGAGCCGAGTTTGTCGACGGCCTGGGAGAAGCGCTCGGTGTGGAGCCGGGTGGCTTCCCGGTGGGCACCGGCTTCGTCGACGCGCTGGCGGCGGTAGGCGACGACCAGGGCGACGAGCGCACCAGCCCCGGCGACCACCCCGAAGGAGAGCTTCACCAGGTCAAAGAGCGTCTTGGCGTCGAGCTTCTGGGCGGTGTCGATCTCCTGGAAGTCCAGCAGATACACCAGACCGTAGAAGACGCCACCGGCCACCAGGACCGCGGCAGCGAAGATGACGGTTAGGGCCCGGCCGACCCTCCACAGCCGCAGTTCCTGATCACCCGAGGTCGGTCGCGGCCGACGGTTGGCTGTCACGAAGGTGGAGACAAGGCTCAGAGAGCCACGGTTGCAGCGCAGCTACTTGACACGGAGACACCGCGAAGCCCCGGCCGAGGAGTTAGGCCAGGGCTTCGTCGTGTGACGCCTATACGTCAGCCGCTCCTGCCCCTTCCGGCCCGGCGGGAGCAGGTACGGCGCCTCCTTCTATGCCCATGGTCGAACTGCCAGACGGCAGGCCCTTCTGCGCCCGCAGGTACTCCGCGTCCGCCAACCGCAACTGTGCCTGTGCACGCATCTTGTCGGCCTCGGCCGTTCCCTTCGACTGCACCAACGCGGCTATCCCGCTGAGGATCGCCTTCGCGAGCAAACTGATCATCGTTCCAAGGCTCACAATGGCAACAACGGCCTCGGGCGCACTATCAGGTCCAAGACGTCGCTCCTGCCAGTCAGACAACACGCTCTCAGCGCCCCACAAAGCGCATCGCGTCAGCACATAGAAGACGGCGATCGCTACAAAAGAGGCGATCACCCGGTCCGTACCCAGGACGCGGTGCAGCAGGCCGACGCCAAGCGAGATCAGGACACCCGCCGGGATCCGCAGCCATGCAGGCCCACCCACCACCAGCGGATAGCAGGCGATAAGAATGCCGATGACGACCGCCACGACGCCCAGCCGTGCGCTCAGCGACAGCTGAAGGTCTTCCGCTGCGGGCCCAGATGAGTTATCTGCCGATGGCCCACTCCGCGGTTGCAGCTCACCCATATCCCTCATGATGTCGGCGTTCACCGCGCGCCACATGCCGGTTGCGGCAATGCAGAGCCACCATCGTCAATCCTTCACAACGGAGCGGGAGATGCAGGGTGCCTCGGCGAGCACTGTAGGTCTGCACCCCCGGATACCCCACGCTCACCGCAGCGGCCGCTGCGGGTCCTATCACCATCACGACAGCGAGCACACTGGCCGCGGCCGCTGGAGGTGCCTGCTTGGCCGGGTCCTCGTCGGCGTGCCGCACGGCCTTCTTCACGGCCTGCTCGACCTCATGGTGTGTCTGGCCGGTGGCTTTGGCGTGCGTGGTGACGGCGGCCTGGGAGACGGCTGCCGCCTCGTCTCAGCTGCGCCACTGCGCCTGATACTCCTCGCCGGTAAGACCCGCTAGGTTCGCGCGTGCTTCCTCGGTGGAACGCTCCAATTTGATCAGCTCATCGGTGACATCTGCTACGGAAACGGATCTTAGGCCGGGCCGCTCGCTTTCCTGTTCGACGTGCTGGTTGTGTCCGGCATTGCCCGGGACAGTTCGCCGGTACGACCTTTGCGCTCGCCCGGGTGACGCTCCACGCGTACCGCCCTCGGGCGCCCGACGGGCCCCGGTATCACCAGGCCGTGGTCGCTACCTGTTTGCGCGCGGCCCTGGCCGCAGCCTTGCTCGCCCTGCCCCTCGCCGCGGCGCGACTGCGGCCGCCGACGCTGATCTGGTTGCGCTTCCGATGACGCTGAAGCAGGCGGTCGCCGCTCTGCCAGCGGCCGCGGAGAAGCGGGAGGGCTACCAGCGCTCTCGCTTCCAGCACTGGACTGACTAGGACCGTGACGGGTGTGACACCCGCGAGGAGGTCCTCATCGCCGAGTCCCGCATCGCCCCGACCATCGGCCCGGGCTGCAAGGTCACTGTGGGGGAGTGGTTGTCCTACTACGACGGCCAGACCACTATCCAGCCCCGTGGCCTGGACATCGACCACATGGTGCCGCTCGCCGAAGCCTGGGACTCCGGCGCCGGCACGTGGAGCGCCGCGCGTCGCAAGGCCTACGCCAACGACCTCGGTGACGAACGGTCGCTGGTCGCTGTGACGGCGCGGAGCGACCGGTCGAAGTCCGACCAGGACCCGGCCCAATGGCAGCCGCCGCTCGCTGACGCCCGCTGCACTACACCACCCACTGGGTGGTGGCCAAGCTCCGCTGGAACCTGGCCGTCGACAAGGCCGAGCGGCAGGCCCTGCGGAAGCTGGCTGCCGGGTGTGGGCAGGAGAGGGTGGAGTACGAGCCCGTCGGCTGACCAACGCCTCTCCGCCTTCAGGCGCCGGGGCGGGGCATCCCGCATGACCACCTGGCGGACCCGCCCCTTAGTAGTTGTCTTTGAACTCTGGTGGTGCGGCAGGGATGGCTGGATGATCCGCGGTGTAGGGCTGGCGGGGCGGTATTGCTGGGAGTGTGGTGATCCGTTGCCGGTGAGATGACGGCGGCCGCGGTGTTCTGCTCAAGTCGGTGCAGGTCGCGGCGGTGGCGGAGGGTGAACCAGGCACACTCATCCGCCATCGCAGCAACCCTCCTGCGCCACCGCCGGATGGCCGAATGAAGTGGTGTCTTAGCAGGTCAGTCGGCGTTCGGCGCTTTCGTAGGTGGCGAGGTTGTAGTCGACGCTCACGACGGTCTTGTAGGTGTAGGTGCCGGAACCCGTGCAGGTCCACCACGCCATCTGGGTGCCGCTCTTAAGCGGGGTCCAGTCCATTTCCTCCCAGCCGTACCAGCGGTGACGCTGCAGGGAGATGGTGGCATTCGTGCAGCCGCTGCGGGTCTTGCCGGCCTTGCCGATGATCTCGCTGATGCCCTTGTAGGGGGCCGAGATGCTGTAGCAGTTCCGGTCCCAGTCCGAGGCGGCGGCCGGTGTGGCCGGCATCAACAGCGTGGCTGCGCAGGCCAGTGCCACGGCGACGGATGACTTGCCGACGATCCCGAGAGTGCTCATGACAAATGTTCCTCTGCGTAACGTGCGAGGTGCAAGATACGGGAACACTCTTTCACCGGGGGCGAGACAAGATCAAGACACAGCCAGAGCACCGTCAAACTCATGCGTAGGGCGGCGACTTGGCATCCCTACGCGAACCCAACAAGGCAAAGGAGTGACTTCCCCCCCCCACAGCCAGACCAGCCTGTCGATCCGCTGCGCCCTCGCCGCGAACTGCCGCTCGCTCTTATGCGCCGCCAGGTCCGTCACCGCCCGCCGCGAACCGTCCCCCGCGCTGCTGAGGCTGGCATTTGTACACAGCGCGAGAGGCCATGCGGACTCTGGCACGGGCTCCTCGCGTCACGGGCGCGGCTGAACGCCGCAGTTCAGAGTGCAAAGGCAGCTACGAAGGGCACCACCGTCTCCGAACTGGCGCGGCGCATGGGCGTCACCCGCCAGACCGCGCACCAGGCCGTGCACGGCCTGGGCGCCGCCAGAATCCTCGAACAGGACCCGGACCTCGCATCCGCCCGGCAGAGGCTGATCCGACGCGCCTTCGAGGGTGAGCGCGCCCACCGCCAGGCCAGGGCGGCCATCGCCCGCCTGGAGGAACAACTCGCCGAACGCATCGGCTAGGAGCTGGCCGGTGCCCTGCGCACGGCCCTGGAGACACCGTGGGGCCGGCCCGTCCCGCCCTGAACGCCTACTCGGGATCGTCGATCTGGGGGAACTCCGGCCAGAACCGCCAGGCCGGCGGCACCAGATGAAACGTTGCCGGGCATTTGAACACCTCGCGCCAGAACCCGGGGTCCTTGAGCAGGTCGTACGTCCCCGAGTCCCGGAAGGTGCGGCTGGGCGGAACCCCCTTGATGCGCAGCCCCACCCTGGTGGCATAGCCGTTACCAGCGGCGCTGAGATCACCGATGATGACGAAGCCGAACCGCTGGGAGGTGCCCAGCAGCCGCAGTTCGAGGTCGAAGGAGACGTCGCACTCGGTCTCCTGGTTGTCCAGGTGCGCGGTGAACTCCCACGTGCCGTCGCTGCCGCAGACGACCTGTGCCTCGGTGCACACCAGCGTCTGGAAGTCGGCGTCCGTCGCGGCGTGCTGGAGCGGCCGTCCGAGGGTGAAGGTGCGCTTGTCGCCGAAGATGATCTCCTCGTCGGGGATCGCCACGTAGGCGGCCGGGAGGTCGAACCAGTCGTGCCACCTGCCGTCGTAGAACCAGGTGGCGGCCAGGCGGCCGGAGGCGTCGACGGCGAAGACCTCCATGTGGTTGTCGTTGCGCGAGAGCGCGGCCAGGGGCGCGCTTTGGGGAAGCGTATGGGGGCGGAGGTCGAACCAGTCCTGCCAGTGCTGCCCGTCGAACCAGGAGGCTTGGCCCTGCCCGTCCCCGTTCACCGCGAAGACTTCCATGTGGTTCTCGTTGCGGGTGAGGACGGTCAGGGGGGTGAGGTGGGGGAAGGTCTTGTCCTTGACGGTGAAGGGGGCCTGCC